>NZ_WBOM01000025.1 GCF_008973755.1 Nitrincola alkalilacustris | reverse complement strand
GCCAGGAAGGCCTGGTCAACCGTTTCGGTACGGGTACGCAGAACGTTCAGTGACTGCAGGAAGTGCTCAGTGGTCTTCTTGGTCAGAGCATCACCGCTTTCACGCAGCTCTGTGATGATCTCTTTTGCTGCCACGGCACCGGCTTCGAGGATCTCATCCGGGAACTGATGCACACGCACGCCATGCTGCTCAACCAGGGTTTTCAGTGCAATCGGGTCGTTGGCATAGAAGTCGGACGCCACCTGATCGTACTCCGCCTGGCAGGCAAACTCGACGATCTGCTGCAGGTCATTCGGCAGTTCGGCAAACTTGGACTTGTTCACCACCAGCTCAGTCGCCAGACCCGGCTCGATGAAGCTCGGGAAGTAGTAGTCCTTGCAGATCTGATGGAAGCCCAGCGCCAGATCGTTATAAGGGCCAACGAACTCAGCCGCATCCAGAGCACCGGACTGCAGCGCCTGATAGATCTCACCACCAGCCATGTTGACCACCGTGGCCCCCATCTTCTGCCATACCTGACCACCCAGGCCCGGGGTACGAAAGTTGATACCGCGGATATCGGCAAGGCCCGTCAGCTCCTTACGGAACCAGCCACCCGCCTGAGTACCGGTATCACCGGACAGGAAACCTTTAACGCCGAACTGATCGTAGACTTCGTCCCAGATCTCCTGACCGCCCATGTAACGAATCCAGGCCGCCAGCTCACGTGAGGTCATGCCGTAAGGCACCCCGGTGAAGAAGTTGGTGGCACGGCTCTTGTTCTGCCAGTAGTAGGCAGCACCATGACTCATCTCGGCAGAGCCTTCGATAACGGCATCAAACACACCCAGTGCCGGTACCAGTTCGCCTGCAGAGTAAACCTGTACGGTCAGACGGCCATCCGACATGGCGGTGAT
>NZ_WBOM01000024.1 GCF_008973755.1 Nitrincola alkalilacustris | reverse complement strand
GGTTACCACGGTGTGATTCATGACTGGGGTGAAGTCGTAACAAGGTAGCCCTAGGGGAACCTGGGGCTGGATCACCTCCTTAAACGATAGCGAGACCTTGGCAAGCGTTCACTTGTATTACCTGATCAGAAGCGTAAAGAGAGCATGATGTGCTTAGGCTCAATGCCGGCAGGCTGATTGGATTTTTGGATCTGATCGAGGCGCAGGCTGAATGAGTGAGAGAGTGTACGCGAGTACATGACCGAATGAATGAAGACTGCAACGACGAGCAGAGTCAAAAAGACATCAGGATGTAGGCTTGTAGCTCAGCTGGTTAGAGCGCACCCCTGATAAGGGTGAGGTCGGTGGTTCAAGTCCACTCAGGCCTACCAATTTTGCGTCATTCTGCGTTAAATTCCTCGTCGCATAGTTGACTATGCGTTCTCAGAATTTGCCTTGACTGACCCAAAATCCTGGACGGTGTCTGTGTTATAGGCTGGAAAGCATTACTTGGGGCTATAGCTCAGCTGGGAGAGCGCCTGCTTTGCACGCAGGAGGTCTGCGGTTCGATCCCGCATAGCTCCACCATCTCGTGATCACCTCACGAAGATGTCACACCGGTAAGGTAACGACAGTACAACAACATTATGCTCATGAGTTTTAAGACTTGGTTTGATGCCTGGTGACAGGATCAGAACAACTCTTAAGGCTTAGGTCTTAAACGCTCTTTAACAATCTGGATCTGAAGAAAGTAACAAACTTGATTGCGTTTTGTCGACGCAATACAAGCGCCAATTGGCGAATCAATCGTAAAAAAGCATTCAGTTGAACAGACGCCTTCGGGTTATATGGTCAAGTGAATAAGCGTGCACGGTGGATGCCTTGGCAGTCAGAGGCGATGAAGGACGTGGTAGCCTGCGAAAAGCTTCGGGGAGCTGGCAA
>NZ_WBOM01000023.1 GCF_008973755.1 Nitrincola alkalilacustris | reverse complement strand
TGTGTCATGAGTCAGAAGAAAAGCAATTCCTATACAGCTGAGTTCAAAGAGTCGGCAGTCAAACTGGCGGTAGAGTCTGATCAACCCGTCACCCAGACGGCTAGGGAGCTGGGTATTAACGTCAATACGCTGCATACCTGGATCAGCAAGTATCGCGGCAAGCAGACGGCCAGTTCCGCTGGCGCGGTTGATGACCAGCACCTGTATGAGGAATTGAAACAGCTTCGGCGAGAGAATGCTCGACTCAAAGAGGAGCGTGAGCTGCTAAAAAAGGCGGCGGCCTTCTTCGCCAAGGAGTCTCGCTGAGGTATGCATTCATCGACACCAATCAGGACGAATTCACCATTGCCCTGATGTGTCGAGTGTTTGAGGTGTCTCGCAGTGGCTACTACGAGTGGCGGTCCAGGCCGCCCAGCCAGCGAGATCAGCAGGATAAGGCGTTGAAGGCCAAGATTCGTGAGCACCACGAGGAGAGCAGAGCAACCTACGGCACGCGGCGTATTCAAAGAAAGTTGGCTGGGGATAATGAGACCGCCAGCCGCCGCCGGATCGCCCGACTGATGAAGGACGAAGGCATTACATGCAAGACTCGACGGAAGTTTAAAGCCACCACGAACTCGAAGCACGATAAGCCGGTGGCCCCGAACCTTCTGGACCGTAACTTCTCGGCGGAGAAGCCGAATCAGGCGTATGCGGGTGATATCACCTATATCCCGACGCGGGAGGGCTGGCTCTATCTGGCGGTGTTTATTGACCTTTGTTCGCGTGCTGTTGTGGGGTGGTCGATGGGGAGCCGGATGCCGGCATCTCTGGTGAAGGATGCGCTGAGTATGGCGATCTGGAAACGTCGGCCCGCAGCCGGACTGCTGGTCCATAGTGACCGAGGCAGTCAGTATGCGTCAGATAGCTTTCAGCGGCTGCTCTCTCGGCATGAGTACAGGGGCAGTATGAGTCGGAAAGGTAACTGCTGGGACAATGCACCAGCTGAGAGCTTCTTCCACACCCTGAAGACCGAGTTGATCTATCATGAGGACTTCAAAACGCGAGACGAAGCGAAGCAAGCCATCTTCGAGTACATAGAAGTGTTTTACAACCGGATGCGACTACACTCCAGCAATGATTACATGAGCCCTATGGACTACGAGTCAGAGCTACGAGAAGCCGCTTGAAAATGTGTCCGGAAAACTGTTGCCAGATCA
>NZ_WBOM01000022.1 GCF_008973755.1 Nitrincola alkalilacustris | reverse complement strand
GTGACCTCCTGATCACCCACCCGAACCCCACGCAGCTCGCCAGGATCAACCTGACACTGAACACCGGGTACATCATCAATGATGGGCTCAAAGTAGCGCACCTGAGCAATCGACACCTCTTGGCGCAACTGCTGGATATAGCGTCGTAAGCTACGATCCGACGCTGGAATGGAACCATACTTGGTGCGCAGTTTACGGGCCACTTTAACCGCACTGAGTTCAGGAAACTCGCCCAACAGATACACCAGATAGCTGCGGTACTCATCCAGCTTTTTAGTACGGCAAGGATCAGACTGCTGCGCCTGAATAACCTCTTCGGATAAGCGCAGGTATTTACGTACGGTATTGCGAGAGATCGATAGCTGTTTGCTGATGGCTCGGACCGAAAGTCCCTGGCCGCTATCGTGCAGTGCTTTGATTTTATGAATCACAACCCACTCCTTCAAAACCCTTCCCCTTGTTCGTCATCATGAGGGGAAGGTACTGATTTCGGTGGCCAAAGCCACCCTGAGGGTGGGTCAAAATTAATGGCCAGAGGTGGGTCAGTTTAGTTGGCCATTAACAATGCCCTTTTCGTTGCGGCTTCGCCTTCACTACAAGGCCACGCGTGTTGGCGGCGTTAACCCTTCCTCCCTCGGCCTTGCTAATGTACGTCAATGACGTATAATGTTGTTATGTTTACTATCATCGAAACCCCTACATTCGAAGCGGATGCCAAAAAAATTTGGACTGAGGAGGAACGAAATGCGTTCTTCGCTTGGTTGGCGGCTAATCCTGAGATTGGCGACCCGATTCCTGGCAGTGGTGGATGTAGAAAGGTTCGTTGGTCTGTGGCGGGGTCAGGGAAGCGCGGTGGGGTGCGAGTCATCTACTTCACCAAGTTAGCTAACGGTGAGATCTGGTTATTGGTGATCTACAAAAAAGCTGTTAAGGAAAATATACCCGCGCATATCCTGAAAGCAGTTCGTGAGGTGCTGGAAAATGAATAACGAGATCTTGAGTGCAGAGGAGCTTGGCAGCAAGTTGCTCCAATCAGTTAAAGAAATGAAAGCTGGCAAAGTGGCTCGAACCAGTCGTGTAGTGCCTAATGAGGTTGCAGAGGCACGGGGCAAGACTGGGCTAACCCAAGTGGAGTTTGCTGAGGTACTGCATATTTCGCCACGCACCTTGCAGGAATGGGAGCAAGGCCGGCGTAAGCCATCTGGACCTGCAAAAGCGCTTATCGAGATTGCTTTCCGCCATCCTGAGGTTATTAGGGAAGACCTTGCGCTTAGGGGTTAACAAACAATTGCAGCGGAACAAATTTTGCTGCGCAAAATTCATCCGCTGAATTGGGCGTTGAGGCTGTCGGAAAAGTCCCACAGCCTTTGGCTGACGCGACAGACAAAGGCTAGAATCAGGTAACAGAACTTTACCTCACAGGTGGCAAGGGATGGCGCGGTATAAACACTACGATTACA
>NZ_WBOM01000020.1 GCF_008973755.1 Nitrincola alkalilacustris | reverse complement strand
ATCGAGTAGGGTGAGGCGTCACCGCCTCATCCCTCTCACAGAACCGTACGTACGGGCCTCGTATACGGCTCATGCCTTTAACTTACCCCGAGCTCGGGGACAGCGATACCCGTTTTCACTTTGGTTAAGTCAAGCAACCCCAGTTCGTCGTGCAAGTAGCTATTGGGCAGCGCCAGATGTGCCAGTGGTGACGCCGCATTTCGCCAGCTTTGCATCTTGATAAACTGAAACGGCGGGCGGTAACCCAGTTGCTTCAGCCTACGATGCAGTCGGCTCGACTTCTTCCACTGCTTTAACTGGATGCAGCGCAACCTCCGCCGTATCCACTTCATCACCTGTTTCAACACCCTTGCGCAGTTCGCTACCCGGAAGTAATTGCTAAAGCCCCGTAGCACAGGATTCAGCTCGCGGATGATCGCCGCCAGTCCCACACCCCGGTTTCGCTTCGTCAGTCCTTTGAGCTTCTGCTTGAGCCTAAACACCTTCTTTTCCTGTATGTGGGTGCACTTGGTGTGCATCACCACGCCCAGGAACTTGACCCCCTCATCGCTGTGCGCAATGTGGGTCTTGGTGGCGTTAACCGTCAGCTTCAGCTCGTTTTCCAGATAGTGCCGGGCTACCCTCAACGCATTCTCCGCCCCAGCTCGTGAGCCGCACAAGATCAGAATGTCATCCGCATAGCGGACGATGCGATGGCCTCGTGCTTTCATGAACTGGTCGAAGGCGTCCAGATAGACGTTCGCAATCAATGGACTGATCACGCCGCCTTGTGGGCTGCCCAGCTCTGTCTCCTCAAGGTGGTACCCCACCATCACGCCGCTTTCCAGGAACTGACGCAGCAATGACAGAACACTACCGTCCGTTACCTTCTGCCGGAACTGGCGGATGATCAGGTCGTGGTTTAACGTGTCAAAACACTTCGACAAGTCCATATCCACCACCCATTCACGTCGATAGCGACGGATAAACATCTCCGCCTTGCCAATCGCATGATGACCACTGCGCCCCGGACGATACCCATAGCTGGATGGATGAAAGCCAGGATCGAAGAGAGGCTCAATGATACTGCGCAGCGCTTGCTGCACGACACGGTCTCGGACTGTCGGAATGCCCAGCAGACGCTCGCCGCCATCCTCCTTGGCGATGATGCACCGTTTGACCGGTTGCGCCTGATAACGCTTTTCCTTCAGTTCGAGTAACAGGCACGACAGCTCCACCTCCAGATCAGCTTCAAACGCACTCAGGCTCTGACCATCAATTCCGGCTGCACCCTTGTTGCGCTTGACGTGTCTGAAGGCTTCATACAACACCCGCTTCGACAGCAGGCGTCCATATAAACTGTAGTATTTCCTCATGCCTGTTCATCTCTGTGCGGGGCATTCGGATCTCAGGCTTGGCTGCTGGTATATTTCAAACGCACCGCCCGGGTACTAGCACAGGGGCAATCTGCCGCCACGGTACGTTTTACTCCCGCGTTCAGGGTGGGTGAGCTCTACTGCGTTCCCGCAGCTCCTCTGCCCACGCCCTTATCCCGTCGGATAACATGTGAACACAGCGTTCGCTTTCTAATCTTTACGACCACGCTCGTTAACGACTTCCGCCCTTCGCAGTCACATAAGGCTTTTGACCTGATGCGCTCCACTGAACCTCCGCCAGCGGTCATTCCAGTTTTACCCTCCACACCATTACTGGCTTTCATCGGCTGGAACTTCAACACTACTACGGCTTCATCTGCCACCTCACACCCACGACAACCTTAGCTTTCGCTTTGTGTCGTCGCTGCCGACTCCTCCGGCTCAGATGCCAGGCTTCCCCAGTTACTGCACTGACTCCCTGTTAACGATCCCACCCTCAATCACATCACATGTCTGACCGGGTATCGGGCGTCGCGCCATTTCGCACGCTTACCCACATGCGCTGCCGAATCAGGTTCACTTGCGTTGTGTGCCGTTAACTTCCTATGGCTTCCTTCAGACCCCATCGTTGGCCAATGACGCCCTTGCCATTCGGATTATCTTCCCCCCGGTCGGGGTGATCCCGCCTTCTTTCAGGCGGGCGGGTTTGCCAGCTTCGCTGG
>NZ_WBOM01000002.1 GCF_008973755.1 Nitrincola alkalilacustris | reverse complement strand
TCACAGGCATGGATTCTGAAGCCAGCTGTGGTGGCATACTGATAAAAGCGTTGGTTGACCTCGATTTCACGGTACTGCTCTTTGATGACCACCAGCTTGGTCTGGTCATAAACACATTCTTCGGTGACTCCACCGAAATAGCGGAAGGCTTCATCATGCAGCTGAATGAAGGTCTGGGTATCCAGTGGCCGGAAGGCTAACCCCACATACATCTGACGCGAGTAAGAGAGTACGAAGACAACAAAGTAAAGCGTGACCTCCTGATCACCCACCCGAACCCCACGCAGCTCGCCAGGATCAACCTGACACTGAACACCGGGTACATCATCAATGATGGGCTCAAAGTAGCGCACCTGAGCGATCGACACCTCTTGTCGCAACTGTTGGATATAGCGTCGCAAGCTGCGATCCGACGCTGGAATGGAACCATACTTGGTGCGCAGTTTACGGGCCACCTTAACCGCACTGAGTTCAGGAAACTCGCCCAGCAGATACACCAGATAGCTGCGGTACTCATCCAGCTTTTTAGTACGGCAAGGATCGGACTGCTGCGCCTGAATAACCTCTTCGGATAAGCGCAGGTATTTACGTACGGTATTGCGAGAGATTGATAGCTGTTTGCTGATGGCTCGGACCGAAAGTCCCTGGCCGCTATCGTGCAATGCTTTGATTTTATGAATCACAACCCACTCCTTCAAAACCCTTCCCCTTGTTCGTCATCATGAGGGGAAGGTACTGATTTCGGTGGCCAAAGCCACCCTGAGGGTGGGTCAAAATTAATGGCCAGAGGTGGGTCAGTTTAGTTGGCCATTAACACTCTGACCCATCAGCCAATCATGATCGCCGTTATGCACCTTAAGCGCAATCACGGAATAATACCGTACCCATGAACAAAAAATCCCCTCGCAAACCTTGGCAGATTCACGAGGGGATTCTTCAATACGAACTAATTGCCCGATTGTCAGCCGGAGCTGTTCATATCAGGCATCATGCCGTGCATGACGCTGAGGACGGCTCGGCTTGTTGCTGCGTGGAGCTGCTGCAGTCGCCGGCTTGCTTCGACCGACACCATTGCGTCCCGCACCCTGGCGCGGGTTGCCATTGCCGCCACGCCCCCTGCCATTACCGGCAGGCTTGGCAGCAGGCATCATACGCTCTTCAGGGCCCGGCTCGAATCCTGGCAGCACTTCAAGCTCGTAGCGCTTGTTGATCAGTTTTTCGATCGCCTTGAACTGCGGCTTCTCTTCATGACAGACCAGTGATATGGCTCTGCCGGAGCTGCCTGCACGTCCGGTACGGCCGATACGGTGAACGTAGTCGGCTGGTACGTGGGGCAGTTCGAAGTTAACCACGTGTGGCAGTTCGCTGATATCGATGCCGCGGGCTGCGATATCGGTCGCAACCAACACGCGTAGCTCGCCATCCTTGAACTGCTTCAGTGCGCGGGTTCTCGCGCCCTGACTCTTGTCACCATGGATAGCCATCGCCGGCAGACCATCCTGCTCCAGCTGTTTAGCCAGACGGTTGGAGCCGTGCTTGGTGCGAGTGAAGACCAGCACCTGCTGCCAGTTATTGTTGCCGATCAGGTAGCTGAGCAGATCACGCTTACGCCCCTTGTCGACACCATAGAACGCCTGCTCAACAGTATCAGCAGTGGCGTTGCGCACGGCAGTTTCGATCATCGCCGGGTTATTCAGCAGATCCTGCGACAGCGCCTTGATCTCTTCCGAGAAGGTCGCTGAGAAGAGCAGGTTCTGACGCTTTTTCGGCAACATCGCCAGAATTTTACGAATATCGCGGATAAAGCCCATGTCCAGCATGCGATCCGCTTCGTCCAGCACCAGAATCTCGATGCGTGACAGATCCAGAGCGCGCTGCGAAACCAGATCCAGCAATCGACCGGGCGTTGCCACCACGATATCGACTTTGCGACCCAGCGCTTTCATCTGCGGGTTGATGTTGACACCACCAAACACCGCCAGGGTGCGAAAAGGGGTGTGTCTGGCATATTCGCGCAGGTTATCTTCAACCTGAGCGGCCAGTTCACGTGTGGGTGTCAGCACCAGTGCGCGCACAGGTGCACGACCATTGGTATGGGGTTTTGCGTCGGTTTCACCCAGACGCTGCAACATGGGCAGGCCAAAGCCTGCGGTTTTGCCGGTACCGGTCTGAGCACCAGCGAGCAAATCTCCGCCTTTCAGCACAACAGGAATCGCCTGGCGCTGGATGGGGGTTGGCTCTGTATAACCACATTCGTTAATAGCTTGAACGAGCTGCTCGTTCAGACCGAGGGAAGCAAAAGGCATGTGACTCCGAACATATAATGTCCCAAAGAAGGACGGATGGGAATTAAGGCTGAATACAGTACTTGGGTGGGTAATCAATAAGGTACGATTAAGGGTACTACATTGGGTTACTACACTACATGGAAAGCGTACTACATAAAGTCGAGCACATAGTAACACAACTGCCCGCCAAACCTGTATAATAATGCTCCTTTTACATCAAGTATGTTGCAACATACGACGCCAACCACCATCTATGGGTCCTTTCCTTGATTTCCACCGCTAATATCACCATGCAGTTCGGGGCCAAGCCCCTGTTTGAAAACGTCTCTGTCAAGTTTGGTAACGGCAACCGTTACGGTTTGATCGGTGCCAACGGCTGTGGCAAGTCCACCTTCATGAAAATTCTGGGAGGCGACCTTGATCCCAGCTCCGGACATGTGATGCTGAATGAGCACACGCGTCTGGGTAAGCTGCGTCAGGATCAGTTCGCCTACGAGAACGTCAGCGTTATCGATACAGTCATCATGGGCCATGAGGAGCTGTGGCGCGTCAAGGCTGAGCGTGACCGTATCTACTCGCTACCCGACATGACCGAAGAAGATGGCATGGCAGTAGCAGAGCTCGAAGTCGAATTCTCCGAGATGGATGGCTATACGGCTGAGTCCCGCGCCGGTGAACTGCTGCTGGGCCTGGAAATTCCGATAGAACAGCATAACGAGCCGATGAGTGTTCTGGCCCCCGGCTGGAAACTGCGTGTTCTGCTCGCTCAGGCACTGTTTTCCGACCCTGATGTGCTGCTTCTGGATGAGCCGACCAACCATCTGGATATCAACACTATCCGCTGGCTGGAAGAGATTCTGACGTCGCGCAGCAGCACCATGATCATCATTTCGCATGACCGCCACTTTCTGAACAAGGTCTGCACCCATATGGCGGATCTGGATTATGGCGAACTGCGCCTGTTCCCAGGCAGCTATGATGAATACATGACCGCTGCAACTCAGGCCAGAGAGCGCCTGATGTCGGACAACGCCAAGAAAAAAGCACAGATAGCCGAACTGCAGACCTTTGTCAGCCGCTTCTCGGCCAACGCCTCTAAAGCCAAGCAGGCGACATCGCGTGCGCGCCAGATTGACAAGATCCAGCTCGACGAGGTGAAACCTTCAAGCCGTGTCAGCCCCTTTATTCGCTTTGAGCAGCAGAAAAAACTGCACAAGCAGGCCGTCACCCTGAAGGATCTATCCAAGAGTTTTGATGGCGTCACGCTGTTCAAGAACTTCAACCTGCAGGTGGAGGCAGGCGAGCGTGTTGCAATCATCGGCCCTAACGGGATAGGTAAAACCACCCTGCTGCAGTGCATGAGTGGTCATCTGACGCCCGACAGCGGCGAGGTAAAATGGACCGACAGTGCCGAGGTTGGTTATTTTGCTCAGGACCACACTCAGGATTTTGCCGAAGAAGCCACACTGTTTGAGTGGATGTCACGCTGGACCAGCGGTGGCGAGCAGGCGATCCGTGGTGCGTTGGGCCGCATGCTCTTCTCCGGTGATGAGATAGGCAAGTCCGTAAAGGTGATCTCGGGTGGTGAGCAGGGCCGTATGCTGTTCGGCAAGCTGACACTGATCAAACCAAACGTGATGCTGATGGATGAGCCGACCAACCACTTGGATATGGAGTCGATCGAGGCGCTGAACCTGGCACTGGAGAACTACCCCGGCACACTGATTTTCGTCAGCCACGACCGTGAGTTTGTATCATCACTGGCCACGCGCATTGTTGAACTCAGCGCCAATGGCATCACCGACTTCAGCGGCACCTACGACGACTATCTGCGTAGCCAGGGCATCGTCTGATAGGCGCCTGATTAAACGTAGATAAAGACCACCATGAGTCAATACAATAAGCACAACATGTGAATGAATGGCCCATCATAGCTAGCTGTGATGGGTCATTTCATTGTTACTTGGCATGTAGTCATGCATTTTTTAAAAACAGATATGCTGAATAAGGCTGGCATCAAACCAGTATAGGCTTAACAGCCTCAAGCCTCACCTTTAGCTTCTCAGCTTCAACCTTATGCATACGCCCTAATGTATTGACCCTACCCATTGCACTATTGAACGTTGAAATATACGTCTCAGAGCTTGAGTCGCTATCAAATATAATCTCGCACTCATGCACAGCTGCCCGTATTTGATTCCTTTTATATTTTGGCATCGTGGCTTGCTGTCTATTTACATTTACCCCATGAACCTCTTGCTGCGCACTTCGAGGCATTATTTTGTGCTTTCTTCTATTGGGCTTTGCCCCGACACTGCGAAACATAGCGTAGATACTATTTATAATATCAGACTTTTCTTTGTTATTAAGAATTCTTTTAGATGACACAGTAATATCATCTACATACCTTGTATATACCAACCCTTTCATCTTGAGCCGTTTTACTAGCTGCGCCTCTCTACTCCAAAGAACCAAGTTGCATAGATAACTGCTAGTTTTTGAACCCTGAACAACAAAACCATCAAGCGTGACGAGTTCAGCCAAAAAATCAGAAACCTCGTTAGAGAAACCAAATACGCCAACCCATACTTCATGAATGACTTTTTTCGAGATGCATGGAAAAAAATTCGTTATATCTTCGCTAATCAAAACCTTTGATCTAACATGCTTATTCGCATCAGTTAAGTAATCTCTTTTTTTGATGCTACCCTGAAGATATTCAGGATACTCAACCCTTCTAAGGAACACTTCACATATTTTACCATGAACCAACTTAAGCGGAGCCCTGACATCATAAGTAATCCGATGAGATCCGTCAGGCTTCACTATATCTCTAGTTTGAAAAAAAAGTTCATTAGAGCGAGCTTTAAGATCATACAGCTCCAGTAATTTTACCCCTAGAGCTAAAGAAAGCTTTTCCAGGTCACCGATAGGAGCAAAAGGATATCTAGGTTGATTCAACTTTTTGCTCCATCAATGAAAGAGCAGTATGTGACAGCTTTTCGGCTAATTCATTACTAATCCCTTCTCGATCACAAGCATCTGAAGCTAAAAACATAAAAATACTTGTTGGAATATCCATAGCCTTACAAATTTGATTTATCGTTGAAAGGTTAGGGTCTCTTTTTCCTTGTTCTAACAAAGTTAGATATGAAATAGAAACATCCGCTGCTTCTGCAAGTTTAGTTTTAGTCATTCCCTTTTGATTTCTACAAAGAGTCAATGCTCTCCCAATATTCATCGTTTCACCTCACAAGAAAAGAAGTGACCTGCTGTAAACATCGCAACACTTATAGCTTTGACAATGCTGTTAATAGTTTCTCTACAGCAGGGACCAATAGCAAACACTTACCCAGTACATTTAGTAGCTGGTTAGGTGACATTTCAGCCCCATACTCTTCAAGATCCGCTATAACCTTGTCAAGCTTCGCTTGTTCACTGCTGTCCATATCATCATGCATCTCCGATCGAATCATTTTAAGCGACTCAATGGATTTCTCTAAAAGACGGTGACTATTATTCATAATCTAAAACCTCTTTGTCATTCAGTGCAACATTGCACCAGTCGACAAAACAATACTGAACTGAATAGAAATGCTATGGACAGCACAGGCCACTCATTCTTGGAGCAACTTTAGTTGCTCCTCCAGTCGATTTATGCACTATTAACCACTACCTCTACGCTTGGCGGCATTGATGAGGGTTATTGAACGCTTACTGGATAGCTGATTGCCAAAGACAATCGACTCTAATGAGTCACAATCATGTTCAGATTAAGGTCATATCTTTTAAAGAGCATCAGGATGGTACATCCTGTATATTTACAATAATAACGAATTTCACACATAAAGCAAGTATTTTTTGACTGATAGTCAAAAAAGATCTCATGGAGAATGGTTGATTGGAAATTGATGACGAGCGCAAGTAGAGTCCCAACAAGGTCGTCTTCCTATGTCATTTATTATCAATAACCATCGGCAGCCTGTATCGCCCATAGATGCGCACCGACCAGCGCTCGCCAGGGTGAATAATCCGCGAGCCAGCGCTGAGTTTCCTGCTGGGTGAGCTTTTCATCCCGACCCAACAAAGCCTGAAGATTGCGCCTTACTGCCACATCCCCATGCAAAGAGCCATCCAGCCAGCCAAAACCACGCATCAGGGCATAACTGACGGTCCAGGGGCCGATCCCTTTCACGGCATTCAGGTGTTCACTGACCTTTTCAGCATCCAGATCCTCCACCCACTGATCCAGTTGCAACTCCTCACCCACCACTGCTTCACTGAGAGTTTTGATCGTCTGCGCCTTGGTTCGGGACAGACCTGCCTGCAGCAGCGCCTGATCCGGGATACCGAGAATGGCCTGCGCATCCGGGTAACACAATAGCCCACCTGTGTGGCGGATATTGGCTGTCTGGATCAGCTTGCGTCTGATCGAGACGGCCGCACTGACGCTGATCTGCTGCCCGATAATCGCCCAGGTCAGCGCCTCAAAGGGGGTGGATGTCATCGCCACACGCAAACCTGGGCGACGCCGGATCAGCGGCCCCAGCAATGGGTGAGCGGCATACTGCGCTTCAAACTGTTCGACCGGCTGTGTCAGACCCAGCATGCGCCTGGCCATGCATTCAAACTGCACCCGGCTATCGGGCGGCAGAGTGTCATTATACGGATGAGCTTCCAGATCAACCTCCAGGGTTACCTCTGCCCTGCTAGGCTCGAAAGCGATCTTCAGACAGGCAGGATGACCACGCCAGCGCAAACCTTTACATAGCTCAGAGTCATCAACTCGCTCCGCCACTTCCTGAGTGTCTCTCTGATGAAAAGCCAGTATATCCTGCTGCCGATAATCAGGCGGCAACCCGAAGCTGCAGTGCAAACTGGTAGAAGCCCGCTTCGCTAGACGTCTTTGCTGATCGTTCATGGCATCGGCTCCTTTCATCTGCCACCTCCGGCGATCAATACTACACCAATGAACGACTGCTCTCACCTTTCAGCTCTTACCCGATATTTCTGGCCTACTCCAACGGAATTCTGTCCTTATTGTGCGCCAGCCACTGCTGAAAGCTCTGCAGCTCGGGGTTTAGCTTCCGTGAGCGTTCGATATCGCGGGCTGATACAAACAACTCATTGAAGTCACGCTTGAACTGGAACATATTGCCCAGATCATCCGCCCCGGGGAAGCCGAAGCTGCGATAGACTTCAGGGGGCACATCATTGTATCTGACAGGCTCACCCAGCGCCTGAGTCAGCGCTTCAGCCATCTCGGCACCGGTCAGATGACCACCGGCAATGCCGATCATTTTTCCGATATTGGAAGTACCCTCTCGAAATACACCATACGCACATTTACCGATATCTTCGGATGCGATACCCGGCAGCTTGCGATCCCCCATAGGCAAGGTGATCTCCAATACTCCATCGGTACCGCGCTTGGGCCCCATGCCGAAGTAGATCAGATTATCCCAGTAGAAGGAGGTCAGCAAAAAGGAGGTTGGTATCCCCTGCTCAATAAACAGTATATTGGCCTCACCCTTGGCATCGAAGTGAGGCACTTTATACTTATCCATCAGGGTCGGCATGCGATCATCCTCGAGCGGTACCCAGCGTCGTGTATCCTCCAGCGTTGACCAGACCACATGCTGCAGATTGGCCGCCTTGGCCGCAGCAGCCATGTTTGCAGCCTGACTCAGCTCCTTGTCCGGCGAGAAGTGCTCCCAGAAATTGGTCATGCAGTAAGCACCATATGCCCCGGAGAACGCCTTACGGACACTGACAGGGTCATCCAGATCCGCCTCAACAACCTCTGCCCCCATCTCGGCCAGATCAATCGCACTGCCAGACTTTATATCGCGTGTCAGCGCACGGACCTGAAACTCACTTCCGATATCATGCAGAATGGCCCGGGCAAGCCCGCCACCCTGAGCACCTGTGGCCCCGACCACAGCAATGATTTTTCTGTTCGGCATGCTGAGCACTCCCTTTATGTTAGAACCCTGGGTGATACCTAACATCCGCTCAGGCAGCACTCATCAGCCTTAGTATAGATCCTTTGCAAAAAAAATGAATGTTTATGGGGCGTTACGCCCCTTCTGTAGCCATCAGCCTGCTATCGTCAGCTTTCTCTGAGTGCAAGACTTCAGGCTGTTGTGCCAGCAACCCCTCAACCAGCCGATCAATTTTATTTTCAGCCTCACGTATGGATGTTGCCAACACCTCACCACCTATCTCCTGCCCCTCTATCGCCACCTGGTGCAGCTCGGTGATACCGATAAAACCAAGAGCGGTCCTGATACTCGGCTCCAGATGATTCATGTGCGCCAGCTCTCCACCCGGCTCAAACCCGACGCCACCACGAGATGAGAGTACGATTGCCCGACGCCCTGTCATCAAAGGGATATAGTGCTCCTGCGTATTGGAGGGATCGAAATCGAAGGTTCTACCGACACGCACGATGTTATCGATCCAGGCCTTGAAGGCAGACGGCACATTGAAGTTATACATGGGCACTCCCAGCACCAGGATATCCGCACTGACCAGCTCATCAACCAGGCGGTCGCTCTCAGTCAACACCTCGTTCATCCACTCCTCTCGGCGCTCTTCGGATGTAAATGCAGCATGTATCCACTCACCGCTGACCGGATCAGGGGGCGTCTCCCCCAGATCACGATAAATCACCTGATCTTCAGGCCTGGCTGCACGCCAGCGCGAAATGAAGTGATGGGTCAGACGACGGGTTAATGAGCCATGCTCATGTGTACCGGCACGGCCAGGGCGTGCACTGGCATCCAGATATAACAGACGGGCCATTTTTACATCTCCTTTAACTGAGTTAATCTCACCTGTCAGTTGACAGATCATGAAATTAAGCCAGATACTATATGGCACGACAAACGACGATTCTTTTCACTTACAGCAAAATAAAATTCATCCATGAGCCCACGCAGACTGCCCTCACTCTCCGCCTTGCGAGCGTTTGAAGCCGCCGCACGGCACCTGAGCGCCAAACAGGCGGCTGCAGAGCTGTCGGTGTCGCCAACTGCGATCAGCCATCAGATCAGACAACTGGAGGAGTCTCTTGGCCTGTCACTGTTTGTGCGCAAGCCCCGTCAACTGGTGCTGACACCCCAAGGGCGTCGACTGCTGCATGTGCTGAGTGAGTCGCTTGATGCCATAGCCGACACCATCACACAACTGCGTGAACCGCCAGAGCGCCTGGCCATCACCCTGTCGACGACACCGGCTGTCGCCGTTCGCTGGTTACTGCCCTGGGTATGTCTGCTGCGGGATGCTCATCCAAAACTGGATCTGAGCATCCACACCTCACACGAAAATGCCACGTTGGATGGGGTAATGGCGGATATGGCGATACGCTATGGCGATGGTAACTGGCCTGGCATGGTGTCGGAAAAGCTGTTTGTGAATATGTTCGCCCCGGTCTGCAGCCCATTCCTCGGGCTGACAGAGCCTGAGCAATTACCCCGGCACACCCTGCTGCACTTTGAGCCCTGCAAGGCGATACCCTCTCCGGTTGACTGGTACAGCTGGCAACATCAGGCACAGGTGCCTGGACTGGATGTCGGCACCGGATTGATCTTTTCTGATGAAACCCACGCTATCTCGGCAGCACTGGATGGTCAGGGCATTGCGTTGATGAGTACCGAGCTGATAAAGGATGAGTTACGCTCTGGGCGCCTGGTCTGCCCGTTCGGGCCGGAGCTGATGGGCAAGCCATTCTTCCTGACCTATCCACAGAGTCGTGCCCATGAACCTGCCATCATCGCCATACATGAGTGGGTGACTGGACTTCGTGAGAAATACGGTACAAACGCACAGGCCGGTTATGAAACACATGAACCGAATAATCCTTGAACCCAGCCTTCTCGGATACTCTGATAGATGCACTATTTTCTGGCTCAATAATCGCAATCACTGATGCAAGGGAGTGTTGAGTAAAGACATATTCAAGAGCCGCCCTGACCGCTTCAGTCGCCAGCCCCCGGTTCCAGGATTTTCTGGCCAGTCGATAGCCGAGATTCATCTCCTCTATACCATCAACTATCTCGGGACCCACACCACAAAAACCGATCAACTCACTCGTGCTCTTCTCGATCAATGCCCATGGCCCAACACCATGTGTTGAGTAGGACTCCAGGCACCAGTGGATAAAGTTTCTGGTAGTTTCCTCGTCACAAACGCCACGAACCGAATACTTCATAACCTCGGGATCACTCAGAATCTCAGTGAGGTCATGGAGATCCTGATGAGATAAATGGCGTCCGATCAATCTTTCTGTTTCAAATAGTTGCACTGACTCCTCCCTGTGTATAAATATCCATCTGATGACAATATCAGGACTCTGGAGCTCACGTTGATCATCCACAATCAATCCAGTTATTACAACCAAATCAGGATTATATGAAGGAGAAGTCACACCGATCAGCAGTTTGATTTTCAGTGACAGGCGTGACATGCCCTTCTCCTCTGTAAAACAGGCAGATGGTGGATCAGAAGTACCTGGTCAGTGACAGCACCAGGACATCGTCAAAGTTGGGCTCATCCTTAACATTGCTGCTGATGTAGTGCAGCCCAAGGTTGAGACCGAACTGCTCGGTGCTGGCACCAAAGCGCCAGTCACGATAGGAGGCATCATCATCCGGATCTGTGTAACCGAGTGAGGCATCCAGTGTCAGGTTGTCGAGTAACGGGTAGGCGATATCAAGGTTGTAGTAGTTGCTCTTGAAGTCGATATCCCGGTAATAGGTCAGGCTCAGGAACTCCCATGAGACACCCAGATAGAGTTCAGTGGAGTCGGTGTCCTTACGCGGCTGTGATCCGGGAAATATGTAGTGTGCCACGCCAATATCATATCCCAGCATACCCAGCTCACCGGCAAAGCCGGCATACAGATCCAGCTCCACGCCATCACTGCCTTCGGCTATGGCACTGGCAGACACGCTGGAGCCCCAGATACCTGCATAGAGACCGCTTTCATGTTCAAGATCAAAACCACCCTGCAGCGCCGGGCGGCCATTCGAGTAGCTGTAACCACGCGACACATAGTCAGATACCAAGCTGACATTGGCCGACAGTTCCAGAGCCTCTGCCGTGGCCGCCGGTGCCACGACAACAAAGGGTACACTCAGCAGCATCGCTGCCGTGATCCGCTTGACTGGTTGCATCTTGTTTTCCTTATATTTGCTGAACATTGAAATTGAGGAAGGGTTATAACGGCACCATCCTCCACCAGCGGATCTGAACGGAAAATAGTGCCGATTCAACGCTCAGATTGAGCAAATTCAAACTGATGCCACTGACACTGGCACAGGTTTGGCTTATGCTGACAGAGTCAGAAGCAATTCAATAAAACTGATCATAATAAGAAACAGGCTACAACCATGAAGTACAGACTGGGACAGATGGGCGACTATGAGATCAAGCTGCTCAGAATTTTTGCGACAGTGGTGGAGTGTGGGGGCTTTTCAGCAGCCGAGAGTGAGCTGAATATCAGCCGATCCACCATCAGCGTTCATATCGCTAATCTTGAAGCGCGTCTTAATCTGAAACTCTGCCTGCGGGGGCGCAGCGGTTTTTCGCTGACGGAAGAAGGCGCCACCATCTATCAGTCACTGCAGCAGATGTTTGAGAACCTTGAGGTGTTCCGGGCCACCGTCAATAATCTCAATGCACGGCTGTCGGGGGATCTGCGGCTGGTTTTTTCCGATACTGTGAGTATGGACAGCCGCCTGGACCTGCCGGGCCTGATTCGTGAACTGCACGGACTGGCACCTGACGTATATGTAGTAGCCAATGTCTCCTCCATGTCGGAGATCGAGCGGATGATATTCAACGAAGAAGCCGAGATAGGCTTCATTCCGTCACACCGCGAGATGGAGGGTCTGGAGTATCACCCGCTATATACTGATATCTGCCATCTCTATTGCCATAACAGCCACCCCCTGTTCAAAGAGCCGGACAGATCGATCACGGATGAGCGTCTGTGGCAATATGATCTGGTTCAGGGGGGAATCAAACAGCATGAGAAAGCAGCCGATCAGATCGCGGGCATGAACATCCGTGCCACCGCCTATCATTATGAAGCACGTTTGCCGCTGATTCTGTCTGGGCAGTATCTGGGATTTCTGCCTGAGTGCTATGCAGCACCCTATGTTGACTCCGGCGAGATCCGGGCACTGGTACCCACACGCAAACAGTTCACCCTTGGTCTGTCGGCCATCACCAAGTCGAGTTCGCGTGTAAACAAGGCAAGGGATCTGTTTCTGTCACTATTACAACAGCGTTTCGGCACTACGCAGTAAGCTGCGTCTCAGAAAAGTTTGATGGTGCGCTATCTGAGCGTTGAAACTGATCGATTGTTACGTCCCGATGGCTGCGGCAAGATAGGGCCATAACAGTTTCTTCTTCCTGTTATGCCCTTCATGTGGCGCTTTATCTCCTTTATCAGCGTGACTTTTGTCTGCACCCTTTGCTGATAGCCCTTAGCCGGAAAGCACCATCAGCTTTCCGGTATTTTTTTCAAACACACAGATTTTAAGACAGCTCAATCGCCAGCCAGCCAGCGCGTTATCTCGGCCGCACTGACCTCCCTGCAGCCCTGTGTATTCTGCCCTGCCCACAAGGGTGAGAAATCACCACTGTTACGGCTTTCGGCTTTGGCCCTCAGGGGAGCTATGGCCGAGGTAGCCAGAGGGAAAGCCGGCGCCAACTGATTGATCGGTCCCAGCTCCTGCATGATGCGGTTGACGATGCCTCGTGCCGGTCGACCGGTAAAGAGATTGGTAATTGCCGTATGCCGTGCCTGGACACTTTTCAACGCCTGCCGGTGCACGGCTGAGGTTGTCGCCTCATGACAGAGCAGATATGCAGTACCCACCTGCACGGCATCAGCACCCAACGCCAGCGCTGCCCTGACCCCTTCGGGAGTCGCAATGCCCCCTGCGGCTATCACCGGCACTCGCAACGCCTGTTTGAGTTGAGGCAGCAGTGCAAAGGTTCCCACCTGTGTTGTCAGATCGTCGTTCAGAAACATGCCACGATGCCCGCCCGCCTCCACTCCTTGTGCAATGACGGCATCCACACCCTGCTCCTCCAGCCACAGGGCCTCCTCCAGCGTCGTCGCGCTGGAAAAAATCCGGCTGCCCCAACTGCGCACGCGCGCCAGAAGATCAGCAGAGGGCAGACCAAAGTGAAAACTGACTACAGCGGGTCGAAAAGCTGCGAGGGTGTCGGCAGCTTCATCACTGAAAGGCAACCTTCCCGGCCCTGACGGAATCGCATCAGCATCCTGACCCAGCTCCTGATAATAGGGCAGCAGAAGTTCTCGCCACTGGGCATCCGCCGCCGGATCGGGCACAGGCGAGCGATGACAGAAGAAATTGACATTGAAGGGCTTGTCAGTGGCTGAGCGCAGCTTGCTCAACTCGATATGCAGCGCCTCGGATGACAGCATCGCACAGGGCAATGAACCCAGCCCCCCAGCGTTGGAAACAGCAATCGCCAGCGCACTGTCCTGAACACCGGCCATGGGGGCCTGAATAATCGGAAACGCCAGATTTAACATTCTCTGCACGGCGGCCATTTGGCTCTCCTCAACTGATCAGCTCGCTTTTTAATTATATTTTATTCTACACGGATGATCCTGAGCTTATATATGTTACGTATGATAATGTGATGATAAACATTACAAGACTACTGACTAACGCCCTGAGAGGTTGATATCGTGAAACACCTGAGCTTCATGACCCGAATGCTGTTAACGACCAACCTTTTCGGGTTGTCTATTCTGCTGATCAGCCTGGGCTATTTGCACTGGCAAGGCATTGAGCAATCGGGGGTGCTGCTGACTGTCACGATGCTGTCCCTGCTGGTGGTGAACAGTATTGTCATGGCATCGCTGATCAGCAGTCGACTGAATCAGCCGATTCAGCGCAACATTTCACAGCTTGAGAAGATGGAGCAACATCTGAATCTGCGTCTTGACCACGACCGTGACGATGAGCTGGGCGCTCTGTTCAAGGCTGTGAACCGACATGCCGACACCCAGCAGCAGATCATTCAGGAGGTGATCACCACCTCTGATGATCTCAGCGTAGCGGTCGAGCAACTGATCAGTAACGGTAGCCAGAGCACGGAGCTGGCACGATCGCAGCAGTCCGAAACCGATACCGTGGCCTCAGCCAGCGCTGAGATGGCTGCCTCGTCAAACGAGATGGCCGGTCATGCGCAGTCGACACTTGAGGCGGCGGCGGAAGCCAGCCATCAGACAGATACCGGCCTGAAGGTGGTTACTCAAACCATCTCCTCCATCAGTGGCCTGGCCCAGCGTATGGAAGGACTGCAATCCAGCGTGAAACGTCTCGATGATGGCAGCCAGAATATCGGCAAGGTGATAGATACCATTGCAGGCATAGCCGATCAGACCAACCTGCTGGCCCTGAATGCCGCAATTGAAGCAGCCCGTGCCGGCGAGCATGGCCGAGGTTTTGCCGTCGTCGCGGACGAGGTGCGCCAACTGGCATCCAACACACAACAGGCTACTCAGGAGATCCATCGCATCATCTCTGAGCTGCAGGCTTCATCGCGCACAGTCACCACAGAGATCGAACAGGGTAGCGCCCAGGCCCTGAACTGTGTCGAGCAGTCCAACATTGCAGGTGAAGCACTGCAGAAAATCAGCCGCAGCGTCATGTCAGTCAATGATATGGGGCAGCAGATCGCAACTGCGGCAAGAGAGCAGAGTCAGGTTACGGAAGAGGTCAGCCGGAGCATGACACGAATCAACTCCATGGCTGAAGAAAATACTCAGGCGATGAGTCTTAACCAGGAGGTCAGCTCTGCCCTGTCACAGCGTGCACGGCAGCTTGAGCAGTTGATATCCCGCTTCAGAACCGGCATGTCGAACCGCAGCAGCGCGCTGGAGTTCGGTAAGCAGGATATCGACAGTCTGTCAGCCAGCGAACTGGATAAGCTGGCCTATGGGGCGATTGAGCTGGATCGCTACGGCAAGATACGTCGCTATAACTCTGCTGAAGGCGATATCACCGGACGTAACCCTCGTGAAGTTATCGGTAAGGATTTCTTCAAGGATGTAGCCCCCTGCACTAATACTCCGGAGTTCAAAGGCACCTTTGATCGGGGCGTGAAAAGCGGCAATCTCAATACCAGCTTTGAATATATCTTCGACTACAAGATGAAACCCACCAAAGTGAAGGTGCAGATGAAAAAAGCGCTCGGTGGTGATTCCTACTGGATACTGGTCAAACGGGTAGGCTGAATATGTGGTGGAGGGACAGGAAGCAGTTGCGCCGCTTTACGCTGGATCTGGTCATGCATCGACTGACGATACAGCGACCCGGCATCACCCTGCCCTCCCCTGCGAACGCCTTACTGGCTCAGCGCTGGCGAGACGCACCCTTGAACCTGGACTCACTGGAACTGGTCGAGTCTGCCACTCTTTTTGCTCAGGCACTGCATATCACCGAGACAGGGCTGGAGGATCTGCTGCTGGCACAACCCTCACTCAACGGCTGGGTGGATATCGCCTGCGACAGCCTTGAGCAGTACCACGACCATATCAGCTTTTTCAGTTCAGGCAGCACAGGAGAACCTGCTCGACATAAACAGCCCCTGACGCATCTGCTGAGGGAGGCCTCTTTTCTCAGAGAGTGCCTGCAGCGTCAGACTGCCCCTGATCAACAAGCAAGAGTCTGGAGTCTGGTCCCGGCACATCATATCTATGGCTTTATTTTCACGGTACTGCTGCCGGATCTGCTCGGACCTGATACAGAGGTGATTGATGCTCGCACACGCCTGCTGACATCGATTGAACGCAATCTGAAGCCTGGTGATATTCTCGTGGCGGTGCCTGAGTTCTGGCAGCGCTGGGTCAGTACCGGGATGCGTCTGCCGCCCGGCTGCAAGGCAGTTACCGCAGCTGGCCCCAGTAACAGTGATACCCTCAGGCAGCTGATAAACCAGGGGGCGGAACTGCTCGAGATCTATGGTTCTTCCGAAACGGCAGGGCTCGGCTATAGACGCTCGCCCGAATCACCTCTGACACTGATGCCCCACTGGACGATAGAGGGTGACACAGCCGTATCAGACTGCCTCAGAGCAGACCTGCCTGATCGGCTGGAATGGTCAGACGCGAGGCACTTTGTGGTAGCAGGCAGGAAGGATAAGGCGGTTCAGATAGCAGGCGTTAATGTCTATCCCGACCGGATCGCAGGGCTGATCAGCACGCATGAGGCAGTGGCAGAAGCGGCTGTTCGCCTGCAGGGTCAGCGCCTCAAGGCTTTTGTTGTGCCTGAAAAAGACCTGCCAGACAGCGACTTCGCCAGCCTGGAGCATAGCCTCAGGCGCTGGCTGTCCACTCAACTGCCGGCAGGGCAGATTCCCGGTCACTTTGCATTTGGTGACAGCCTGCCACGTAACTCGATGAACAAGCTGTCTGACTGGTTGATCGAATAAGCGTAACAGGCCTCAGCAGCGCTGATAGAGTGACTGACCTGCCGACCAGACCTGATCAATCTGCCAGTTTTCGGGGTCGATCAGCACCATATCCGCATCACCGCCCTCAACAATCACCCCCTTACCTGCAAGCCCGAGAGCTTTGGCAGGGTTTCGAGTGATACATCCCAGTGCCACTTCCGGTGCCACCTGATAATCACGAATAGCGGCCACCATAGAGTTGAACTGGCTGATCAGGCGCCCCGGTGTGACTCCTATGCAATCCCCCTGCTCATTAAACAGCGGAAGACTGGCATTGGCATCCGAACTGAAGGTCAGGCGATCCGCCGCGACACCTGCTTCCAAGGCCAGCGCCAATGCTTTTTCAGCCGGAATATCCCCCTCGGCGATCAATTCGGGAGTCGAGCTGGTAGTGAAATCGATATAGCCACCATCACGCACAAACGCAAAGCCCGTCTGCAACAGATCAAGGTTACGGTTCATATGGGTCGGCACAAAGTAGCTCAGGTGAAAATCCGACTCAGCCACAGCCTGCCTGATCACATCCAGTTGATCACTGCCCGCACCGATATGACAGAAAACCACTCCCTTTTTACCGGCCAACAAGGCGCCGAGACGGGTTTCAGCGGCCAGATTGATCAATTGCCTGGGTGTGATGTAAGAGCCACGATTGTCCGCCAGCGCCACCTCACCTACCCCTATGATCTCGGGAATATAAAGAAGGTCGGTCTGTACCGAGCCGGTCAGTGTTGTGGCCGGATAGTGGTAGGAGCCGGAGTAAAACCAGGTGTTCAGGCCATGGCTCGCCAGTTCGCGCGCCTTGCCCAGCAGATTGGCCAGGCTGCGTGTGATGGAGTCTGTTCCCAGCGCACCGATCATGGAGGTGACGCCTGAACGAACCGCCTCCTGCGGGTCCAGCTCCATCGTGCGGTTATGATAGCCACCTTCGCCACCACCACCGCAGAAGTGCACCAAGCCATCGACAAATCCAGGGGTCAGCCAGCGCCCGGAAGCATCTATCACCGGCACCGATGACCAGGCAGACAGATCATCCTGATCGCGCAGGATTTTCCAGATCCGGTTACCGGCCAGCAGAAGGTGGCAAATGCCCTTGTCGTCGGGCGCAAAGAGTCGTGCATGTTTTATCAGGGTCAGCATGATGATCTCGTTCTTATTCTTTGAGTTTTCTATTTCTGGGTACTGTCTATTTCTGGATACAGTCAATTTCTGACTACTGTCTATTGGGTTCTGACGGGTGGGCGCCGGACGCCCTGAGCAATAGCAATACCCGACAGAATCATGATCAAGGCAATAATCTTGTTCAGACCTGCCGGCTCGTTCAGCAACAGAACACCAGCCGCAAAGGCTATCACAGGAATGATGTAGTTGATAATGGCCAGAAAACCGGGACCGCGTCGGGCAATGATCAGGAAGAACACCCAGGTTGCCAGCCCCGTCGAGAAAACTCCCAGCGCCGTAACCGCCAGCCCCGCCTGAAGCGTGACTTCCAACTCCCAGGGACGATCCAGCAACAGCGCAACCGGCAACACCATGATACTGCCCATCAGCAGAGTACCTGCACCAGCCACCACCACGTTGATACGCGGCAACCGCTTGGCGTAGATGCTGTTGATCGCATAGCAACTGGTCGCCAGCAGTATCGCCATCTGTGCAATGATCGTCGCGCCTCCCAGCCCCGACAGCGCCTCACCGCCCACCAGCACCACCACTCCCAGAAAACCCAGTATGAATCCAATCACCCGATGCAAGGTCATGCGCTCCCCTGCAACCAGAAAATGCGCCAGCAGCATGGTCGTGATCGGCATCAATGCCATCAGAATACCGGCAAGGCTGCTGGTAACCTGTGTCTGCCCCCAGGAGATCAGCGTGAAGGGCATCAGATTGCCGATCAATGCGAGGATCGTAAAATACCCCCACCAGCGTTTATCTTCAGGGAAGCTGAGCCCCTGCAGGCGCATGATTGCCAGCAGCACGAGGGCACCGATGATCACCCGAATGCTTACCAGCGTCACCGGTGGTATGGAGTCCAGCGTCAGGGCAATCAGCAGGAAGGAGGCGCCCCAGCCTAACGACAGATAGGCGATCAGCGACCAGTCTATGATTCTGGGGTGCACGGTTTATCCTCAGGGTGTCGGATCGTCAGACCAGTTCCGTCTCATTGAACCGCTTCAGCACCCGGTACAGGCGATGTGGGTCATCGGCACCTGCCAGCTCCCGAATCGAGTGCATGGCAAACTGTGGAATACCGATATCCACGGTTCTGATACCTGTTTCGGCGGCTGTCAGCGGCCCGATAGTGCTGCCGCAGGCCATATCCGTGCGCACAACAAAGCTTTGCACCGGAATCTGCTCCTGCTGTGCCATATCACGAAAACGTGCGCTGGTTTCGCTGTTGCTGGCATAGCGCTGATTGGCGTTGATCTTGATGACGGGACCACCATTGAGCAACGGGCCATGATTATCGTCGTGGCGATCCGAGAAATTGGGGTGGATACCATGGGCGTTATCGGCTGAGATCATCAGCGAACGCGCCTGAACCTGATAGGCATTGGCCTGCTGTGGCGTCACACGCTGCAGCCACTGAGTCAGCATCGGCCCCTGCGCACCACAGGCGCTGACACTGCCGACTTCCTCATGGTCATTGCAGATCAACACCTGCCCAGGCCCTGTCGGAGAATCGATCAGCGCCTGCAAACCAATAAAGCAGCTCAAAAGGTTATCCAGTCTGGCAGAAGCGAGAAGTTCCTGGTTCAGACCGATCAGTGATGCACCCTGACAGTCATACAGACTGATCTCAAAATCCAGCACATCGGCCACATCATCATAACCCTCATGCAGCAGCCGTCCTTTCAACAGGTTGCGAAAATCCAGCTTGCCGTCCGACTGCCCCAGTATCGGCGGAAGATAGGTCTGTGCATTGATTGATCGGGTGTTATTGGCTTCTCGATCAAGATGAATAGCCAGACTTGGAATAGTTGCCACTGCATCCTTGAAATCCACAAGACCATTTTTCAATGATCCATCAAGTGCCCGATAGCTGACACGACCGGCCATCGACAGATCACGATCAAACCAGGGGTTGAGCAGCACGCCACCATATACCTCTACCCCCAGCTGCAGATAACCTTTACGATACATTTCAGGCTGGGGTTTCACCTTCAGGCAGGGCGAATCCGTGTGCGCTCCCACCATGCGCCAACCTGCCTCAACCCCGAACGCCTGAGTCGGTTCTCGCCAGGCAAGGATGGATGAGCCATTGCGCAATGTGAAGTAAGTTCCGCCAGGGCTTGTATTCCACACCTCCTCCTCTGCCAGTTCGGTAAAGCCTGCATGGCGCAAGGTCTCGCGCATGACTGCAACAGCATGAAAAGGGGTTGGCGATGTATCCAGGAAGCTGATCAGCGCCTGGTTGAATTGATCTTTGTGCACAGGGTGTGTCTCCTGCTATAAATCGGACATCTCGTAACAACTTTTCGAGATGTCTGTCCTGTGTGGTTCTTTAATTTGTTTATCAGCTTATAGCTTTAGTGAATGATACCCAAGGTAAATTTTACAACCCAGCGGCCGATAACTACACTGGCAGCTCTGATGCAACGGAACTTGCGTATAAAACTGCATGTCATAGCCCTTGATGGAAGAATCAGGAAAATATCTCACATGGCAATACACAATTTGAAATCGGTGTTTCTGAGCCTGGTCTTCACCTGCCTGCTGCTGACACAGACCACAGCTCTGGCCAGACTGGCCCCGGAACCTGTTCATGAACAGGCACTGCTGAACGTCATTGCAGCCCTGCAGCAGAATCACTACACCGGCATGCAGCTTGATGAAGCTCTGGCATCCAATGCTCTGGATCGCTATTTGCAGGATCTTGACCCTACTCGCAGTTATTTTTATGCCGAGGATATCAAAAAGTTCGAATCCTTTCGCAACACACTGATCCAGGAGCTATACAGTGGAGACGCCACAACGGGCTTCACTATCTATAACCGCTTCAAAGAGCGCAATCTTGAGCGTCTGGACTACCTGCTGGCAATGCTTAACGATGAAAACCATACCTTTGATTTTGAAGAGGATGCCGTATTTGAATCGGACCGCAGCGAGGCCGAATGGATCAGCAGCGAAGCGCAGATGAACGACCTCTGGAGCAAACGCCTCAAGAGCTCTATTCTCAGCCTAAAACTGGCTGATCGCAGCCTTGAAGAATCGCGTGAAGTATTGATCAAACGTTACCAGAATCAACGCAATCGAGTTGAGCAGATCAACAGTGAAGATGTGTTCGAGCGCTATATCAATGCCCTTGCCCATGTCTTTGATCCGCACAGCCAGTACCTGTCACCCCGCAGCCAGGAAAACTTCCAGATCAATATGAGCCTGTCTCTGGAAGGTATCGGTGCGGTCCTGCAGAGCGAAGATGAGTATGTGAAGATTGTGCGCCTTGTCCCGGCCGGTCCGGCAGACAAGACAGGCCAGCTACGCGCTGCTGACACCATCGTCGGAGTCGGACAGGGTGAAGAGGGCCCCATTGAAGATGTTGTGGGCCAGCGCCTGGATGATGTCGTGAAGCTGATCCGTGGCCCTCGCGGTACCAAGGTACGTCTTGAAGTGATTCCCGCCGATGCCGTGGATCGCTCTCAGCGCCGCCAAGTCACCATCGTACGTGAGCAGGTCAAGCTTGAGGAACAGTCAGCGCAGAAGCGCGTACTGGAAATCACTCGTGACAACCAGCCCTATCGTATCGGCGTGATCGAAATCCCGGCTTTCTACATCGACTTTGCCGCAATGCAATCAGGCGACCCCAACTACAAGAGCACTACCCGTGATGTCGAAAAACTGATCACCGAACTCAAGCAGGAAGGAATTGATGGGCTGATAGTGGATCTGCGCAACAATGGTGGCGGCTCTCTGCGTGAAGCCAACGAGCTGACCGGGCTTTTCATATCCCGCGGCCCGACTGTGCAGATCAGAGACGCAAGCGGTCGTGTGGATATACTGGGCGACTTCGACCCCAAAATAGCCTGGAGCGGGCCTCTTGCCGTTATCGTCAATCGCCTGAGCGCGTCAGCCTCCGAGATTTTTGCAGGTGCCATTCAGGATTATGACCGTGGACTGGTGCTGGGTAGCCGTACCTTCGGCAAAGGCACGGTTCAAACCCTGCTCCCGCTGGATCATGGCCAGCTGAAACTGACCCACGCCAAGTTTTATCGCATATCCGGCGACAGCACCCAGAACAAGGGCGTGGAGCCCAGCATCAGCTTCCCGACCCTCTATGATGAAAAAGAGATAGGCGAAAGTGCACTGGAAGGCGCGCTGCCCTGGGATCAGGTGCATCCTGTGCGCTATGGCCGCTTTCCAAGCCTCAGCATGATGATTGAAGAGCTGACGACTCGTCACCTGAGACGTACAGGCGAAGACCCCGACTTCATGTTCATGCACGAGCAGGTATCGCGGATGAAAGAGATGAGGAACCAGACAGATATTCCGTTGAATATGGTGGCCTTGCGAAGTCAACGCGAAGAAGCTGAAGAGTGGCAACTGGAAACCGAAAACAGGCGTCGTCTTGCCAAGGGTGAAGAGGCCGTCGAAACCCTTGCAGAACTTGAACTCCTGCTGCCGAAAGACAATCAGGGAAGAACCATCAACCCAGAAACTGAGTCCATCCTGAACGAAAGTGCACAGGTGCTGGTGGACTACATTGATCTGACACTGCGCCAGACAGTGGCAAACGAAAACAAGGTGGCAAACGGTAACTGATATGCAGATAAGTGCCAAAAAACTTATTCTGATCATCGGCCTGCTGGTGCTGGTGCTGGCGGTTGGTGTAGCTGGTTTTTTCGTAGCTCAGATGGTGGCTGGACAGCAGGGCGTTAACAGAGAGCGCCTGGAACAGTTCGGCATTCACTTCGCTACTGATAATCCAAATGAAGTCACCGTAGGAATCATGGGGCAGACGCAACTGCCCCCCACTTTTGCCGAAGAAAAACTCTCACCCGGCGAGCGTGTGATCCGCAGCCTGGTCCAGGAGCGAGAAAATCTTCTGGCAGAAAAACAGACGCTGCACCGACATATCGAAACCCTGGAAGAGCGGATCCGTTCACTGGAAGCGGATCGTGAATTCTACAGCCACTTCATCCCCGAAACCTTCGGTGAGGAGCTCAACAGAGTTGAGAATTTCCTGAATGAGTTTCTCAACAACCGCGTGGAAGCCGAACGATTCGGTAGTTTGAGAAAGCAGGTGATGGCGGCTGCCGGGCGCATGGAATACAAGAGATTTGTTGAAGAAAACCGACTGATTCTGGAAAGGCCGCAACGCGAACATATTGTTCACGAATATCTGACAGGCTTCATTTTCTGTGTCGGCGATGCGATACAACTGGCTGCCAACTCCATTCAGGAGGAGCGCGAAATTCTCGCCTACTTCCACCACCCTGAAGAAGCCGTTCTTTCTGAAGCCCTCAGGGGGGATCTGGATACGGTTCTGACACCCTGCCAACTGAATGTCAGACAGCAGTTGCAAGCATCCCTCTGAGCAGCCCTCTGTTTTTCTGATTTAAGTCTGTCATCCCTTACGTATATTCTGTATAATTTGTCATCTTTTTTGCAGCTCCGTCATCCTACAACGCCAGCGCGATGGCCATGGCTGCAACCTGCGATAACCGACCCTGCATGGCTGGCACTGCAGGCTGAAAAACCGCTTCGGCGGTAAATTATAGGACTTAACTACATGAGCGAAAGCTTTGCTGATCTGTTTGAAGAATCCCTGCTATCTCTGGATATGACCCCAGGCACCCTGGTAACCGGTGAAGTTGTCGACATCGACAGCGACTGGGTTACCGTCAATGCTGGCCTCAAGTCTGAGGCAGTTATTCCACGTGCACAGTTCCTGAACGACGCCAATGAGCTTGAAATCAAAATCGGTGACAGTGTCAAAGTAGCACTGGAAGCGGTTGAAGATGGCTTCGGCGAAACCAAGCTGTCACGCGAGAAAGCCAAGCGCGCCGAAGCATGGGAAATTCTGCAGAGCAAGTTTGAAGCCGAAGAGACTGTCAAAGGCTTCATTTCTGGCAAGGTCAAAGGCGGCTTTACCGTCAACATCAACAACATTCAGGGCTTCCTGCCAGGTTCACTGGTAGATGTTCGTCCGGTCCGTGATGTTGATCACCTGGAAGGTAAAGAGCTTGAATTCAAACTGATCAAGCTGGATCCCAAGCGCAACAACATCGTTGTATCACGCCGTGCCGTGATGCAGGAAGCGAACAGTGTTCAGCGTGATGAACTGCTCGCGACCCTGGAAGAAGGCCAGGTTGTTAAAGGTTTCGTCAAGAACCTGACCAACTACGGCGCATTCATCGATCTGGGTGGTGTTGACGGCCTGCTGCATATCACTGACATGGCGTGGAAGCGTATCTCCCACCCAAGTGAAATGCTCAATCCTGGCGACGAAATCTCTGTCAAGATCATCAAGTTCGACAAAGATTCCGGCCGTATCTCTCTGGGCCTGAAGCAGCTGTCTGAAGATCCATGGGAAGAGATCAAAAACCGTTACCCTGCTGGCAGCAAGGTCAACGCTCGTGTTACCAACCTGACTGATTACGGCTGCTTCGCCTCTATCGAAGACGGCGTTGAAGGTCTGGTACACGTTTCTGAAATGTCCTGGACCAACAAAAACATCCACCCATCCAAGATCGTTCAGATCGGTGATGAGGTAGAAGTGATGATCCTGGATGTTGATGAAGAGCGTCGTCGTATCTCCCTGGGTATCAAACAGTGCAGCCAGAACCCATGGGTTGGCTTCTCTGAGCAGTTCGCTACCAATGACAAAGTCAGCGGTACTATCAAGACCATCACCGATTTCGGTATCTTCGTTGGTCTGGATAACGATCTTGACGGTCTGGTTCACATGTCTGATATCTCCTGGGAGATCGACCCTGAAACAGCTCTGCGTCAGTACAAGAAAGGCGACCAGGTTGAAGCGGTCATCCTGTCTATCGACGCAGAAAAAGAGCGTATCTCTCTCGGCATCAAGCAGCTGGAAAGCGATCCATTCGCTGAATTCCTGGCAGCCAACGAGAAAGGCACCATCGTCAACGGTACTGTGAAGAGCGTTGAACCTAAAGCGGCCATCGTTGAGCTGGCTGAAGGCATTGAAGCGACTCTGAAGGTTTCCGAAATCTCTGCTGATCGTCTGGAAGACGCCACCACCGCTCTGAAAGAGGGTGACAAGGTTGAAGCCAAGATCATCAACATTGATCGTCGTAACCGTGTGATCAGTCTGTCGATCCGTGCCAAGGATGTTGCAGAAGAGAAAGCTGCCATCAGCGCTGTTCGCAACCAGGAAGTTGAAACTGCAGGTCCGACCACCATCGGTGATCTGATCAAGCAGCAGATGGCTAACAGCCGCAACAACTGATCCCTGCCCGGCTGAGTTACATTCAGCTGCGACAAAAAAGGAGCACCCCGGTGCTCCTTTTTTTATGCAAGCGCTTCAGGACAGGTCTACACTCAAGGTATTCAGCAGCCGAACACTAAGCGCATATGCAACTAAAACACTACTATAAGCGCGCTCGATATATTGCCCTGATCTTCGCGAGTATTCTGATGACCGTAATGATTCTGCTGAGCGGTCGCGATCTGCTGCGCGAAAACAGGGTTGCTCAGGATGAGTTTCGTACTGTTAATTTCTGGCTGATCTCTCAGGCTGAACTCGAAACAGCCCGTTTTGTCACAGCCCTTTACCAGCATGCAGCCAACCCTGACGCTCAGATTGACGATCTGATACTGAGGTTTGAAATTCTCTGGAGCCGCTTTGAGCTCTTCACGGCCGAGCGCTATATCAACAACCTTAACGCTTTCGAAAGCTTCCCACCCCTTCGTGCAAAAAGCCTGAGCCTGCTGCAGGAAACCGAAGACGAACTGAATCACCTGCAACCGGGCGACCTTGAAGGCGCCACCCGGATCGGTGATCGCTATACTGACCTTGCCATAGAGCTTCGCCAGCTGGGTATTCAGGCAACCCAGCAGGCCACCCAGGATGCCGTAGCACGCCAGAACAGGATCAACAGCTTCACACGCCAGATTCTTTACCTCTTCAGTGGCGTACTGCTATCAGCAGCACTCATGATTGCGCTGCTGATTTCCGAGATGTTCAACTCAAGAAGGCTGCTCAGAACCAACCGCGCCATTACCAGAGAGCTTCAGATACAGGGTGAAAATCTGCAGCAGACTGTTGAGGAGCGCACGCATGAACTGCGCCTTGCCAAGGAGCAGGCGGAGGAAGCCAGCCGGGTCAAATCGGATTTCATGGCCAATATCAGTCACGAAATCCGCACCCCCATGAACGCCATTATCGGCATGTCGCACCTGGCCCTTCAGGCAGATATGCCGCCAACTCAGAAAAGTTATATCCGCAAGGTTAACCGCGCCGCACACGCACTGCTGCGCATTATTGATGATATTCTGGATTTCTCCCGGCTCAACTCAGGCAGCCTCATGCTTGAGGAGCATGACTTTTGCCTTGAAGATATTCTGGATAATCTTAACAGTCTGATCTTACCACTGGCAGAGGAGAAGGGGCTGGTGTTCCGAATGGAACGCCAGCCGGAGATCCCTACAGATCTGAAAGGAGACGCTAAACGCCTCAGTCAGATACTGCTGAACCTGAGTAATAATGCTGTCAAGTTTACCGACAGGGGCTCCATTCAGCTCAGAGTTTCCTTGTTGCAGAGACAGGAAAACACACTGCTGCTTCAGTTTGCCATGCAGGACTCAGGGATAGGCATGAGCATGGAGCAGGTTGGACAACTTTTTCAGCCGTTTGGGCAACTGGACAGCTCAACTGGTCGGCGTTACAGCGGCACAGGCCTGGGGCTCAGCATCTGCCAGGAGCTGGTTGAACTCCTTGGTGGACAGATACGCGTGGAAAGTGAGCCGGGCCGGGGCAGCATTTTCATCTTCAGCGCACGCTTCCACCTGGCAGGTCAGCCCACTAACCATCCGCACCTGTCATTGCATGACCCCAAAGAGACTCATAAAGCGACAACCGCCACTTACAAACCTAATCTGCCGACAGCCGGTAAACATGGGCCGCAAACACTTGATTGGTCCAGAGTAGAACCCTTGCTGCTGCAACTGCCCGCATTACTGGCCGACAATGACACACGCGCTGTTGAGCTGCTGGAGCTGCTTGCCTCGCAACCCGGCCTGAGTCAGTACAGCACTCTCCTGCACGATATCAACAATGCCATCAAGGAGTATGATTTCGATACAGCCTGTCGCTTATTTTCTCTGCTTGACGCCCGCATCAAGGAGGATCAGGGGCAGTAAAGCCGCTTGATCAGATACGGCTGGCCAGCGTAGTCGCTTTTACGGAACTGGCCAGAGCTGTCCACTCCTTAGCATTAGCCGCCCGGGCATCCACCACAAGATGATCTATCTGCTCGCAGGTGCAATAGGCAATCCGGCTGATGGTGCCGATTTTGGAATGATCCGCCAGCAGAATCAGTTTGCCGCTGTTCTGAATCATCGCCCGGGCAACCTCTGCCTCATGAGGATTAAAACTGGTAGCCCCCTTGCGCACATCCAGACCAAAGGGTGACAAGAGTGCTATATCCACCTGATAGCGATGAAGATCATTCACAGTCACCTCACCAAAGGTGGCCGGTGGATCTTCACTCATCTCTCCTCCCACCAGCAGCGCACGATTACCTCTCTCCTGAACGCTGCTGCGCTCACTGATCTTCTGCGCAACCTCAACCGAGTTGGTAATAACAGTCAGCCCACTCAGACTGGATAACTCTTCTGCCAGAATCGCAGTCGTACTGCCAGCGTCCAGAAACAGTATCTGACCACTGCTGATCAACTGAGCCGCAGCCTTGGCAATCATGCGCTTCTCTTTCACCCGTACCGACGCTCGCACCGAGAAAGGCGGCTCCTCCTGACTATCCTCCAGCGCCACCGCACCACCACGCACACGGCGCAACTCCCCTTCCGCCTCCATCTCCATCAGATCCCGGCGCGCGGTCTCGCGCGAGACATTCATCTCACTGGTGATACGGTCAACCGTCACCCTGCCAAAAGTGGCCAGTAGTGTTCTGATCCGCTGACGTCGCTCTTCAAACCACACTGCACGCTCTCCAACAGAAATAAATGGGTCAGTATCAACCTGGCCTTATGAAACCATCTTGTCATGCAAGCTTCTTCAGCACCTGACGGTGCAGCTCAGGTGTTGCAGCCGCCACTACACGTCCGTCTGAATTCATTGTCAGTGGATTGCCCTGCCAGTCCGTGATCACTCCACCAGCGCCCTCTATGATTGGAATCAGTGCGAGATAGTCAAAGGGCTGCAGCAGGGACTCAATCACCAGATCAATATGACCACAGGCCAGTAAGCCATAGCCATAACAGTCGCCACCGAAGCGCATGATATCCACCTCATCGGCAATCTGCTCTATCCGCTTACGATCCTGATCGGAAAAATAGAGCAAAGAGGTTGTATAAAAGCGCGCAGTCTCCAGTGCTCGGCAGGCACTGACATGACAGATCTCAACTTCACCCTGCTGACTGGTGAAGCGCGTAGATCCATTCAGTTCACCTACCCAGCGCTCATTCAGCGCAGGCATCTCTATGATACCGACACTGGGCACCCCTTTATACAGCACGGCCAGTAACGTACCCCAGACAGGCCAGCCAGTGATGAAGCTCCGAGTGCCATCTATGGGATCAACCACCCAGACATAGTCGGCATTCAATCGCTCATCACCATGCTCCTCGCCCAGTACGCCATGTTCAGGAAAGCGTGACGCCAATGCCTTGCGCAGCTCTGCCTCCACCTCGCGATCGGCGATGGTGACCGGGCTTTCATCACCCTTCAGATCTATGGTCAGTGGCTTGCGAAACCATTGCAGCGCCTGCCGCCCAGCCTGCCCGGCCAGCTTCACGGCAAACTCCCTCAGCGCCTCTTGATCCACCCTTGTATCTGCAGAGCTGTCAGTTGTCATTGTTATCACTCCTGCCGGCCGTTGAAAAAAATATGTAATATTATTGGACAATAAACCATATTTTTGCATAAATACACATATTGCCACATAAAAAGAGATCATTTACAGCTCCGAAAAAGACAGCCCCGACCAATCCGAAAAACAACAACCAAAGCTGGAGACGTCAATCATGAAACGGCTAAAACGCAACGCTGCGTTGCTGACCACTGTCTCAACCCTGCTCGGCATGACACTCGGACTTTCTGCATATGCAGGTGATATAACGGTCTACTCCTCTCTTGAGGAGGATGAAATCAGCGCCTATCTGGCTGCTGCCAAAAAAGATCTGCCTGATATCAATGTCAATGTTCTGCGCCTCTCAACAGGCGACCTCGGCGCCCGACTGATCGCCGAAGCGGATAACCCCCAGGCCGATGTACTCTGGGGATTCGCGGTTACCAACATTCTCAACCCTCGCATCAACTCACTGCTCGAACCCTACGCTGCCAAGGGCTCCGAAAATCTGCCCGCTCAGTACAAGGCTGATGACGACACCTGGTTTGCCGCCACCGGCTACATGGGAGCCTTCTGCGTCAACATTCCGCGCCTGTCCGCCAAGGGTCTGCCGATGCCAAACTCCTGGCAGGATCTGACCAACCCGGTCTACAAGGACGAGATAGTGATGCCCGATCCTTCATCGTCAGGTACCGGCTACCTCCAGATCGCTGCCATTCTGCAGGGACTGGGTGATGAAAAAGGCTGGGAGCTGATCAAGGAGATGGATAAGAACATGGCGCAGTACACCACCTCAGGCTCCAGACCCTGCCGTATGGCACAGGTGGGTGAATATGCCATAGGCGCATCACTCTCCTTTGTTGCGATGAAAGGCATCGAACAGGGTTACCCTATCGAGATGATCATTCCTGCAGACTGGGCAGGCTATGAACTGGAAGGCTCCGGGCTGATCAAGGGCAGCGCCAATGCAGAGGATGCCAAACGCTTCCTGGACTGGACCCTGTCGAGTTCAGCGGCTGAAGCCTACTCTGAGTACAAGTCCATCATCACCATTCCCGGTGTGCCCAGAACCACACTGGCGGATATGTCCGGACTCCCGGAGAACCTGTCAGACATCCTCTTCCCTGTCGATTTTGCCAAATCGGGGCAAGAGCGTGATGACATTCTGAACGCCTGGAGAGCAGCCGTCGGTCGATAACAGTCAGCGAGGCACTCGCCCGTACAGCTTGATTGAAGCTTGCGGGCCTCTGCCTCCCGTTAGGGGTCAATACCTGCCATGCATCTGATAATCAAGAACCTTTCAAAATCGTTTGACCACTTCCTGGCCTTGAACGATATCAATCTTGAGGTCGGCAGCAACGAATTTGTCTGTCTGCTGGGTCCCAGCGGCTGCGGCAAAACCACCTTACTGCGGATCATTGCCGGTCTGATGCCCTTCGACAGTGGCACACTGTCTCTCGGCGGGCGAGATCTGGCAAAGGTCCAGGCCAGAGAGCGTGGTTTCGGCATAGTGTTTCAGTCCTACTCGCTGTTCCCCAACATGACGGTGGCAGAAAACATCGGTTATGGCCTGAAGATACGCAAGTGGCCACAGAAGGATGCAGAGGCCAAGGTACGCGAGCTGATGGAACTGATCCGCCTGCCTGAACTGGCCCATCGTTACCCGCATCAGCTATCCGGTGGACAGCAGCAACGCGTTGCGATAGCTCGCGCCTTGGCTGTAGACCCAGCCGTACTGTTACTGGATGAGCCACTGTCTGCGCTGGATGCCCGAGTGCGTGCAGAGATGCGACTGGAGATCCGCGATGTGCAGCGTCGCCTGGGTATACCCACCATCATGGTCACCCATGACCAAGAGGAAGCGCTGACCATGGCAGACAGAATCGTCTGCATGAACCAGGGTGTCATAGAACAGATAGGCACCCCTCTGGAGCTTTACACCCGTCCCCAGACGCGCTTTGTGGCTGATTTTGTCGGCACCAGCAACCTTCTCGATCCCGACTGGATTCGTCAGACACTGCCGGCACTCTCACCGGGAATCCCGGAGGATGAGCTGCAATTTCAACTGTCGCTGCGCCCGGAAGATCTGAATGTCGTTAAGGATGATGCCGGCACGGGTATCGTCAAGGCGATCACCTTTCTCGGAAATATCAGCCGCATTCTGATCGACTGGCAGGGCCGTGAGTTGATCGCCGAGAGCCATCGTTTCCCCTCACTCGCAGAGGGGGATGCCGTTACGCTGCAGGTAGCACCGGAGGCCGGCTCATGGGTACGCATCTGAAAACAGCCGCCATAGATCACGCCACTGCCCGTCGAATGGAGTGGGAAGACAGGCTGCTGCTCTCTGTTTCACTGATCATTCCATTAATCGGCCTGCTCCTGTTCTTTCTTTATCCTGTCTTTCTGATCGCCAAACGCAGCTTCATTCAACGGGATGGCAACTTCGGTCTGAGCAACTACACCGAAGTGTTCGGCATGTCGCATATTCCGACCGTCATCACCAACAGTCTGGTGATGAGTTCAGCCACCACGCTGCTTTGCGTGACGCTGGGTTTTGCTATCGCCTATGCGATGCAGCGCACCACTATTCGTGGGCAGTACCTGATCCGCATCGCTCTGATTCTGCCACTACTGGCGCCGTCACTGGTTCAGGCACTGGGGCTGATCTTCCTGCTGGGTCGCAACGGAGTGGTCAGCCAGTATACCGGGTGGAATATCCAGATCTATGGTTTCTGGGGACTGCTGATCTCCAACAGCATGTATGCCCTGCCGCAGGCGGTGATGATCATTCAGGCTTCACTGCGCCACTCAGACTCCCGCTATTATGATGCCGCCTTGATGATGGGCGCGTCACGCTGGAGACAGTTTATTGATATCACGCTGCCCAACGCCAAGTTCGGCCTGCTCAGTGCGGCTTTTGTGGTGTTTACCGTCACCATTACCGATTTTGGTAATGCTGCTGTCATCGGCGGCAACTATCGGGTACTGGCTACCGAGATCTACAGCCAGGTGGTGGGCCAGATGAACTTCAACATGGGCGCGGTCATCGGCATCATGCTGCTATTGCCGACGCTGGTGGCGGTTTATATCGAGAAGGTGTCATCGCAGCGCCAATTCGGCGGCAGCTCCGAAAGCGCCATTCCGGTAACACGTGAATTTGTGCCTCTGCGCGATATCCCTCTGGCTGCAGTGGTGCACAGTGTCGGTCTGATTATCTTCATGATTGTGCTGACTGTTGTCTACGCCAGCTTCATGCGCCTATGGCCCTACCGCATGGAGTTCACACTTGCGAACTACAATATCACCCTGTCGGGCGGTTATACGCCGCTTTGGACATCCTTCATCGTCTCTTTCCAAGCAGCCATCATAGGTGTGGTTGCACTCTTTGCACTGGTCATGGCACAGCGCCGGCTGCCCAGACGCTTCGCCAAGGCGATCTATCTGCTGGCAATTCTGCCGGTCGGGGTGCCTGGGCTGGTGCTGGGGCTTTCCTATGTCCTGTCCTTCAATGCGCCAGGTTCGATGCTGGGTATGCTCTATGGTACGGGTCTGTTGATTGCTCTGTGTAACTTTTATCACTTCCACTCCCAGGGCTTTCTGACCATGGTGGCGGGCATCCGGGCCGTTCCGCCGGCACTGGAGGAGACGGTATCCTGCATGGGAGGCGGCGTTATGAACAGCCTGCGCGATGCCATACTGCCCTTCATGATGACCACGCTGGTGGCGGTTTTCTTCTTCCTGTTCATGCGTTCAATGGTGACACTGTCGGCGGTGATATTCCTGATCTCACCCACGCTGAGTGTCGGTGCCGTATCGGTACTGAGGCTGGATCAGGCAGGCTTCACCACCCAGGCAGCCGCGTTCTCGACCTGCATCATGGTGTCGGTTCTGATCGCACTGGGGCTGATGAAGCTGATACTTTTCCGCCTGTCACGCAGCCGCGCTTCTGTAGCGGTCGTCAGTTGACAAGAGTTAAACAGTGAGAGGGTAACTGAAGGGGGTACCTAGGGGAGCTGTTGGAAAGGTGTTTTACAGGGGCGGTTTCAGCCCCTGTAAAACACGGCATCCTCGATCACATAATCAATCAGCTCATCGTCTGTGATCTCGTTATCGCGCACCTGATAAACACTCAATACGGAAGCGCCTGCGGAGATAACCGTATCGCTTTTGCCGGTCAGCAGCGGGTGCCATTCGGGCAGCGGTTTGCCTTCATGAATCAGGCGGTAACTGCAGGTTGGCGGCAACCAGTGAAACTCCGATACATCTTCAGGACGCAGTTGCACGCAGTTGGGAACCAGCTCCGTGCGGCGCTCATACTGAGTACAACGGCAGTTCTGACCATCCATCAGATGACACACCACCGTGGTGTAAAACACCTCTTCGGTGTCCTCATCCTCTACTTTCTGCAGACAGCAGAGCGCGCAGCCATCACACAGAGACTCCCACTCCCGGCGCGTCATCTGCTCCAGGGTCTTGCGCTGCCAGAAGGGTTCCCAGGCCAAGCTCAGCGCACTCCGCTTTCGGGGCGATTACGGTACAGATCCAACATGTACTCTTCGCGCGGTGGCGGCATCTGCAGGTAGTAGCCCTTCTCCCTGACCCCTTCAAGCACCTTGTCCAGCTCAACACGTGCCAGTTGACGCTTACCCGTCAGTGGCATATCCATGATATGAATCGCCTTGCCGAACATCTCCAGCAGCGACTCCGGCACCCGCGACAACTTGTCGTTCTTGTCCACATAAAGATACATCTCATCTTTACGCGAGCTTTTGTAAATTGAACATATCAGCATTACAGTTTTTTCTCACTTCCTGTGCGCTCGGCATCGAAGGCACAGACTTTCTCATAAAGCAGGTCACCAACCAGCGGTTTACGCCAGCCGCTGAGTGAGTCGGGCAGATAAAACCGACCCTGCTCATCCCGCGAATTAATCAGTTTTTCAACATCACGACGGCGAATCAATATCTCCGGCTGGATATCCTGCTCGGCTGCGATCTTGCGCCCCATTGCCAGCATCTTCTTCAACTGGCTGTTCCAGTAAACATGCACAGGCAGGCTGATCGGCAAGGGTGGGTTCTGCTCGGCAGATTCTGCGGCATTCGCCAGCACCTCCATTATTTCGGCTCCATCCCTGTTAACCACCTGACGCCAGAGATCCGGCACGGCTGACAACTCTTCCAGGGTAGTCGGCCAGCGATTGATGATCTCCAGCAGCACCTCGTTTCGCAACACACGCGCACGGCACAGATTCCGGCTGCGGCATACCTGCTCGCGCCAACTGGCCAGATCACGCAAACCGGCCAGCCGCTCAGGGTCAGTCAGATTCATCTGAGTGAAACGGAGATAGTAAACCTTACCCTGTGGATCTTCATCAAGACAGTTCCGGCGCAGAGCCTCGCACTCCTGACGAAACCACTCCAGACGGCCCTTCTCCTGCAACAGCTGAATCTGCTGATGGGCAATCGCCGCAAGATAGGCCACGTCCAGGGCCGCATAGTGGACCTGCTCCTGCGTCAACGGTCGCTTCAACCAGTCAGACACTGTATGCGCCTTGCCAAGCTCAATACCCAACGCATGCTGCACCAGGCGCTGCAGCCCCATACTGAAGCCCCAGCCGATAAAAGCAGCGGCGATCTGAGTATCAAACAGCGGCTGTGGTATCACTCCGAAGCTGTTCTGGAACAGTTCAAGATCCTCACTGCCGGAGTGCAGCACCTTGATCACCGCAGGGTTCTGCAGCAACTCAATAAAGGGACCAAACTCATCAATACTCAGCGGATCGATCAGGTAACAGTGGCTGTCATCACCCACCTGTATCAAACCCGGAATCGGATAGAAGGTCTCGGTGCGAACAAACTCTGTATCTATTGCGATCAGTGGCAGTTGCGACCATTCGCTGCAGTATCTGGCCAGCGTTTCTGCATCACCTATCCAGATCGGGTTGTTGGCGCTCTGTTCGAGCAACTGCCAATCAACGGCTTCAGTCATCTGCATCAGGACTCACTCCTCAGTGAACGTCGGCCAGCCATTGCATGCGCCAGAGTACCACCATCAACATATTCCAGCTCACCGCCAACCGGAACACCGTGGGCGATGCGACTGATTCTGACATCACAATGGTTAAGCTGGGCAGCTATGTAGTGGGCGGTGGCCTCCCCCTCAACGGTTGGATTGGTCGCCAGTATCAACTCACTGACTCCACCTTGTTCAACCCGATCAATCAACTGCGAGATCCCCAGATCATCCGGCCCGACGCCATCAATCGGTGACAGGTGCCCCTTAAGGACAAAGTAGACGCCCTGAAAACCACCGGTCTGCTCAATGACCATCAGGTCCACCGGGGATTCCAGCACACAGATGATGGAGTGATCCCGCGACTCATCCGCACAGATCTCGCAGACAGGCTCCTCCGACAGCGTACGGCAGCGCGAACACTCTCCGACACGCTCAACGGCATCCAGCATCGCTGCCGCCAGTTGACGGGCACTGTCGCGATCCCGCTCAAGCAGGTGCAGCGCCATGCGCTGCGCTGTTTTCGGACCAACGCCGGGCAAACAGCGCAAGGATGTGATCAACTGCTGTAATAAAGGACTGAACGCCATGAATCAGAACGGCATCTTGAAGCCAGGCGGCAGACCCATACCACCGGTCAGACCCGCCATTTTCTCCTGCGTATGCTGCTCGACTTTACGCACGGCATCATTCACAGCGGCCGCCAGCAGATCTTCAAGAATCTCTTTTTCCTCTTCCATCAGACTGTCATCGATGGCAACGCTTTTCACATCATGACGACCATTCATCACGACTTTCACCAGACCAGCACCGGACTCACCGGTGATCTCGGTCTTGGCGATCTCTTCCTGAGCACGCTGCATATCTTCCTGCATTTTCTGGGCCTGCTTCATCAGGTTGCCCATATTACCCATACCTTTCATCATGGTCTGTTACCTCTGTAATCACTCTGAATCTATCGGGATGACTGACTCTGTGACGAGTCTGGCGTCAAATTGTTCAATCAATGTCTGTACGATCGGGTCCTGGCTCAGCAGAGCAACAGCCTCGGCCTGCCGCTCGGCACGCCTTCTGGCGGCATAGCGTGCAGGTGTTTCCTGACGCTGCTCTTCACGCTTGAACACCACCTGAAGCTCACACCCAAAGGTCTGCTGCAGCGCATCCACAATACGTGTGCGCTGAGTATCGTTAATCAGCTCGTCCTGCTCTATCGTGAAGTGAAACACCAGTTCATGACCATTCACCTGTTCCAGTGACAGGTTGCGGGCAATATTCGCGGTCATGCCGGAAAGTCCCGTGCGATCCACCAGCGTGACCCAATCCCGGACCTGAAGTGCTTCTATTTCCGGGATAGCCTCATCCGGGGCAACCGGTTCTGGTTCGGTAGCCCCCGTAGTAGATGTCTGTTGCCGGGGCTCAGCCTGATCTGAAACCTTGGTGATGGGTTCCTCTGCAACTGACTTCTGCACTATTGTGCTTGCAGCCTGGGGCTGCACCGCCTCCAGGGCAGGCGGCATAACCCTGGTCACTGGATCATCAGAGCGCTGTTCAGGCTTTTTTGTGCTGTTAGCCTCCCCCTCCTGTTCCAGCCAGGGTGGGACCTCATCATCCCAGGGTGGGGCACTCTGCTCTGCCATGGGTGATACTGGCGTATCTGCCGGTTGATCATGATCGCGAAGCACCGGTGTCTGAGTCGGTTCTGCTGCCACAGATGGCGGCTCTGGAGCTGACTGCACAGCTTCGCTCTGCTGGCTAGTGCCGACAGGCTGCCCTGCAGGTGCAGCAGAACTGGTCGTAGTAGAACCGGTCGTAGCAGAGCCGGTCATAGCAGCACTGGTCGTTGAAGCACTGGCCGTAGCTGCTACAGTACTCTGCTTCAGCTCCGAGACTGCCGCCAACGGCTGCGCCGAGGCAGGACGGAAAGCAAGCATTCTCAGCAGCACCATCTCCAGCCCTTCGCGCGCATCCGGCACATAGGGCATATCCTTGCGCCCGACCAGACCTATCTGATAGTAAAGCTGAACCTCTTCAGCCCGCAGGCGACTCGCCAGCGACAGCAACTGCTCTTTATCTCCAAGGCTATTGTCGATGGCATCCGGCAGCATCTGAGCCAGTGCAATACGATGCAACAGAGAGACAATATCGCCCAGCAGCATCTGATAATCGGGTGAGAAGCGCGACAGCTCTGCCAGCGTTTCAATCACCGCATGCGGATCATGGTCGGCCAGACCTTCCAGAATACGATACACCAGACGATGATCAATGGTGCCCAGCATCGCCCGCACATCGGTCTCATTAACCTGCCCTCCACCGAATGCGATCGCCTGATCGGTCAGACTCAGCGCGTCTCGCATCGAGCCCTCGGCAGATCTTGCCAACAGCCACAGGGATGGCTCGTCATAGGGGATACTTTCTTCCGTCAGCACATGCGCCAGATGCTCCACGATCCGTTGTGGAATCATGTTCTTCAGATTGAACTGCAGACAGCGTGACAGAATCGTGACGGGCAGCTTTTGAGGATCGGTGGTCGCCAGCAGAAACTTGATATGCGGAGGTGGTTCTTCAAGTGTTTTCAGCAGGGCATTGAAGGAGTGCCCTGACAGCATATGCACCTCATCGATCAGGTAGATCTTGAAGCGGCCATGTGTGGGGGCGTATTGAACATTTTCGAGCAGTTCACGCGTATCCTCAACCTTGGTCCGAGAGGCAGCATCGACCTCTATCAGATCAACAAAGCGACCTTCGGCTATCTCCAGACACGCGGTACATTTACCGCAAGGCTCAGAGGAGATACCCTCCTCACAGTTGAGCGACTTGGCAAACAGACGGGCAATTGAGGTCTTGCCTACACCACGTGTACCTGTAAACAGGTAAGCATGGTGCAGACGACCATCATCCAATGCATTGACCAGCGCCTTGAGCACATGTTCCTGCCCAACCATCTCGGTGAAGCGTCTTGGACGCCATTTGCGCGCCAGTACCTGATAGCTCATTGTCCGTGTATCAACCCTTGAAACCGATGTTTCTGAAAGCGGTTATCCTAACACGGTTCCAGCTTCACGTCGCCACTCAGTCTCTCACTTCGGGCAAGGCCAAACGCTGCTCAGTAGACACTGAACAGCGCTTCATTCAACCACAGATGCACCAGCACGCTGGCGATATACCCGAGCATGATCACCGGCGCCCACTTCAGGTGACCAAAGAAGGTGTAGATACCGCGTGCCTGCCCCATCAGCGCCACACCAGCGGCTGAACCCACCGACAAGAGACTGCCACCCACTCCGGCTGTCAGGGTAATCAGCAACCAGTGGCCGTGTGACATTTCCGGCTGCATTGTCAGCACTGCAAACATCACTGGGATGTTATCGATCACAGCAGAAACAACACCCAGCACCACGTTGGCATAGGTAGGATTCCACTGGGTATAGAGAATATCTGACATCATCGCCAGATAACCCATAAAGCCCAGACCACCGACACACATGATGATGCCGTAGAAGAACAGCAGCGTGTCCCACTCAGCCCGCGCAACACGACTGAACACATCGAAAGGCACCACACTACCCAGACGTTTCATCCTCTCCTTGTCACCCGCCAGCTCGGCCTGAGTGCGCTTTTTAGCCAGAGAACTCGGCAGCGTCATACGCAGGAAATAACCGAAGAACTGCAGATAACCCAGACCAGCCATCATGCCCAGAACTGGCGGCAGGTGCAGTAACGTATGGCAGGCAACTGCCGTAGCGATGGTCAGCAGGAACAGCGCGAGAATACGGCGTGCGCCACGCTTGAGTTCCACCACCTCATCCGAGGGCACAGGCTTACGATTTTCGACAAAGAAACTCATGATGGCTGCCGGTATGGCATAGTTGACCAGCGATGGCAGGAACAGCGCAAAAAACTCATCAAAACGCACCAGCCCAGCCTGCCAGACCATCAGGGTCGTGATATCGCCAAATGGGCTGAACGCTCCGCCGGCATTGGCCGCAACCACGATGTTGATACAGCAGAGATTGACAAAGCGCTTGTCGCCCTCGGCAACCTTCATCACCACGGCGCACATCAACAGCGCGGTAGTGAGGTTATCGGCAATCGGTGAGATAAAGAAGGCGAGAAATCCGGTCAGCCAGAAAAGTGTGCGATAACTGAAGCCACGCTGCACCATCCAGGCTCTGAGAGCATCAAACACACGCCGCTCTTCCAGGGCATTGATATAGGTCATCGCCACCAGCAGGAACAACATCAGCTCGGAGTATTCGAGTAGCGTATGCTTGAAGGCATCCTCCGGCAAACCGGTCATACCTTCCTGCACATATACCCAGCCAACCAGCGCCCAGATAATACCGGCTGCCACCAGTACAGGCTTGGATTTTCTGAGATGCAGTTTCTCTTCACCCATGACGAGAACATAGGCAAAAACAAAGACGACCAAGGCGATGAAACCCGGAACGGAAGCGGTGAGATCGAGAGGGCCAGCAGCAGCAAAAGCAGGCACACTCAAGCCGAGCAGGAAGAGCCCAGTGAGAATTGTGAAGCTTATTTTATTATTCATTTGCCAATCACAAAGTGTGTTACAGGACGGGCAAAATGTGGCCATTTCGCCCACTGAAAAAGTGCGCGAATATTATCATTACCGAGTCATAAGAACCATCTGAAACAGACACAAAAGTTTAGAAAATGCGAACAAATTTTCGGAAATTTACGAAAAGTTGAATCTGAGGGAAGATCGTGAGATGGGGGTGGCTCCACCAGCCACATCCCGGCACACGAGTCGACCGCTGTGGCTGCTCCCTTCCGGGCCTGACCAGGTTCACGGTGTATCGTTGCGAGAGGACCGGCAGAACCACCATAACGTGGCTTCCGCCCTGCCTTGAAACACATCGGCTTCAGACAGGCGCGCAGTATAAGCAGCAAAACAGTTGATTGCAAACGCCCAGAATGCAAATTTATCAATCTCGATACGACCTCAGGTATTCATAAAGCGTCGCCATGCCTGCATCAACCTCACGAATGGCAAGGTTGTTTTGTTCACCCCAAGGGTTGCATGGTGTATTCTGAGTAGCATTACCTTGTGTCAACAATTCAAAGGAGCTCACTGATGCCTGACCAGTCCCATCTTTTACGGGTCGAAAAATCCGGATCCGAGGCAGATGGCAGCAAAAAAGCTGAGGTGATGGTTGAACCACTTCAGCTGGGTCAGCGTGTGCGCCAGATCCGCCTCAGTCAAAATCTGACACTTGAAGAAGCCAGCAAGCGTACCGGCCTTGCCCGCTCCACCCTGTCCAAAATCGAGAACGAACAGATATCCCCCACTTTTACAGCGGTTAGCAAACTGGTCAAAGGGCTTGGCATTGATATTCCCCAGCTATTTTCCCAGCCAAGCAAGGGGCTGCCCGGTGGTGGTCGCCGGGATATCACCCGCAAGGGTGAGGGTGAGCCCCACCCCACTCCCACCTATGAGCACGAGATACTGGCCACCCAGTTGACCAGCAAGAAAATGATCCCTTATAAGACCGTGGTCAGGGCACGCGACTTCAACGACTATAACGGCTGGGTCAGACACGGTGGAGAAGAGTTCCTGTATGTCCTGAGTGGACGCATCATGCTCTATACTGAGTTTTATGCGCCGGTTGAGCTGGATGAAGGTGACAGCGCCTATTATGACTGCGAAATGGGTCATGTATTGGTGTCACTCAGCAAAGAGGATGCGCAGATCCTCTGGGTAACTGCCTGATTCTCTCTTGCACTGCTGTTCAAGCGAGTTAACAATGGCGCTATACTGTTTTGAGCAATAAAAACAACAATGAGATAGATGCATGCAACAGATTTCAGCTTCCAATCTACATATCCTGCTCGTCGAACCCTCACAGGTTCAGCGCAAAATCATCGTGCAACTGCTGCAGGAAGAGGAGGTGATGGCGATTGATACGGCTGAAAACATCAAGGAAGCGATGGCGCAGATCAACAAGGTCCGCCCAGACCTGATCATCAGCTCACTGCACCTGCCGGACGGCTCAGCTGAAGAACTGCTCAAGGCGATCCGCCAGCAGCCCAAGCTGGCCGACCTGCCCTTCATGCTGGTTTCCAGCGAGAACCGCCGCTGGCATCTGGAAGTATTCAAACAATCCGGCGCTGTTGCGATCCTGCCCAAGCCCTTTACCCGACAACACCTGGGTGCTGCCATCAATGCTACTCTGGACCTTCTGTCACCGGATGAGCTGGAGCTGGAAAACTATAACGTGGATGATCTGCGTGTACTGGTAGTTGATGACAGCCGCATGGCCCGCAAAATGATCCAGAAGGTGCTGGGCAATCTTGGCATAAGATTCATGACTGAAGCTCATGATGGCTCAGAGGCGATCCAGATTCTGGAGCGCGAGAACATAGACCTGGTCGTGACAGACTACAACATGCCGGAAGTGAATGGCCTGCAGTTAACGGAGTTTATCCGCAACTCCTCCTACCACGCCCATATTCCGATCCTGATGGTGACATCCGAGGCCAATGAGGCACACCTGAGCAACATCAACCAAAGTGGTGTGAACGCACTGGTCGACAAGCCCTTTGAACCGGAAACCGTGAAGAAGCTGCTGCAGCGTATTCTTGATTAACGGATAACGCTACAGCCTGATTCGTCGACTGGCTTCCAGGCCCCCTACCCTTCGTCGAATAATGGATAGGGCAGACTACTTTTATTATCTTGAGTAACTGTGTAGTTTCTGATTAATTATCCATGAACAAATGATCTGATTAACCTCTTGAGCTATTGGTTCATTGCATGAACTGGCATAATTCAATATTGATGAATCTCCTGTTTGAATCCTTAGCATATGATCCATATTTTCAACAATATAAACATCTGACCGGCCTGGTGAGATATTTTTAATTAAAAGCGTATCATCGGGATGGCACTGAAAATCCTTACTACCCCCAATAGCCAATATTGGATGCCGGGTATTTTTCAAAAACGATTTAACATCATAGTTAAACGTCTCTCGATAAAATTTCGCACTTACTCTGGTAAAAGAAACCCACACTCTCTTAGCATTAGTTTTTTCAACCTTTTACCTGAGCTTATTCATGGTTTTTAATGGGTTTTTACTATAAAGAAAAAATCGGGCCAGCTTTCCTTTAACTCCTGTCATTTTATTTAAATCGCGATTAAGTACCTCAGCATTCTTGACTCCATCCTCCTCGAAACTCCTCAGACTAGCACATAGCATCAACAGCCCGGCCAGATGCTCTCTTTTAGATGCGATTTCGGGAGCCAACACAGCCCCTTCACTGTGCCCCAAGAGGAAGATTTTCTTTGAATCCACCTGACTTGATTGTTGGCTTATAAAATCAATCGCAGCACAAGCATCGTCAACCAACTCAGATAACCCAGCGACCTTGAAATCCCCTTCACTTTTTCCGCAACCTCTTTTATCATAACGAAAAGTAGCCACTCCCCGCTCTAATAAATAATCAGAAATGTACTTAAAAATCTGAGTATTAAAACCCGAAATATTACCATTCCGATCTTGAGCACCACTACCATGAACCATTATTACACAAGGCAATGGGGTGTCATTTTCAGGTATAGAAAGAGTACCTGAAAGCAATATTTTATCCGATGGAAAGGTTAATTCTTCGTGCAAGCTAATCTCCATTTGGCTAACGCTGCGCTCTGCCACTTTTCGGCAGCAGCGCCTTGTAAGCAAGGAGCTTTCTATACGCGAGACATGCTACCGCCCCGCCGGTGCTCCATCACAGCAAGTCAGTAGTTCCAGATTGTTAACTGAATTTAGTCGATATAGTTTTCAGGTGCAAATGCCAGAGTGCAACTTCTGACTCAGGCGTCCACATATTCACGCTTGACCCGCCGTGTCAGGCAGGTCAGCAGGGTGTAGGGGATGGTATCGCACCAGGTTGCCACTTCGCTCACAGGTAGCTGTTTACCCCACAGCTCTACCTTATCACCTACTTTTGCCTGTGGAATATCCGTCAGATCTATCGTCAGCATATCCATCGACACACGTCCGGCCAGAGAGGTTCTCTGTCCATGCACGATAACCGGTGTCCCGCTGCGGGCGTGGCGTGGATAGCCATCGCCATATCCCATCGCCACGGTACCGATACGACGAGGCTGATCACACACATAGCTGCAACCATAACCAACCGCCTCACCTACCGGGACATCGCGCACGGCAATGATCTGAGAGGTCAGGGTCATGGCAGGCTGCAGCTGATCTGCCACCTCCTGACTGCCGGCAAACGGATTGGCGCCATAGAGCATGATACCCGGCCTTAACCATTGACCATGCGCATCAGGCCAGGCCATGACACCTGCCGAATTGGACAGACTGACCGGAAGGTCCAGACCCGATGCGACACGCTCAAAGCAGGCGATCTGCTCACGAGTCATGGACCGCTCAGGCTCGTCGGAGCAGGCAAAGTGAGTCATCAGGACGATATCCCTGACCCCTTTCAGCCTGCGCAGACGTTCAACCACCTCAGCGGTCCGCTCGGGCGCAAAACCCAGTCGATGCATGCCACTATCAACCTTGACCCATACATTCAGCGTCAGCGTGGCTGCCGGATCAGAAAGCCTGCTCTCCAGAGCCAGCAACTGTTCATCCGTGTGCAATGCCGACCAGAAACCATAAGACTCTATCTGATCCAGCTCAGAGGCTTCGAAAAAGCCCTCAAGCAGCAGTATCGGCTGGGTAATGCCAGCCTCTCTGAGCTCGATGGCTTCCTCAATGGCCGCCACCCCGAAAGCCGGCACCTCGTCAGCCAATGCCTTTGCTACCTGAACAGCACCATGCCCATAGGCATCCGCCTTGATAATGGCGGCAGCTCTGGCAGCAGGTGCCTGGGCCTTTGCCAATCGATAGTTATGCTTGATTGCAGCCAGATCTATGACTGCACGTGCTTGTCTTGCCATGATGGTTTCCGATCAGTCTTACACAAAAAATGGATCAGTCGTTCAGCACCATGACGGCTTCGACTTCAATATCGGCATCCTTGGGCAGGGCTTTCACTGCGTAGGCAGCGCGCGCCGGGAAGGGCTCGTTGAAGTAACGGGTCATGATCTCGTTGACCTGAGCAAAGTTTGCCAGATCGGTCAGTAGAATGGTCAGCTTCACACAATCAGCCAGTGAACCACCCGCTGCTTCAGCCACTGCACTCAGGTTGTCAAACACCTGTACGGCCTGAGCCTCGAATGATTCGGTCACCATCTCCATGGTGGCTGGATTCAGCGGAATCTGACCAGACATGTAAACCGTGTTACCTGCTTTGACTGCCTGAGAGTAAGGGCCGATAGCGGCAGGCGCCTTGTCAGTGCTGATGATCGTTTTGTTGGACATGATATCTCCAGTAATTTTAATGATATTGGCAGCAGGCATGGGCAAGCACTACCCTTTCCCACCTGCTGCCGGATTAAACCATTATTTGCGGTAACGCTGTATCCCCAGACCGTCGGGATCGATATCCGGTGTGCGGTTACTGATCAGATCGGTCACCAGTTTTGCTGAACCCAGCGACATGGTCCAGCCCAGTGTGCCATGCCCGGTATTGAGGTACAGACTCGGGAAGTGTGTAGCCCCGACAATCGGTGTGCCGTCTGGCGTCATTGGACGCAGACCGGTCCAGAACTCAGCGCGCGACATATCACCACCGCCACCGAACAGGTCGTTCACGACAAATTCGACATTCTTACGGCGACTTTCCGGCAATGACAGATCGTAGCCGGTCAGCTCGGCCGTACCACCCACACGAATACGATCACCGAGTCGACTCAGTGCGATCTTGTAGGTTTCATCCATTACGGTGGACACCGGCGCGCGGTCTTCATCTACCACAGGCAGCGTCAGGGAGTAGCCTTTTACCGGATAGATAGGTACTTCCAACCCCAGTGGCTTGAGCATTTTCGGGCTGAAGCTACCCAGTGCCAGCAGATAGCGATCCGCTTTCAGCGTCTCGCCCTGAATGCGAATTCCAGTGACATCACGCCCATCGGATTCCAGCCCCTCAACCGAGGTGTTGAACAGGAATTTAACGCCGTTTTCTTCACAAAGCTTTGCCAGACGCTGCGTAAACAGGAAGCAATCGCCGGTTTCATCACCGGGCAGACGCAATCCGCCTTTGAGCTTTTCTTTAACATGACCCAGTGCCGGCTCATAGCCCACCACCTGTTCCACAGACAACTGCTCGAACTTGACGCCACACTCCAACAGAATTTTCATATCCTGCTCGGCACCATCCACCTGCTTCTGAGTTCTGAACAGCTGAATCAGACCCTTGGCACGGTTATCATATTCGATACCTACAGAGGCGCGCAGATCGATCAGGCAGTCACGACTGTACTCGGCGATTCTGAGCATGCGTGACTTATTCACCGCATAGGCTTTTTCGGTGCAGTTTGACAGCATCTGTGCCATCCAGCGCATCTGAACTGGGTCCATCTGCGGCTTGATGCGCAGCGGCGCAAGATCCTGCATCATCCACTTGATCGCCTTGAGCGGTATGCCAGGCGCAGCCCAGGGTGCAGAGTAACCGGGGGAGATCTGTCCCGCATTGGCAAAACTTGTCTCCAGTGCCGGCTCTGGCTGACGGTCAATAACCGTTACCTCATGCCCTGCCTGTGACAGATACCAGGCGCTGGTTACGCCCACCACACCACTGCCGAGAATCATTACGTGCATAGCGACCACTCCGGAACTGAAAATTTAAACGCGATATATGTCTATTCTAGGTCAAATTAAACAGAAATTTTTTTTGATTTAAGGAATAAATCAGGTGATTATTTCGCTATAAAGAAAATTTCAGGAAATCCTATGCGTAGCAAGACTGTAAAATCACCACCGCGAAAGCTGGATCGTATTGATCGCAACATATTGAATGTCCTGCAACAGGAGGGCCGCATCTCCTATACAGAGCTCGCCGATCGGGTGGGGCTGTCGACTACACCCTGCATGGAGCGCGTCAAACGTCTGGAGCGGGACAACTTCATCACCGGCTATCACGCCAACATCAACCCGGAAAGACTTGGCTATGATCTGCTGGTGTTTGTCGAGATAGCCCTGTCTTACCAATCTGCAGATGCATTTGAGCGTTTCAGCAAGGCGGTCACCGATCTGCCCTATATCATGGAGTGCCATCTGGTTTCGGGCGATGCCGATTATCTGCTCAAGGCAAGACTTGAGGATATGTCCCACTACCGTGAGTTGCTCGGCGACATGCTGCTGAAGTTGCCGGGTGTGAAAAACTCGAAAAGCTACATTGTCATGGAGAGCGTCAAGGAGAGCCTGCAACTTCCCATCCAGAGAAATTGAATTAAAGAGTGGATTGCAAAGTTTTAATACACACTTATCTTTGAAAATGAGACGCAAAGAGGCGATAATACGCGGTTTCCAATCGCACGGTCTCACGGGAGCCTGTGGAGATTGTCAGATTACGTTGAAAATCGGCACAGACCTGCTGATCCATAAAGGAGATGTCGGCGTAGTTACGTTGCAATCAGTCGTTGGGGCAACTGCGAAAAGATCGCATGTGGCGTACAGGGACAAGCGAAATGACACGACATTGTATAATATGACTGTATCACTACGTCACTGCTGATGAAGAGGCTGCTCATGAATGCAAAACTGGAGATGCCGGACATCGCCGCAACCGCACGCCCATTGGCGCGCGAAACACTCGACTGGGTAGGAATGAGTCAGATCTCCCTGCCGGTCAACATGCTGCAGGAAGATGGACGCCTGCAGCCTGTGGTTGCACATCTTGATATCCATGTCGATGTAGTGAACCCCGAGGTCAAGGGCATCCACATGTCGCGCCTCTATCTGTTGCTGAATGACTTTGCAGCCGACCAAGCCGTAGAAGCCCGCTCGCTGCACCAGTTGCTGAGCAACATCTGCGAGAGCCATGAAGGGATCAGTGAATCAGCCATGATTCAGTTCCGCTTCGACTATCCACTGAAGCGCCCCGCCCTGAAGAGTGAGTTCAGTGGCTGGAAGCCCTACCCGACGGTTATTCAGGTTGTTCAGAGTAAAGGCGAGTATGCGATCGAGCTGGGTGTCACTGTGCCCTATTCATCCACCTGCCCCTGCTCCGCGGCCCTGTCGCGCCAACTCCTGCAGCAGGCATTTCGTGATGATTTCAGCGGGCAGGATAGCGTGCCACGTGAACAGGTTGAGTCCTGGCTGCGATCTGAACGCGGCAGTGTTGCCACACCGCACAGCCAGAGAAGCTATGCGCGTATCTGGGTTCGCCTTGACCCTGATGAAATCACCGCCCTGCCGGTCATAGACCTGATCAACAGAGCCGAAGATGCACTGCAGACGCCAGTTCAGACAGCAGTGAAACGCGAAGATGAGCAGGAGTTTGCGCGACTCAACGGCGCCAACATGATGTTCTGTGAAGATGCGGCAAGACGCCTCAAGTCAGCGCTGAACCGCATCTCCAGCTACAAGGACTTCTGGGTCAGAGTTGAGCATCACGAAAGCCTGCACGATCATGATGCTGTCGCCGTCGTGAGCAAAGGAATACCCGACGGGTACAAGCCCTTGCTGCAACGCTGAACACCTGAGTGTCGGCCCGCCAATGGAGCGTGCCGACACCTCCTTCACACACGCCACTACCAGCCCACCTGTCGCAGATATGGCAACGCAAGTCGGCCGACTGTATTACATACCCGGTACATCTCATATAATGGTGATTGTTTCATTCGCCGGAAAACACTATGCAACGTCTTGACCTTCTACTGACCGAGCGCGGATTATGCCGAAGCCGCAGCCAGGCCCAGCAGATTATTGCCGATGAACGTGTCAGCTACCTCGTCGACAATCACTGGAAAACCGCCACAAAACCGGGACTTAAGCTGCCCGAAGAGACAGAGCTGCATATCGTCCCCGGCGCTGCCGATCACTTTGTCTCACGTGGCGCATTGAAACTGCTTGATGCACTCCAGGACTGCCCGATACCGGTAAAGGGAACCATCGCTCTGGATATCGGCCAGTCTACAGGCGGCTTCACCGACTGTCTGCTGCAGCAGGGCGCTGTCAAAGTGATCGGGATTGAGGTCGGACATGATCAACTGGCTCAGAAGCTGCGCCAGGACCCTCGGGTGATCTGCTATGAAGGCAGTAACGCACGTCATCTGGATACCGATGAACTGCTGCAACACACCGCTGGCAAAGGCTTTGATCTGGTGGTGATGGATGTGTCCTTCATATCACAGACATTGATACTTCCGGGACTGACACCGCTGCTCAAGCCCGGAGGTATCTTGATTTCGCTGGTGAAACCTCAGTTTGAGGTGGGCCCGGAAGGAGTCGGAAAAGGTGGGATAGTTCGCGATGACTCGCTCTATCACGACCTGCAGGAAAAAATCACCCAATGCTGCGAAACACACGGGTTAAAACCTTTTGCCTACCGCGAAAGCCCGATTCTGGGTGGAGATGGCAATCATGAATTTCTGCTACTGGCCAGCCGCCCTGCCCTTGAGGAAGCATTGTGAAGATCTCACTGAAACACACCATCACTGCCGAAGAGGATGGTCAGGATGCGGCAACTCTTCTGACACAGCTGAGCCAGCTGTCAAAGCAGCGCATCAAGGACGCCATGAACAAGGGTGCCGTCTGGTTGGTTCAGCGCCAGCGTAAACGCCTGCGTCGCAGCACCACCATCGTCCGTAAGGGTGACATCCTTGAACTTTATCACGATGCCGAGCTGCTGCAACGTACACCACCCGAGGGCGTTCAGTGCCTGTTTCAAAACAAGGCCTGCAGCGTCTGGTACAAACCTGCCGGGATCGTCGCGCAGGGCAATAACTTCAGTGATCATCTATCCTTGATGAGAATCGCAGAAAAACAACTGAACAAGCCCGTCTTTCTGGTGCACCGCCTGGACAGGGAAACATCAGGCCTGATGCTGCTGGCTCACAACCGCCAGGGCGCGGCCAGCCTGTCAGCCCAGTTCAGGGAAAACAAAGTCAAGAAGTGCTATCGCGCCATCGTGATCGGCGAAACAGACGAAGCAGGAACGATAGACCTGCCGCTGGATGGAAAGTCTGCACTGACACACTTCCAGCGCCTGCAGTTCGATAAGGACAAAGGGGTCAGCGAACTCAGCATACGCATTGAGACAGGGCGTACGCACCAGATAAGACGCCATTTCGAGATGATTGGCCACCCTTTGATGGGGGACCCCAATTACGGCAAGCACAACAAGAACCGCGACGGTCTGCAGCTAGAAGCCTGTGAACTCGGCTTCACCTGTCCGGTCAGTAACAAACCCATGCTGTTCAGTACCAACGAAACAGCCATCTGACATAAGAGGCACGCCATGCAACACGACGATATGCATCTGATAGTCAGGAATCTGGAACATAGTGACTATCTCCAGCTGGAAATACTGATGGACCGAGTCTACAACGACATCGGTGGCTCCTGGCCCGAACACACCATCCACAAACTGATAGACGACTTTCCCGAAGGACAGATTGCCATACTGGATGGCGAGCAACTGATCGGGATAGCCCTCACGGTTCAGGTCAGCTATGACAGGTTCAGTAACCCGCACAACTACGATGACCTGATCAGCAAGCGGATGACTATCCTCAATAATCCCGAGGGTGATGCCATCTATGGGCTTGATGTATTGATCCACCCTGATTATCGCGGCTATCGGCTGGGCCGCCGCATGTATGATGCGCGCAAGGAGCTCTGTCGGCAGCTGAACCTGCGTGCCATTCTGGCTGGCGGACGCATCCCCAATTATCACGAACACTCTGATGAGCTCTCTCCGAGTGAATATATCAATCGGGTTCGCAGCCGTGAGATCTACGACCCGATCCTGAGTTTTCAGCTGGCCAATGATTTTGAGGTCAAACGCCTGCTGGGGCTGTATCTGCCTGAGGATGATAAATCCCAGGGCTATGCTACCTTGCTGGAGTGGAGCAACATTCTGTTTGAGCCGTCAACAAGCGTCATCAACAGCCGCCCGACGCAGGTCCGGGTCGGGGCGGTGCAGTGGCAGATGCGTAAAGTCAGTTCGGTGGAGGAGTTGCTGGAGCAGGTCGAATACTTCATTGATGCCATTACCAACTACCAGAGCGACTTTGCCGTACTGCCGGAGTTTTTCAATGCGCCGCTGATGGGGCTGACCGATCAGACCAACCAGACTGAAGCGATCCGCTTCCTGGCGACACTGACTGACCAGATTCGCAATTATATGTCTAACCTGGCCGTCAGCTATAACATCAATATCATCACCGGCTCCATGCCCGTCATGGAGGGTGAACACCTCTATAATGTTTCCTACCTGTGTCGTCGGGATGGGACTGTGGCAGAGCAGCGCAAGCTGCATATCACACCCCATGAGCGACGTGACTGGGTGATACGTGGCGGTGATGAACTGGAGGTGTTCGAAACGGATGCAGGTCGTGTCGGTATTCTGATCTGCTACGATGTCGAGTTCCCGGAGCTGGCACGCATACTGGCCGACAAGGATATGGATATACTCTTCGTGCCCTTCTGGACCGATACCAAGAACGGTTACCTGCGTGTACGTCATTGCGCCCAGGCACGTGCGATTGAAAACGAGTGCTATGTCGTGATCTGCGGCAGTGTCGGCAACCTGCCATCGGTGAAAAGCCTGGATGTGCAGTATGCTCAGTCATCAGTTTTCTCGCCGTCTGACTTTGCCTTTCCGCACGATGCCATCATGTCGGAAACCACACCAAATACCGAGATGATCATGTTCTCCGACCTTGATCTGTCACGTATTCGAGTGATTCGTAATGAGGGCTCTGTCACCAATCTTAAAGACAGGCGGCTGGATCTGTATCGACTGCGCTGGAGAATGGATGGTTAGTTATAAGTAAATTATTTTTTATTCCTTTATATGATAAATAGATAAGGTTATCCTGCTCCCTGAATATATACAGCAACGGTATTCAGGACATCATGGATTGGCAAGCACTGCTTTGCGCCACACTCGTGATCGGGGCGCTGGCTACCCTTATCTTCACACGAATCGGCCCTCATCTGGTGATGACGGCCGTATTGATCATTCTCAGTGTGACCGGCATTCTGAATCCGGCCGAAGCCTTGTCCGGCTTCAGCAATCCCGGATTGATCACCGTGGCCGCCATGTTTGTTGTTGCTGCCGGGATCCACCATTCCGGCGGTATCGATATCGTCGTCAAATATCTGCTGGGCAAACCCGACTCTGTCAGAAAAGCCCAGTTCCGCCTGAGTCTTCCGGTTCTGCTGCTCAGCGGTTTTCTGAATAACACGCCGGTTGTTGCCACGATGATTCCGGCCGTCATCTCCTGGTCGAAAAAAATTCGCGTGCCAGTCAACCTGCTGCTGATGCCTCTGAGCTATGCCGCCATTCTCGGCGGCACCCTGACTTTGATCGGCACCAGCACCAACTTGATCGTTAATGGCCAGTTCCAGAGCCTCAGTGGACATGAAGGCCTGTCACTCTTCTCCATCACCAGCGTCGGCCTGACGGTCGCAGTGGTCGGGCTGCTGTTCATGCTCTGGTGGATACCCAAAGCCCTGCCACAACGTGAAAAAGAGCAACCCTTCAGCAACCTTCGTGAGTTCACACTCGAAGTCGCCATTGCCTATGGCGGCCCTCTGGTTGGCAAAACGGTTGCCGAAGCAGGGCTGCGCGATCTTGAGCGGGTGTATCTGGTCGAGATCGAACGCGATGGTAATATCGTGACAGCCGTCCCCTCTCAGGAAAGACTGAAAGGTGGTGACAGGCTGGTTTTTGCCGGTGATACGGAAGCGATCATCGACCTGCTTCGCATCCACGGCATTGTGGCGTCAACCGATGACAGCACACCCACGCTCGCCAAGGACAAAGCTGAGCGCTGCCTGGTGGAAGCCGTGGTATCAGGGCATTGTGATTGTATCGGACAGACCATCCGCGACTCACGCTTCAGGGATCGCTATGGTGCGGTAGTGCTTGCAGTGGCGCGTGGTGCCAGACGTATCAAGGGTAATCTGGGTAGTATTCGTCTGCAGGCAGGTGACACCCTGCTGCTGGAAGCCCGCCCGGCGTTTGTTACGCGCCAGCGCCATGCACACGACTTCTTGCTGATCAATGACCTTGAAGCCCAGACACCCCGCCATCAGAAAGCCTGGATAGCCTGGGGCATTCTGGCCGGACTGGTCGCTCTGGCATCCTTTGGCATCACCAGCATGCTCAACGCTGCTCTTTTGGGTGCTGCGGCCATGCTGCTGACTGGCTGCTGCAGCTCCGGCGACATGCAAAAGAGCCTTGATCTGACGGTCCTGATCACCATAGCAGCCTCCTTTGCGATGGGTGTTGCCCTCTATAAGACCGGTCTGGCCAGCTTCCTGGCAGAGCATATGGTCTCTGTCAGTAACGGCAACCTGCTGCTGATGCTGCTGCTCACCTGTCTGGCGGTATCGTTGCTGACGGAGATGATCACCAACAATGCCGCAGCGATTCTGATGCTACCCATCACGCTGGAAATGACGAATGCAGCGGGTTTTGCACCCGAACCCTTCGTCATCGCCATCATGATGGGTGCTTCAGCCAGCTTCGCATCCCCTTTGGGCTACCAGACTAACCTGATGGTCTATGGCCCGGGTGGCTACCACTTTACGGACTTCCTCAAAGTGGGCCTGCCGATGAATCTGGTCACTGGCCTGACAACCGTCGGTGCTATCTGGTTCTTCTGGCTATAGCGCTAAGCCCAGAGGGATTAAGCCCCGCAAGGATGCGGGCCTCAGAAACCGTTGTACACCTGTCTGAAGGGTGCAAATCCATCCACAAAACTGAACAATGTCAGCGACCCATCCGCTGCACGCGGTACCGTCAGATCAAAGCGCCCTTCACCATCACAGGTAAACATATGCTGACCATTGATCAGCACCATCGAACATAGCGGAACGCCTTGCTGCGTTGTAATTCTGCCTGTTGCACGCGCCCGATTACCAGAAAGCACTGTCAGACTTTCAACAGACACGAACGGAGGGGCACTGTAATCAGCCTGCATGGGGATCTGGTAGGTGATCCTCTCAGCAGCAGGCCGAATGACAGCCCTGAAAGGGGCGAAACCATCCGCAAAGGCAAAGATGGTGATCTCTCCATTAGCATCCAGGGGCACATCAAGCTCAAAACCTCCCTGACCATCACAGGAAAACATATGCTGTCCATTGATCAGCACCATGGCGCAGACAGGTGTCGGCTGAGCCATCATGGTCGAAACCGATCCCGAGATCAGCACCCTGTCAGTATCCACCGGATCAGGTACCAGCCACTCCCTGAGTTCGGGATAAGCGAGATCGAAGCGGCCATAGTAATCAGGAGCGCTTTGAAAAGTGCAGCTGGAGGAACCTCCTGTCAGAATCCCGACCAGCTGATTATTACCATTGAATATCCCAGAGCCACTTGAACCGGACTCGACAGCCCCGGTACTCCAGCGCACTACCCAATGTGTATCAGGAAAGGCTGGCCGGTCCCAATAATCCGTATCGATGATTCGACCGCTGCTGAGCTTCTGGAGATCTCCTCTGGGGTGGTGAATACCGCGCACTGATGTCTGCAATGACTGAGGAGAGCTGGTCCAACCCGCTCTTGCCGTAACGGGAGGCCTCTCATTAAGGCGCAGGAATGAAACATCAAGAATACTGTCTGTTGCCAGAAGATCCCCTCCGCCAATCGTTGTCTGCAAGGGCGTTATTGCCTGATTACTCGTGCAGGATGCACTCCTGAATCGCCAGTAGAACTGCATGGATGCAGCTTCCCTGTTACGACCTACACAGTGATTGGCTGTTGCGAACCAGGGCTCCTGACTACTGACCGCATCATTCAGCAGCATCCCCGTACACATATATGTCGAGCCGAAGCTGGAAGTTATCAGGTATTTGGCTGTCGTATCAGACAACAGCAAACTATCGGCATCACAACTGACATTTCGATGACAACTTCCCGCCGCACCCACCTCATCAAGGCTTTTCAAGTGCCGAGATATGACTGAGTCATGCAGCACCGAAACATAATCTATCTCAAGTGTTTTCAGTGCCAGCTGTGCTGGATGGTCTATGTAGAGCTCCAGGCGAGCAAGCCCCCCTTCCACAACCGGCAACCAGTAGGTCTCATCTGAAGGGTGCTTACTCAGCATATCAGCGGTAAAGGGGCCGTAGTAATGGACGGGCAGCAGGGGGCTGTAGAGGTACAACTCGACCCCTTCGGGAAACAAATCCGGGCTTAATCCAATACGGAAAGCAGAAGGCTGACCCGGAATACTCAGATCCATAACAGAACGAAAACCTCCAGATGCAACAGATACCCAGTCCAGGGATGCGAGATCGATATAAGGGAAATCAACTGTCCTGTAGCCATCTCCCACTTTGAAGGCCTTGAGCTGCCCCTCAGAGGGCTCATCAGCTGAGCCGGCCTCAGGTGAGTGGGTATCAAACTCATCCACAGGCCTCAGTTGCAATGTAACACGGGTCGATGGCGGTGCGAACTCTAAACCCTTGAGGCTCTTTTTGAAGCCGCTCGAAGAGATATTCAAATCCCCTTTCACAACCTCTCCAAGACCTGCCTGATGCGGAATAAAAGGAGCAGATTCGTAATGTGACTCAGTCGCCTGGGCAGTACCGGGAATCCACAGCGCAGCCAGAAACAAACATTGCCTGAAGGTCATACAGGAAACACCTCGCGTATATCCATTTCTGGATGTATACCTATCTGTTCACATCCGTGATGTGGTTTTATAGTTAACCACTTCTGACAGTATTATGCGCCCATTACACAATAAAAAAACCGCCCACAGTGGGGCGGCTAACCTGGAGGTTAAACAGTCTATGCAGACCCCGACGGGCCCTTATTCAGTCCGCCTGACGGCGCAGGAATGCCGGGATATCCAGAAACTCCATATCGTCTGTTCCTGTGCGCTTCATGGCTGGTTGATGCTCGACCTTTTCCTCGGTTCTGCGTGCAGCAGACTTGTCATCCTGCTGGCGGTTGTTTCTCACCACCGTTGGCAGATCCATCTGACTGAAATCAGCAGTCTTGGTAAAGCTGCTACCACGAGTATCGCCACTGGCAACACGCATAGGTTCAACTGATGAGACAGAACCCGCCTTACACAGCCCCGTCGCCACAACAGTGACTCTGATCTCATCATGCATCTCGGGATCAATAACTGTACCTACAACGATCGTGGCACTTTCGGAGGCATACTCCTCAACAATACTACCAACCTCGGTAAACTCACCCAGACTCAGATCCAGTCCTGCCGTGATATTTACCAGAATGCCGCTGGCTCCCTTGAGATCTATATCTTCCAGAAGCGGGCTGTTGATGGCGGCCTCGGTGGCGATCGTCGCACGTGACTCACCACGCGCATGACCCGTACCCATCATCGCCATGCCCATCTCGGACATCACTGTACGCACATCAGCAAAGTCGACGTTGATCATGCCCGGACGGATAATCAGATCCGCAATTCCCTGCACCGCTCCTTTAAGAACATCATTCGCTGTCTTGAAGGCCTCCAGAAGACTGCAGTTCTTGCCCAGTACAGGCAGCAGTTTTTCGTTCGGAATGATGATCAGAGAATCAACATGCTCCTGAAGCTCACGAATCCCCTCTTCCGCGATCTTCATGCGCTTGCGACCTTCAAATGGGAAGGGCTTGGTGACCACTGCCACCGTCAGTATACCCATTTCCTTCGCCACTTCCGCGACAATCGGCGCAGCACCGGTACCGGTGCCACCACCCATGCCAGCAGTGATAAACACCATATCGGCGCCAGCAAGACACTGAGCAATCCGTTCGCGATCCTCAATGGCCGCCTGACGGCCCACTTCAGGATTCGCTCCGGCACCCAGCCCCTTCGTCAAGCCGCCGCCGATATGCAGCGCCGTGCGCGTGACCAATTTGGCCAGCGCCTGTGCATCGGTGTTGGCACAGATGAATTCGACCCCTTCGACATCTGTCGTGACCATATGCTCAACCGCATTGCCACCACCACCGCCAACACCGACAACCTTGATTACCGCACTCTGCGGCAGACTATCAACCAGCTCAAACATTGTCATATCCCTCCAGGATTTTCCCGCTCTGCGACGAGTTGATCTAACTGATTAAACTCATGTTTAACGTTTGTTCTATTTACTGCTGCTCGATCTAAAAATTTCCCTGAAACCAGGTTTTCACCCTGCCCAGCAGGTTCGGCATCACAAACCGCGAGGGCTGTTTCGGATTCTTGGCCGCTTCCGGCACTGTCAGGCCAGACTCACTGACACTGCTCTGCGCATGACGCGCGTAATGAAGCAAGCCGATACCAGTAGCATAAACGGGGTTATGCAACAGATTTTCCATACCTCGAACGCCGTCCGGTACAGCCAGGCGAACAGGCATGTGAAACACCTCTTCCGCCAGCTCGACAGCTCCTTCCATTTTTGATGTGCCACCCGTCAGCACGATTCCGGCTGCCACCAGACCTTCAAAACCGGAACGCCTCAGCTCTGCCTGCACCAGAGTAAACAGCTCTTCGTAGCGCGGCTCCACCACTTCTGCAAGCGACTGCCTGGAGAGATCACGTGCCGGACGATCACCGACACTTGCCACCTTGATCATCTCATCCGGATGCGCCAGCTGCGCAAGAGCACAGGCATATTTGATCTTGATCTTCTCGGCATGCTGAGTCGGTGTACGCAGCGCCATCGCGATATCATTAGTCACCTGATCCCCGGCAATCGGGATCACAGCCGTATGGCGGATTGCACCACCGGTAAAGATCGCTATATCGGTTGTGCCTGCACCGATATCCACCATGCAGACGCCCAGGTCCTTCTCATCTTCAGTCAACACCGAATAGCTCGAAGCCAACTGTTCGAGCACTATGGCGTCAACCTCCAGGCCACAACGCCGTATGCATTTATCGATATTCTGGATCGCATTGATCGCACCCGTCACCAGATGCACCTTGGCTTCAAGGCGAACTCCGGACATACCCAGAGGCTCTTTGATCCCTTCCTGGTTGTCGATCATGTACTCCTGCGGCAGGATGTGCAGGATCTTCTGGTCGGCAGGAATGGCCACTGCACGCGCAGCATCAATCACACGCTCCAGGTCATAATCGGAGACTTCACGATCACGCACCGCCACAATGCCATGTGAATTGAGGCTGCTGATATGGCTGCCGGCGATGCCTGCCGATACCGAATGAATCTTGCACCCCGCCATCAATTCGGCTTCTTCGACAGCACGCTGAATCGCAGCGACTGTCGTATCGATATTCACAACAACACCACGCTTCATCCCGGTAGCAGGATGAGAGCCAACCCCCACGATTTCGATGCTGCCGTCCGGCCGTAGCTCACCCACCAGGCATACCACCTTTGAGGTTCCGATATCGAGCGCTACGATCATGTTATTACCAGTCAGCATAGTTTCTGAGCACACCTATAAAACGATTAGAAGAGGCTCTGTGTAATACAACGCAAATAGCAGGCCAACTTTTCAATCAAATAAAAATCTCGGTTACAAACCAATTATCACCGAGGGAGCAGTATAGATTCAACTGTTTTCTACATTGCTATATCGGCAGTATTTTGCCACCTTTAGGATAAATTTTGATCAATTTCAAGGAAGTAGCAAAGTTGAAGGTGAAAAGTTTTGCCGCTTGTAAAATAACTTAAGGCAAATTTTTCATTATGAGATTTTCAGTTTAAATCAAAACTTAATCTTGAATAAAAACGACTTATCAAACCTTAATTTTGAATACTCGCGAAATAATCAAAACTTGATTTTGATTATTCATGAAAGTTACCGCACTTAAAAGAGACTCCAATACCCTGCACTGTGTTGAGAAAAAAACGACAGATTGCACCCTGATCAGGCAAAACAACCCATCGCATCCTGAGCACTCAAGGAAGAGTGTCTCAATAAAAGCGACAACTCTTCCAGTCCACCCTGCTCAGGACGCAGGGCAACAGTTTATGCGGGCTTGTCGGATCACCAGTTGAGGTAAAGCACCACAATCGACACCAGTACCAGTGGCGCCATCAGGAACAGATTACGCAGATTACCCAGTAATCGTTGCAGAATCAGGATATGTACGACGGGGAATGTCAGAAAAATACAGGTCAGTGGAATCCACCAGTCAAGCTTTCTGAAACCGAATGCCAGTGCACCTATCAGGGTCAGAGCCGCGAAGTTGCCAATCATGATGACAGTAACCGGGCCATTACGACTCTTCAGAAAATCCGGGCGTTTATCCTCAGGCAGCTTGTTCAGAGTACCGGCACTGAGTGCGGCAGACATGGATACCAATCCGGTCAGCAGGAATATCATCAGGGTGTCAGTCATCATTGTCTCCTTATCAAGGCTGAGCATTGTATTCGAATTCAGGCACAAACCCCAGCCGCACCCGACCAACTCTTTTACCTGTGAACTGGCTGACAGAATAGTGCTACAATTTGCACTCATTTCACTTACTTGCGCCGATATCCATGACAAAGAAGCTGGTCAATACGCCCTACCTGGTTGATGAAAGCATCGAAGACTACGCCTTCGTCAACACCACTCCTGAACCCGCATTGCTGCAGGAGCTGGTCAACGCGACACAGGAACATATGGGGTGGCCGCAAAAGCTTTCCGGCCGTCTGGTGGGGCGCAGCCTGAAGATACTGTCGGCGCTGGTTCGGCCCAGGTTCGCACTTGAAATCGGCATGTTCACCGGTTACTCGGCCCTGTCCATAGCCGAAGGGATGCCTGAGGATGGCCGCCTGATCTGTTGCGAAACCAATCCACGTGCCATAGAACTGGCACAGACATTTTTTGACCGCAGTGAACATGGCCACAAGATTGAGGTCATATTTGGACGCGCCCTGGATACGATTGAGTCACTGGATATCACACTGGATTTCACCTTCATTGATGCCGATAAACGCAACTATCTGAACTATTATGAACGCGTCAAGGCAATGACTCGCCCGGGTGGGCTTATCGTACTGGACAACGTACTCTGGTCTGGAAAGGTCCTGCAACCCGAGTCAGAGATAGATGATATTCTGGTGGAGACCAATCAACGCATCGCTGCGGATCCTGATGTGGAGAATATATTCCTGACACTGCGCGACGGACTGAATGTAGTACGCAAGCGAGACTGAATCCAGACAGCTTGTTGAGGTAAGTGTGCAGACAAGGGAGGGTAGTGTATGCGCAAACTGATATTACTGCTGGCCCTGTTACCCCTATTGCTGGCGGCCCTGTCCTATGCCGCCCTGCCCTACCTGGCACGTAACGCTATAGAACACTGGTTTGCCGAACAGGGTTTCAGCGAAACCAGCTTTGCCATGACACACCCACGCTGGGATCAGATAGAGGTCAGCCACCTTGCTTTTACACAGGAGCAGGATGGTCGACGCATGCAGCTGGAAGCAGACTCTCTGGTAGTCATGTTTGATCCGCTGAATCTGCTGCTGACTCAGGAGCTGACAGAGGTGCGCGTAGCCCAGGCCAATCTGACCATAGAAGCCGACAGCAGCATACCCAAGCGTATAGAGGATGAGCTGAGCAGGCACAACACTCTGTCACTGCCACCTGAACTGCCGGCCAGCCTTTTTGCTTATGCTCCCTCGCAGCGCCTGATCATCGGACAGTTGAATATCCGCTACCAGGCTGAAGATACGCCACTGGCATCGGCATCCGGCTTTGTCGAGATCACACGAAACCTGTTTCAGTCGCGAATGGCCATCCGTTACGATGATCAGCATCTGGGTTATGCCGACCTGACACTCGACAGAGATCTCGCATTCACTACCCGGCTGCACTATCTGGAAGAAACCCTGTACCGCGCCGCCGGCAATTTTGAGCCTTCAGGGGACGACTGGATATTCAGCCTCAGTCATCAGCTTGATCTATCACGGATCCAGCAGTGGATAAACACGCAGATGCCAGAGCTGAGCGTCGAACTGCCCATCCTGAAAAGTGATCTCACACTGGGCAGCCAGATACGCTTTCCACAGCTGTTGCCTCTGGACCCGACAACTCTGCTGCAGACACTGGATATTGAGATAGGCACCCTGGTGGATATTCAGATACAACACCCGGATCTGGGTGAGCTGAACAGCAGAATTCAGGGCAGTGCACAGTTGAAGGCGGGAGATGTGAGCATCAATCTGGCACCCACCAGCCGCGTGTTGATCCGAAAGCTCTCTCAGGCGGATATGGAACTGATCGATCTGGAGGTGACCTTAATGGAGGCGCTGCAGATCAGCGGTCCATTAGCTGAGGTGCAGGACTGGCAGCGCTCTTCTCTCTCAGCCAGGGTAAAAGCAGCCAGCGTGAAGGTTCAGGGTGTCGAAAAACTCCAGCTGGAGCCGATAGCCATCACTTTGCAGCCTGCAAGCCTAAACAGCGATTTGTTGAAGGGGCGTATCACCCTGCCGGCCATCACCGCAAGCCTTGAGGGTCGCGAGCTTCCCAGCGCCTCTCTGGGCGGTGAGTTCACCTTCAATATCGCCAGACAGCAACTGAGCAGCAAGCTGCTGATCAAAACACTGGAACTGCCAATAGAGATCAACGCAGACTTATCCGCAGAGCTGACAGGAAAAGCTGAAATCGACTGGCAACTGACACCCTTCTCGATTCAGGGTCAGTACCCTCTATTCAGGCGCTTCATACCCGAGCTACCCGCAGAGCTTGCTTTTCATCAGGGCCGGCTCAGCGCCAATGGACGATTCATTGCTCAGGACAACACCTGGACACTGACCAGCCGACAGCAAGTGACCGATCTGCACCTGAGCCAGAAAGAAACACATCTTGAAGGGATCAACTGGCGCTCCGAACTACAGTACAACAGTCAGGGCCAGCTCAGAGATGCCGGCGAGGTCAACATCCGCTACATCAATATCGGCCTGCCTGTCGGAGGCCCGTCACTCGGCTATCAGTTCAACATGAGCCCCGGCACCAACCCTCTGCTGAGGCTGACACCCTCCTACATCACTTTACTCGGTGGTAAAATCAACTTACCCGGTATTGAGATCAATCCGCTGCAGCTGCAAAGCACCTTTCTGATCGGCATCGATGGCATCAGACTGACAGACGTACTTGAACTCTATGCACAGCAGGGACTCTATGGAGAGGGAGTCATCACCGGACAACTGCCGATCACCATCAGTGATGGACAGATCAGTATCAGCAGTGGTTTCCTGCAAAGCGTTGAACCCGGAGGCGTGATACGTTATACCCCTGACGCTGCACTGGGCAGCATGGCCGCAGGCAATTTCGGACTCAGAATGGCGTTTGAAGCCTTGACCGACATGCAGTTCAGCCTGCTCCATCTGACTCTGGATTATGAGCCCTCTGGCGATGCGCATCTTGTCGCCAGAATTCAGGGCCGAAACCCCGACTGGCAGGATGGTCGTCCGATTGATCTGACCATCAGTATTGAGGAAAATATTCTTGATCTTCTCAAAGCCCTGCAACTTACCGGCAGAATCACGGATCGCATTGATCAGCACTTCAGACAGTAGTTTTCATCAGATTGTTAGGGATAGGTTCAGCTTTAGTATGTTCTACTTGACTCATGCACTATATCGGAAAATGAAAGGAGAACCGGTTATGAGTACACAACGAAGATGGCACTGGCTCCTGCTGCCGGGCCTACTGGTCGTACTGACCGGCTGCAACCCGACAGTCAAGGTAGAGGCGCCATCAGAGCCCATCACAATCAATCTCAATGTCAAAATCCAGCATGAGATTCTGATCAAGGTGGATAAAGAGATAGACAATCTGTTCAATGAGAACAGCGACCTGTTCTAGGAGGAAGTAGCATGACAAGGCAAATTAAACAAGTATTGGCCATGCTGGCACTCCTGCTGATTGCCCTGCCCGCCTGGAGCATGACGCTTGAGCAGGCCAAGTCATCCGGCGCAGTGGGTGAGCAGCTCAACGGCTATCTGGGTATTGTCACCCCTTCACCAAGTGCAGATCTCAGAGCACTGGTGAATGAGATCAACACCAAGCGCAAGGCGCATTATCAGTCCAGCGCCGAGAGTGCATCCGTCACACTGGAGATATTCGAGCAGAGAATGGGACAACGCCTGCATGAACGTGCAGCGCCTGGCGAATATATTCAGGATGCCAATGGTCAGTGGCGAAAAAAATAGCCTGAGCCCATACAAGCGCAGCCAGCCTCAACAGCATGACGTCTGTTGTGATTGGCTGTCTGCCCGGGCTTATGCTCGGTAATGTCCCACATCACACCACTGATATGCACCAGCGCCCCCTGCTCGTCCTCGCCTCACCTCACTTGCATCACCCATCACATCAGACCATCCATATGAATGATACCCTGAGATTAGTGGAAAACTGTTTCAAGGTGTATCATATGTATCGTTTTTCATGCATTACGCCACTATCACGGCCTGTATTCACGGTTGCCAAGATACATAACAAAACATGTATGGTGCAGGTCTGATAACTTTGAAGCGAATGCTGCCGGCAAGAGATAAAGGCAAAGCGACGGAGTTTCCTATAGGAAACAAATGATCATTTTTTTGTACAAAAAGAAACAAACGCAGTATTATAGCCTCTACCGACTTTCAGGTCAGTTCAAGCTGCCGCAGGCAGTTTACACCTGAACTTTTTATACCCCTGAACTTTAAACGCAGGATTCCTGAACGATGAGTGCACAGAATCAGTCCTCTCTGAATACGCTTGAACAGAAAGCAGACTTTATCAGTCGCCATATCGGTCCATCAGATGATGAGCGTCAAGCGATGCTTGAAGCCCTCGGACTTGATTCACTGGATGCACTGATCAAGGAAACAGTCCCGGGTTCAATCCAGGTTAAACAGCCAATCCCTCTTGCTGAGCCACGCACCGAGAGCGAAGTACTGAGCTATCTGAAGCATATGGTCAGCCTGAATCAGGTGAAACGCTCCATGATCGGCATGGGCTATACCGATACCATCACCCCTAATGTGATTCTGCGCAACGTACTGGAGAATCCAGGCTGGTATACAGCTTACACACCCTACCAGCCTGAAATTGCTCAGGGTCGCCTTGAAGGCCTGCTGAACTTTCAGCAGATGATCATGGATCTGACTGGTATGGATCTGGCGAATGCATCTCTGCTGGATGAAGCTACCGCAGCTGCAGAGGCGATGACACTGTGCAAACGCATGTCCAAAGCCAAAAAAGCCAATGTTTTCCTGGTGGACGAAAATCTGCACCCACAGAACATCAGCGTTATCCAGACACGTGCAGAACCACTCGGTTATGACGTGATTGTCGGCGATGTTGCCGAGCTGATCGATCAACATGATATTTTCGGTGTTGTCGTACAATACCCCGATACCCACGGCGAAATCCGTAACCATCAGACCTTGATCGAGAAGGCACACGACAAGAAAGCCCTGTTCTGTGTCGCAGCCGATATCTTGAGCCTTGTTCTGCTGACGCCACCGGGTGAGCTGGGTGCCGATGTTGTCTTCGGCTCCGCTCAGCGCTTTGGTGTACCGATGGGCTTCGGCGGCCCTCACGCTGCCTTCTTTGCTACCCGCGATGAGTACAAACGCTCAGTACCTGGACGCATTATCGGCGTTTCAGTGGATACACGCGGCAAGCCCGCCCTGCGCATGGCGATGCAGACTCGTGAACAGCATATCCGCCGTGAGAAAGCGACTTCAAACATCTGTACTGCTCAGGCACTGCTGGCCAATATGGCTGCTTTCTATGCCATCTATCACGGACCTGAAGGCCTGAAAACCATCGCCAATCGCGTCCACCGTCTGACTGACATACTGGCTGCCGGTCTGAAAAAGTATGATGTCGAGATCTGTAACCGCTACTGGTTCGACACCCTGACCATCCGCGTCGGTGACATGCGCGATGTCATCACCAGCCGTGCGCTGGTCGAAGGGATCAACCTGCGTAAAGTCGGCGATGACCGTATCGGTATCACCTGCGACGAGCGCACCGGACGCGAAGAGATAGAGACGCTGTGGAACTGCATCATCGGTGCTGACCACTCACTTGATCTGAATGCAATTGATGCGGATATCGTTGCTCAGGGTTCGGCGTCCATACCTGATGATCTGGTTCGTCAATCCAGCTTCCTGACCCATCCTGTGTTCAACACACATCACAGTGAAACCGAGATGCTGCGTTATCTGAAGCGTCTGGAGAACCGTGATCTGTCGCTGGTGCACAGCATGATTGCACTGGGCTCATGCACCATGAAGCTCAACGCCACCGCCGAAATGATTCCGGTCACCTGGCCTGAACTGGGCAATATGCACCCCTTCGCCCCTCAGGAGCAGACCCACGGCTATCAGCAGATGATCGCCGAGCTGGAACAGATGCTGATGGCCATCACCGGCTTTGATGCGGTCTGCATGCAACCCAACTCAGGTGCTCAGGGCGAGTATGCCGGCCTGCTGGCGATCCGCAGCTATCATCAGGCACAGGGCCAGGGACATCGTAACATCTGCCTGATCCCGACCTCCGCTCACGGCACCAACCCGGCATCCGCTGCACTGGCTGATATGAAAGTGGTGCTGGTGAACTGTGATGAAAAGGGCAACGTCGAGATTGAAGACCTGCGTCAGAAAGCAGAACTGCATAAGGATGAACTCTCCTGTCTGATGATCACCTACCCATCGACACACGGCGTGTTCGAAGAGGGTATCCGTGATATCTGCGAGATCATTCATACCCATGGCGGCCAGGTCTATATGGATGGTGCCAACCTGAACGCGCAGGTGGCGATCAGCCAGCCGGCAGAGATAGGTGCAGACGTGTCGCACATGAACCTGCACAAGACCTTCTGCATTCCGCATGGTGGCGGTGGTCCGGGTATGGGGCCCATCGGTATCAAGAAACACCTGATCCCGCACGTTGCCAACCATCCTGTCGTGACCATTGAGGGGCCGGATGCCGGAAACGGTGCTGTGTCCGCAGCGCCCTGGGGCAGTGCCAGCATCCTGTCCATCAGTTGGGTGTATATCGCCCTGATGGGTGGACTGGGTCTGAGACAAGCCACCGAAACGGCTATTCTGAATGCCAACTATCTGGCTAAAAGGCTCGGTGAGCATTATCCGATACTGTACAGTGGTCGTAACGGGCGTGTGGCACATGAGTGCATCATCGACCTGCGCCCGCTGAAAGAGCGCACCGGCATCTCTGAAGAGGATGTGGCCAAGCGCCTGATGGATTTTGGTTTCCATGCGCCGACCATGTCTTTCCCGGTGCCCGGCACCTTGATGATCGAGCCAACCGAGTCAGAATCAAAAGCAGAGCTGGATCGTTTTATTGAAGCGATGCAGAAGATCAGAGAAGAGATCGCGCTGGTGGAATCAGGCCAGATCGATGCGGACAACAACCCACTGCGCAATGCCCCGCATACGCAGGATGATATGCTGTCCGACTGGGATCGTCCTTACAGCCGTGAACAGGCCGCCTTCCCGGCTGCCTGGCTGAAGGATGGTAAGGTGTGGCCGACGGTCAACCGCATAGACAACGTCTACGGTGACCGCCACCTGTTCTGTTCATGCATTCCTACGGAAGCTTACGCAGAGTAACTGCCATTACTACCGAATAGCCGCACCAGCCGTTACTCAGACGGTTTGTGCGGCTTTTTCTTATCAGTGTTTTCATCTGCCTCGTCATCCGACGACTCTTGTGGAAAGTCAGCGTCCTGCTGCTCAACAGGATCGGGATGAAGCTCCTCTTGAATCTCCTTCTTCAGCTCTTCGTAACTCATATCATCCGGTGCATCAGTTACATACTCTTCAACGACACCATGCCCACTGGTCTCATTATCCTCAACACCAGCAATCTCTTCCGGTCTGATCTCCGGTTCCTGCGCCGGCTCGTCAGTGCCACTGTCGTACAACTCCTCCGGTACCGGATCAGCATCATCCTGCGCAGCATGATAAAGCTCTTCGGTCGGGAACTGGACAGCAGCCTGAGGAATAAACTCGATTTTCTCGCGCTGCAGACCCGCCACGCGGGATTGATAGATGGCAAACAGCATCATGAAAAACAGATTCACGGCAATATAGATAAACAGAGCTGAAGGTCCGAATTTACCCATCAGCCCGGCACTGAGCATCGGGCCAAATATGGCGCCACAACCATAGCCTACCAACAGCCCTGATGAGGTCTGCATCAACTGATCCGGGTCACTCCAGTCATTCACATGTGCCGCCGACAGCGGATAGATCACAAATGCAAGGGATCCATAGGCAAACACATTGAAAAACAGCCAGTAGGTAGGCAATCCCAGTTGCACGATCAAAATCATTGACAGACTACACATCAGCGCACCGAAACTGACCCCGGCTATTACCTTGCGTCGCTCAATGCGGTCAGACAGTTTACCGATCGGAATCTGCAGCACCAGACCGGAAAAAACCCCTGCCATCATGAACAGCGAGATATCCCTGACAGACATCTCTAGCCCTTGCGCATAGATAGGCGCCATCGAAAAGAACGCCGCATTGACCGACCCAGAGCACACCGCACCGAATAAGCCTGTCGGTGCCACCTTCAACAGCGGCATGACCGTAAACCCCTTCACCGGCTGCGGAGCCGGTGCCTCGGTACGGGTCATCAGCAGCGGCAGCAGTGACAGGGAGAAACAGATGGACGCTATGGCAAACAGTTGGAAATCACCCGGTTCTGCAAAGATCAACAGCAACTGGCCCAGACCGGACGCCAGATAGTTCACCACCATGTACAAAGCCATGATACTGCCGCGCGTTTCGTTACTCGAGCGGGCGTTCAACCAGCTCTCGGTGATGATGAAAAGCCCGGCAAGACAGAAACCATCCATTAAACGCAGCACACCCCATACCCAGGGGTCTATCCACAGAATATGCATCAGAGGCGAAATGGAGATAAAGGAAGCAAACGCACCGAAGGCACGAATATGACCAGCCCGCTGGATAATGCCTGAGGTAAAACGTGCACCGACAAACATGCCCAGAAAGTAACAGGCCATCAGCAGACCGATGGTCTGCACGACAAAGCCTTCTATATCTGCACGCAGGCTGATAACCGTGGTGAACAGGGCATTTGCCAATACCAGCAGTCCATAGCTGGAATAAAGCGATATCAAAGCGCGAGCGGCGGTTCTCATGTGTCAATCCGGAAAAAGGTGCTGAAGTATTGGGTAATCTGATGTGCTGCATGCGAGAGGTACTCAGAAGCGCGGCATGCTATCACACCATCAGGAAAATTAAGAGATAGTCGAATATATTTTATACAAAAAAACACTGATTCAACGTCCTGTTGAGCGCATGTCGGCAATCAGATTGCGACAACTGATTCAATCCATATCGCTAAACCTGAACCGCGAAAGGATAGTACATGACTCTGAAACATTTGTACTATGACTCTAGTCAAGATATGGCAGTTTTCAACCGCTTATTAAAATCTTATGGCTCTGTTGGGTCCGGCACTCATCAGACACCGCTCACACATGCTAGACTTGTGGTCTATTGATACCGCTTCAACGACTAGATGGACTTAACAATGCTCGAACTCGTTTCACAATGGCTGGAATATATCAATGTTGAATCGACCTCACTGACGTCGCTGATTATTGCACTGACGCTGATTCTGGTCATCGCAATTCTGACACACTTTCTCCTGCACCGAATTCTGCGACGTGTCGTCGAACGTCTGGCCAGCCGCTCGAAGCGTGTATGGAACAAGGCGCTCTTCGAGGGGAAGCTGTTCAATCATTTTGCCTTCACCATTCAGGCAGCCATTATCCAGATACAGGCGGGTCTCTGGCTTGAATCCGGCTCTTTTTCATTATTACTGATCACCAGTGCCACTCAACTCTGGATGCTGCTGTTCGGCTTGCTGACCCTCTACTCCCTGCTTGATGCACTGCTTGACCTGTCACGCTACAGCCGTCTGAGTAAGGATCTGCCGCTGAGAGGGATCTTTCAGGGACTGAAGTTGATCTCGGCTCTGATCATCACGGTACTGGCCATCTCAGTCCTGATCGGTAAATCCCCGGTGATTCTGATCAGCGGTCTGGGTGCCATGACGGCCGTTTTGCTATTGGTGTTCAAGGACCCGATCATGGGCCTTGTAGCAGGTATACAGTTGTCAGCAAACCGCATGCTGGCGGTCGGTGATTGGCTGGAGATGCCGAAGTATGGTGCCGACGGCGATGTCATCGACATAACACTGACAACGGTAAAAGTTCAGAACTGGGATCACACCATCACGACAGTGCCCACCTACGCCCTGATTTCAGACTCCTTCAAAAACTGGCGTGGCATGCAGGATTCCGGGGGCAGAAGGATCATGCGCAGCATCCGAATTGATGCCAGCAGCGTGCATTTTCTGACTGACGAAGAGGTACTGCACCTGCGCAAAGCCAACCTGCTGTCAGGTTATATCGAAAGCCGTCTGGATGAGATCAAACGTTACAACGAAGAGCAGAGGGCTGATCTCAGCAACCGCATCAATGGCCGCAGACTGACAAACCTCGGTACCTTCCGCGCTTATCTGACGGCTTATCTGAAAGCACATAGCGGCATACATCAGGATATGACACTGATGGTAAGGCAGTTGGAACCCACCAGTGATGGTATCCCGCTTCAGGTTTATGCCTTCACGAATACCACCGCCTGGGTTCTATATGAGAGTATTCAGGGCGATATATTTGATCATATTGTCGCGGTGGTGCCTGAGTTTGGCTTACGTCTGCACCAATCGCCAACGGGCTATGACTTCAGGCAACTGACTCAGGTGACTCAATTAGACCACAGGCTCGCAGACAAAACGGCAACTCCGGCAAAAACACCCATGGCAGAGGCTCAGGAGTCCTGACCGGCTGACAGCGCTCGCCCGCTCTGTCTATGCCATCAACAGCCTGGTGATCCCCACCAGGCTGACAACCACCAGCATGACACCCAGCACACGGAAGAATGTAGCTGTTTCCGTCTTGACCAACCGACGGTGAAAGTGTTCACCGATCATATGACCTATCCAGGCACAGGGCAGCAGCCAGAGCTGGTGAATCAATTGCAGATCCACTCCTGCGATGACGAATGAAGTCATCTTGATCGCCACCAGAATAAACCAGAGAACAAAAAGCGTATCGCGCAGTTGATGCATGGCAACATGTGTGGCATAGACAGCCACTATCAACGGCGCTCCGATCAAGGATGTACCACTGACATAGCCACCCAGCATCAGAAAAACAGCATCCAGATATCGGTTATTACTGCGAAAGGGCTTGTTGATAATATAGCCAACGGCATACACCAGTATGATGCCGAATATGATGATCGTCATGATATTGCCAGGCAGCGTCAACAAACCGAGCACACCGATCAGCTTCGGAATGGCCATGATCTTGAGGCTCTTGACCAGATACTGCCAGTCGATATTCCCTTCTGCTTTGACGCCGGATTCCTTTGCCTGACGGCGTGCCAGCAAAAATCCCGGCAGTGCAATCCAACTGGAAAAGATCAACAGATGCACAGAGATGATCGGTAGAAAAACCAACGGCTCGTCCAATATCAGCAATAGGAATGGCAGCGCCAGCACTGCTCCACCAAAACCCAGCCCGGAACGAACAAAACCACTCCAGATAAAAATCAGCCCGATAAGGGCGTACTGCCACCAGATAAGATCGATCATGATATTTTTTCGGTACCACCCGTGAGAGTTGTCAACTTTTCCACCAGATCCTGGCGGCGATAGGGTTTGCTGAGCATCTGTATGCCTGGCTCAAGCCGCCCCTGTTGAAGGACCGCATGCTCGGTATAACCCGATGTAAACAATATCTTTAATTCAGGACGTATCAGAAGTGCCTGATCGGCCAACTCGCGACCATTCATTCCGCCCGGCATTATGATATCTGTAAACAGCAGATCAATCGTATCATCCTGGCTAATCAGCTCCAGAGCAGATGTTCCGTTTTCAGCAGACAGCACCTGGTATCCGAGTGATTCAAGCAACTCTGCAGCATGACCCCGGACCAGTTCATCATCCTCAACCACCAGCACCTTCCTGAAAAGTACCCCATCGCCCTGCATAGCAGAGGATATGGCCTCCTCCTCTGCCACTTCTTCTGCTCTGGGCAGATAGAGCCTGACAACCGTGCCCTCTCCCGGCTCTGAGTAGATATTGATATGCCCGTTGGACTGTTTGATGAATCCAAAGACCATACTCAACCCCAGCCCAGTACCTTTACCCTGCTCTTTCGTCGTAAAGAAGGGCTCAAACACCTTACTCAGGCAGTCTGCTTCTATCCCGATACCGCTGTCGGAAATGGCGAGCCGCACATATTCACCGGGCCTGAGATCTTGATAGTGAAGCGTATAGTCATCATCCAACTGCACATTCTCAGTCTCGATGGTCAATGAACCGCCTGTTGGCATCGCATCACGCGCATTGATACAGAGGTTGAGTATGGCACTCTCAAGCTGCGTTCTGTCTGCCAGTACCGGCCACAGATCCGGCTTGAGATTTATCTCAATTTCGACCTGCTCACCGAGCGAGCGCTTGAGCAGACCACTCATATCCCTCACCATCCGGTTTACATCCAGCAGATCCGGTTTGAGCACCTGACGACGCGCATAGGCCAGCAGATGCTGTGTCAGGCCAGCTCCTCGCTGCGCCGCTTTTCCAATCATTTCCGCCAGTGGCCTGAGCTCATCATTACTGTGCAGCTCATCCTCCAGCAGCTCCGCATTACCCAGTATGACAGTCAACAAATTATTGAAATCATGAGCAATTCCACCCGTCAATTGCCCAATGGATTCAAGCCGCTGAGATTGTCGCAGTTGCTCTTCCAGTTGCACCTGTTCCGAAAGATCAGTCATGCCACCGATAACTCTGACCGCCTGCCCACTGGCATCATGAATCACAAACGCATTATTCTCGATATGAGCATAGTCACCACTCTGTTTTCGGTAGCGATACTCCATTCTCCACCCCTCCTTGCCTGACAGGATCGCTTCCTGCAATGATGCCTTCATCTCAGTCACATCCTCTGGATGGACAGGGCCCGTGAGTGTTTCAAGCGACTGATCCATCTCTTTGAGATTGTAACCAAAGGTCTTGTCCAGGCCTTCACTCCACCAGATCCGGTCACTGGTCAGATCCCAGTCCCATATTGCATCCACGGTCGCTCTGGCCAGTAAGCGAAAGCGCTCTTCACTTGATGCGAGCTCCTGTTCATTCAGCGCCAGCTTAGCTGCCATATAATTAAAGGACGCTGCCAGCTGTGCCAACTCATCCTGTCCATCCAGATTAATCCTGGTCTGCCTGTTACCCTTGGCAAACTCATGCACACTCTCCTGAATGACTCTGATAGGTAATCCAATACGACGGAAGATAAGAACAAAGCCGAACAGAGACATGCAGGCAAACACCACAACACCCAGTACAAAGCTGGCCATCGTACCCAGCAACTGTTGCATCAGATTCTCATAAGGGATAGCCAGCAGCAGCTCCAGAGATTCATTCAATCCATTGATATGCAAAAGCAACTGGCTGGCAACAAAACGATCCACTTCATACCCTGGGATATCAATTGCACGCAACTGGTCGCAGATAAAAGCTATCTCCCTGATATGTTGCTGAGCAACCTGAGCCTCAAGACGCGAAAAGGTATTCAGACTTTGGCTTATCTGCATGACATCCTGATGCACCCCCTCGATGATCAACGGGTCATACCTGAGCAGAGAAATATAATCGATCGCGGCAGCCACTCTGGTTGCCTGTTGCCTGACCTCCAGCAGGGAATCAATCTCTGCCAATCCGCTAGTCACCTGACGCCAGGTCAGCCCTCCCTGAATGCTCAGCAACACCAGACAAACCAGGGTAAAGAAAATGAATACTCTTGAAATCCGGCGAAGCTTCATTGCTGTCAATCCACACTGTGCATATAGAATGGCAGCGTTACACCACCGGGAATGACACGATTAAAAGGCTCGGCATGAAGATACCGTGCAGGTGCCGGTGGGAGGGTATCGGTGTATTCAGGCCAGGTATTAAGCCACTGAAACTGCGCCTCAACATTCGCCAGTACCGCCCAGTTCAAAGCCATACGCCAGATGATCCCCTGCTCCATTTGTGCCAGCTCTGCGCTGGGGAGACCGCTGAAATCCGCATGCAGCTGGCGAGCTGACTCCGGCTGCTTCTGAATGAACTCTATGGCCATTGCGTAACCAGATAGAATGCGATCCATCAGATCAGGATTGGCTTCAGCAAAGCCTCTGCGCGTTACAATCAACCAGTCTACCGTATGGATCTCCCGGGCAGTGAAAGTGACAGCATTTCCAGCCAGTGCCTGCTGTATCTGAAGCCCCCAGGGATCCCAGCTCACCACCGCATCGACCTCCCCAGCCAGCAATCGCTGTGACTGCTCGGATATTGGTATATCGACCAGAGTTATCTCACTTTTCATCAATGCATGTGTAATAGCAAAGCGGTACCAGGCAAAATGTGCAGATGTGCCCAGCATAACGCCAACACGCCGCCCATTGAGTTCCTCCGCTGAGTGGATGCCACGGTCGGCCGCTGCAATGATATAGTGAGACTGATTGGAAAGACTGACCGACGACAGGATCACCAGATCGTCGCCATCGGCTCCCACCTGTTCAGACGTTCGCAAAAGCTGAATTGCCACTGGGGAGGTTGCAGCCAGTGCAACCTCCAGATCGCCACGTAACAGACTCTCCAGCGCCTCTTTACCTGAGTTGAAGTAAAGCACTTCAATCGGAGGTTCAGCAGAATCAGGATTAAAATACCCCTTCAGATCAGCCACTTTTGTTGGTGCATCAGCTACCCAGCCCGATCCACCAAGACGGACAGATGAAGAGGCCACAACGCCAGAGGCAGAGAAGAGGAGCACCACAAGCATGAAAGCCGAAAAGCGCATCCTGCTGAATTTTAGCTTATACATACAGGGTATCCAGTCATGTATGGTATCCATTAACGACCGCGCATCAACTTGCGCGAGCCTGCTCCCCGCCAGAACCTGCCTCGAAACCCAGAGACTGCCAAAAGATATAGCTGGGAATAACCGACAATACAAGTCACATCAATACTTTGCGCTGTTTATCCAGCCTTGTAAACCTTGACCAGCTGGAAATAGAGATTCACATCAACACTGTTGAACAGATATGTATTACACTGAATATGTCCGCTCTACTCAGGACTACCAGGCTCTCAGGAGAACATCAGGCATGGGGCTTTTCAAAAGGAGTTCAACATTCGCAGAGCTGTCAAAGTGGCCATCTGAAAAACGTCTGTCTGTAGTCTGGAAGCCCCTGGCTTCCGTCAGCCTTATTACGCTATTCCTGCTGGAGATGTTTACCCAGCTGGGGTTTTCGCATGGCATGCTCTACTGCCCGCTTCTGTTACTTCTGGTGTGCTCAGGCAGCACTCAGCTAATCACCTTTACCTCGGCTGCTGCAATGACCCTGACAGCACTGGGGTACTTTATTTCCCCACCTGCGCCTGAAGGCTTTTCGCTTTACCTGATCATGGGTAATCGTATCTTCAGCATCATCGCTATCGGTCTGACAGGGTTGCTATGCATGAAAACCCTGCGCGATATGTCCGGCTTGAAAGCGGCCAACAGGAAGCTGAAGATAACTGACTCCAAACTGAAAGAGCAGAATCGCATACTGACCATGGCCGGCAAGATTGCGCAGTTTGGCGGCTGGCACTTTGATGTTGCCAGCCAAACCATGACCTGGTCGGATGAAGTTGCGGTTCTTCATGGCCATGCCCCCGGTTACAGAGCAACGCTTGAAGAGGCGCTCAGTTACTATACCGAAGCCAGTCGTCCGGAAATTGAAAAGAGCTTCAATGAATGCGTGTCAAAAGGGATCGCCTTCGATCTGCAGCTGCAGATCAACACGCTGCATGGCAATTCGCTCTGGGTAAGAGCAATAGGCCAACCGATCCTGGATGACAACAGAAAAGTCTGTGCCGTGGAAGGCGCCTTCATGGATGTAACAAGCCAGAAGCGCATTGAAAAAGAGCTGGAGTTGAGCGAAAACAACTTCCGCAAACTGGCTGATAGCATGCCGATTATAGTCTGGACCACCAGGCCCGACGGCAAGATTGAGTTCTTCAACTCACTGCTGACAAAGTTCACCGGTGTACCTGCTGAAGCCCTGTCAAAACCAGGCGGCTGGATGATGGTTATCCACCCGGATGATCGTGAAAACACGGTTAATTGCTGGCAAAGAGCTGCTAAAAGACATGAGCCATACCGTGTCGAATTTCGCATTCTACGTGCAGATGGTATCTACGTATGGCACCTGACTCGCGCCACTCCGATACGCAATGCCGATGGCCAGATCCTTCGATACTATGGTACATCGATTGATATCCAGGAGTTGAAGGATCTTCAAAGTGAAACCGAATACCTTGCACAGCGCCTGACCAGCACCATAGAAAGTATCACCGATGGTTTTTTCACACTGGATAAACAGTTTCGCTTCACCTTCATCAACAATAAAGCGCAGACAATACTGAAGAAACACCATGACCAACTGATAGGAAATGTGATTTGGGAAGTCACCGATATTCCGCAAGACAGTGAACTGATCAGGCAGTTATACAGCACTCTCGATTCAAACCAGCCCACAGCTTTTGAAACGCATTGGGAAGCTGATGATATGTGGTTGGATGTGCGTACCTACCCGGCAGCAGATGGTATGACAGCCTACCTTCAGGATATTACACGGCAGCGTAAGGATCAGGAGCAGTTACGCCAGGCTCAGCGTCTGGAATCGCTCGGACATCTGACCGGCGGTATCGCACACGATTTCAATAACCTGTTAACCGTTATAATCGGTAATGCCGAACTGCTGATGGAGGAGCTGCCAACGGATGATGACAAATGGCCACTGGCTGAGATCATCTGTAATGCTGCCAGTCGAGGCTCTCAACTGACCTCCCGACTTCTGGCGTTTGCACGGCGTCAACCTCTTGATCCCAAGGTGATTGATATCAATCAGACAGTCAATGACATGACATCTTTGCTGCAACACGCGTTGGGAGAGCATATCGAAATCAGCCTGATGGCAAAGTCTGAGATCTGGCCAGCCCTGGTCGACCCCGGACAGCTTGAAAGTGCTCTGCTCAATCTGGCCATCAATGCCCGCGATGCCATGCCCTCAGGCGGCAAACTGACTATTGAAACAAACAATATTGAGCTGGATGAGTCCTACGCCTCTCATCATGGCGAGATAGCACCGGGTAAATATGTGGTGCTGGCCCTTTCTGATACAGGTTCTGGTATTTCGCAGGAGCACCTGCCGCGTGTATTCGAGCCCTTTTTCACCACCAAGGAAAAAGGAAAGGGTACCGGACTGGGTCTGAGCATGGTATATGGCTTTGTGAAACAGTCTCAGGGACATATCAACATCTATTCTGAACTTGGAGAGGGCACCACCATCAGGATCTATCTGCCACGCGCCACAGATAGTGAGGAACAGCCAAGCACCAGCGCAGAACTGGAGCGCAACCAGCAGGGTAATGAAACAATTCTATTGGTTGAAGACGATGACCTGGTTCTTCAGTTTGCCAAGCGCCAGCTCGAGCTGGCAGGCTATCAGATTATAGCTGCTGAAAATGGGCCAACGGCACTGAATATATTCAAGAGCCGTCAGGATATTGACCTGCTGTTTACCGATGTGGTGATGCCCGGAGGCATGAGCGGACGCGATCTTGCCGGACTGTGCCAATTACACAACCCGGCGCTGAAAGTACTCTATACTTCAGGTTACACACAGAACTCCATTGTGCATAACGGACGGCTTGACCCAGGCGTAATGCTGCTTGAAAAGCCTTATAAACGACAGGATCTCCTGCAAAAAGTGCGCGAAGCACTGAGTGAACATCATGAATGATGCCCCGCCCCCAGCTCACAGATTACTGATACTGGATGACGACCCCATGATCGGTCAGACAATACGCCGTATCGCCAAAATGGCTGGCTGGGATGCGGAGTTCACGACTGAAGCAGAGCTTTTCTTTACACAGGTTCAGGAGTGGTGCCCGGATATCATCGCCATCGATCTGATCATGCCGGGTCAGGACGGGGTTCAGGTCATGACAGAATTGGCCAGGCGTACATGTACGGCAGGTATTATCATTACCAGTGGCATGGGTGGACGCGTTCTGGATGCTGCCAGTCGTTCCGCCTCAGAGCATGGGTTGAACATTCTCGGTGTGCTGCCCAAGCCCTTCTCTCCTGCCCAGCTCCGCAATCTGCTTACAACGGAAACACCAGCAGAGCTATCCTCGACGATGCCTGCAGTCAATGTCCCACAGCGCAGCAGCCCATCTCTTAAAGTTGCCGACCTGCAGCAAGCACTGGACCAGGGTCAGATTCAGGCGTTTTATCAGCCCAAAATAAACTGCTCCAATGGTGCTCTTTCTGGCTTTGAAGCGCTGGCCCGCTGGCGCCATCCGGCTTTTGGTTTCATCGCACCCGATCAATTTATCATGCAGGCCGAAGCCCATCATATGATCGAGAAGCTGACGGAGCAGATGGCAAAAACATCATTAAGCTGGTTTGCTCAATTCTGCCAGAGTCCGGAGATACAATCACACTCAGGCATCAATCAGGGACAACCTATCAAGTTATCACTGAATATTTCGGCCCTTTCGATTGGAGATATTGCGCTGTTCGAACAGATAGAGAGCTACTGTCAGGAACTGAAGATTCTACCGGAGCAGATCATTTTCGAGCTGACTGAAACCAGTGCCATGGAAGACCCCACCGCCTCACTGGATACGCTGACACGCTTGCGCATGAAGGGCTTTCAACTCTCTCTGGACGATTTCGGTACGGGCTTCTCCTCCATGCTGCAGCTGGTGAGATTGCCTTTCACCGAGATCAAAGTGGATAAATCCTTTGTCCTGACGGCACGGCAGTCACAGGAGTCCAGAACGGTCGTGAAGTCGATCATTGATCTGGGACACAGCCTGGGGCTGGTCACCACAGCAGAAGGAATAGAGGATCAGGAAACCTTTATCTACCTGCGCGAGAACGGTTGTGACCTGGCTCAGGGATATCTGATTGCACACCCCATGCCGGCAGAAGATGTCGCCAACTGGATTGAAAACTCTGGCATTGATGCGCTGATAGGCAAGAAATTTTGATTAATTGAGGCAGTATGAAACAGCTCTATGACATGGGCGTTTGTCTTTTAATAGGCAGGAAGAACCTGAACCGGGTACCTGCTCCGAGCTCTGACTCTACCTCCATTGTTGCATTATGCTTCTTGAGAATACTGTAACAAATTGCCAGACCCAGCCCTGTCCCCTGCCCCGGAGGTTTGGTAGTGAAAAAAGGCTCATATATTCTGCTTAACGTTGCCTCATCCATCCCAACGCCATTATCAGCAACCTCAAACCAGACCCTGTCACCCTCCACCCAGGTCGACAGGGTTATCACTCCTGTCTCTTCTATCGCGTGCGCAGCATTGACCAGCAGATTCATAAACACCTGATTGATCTGTGAAGGCACGCACTCAACCAGCGGTAAATCACTGAACTGTTTCACTATCTCAGCTTTGTATTTGATCTCATTATTAACAACACTCAGCGTACTGTTGAGACCCTTGTACAGATCTACCTCCTTGTACTCATCACCATCATCGTAGGAAAAGTCCTTCAGCGCCGACACAATGTCAATAATTGTTTCCACACCATAGACAGACTCACTCAGCAGATCCTCAAGATCCTGTCTGATATAGGTATAGTCGATGTTTCGCTTGACCGCCTTGACCTCTTCAAGGCTTGATGATGTATCAATCGTATCAATAATTGTCTGCAGATCGCGGATATACTTCGCCATGATCTTTAGATTGGAAAAAACATAACCAACCGGATTATTAATTTCGTGCGCGACACCTGCCGCCAACTGCCCGATGCTGGCCATCTTCTCTGAGTGAATAAGATGGACATCCAGCTCTCTGCCAGTATGGGACACAGGCTCACCCAAGCTGTCATCATTCATGTTGATATTCCAGCACAACCAACTCCCTGATATACACATTCCTGTCTGATTCACTCAGACATCTGAACACCCTTGTTCACTATAGCTGAAAAACACTCTTATAACTGAATAAGCTTGAATCGAGCAATTGAAAGGACTGTTTATCAATTGCCCGAAGGTTATCAGCAACTGAATTTTATCAGATCAGTGTTTATGATCATGATGGCCATCAGCAGCCGCTGCTCCGTCACTCATCGATTGAACCCAGACCTCCACCTCCAGTTCGCTGCCATCTGAGAAAGTCAGCCAGAGTGGAAAGTGTTCTCCTTCCACCAGAGGCTGTTTCAAACCGATCAGCATCAAGTGATATCCACCACCGGGACGCATCTTGATCACTTCACCCGGCTCCACCCGCAGCTCTTCGATACGGAACATACGCATGGTGCCATCCTTCATTTCCATATCATGTATTTCAACCACATCCGACAGCATCGAGCGGGCATCCACCAGTGCTATGGCTTCATCTCCCTGATTATCAAGATCCAGAAATACACCTCCGACTCTTGCTGCCGGAGGTGTCGGCATGGAGAAGGGGTGTACGACTCTGAGATCACCTGCATGAAAATCATGTGCAGCAACCTGCACCGCTGCCATAAGACTTGTCAGCACAACAACTACGCTCGCTATGAGTTTACGCATGATAAAAAAGATCCTTTCAGGATTAAAAAAGAAATGTCATGTCAGGTAGTTGAGCACAGATCGAGGCGGAGCCCGGCTGGGAGGTTGAGGAATGATGAGCAATCGCAGTGATTGCTGTTGATAGATTGCCGGTCTTTCTCCGGTGAGCGGAGGCAACTGTAATTGCCGCTCCCCGCCTGTAGCCATTACCTGTCCCGTAAGGCAGATGAGACAGTCGATATGATCCATAGCCGGACCACCTGAGCCAGGCAGCTCAACCCGAACCAGTTGAACACCACCATGCCAGGTACACAGCTCCACCGTTTCGAAGCGTCCGCCAGTTACAGACATATTCAGTGCAGCCACGGACTGAGACAGCATGGCCATAATGGCCAGACTGATCAATACCTTGCGAGACAGGTCAGTGTTGAATACCATATTATCCGACTGAAAAAGACTTTGCCCAGAGAGTAACACCCTTGCTCAAAAAACCAAATCGGTTTACTGCACTTTCTGCTCTGAGGAGCGCTCCAGTTCAAGCGCAGCCCTTTCCGTCAGCTCTGACGGCAACTCCTGCTTGACCGCCACCCCCAGATCTCTGAAATCAGCCGCCTGCTTGATCAGGTTCCCCTTGCCATCACACAGCTGCCCCAGCGCTCGATCATAACTGTCCCGGGCACTGTCGAGTTTTTTGCCGACATCCATCATGCTGTTGAGGAAAGAGTTCAGCTTGCGGTAAAAGCTTTCGGCCTTATCGGCCAGTTCTGCAGTATGCCGGCTCTGATCTTCCAGACGCCAGAGCTGACGTACCAGGTTCAGGCTCGTCAGCAGAGTGCTCGGGGTTGCCACCAGTATATGCCGTTCGATGGCTCGCTGATGCAGACTGGCATCATGACGAATTGCTTCACTGAAGGCCGATTCTATCGGGATGAACATGATCACCAGATCAGGGCTGTTGATCCCTGGCAAACGGTCATAGTTCTTGCCTGCCAGCTCATCGATACGTGCTGCAATTGCTTTGCAGTGTTCACGCAACGCGATCTGACGCGACTCATCCTCTTCAGCATTCACATATCGGGTATAGGCAGACAGGGAGGTTTTGGCATCAATCACCAGATGTTTGTTCTGTGGCAGATACACCACAACATCGGGCCGAAAACGACCTTCGTCGGTAGTGAAGCTGACCTCACGGCGATAATCCAGATCCGGCCTCAAACCGGCGCTGTCCAGCACGTTTTCCAGTATCAGTTCACCCCAGTTGCCCTGCATCTTCTTCTGCCCCTGCAGCGCAGTGGATAACTGGTGTGTCTGCTCGGTGATCTCTCGATTCAGCGCCTGAAGCTGCTTCAGCTCCATGCGCAGCTCTGCCCGCTGCTGCAGTTCCTGCTCATGAATCTTTTCGACCTTATCTCTGAAGCCTTTCATTTCGGTCTGCATGGGCTGCAGCAGCCCGATAATACTGCGCTCATTCAATTCGGTGAAAGTACGCCCTTTGCGCTCCAGTATCTCTGTCGCCAGCAGCTCAAACTCCTGCTTCAGACGCTCACGGCTGTTTTCCAGCTGCTGAATCTGCTCGGCAAAATGTCCGTCCTTCTGTTGTGTGGTCGCTCTCAGCGCTGCATGCTGAGTCTGCAGCAGATGGTACTCGGCCTGCAGATCCTTATGGGCCGTTTTCTCCTCCTCCAGCCACTGCTGATACTGATCGCTCAGCCGCACCTGGCCCCGCCAGGCCATCACCGCCAGCAACAGCAGTGCCGCCAGCAGCGCCAGCACACCCCAGACTGCAGGCTCAATAACCGGCATCAGTGTTCACCGGACTGCAGCGCTTTCTGATTGGCCTCTTCCACCTCTTCATCCAACGGCTCGCTTCCAAGCATGATACCGATCCAGGCCGTACTGTGATTCTGCTCCAGTGCAATCTTGACGATCATGGTCAGCGGGATGGACAGGAACATTCCGGCCGGACCAAACAACCAGCCCCAGATAATCAACGACAGGAACACCACCAGCGGTGACAGACCCAGTCCGCGCCCCATATATCGCGGCTCTATCAGATTACCCATGATCACATTGATAGCGACATACCCCGAAGCCACCAGCATCGCATCACCGACCCCAAGCTGTACCAGGGAAAGCAGCACAGCCGGCACGGCGGCAATCAGTGAACCGACATTGGGAATATAGTTCATCAACATCGCTATCAGTCCCCAGAGGACTGGAAAATCCACATCCAGAAACCAGAGCCAGCAGGTCACCAGCACCCCGGTAATAAAACTGATGGTGGTCTTGATCATCAGATATTGATTAACCTGGCGCATGAAGCCACTGGCACTGGAGAGCTGTTTGGTTGCATTGGGCAGTGCAACACGCAGCTTTTTGGAGAATGCGGCCTCTTCCAGCAACAGAAAGATGACGATAAACAATACAAGGAAAAGGTTGGTCAGCAGAGAGCCAACATTCGCGAGCATGGTACCGACCAGCCCCATCGCCTGACCCGGATTGAAATGATCCATCACCAGATCCTTGCTGAGCGGCAGGCCGTGGCCTTCAAGATAAGGCAGCAGATCAGCCATGATCTCCTGCATGCGCACCTGATAGTTGGGCAGGCGAGAGATGAAACTGTCTATCGACTGTGTCACCACCGTGACCAGGATGCCGCCAAACACGACCAGCGTCAGTAACACGATCAGCACCGACAGAGCAGGAGGAACACCCCGCTTGGTCAACAGCCTCTGAAAAGGCATACTGATGATCGCCACAAAGAGTGCCAGCATGATCGGTATAACGATGGTTTCTGCTGCTTTCAAACCGGCAATAATGACAATCACTCCCGCCAGGCCCAACAGCCATTTCAGCCCCTGACTTTCCTTCATCATGGTATCCAGACCCCAGTGCATGCTCATAGTGGGTTAATTTCGCTATGATTGTATAACGTATCAGGCGCGAATGTCCTGCATACTGGACTTTCCTTGTGAAGAGCAATCCAGCTTGGCTGACACGCGTATGAGACTGATTGATCTCACTTTTTGATGGCTGACTTTTGACAACTGACTTTGATGAACGACTTTCGATGAATGAGCACAGATGCTGACAATAGAGACGTTGAATAAGCAGTATCCTACCCCGCAAGGGCCACTGACGGTATTGAGGGATATCAACCTGACTCTCGGAGCGGGCAGTAGTCTGGCCTTGATGGGCGAGTCCGGCAGTGGCAAGAGCACGCTGCTGCATCTGGTCGCTGCACTGGATACGCCCGACACGGGCAAAATACACTTTCAAACGCAGGAGCTCAGTCGGTTGAGTGAGTCGGACCGTGCTGACTACCGGCGCCGTCATCTGGGGCTGGTATTCCAGCAATTCAATCTGATCCCCAGCCTCAGAGTCAGAGACAATCTGGCATTTCAGGCCAGGATCGCCGGACGTTTTGATCCGCAATGGCAGCAGACGCTGATCAAACATCTGGGTCTTTCAGCACTGCTGGATCGCTATCCTGAGCAGCTTTCAGGCGGTCAGCAGCAGCGTGTTGCAATAGGTCGGGCATTAGCCGGAAAACCTGATCTGGTGCTGGCAGATGAGCCCACCGGCAGCCTGGATGAAAAAAGCGGGGACCAGGTGATGGCTCTGTTTCTGGATCTGATACAGGAAACCCAATGCAGTCTGTTGATGGTCACACACAGCACCCGACTCGCCAGTCAACTGCAACAACAGGTACACCTGGTGGCAGGCAGTCTGACATGAACCACAGCGCTATTTCTCGCGCTCGGCAGCGGCTGAACCTGCTGCGCTGGCTGTTGCAGACACTCTCCAGCCACTGGCTCAGACACCCGGTGCAACTGGCCACGCTATTCACTGGATTGATGCTGGCAACTGCCCTGTGGAGCGGTATTCAAGCTCTGAATACTCAGGCACGCAGCAGCTATGATCGTGCCGCCACGCTGTTCGGCAGTGACGCAACAGAACGCCTGATCAGCACACAGGGACAGACCTTTCCCCAGCAACTCTATATCGAGCTGCGACGGGGAGGGTTTCGGGTCTCGCCGCTGCTTGAAGGACGCATCCGTGTCATGCAGCAGAATCTGCAACTGATCGGCATCGATCCGGTCACCCTGCCAGGGGATACTCGTATCGCCAGTGTCAGCAGTGGTCAGGGCAGCCTTAACCAGTTTCTGACCCCACCAGGACAGACATACATCGCACCGGAGACGCTTCAGGAACTGGGGCTTGCCGCTGGTGATCAGCCGCTTGTGGCCGCACATCACCTGCCACCCCTGACGGAACGCGCTGGTTTACCACCCGGGCTGCTGGTGGTGGATATCGGAGTTGCTCAGACACTGCTGGGGCAGCCGGATCTCCTCTCGGCACTGCTGATCCCGGAGCTGAGTGATGACGAGCGTGAACGCCTGACTCAATACATCAAACATTCCACGAAAGAAGAGCTTCGAGTCGCTTCCAGTGACGAGGAGGCTGATCTGGCACGCCTGACAGACAGCTTCCATCTCAACCTGACTGCACTGGGACTGCTGGCCTTTGTAGTCGGCCTGTTTATCGTGCATGCGGCCATGGGAATCGCCTTCGAGCAGCGCAGATCACTGTTTCGCACCCTGTGTGCCTGCGGTGTTTCAAGAGGTGTCCTGATACTGGGTTTGCTGCTGGAGCTGTTGCTGTTGGTTCTTCTGGCAGGTGCAGCCGGCATGATCGGCGGTTACCTGATTGCAGCCTGGCTGCTGCCGGATGTCGCAGCGAGTCTCAGAGGGCTGTATGGCGCCAGTATCGCCGGGCAGCTTCAACTAAGCCTCTGGTGGTGGCTCAGCGGGCTCGGTATCTGTCTGCTCGGCGCATTGATCGCGTCGGCTCAAGGGTTGCTGCAGAGCTATCGCCTGCCGCTGCTCAGCATCGCGCAACCGGACGCCTGGCTGCAGCGCCAGCAGAGCCTGCATCGAAAACAGGGAGTTATCGCGCTGCTCTTGCTGTTGGCAGCGCTGATCGCCTGGCAATCACAGGCGGGACTCATCGCAGGATTCATTATGCTTGCAGGCCTGATGCTGTGTATCACGCTGTTGCTGCCGGTGCTGCTAGGTGCCCTGCTGCAACTGGCCGAGCGCCGCAGCCGTTCAGCCTTCATGTTCTGGTTCTGGGCCGATACCCGGCAACAGCTGTCTGGCCTGTCGCTGGCCCTGATGGCTCTGCTACTGGCGCTGTCGGCCAATATCGGCGTTGGCACCATGGTTGAAGGATTCAGACAGACCTTCACCGGCTGGATTGATCAGCGTCTGGCATCTGAAGTGTATCTGCGCGCCGAAAATGAGACTCAGGCTCTGGCAATGGTTGAATGGCTGGAGCAGCGACCGGAAGTGGAAGCGGCACTGCCTGGCTGGAGCACCGAGATACAGTTGCAGGGCTGGCCGGTGCAGCTTCAGGGGTACAGGGATCACGCCACCTATCGTGACAACTGGCCACTGCTGCAGCGCAGTGATGATGCCTGGACGCAACTGGCTCAAGGCAGCAGCGCCATGATCAGCGAACAACTGGCCAGGCGTCTGTCGCTGAGTCTGGGAGATGAGGTCCGTTTACCGGGGATTCAGGGCGATCTGCCGTTGAGGCTGGTTGCCATCTACCCCGACTATGGTAATCCCAAGGGTCAGATTATTCTGAATCTGTCCCTGCTGAAGGCCCACTGGCCAGAAGCTCAACGGGGCAGCTTTGGCATCCGACTGGATCCACAGGCCGCACCTCAGTTGATCAGTGATCTGCAAGCCTCATTCAACCTCAACGCCTCTCAGGTGATGGATCAGGCCAGCCTGAAAAGCTGGTCGACTGCGATCTTTGAGCGTACTTTCACAGCCACCAGCGCCATGAATGGGTTGACTCTGGGTGTAGCCGGAATTGCACTCTTCAGCAGTCTGATTTCGCTGGCAAGCAGCCGCCTGCCGCAACTCGCTCCGGTCTGGGCACTCGGCATCACCCGACGCCAACTGGCTCTGGTCGAACTGCTGAAAACCCTGCTGCTGGCTGGCCTGACCGCATTAATAGCCATACCACTGGGCCTGCTGCTGGCCTGGTGTCTGGTCTCGGTCATCAACGTGCAGGCGTTTGGCTGGCGCCTGCCGCTGCATCTGTTTCCGCTGCAATGGTTGCAGCTCTTTCTGATGGCCATCATCACTGCCCTGCTGGCATCCATCTGGCCGGTGATGAAGCTGGCCCGAACCTCCCCTGCCACACTGCTGAGGGTTTTCGCTGATGAACGCTGATGTGGATACAGTTATGCATTTAAACAACCGCCTGAAGCCGGTTCTGATCGGGCGTGTGCGAAAAGCTACTGCAGGACTGGGGCTTTTACTGCTTTTATCACTCCTGACTGGCTGCGATCAAAGCGCAGAACGCGCATCGCCCAGCGGGTTTGCCGGTCTGGATGCCAGCGGTGAAGGGTTTACCGAGGTGCTACCCGGTCACACCCTCAGTTTTCCTGAGGACCATGCGCCACACCCAACCTTCCGCACCGAGTGGTGGTATCTGACTGCAAACCTGCAGGGGCCGGATGGCACACCCTATGGTGTTCAATGGACCCTGTTTCGACAACCTCTGGATGCCGATACACCCAGAAGCGGCTGGCAGAATCAGCAGTTGTGGATGGGACATGCAGCCATCACCTCTGCCGAACAACATCTGCACAGTGAAAACTTTGCCCGTGGCGGTATCGGCCAGGCCGATGTGCAGCTGACACCCTTTCATGCCTGGATCGATAACTGGCAACTGCTCAGTCTGGCCGATACAGGTGATGATCCGCTGTCTCATCTGCACTTGGAAGCAACAACAGAAACCTTCAGCTATCAGTTGAGCCTGACAACTGATCGGCAGGTTGTGTTGCAGGGCGATCAGGGTTTCAGCCTGAAGTCAGAGCAGGGACAGGCATCCTACTACTACAGCCAGCCTTTTTTCGCTGCAGAGGGCGAGTTACAGATTGGAGATCAGGTGATCCCCGTTACCGGGCAGGCCTGGATGGATAGGGAGTGGAGCAGCCAGTGGCTGGCGGAAGGACAGCAAGGTTGGGACTGGTTTTCGTTGCATCTGGAAACAGGCGAAAAGCTGATGCTGTTCCAGCTTCGCCATACAGCCGACAAGCCCTTCCACTCCGGCACCTGGATCAGTGCCGAAGGCAATACAGAGCCCCTGCAGGATGCCGTGGTGATCATGACGCCTCTGCATCACACCCCTGTTGCCGGCAAGCAACTGCCCACTGCCTGGGAGATCGAGATCCCCCATCGCGAGCTGAAGACCCAGGTATCAGCACTCAACCCCACTGCCTGGATGGATACCACCTATCCTTACTGGGAAGGGCCGATCAGCATCGATGGCAGCCATCAGGGGGTTGGCTATCTGGAGATGACCGGCTACTGATATCACCAGATAGCCTGACCTCGTGCAGAAGTACAACTAGGCCCGAAAGCGGCTGATCTGGCGTTGCAACTCAGTTGCCAGTTGCTGCAGTTGCTCACTGCTGCTGGCAACCGTGCTCGCCGCCATCACCGTATTTTCAGATGCCTGAGTAATATTAAGCAGATTGGAGTTCATCTCCTCAGATACCTGGCTCTGCTCCTCTGTTGCTGACGCTACCTGCAGCCCCATATCCCTGATACTGTCCATATGAGTAACGATCCGCTGCAGCTCCTTGCCGGCATGCTCTGCCGTCAACACACTTTCATCAGCCCGGATGCGGGAGCGCTCCATCACTTCAACTGAACGCTGCGCCGCCGAGCGCAGACGATTGTTCAGATCACTGATCTCATCGGTGGACTCATGAGCACGTTTTGCCAACTGACGCACCTCATCAGCAACCACTGCAAAGCCGCGCCCGGACTCACCTGCACGCGCAGCCTCAATCGCGGCATTCAACGCCAGCAGGTTGGTCTGTTCCGAGATCGCCTTGATCTTGCCCAGCACTTCGCTGATCTGCACTGTGTCGGTTTCCAGCGCCTTGATCACACCGGCAGCCATTTCAATCTCGCTCGCCAGTGCCTGAATTTTCATGACGGTATCTTCCACATCGTGACTGCCCTCGTCCGCCTCATGATCTGCCTCATCAATAGCGGTCGAGGTGTCACTGGCACTGCGCGCAACCTCATGAATGCTCGCAGCCATCTGGTTCATGGCAGCGGAGAGCAATTCGGTCTCACGAGTCTGCTTGTCCAGTGCCTGACTGGTGGCCTCAGCACTGCGCGCAAGATCAGTTGCACTGCCGGAAACCTGTGTGACAGAGGCTGCCAGTTGCTGAATCAACTGCTGAAAAGTGTTCAACGTGTCATCAATACGCCGACCCGCTCTGCCCAGCTCATCCCGACTGGTCAGGGCAGTCCTCACGCTCAGGTCTCCCTCAGCCACCTGAGCCATCACTTGATTAATCCTCTCAAGAGGACGGATAACCGAGCGGGCAACAGGCACGGCAACAGCCACCAGCAGTATCAGCCCCGCTATCAGCACTGCAGCCATGATAAGCAGATTGCGCTGGAATGAGGTTGCCAGATCATCAATATATACCCCACTGCCAATTACCCAGCCCCAGGGTTCAAATACTCTCAGATAAGAGAGCTTAGCAACAGGTTCGGAGCCGGAAGCACGTGGCCAGTTGTAGCGAAAGTAAGCACTTCCGGCACCACGGTTTGCCAGTTGCGCCATCTCGACAAACAGTGCTCGACCATCGTCGGTACGAAAGCCGGTCATATCCCGCCCCATCAGCGCAGGATTACCACCATGCGCGACCACATGCGCCTGCTTATCTATCACAAAAAAGTACTCTTCGCCCTGATAACGCATGCTCTGCAACAACTGCCGCACCTGAGCCTGAGCCTCATCACTGCCAACGCCTTCACTCTGAGCCTGAGTGTACTGGGCCTGTACCAGGGAGTAAGCGCTGTCGATCAGCGCATTAAGTTGAAGCTCTCGCTCCTGTTGCAGCGAGTTGCGCATGGTGAAGAGTGCCAGACTGGTCAGAATCACCAGCTCAACTCCAGCCAATAGAATCAGGATCAGCAGCTTTTTGTTAATCGCCAGGTTTTGAAACATGGTGTAGGGTCCTTTACGTAGTTCACGCCATGAAATTGGCCTGCATACCTGCAGACATAAGTCTTAGATATTGGGATAGAATTCGGTTAGAATATAGACGCTAGCACGGATGTCTGCCAAGTAGAACGCCTTCTGCTTTTCACTAATATATAACAAATCATCTATTGATCAGGATCAATAAAAGGCAACCGTGTGCGTTTGAATATCAATGAAAAAACCGTGCCTCGCCTGCACCTGATCGGCACGCTGATCACGATTCTGCTCCTGACGACACTTCTGGGTGGATACCTCTCCTGGCAGGCCGCTCAAGATTATCGCGCCTCCATCACTCGTATCAAGGCCGCTGCCACGGCCGAGCAGCAGAACCGACTGCAAAACGAGATGGACTCAGCTATCAGCTATATTGACTTCACTCGTTCCCGAACCGAGGCGATGCTGCGTCATGGCATACGTGAACAGGTAGACAACGCAATACAGATGGTGGAAGCGATCTATCGGCAAGCGTCTGCTGAACACTCCGAACAGGAGATCAAACGTCTGATCGTTGAGGCACTGCGGGATATTCGCTTCTTCGATGACCGGGGTTATTTTTTCATAGACGATATGGATGGGCAGTTCATTCTGCTGCCGACCGCCCCCCAAGTTGAGGGCACAATGGGTATCGATAACCGTGACGATACCGGCCATTACATCATGCGCGGATTGATCGAAGCAGCGCGGTTGCCTGCAGGCGAAGGCTTCTCGAACTATCGCTGGTACCGACCCGACAATCCGACCGAGATGGCTGACAAGCTGGCCTATGTACGCTATTTCGAGCCCTTTGACTGGCTGATCGGTACCGGCGATTACACCTATGAATGGGATCAACTGCTGAAACAGGAAGCCCTGGCTCGCTTTCGCAGCTTCCGCTTTGCGGAAAGTGGTTATATCGGATTGATAGATGAGATGGGTTACTCACTGCTGTCACCCAATGATCCAACTCTGGAAGGAAGACACTTCAGTGACATGCCACCCATAGAGCGCGAAGCGATCAAGTCTTTGTATGAGCATGCTCATACAGGCGGTGGCTTCATTCAATATGAATTTTCCGACCCGGGTTCTGATACGACCTACCTGAAAACCGCACTGGTCAACACAACTACCCCCTGGGGCTGGATTATGGTTGTGACCATGAAAGATGATGAGATGAAAGCCTCTCTGAACAGGGAACTGGCTGAACATCAAGCCTCGTTGGGCAAGCAGGTCTGGACACTCACAGGTGCCGTGACGATTGCCTTGATCATCGGTGTTGCAGCATCTCTGCTTTTTTCCTTCTGGTCACGCAACCTCTTTGCCCGCTACCATGCAGACAATCGCGCATTCAGTCGTGCGTTACAGAAAAGCCAGGAGCGTTATCGACTGATTGCCAACAACAGTAATGACATCATCTGGCTGATAGATCTGCCGGAAAAAACCTTCAGTTACATCAGCCCCTCGGTGATGAGACTTCTGGGCTACTCCCCTGATCAGGTGTTGATGCACCCATTTGATAACTCCCTGACACCTGAATCATTGATCCGGTTTGAACATCAACTACAGCAAGAGATCGCCAGAGTCAGATCAGGTGACATGGCAGCCTGTAATTTCAGCATTGAACTCTACCACCCATGCAAGGATGGCAAGGTACTGCCGACGGAGGCGGTATTGACACTATTGCTGGATGAAAACAACCAGCCCAGACAACTTCTGGGGGTTTCCAGAGATATCACAGAGCGCAAACGCACCGAGGGCCAGTTGCACCTGGCAGCCAGTGTATTCACCCATGCACGCGAAGGGATCATGATCACGACCGCAGATGGCGAAATACTCGATGTGAACGAAACCTTTACCCGTATCACCGGATTTACCAGAGATGAAGTATTGGGCCAGAATCCACGTCTTCTCAACTCAGGCCGACAGAGTCAGGAATATTACAGACATCTATGGCAGTCACTGATCAAAACCGGACACTGGAGCGGTGAGGTCTGGAACAGGCGCAAGGATGGCGAAGTCTACGCAGAGATGCTGACCATCAGTGCCGTCAAGGATGCTCAGGGTAACACCACCCACTTTGTATCGCTTTTCTCTGATATCACCGATCTCAAACGCCATGAACAGCAACTGAGACATATCGCGCACTATGATGCATTAACCCATCTGCCAAACCGGATTCTACTGGCGGATCGCATGCATCAGGCGATGGCGCATACGATCCGCCAGGGGCAACTTCTGGCTGTTGTTTATCTTGATCTGGATGGTTTCAAGGCGGTCAATGACACCCACGGCCATCAGGCCGGTGATACCCTGCTGATCAAGGTTGCCGGCCGAATGAAGGAGGCCCTGCGTGAAGGTGACACCCTGGCTCGGCTGGGTGGCGATGAATTTGTTGCGGTACTGGTCGACCTGGACAGCCAGGAAACCTGTATCCCGATTCTGGATCGTCTTCTGAAATCAGCCTCCCGACCGATCCGACTAGATAGTGCCAGGGTTGAAGTATCGGCCAGTATCGGTGTTACCTTTTACCCGAAAAGCACCTCAGAAGGCCTGGCAACCGATGCCGACCAGCTTCTGCGTGAAGCCGATCAGGCGATGTATCAGGCGAAGATGTCCGGCAAAAGCCGCTACTGTTTTTTTGATCAGATCGTGTCAGACAACACCACAGACATCGCCTGATACAGGGAAAAAATGCTATAACCTTCATACTGAACTCAGAGTAATGGAGGCGATCATGTCGGGTACAGAAGCCGCATATCAGGCGGGCGAAGGATCATCACTGGCGATTGACAAGGCGCTCTATGACCGCATCAGAGAGACACCGGGGCGCAGGCTGATCGAGTCGCACACCATCCCTATCCGCAGTGGCCGCGCCTGGACAGTGCCGGCTGGTCATGTATTTCGGATCGTGACACTGGAGGGCCCGCAGGTTGCGGACCTCAATCTGTGGAATCTGCATAACCCGCGCGAGCGCTTCTGGGCCTCCCGCACACGCCAGATTCAGCGCGCTCATATCAGTATTCATGATCGCCTGTGGAGTGTTCTACCCTATCTTCGCCCCATTGCCACCATTACCGACGACAGCCTGGCTGACTATGGTGTGGATGCCGAGGGTGGGCGTCTTCATGATCTGCTCGGCACGCGTTGCGACCCCTATGTCAATCACCTGCTGACCGGTGAGGATTTCGACTTCCATTGCCACTCCAATCTGGTGCGGGCCGTGCTCCCATTCGGACTGGATGAGCGGGATGTGCACGATGTGCTGAATGTGTTCCAGTGCACTGGGCTGAACGAGCAGGATCAGTACTTCATGAAGGCCTGCCCTGCCAAGAAAGGCGACTATCTGGAGTTTTTTGCCGAGATAGATCTGCTCTGCGCCCTGTCAACCTGCCCCGGAGGAGACCTGTCGGTACCCCTGTGGGGGCCGGAGGCACGCGATCCACTGGAGGTGTGTCGCCCGCTGGGCGTCGAGATCTATCAGCTCGCCCCCGATACGCTCGAAGGCTGGGTGGCACCAGAATCACCAGCCTATCGAGGCGGGCATGGCCTGCGCCAGCCGGAGGTCGACTGGACGGCAATCAAAGCCGAAAAGTTCGGCAAGGGATAGCGGTTTAACCGCAAATACGCAGCGTACTGACCCCCAGCCCGCTGCTCTTGCTGACCTGTATCTGCACTGGAATACGCTCCTTGAGCGACTCGACATGGCTGATGATGCCAATCGTCTTGCCACTGGCATTGAGGTTATCCAGCGCATCCAGCGCAATCTCAAGGGTTTCGGCATCCAGCGTGCCGAAGCCCTCATCCAGAAACAGCGAATCGATACTGGTCTTGTGGCTGACCAGATCAGACAAGGCCAGTGCCAGCGCCAGACTGACCAGAAAACTTTCGCCACCTGACAGGGTCCGCGTATCACGCGCAGCATCCGCCTGCCAGGTATCGATCACCTCCAGATCCAGCTCGGCCCCAGGCTTGCGCGCCAGTTGATAGCGGTCATGCAGTCGATGCAACTGCTCATTAGCCAGTGAGATCAGGTGATCCAGTGTCAAACCCTGAGCAAAGCGGCGATATTTGTCTCCCTCACGCGAGCCTATCAGGCTGTTCAGACGCTGCCACTGCTCATGAATCGCCTGCTGCTGAGTGATCTGCTGCTGCAGTGCTGCCAGTTGCTGCCGCCGTTCCAGATCAGCCTGAATACGGGAGGACAGCTGCCCCTGTCGATGTCCCAGTTCGCGCAACTGCCTGGTGATCTCCTCCTGCCCTGCTCTGAGCTGCTCCAGCGCCAGTTCAGTCAGAGACTCGCTCTGCAACGCACCCAGCAACTCTGTCGCGGCCTCCAGCCTTGAGGTTGCATCCTGTACCCGCCGCTCCAATGTCTGCCTGAGCTGGATCAGCGTCTGGCGCTCAGTCTCCGGCAGCAGGGCGGCTCTGAACGCGACTTCATCACTGAAGGGGCTCTGCTCCAGCGCCTGCAGCCACTCCTGCTCACGTTCATCTGTCTGTTGCGCCTGACGCTGGTAAATCTCCTGCTGAGCCTGCAGCTGCCCTTCCAGCCGACTCATCTGCTCCAGCAGACTCTCCATTACTCTTATCATCTGTGGCAACGCCGAAGATGCCTCTTCAGTCAGCGACTGCCCTTGTTGAACACCCTCGCTTGCTGTTGCGACCGACTCTCCGTTCAGGTCGGTGCATCGCTGCTGCAGCTCCTCAAGGCGCTGCGCCTGCTGCTGCCACTGCGCCTGCTGCTGATCAAGCTGCACCTGCTTATCCTGCAGCAGGCGCGACTGATCTATGGCCTGTTGCAACTCCTGCTTCTGCAGCTGCACTGCACTGGAGGCCTGATCCAGCTGCTCTATCTGACTTTTCAGGGCTTTCGCGTCAGTCTCCTGCTGCTGCGCATAACGCTCCAGTGCTGCCTGATCGGACAGCACGGCATCCAGTTGAGTACAGTAGCCTCGCCACTCCTCCTCTGCCTGCTGCCACTCCAGCTCAAATCGCTGCCGCTCCTCCTCCATTTTCCCCTGTTCGGTCAGCAGGGCTGTCACCCGATGACCCACTGCTTCACCCTGCTGCCTGACCGCCTCCCACTCCTGCTGCTTGAGCAGCAACGCCTGCTCGGTCGCCGAACACTCCAGCGCCTGATAGGCCTCAATCGATGGATGCTCATGCGAGCCACACAGAGGGCAGGCCTCATCCGGCTGCAGCACGGCACGATATTTTTCCAGCGCCATGATCCGCTGCTCCTGCAACAGCAGGCGCTGTTTATCCTCCACCTGCTCTTTCAGGCTTTTCCAGCTGTCCCGCAGACTGTCCCTCAGTTTGATCTGTTCGGTCAGCTCCGGCTGCAACTGTTCAAGGCGGGCCCGGACCTGCTGTCGTGACTGCTGCATCCTGGTCTGTTGCTTCACCAGATTATGCAGCTGCTGTACCACCCTGCGGCGATCGTCCAGCACACTCTGCTGTTGCTGCAGCTTTTGCCTGAGCTCTGCTTCCGACAGTTCCCCCAGTAGCACGTTGACTACCGACTGAGCAGCAGCCAGTTGCCTGTCGAGCAGTTGCAGTGAAGCCTCGGCAGTCTGTTGCGCCTGCCTGAGGGATTGCTGCTGTGCTGTCAGTTGTGCTTTGCCCTGTGCCAGTGCCTGACTCGCCTGCTGCTGCCGTTGCAACCACTGTGACAACAATTGTTTGCGTGAACCGATCAGCTCGCTGCGCTGAGTTTCGGCCTGCTTCATTGCCTGCAGGGCTTCCTGCCGGCTCTGCCATGGAAAGCGCAGGCGCTCAGCTGGTTCACTGTGATCAAGGCGCTGCAGATCAGCCTGCTTCGCCTGTTGTTCGGCGCTGGCCTGCTGTTGCTGCTGCCGACACAGCTCGGCCTGCTGCTGCGCCTGATCCAGTTTCTCACGCCAGTTGATGAGCGCAAGCTGCCGGTCGCGCGCTTCTGTTATCCTTTCTTCCTGCTGCGCCAACTGACTGCGCTCGGCTTCCAGCTCTGCCAGCAGCTCATCACTGAGCAGTTCAAACCCGCCCATGTGGCTTTTCAGGAGTTCCAGCGCCTGATTTTCCTGAGCGGTGCGTTCGTACACCCGCTTGGAGATGACGCCGTAGATATCACTGCCAGTCAGCTCCTCCAGCAGTTCGGCACGCTCGTTCGGGCTGGCATTCAGGAATGCCGCAAAACCTCCCTGTGCCAGCAGCATGGAGCGGGTGAAGCGGGCAAAATCCAGACCGGTCAGTTGCTCGGTCATGGCGAGTTTTTCATTGATTCTGCTGCTGAGTATCTCACCGTCGGCGATGCGGGCCAGCTCAGCCCGCGGCGCCTGCAGATTTCCATCCACCCGATCACGTGCGCGGCGCTGGCTCCAGAAGGCGCGATAGCCGACGCCCTTCACTTCGAACTCAACCTCGGCAAGCGCTTCGGCGGTATGGTGGGTCATCAGCTCATTGCTGCTGGCAGAGACCACTTTCATGCGCGGTGTCTGGTGATAGAGTGCCAGGCAGATTCCATCCAGCAGCGTCGTTTTGCCTGCTCCTGTAGCACCGGTGATGGCAAAGAGGCCATTATCGCCAAACGGCGCCTGGGTGAAATCTATCTTGAACTCGCCTTTCAGTGAGTTGAGGTTTTTCAGGCGCAGCGTGAGTATTTTCATGCCTGCTGTTCTCCCTGTGGCTCAGAACCCTCCTCATGCGCTATCTGTTCCAGCAGCTGCCGGTACATCAGCAGCAGTGACTGGCGCTGCTCTTCGTTCATATCCTCCTGCTCCAGTCGCCGCATGAACACCTCCTCCGGTGTCAGCTCTGCCAGCGTTTCCCGCAGTTGCACGGCAAGTCCTGACACCGCCTGACTGCGCTCACGGCGGATACGCAACACCTCCAGCGGCACCCCCTGTGTCAGGGTCTGTATCCGCTCCTGCAGATCATTCAGGTAGCTGTCGGCACGAACTGTGACCTCCACCCAGACCGGGCATGCCTCCGTTCCCATCGCCGCCGCCTCCTGCAGCTGGCTCGCAATCTGTTCCAGATCCCCCTTAACCGACACCATTGGACGCCAACGCGGGACCTTCAAAGCGCTGACCTGCTGCAGTGCTGTCGTATCAAACTCCACCAGCAGCACCTCCTTCTCCTGCTTCACCTCATCGAAACTCAATGCAATGGGTGAGCCGCAATAGCGCAGATGTGCCTGCCCGGCCACTTGTTGCGGCTTGTGGATATGTCCAAGTGCCAGATAGTCTACCGGCGGAAAGGCATCAGCCGGTAACGCATCAAGTGTTCCGATATAGATCTCACGCACCGACTCGGTCAGGGTAGCCCCCATCACCGTCAGATGACCGGTGGCGATAATCGGCAGCTCCCTCCCCAGACTCACACGTCTGGCCTGTGCCAGTTCCCATATCTGCTGATACTTGTCACGAATGGCCAACCCCAGCGTCTGCTGCTTTTCAGCACTACCCTCCCCCGCATGGCTGGTGATCAGCTCACGCGGGCGCATGAAAGGCAGCGCGCACAGCAGCAGGCCCGGCTCACCGTCACGATCCGGTACCAGCAGCAGATGCTCCTCCGGCTGGGCCAGGCCCGGCAGTACATGGGTATTGAGGCAAGCCAATAAGGCCTTGGACTCATGCAACATCGCCACAGAGTCATGATTTCCGCCAACCACCACCAGCTGTGCCCCCGTACTCTGCAGCGCCACGACAAAGCGGTTATACATTTCGCGCGCATAGCTCGGAGGTGAGGCCGTATCAAAAATATCACCCGCCACCAGCACCAGATCCACCTGATGCTCGATCACCTGTTTAATCAGCCAGTCAAGAAAGGCCTGATGTTCGGGCTGGCGGCTTTTGCCGAAAAAGTGCTGGCCCAGATGCCAGTCGGAGGTATGGAGCAGACGCATAGCGGTCCCTGTCAAAGACGTTAAGCGGGTATGGTAGCAGAAAACCGTAATTATCAATCAGGTAGTGGATGACAGTCGAGCCAGTTCGCCTGCAGGCAGGCGTCGATAAACCAGGCCAGTGCACGGCCCTGATTATCTTTGCGCCAGGCCAGATAGAGCGGCACCTGCGGGCGTGGTACGCTGCACGGCAGCTCTATCAGTTCGCCCTTAGCCAGCAGTGATGCCGCCAGATACCGCGGCACGAAGCCTACACCCACCCCCAGCCGCTGCGCTTCCAGTTTGGTGTTCATATCCGCTACCCGCACACGCTGCCGACTCTCCAGTATGCCTGATGAACGGGACGGCATGCTCAGCGAGGAGTCTGCCACCACCACAGTGGGATAGGCGGCTATTGCTGCGGCATCCAGCGGCCCGTCATGCAGAGTCAGAGGGTGCTCCGGGGCCACGGCAAATACGAAGCTCACTTCACCCATCAGGCGATACTCAAACGCTCCCTTGGGCAGGTCACCACTGCCGCCCAGCGTCAGATCGCAGCGATCCGCAACCAATGCCTCCCAGGCTCCGCCCAACACCTCTTCACTGATATCCAGTGCCACCGGCTTATCCAGTTGATGGAAGGCGCGAATCTGCCGCAGCAACGGCTCTACCGGCAGAATCGTATCGCGTGCAATACGCAGCCGGGTTTCCCAACCGGACTCCAGCTGTTTGACCGCCTCCTCCAGGCGACTGGCAGCCAGCAGCAGCTCCCGCCCCTCTGCCAGAACAAGCTGTCCGGCGGAGGTCAGGCGCGCTCTCTGCCCGCTGCGATCAAACAGACTGACACCCAGCTCCGACTCCAGTTTCTGCACCGTGTAGGTCAGGGCTGAGGGAACACGAAACAGCGCATCCGCGGCGGCTGAAAAGCTGCCCTTACGTTCGATCGCATCCAGCACCCTCAGGGCGTCCAGCGTGATGGCATGGTGCATGATCTGACAATCCACTCGATATTCAAATAATTTGAACATCAATATCAAATCATTCCGCTTTTATGTCAAGCGATCCAGGCATAAAGTTCACACATTGCCGATTAGTGAACAAATCACTATTCAAATTTAACGAACTGAATGAGAACACATGCCATGAATAATCTGAACACACTTTTTAACACTTTGATCAAAACCGACAGCCAGTGGGCCTCTCTGGCACTGCGTCTGCCGCTGGGCATCATCTTCGCTGCACATGGTGCACAGAAGCTGTTCGGCTGGTTCGGCGGCTATGGACTGGAGGCTACCGGACAGTGGATGGCCTCGATCGGCCTGACACCTGGCTATCTGATGGCACTCGGCGCAGGTTCGGCAGAGTTCTTTGGCGGCATCCTGCTGATCTTCGGTCTGCTGACACGCCCCACAGCGCTGATTCTGGCCTTCACCATGCTGGTGGCGATCTTTGCCGTACACTTTGAACATGGTCTGTTCCTGAGTAACAACGGCTATGAGTTCGGACTGGCGCTGCTGTCAGGCTCTGTGGCACTGCTGCTGGCAGGTGGTGGCCGCCTGAGTCTTGATCGTCTGCTGCAGGCACGCATCTGATATATTGACAGGGGGGCGGTCATGCCGCCTCCCGGGAGGGTTCGCATGATTGAGATCAGAAAGGCTAACGAACGAGGGCGAGCCAGTTTCGGCTGGCTGAAGAGTCTACACACCTTCTCCTTCGGGCACTATCATGATCCGAAGCAGATGGGATTTTCCGCACTCAGGGTGATCAATGATGACCGCGTGACGCCGGGAGCAGGATTCGCTCCGCACGGCCACCGGGATATGGAGATCCTCACCTATGTGCTGCAGGGCAGGATTGCTCATCGCGACAGTGAAGGAAATGTCGCTCATCTGCCCGCCGGTGAGTTTCAGCTGATGTCTGCAGGCAGTGGGATCACCCACAGCGAATACAACGCTTCAGACAGTGAACATCTGCATTTTCTGCAGATCTGGATTCTGCCTGATGTCTACGGACAGAGCCCGGGTTATCAGCAGAAGGACTTCGGTCAGAAGCCAGGTCTGACGCTGGTGGCCAGCTCGGATGGTGCAGCGGACAGTCTTGTGATCAAGCAGAAGATGAAGCTGTATCAGTTGCTGCTGGAGCCAGGAGAGACCCTGCACCTGGATTCCGATGTTAACAGACGCTACTACCTGCATCTGATTGATGGTGATCTGAAGATAGAAGGACTGTCAGTTGATGGGCCTGTATCTGCTGAAGAGATAATGCATCCTGGAGATGGCGTCCGCTTGGGTGAGCTGACACAACTGCAACTGACAGCGGGCGAAGAGCCGGTCAGAGCTCTGCTGTTCGATCTTCCCTGATTCTGACAGGCGTCATGCTCCTCATAACAACACGAGGGTATTGGCGCCTGACTCGTCTCTCCGTTATGCTGCGCTTTGCAACTCATGGACTCAGCCATCGTAAACAGGAGAGCAGCATGTCACGCAAACTGGTGATCAAACGTGGCAAGAAGGTCGGGGCTGCACCCGGCACCCTGGTGCACGTAGGAACCGGAAGTGCCGCCGAAACACAGCTGGAAGTATTCGATTTCGATCAGACCCATCTCACGGAGCAACGTCTTCGTGATCCTGAACTCTGCCTCCCGTTGCTGACCAGTGACACTGTTTCCTGGATCAATGTCGATGGCACCCATCAGGCCCCCTTGATCGAATCCCTCGGCAAACTGCTGCAGCTTCATCCATTGGTGATGGAAGATATCATGAATACCGATCAACGCCCCAAGCTTGAGGAGTATGATGGCTATCTCTATATCGTCTTGAAAATGCTTCAGTTTGATCAGAAAACGCGTGAGATTCGTACTGAACAGCTCAGCCTTATTCTGGGTGAACGCCTGGTGATTTCGTTGCAGGAACAGCCGGGAGATGTATTTGACGGAGTCCGTGAGCGACTGCGCTCAGGCCGCCGAAAGCGTTTTCTTGATGCCGACTATCTGGCCTACGCCCTGATAGATGCTGTGGTGGATCACTACTTCACGCTGCTGGAAAATCTGGGAGATGAGATAGAGCTGCTTGAGGATGAGCTGATCAAGAACCCTACACCCGGCACTCTGGCACATATTCATCACTTCAAACGCGAGATGTTGCTGTTACGCAAGGCCGTCTGGCCGCTGAGAGAGCTGCTCAGCCGGCTGAGTCGTGATGAAACACCGCTGGTCAGCCAGGAAACGCGCCTCTATCTGCGCGATGTGTACGATCACACGATTCATGTACTGGATACGATTGAAACCCTGCGCGATCTGCTGGTCAGCATGCTGGACCTGTACCTGTCGAGTGCCAGCAATCGCATGAACGAAGTAATGAAGACACTGACACTGATCGCCACCATCTTCATGCCCCTGACCTTTATTGCAGGTGTCTATGGCATGAATTTCGAATTCATGCCTGAGTTGGCCTGGCACTGGGGCTACCCTGGCGTGTTGCTGTTCATGACTGCTGTTGTCTGCGGCCTGCTGCTCTACTTCAAACGCAGGCACTGGTTCTGATCATCAACAGCGACCTTATTGGGCAGGTTTATACCACCACCTGATTGCGCCCAAGCCCCTTGGCCTTGTAAAGGCGCTCATCCGCACGGCGAAAGAGCATATCAGCGGAGTCGATAGCCGCCTCTACTGAGGTGGCCAAGCCGATACTGATAGTGATGAAGGGTTTAACCTCCGAAAACTCATGCTTGATGCCAAGTGCTTCTATCTGGCGCCGCAGTGCCTCGGATACTTTCAAGGCATGATCCACATCCGTGCCGGGCATGATCAGTACAAACTCTTCACCACCAATACGCGCTGCCAGATCACCCGGGCGTTTGGCTGCCAGCTGCAGATGACGGCCCAATGCCTGCAGGACTCTGTCGCCTTCGGCATGGCCGTAATGGTCGTTGTACTGTTTGAAGCAGTCCACATCCACCACTGCAATTGCCAGAGGCAAACCATTACGTCGTGAGCGCCGCCATTCCGCTTCAAACACGGTGTTGAACTGTCTGCGATTGGGCATCTCTGTCAGGCCATCAATATTGGCCAGCAACTCCAGCATGCGACGCTGACGCACCAGTTTGATATGTGTCGCGACACGCGCTCTGACCACCAGACTGTTGAAGGGTTTGACAATATAGTCCACAGCGCCCATCTGCAGCCCCTGAGCCTCATCCTCCGGTCGATCCAGACCGGTAATGAAGATCACCGGAATCGTCGATGTTCGCTCATCGCCTTTCAGGGCCTTTAAAACCTGATAGCCGTCCATATCAGGCATCCTCACATCCAGCAGGATCAGATCAGGCGATTGCTGACGCGCCAACGCCAACGCCTGCTCCCCTGTTTTGGCCAGAATCACCGTATGATCCACCTTCAGCAGACTATCCAGCAGATGCAAACTGCCGACATGATCATCCACGATCAATATCTTATCCGACAGCAGTGATCTCATTTCATCTCTCCCAGGCTATAGCCCAAATCGGTCACCAGAGCATTGAGAAGTATACGCGCGGCTTCATACTCCACCTCATCCAACGCCAGACGTATTCTGGAGAGATAGGATTGACACTCACTATTGACCGCCGGCATCAGCTCATCCAGCAGATCGGAAGCGCGGGTGTTCGCTTCCGACAGGAGCTGATCCAGCCTTGTCAACTGCTCCATCAACTCTGATACAGGCAGTATCCGTGCCTCCTCAAGAACCTCGACCGGCTGTCTGATACGGCTCAGAGCCTGGATGAGCTGATCCAGTTGTTTCACCAGATCGGGTATCAGCATTGCAGCTTCCTGCTGTTTACCCTGCCTCAGCGCAACCTCAACCTGACTGGCCTGACTGGATAGCTCAAGCGCCCCCAGATAGGCTGCAGCAGACTTGATGGAGTGAGCCTGGTCTGTCACCTCATCCAGCTTTCCTGTACGACAGGCATCCGTCATGCTGGCTGACGCATCGCTATAGGTACTGCGGAAATTATCTATCAGTCTGAACAACAGTTCGCGGTTCTGGTTCAACCGGCTCAGTGCCAGTTCCCAGTCAACCCCTTCGATTGTCGGCAGTTGCTCATCTCCTGCTTCCCTCTGACTGACCGGGCTGGACTCTGCCAGATAACTGTCAGCCTCAGGTGCACTTGAGTAGCGCTCTTGCGGGATGGGTTTCATCCACTTAACCAGCGTCTGATAAAGATGATCCGGATTGATCGGCTTGGTGATATGGTCATTCATGCCAGCCTTGAGGCTGACCTCATGATCACTGGCCAGCGCATGAGCGGTCATGGCAATGATCGGCAGATTATCTGATGACCACTGATCACCCAGTTGCCTGATACGACGTGTCGCTTCCAGCCCATCCATCACAGGCATCTGAATATCCATCAATATCAGATCAAACTCACCTTTCCGGGCTTTGGTCAGAGCCTCCTCACCATTGACGGCAAGTTCAAGATCAAGGTTTATTCTGAGCTCAGAGAGCATCTCTACCGCCACTTCCCGATTGATCGCATTATCATCAACGATCAAAACTCTGCCACCTCGTCTCAATTTCAAGGCAACAAGAGTCTCCTGATTCAGCTCTTCCAGATCCATGCCGGACTGAAGCCTTGCACTGTCGGGGCTCAGAATATCCTGCAGGTGCTGATACAGTGAGGCAGGGTGTACCGGCTTGATCAGGAATCCATCCAGGTTGGCATCTGCCGCATCCCGCATCACATCTTCCAGCGCAAAAGCGGTGACCATCAGAACTGCCGGTGCGCTGGCAAGCCGTTTATCCGTTCGGATCCGACGTGCAGTTTCGATACCGTTCCATCCCGGCATGCGCCAGTCCATCAGCACCAGATCAAATGCCTGACCCTGCTCACTGGCGCGCTCAAGTATCGCAAGAGCAGCAGGCCCAGATTCAGCGGTAACAACATCCAGACCGAAGTAGCCAACCATCTCCGCCATCACTTCGCGTGCAATCACATTGTCATCCACCACAAGAATACGAGATGGTGGCAAGCCTGCTCTCAACTGGCTGCCCGTATATTCAGGATCAAGCCCAAACTCCAGTACAAAGCTGAAACGACTGCCTACACCCGGCTGACTCTCCACCTCTATATGACCACCCATCAGATCCACCAACTGGGCACTGATCGCCAGCCCCAGCCCAGTGCCACCATAGCGCCGGGTAATGGTGGCATCTGCCTGAGTGAAGGGCCGGAACAGTGCCGATACCTGATCAGCATCCATGCCGATGCCTGTATCACTGACCGAGAACTCCAGTTGTATGCGTTCACCAGTGCGACCGACAACCCGGATCCCGACCACAATTTCGCCTTGTGAGGTAAATTTGGCCGCATTGCTGGCCAGATTGGTCAGCACCTGCCCCAGTCGCAGGGAGTCACCAATCAGATGGATCGGTACATCCTGCGCCACTCGAAGTATCGCCTCGACCCCTTTCGGATCGCAGCGCATCACGATCATATCGGCCAGGTGATCCAGCACATCATCAAGATCGAAAGATGCAACCTCAAGATCCAGCTTACCAGCCTCTACCTTGGAGAAGTCCAGGATGTCGTTGATGATACCCAGCAGATTTTCCGCAGCGGTCAGCGTTTTCTGGAGATAGTTGCGCACACGAGTATCAGGGCCGGCTTTCAAAGCCAGTCGACTCATACCTATGATCGCGTTCATCGGGGTTCTGATCTCATGGCTCATATTGGCCAGGAACATCGACTTGTACTCAGCGGCCTCCTCAGCCCTGCGTTTAGCATCCACCAGCTCCAGCTCAGCCTGTCTGCGTGCGGTGATATCCTGAGTGACCAGCACAACCCCCTTGTCCGGATCTCGTGAATCGACCAGTTTGGCATGGGTGGTGCACCAGATCTGACTGCCATCCTTGCGCACCATCTGAAGATCCGCATGATAGGGATCACCCGACAAAATAGTTCTATAGGCCTGATCCCCCTGCTCAGCGAACTGTTTCTCTGTGGTATAGAGCACTCGGGTGGATTGACCGTTCAGTTCTCCCTGACGGTAACCAAACAATTGTTCGAATCCGGTGTTACAGCGCTGAATCACACGATCCCTGAGGAAGGCTATGCCGGTCAGTGCATTATCCAGAATGGCCTCCTGCTCCAGCAGGCTCTTCTGCAGGTCTGCGGTATGCTGTCGCACCTTGTGCTCCAGATGCAGCGTCAGATCCCTGTTTTCTTCACTGATCAGTCGTACCTTGTCTGCCATGGCAAACGCCAGCAGCAGCGCATCAAGCGTCACTCCCACCAGCCCAAGCAGGTAGATATTGACATTGATACTGGGCAGAATGCCGAGATTCAGCATATTACCGATCATGTTGGGGATCAGCAGCGTGATGTAAGCCAGCAGGAAATATCGTGCCGGACGGAACCCTCTGCGCCAGGACATGAAACCGACATAAAGCCCTGTCATCATCATCCCCGCGGTGGCGATGGTCGCAAAAATAAGCCCCCATCCGGGCGACACCAGTGAAAAGGGGATGCCTATCACACCAAGCGCCGCTATGGCCAGGCCAAACTTGGCTGCACGCGGGTGATGCCGCCACAGATTCAGCAGGCGTATGAAGAACAGAGTATTGAACAGTGGCAGGAGCAGAAAACCGACCATATGCAGACCCGGCGCTCTGAAGTCGAACAGCTCAGCATGCACATTCAGTACCTGCGCCCAACCCCAGACCCAGCACAGTACAAACAGTGAGTACCAGAGATAGGTTTTGTCTCTCGCCCCGACAAACACGAAGAAGTTATAGATCGCCAGCGCCAGCCCTATGCCCAGGCAGAGCATGATCAATGCATTCTCCCAGGTCACAAGACGAGCAAAGTCAGCCTCTGTTTTCAGAAGAATCTTGGTGGGGGCGAAGAAAAAATCACTTTCGAAGAGTACTACCAGATCATAACTCTCACCGGGCAGGAGCCTGACCGAGCCACCATAGTGGTACTGAAACTCATGATCATGTCGATAGCCGGTTTTCACCTCCTGCATGCCAACCGATGAGTAAAGCCTCAGCGTGATATGTTCAACTACCGAGCCATAGGGGTAGAGTGCCCAATGAATATGCTCGGTATCATTGGTGATACGGGCATGCAACCAGAAGGCGTCGCCATCAAAGGCAACCTTGTCCAATGGCTCAAGCCTTTCCAGCCACTCATCAATATCACCGACATCATGAGGAAACTGCTCAGAATTTCCCCTGAGCAATCTCCCCGATTTCATTAGATCAACCCCCTGCAGATCGCTGGCCCAAAGCGTAGAGGCATGCTCCTGCTCTGCAACGGCCCAGGTGGAGATAAACAGTAGCAGGACGAGCAAGACTCGCTGCAGGCAGGGGGTAACAGATATCACAGATCTTTTTCTCCTACGATAACAGCAGGCAGGCCGCAGATGGCACGAGATGTGTGCATGCCTGCCATGGTTGCCGCCTCGACACAACCGGCATTCAGCCCCGTGCGGATCCAGTCACCGGTCAGATAAAGGTTATCAAACAGGGTCTCATTCGTACCCAGTCGATATTGACTGCTGTTCACAACCGACAGCACATAGCGTTCGGAGGGGTCTATATTACTGCGCCAGTACTGGGCATCAAAGCGCGCTTTCCCCTTGCGCTGCAACGGGTCGATCAGGATTGACCAGTCGAACTCCCCTGGCGAAGCAGCCGAGGGCAGCAGATTCCAGATATCCTGCTGCAGCTGATTCACGGCACCGTCCCGGGCCTCGGCCCGACAGCGTGCCGGAAAAGCATGATCAGAGGGTGGCGGAAAGTCGGACACAGGCTGCACACTGCAGAAATAGGACACATTTTTGGGCTCCAACGCAGGTGGCCAGTCTTCACGACACAGTAACTGATCCATCGGCGCCCAGGTATCATAGGGCTCCGTGAATGCGCTCAACACCGGCTGCTGGCCGTCCGGCTGATTGGTCCAGCCCATATTGGCAAGCGTGGTATCGGTCCAGATCTGATAGGCCTGGGTCACCACGGTTTTAACACTGCCCACCATCTTATCCAGCCCTTTATCCTGCACCAGCAACTGCGGACAAAGATGTGGAATGGATCCGACCGAAATACCGAAGATCACCTTATCGAAATCTACCCCTTTTCTCAGGTGAAGAGTGGAAAGCGGTTCACCAAACTGACGTTGATAGACCTCAGGCCAGTCACTCCAGAAGGACTCCAGATTGATATGGTTATCTTGCAGCAACTGGGCCTGTACCGGATTTATCTGCTGGTAATTGGGCACTGAAGGCCAGCAGGGAAGCCCCTTCACATCCACCAGGGGCTCATAAATATCAAGGCCATCGCGCAGGTCTACCTGCCGGGTCATACGGATCTCGGCAATGCTGTTACCCTCGGGCACCAGTTCGTTGACCTGATGGAAATAATGGAAGTTCACGCCACGCCGCTTCAGCACCTCATACATGGGTGCAAAGATGGTATCCCCCATGCCTGCCTGCATCTTCCACATGACACCGCCCTTGTACAGCAGCGCGATCCGCATCATGGCACGCAGCAGGGTTCCAGCCTCGACATTGGGGCGGGATATATCCCCATCGACATAAGCAAAAACCAGATCGTAAAAGCCACGCACCGGTGCCGAATTGACGGTATATTGCTCATTGGCACCGTGCTTGCGCAGCCAGTCCATGAAATCGATATCATTGATGACATCAAACCCCTGTTCCAGTACGCCATCTTCCAGCATGCCTATCCCGATGCAGAGCCCCAGATCCGCCATGATGAAGAGCCTGCGAATCTCGGCATGAGTATCCAGCAAGTGATCAAAGCGATCATCGAGCCAATGTTTAAGCTGCTTTAGCAGAAAATGCAGGACACTTCCGTGTTGCGTGGCAACCGCCTTATCACCCTGAGCCAGTCCCTCCAGCATTTCACCGGTCAGATCCAGTGCTTCCTTGATATCGGTCTGAAAGCGTGACGCCAGCAGGTCGGCATCTTTTGACAGATAGCTGGCCAGTTGTTTGAAAGCAGGATGTGCACCCGTGATGGCAGGATCACTCAGTGTCGCATCCACTGCAGCCGCCTGAGGATGTGCCTGCAACTGCTGCATGAACTGTTTGATCCAGTAATAGAGCTTACTCAGCAGTGCCCAGATACTCAGCTCTTCATTGCTATGGGCCGGATTACCGGGTACTTCGGGAAACATCAGAGGCCAGCTCTGCCACTGCTGATCGATCCACTCTTGCAACACTATGAAGTCATGCGGTTTGAAGGCATCCTGCCAGGTGGCAAGCGGTGCCTGAGGTGGTCTGTCCAGCGTTTCATAGCAGGTCTGTATGGTACGAAAAGCATTGGCATAAAAGCCAAACCAGATATGCAGGCCATGCTCCTCGATACGCTCACCCATCTCGGGATTGCGCCCGCTCGCCCCCTTACCTCCGAGCCTCCAGCCGAGCTGATAAACATCTATCTGATATTTTGACTGCCAATCCGGCGTCTCGGTCAGGTAGAAGGCTGCGGTCATGGCTGCCACGCCGCCGCCCAGAATGGCAATCTTCTGTGGTTGTGCTGAATCTGACATCATCCCTATCCCTATCAGTCTTCGCTGGTCAGCTCAAAGGCAGCCTGCTGATTAAAGTCAAACAATACATTAAAGTTCAGCACACTGCTCTGAGTACCCACCTGAATGCCGAACATATCCTGCAGTGGAAACATATCCACCTGATTGAGCGTGAACTCAAAGGCATGTCCATACAACTTGATATCATGCAGCTTCTGTACCACCGAGGGTGAATGCAGCAGTTTCTGATACACCGCATTCTGCCCTTCACCATCCGGAAACTGCTTTAACAATAGCTGATCAACTTGAGGATGGAAAAAATCCGCTACCAGTTTTGCCAGATCCTCCAGATCCAGTTTGAAACAGTCCGCATCAGACCTCATCAGATCGAAGCCCTCCCGCAGCAGCTCAGACAGATCTGCCAGCGGTTTCTCCTCACCGCTTGTGACCTTCTCGACGCGAAACAGCTCAACCGGCGCCATTTTGGTATCCGGCGAGAAGTGTGTGAAGGCATCTACAGTCATGCTGAACAGGTCTGGATCGGCACCGATTGAGGGCATCTGATAGTCACACAGGTACTTGTTGAAGCCCCAGATTTCACGCCCATTGACCAGTGCATAGATGTTGTTCACGCAGATAAACGCAGGATACCAGTAAATTTTCTTGATCTTCATACCCTGCATGCGCGCAACCGGTATCCAGATGATGATATCGGTTTCCTGAAACCAGCCCTGACTGGCATAGGGCTCTGATACCGGCTTGATATTCTCGATATCGGTGAAGGTGAGCATGCAGTAGGACATCAGTGCCTGGAAGCGATCCTGCCCCAACGGCACCACATTCAGCGTTTCATCTATATACTGTTGGATATTGACGACATTCCCTTTGATGAAGAAGCCATACATATTGGCATTCAGCATACGACAGGGTGGTGCAGCGATGACTTGTCCAGGAAAACGGGCGTAGGGTGTCTGATCTGACATGGTCGCTCCTTGTTATTATTGTTTCTTCAGGTTGAGATCCGTCAAAGATGCATTAAATTGATACAAAAGAAAACCCAAACCCTATCATAGGAGAAGCATATGACAGACTCAGGCCGGCACTCGGCTATAGAGTCTGCTCCTCCTGAACAGTCACTGGAGCTGGAGATGCTGCAGCATGAGCTATAACAAGATAAAAGTATTTGATGCTCATCTGCATATCATAGACCCGCGCTTTCCGCTGGTCGCCAACCAGGGCTACCTCCCGGATGAGTACACCCATGAGCACTACCTCGCAGAAATGCTGAACTATGAGCTGGCGGGCGGTGTCGTTGTCTCGGGATCCTTTCAGGCACAGGATCAGAGCTATCTGCAGGAGGCGCTGAAGCAACTGGGCAACCATTTTGTTGGTGTCACCCAGCTCCCCCCGACGGTATCAGATGAAGAACTGATTCGACTCAACCACCTGGGCGTTCGCGCGATACGTTTCAATTTCAAGCGTGGAGGCGGTGGAGCGGTCTCTTACCTGGATAAATTTGCAAGACGCGTTTACGAAACAGTCGGCTGGCACGCCGAGGTGTACGCGGATGGCGAGATGCTGGCTGAGCTCTGCCCGATTCTTGAATCCCTGCCAGCGCTGAGCATTGACCATCTCGGACTCAACCGACGCGCCTTCAGAACACTGCTGCATCTGGCCGAAAAGGGGGTTAAGGTGAAGGCCAGCGGCTTCAGTCGTGTCGACTTTGATATTCCCTCTGCCTTAAAGGCACTCTATGCCGCCAATCCCGACGCCCTGATGTTCGGCAGTGATCTGCCCTCCACACGCGCTCCGCTTCGCTTTCGTCATGAAGATATTCAACTCATCTGCGATACTCTTGAACCCGATCAGGCCAAGCGGGTCCTCAGTGGCAATGCGATTCGTTTCTATCGGCTGCGCTCAGGTGTCTAGCCCCAAATTAACCCTTCGAGTCAAGGCAGCAACAGACAGGCATTGGCCGACTTCAACACTGAACCCTCCTGCAACAGATCACTCTCCTTGCTCAGTAGCAAGAGATAGGGCTGGCCTTCAGTCAGTGTCAGCAGATGTCTGAGTTGCCACTCAGATACCTCCTGCACAGTGCTGTCCGGTAATCTGTTTTCAATAATGCTCCTTAGCAGTGGAAGTTCGTCACTTTTCGCGGGCAACAGACAGATCAGTGGCAATTGCTCTCTCTCGGCCAGTCTGCGGGCAGACTCAATCAGCCGAGGGGCGCTGTCAATCTGATCGCAATACAACAGCAGAAGAGAGAACTGACGCCCTCCCTGCCAGAACAGCATCACAGCACCCGGAAATCTGATCCACCGGGGAATATCTGCAACAGGGCTCTCACCGGGATGATCTGTCACCAACAGTACATCCTCAAGCTCCTCTTCAGAGAGCCCCTCTTCAGTTGCAGCAGTGCGCCGGTAATCGTGGTCTGCCGTGTGTGAAACCTCAAGGCTCCAGCGCAGCGGCTGACGCCTGGAGAGCTGTTCAAGGCAACCACGGTATCTGTCATGCGCCAATCGCAAATGTCGTCGCAGGCTGTCGACACGCAGGGGTCTGGCACGACCGGTCATCAGGCTTATCTCACGCCCGAAGGGCAGCTCTGCACAGCGCATCAGATTCTGATCCTCAATGAACACGGCTCTGAGTTCCGCCTGTCGCTGGGCAGCAAAGCTAGCCACCTGCTCCAGAGCGGTTATTCCGCGATGACTGCTGTCGAGGTAATAGACTATGCGTTTCATGCCGGACCCTCTTCCGCCTCACTGTCCAGGTTTTTGCCGTCATCTGCTTTGCTCTTGTCACGTGACTGTTCATGCTGAACCTTATTCAGATATTTCAATCGTTCCTGAACCAGACGACTGAAGCTACCCTCAGTATAAACCCCCTCGCTATCCAGCTCACCGGCCGGTAAACCACTGAGCAAGGCCAGTGCATGATCCAGGGTTTCGATGGCATAGATGCTGAATTCCTTACGCTCCACGGCTTTGCGAACATCACTGTTCAACATCAGATTGACCAGATTACTGGCCGGAATCAGCACCCCCTGCTCCTTCGCAAATCCGCGTGATCGGCATATTTCGAAGAAGCCCTCTATCTTTTCATTCACCCCACCGATCGGCTGCACCTGACCTAGCTGGTTGATTGATCCGGTCACGGCGTAACATTGCTTCAGCGGCACTTTGGCGATTGCCGACAGTAATGCACAGGCTTCGGCCACCGAGGCACTGTCACCCTCAATATGACCATAGGACTGCTCAAACGTGATACTGGCCACTATCGGCAGATTACTCTCCCCGGCATAGCGGGAACCGAGCAGATTCGACAAGATCAGTACAGACTTCGAATGTACAGCCCCGCCAAGCTTGGCCTCACGCTCAATATCGATCACCAGCCCACGCCCCAGTCGAGCCGTAGCAGTTATTCTGGCAGGACGGCCAAAGCGGTAATTTCCGAGATCATAGACGGTCAAGCCGTTCACCTGACCGACCACTTCACCCTCTGTATCGATCAGGCTCTTGCCAGTCAGGATACTCTCGGTCATGCGTTCGTGGATCCGTGATGCGCGAAGCTTGCTTTCATCTATTGCCGTCTGCACTGCATCGACCTCAATGACTGACTGTTGCTCCTGCTCAGCCCAGTAGTTTGCTTCGAGCAGCAGGTCAGAAAGGCTCTCCCCCTGAGCCGACAGATAAGTCTGATCCTGCGCCAGACGACTGGAATACTCAATCACTCTGGCAACCGCACCTGCTGTGAGGGGTCGCAGCTCATGACGTCTGGCAATCCCGGCAATAAAGCTGGCATAGAAAGACAGGTTTTTCTCAGTGACAGGAATCTCATCCGCGTAGTCCGCCTGTACTTTGAACAGCTTGTTAAAATCCGGGTCCCACTGGCCCATCAGGTAGTATAGATAGCGACTGCCAATCAGTATCACCTTGACGTTGAGTGGCACAGGTTCCGGCTCCAGAGAGACAGTGCTGGCCAGGCTATAGAAGCGTTCAATTGATTCAATCCGGATCTCTGAAGCAAACAGTGCGCGCTTCAACGCCTCCCATACCATCGGTTGCGAAATCAACTTGCGCAGATTCAGAACCAGATAACCGCCATTCGCACGATGCAGCGCTCCAGCCCTGATCAGCGTGAAATCACTGACCAGCGCCCCCTGAACCACATGATGTTCAACCCTGCCCAGGGTACGTCCCAGATTGGGCAGATCTTCATGGATGATCGGGGCTCCCTGAGTCTCGCTGTTATCCACCAACAGATTGAGCTGATAGCGCGCCAGCAGGGACTCCGGCAGAGAACCCTCATTCATGTGCCCGAGAAACACATTTACATGACGACTCAGATCCTGTTGGATCGACTCGATATGACTGCAAATAGCATTATTGTCCCAATACTCACTGCGCAGCTCATCTATTGCATTGCCCGCTGCAAAAACCACCATCTCTTCATTCAGATGCTGCAACTGCTCCTGGGTATCCTTGCGCCACAGGGTAAACTCCTGCAATACGGCCTGCAGTTGCGACTCTATCCGCCCTATCGCCTGCTGCATTTGCCTGCGTTCCTCTTCGGGCAGTGCCAGAAAAGCCTTTGAGTCCAGCACCTCTGACCCCTTGCGTGGCGCCAGGGTATAACCGGTCGGTGTATGCAGCAGTACTATTCCCTCTTTTTTAGCTTCCTCCTTGACCTCCATGATTGCCGCCGCCTGACGCTCAGCCAGTGATTGATTAAGATCAGACACGCGGCTGCGATACTCGTCTGTTTCAAAAACCGCGGGAATGGCGCTGCGCAACTCATCCACCAGGCGCTCCAGCCCACGGGCAAAGCGTTGCCCCAGCCCCGCCGGCAACTGCAGCAACTTCGGAGCTACAGGTTTATCAAAGTTATACACATAGCAGCAGTCCAATGGCACCGCTTCACCAGCCGCACGCGTCTGCAGAAAGGACTCCACGATCTGCTGGTGGCCACTCTTTTCCGGCGCCATGACAAACACATTGAAGCCTTTGCTGCGGATGCCTGCCCCGAACGACAAAGCCTTGAGCAGACGATCCTGTCCAACGGTCGATACACTGTCATTCAGTTGAGCTGTTGTATCAAACCCCAGCGTGCTGCCTTCACAATGGCTGTACAACTGATCAGCTGTCAGAGGTATCATCGGGGACATGCTTATCTCCTTATCATCACCGCTACTCTCGGAAAATCGTATCTACCTTCACTCAAGTCTAGCAGTCTCCCGGCACTGATCTACCCGAACATCAGACAAACAGCCTGAACATTCGGAGCAACCCGCGAAACGGCGAGTTATGACCTAAAATTAAAAATGTCATAACAGCATGGAAATTTCATATGCATACAACCAGTACAGCCACCACATCCAGGTTTCTGGCTGTCATGCTGATCATGGCAGCAGCCCTTGCTGGCTCAGTCAATCTGGCAGTGTCTGACACGCTTGATGCTCAAGCAGGGAAAACAGAGATTTCAAAAGTATTGAGAGCTGACTTTCGTCACCGCCCACCTGAAATGGTGTTTGATGGACAGTACAGCCGCATGATCAGTCCACTCAAGGATATTCTTGAGGAGGCCGCCGCGAGGACAGGCTACAGCATTCACTGGACGAATCGCCCCTTTGCACGCAGTTACGAAGAGCTGCAGACAGGTGCGATCGATCTGGTACCGCGCACAATACGCAACCAGGAACGCGAGGCATTCGTCGCCTTTCTCGGCCCCATTGCCACACAGCGCCGGGATATACTGTTTCTGGTCAGACCCGGTGAAGAGGGCAGGATACAGTCCTATGAAGACCTGTATGATATGACCATCGGGGTCAAGCGAGGCACTGCCTATTTTGATCGCTTCAACCAGGATGAGCTGCTGCAGAAAATTGAATCAGTAGATGATACGAATATGGCTCAGATGTTTATCCATGGGCGCTTTGACACCATGGTTATTCTGGATCAATCTGCAATAGAGATAGCACTGGAGAAGCTGGGCCATAGTGAATACAGCTATGCGCACTATCGCTACCTCAACGAAATAGGCAACTACTACGGCATGTCACGCCAGTCACCCCATTTCCATATTTATGACGATCTGAATAAGTCGCTGCTGGAGATGGTGGAATCCGGTCGGATACGAGAGATCTACGAGGCACATGATCTGCTCTCTGAACTGGAATAACACCTGCCCTTGAGTTACCTTGTCTGCATAAGCCAACCATAAACTGCAGGCCTGCCTTCAGCTCGCCTGCTTCAGGCAACAGGAATAGAGTTGTATGTCAGCCCCGGAAAATGACAATGTCTGGAATGCCCTGCGTGATGAAGTCACCTCACTGGCCCTGAGTGAGCCGGTTCTCGCCAGCTATTTTCATGCCACCGTCATCAATCACGATACGCTTGAGGACTCCCTCTCCTATCTGCTGGCAGGTAAGCTATCGTCGCTGGACCTCCCTGCCATGAGCCTGCGTGAAGTACTGTGGCAGGCACTTCATACCTCGTCAGATATCGCGGATATCACACGCAAGGACCTGTGCGCCACCGTCGATCGTGATCCTGCCGCCAACAGCCTGGCCAACCCCTACCTAAATCACAAGGGGTTTCATGCGCTGCAGGCGTATCGCATAGCCCACTGGTACTGGCAAAAGAACCGCCGTGCTCTGGCACTCTATCTGCAAAGCCGCATCTCAGAGGTCTTCGGTGTAGATATTCACCCTGCAGCCCGTATTGGCAGTGGTGTGTTCATTGATCATGCCACCGGGCTGGTGGTCGGCGAAACCGCTGTCGTGGGGGATAACGTCTCCATGCTGCAGGAGGTCACGCTGGGAGGTACTGGCAAGGACACTGGCGACCGCCATCCCAAGGTTGAGCGCGGTGTACTGATCTGTGCCGGTGCGAAGATACTGGGCAACATCCGTATCGGTGCCGGCTCCAAGGTCGGTGCAGGCAGCGTGGTACTCGAAGATGTGCCACCACACTGCACTGTTGTCGGGGTACCCGCCCGTGTCGTTGGTCATCCCGGCTGCGCTGAACCGGCACTGGCGATGGATCAGGAGATCGAGAGTGGCGGCGAATAATATTTCCATTATTCTAGAAATATCTTGACGACCTCTGTTTCCATGTCATAATCAGCCAAATGACAAGACTGACACTCGAACAGGCATCAGAGCAGCTCGCAGAACTGGGCCACCCTACCCGCCTCAGCCTTTATCGTATACTGGTAAAGGCTGGCAACCGGGGTATGCCGGTCGCTGATATTCAGCAGCAGCTTGATGTCCCGGGTTCCACTCTCTCGCACCATATCAGCCGTTTGCTTAAGGTTGGATTGGTCGTGCAGGTACGTGAAGGGCGTGTGCTCAGATGTCATGCGCAGTATGAACGCCTGAATCTGCTGATCCAGTTTCTGATGGAGGAGTGCTGTGCCGATGAACGTTGTTGATTTTTTCGCCCAAATATTTCGATAAATCCAGAAACATAAAAGGATTAAGCCATGAAGCCGCTGACTCCCCATCACAACATCAGTAAAACCCTGCGCCAACTGGCGGAGGGACAACAACGCCAGAACCAGCACCCACCTCGCATTCTGGTGCTCTACGGATCGCTGCGACCTGAGTCTTTCAGTCGCAAGCAGGCACTGGAGGCCGCCACGATCCTGGCTGACTTTGGCGCCGAAGTGCGCGTCTATGATCCGGCTGGTCTGCCGGTGTTTGACCACACCTCTGCTGATCATCCCAAGGTAAGGGAACTGCGCGAACTGGCCAGCTGGAGTGAAGGCATGGTCTGGAGTTCGCCGGAGATTCATGGCAATCTTTCCTCAGTGTTCAAGAACCAGATCGACTGGATACCACTGACTTTGAACAACGTTCGTCCGACCCAGGGTAAAACCCTCGCCGTAATGCAGGTCAGTGGTGGCTCGCAGTCATTCAACGCTGTTAATGCCCTGCGTATACTGGGGCGCTGGATGCGAATGTTCACCATCCCCAATCAATCCTCTGTGCCGATGGCCTGGCAGCAGTTCAACGAAGATGGCAGCATGAAAGACTCCAGCTATCGTGACCGTGTGGTGGATGTCATGGAGGAGCTGTTTCGGATTACCCTGCTGATGCGCAACCATGGCGAACTGCTGACCTTTCGCTTTTCCGAAAACAAGGAGCTCTATGCCGCCGAAGGAAACAGCATGACCGATAATCATGACACCACTAAAGTCAAAGTGTCATGCTGCGGCTGATAGATCGGTCCAGCCATGCAACGATTCTGGCCAGTCTGGTTCTGACCCTGACGCTGGTCTCCGATGCTATCCTTTATCTGCTGCTGCCGCTCTACTTCGAATCCTTTGGCATCACGCTGCTCTGGGTCGGACTGCTGCTGTCGGCCAACCGTTTTGTCCGGCTGCTGATAAATCCCTGGCTGGTGCAGTACTTTCAACGCGTCGGGGCACGCAACGCGACACTGCAGGCGGTCGTGCTGGCCACACTGGCCAGCCTCTGCTTCGTGGTGATCGCCAGCCCCTGGATACTGCTGCTGGCCAGGTTGCTATGGGGTTGTGCCTACGCACTGATGCGTCTGGCCTGCCTGCATTACGCCACTGAGCATAAAGCCAGCAGTATGAAAAACCTCGGCTGGTATACCACCTTTCAGGAGATAGGCCCGTTACTGGTACTGCTGGCAACCCCCTGGCTGACTCTGCATCTATCAATCTCGGCTGTGCTGATTCTGGCCAGTACTCTATGCCTGATCGCCCTGTTGCCCGCTCTGGCATTGCCAAAGCCCGAAAAAAACGGTGTCGGATCGGCAAGAGCAACCTTTCCCTGGCCCACCGGCTGGCATCAGATCACCTTTCTGGTCTGTCTGCTGTTTGATGGTGTCTGGATGGTGATGCTGGCCCCTCAGCTCGTTGCGCTGGACAGAACCACTGCAGCAGCACTCGCCACTGCAGCACTGCTGATGGTGGGTAAGCGAATATTCAACCTCAGCGTCGGACTGATCACCGTGCGCTTCAACCCTTTTGATCGTCTGACAGTATGGCTTTATGGTGCTCTGGGACTACTGCTGATATCCGGCCTGCTGATGCCGGGAGCAGGCATCATCTTCGCCAGTGTTCTGGCGATTATCGGGCACGGGCTGGTGATGATTCTGCTACCCAAACTGCTGGCTGATGAAGCGATCGATGATACGGCACGCCAGCTCTCGCTCAACACCTTTACTTTCTGGCGCGATCTGGCAGCCGCCTGCGGCGCACTGATCGCTGCCGTGCTGGTGACTCAGGGCATTCTCGACTGGTTCTACTGGAGTGTGACGCTACTGATTGCACTGCTGATATTTCGGCAATGGAGAAAGCACAGAGTCCTACCATCTTGAAATCGGAATTGAAGAGAAAGCCGATAAGATAGCTGGCACTGGGAGGATGCAGTATTGGTCGGAGAGACAGGATTTGAACCTGCGACCCCTACGTCCCGAACGTAGTGCTCTACCAGGCTGAGCTACACTCCGATACTGCTGTGGATATTTTAATCCTGTGCGCCCTGAGCGCAATACCTACTTGATTAATCTATCCTCCATCACAGAAAAGCTGTTCTGCAAGCGCTCAAACAGACTATCAACTGTCACCGCCAGCAGACCGATCAGAATCGCTCCCTGCAGCACATAAGCCGTGTTGCCATTGACCAGGCCGGAGATCACCGGATCACCCAGGGTGCTGGCACCGATAGTCGAGCCTATGGCCGCGGTTGCGATATTGATTGTCACCGAGGTTCTGATACCCGCCAGAATCACATTCATTGCCAGTGGCAGCTCTACCTGCAGCAGCACCTGAACAGATGACATGCCAACTCCTCTGGCTGCCTCCAGCACAGATGAATCAATCCCCCGCAACCCAACCAGGGTATTACGCACGATCGGCAGCAGGCCATACAGAATCAGAGCAAACATCGTTGGCACAGCACCGAAACCGAATAGAGGTACAGACAGCGCCAATACAGCCACTGGCGGAAAGGTTTGACCGATGGAGGCCACTTGGCTGACCAATGGCAGGAAATCCCTGCCCCAGGGACGGGAAACGGCGATGGCTGCACCGACACCGATCACTATCGATACCAGAGCTGCGATGCCGACAATGCTCAGATGATTCAGCAGCAGGCTGAGAAAACTGTCACGACTGTAGATCACCGCGCGTGTATCCGGCTGAATCCACTGAAACAGCGTTTCCAATTGGTGTAACCCAAGCGCAGCACTCAGCAGCAGCGCCAACCAGAAAAGCGGCATGAAACCCTGATGCATGATTCTGCGAACAAGACTCACGGGGCAGGCTCCAGTAACTGATCCAGATGCAGCACCCCGATCTGATTACCCTGCTGATCCAGAACCGGCAGGCTGCGACAATGGTGTGTCAGCATCAATGACAACGCCACCCTGATACTGTCTGTGGCCTGCAGCGATGGTCCATCACCATCAATCATGTCATCTGTAAGCTGCATCAGATCACCCGATCTGAGCAAGCCCGCCTGTTTCAAGCCTCGCTCCTGACCTCCGAGCAGGCTTTCCACAAACTCACTAGCAGGATGTCGCAACAGCTGCTGCGGAGTGTCCTGCTGCACGATCTTTCCCTTATCCATCACCACTATGCGCGTCGCCAGCTTCAGCGCTTCATCCATATCATGGGTCACGAATACGATGGTTTTATGGATCTGCGACTGTATCCTGAGCAGCTCATTCTGCAGACTTTCACGTGTGATCGGGTCCAGCGCACCAAAAGGTTCATCCATCAGCAGGATATCCGGGTCTCCTGCCAGCGCCCGTGCAACACCAACCCGCTGTGCTTGACCACCCGACAACTGACTCGGAAACTTGCCGGCAAACTCCTCATAAGGCAGATCCAGCAACGCCAGCAGTTCGCGGATACGGGCATCGATCTTCGCCGCTGGCCAACCCAACAGACGCGGCACCACCGAGATATTGCGTTCAACACTCCAGTGTGGAAACAGACCGGTACTCTGAATCGCATAGCCGATACGCCTGCGCAACTTCTGCTCATCAATCTGATAGATCTCTTCGCCATCGATTCTGATGCGACCATCCGAGTGAGGCAGCAATCGATTGATCATACGCAGCGTCGTTGACTTGCCGCAGCCTGAGGTGCCCACCAGCACACAGAACTCGCCCGACTCGATGGTCAGCGATATATCATCCACTGCGGTGGCATCCCCGAAACGCTTACTGACATTGATCAGCTCTATCATCCTTTGACTCCCGGCTTGAAACGATCAGCCGCTGCGCTGAAAAAAGCATCGGCCAACAGCGCCAGCACAATAATGGGCAGTGCCCCCAGCAGAATCAGATCCATAGCCGCCTGCCCAAGCCCCTGAAAAATAAAAGTACCGAACCCACCGGCCCCGATCAGTGCTGCCACCGCCGTTAAACCTATCGCCTGAATGGTAGTGATCCGAACCCCTTCAATAATGATTGGCAGCGCCAGAGGCAGGCGCACCTGCATAAACACCTGCCTGGGGCTCATCCCCATACCGCGCGCAGACTCCAGCACATCAGCACTGACTTCATGCAGAGCGATAAAGGTATTGCGCACCATTGGCAGCAGGCTGTAGGCAATCAGCGCCAGCAGTGCCGGTGCCCAGCCGATACCACGCACATTCAGCTGTTGTAGCAAAGGCGAATTGGCAGAGAGGTAACTGAGTGGCGCAATCAGCAGGCCAAACAGCGCGAGGCTGGGAATGGTCTGGATAAAACTGAGCACACCAAAGCAGCTTTTGCGTGCAGCGGGATAACGATTGAGCAGCAGCGCCAGTATAAAGCCGGATACCAGACTGAATCCGACTGCCCCGCCAACCAGCGCCAGATGGCTGCGCAATGCCTGAGCGAACTGCTGGGATCGCGTCTGATACTCACGCATCAGTGCCAGAGGCTCAAGCCAGGGCACAGAAATCAGAATAACAGCCAGTATCAACAACCAGATAACCAGTGACCAGCCGGCATGGAGCCTGATGCGCTGTTTGATCTCGATCAGCATCAATCCAAGCAGGAACAACAGTACCCAGAAACCCGCACCAATACCGGCACGAGCATAGGGCAAAGCGGGATCAATATGACGTTCGATAAACCAGCCGAGGCTCAAAGGCAACTGAAGTATCAGCAGGACGACAATCATCAGTTGATACAACAAAGCTCTTGATGAACGCACAGGAGTGCATGCACAGATAACCAACAGCAGTGTCAGAACGGATGCCCAGGGCCAGCCCAGAGCCGACATCAGCGACTGCCCGGCTCCGGGCACAATACGATTAGGCTGCACACTGGCATAATCCAGCCCCCAGAGGGATGCCAGTGCCAGCAATACCAGCACCAATAAAACCCGGTTAACGGGCAAGGTCGATTTCACGTACAGCAATCCCGGCAGATTCAGAAGCTCACAGTTTCAGATAAACCGAACTCAGAGATTCAGGCTATCCAGAAAATCACTGGCCACCTGAGCCGCATCTGCCCCCTGCACGGCAACATCCCCGTTCAGACGCTGCAGGGTTTCAAGATCCAGTGCCATGAAAATCGGCTTGAGAATATCGCTGATCTGAGGATAAGCTTCCAGCACATCCGCCCTGACCACCGGGGCTGGCTGATATACCGGCTGCACTCCTCTTGTATCCTCCAGCACCAGCAGATCGAGTGCCTGCAATCCTCCATCTGTGCCATAGGTCATGGCCGCATTAACGCCATTGGTCTGCAGCGCCGCTGCACGCATGGTTGCGGCGGTGTTACCACCCGACAGAATCAGCAGTTGATCCGATCCAAGGGTAAATCCATAGGCTTCCTGAAAAGCAGGTAATGCACTGGGGGATTCGACAAACTCGGCACTGCCTGCAAATTTGAATTCACCACCGGATGCCAGATAGGCAGCCAGATCATCCAGTGTGACAAGACCATGCTCACGCGCAAGATCACCACGCACACTCATTGCCCAGGTGTTGTTGGCATTCGCAGGTTCCAGCCAGACCAACTGATTGGCCTCAAGATCCAGCTGTTTCACCAGGTCGTACCCTTCCTGCGCATTTTTCCACACCGGGCTATCAGCTCGGTCAAAGAAGAAGGCACCATTACCGGTATACTCCGGATAGATACCGATTTCACCGGCAATAAGGGCACCACGGACAATACTGGTACCGCCCAGTTGAATTCTATCCTCAACCGGAATATCTGCCCGCTCCAGCGCCTGATAGATGATCTGCCCGAGAACGGCGCCCTCGGTATCAATTTTCGAAGAAACGACAACCTGCGCCTGCGCATGAACAGTACCGAAGGCAAACAGTGCCAACAGCAATACCAGCATTATTTTGCGCACTTTTGCATCCAGACTCTGCATCCTTAAATCCACCCTGATCTCAACTCATGTTTTGAAAGCATAGAAGATGCTCTTGAATAATGACACCTTAATAAGCCTCGATGCCTGCTCAGGGCATTTTCCAAGCAAGATTAAAATAAACCCCAACTACCAACTACCAACTACCAACTAAGTAGTACTCATTAATATTTTGTTGACTTTATAGTCAGGTATTGCATGTTGCGTTATAGTCCTCAGATGCATAGATTCACACTACCTGCCCGGGAATTTACGTGATGAGCACATACACATACAAAAAAGTTAAGTCTTCTCTTCTGAAAAACTCTATCCTGAAAAGGGTGTGCGCACCTCTGCTCCTTACCCTGACAGCTCTGACACTATCATTTACCTCTGTTGCACAATCACAGCCGCCTGCTCGGGTGGCTGCCGCTGCCGACCTGCAACTGGCCCTGAAGGAGGTTCAGGAGCTGTTTCATCAACAGTCGGAACACAGAGTGCAGGTTACCTATGGTTCGTCAGGTGTTTTTACCACTCAACTGCGCCAGGGCGCGCCTTTTGAGCTTTTTTTCTCTGCCCAGGCCAATTACGTTGAGATGCTCTACGACGATGGGCTTACACTGGATCAGGGCACTGACTATGCGCGGGGTCGTATCGCTTTTTTCAGTCGGGACCCGCTTGATGCAACTGATGCTGAATCGGCTTTAAGGGCCTGGCTGGATAACACAGACAAGAGCAGTCGGCTCTCCATTGCCAACCCCAGTCATGCCCCTTATGGTGTTGCTGCGATGAGCTGGTTGCAGACCCTGTCACTTGAAGAGCCTTTGCTTGGAAGAATGGTACTGGGTGAAAATGCCGCTCAGGCAGTGCAGTTTGCCCTGTCAGGTGCTGCACGCACCGGCATAGTGGCCTGGCCCCTGCTGAAGAGTCGTGACCTGCCGGGGCAGGCATGGTTGATCCCGGAAACAGCGCACATCCCGCTGCGCCAGCGTATGGTGTTGATGAATAATGCAGGCCCTGCTGCCAAGGCTTTTTATCAGTTTCTCCAGGAACAACCCGCACTGGATATCCTGTCAACTCACGGATTCGGATCCCCCTGAATGGAATGGAAAGCGCTTGAGATCTCGCTGAAGCTGGCATTCTGGACCAGTGTATTGCTGCTGCCACTGGGCATCTTCATGGGCCGTGCACTGGCCTGGAAACAGATACCGGCACGCCCTTTCATTCAAAGCCTGATCTTTCTGCCGCTTGTATTGCCGCCGACAGTGTTGGGGTATTACTTTCTGCTCAGCATTTCGCCTGATGCCCCGCTGGGTAGCCTCTGGCACTGGTTGTTCAATCGCTCTCTGGCATTCAGTTTTGAGGGGCTGCTGCTGGCGTCTCTGATTGCCAATCTGCCTTTTGCGATTCAGCCAGTCCAGCATGCCTTTTCCAATATCGACTCCGAGATAAGAGATGCCGCGCGCGTGTGTGGTCTGAATGCCTGGCAGTCTTTGTGGAAAGTGGAGCTGCCCCTCGTATGGCCCGGTTTGCTCGGTGCGTTTCTGCTCACCTTTACACACACACTGGGAGAGTTCGGTGTGGTACTGATGGTTGGGGGTAACCTGGAGGGAGAAACACGTACCCTGTCGATTGCCATCTATGATCAGGTTCAGGCCTTTAATATGGATGCTGCCGGAAACATGGCGCTGCTGCTGCTGGGAATCGCTTTCTTCAGTCTGCTGCTGTTGCAGTGGAAAAGCTTCCAGATAGATCACAAACAATCTGACGCCGGATAGAGCATGACTGAGATACAGACAAAAGCAGGACTTCGCATCAGGTTGCGCGGCACAGGCGATATCCCGCTGGATGTGGATCTGCAATGCCACCCCGGAGAACTGGTAGCCTTGGTCGGTCCGTCCGGGAGCGGAAAAACAACGTTGCTCAGGGCTTTGGCTGGCCTCTATCAGCAGGTGGATGGCAGTATTCTGAATAATGGTGAGTGCTGGTTTGACTCCTCACGTGGTATTTCACTTAAGCCGGAAACCCGTCATGTCGGGATGGTATTCCAGAGCTATGCGCTCTTTCCGCATCTGAGCGCACGCCAAAACCTGCTGCTGGCGTTGCGCCGTATTCCGGCGGCCAACCGTACGCTGGTGGCAGATCAATGGTTGCAACGCGTCAATCTGAGCGGCCTGGAAAATAGACGCCCCCGTCAACTCTCGGGTGGCCAGCGACAGCGCGTGGCACTGGCCCGCGCACTGGCGCCTCATCCGCGCCTGCTGCTGCTGGATGAGCCCTTTTCTGCGGTGGATCAGGTGACAAGGGTCAAGCTCAGGCGTGAACTGGTAGTTCTACGCCAATCGATTGATATTCCGACGCTGCTGGTCACACATGATCTGGATGAGGCCTTGCAACTGGCTGATCGCATCTGCGTATTGCATCATGGCAAACAACTGCAGGTCGCCACCCCGGATGAGCTGATGTCTCACCCGGCAACGCCAGTGGTTGCTAGACTACTTGGCATGCAGAATATTTTCAGCGCCCAAGTCATCAGTCGTGATGATGAATTACTGACGCTCGACTGGTCGGGCATTTCACTGAAGATTCAATCGAAAGAGCCCTTCAATCCCGGAGATACATTGAGCTGGATGGCCCCACCCCAGAGTATCCTGCTGCAGCGCCCGGATCGTCCGGTACCCGGCGACAGCGAGAACCCGGTTGCAGGTACCATCAGCGAACTGGTCAGGCTTGGGCCTCATGCGAGCCTACGCATCACGCCACAGCATGCGCCGGAGTTGCCTATCGGTTTTTATGTCCCTCATCACTATGTTGAACGTCAGAGCCTGAAAGTCGGTATGCCAGTCACACTCAGCCTTAAGACAAAGGCTATGCATATCTTCCACTCTGCTATACTCTAGTTGATCCTCCGAGATCGCATCGGAGCAATCTCTCATGGTTGGGACGTGCGACTTTGGGCCGACAAGGCTGGAGGGGATTCTGTTTGATCCACCAGATGATAGGGATATTACCATGGATGCCTGGCACTTCTGGCTCATAGCAGCCGTCATTTTAATGATCGTTGAACTTCTTGGAACCGGATTTTATGCCCTCGCGATCGGTATTGCCGCTTTATTTGGCATGCTGGCTGCGCTGATCGGCCTGCCTGTTTCGGCGCAATGGTTTGCCTTCGCCGGTGCAGCTGCGGTGCTTGCACCACTGCTGAAATTTCTTTTCTCAAAGATTTCACCGTCTCAGCGCCGAAGTGCGCTGGCCGGTGAAGAACATATGCTGTCCGGAAGGCTTTTTCTGAATAACCAGGGTAGCCTGCGAGTCAGTGTTGAAGGTGACAGCTACCCAGTCAAGAGTCTCTCGGCGCGTGAACTTCACCCAGGCGAGAAGATCCAGATCATACGATTTGATGGCATCACCGCGCTGACTGACTGAAGCATCATTAACCACAGTTCAACAACGACACCTCAAACCACCGATATACAGCAAGGATACAAGAATGGAAGTCATGCTAGTCATAGCGATTATCATCAGCATCATGGTGCTGATACTCGTCATCAAAGGGCTGAAGATCGTTCAGCAGTCCGAAGCGATCGTCATTGAGCGCCTCGGCAGTTATCACAAGACTCTCTCACCCGGTATCAACTGGATCATTCCTTTTGTAGACCTGCCGCGCTCGATCAAGATGCGTGGATATCAGATCATCAACAACGAACCTGTTGCGATCGTCAGTGAAGTGACACGCATAGACCGTCGTGAAACGGTCCTCGACTTCCCGGGACAGTCAGTGGTGACAGCCGATAACGTCAGTGTCTCGGTCAATGGAGCACTCTATTTCCAGGTAATCGATCCTGAGAGAGCCGTGTATCAGGCAGAGAACCTGGTGCAGGCGATTGAGATTCTGGCCAAAACCTCATTGCGTTCCGAAATGGGTAAGATGGAGCTGGATAAACTCTTTGAGTCACGCCAGGAGATCAACGATAAACTGCAGATCGTCATGGATGAGGCCGGTAACAAGTGGGGGGTGAAGGTTACCCGTGTCGAGATCCAGGACATCACTATTCCTCGTGAAGTGGAAGATGCGATGCGTAAGCAGATGGCTGCTGAGCGTGAGCGTCGTGCTCTGGTGCTTCAGGCCAATGGTGAGCGTGAAGCTGCCATCGCCAGAGCGCAGGGTGAGAAGGAATCGAACGTACTGGTTGCCGAGGGTGAAAAACTGGCTGCCATATTGCGTGCTGAAGGTGAGCGCCAGGCTATTGACCAGATCCTGGCTGCAGGTGGCGGACAGTTTGATCCAAAGCTGGTTATCGGTTATCTGCTTGGTCTTGAGTACCTTAAAACCCTGCCCGAGATCGCTAAAGAGGGCGATCGCGTCTTCCTGCCATACGAGTCATCCAGCGTATTGGGTGCTGTTGGCAGCCTGAAGGAACTGCTCGATCAGAACAGATAATCCCGCCGTCTCATTAAAGTAACTGACATAGACAAAGCTCCAGGCCCGATAATCGGGTCTGGGGCCACTCACTCTCCACCTCTGAACTCCGCCTCTGATCAATTGACCAGTCAGGAAGCTTCCTGCTGCATTTGATGAATATTGATAAAACGTGCTGTCAGCATATCCATCGTCAGAACATGATGCTTCAGCCAGTCGTAATAATCGATCATCAAACCTCGCTCCAGCACATCCAGATTCTCGTATTTGCGCCAGGTTTCAACGATCGCTTCCAGCCTGACCAGAGCCTCAGTATGCTCCTGAGCATGAGCCTCATAGGACGGAAAGTCGATCTCCTGCATCATCTGCTCTTCCTCAGCAAAATGCAGCTGAGCATGTTCAAGCAAAGTGATAAGCAGATTTTCAAGCTCTTGCTTGTGCTCAGAGCCTTTGCGAATCTCATGAATATATGCACTTATCTTTTCAAAAAGCGCCATCTCTTCCTCGTGAGTGGTCTGCATACCCACGTGATCAACGGCCTCAAGATGAGTTGACATTACTTGGTTCCCCACATTGTTCATTTTTTCGACAGGCTGTTCAGCATCAAACTGATCATACTGCCGGATTAAGGTTACACACTAACCTGTTACACTCTTCAAATCAAAACCGAATCCCTTTCACACCAAAGGGTCTATTATGCCTATAATAGCGTAAATGACTGAGTTCATGGAAAGCCGGGGGAGCAGCACTTGGCAGTAAAACGGATGCTCACAGCATGAAACGTTTCAATTTGTTGCGGTTTATCAGACCCTTATCACCTCCGATAGTCGGAATAGTGACAGGGTTGTTTTTCTTTGTAGCTGCAGCCCTTTATGACAGCCAGGCTCTCAAACAGGAACGCGCTCTCCATGTTGAAAAACTGTCTGAGATGCGTGCTCAGCTTGAGGGCGCATTCAATGGTGCCATCAATCTGACGGCAGGACTCGTGGCTTTTGTGTCAACCACTGGTGATATCGAACATGCATTGTTTGAAGCCATTTCAGCTCAGTTGCTTGAGCAGGATACAGTGATAAGAAATATCACCCTGGCTCCAGATAATATCATCCGTTATGTCTATCCGCTGGAAGGCAATGAAGCCGCGTTAGGGCTGGATATCCTCAACCACCCTCAGCAGGGAGCAGCTACACGTCGTGTCATGGAAACTGGCCAACCTGTCCTTGCTGGCCCGCATCATCTCGCTCAGGGTGGTATGGGAGTGATTCATCGTGTACCGGTTTTTGTCACGGAGTCTGATGGCAGTGATCGCTACTGGGGACTGATGAGCACTCCAATAGACTTCGAGCAGTTACTCCAGTTCGCCGGTATTGACGGAGCGGACAACCCCCTCAATATTGCCTTGCGGGGGGTTGATGGAATGGGCAAAGAAGGTGCCATTTTTTACGGCGATCCTACTATTTTCAATGACCCGGCAGTTATCTACAGCCAGGTAAAAGTGCTTAACGGCGAATGGCAGATCGCAGCCAGACCTACAGCCGGATCAACCGGAAAGCATCTGTGGCTAGTGATGCTGCTGCAAACTACCGGCGTACTCCTGGCACTCATCAGCACCCTGTTTGTCTGGTATATTGGTCGCCAGACCTACCGACTTGAGTCCTCTGAAAGGCTTTATCGTGAGTTGTCTGAGCATATCAAGGATGTCGTTTTTCAGACAGATAACAAGCGACGGATTACCTACCTGAACCCGGCGTTTCAATCTCTGACCGGTTTTACCATCAAGAGCCGATTGGGCAGGGACTGGATTGAGCTTTTGCATCCGGATGAACACCCCCGCGCCCAAGAGCGCTGCTTTGCACTGATCAGAAACACTGACAGCACACCCTATATGGAGGAGTTTCGTATCGGCTGTGCTGACAGCACCTTTCTCTGGGTGGTTGTTCGAGCCACAACACACCAGGACGCCAACGGGCAGGTTGTAGGTACGATCGGCACCATGATAGATATCACCTCACGTAAAGCCTCAGAGGACCTAATCCGCCATATGGCTGAACATGACAGCCTTACCGGCCTGCCCAACCGTACACAATTCTATGATCGCTTCAACGTAGCCGATCTCAAGGCTCGTCGTAATCATCAGCGCATGGCGCTGCTGTACATGGACCTCGATGGGTTCAAACCGATCAACGATCAGTATGGCCACACTACTGGTGATGAGGTATTGAAGATTGTGGCTGGGCGCTTTCGCTCTGAGATACGTGGCAGTGACTCGGTTGTGCGCATCGGGGGTGATGAATTTGTCATACTGCTGGAAAATATCGCCTCAGAAGAGGATGCCAGCGTTGTTGCCGACAAGGTGATTCAGGCTATCAGAGCGCCCATCGAGTATCAGGATAAGGTGTGTGAAATAGGTGTCAGTATTGGCATAGCGCTTTACCCTGAACATGGCACATCGCTTGACAAGCTTATGATAGCAGGTGATGCGGCCATGTATCAGGCCAAAGCATCAGGTAAATCCTCATGGCGTTTTTATGAGGTCGAATCGAAAGTTAAAACCTGATACAGCCAGGCAGTACTGATGCCTATTTTCTGACTGACAAATAGACGACAGCAGGTTAAAATAGCGCACTTTTTTAACGGGGTCGCGCCTTTGTAACAGGCCATTACCTTGACAAAGGGTGATGGCCTGAAGGCGTCAACCCCATGGAGAGCCACATCATGTCAGTTAATCCATACAACAAGGACTTCCCCGTATCCTGGGAAGAACTGCACCGTAATGCCCGAGCGCTCTCCTGGCGCCTGCTTGAAATGGGCCCGTGGAAGGGTATCGTGGCAATCACCCGTGGAGGTCTTGTTCCTGCAGCCATCCTCGCCCGAGAAATGGATATTCGACTGATCGACACCATCTGTGTCACCAGTTACGAGACAGATGCCGACAGTGGCACAGCCTTACTTCAGGGTGAGCTGAATATCCTGAAAGGTATTGAGGGTGATGGCGAAGGGATGCTGCTGATTGATGACCTGGTTGATACCGGCAAGACCGCCCGTCATGTCCGCGAGATGCTGCCCAAGGCACATTTTGCTACGATCTATGCCAAACCAGCCGGCAAGCCCTTAGTAGACACCTTTGTTACAGAAGTAAGCCAGGATACCTGGATCCGTTTCCCCTGGGATATGGAGTACACCTTCTCCGCACCGCTGGCTGAGCGCAATCCTCGCTGATACTGGTTTAGTTGAGGAGGCTTTTACTGAGACTGCTTTACAGAGACGCTGCCCACATGTGTGACTGAAATATAAGACACGCATGTGGGCGATTGTTAACCGATAGTCATCCCGCCTTGGCTTCAAGCATCCCCTGCCTGATAATGAATTCAATGATCACATCCAGCCCGATACCGGTCTTGAGATTGGTAAACACATAGGGCTTGCCGGGGCGCATCCGCTTGGTATCCGACTCCATCACACTCAGATCAGCGCCAACATAGGGCGCCAGGTCGATCTTGTTAATCACAAGCAGATCTGAACGCGTGATGCCTGGGCCACCTTTGCGTGGAATCTTCTCCCCTTCTGCCACATCAATCACATAGATGGTCAGATCCGCCAGTTCCGGGCTGAAGGTAGCGCTGAGGTTATCGCCGCCACTTTCGACAAAGACCACATCCAGATCCTTGTGCAGCCGTGCAAGGTCCTCGACCGCTGCCAGATTCATTGAGGCATCTTCACGAATCGCTGTGTGAGGACAACCTCCGGTTTCAACACCCACGATGCGATCAGCCGGCAAGGCTTCTGCCTGGGTCAGGATGCGGGCATCCTCCTGGGTATAGATATCGTTGGTGACGACCGCGATGCTGAAATTATCTCTGATCGCTTTACACAGTACTTCAAGCAGTGCGGTTTTACCGGAGCCAACCGGACCACCGACACCGATTCGCAGAGGGGATTTGTAGTCGCTCATTATCATTTATCCAGAATTATCATTGAATGAATAGCTCAAGTTCCGTATCAGGAACGAAACAGCCGGGTGTATTGGGTTTCATGGCGGCTGGATGCGATCGCCAGCGCCGGGGTTGAACTGCCGACCAACGCATCCGGCAAGGACAACGCCTGCTCAATCATCAGGGGAGCCTTTTCTGACAGTTTCAGCAGCAACTGCTGCCCCGCCGTCTGCCCCAGAGGCACCAGCTTGACCCCTGCCATCACACTGTTCTCCAGCCAACTCCACAGATAACCTTGGCACAGGGCTTCTTCTGCAATGCCCCAGCGCACAGCTGCCAGCGCCATACCGGCCAGTTGTGTCTGTCGGATCGCATCAGCAGTATCAGGCGGCAGATCGATCGCCAGAGATGGCAACAAAACGGCCAGTGCCTTACCCCGCTGTCGCTCCTCTGCCCTGAGTTCAGCGCTCTCTCGACTGGCGATCAGATACTGGCACCAGTCACGAATCATCTGCTTTGTCGCTTCAGCCTCAGAAGCTTCATTAACGAGATGTAACGCCGAAAAACCACGATGCAGACGGATCAGAATCGGCAGTTCCAGCGACATCACACTGTGCTGCATGACACTGCCGAGCCAGTCCGCCAGCGAATCAGCATCCACCACCCAACCCGCCTCGATCGCCCACTCCAGCCCCTGAGAATAGGTGAACGCACCCACCGGCAGGGCTGGGCTGATAAGTTGGAAAAGACGCAGGTCAGACAGCATGAATCGGCTCAACCCAATGCTGCGATCAGAGCCGCTGCCACACCACTGCCCGCCCCCAGCCATTTGGGCTGGATAAGCTTGCCCAGCATAAAGCCAACAGCCATCAGAACCGTCGCCATCAGCAACATACCCGGCAGAAAGGCTGACACATCACCTGCCGGCATCTCGATCCCATGCGCCCAGCCATGAAACAGCACCAGCATCAGGGCCGCCACCATCGCCACTGGATTGCTGCGTTTGAAAAAGAGACAAGCGGCTATTACAAACAGTGACAGCAGAATCATCTCCTCAACACCGGCACCCCAACCGGTTGCCAGCCCCAGCAGTGCACCACCGAGCAGGGAGATGATCGCACCGGCATAGAGTGCATAGCGTTTCTCGGCCACCATCCAGGCTCCCATTGCACCCACACCCAGCAGCATCAGCAGATGATCCAGGCCGGTCAACGGATGCAACAGCCCTTCAACAAAGCCATGACTGAGATGAACACCCGCATGCGCCAGTGCCAATGGAGAGCTCAACAGAGCGAGGGTAAACGTCATCGTCTTGATCAGTTTCATGCGTGTTTCCTTCTGTCGGTCGTCAGTGCAGTGATCCTGCTATTCATCGTTGTCATGTTTGTGATGATCGTGGTGATGGTCTTTTTGATGGCCTTGTTGATGGTTGTGGTGATGACCATCCTGATGATCGCCATGATGATGGCCACCATGCCCATCACCGGCATAGGCTCCGGCCTCTGGTTCAAAAGGCGCTGTTTCACAGGTCACACTCAACCCCAAACCCTCTACCATCGCATCCAGAACATGATCATGCTGGTAGCGCACAAATCCCGGTGCTATCTGCAGCGGTACATGGCGGTTGCCCAGGTGGTAACTGGCCCGCATCAGAGCAAAGGGATCATCACTGTAGAGAGTGGATACCGATTCAGGCGCCGCCTTGATCACCACGATCAGCCCGCACTCACTCGCCAGCAGATCACTACCGCGCAGAATCTGGCCCCGCGGCAAAAATAGCCCCGCTTCACGGCCATCATCCAGGGTCACCCGCAATCGGCTGCGAATCCGCTGGTCTATCGGCAGGCTGAGGCTGACATTCGCCTGTGCTGCGTCATCCAGTTTTCGGGTAAATCGAATCATTGTGCCTATCCTTTAAAAACTGCGTATAAACGTGAAAGCCCACTTCTGAAACAGCGCATCTAAAACAGCTCACCTGAAACAACGCACCTAAATCAGCGCACCTAAAACAAAAAGTAGCGCTGCGCCATCGGCAGGCAGTCTGCCGGTTCGCACACCAGTAGCTCACCATCGGCGCGCACCTCATAGGTCTGGGAATCAAGCTCTATCACCGGCTGGTAGCTGTTCAGAATCATCTTATCCTTGGTCACGGTACGACAGCCGCGCACCTCACCGATCCGGCTGCGCAGCCCCAGGCTCTCATGCACACCCGCCGCAATCCCTGCCTGTGACAGAAACAGCATTGAGGTGCTCTGTACGGCACGCCCGATGGAACCGAACATGGGGCGATAATGAGAGGGCTGAGGGGTCGGGATGGAAGCGTTGGGATCGCCCATCGGCGCCATCGCAATCATCCCGCCCTTGACGATCAGACTGGGCTTGATGCCAAAGAAAGCGGGTTTCCAGAGCACAAGATCTGCCAGCTTACCCGGCTCGATGGAGCCGACCTCGTGCGCGATACCATGTGTCAGTGCCGGGTTGATCGTATATTTGGCGATGTAACGTTTGATGCGGTTATTATCATTGCGGGACGTGTCGCCACTGAGAGCTCCCCTCTGCACCTTCATCTTGTGCGCCGTCTGCCAGGTGCGGATGATCACCTCACCGACTCGCCCCATCGCCTGGGAATCAGACGCGATCATTGAGAACGCCCCCAGATCATGCAGAATATCTTCCGCAGCGATGGTTTCACGCCGTATCCGCGATTCCGCAAACGCCACATCTTCAGCAATCGACGGATCAAGATGATGGCAGACCATCAGCATATCCAGATGCTCATCCACCGTATTGATCGTGTAGGGTCGGGTCGGATTGGTGGAGGACGGCAGAATATTGGATTCACCACACGCCTTGATGATATCCGGCGCATGGCCGCCACCCGCCCCCTCGGTATGGTAGGTGTGAATCACTCGGCCACCGATGGCAGCCAGCGTATCCTCGACAAAACCCGACTCGTTCAGGGTATCGGTATGGATCGCGACCTGCACATCCATCTCGTCCGCAACACTCAGACAGCAGTCGATGGCTGCGGGTGTGGTTCCCCAGTCTTCATGCAGTTTGAGCCCCATCGCGCCAGCCGCAATCTGCTCACGCAGCGCCTCTGGCTGGCTCGCATTTCCCTTACCAAGAAAGCCCAGATTCATCGGCATTGAGTCAGCCGCCTCCAGCATGCGATAGATGTTCCAGGGGCCGGGTGTACAGGTGGTGGCATTAGTACCTGTGGCAGGGCCGGTGCCACCACCAAGCATGGTGGTAACCCCGGAGCTGAGTGCTTCTTCAACCTGCTGTGGGCAGATAAAGTGGATATGCGAGTCGACGCCTCCTGCCGTGAGTATCTGCCCCTCACCGGCAATCACCTCCGTACCTGGCCCGATCACAATCGTGACACCAGGCTGCACATCCGGGTTGCCCGCCTTGCCAATACTGACAATGCGGCCATGTTTGATGCCGACATCCGCCTTGACGATACCCCAGTGATCGATAATCAGCGCATTGGTGATCACAAGATCCATGGTTTCGGAATCAGGGCGTTGGCTCTGCCCCATACCATCGCGGATCACCTTACCCCCGCCAAACTTGACCTCATCACCATAGATGGTGAAGTCCTTCTCAACCTCCAGCCAAAGCTCTGTATCTGCCAGTCTCAGGCGATCACCGGTTGTCGGTCCAAACATTTCGGCATAGGCCTGCCGGGAAATCTTTGCCATGTTCACGCACTCCTGTCAGTTGCTGCTGCGCTCAGAGCGCGCCCATAATCTGGCCCTGAAATCCATAGACTTCGCGCTTACCGTCATAGGCCACCAGCTCAACCGTTCGGCTCTGGCCCGGCTCAAACCGCACAGCCGTACCGGCCGCTATATTGAGGCGATAGCCACGCGTGGGGTCACGATCAAAGCGCAGTGCCTGATTGGTTTCAAAGAAGTGATAGTGAGAGCCGACCTGCACCGGTCGATCACCGGTATTGGCGACCTCCACCGTCAGAGTGTCGCGACCGACATTCAGCTCGATATCACCTGCCATTACCTGCATTTCACCGGGAATCATGTTTCTCTCCTCAGACAATCGGTTCGTGGACAGTCACGAGCTTGGTGCCATCCGGGAAAGTGGCTTCCACCTGAACGTCATGGATCATCTCGGCTATCCCTTCCATCACCTCATCGCGCGTGAGCAGGGTACGGCCATAATCCATCAACTCTGCCACCGTTTTTCCATCGCGAGCCCCTTCCAGAACTGCGGCGCTGATATAAGCAATCGCTTCCGGGTAGTTCAACTTCAGGCCACGTGCCTTACGCCGTTCGGCCAGAAGACCTGCCGTAAACAGCATCAGTTTGTCTTTCTCGCGTGGGGTCAGCTCCATCAGTCAGCTCCTGCTTGTTTTGGCTAAGCTTGTCTTGGCTAAGCTAGTCTTCACTCAGTTCGGTGTGTCTGACGGTACTTTTGCAAACTGCGTACCAAAATGGCGCACAACGCGAAATCAACCAATTCAGTAGAGGTTCACGGGTGATGCTGTTTCGGGGATAAATGAATGTGCACGAGAACAGTGCACATTGAAAAGCACTCTCCTTTTATGCACCTAAACAATGCAGTAAAGCGATGCACCATAAAGCATGAAAATAGAGATAGCTTCAGGTAGACCAGATACGCGGCAGGCAGGCTGGCCTGCCAAACACCTGTGGACGAATCATTTGCCAGATACTAATCATGATGCGCTGCATCGATTCGGTACGGTTACCCAGCAGTCGGACCACCAGTACGCCATCAACACAGGTCGCTGCCGAAACAACCTGGTGCGATTCAGCCAACAGCTCTCGAATCGGCTCAATATCAGGAAGATCCGGCGCGTAAATAATCATCGTGCCGCTCATCGGATGCTGTCGCAGACCGGATGCCGAACGGATCAGTTGATCCCCTTCGGTGACCAGTTGCTCAATCAGGACAGGCTTCCCCTCCAGCATCAGCGTCAGACCTGCTCTGACCTCCCCCGAGGTGAATACCTCATCGATCACCGGACGCCCGAGGCACTGCAGCTCCCAGCCGATAAAGCGACTGCTGGCTGCCAGCTCCAGGCGGGTATCAAGCTGCGCAATCGCGCCGGGGAAATAGATATTCTCATGAGGAAACCACTCCAGAGCACCATCCTGATCCACCACCAGATGCTGGCGCTGCTGAGCCAGACGTCCATCGGAGCGATAGAATTTAGTTGCACCGGGCGTCGTAAGCAGAGCGTGTGCACCCTGCTCAACCCTGAGGTTGATCTGCAACTGATCTCCCCCCACCAGACCACCCGGTGGGTGCAGCAGATAGGTGTGACACACCTCGCCTTCAGGATAAAATGGGCGCTGCAGCGCCAGTGGCCCACGCCGGCTCCGCTTACTCAGTCGGGTTGCGCCATGTCGGCTGGAGAACACCATCTCCAGCTCGGCCTCCCAGCCTTTACGGGTCACTGCAACATTCATCTCAACCTCGATTCCATCACTATCACAAAAGTGTCAGGTTGATTGAAGCAAGGTTAGTGCCAGATTGTTTTTTAACAACTCACTGTTAGTACGATTGCAGTGCCGCAGCCCCTACCCACTGACAGGCAAACTGCCAGGCGCTGCGCCCGGAACGTACTCCGCGTGCCTGAGCGAAACTGACCGCCTCTTTCTGCAGCGCTTCCGTCCATTGATACTCAAGTCCATGCCGGACCGCCAACTGACCTATCCAGTGCTGGACAGCTGCAAGGTAAGTATCCTGATTGAAGGGATAGAAGCTGATCCACAGGCCGAAACGGTCCGACAGCGAGATCGTCTCCTCTATTGCATCCCCGGGGTGCAGTTCGCCATCAACCCAGCTTGCCTGGAGGTTATCGGTCGAGGATTCCGGCAACAGGTGCCGACGGTTGGATGTGGCGTAGATCAACACATTATCCGGTGCCGATGACAACGCACCATCCAGCGCGCTCTTCAACCGTTTGTAATTGGCATCATTGCGTTCAAAAGAGAGATCATCAGAATAGAGAATAAAACGGAAAGGTTGTGCCGACAGGTGCGACAGAATCGCTGGCAGGTGCAGCAGATCATCACGATCCACCTGCAGCACGCGCAAGCCCTCTACCGCATAGGCACGCAGCAAAGCACGGATTAACGAGGATTTGCCTGTTCCGCGAGCGCCCCAGAGCAGCACGTTGTTGGCTGGCAGCCGATCCAGAAACTGGCGGGTATTCGTAACGATTCGCTCACGCTGGCGATCGATTCCTACCAGATCAGTCAATGCCACCGGGCTGGCTGCACTGATCGGCTCGATCCAGCCGTCATTCTCGCGCTGTCGCCAGACACCCGCTTCAACGCTGCGCCAATCGACCTCCGGGGGGCGATGATCCTGCTCCAGTGCACTGGCGATACGCTTGAGCTCAGCCAGTATTGCTCGCTGAAATGCCTGTTCAGACATCCACTCACCTCTTATGCTCAGATAGTGTCACCGTCACATAAATGTGTCGGCGTTGACCTCTGAGCATAAGCGGAAGTGACCAGCAGAACAATTAAACCAGCAGAATCAGATCTGCGACTGAAGGTAGTTCTGCAGACCGAGCAGTTTAATCAGACCCAGCTGTTTTTCCAGCCAGTAGGCGTGATCAACCTCGGTATCATCCAGCAGGGTTTCCAGCATCTCCCGCGTGACATAATCCTGCTCTTTTTCGCACAGGGCTATCGTCTCCTTGAGCATGCCAGCAACCTTATACTCCACATCCAGGTCGCTCTGCAGCATAGCTGGTACATCCTTGCCCACGTTGATCACATCACGTGTGGACATATCCGGCGTGCCTTCCAGGAATAGAATACGCTCTATCAGCTTGGATGCATGACCCTTTTCATCATCGAACTCATGATCAATACGCTCATACAGCTTGTTCAAGCCCCAGTCCTGATACATGCGGGAGTGAATGAAGTACTGATCCATCGCCGCCAGCTCGTTGGCCAGCAATTTATTCAACGCAGCGATTATCTGGGTATTGCCTTTCATTTCGTTACTCTCCCTTTACACTTTAGACTGCAGATAGTTTTCCAGCCCCAGATTCTGAACCTGATACTGCTGCGTTTCGAGCCAGTCGAGGTGCTCCTCTTCATACTCCAGAATATCTTCCAGCAGCTCGCGACTGATATAGTCCTGCTCTTTTTCGCACAAAGCTATGGCATGACGCAGCAGTTCGAGCTGTTCTTTCTGGAATGCCTCATCGCAGCCGAGCATCTCAACCGTATCCTCACCGATCTTCAGCCTGCCCAGATCCTGAAGGTTTGGCAGTCCTTCCAGAAACAGCACCCGCTCGATCAGTTTATCGGCCTGTTTCATGTCCTTGATCGACTTCTTGTAGCACACCTCATCGAGCTCGTTCAGCCCCCAGTTGCGATACATGCGCGCATGCAGAAAGTACTGGTTGATCGAAGTCAGCTCCGACACGAGTACTTTATTCAACTCTTTGATAACTTGCTTATTGCCCTTCATCATCTTTCTCCGCAAAGATCCATCTGTTCAGATGGGAGAAGTATGATCAAGCAACCTCGAGAATACAAACCCCCAAAGCGATGAAAACCTAGACAAGACGATCCATACGCAGGCGCTCCCGACCATCAAACAAACGACGACTGGCCAGCGTGACGCCTGCCAGCGTTCCGAAACCCACTCCAACCGTTATGGTCAGCATCACCAGTATCTGATATTTCACCGCCAGCGCAGGCGAGCTGCCGGCGAGTATCTGACCGGTCATCATCCCCGGCAGGCTGACGACGCCGGCTGCCGCCATTGCATTGATCGTCGGTATCATGCCGCTGCGCATTGCATCGCGGCGTATGTCGGTTATTGCCTGCTGCCAGGTCTGTCCCAGCATCAGGCGGCCTTCTATTGCCGCACGCTGCTGCCAGGCAGTTTCGGTCAGGCGATCCAGACTGATCGCCACCCCGGTCATGGTATTGCCCAGCATCATACCCAGCAGAGGAATCGCATACTGCGGGGTATACCAGGGATCGGGGCCGATAATCACCGTCAGTGTCAGAATCGTGACCGCGAAGGAGGATAGAAACATCGACAGGGTACCGATACCGAAGCCCCAGCCACCGGTCAGACGTCGTTTCTGACGCCGTGTCACCTCGCGTCCTGCAATCAGCAGCATCGCCAGTGCCATCAGTGCAACCCAGTGCAGCGCAGTAGTCGCAAACAGCGCCTCCAGCACCAGACCGATCAGACTCAGCTGCACCACCGTGCGAACGGCTGCAATCAGCAGGCTCTTCTCCACCCCCAGACGCACCAGATGAGAGCAGATCGCCAGCGCGACCACCATCAGTGCCGCCAGCCCCAATTGCCACCAGGCCAGATCAATCACTTCCATGGCTAACCTCCCTCAGTTGATCTGCTTTAAGCTGGTAATGGCGACTCGCCACACGCGCTATCTGCTCCGGATCATGCGCCACCCAGATCACAGGCCATTGATGCGCCCTGATTGACTGCAGCAACCAGCGCTCAATCTGCTCAGTGGCATCCGGATCAAGATTAGCTGTCGGCTCATCCAGTAACAAAGCTCGCGGTGCTACCGCCAAAGCCCTTGCCAGTGACAGCCGCTGCTTTTCGCCTGATGAAAGCCTGCTCACTGGCGATTTAAGCATCTTCTGCTTTAGCCCCAGTGCGGAAAGATCCTGCTCCTTGTCAGCTGGAAAGTGCTCCTCTACCGTTTCAAACCACCACTGACTCTCCGCCGGGACCAGACGCACCCAGTTCCGCCAGCAGTGTCCTGATACACTCGACTGCTCTGTACCTTCGAGCCATACGCTGCCCTGATGCGGGTCAAGATCAGCAATGGCCCGCAGCAGACGGCTTTTACCGCTGCCGGAGGCTCCTGAGAGGCATAGAATTTCACCCGGTGCTATCTCCAGTGAGAGAGGCTTCAAATCCCCTACGGCCAGCTGTCGCAAAATCAGACTCATCCTGATGTTTCCTGATCATGGGGTAGAAAATAGATAAGAGGATTGAAATATATCTCAACCAACACCATCTAAGCACAAACACCGGAGAAACTGCCATGTCCGATTCACAGATTCTTGCCTGCCCGCATTGCCATCGCAAAAACCGGGTACCCAGCAACCGCACCTCTACAGAGGGTCGTTGCGGTGCCTGCAAACAACCCTTGTTCAGCGGGCACCCCATCAACCTGACACAGGCCTATTTCAACGCACATGCCAGTTCGGACCTGCCACTGGTGGTGGATTTCTGGGCATCATGGTGCGGCCCCTGCAAACAGTTTGCACCTGTTTTTGAACAGGCCGCAGCAGCACTGGAGCCCTCGGTGCGCCTCGGCAAGGTCGATACAGAGGCAGAACAGGGACTCGCGCAACGCTTCGGCATCCGCAGCATTCCCACACTGATACTGTTCAAACAGGGCAAGGAGGTTGATCGCCTGTCTGGCGCTCTGCCACCTGCTCAGTTCAAGGCCTGGGTAGAACAACACCTTTGACCTTCAGGGCTGAGCTGCAATACTTGATGTGATCACCGATTGCCTCAGGAGGAGTCAGCCCATGAAGTTCATCTTTGAAGTGCGCATGAAGCCAGGCTATACGGTGGAGCAGTATGCCGCCGCCTGGATAGAAGCCAGCGAGATTATTCAGCGTACACCCGGCGCCCAAGGCACCTATCTGCATCGCAAAATTGGCGAGCCAGACACCCTGCTGGCGATCGCAACCTGGGAATCCAAAGCGCACCGTGATGCTAAGGATGACCGGCGCGATGCCACCGTGAAGGCGATACTGGAAAAGCATGCCCGCACCTGTGAGATCACCGTGATCGGAGAGTTTGAGGAACCGGAGTGGGTCGTGTTGCCAAAGGATGACTCAGCCGGAATTTGATAATCAGGCTGCGGTGTTCAAATGGCTGGCAATTGCTCCTGCATTGCCAGCATACTGCCCATCCTTGGGCATAAAACCGGCCACCCTCAGGCAGCCGGTTTTTGTGCGACCAGTTCAGCAGAGCCGATCAGTCGAAATGAAGTGCACGATCACCCTGCTCATCGCGAATACGCGTTGGCAAGCCGATCTTGTTCAGCAGGCCGAGGAACGGCTGGGGTGGAAGCTCTTCAACGTTCACCATTTTGCCGACATCCCAGTCACCACGTGCAATCAGGATCGCAGCCGCCACCGGTGGAACACCCGCGGTGTAGGAGATACCCTGGCTGCCAACCTCTTCATAGGCATCAGCATGATCCGCAACGTTATAGATGAACACTTCGCGTTCCTGGCCATCCTTCTGACCTTTGATCAGATCACCGATACAGGTCTTGCCACTGTAGGTCGGTGCCAGTGATGCAGGATCAGGTAGTACCGCCTTAACCACTTTGAGCGGCACCACTTCAAGCCCTTCAGCCGTTGTAACCGGCTGTTCAGATAGCAGGCCGAGGTTTTTCAGCACGGTGAATACATTGATGTAGTGCTCACCGAAGCCCATCCAGAAGCGGACATTCGGCACATCAAGATTCTGTGAAATCGAATGGACCTCATCGTGTCCGGTCATGAATGTCTGGCTGTCGCCAACCACCGGAAGATCCCAGTTTTTCTTGATTTCGAACATCTGATTGCTGGTCCACTGGCTGTTCTGCCAGGACCAGACCTGTCCGGTAAACTCACGGAAATTGATCTCAGGGTCGAAATTGGTTGCAAAGTAGCGGCCATGGCTACCTGCGTTGACATCAATAATATCGATGGAGTCGATCTTGTCGAAATATTCACGATCAGCAAGAGCGGCATAGGCATTCACAACACCCGGGTCAAAACCGACACCCAGAATCGCCGTTATACCCTTCTCTTCGCAGACTGCGCGACGCTTCCACTCGTAATTGCCGTACCAGGGTGGCGTTTCGCAGATTTTGTCCTGTTCCTCATGGATGGCAGTATCCAGGTACGCAACACCTGCTTCGATACAGGCTGTCAGAACCGGCATATTGACGAAAGCAGACCCGACATTTATCACGATCTGAGAACCCGTCTTCTCGATCAGCGCCTTGGTTGCTTCGACATCCAGTGCATTCAGCGCATGCCCTTCGAGCACACCCGGTACCTTCATGGCACCTTTTTCGTTCACACTGGCTATGATCTGGTGACACTTTTCAATGCTGCGCGATGCAATGTTGATATCGCCCAGCAGATCATTGTGTTGTGCGCATTTGTGAGCCACAACCTGGGCCACCCCCCCTGCACCTATAATCAGAACATTTTTCTTCATTTCATTTCCTCAACTCGACCTTTTTTCAATCGGTCACCTCCTCGCTCAGGAGAGGCTATTTGCAAAATCATCAAATGTGAATTCCCTGACCACCTCAACGCGCCCATCCAACTGACGCACGGCAATCGAAGGCATTTTCACGCCATTGAACCAGTTCTTCTTGACCATGGTATAACCGGCAGCATCCTCAAAAGAGAGACGATCACCGACCTGCAGTTCATGGTCAAACTTGAACTCACCGAAGATATCTCCGGCAAGGCAGGATTTACCACACACCATATAGGTATGCGGGCCATCACAGGGGGCCATTTTCGCCTCCTGACGATAGATCAGCAGATCCAGCAGATGCGCTTCGATGGAGCTGTCGACAACAGCCAGATGCTTGCCGTTATAAAGTGTATCCAGCACAGTGACTTCCAGCGAGGTACTCTGGGTGATGGCCGCCTCACCCGGCTCCAGATAAACCTGCACCCCATAGCGTTCAGCAAATGACTTAAGGCGGGCACAGAAGCGATCCAGCGGATAGCCTTCACCGGTAAAGTGGATACCACCACCCAGGCTGACCCACTCCACCTGATGCAACAGATGAGCAAAACGCTCTTCGATACGTGCCAGCGACTGATCAAGCTGATCAAAATCGTTGTTCTCGCAGTTATAGTGCAACATGAAACCGGAGATATGATCGATCACTGCTTCGATCTTTTCAGGATCCCACTCCCCCAGACGACTGAACGGGCGTGCCGGATCGGCCAGAATGAACTCAGAGTTACTGACCCCGGGATTGACCCGCAGCCCTTTGACGGCATCGGCGGCCTTGTCGGCAAAGCGATTCAGCTGGCTGATCGAGTTGAAGATGATCTTGTCACTGTTGGCCAACACCTCGTCGATCTCATCATCGGCATAGGCCACACTGTAGGCATGCGTCTCACCGGCAAACTTCTCACGCCCCAGCCTGACCTCAAACAGGGAGGATGAGGTGGTGCCATCCATATATTCCTGCATCAGGTCAAAAACCGACCAGGTGGCAAAGCATTTCAGTGCCAGCAACGCTTTCGCACCGGAGTGTTCTCGCACATAGGCGATCTTCTCCATATTGCGCAGCAGCTTGGTTTTATCGATGAGATAGTAAGGTGTCTTGATCATGGATTTCGCATTCACTCCTGAGCGGACGAGTCCACCGTTGGCTAGGTAAAACCGCCTATTATAGTGCACTCGTTTCGTTACGGGAATGCGACATCACGACTCATCGTATAGCTTTTTGCAATCACTTATATTTAATCAATTAATTTTCAATATTAACACCAGATCCCTACTATACACATCGAGCGGTAACGAAGGGTGTCGTTACCAAAAAGCGTTCTCGTAACCCTTTAAAGCACAAACACTTTAAACAATATTTTTTAACCACACTGGAGAGACAAGATGTCACAAACACTGATCAACACCGTTGTAAAACCTTTCAACGCCACGGCTTTCCATAATGGTGAGTTCATCAACGTCACTGACGCTGACCTGAAAGGTAAGTGGTCTGTTGTGTTCTTCTACCCTGCAGACTTCACTTTTGTCTGCCCGACTGAGCTGGGTGATCTGGCTGACTACTACGGTCAGTTGAAAGAGATGGGCGTGGAAGTTTATTCCGTATCCACCGACACGCACTTCACTCACAAAGCCTGGCACGATGCGTCTGACACTATTCAGAAGATCCAGTATCCAATGATCGGTGACCCAACAGGTACTATCTCACGCAACTTCGGCGTGATGATCGAAGAGGAAGGTCTGGCGCTGCGTGGTACTTTCGTGATCAACCCAGAAGGCGAGATCAAAGTATCTGAAGTGCACGATCTGGGTATCGGCCGCTCTGCCAAAGAGCTGGTCCGCAAAATCCAGGCCGCTCAGTACGTTGCCACTCACGATGGCGAAGTCTGCCCTGCTGCATGGCAGCCAGGCGCTGACACACTGGCTCCTTCTCTGGACCTGGTCGGCAAGATCTAAGCGTTGCTCCCCCGTCGGACTGCGGCAGCCTTCTGGCTGTCGTAGCCGACACCTTCTCTAGAATCATTTACTGGCAACCGCTCCTGCGTTGCCAGCATACAGCCCATCCATGGGCTTAAGGACAGACTCATGCTGGATTCCAACATCAAACAACAGCTGGACACCTATCTGCAGAAGATCGTTAATCCGATCGAGATAACCGTTTCCACCGATGACAGCCCAAAAGGCAAAGAACTGTCAGGTCTGGCGTATGAGATCGCAGAGCTGTCAGACAAGATTTCCCTGATCGAACGCCCCGATGCTGATGTGCGCAAGCCCAGCATGGCGATCGGTCCTGCCGGTGAAGCCCCGCGTGTGCGCTTTGCCGGCATCCCCATGGGCCATGAGTTCACCTCACTGATTCTGGCCCTGCTGCAGAATGGCGGCTATCCCGCCAAGGCAGAACAGGCACTGCTCGATCAGATCAAGCAGTTAGATGGCGAGATGGTGTTCGAGACCTTTATATCCCTCTCCTGCCAGAACTGCCCGGATGTGGTACAGGCCCTGAATCTGATCGCGACCCTGAACCCGAAAGTCAGCAGTGTAATGATCGATGGTTCGCTGTTCACCGAAGAGGCTGAAGCGCGCAGCGTTATGGCTGTACCCACCGTGTTCCTGAACGGCAAAACTTTCGGCCAGGGTCGCATGACGCTGCCTGAGATCGTCAACAAACTGGATAGCGGCGCGGCGAAAAAACAGGCTGCTGAGCTGAGCAGCAAAGCACCCTACGATGTACTGATCGTCGGCGGAGGCCCTGCTGCTGCATCCGCCGCAATCTATGCGGCACGCAAAGGAATCCGTACCGGCCTGGTGGCTGAGCGCTTCGGTGGACAGGTGCTGGATACGGTCGGCATCGAGAACTTCATCTCGGTCAAGGCGACAGAAGGCCCTAAACTGGTGGCCAATCTGGAGCAGCACGTACTGGAGTATGATGTCGATCTGATGACCAATCAGAAAGCAGCAAAACTGAGTGGCAGCGACCTGTTCGAGCTGGAACTGGAAAATGGCGCCCTGCTGAAAAGCCGTTCCGTGATCCTCGCGACCGGTGCGCGCTGGCGTGAAATGAATGTACCGGGTGAACAGGAGTATCGTGGCAAGGGTGTGGCTTACTGTCCGCACTGCGACGGCCCGCTGTTCAAGGGCAAGCGTGTTGCCGTGATCGGTGGAGGTAACTCGGGTATCGAGGCAGCTATTGACCTGGCCGGCATCGTCGAGCATGTCACGGTGCTGGAGTTTGACAACACACTGCGTGCAGATGAAGTGCTGCAGCGCAAAGCACGCTCGATGAGCAATATCACCATTTTCAAGGAAGCACTGACCACCGAGGTCAAGGGCGACGGACAGCGTGTCACCGGCTTGGTGTATACCGATCGTGCCTCAGGTGAGTCCAGAGAGATTACGCTGGCTGGTATCTTCGTCCAGATCGGACTGGTACCAAACACCGAATGGCTGAAGGACAGTGATATCGCGCTAAGCCCACGCGGCGAGATAGAGATCGGCACACGCGGTGAAACCTCTGTGCCGGGCATCTTTGCCGCCGGCGATGTCACCACCGTGCCTTACAAGCAGATCATCATCGCCATGGGCAGCGGCTCCACGGCAGCCTTGGGTGCCTTTGATCATCTGATCAGAACCCCAATACCTGAGCAGGCTCAGAACGCAGCCTGATCCATTACGGCGCTCTGTCTGGTGACAGGGCGCTGTTTGATGTTCTAAAGGCCAGTATTTGAATGGCGTACAAGCACCACAAACACGTTCAGGAAGAAGCGGTGCTCAAAAGAACCTTATTACGCCCGCTGCGTTTCGCTTCGTAGAGCGCTTTATCGGCGCGCTTGATCAAGGTTTTATGGGTATCATCCGGTTGGCACTGAGCCACTCCGGCACTGAATGTGATATTCAAGTCAGGATCTGTTTTGCTCAACGAAAACTTTACTGACTCACAGATCTCTCGCATACGTTCGGCACAACTGTAGGCCTCCTGTAGTGTCAAGCCAGGCATGAGAATCATGAACTCTTCACCGCCATACCGAAAGAAACTGTCATAAGGACGGATAAACTTCTGGAGCTCCTGACTGACGCGTCTCAAAACCTGGTCTCCAACATCATGCCCATAATCATCATTAATGGATTTAAAATGGTCTATATCGATCAGCAGGCAGCTAAAAGGAGTGTTCAGGCGTTTTGACCTGCTCACTTCTCTTTCGAGTATACTCATCCCATAACGTCGATTGTAAATACCGGTCAAAACGTCATAAACGGCATGCTGGCGCAGCTCCAGTTCTACTCGGCGAAAACGGCGTGCCAACACCAGGCAGATAAGAATACTGAAAACAGTAACCAACAGATTGGCAATAATGCCTGACATTAACGAAGCACGATTATAATCCAGCTCTATGACCTGATCTAACACGCCCCACTTAAAATCACCGTCAGAGGATAGCTCAATATAGCGTAATGTCCTGTTCCACTGGCTGATTTCAAGATCCTGTGAGGATTCGACGACTTGCAGAGCTCGCTCAGCAATGACATCGTCCACCTGACTGGGTGTCGACATTGAGATCTCCCAACCATCTCTGTCAATCATCCTGATTCCGTTCAATACCGGGTTATTGCTGACCAGACGCTCTATGACTCTAACCGGATCAAGCGCTTGTAGATAAGATGAAATAACACTGTTTTTCAAGCCCAGCTCAAGAATCCACTCTTTATCAGGTGTTGGTGCATAGGCATATTTGCGATAGAACCCCGTCAGGGTTTCTTTACTGACAGGGTCCACCTGGGGCAAACCTGCTGCACGAATTTGCTCAATATAGTCAGCAAAACTCCCTAGAGTTTTCATATCCAGGCCAATATCCTGCTCCAGAGTGGAGTATTGAACAACGCTGTCAGCATTGATGATATACAGGTCCATCTGGTCATCCAGCCGAGCACTCAGGGCTTCAAGATCAATTTTTCCAGGCTGTTCTCCCGACAGATGATACTGCTCCATAAAAATATCCAGGCCTTCGCTCATTCTGTTTTCAAACAGGGACTCCAGAATGGCGATAGCTTCATTGATCAGATGCAAAGAACCAACAACATCCTGCTCTATCTGATTCAACATCAAACGATGATCGTTATATATTCGATAACCGTTAAATGCACCGATACTGACCAGCATTGGAATAAAAACCCAGAGCATGATATGGGTCATTATGTAGCGATTGGGATGAGCAATCTTTTCGCCTGGATGCATGTTTTTTTCGTTTCCTGTCGGCTTTACTGCGAAACACTGGATTCCACGAATGATCTACCAGAGCCTGAAAAGCCATCTCTCAGGTATCAAAATGAGTACTATTCTCATAATATGCATTTTTACGAAGTGCTGTGAAAATCACATCAACCGGATCGCAGCCTACCCGATTCAGGTGCTGAGTGATGACAGCCGCACTGGCATCCTGCACCACCTGCCCGCGCTCAAACCAGCGCACATCCACAAAGGGATAGGGTTTGACCTCCTCTCTCCCGTTGAAAATCTGAACCGAGTTGATCACCTCCAGCAGAAAATTATCGGTTGAGGTCTCCATCACCTGCGCCAACTCTTCCACCAGAGCTGTCGAACAGGTTTTGACATCATCGCTCTTTACACCATGAAAAATCAGTTGCGGCATTGCTCTGCTCTCATCATTTTTCTGTAACATGCATTATGACTTATACAAGCCAACCGCATCAATCTAAACCCTGCCCATTGCCGTCTCAAGGTTAATGTGGCTCAATCATCGACTGAACTACTTAAAGTGGAGCACAGGATGGGTTTATCTGTATTAGTCGTTGACGATGCTAAGGCAATCTGCACACACGTGACGCGTATTGTTCGTAATGCTTTTCCGAAAGCATCGGTTATCTCCGCGTTTAACGGTAAAGAGGCGCAGTCATGTCTGGAAAAGGGTCATTATGACCTGATTATCTGTGACTGGGAGATGCCGCAGATGTCAGGTTTAGAGTTATTGCAGTGGACACGCCAGCAAGAGCAGTACAAGACAACCCCATTTCTCATGGCAACCAGTCGTGGTGAACGTGATTACATTCTGAAAGCGATTCAATCGGGCGTGAGTGACTATCTGGGTAAGCCCTTCTCGGCAGCACAGCTGGAAGGGAAGATGCAGAAGCTCTTGTTCGGTAAGCCTGCTGAAACAACCAAGACAGCCGCAGCCAAACCACAGACGCAACAGAAAGCCGGGGCAAAACCCAAAGGCCTCGCACAACTACGAACCAGTAATCAGTTTTTTCGCTGTGCCATCAAGGATATCAGTCTGCGCGATGTACTGGTGGTTATTAAAAATGAAGACAGCGCATTTCCCGGCATTCTTGAACAAGTGGTTGTTGATATAGAGCAGCTATCGGGCGATGGCGTCGCTCGTATTAATGGTTTCGTTTCACGGATTGAGGCTTTCGACAACCGGGCCGACACGCCATTCGTTTCTGTTAAAGTCACCTTTGTAGATGATGACCCGGAGAAGTTAGAGCATATCTCAAATTACATAGCGAGCCTCAGGTAGAGGCTCAAGCTGGTCATAAGACCCCTATCAATACACCGACAATCCCAGCCGCTCGGCCAGATGGGTAATCATGTGCATAGCACGACAGGAGTTGCCGAAGCTGTTCAAGCGAGGGCTCCAGGCCACGATCACACCGTAGTTAGGCACCACCGCGATAATACTGCCGCCGACGCCGCTCTTGGCTGGCAAACCTACCGTGAAGGCAAACTCACCCGACTGATCATACATGCCGCTGGTGGACAGGATCGCATTGATTCTATGGGCATCGCGCCTCGTGCAGATCGACTGCCCGCTATGAGGGTGAACACCTCGATTGGCCAGAAACGACAGGCTCACCGCCAGTTGCTCACAGGTCATGCTCAATGAGCACTGATGAAAATAGTAGTCGAGCACATCCTGAACTTCCGCTTCAATATTGTTAAAGCTCTTCATCAGATATGCCAGTGCAGCATTACGGTTACCGTGCAACTTCTCAGACAGATAAACCTCATGATCTGGGTAGATGGTTTCACAACCGGCAAGCTGACGAACAAAACTGACCAGCGCTGTTTTACAGGCTGAGTAGTGCGTCGCGAGGATATCCGAGACCACGATGGCACCGGCGTTGATAAAAGGGTTACGAGGAATGCCATGCTCCCACTCCAACTGAACGATGGAGTTGAAGGGCTGGCCGGAAGGCTCCATATGCACTCGTTTCCAGAGCTGATCGCCGACCCGGTTCATCGCCATGACCAGCCCGAAAATCTTGGATACGCTCTGGATGGAAAAGGGAACGGTGGCATCACCGGCACTGACCACCTGTCCGTCGATCGTCGCAACAGCCAATCCCTGCTGATCGGGATTAACGGCTGCCAGAGCCGGGATATAGTTGGCGACATCACCTTCAACCGGCAGTTTGCTGGCCTCGTCCACCAAGGATTGCAATAACTTCGCCAGATTTTGCGGCTGCTTTAGTATACCTTCCATCTCTCCACCTGCTGACTTTCGAGCTTCTCATTGGCTCGTTTCGTGAGTTGCCGTTTATACAGCAAACGACAACTCACGCACAGATGGAATAACAAAAAAGCATAAGAAACCAGATCCGCAGACCTCAGCCTCTCCTTACGACACCACCTCAGATGTGGTGGTTACTTTTCTGCCAAGCCGCTTGTACTGCAGGAAGTTAAAGGCCAGGAGCACCGACATCACACCGACGCTCAGCATCTCCACCTGAAGCGAAGGATAAAAGACCCCAATGACCGCCAGTGCCAGCAAAGCTCGCATCCAGGACTGCATCCAGGTGAACAGATACCCCTCAATAGAGGCTGCGAATGCTATCAGGGCCAGAATGATGATAAAGCCATTCCAGAGCAATACCTCCAGCGGCCCACCCATAATGATTTCCGGATTGAACACCATGAACAGCGGTATCAGATATAGCCCCTTGGCGAACTTCCAGGACTGCACACTGGTTTCCATGGTCTTACTTCCTGCGATGGCGGCCGCCGCAAAGGCGGCCAGTGCCACCGGCGGTGTGACATTCGAATCCTGTGAATACCAGAACACCAGCAGATGAGCGATCAGTAATGGGATGCCGAACTCATTGGTCAGCGCCGGGCCCACCAGCACGATCAATACGATATAGCTCGCCGTGACCGGCAAGCCCAGACCCAGGATCAGGCTTGCAATGATCACCAGCAGCAGAGCCAGCAGGATATTACCGCCCGAGAAAGCGATCATCATGGAGGAGAACTTCAGGCCAAGCCCGGTCAGCCCCACCACGGCCACCACGATACCGGCAACACCACAGGCGATACTCACCGACACCGCATTGCGGGCGCCGAGTTCAAGACCATGCATCAGCTTCACAAAGCCGACCTTCAGAGCGGTTGTCACCTCCTCCTTGAGTCGATTCTGCTTTTGCCCCCGCTGGATCGCCAGCCATAGTCCATTGATGCCAGCTACAACGATGATCCCGGTAACTGCATAGAAACCGACACGCATCGGCGAAACACCGCTTACCAGCAGATAGACCAGCAGAATCAAGGGGGCAAGGAAGAACCATCCACGTGCCATCACCTCTTTCAGCACTGGTAGATCCTTCTTCGGCAGACCATGCATACCTTGTTTAACGGCAATGATATGAACAAACAGGTACACAGTAGCGAAATAGAGCAGCGCCGGGAAAATACTGACTTTTACGATATCCATGTAGGGTACGCGGGTGTACTCCGCGATCAGGAAGGCACCTGCTCCCATCAGAGGTGGCATGATCTGACCACCGGTACTTGCCGCTGCTTCAATCCCACCAGCCTGTGCAGGCTTGTATCCCAGCTTTTTCATCAAGGGGATGGTGAATGCACCGGTTGTCACAACATTGGCGATGGAACTGCCGGAGATGGAACCCATACTGGCAGATGCCAGAACCGCTGCCTTTGCAGGGCCTCCGCGTTGCTGCCCTGTCGCCGCAAACGCAAGATCGATAAAGAACTTACCGGCACCCGTCACTTCAAGTAGGGCACCGAATAGAACGAATACAAATACAAAGGTGGCAGCAACACCCAGTGGCAGGCCGAAAATCCCCTCCTGCCCCAGGTACATCTGAGCAGCCACACGCTCAAGGGTATAGCCCCGGTGATTCAATATGCCCGGCAACCACTCACCAATCCAGGGCAGCTCGCCACGTGGACCCGCCATCGCATAAACAATGGCGATAATACCTATAATAGTGAGACCCAACCCAACTGCACGACGGCTGGCTTCCAGCAGTGTTACAGTCGTGATGACAGCAACAATAATATCCGTCTGATTCCAGAAACCGGCGCGACCAAATATCTCATCAAGATAAAAAACCAGATAAAAACCCGACAGAATGGATGCTCCGAAAAACGCCATATCAACGATCGAGGCGATTGGTCCCCGCTTGGAGCCAAAAGGTGTAAAAATCAGAAATGCCAGCATCAATACCAATGCAAGGTGAATACTGCGCTGATAAAACAGACCTAAGGGCTGTATACCCGCACTGTATAGCTGGAACAGAGAGAGCGAAATGCCGAGTATCGCAATCAGCCAGCGCATCGGCACAGGGCCTGACTGTGCCAGCGGCAGCCACGAGGTAGCCGGCTGCAAAGGAGCTACAATTGAGTTATTCATGGTGGTTTTCCAGTCTGCCGAGAGATTCAGTCTGTCGAGTAGTTCAGTCTATCGATAGGTCATCAGCATCACAGCGGGCCGATGCATAACACCGACCCGCTGGGAGATTAAGGTTTGAGACGATCAGGAACGCTCACACCAATCTCTTCGTAGTAACGAATGGCACCTGGGTGCAGTGGAATAGGTGTAGAAACCAGGCTGAATTCGATAGTGGTATCATTGGCAGCCGGGTGGATGGCACGCAGATCTTCAACGCGCTCGAACAGCAGCTTGGTAACCTGATAGGCCAGCTCTTCATCCATACCTGAGTTCACTGTCAGTACGTTGGGGATACCGACTGTTTCGGTCGCCTTATCAACCCCTTCATACATTCCAGCACTCAGCGTGTAAGGAGCAAATACCGGCTCAGCCATCTGTGCATTGGCAATTTCGCTCAGACTTAGGCTGATCAGAGTAATATCGCGAGTCGTTGCCAGGCTCAGAATTGAGCTGGTTGGTGGTCCAACACTCCAGAAGCCTGCATCGATATCACCATCACGCAGCGCATCAGCAGTCTCGTTGAAGTTCAGACGCTGAACCGAGAAGTCATCATAGCTAACACCATTGGACTCAAGCAGCGCACGCGCATTCAGCTCAGTACCACTACCTGGCGCACCAACAGAAACACGTTTGCCTTTCAGATCAGCCAGGGAGGTAATCCCGGAGTCTGCCAGTGTCACAATCTGAACCGCATTAGGATAGATCGACGCCAGCGCCAACACATCCAGCTTGCGGCCTTCAAACTGGCCCGTACCGTTGTATGCCTGATAAACAGTATCAGCCAGAGCCAATGCCATATCAGAATCTTCACGGTGAATCAGACCCATGTTTTCAACCGAGGCTCCGGTCACTTCAGCAACAGCGGAATAGCCATCGATATGACGACTGATCAGCTCAGCCAGACCACCACCGATTGGATAGTAGACACCGCCGGTACCACCGGTGGCGATAGAAAGGTTCTGTTGTGCCTGCACAGCTGAAACACTCACCATCAGGGCAGCAGCACAAAGCACTTTGCTTATACGACGCATTGGTTTTTCTCCACATTATTGTTGTAGTGCGTACATTGCGTACTCTATGTGTATAGCAAAGGATGTGCCAGAATACAAAGACTAATAATTACAATAGATTAAAGAAATAATGCCCATTCAATAAGCTAAATTTCGCCTACTCTAGAACCTTAATAGGCAAAATTCTGCTTATTGCCGGAAAAAGTAAAAAGGGGTCAGGTACTAAAAAGGGGTCAGGTACATTTATCGCTTTGCGATAAATGTACCTGACCCCTTTTCCCTTTTCTTTACTAGATGAAATCTTCACGGCGCAGGCCGTATTTCTGCATTTTCTGATTCAGGGTGCGACGTGGCAGGTCGAGGACTTCCATCACCTCTTTGATACTGCCTTTGTGATGGGCCAGTTCGGCGCTCAGCAGAGCTTTTTCGACCTGTTCAAGTCGGGCTGTCAGCGAGCCCTCTTCGCTGCTCGGTGCGAGGCGGTTGGTTGAACCGAGTTGCAGTAGTTCCTGGATCGAGATGTCGTTGAAGCTGTGTGTCAGCAGATAGCGCTCGGCCGTATGCTTGAGTTCGCGCACGTTGCCGGGCCATTCGTGCATCTCCAGTGCAACCAGATCCTCATAGCTCAGTTCCGGTGCCGGTAATTGGTTAGCCGCGGCAGCTTCGCGCAGGAAGTGGCCGAACAGCAACGGGATATCACCGGGGCGTTCACGCAAGGGGGGCAGATGGATATCGGCCACCATCAGCCGATAATAGAGATCCTCACGGAAGCGGCCAGCTGTGGCGGCCTGGCGCAGATCTTCTTTGGTTGCAGAGATGATGCGCACGTTCAATGAGATGGGTTTGCGCGAGCCGACGCGAGTGACTTCACGTTCCTGAAGCACGCGCAACAGCTTGATCTGAAACGCCATCGGCATGCTTTCTATCTCATCCAGAAACAGAATGCCGTTGTTGGCGGCCTCGAAGATACCCGGCTGGCTTTTCACTGCACCGGTAAATGAACCGGCTTCATGACCGAAAAGCTCACTTTCGAGCAGATTCTCGGGGATCGCAGCCACGTTGATCGCCACGAACGGGTGGTCGCGGCGGATACTCAACTTATGCAGGCTGCGAGCCACCCTCTCCTTCCCGGTGCCTGTTTCTCCGGCGATGATCACATCGGCATTGACCTGTGCCAGCCCTCTGATCTGCTGGCGCAAAACGCGGATCGAATCGGAATGGCCAATCACGAAATTTTCGAGACCATCGTCGGTGCTCTGCTGATGCTGTGGTGCCATCGCCAGTGTCACCTGACGCTGCTCGCAGGCGCGCTTGACCATATCCACCAAGCGATCAGGCTTGTAGGGCTTCTCGACAAAGTCATAGGCGCCAAGTTTCATCGCCTCGACTGCCTGTGAGATCCCGCCATGTCCGGTGATCAGAATGACAGGAATACGTTTGTCCACCGCTTTCAGCAGACTCATGCCATCCATGCCGGGCATGCGAATATCACTGATCACGATACCCGGATAATCGGGTTGCAGTATCTCCAATGCCTTGCGCGCATCGGAAAAGGGTTGTACCTGGATATCGGCCAGCATCAGCCACTGCTCCAGTGACTCCAGAGCAGCCGGGTCATCGTCGATGATCACAGCTTGCAGAGATGATCTCATGCACTTGCCTCAAAGGGTTGCGCCATCACGGCATTGAAGGTGAGTGAGAAGCAGGTCCCATTGGGTGGCTCGCTGCTGACGGTGAGTTCTGCGCCCATATCATGCGCCAGACTGTAACTGATCGCCAGCCCCATCCCTTCGCCGACTGACTTGGTGGTGAAAAACGGCTCGAACACCTTTGTCTGCAACTCCTTATCCATGCCCGGCCCATTGTCACCGATTTGCAGAGACACCCGGGCATCCTCCTGCTGGGTCAGACGGATAAAGATACGAGCATCGTCCCTATCTGCCAGTGCATCAATCGCGTTACTGAGCAGGTTGACCAGTATCTGCTCCAGCATCATCGCATTCGCCAGTACCCAGCGCTCCTCGCCCAGATCGATGCGACAGTCTATACCTGCCGCATCCAGGCGCGGCTGCAGTACATCCAGCGCATAATGCACCGGTGCATGCAGAGACGCCGGAGCACTTCCGGTGTTGCGTTTGCCGGAGAATATTCTGAGCTGGCGGGACAGGGCCGACAGACGTTCGGTCAGGCCATCCATTTTTTCCAGATTCTGCCTCACGATATCGGTACTGTTGCGCTCCAGCAGCACTCGGCTGCTGGCTGTGTAGTTCCGTAAAGCGGTGATCGGCTGGTTGATCTCATGCGCTATCGCGGATGACATGCGCCCAAGGGCGGCCAGTTTCTGATTCTGTGCCAGTGCTGCCTGCGCCTCTTTGAGGTCGCGGGTGCGCTCTTCTACACGTTGTTCCAGTACTTCATTGGCTTGCTGCAGCGCGCGCTGTGCTTCATGACGACGATGACGTTCACGGTAGTACAACAGCGCACCGGCAAACATCACGCCAAAAAGCAGTAGCAGCCCCTGCTTGAGACGCACCTGATAACGGATCTCGGACAGAGGCATCCGCAGGTGCATCTGCCAGGGGTAATCTCTGATCGTCGAGGCAAAGGCCAGTTGCTCGCCCTCATCCTGCAGATCAAACGCCTGCCATTGAGTACCCTGCCACTCATCCAGACGTGTCAGCTCCATCACCGGTGCAGTTCCGTACTGACGTGTCTGAGCCAGTTGATCCAGATACAGATCATCCAGCGGTCGCGTGGCATGATACTGCCAGCGCGGCGATGAGGAGAGGAAGATGATTCCCTCCTGATCCGTCACCCAGACCGAATCACCTGATGCCAGCCAGCTCTGCTCCAGTGGCCGCAGATCGATCTTGACGACTATCACCCCCAGAATATCACCCAGATCACTGTAGACGGGTGATGACAGAAACAGCCCCGGCTCACCCGAAGTCGCACCAACGGCAAAGTAAAACCCGGGTTGACCCGCCATCGCGGTGGTGAAATAGGGACGAAACGAGTAGTTACTGCCGACAAAGCTATGCACCGAGTCATAGTTGCTCGACCAGTGTGTCATGCCGGTCGTATCCATCAGAAAAATCTGATCCGACTGCGCTTCAAGATTGATGGACTGCAGCAGCACCGACAGGAACATCAACTCTTCCGCACCCGGGTTGTCCCCGGCGTCATTGGCCAGCGCACTGACGATACGAGGATCGGATGCCAGTATTCGCGGCAGATAGTGGTGGCGGTTTATCGTGGTGTCCAGCGAAGTTCGGTAGGCACCAAGTCGTTGCACCGAGCGTTCGGCCGTCTGGCTGATCTCAAGGGACATCATCCAGCGATCAGTCGCGGCCAGTAACAACACCAACAGCACGAAGCATCCCAGCAAAATGCTTGGCAGGTAACGATAACCGGGGCTAATGCCCGAAGGATAGGAGATGTTTGCCGTCATAGTGACCGTATCAGAGTAGTTTTTCGCCTGATCTCCGGGATAAAAGTCAGGCTACTGGGTAGTTCAAGTCTAATAGGTCACTCCTCAGAAGGGAACTGATGTGCCCCTCCCCTTGTATTCCCAGACACATGTATAGAAGCCCCTTGCTGGTGTCATGCACGCACGTCAACATTACCTTTACAGAGCTGGCATCATCCTCAGATAAGCCCCCATGCAGTATTCCAGCCAGCCACGCACATAATCACAGGCGTGACGCCCACTGCCCAGCACCTCATGATGACACCCACCGCCGCAGAGATAACGCGCCCAGCACTGATTGCAGGGCTGCTGCTGATGAACATGCCGCTGCGCCAGCCAGTCTGACTGTTTTGCAGCATCCACACCCTGCAGCAGAGTCCCCATCGCCCCGGCATCATCATCGACGAAGCGATGGCAGGCAAACAGATCACCCGTGGCTGACACACCCATATAACCCGCCCCCGCCCCGCAGGGATAGGGCCGATGCGTGCCCTTTTCCAGCTCACGCAGCGCATTGAGCAGGTTGGAGAAAGCATAACGCTGCCCCAGTTTTGAACGGCGCTCGAATTCATTTCCACAATCGATCATCTGCGCCAGCATCTCGGCCAGTGCCGCCTGGTCCATCTCATCCTGCCCGGTCGGTGAATTAAGCATCGGCGAAAAACCGACACTGTGAAAGCCCGCTTCCAGGAACCAGTCCAGCATCTCTCGCAACGCCAGATTACGCGGTGTCACGGTGACACGCGCCGACACCTGCATGCGCTGCTGACGATCCAGCAAGGGTTGCACACGCCGCATGATGCGATCGAAACTGCCCTGCCCGCCCTTGAAGGGACGCAGGGCATCATGCATATGCCCCACACCATCCAGACTCAGGGTTACGGCAAATCCATGATCCTCAAAGAAATCAGCATCGGCCTCTGTCAGCAGCGTGCCATTGGTGGTGATGGAGAATAGTGGCGTCAGCCCCTGTGCCTGAGCACGCTGATGGGCATGCTGGGTGGCTGCTATCAGTACATCACGGTTAACCAGCGGTTCTCCACCCATAAAGGCCAGATTGAAACGCCCCCCTGCCGGAGTCTGATCTATCAGCGTATCAACTGCCTGCAGCGCGGTTTCCAGCGACATGCTTTTGGCCGTGCCGCCGAAATCCCCCTGCTGGGCATAACAGTAGCTGCAGCCGAGGTTACACTTCTGTGCAATCGCCAGCGAGAAGGCATGCACGGGAAGATTATCCGGGGCCTGATCATTGATCATCGGCGCACCGTCGATACCGAGTCGTTTCAGCAGATCGGACTCCGTACCCTGATCCAGTGCTTGCAGCACCTGCTGCTCCAGCTCAGGATTCAGATCGAACAGACGACTGCCATTAACCACCAGCAGTTGCGCCTGATCACCATTGCGCCACAGATGCAGATCAGGTGATCGCGGCTGGGATGAGCGCATATGATCTGTCGCCGCCTGTACCGAGGGATCAACTGCCAGCGGGATGCGAGACGCCTCTGGATCAATCCCCGCTCGGGTCGTCTGCGACATCACGGCCTCCGATCTGGAACTTGAGCAAGGTCTCCCACTGGGTAAACAGCTCCTGATAGTTGATCATGCGATTATCCCGATAATCATCCACCACATACTGGCCGGTACGTTTTTTCTGCATCCAGTTATCACCATGGCTGGCGCCATCGGCAGACGGTTCGACATTGACATAATCAGGTCGACTGGAGGCCCAGTAATAGCAGACGCACTCACGGAAATCATTCTGCCAGGGTGAACAGAGCCCCTGCGTCAGTTCGCCGGGGCTGGCCAGGGCTTCATTGATAACCGTCGAGTCCTCCTCGAAAAAGTCACGTACTTTCAGCTTGCGTTTGATGGTCTGTTTTTTCGGGATATCGGCCAGCACCTGCCGATCCGGCATCTTCTCGCGCGTGAAACGACAGGAGAGATACTGCCCCTTGAACTTCCAGATATGCGACAGGGTATTGGACCACTCCAGATTGACGATGGAGTCGTTGCTGTCTGCCGATGGCAAAGGCCCTACGCTGTCGCCATCCGCTGCTGGTCCGGTCGCCTGTACCACCACCGGCCAGACCTGAATCCTGCCCTGCTCATCCGGGATCTCGATACTGAGCAGACGATGACCTTTCAGATCGGCATGCTCCCCCTCGGCCTCCAGCACGAAGTTGTCATGCTCCACCAGCGTGATCCCTTCGAAAGCCCGCTTCCAGACACTGCGGAAATCCAGCTCAAGACCCGGACAGCAGTTGCCGACCGATGAGGCGATATGGGCATTGACCGGGTTACCACGGCCACGATACATCAACTGCGCCGTCAGGTTGCGCGGTGTCAGTGCCGGCGCTGCCGGCGGCTCGGCAGGCTGGTCAAACATACCGCCCTGCCCGGCATGCTTGATCGTATCCAACTGGCGATAGGTCAATGCCAGATAGCAGGTATCGGCACCCGACATCAACGCCGGCATCTTGCGCCGCCCCTTATCGGTCAGATCGGCCGTTTCGGTCGGTTTGCGCATCAGGTCATAGAACCAGGGAGCCGCGCCACTGCTCAGGGTGGTGTAGAGCTGCTGATGCAGCGCTGTGATCGACAGGGTATCGATCGAATGAGGAGCCATGACCGGTGCATAGGGACGGTTGAAATCGCTGGAATCATCCGCCGGCATGGTATCGGCATGATTCGGCCGACCCTTGACCGTATCGCCATTAAGTACCGCGACATTCATGAAGCGCACCGTTTCGTAGGCACGGCGCACGATATCCAGAGACGCTTCAATCGGCACGCCATCCGGATTGTCCACACTCGGCCCCAGCAGTACCTGCAGCACGTCATCCTGCACCGTGCGCACAAACTCGGAGTCAGGCGCAAAAATCGGTGGCGCAGCACAGAAGCGCGCCTTGCTGCTGAAGACGATCCTCCCCTTGCTGTCCAGTAATTCCAGCGTGACGATGCCGTCACAGGCATCATCCAGATAGCCCCGTGCCGGTTGTGGATCATCGTAGTAGTTGAAATAGGGCGCCTTGCCGTAGGCAGCATAGAGCCCCTGCGAAAGGGTGTTCAGTGTCGGGTTGTCGTCACGGTATTTTCCGTTCCAGGTACCGCGCTCGCTGTCATACAGAATACGTTCCGGTGGAATATCGATATCAGAATAGGTCGGGCCGCCCATCGTCTGTGCATCAGGTCCGTCTGGTCGGTCGATCGGCGTACTGCCATAAACATCACCTGTACCGGGCGTGAAGCGCAGTCTTATCTCAGGATGCGCTGGTGTCGGCTTGATGAACTGAATTCTGCCCAGCGGGATATGCTTGCGCTTACCAGTTTCATCCTTGATGAAATGACGGCACTCACCCTTCAGTGGGTGCAACTGATGATCATCAATGTTTTTCAGTCGCGCCAGTACCTTGTCCTTTTCCTTGCGTGTGCGGCGATAGACCTTGAGATTACCAGCCTCGATCTGCCAGCGCACACTCAGCCCCATCTGTTCAATCAGATGGATATCCAGCGGCACCAGACGCTCCTCACCCGAGTCATCAACCACACTGGCAAACGCCTCGATAAACGGCGCCACTGGCCGAATCCGGTTACCGCTTTTGAACGCCGGTGGCTGGTCACTAGGGGGCAAAACGTCGGTGATCTCACCGCTCTCGGTATCAACAATAAAGGTTTCAGCACGGGTGATGCGCCGAAAATCCAGCGGTGCTTTGGGGTCGGTTTCAATTTGATAGTTATCCAGCGGTTCACTGGCTGAACCCAGCCGCGCAATCGCCATGGATGGCAGAAGACGAATATCAACCAGCTTCATGGTGCAACCTCCTCACTGACTCGCGCGGCTTCAAGTTGGGTATTCAGCCAATCTGCGCAGGCACGATCGGCATTGGCCTGAGTCTGTAGATACTCGGTTTCGCGTGGAGACAGATCGCCATTCTGCTCCAATGTCGCACGCAGGTTGGCACAGGCCTTGAGCATTTCCAGATACTGCAGCCAGCAACTGCTGGAGGTTTCCGGCAGTTCCAGCGTATAGGGCATCTGGAACGGAGGTCCGGCAGGTCGAAATGGCAGGTCAGGATCGGCATCCAGGGGCTGTCGTACCAGAATTTCAGAGATCGCCTTTAAGTTATACATTTCACCAAACGCTCTGTGTACCACCGCCTGATAGGTACCTGCGCCCTTGTTGGGATTAACCGCGCGCGCCAGTCGGAAGGAGTGGGCCAGAAAGGTCAGCAGCAGACGATAACGCAGATCAAACAACTGAGCCCATTTGACGCTCTCAGGATGTGTGATGCGGGTTGAGCGCCGTGCCATATCACCATCGGACTGATGAAGATTGGCAAAGGTGGTGGGATTGATCGGCAGTTCTCGTGCCGGTTGCGTCTCGCAACCCGATGGAAAGTGAGTGCTGAACTCATCATAGATATGCAGAAAACGTGCAAAGTGCGACTGCTCCTGTTCGGAATGAGGCGATTCACCTTGCTCTGCCACCTGCTGCAATGCATCGATCACATCATCACGGGTCGCCACCGGTACAATGATCAGATCCGCCGTGGTCGGACAGGTCCGGGCACCGCCAGGCATCCCCTGAAACTGGTTTTCATCGGCTGCCTCCTCCCCTGAGCGCTGACCATGATTGCAAGACCAGGCATCCCAACTCGCCTGCCAGGCATAGCTGGCAGCATTGAAGTCATCCTCAGACAGACGATCTGGATCCTGCAGAATACCCAGAATCACCTTGAACAGTGCCGCGACCGATTTCACCCCATCCGGTTTAGGCGGAACGGGTTGGGCCTGCAATCGGGACAGTATCGACTGCCGTAACCCCTCATGCCTTTCCTGCAGAACTGTGTGTACCTGCTCTGCCGCACCTGACAAACGGCCCTGCTCGCCCCAGCCGATCGGCGCTTCGGTATAGACATACTTGGCCAGCGAGTCCAGCGTCAGGGGTTCTAGCTCAAACGGAAAGGGGTAAAAGTCATGGTCCCAGGGGTAATCCTCGCGCTCCAGGCTGATTGCACCGCCCAGACAGGTAATCACATTCTGCACCGTGATCAGATGCCCCATCTCCTCCTTGGCGATGCTGAGCAGGGTCTGCTGCCAGCGCCGCACCATCGGGCGTATATCGGGCGGCACCTGCTCTCCACCGAGCGAGTAGGCAGCATAGAGATACTGCACCATCAGGGCATGCTCGATACCGGCATCGATACGCAGCAGCATCAGCAGATAATCGCGCCAGGTAAAATCATCGGGTTTACCGAGATTGGGATCGCTCTGTGCCGCTGTCAAAGCCTCAGCAAGGGCAGAGTTTGAGAAGGTGGCGAAAGAAGCGGTAGGAAAATTGGCCAGATGTTTGCTCATGGCAGAGGGCATCACGAAGTCTCCTTGTGCAGGCCAGAACCCGAACTGCTCGACATGAGAAGGATCTCTGACCAGATCAGGTGAACTATGTTATTTTTGTTGTGTGATGATCCTGCGCCAATCTTGAGACGATTTTATAAAGAGTGGCATAGCGGGATCGACCATAACCTTAGATGACACGATCACTTTGAGCAACAGTTTTGGGTAGCAGGTTCAGGTAACAGGCAAGCATGAATGAGTGATTATGCAAGAGTTGAGATAGGTGTGTTGGGTGGCGGGCCGGCAGGCAGTTGCGTTGCTCAGCGCCTTGCAGAGCTGGGACACGAGGTCTGGCTTATCGAACAGTCACTCTTTCCACGCCCGCATATCGGTGAATCGCTGACACCGGCCATCCTGCCACTGCTTGACCAGCTAGAGCTGCGTGAGATCATGGAGGAAGCGGGCTTCCTCCGTCCCCATCAGGCCATCATCCACTGGGGTGGTGAGTTACGTATTAAAACCTATGAGGGTGAGCCTGGGCTGCAGGTCGACCGAGGGCGGTTTGATCAGTTGCTGCTGGAGTCCGCTCGCGAGGCGGGTGTTGAGATACTGCAGCCGGTCCGTGTGACAAGTGCCATGCGTCTTGATGCCGGCGGATGGCAGCTGAACCTGAACCGTGCAGGGCGCACCGAGCTGCTTCAGTGTGAATATCTCATTGATGCCAGCGGACAGAGCGTGGTGGCGAACAAGCGCAAACGCCTGGGTGTCGCCACTCTAGCGCTCTATGGATACTGGAAGAACAGTGGCATGACTGGGCCGGAAAGCCGTGTGGAAGCCGCAGAAAACCTCTGGTTCTGGAGCGCTCCCCTGCCGGATAACCTCATCAATGCCTGTGTTTTTGTCGATCCTAAAACCTGCTCAGGTATTGGCAGGGATCATCTGGAAGGGTTTTATCGTCAACAGTTGCAAGGGTCCAGCCTGCTCGCTCCCTGTCTGAGCGGCACGCTTGTCGATAATCCGATGCCCCCTGTCAATCACTCACCAACAGGGCCGATCACCGCCTGCAACGCTAGCGCCAGCTACAGCGAATCGCCTGTCAGTGAAGATCTTATCAGAGTCGGAGATGCCTGCGTCACACTGGACCCCATCTCATCTCAGGGAGTGCAGTCTGCCATCAGCATGGCACTGCAGGCGGCAGTGGTGGTGCATACACAGCTCAGTTTATCTGAGCGAGGTGAGCTGGCGGCCGAGTTTTACCGACAGCGACAACAGGAAACCATCACGCGGCATCAGCGCTGGGCAAGCCGCTTCTATGCAGAGCAGGCAGCTGTCACAGCTTCTGAGTTCTGGCAGGCCCGCGCTGCAGGCCATGAGGCAGACGGAGCTTCTGATCTGACGATTTCCCCTGAAACGACCCCGCTGCCCCGAAACACACAACTGATGCTGCACCCGGCAGCCAGCTTCACGGCATTACCGATACTCAAGGGAGATCTCGTCACTTCAGCGAAGGCATTGAGCCATCCAAGTCTCGAGCGCCCAATCGCCTTTGTGGAGCACATTGAACTGGTGCCTCTGATAGAGCTGCTCACGACCGGCGATACGCTTGAAGACATAGTGGAAAAGTGGAGTCATCGAGTACCTGCTCAGAGCAGTCTTCGCATACTACACTGGTTATGGCAGCGCCGTCTGATACAAAGGAGCTCCGGTTACTGATTCCAGATCACGCGATTGCGCCCTAGATTCTTGGCCCGATAGAGTGACACATCGGCTTTGTTGAGCAGGGTGATGGGCTCTTCATGCTCATTCGGCATGAGTGTCGCACCACCGATACTGACACTCAGATAGGGACCTGCCTCAGAATAATCATGTGGTATCTTCAGATCGACAATCGCCTGACGCAACTTATCCATGATGCGCTCAGCATCCTGATGTGTGGTCTCAGGCAGCAGGATCACAAACTCCTCTCCACCATAACGCGCAACTCTGTCTCCCGGTCTTTTGATCTGGGCACGCATCGCTCTGGCGACCTGCCGTAACACCTTATCGCCACCGCCATGCCCGTAGTGGTCATTAAACTGCTTGAAATGATCCACATCCAGCATGGCCAACGACAGTGGCTGCTGGTTGCGCTGTGCCCGGCGCCACTCTTCATCAAGATTCTGCTCAAGACAGCGTCGATTATCGACATTTGTCAGGCCATCAAGATTTGCCAGCTCCTCAAGCAGCTTTCGCTGACTTACCATTCGCATATGATTATCGATTCTTGCTTTGACCAGCGATTTTCTGAAGGGTTTGGAGATGTAATCCGTCGCGCCCAGAACCAACCCCTTCTCCTCGTCCCGGTCGGTATCCAGTGCACTGATGAACACAACTGGAATATCCTGTGTCTGTGGGTTGCTTTTCAGCGTCACCAGCACCTGATAGCCATTTTCACCGGGCATGATGATATCCAGCAGAATCAGATCGGGTTGATGCTTGTTGACCATTTCAATAGCCTGCGATCCGTTCTTGGCCAGAATCACCCGGTAGTCATCACGCAGAATATCGGCCAGCAGTTTACGATTCAGCAGCTCATCATCCACTATCAGTACTTTCTGCTGTCTTTCCAATGGAGTACTGTTCATGTCAATAACTCTTCATGCAACTTGCTGGAAAGACTGGCAGTCAACTCAAGCGCCTGCTCATACTCAACATCATCGATATAATATTCCAGCCTTGCCAGCATGGAGGCAAAGGACTCACCTGGCAGGCACTTTAGTAACTCGGGCACTATCAGCTCGGCATTGGCATCATCTGCCAGCAGCTTCTCCTTGAGGCTACTCAACAACCCGGCAGCCTTCTCGGGATCGAAGGAAACGCCGCTGAACTCCTCAGGTGCCAGTGCCACCACCTCCTCCAGGCCCGACATCACCTCCTGCAAGGCGTCACTGAATACCGCTCGGGATCTGTCGACATCCGAACCACCACGTACAGACTGCTCCAGATTCCGAGCGCTGTCTGCAAGACGTTTAGCGCCAAAAAAGATAGCCAGTGGCTTGATGGTATGTGCCAGATCGCTGATCACTTTCGGTTCCAGGCCATCCAGCTTAAGTGGTAGATCATGATAGGTATGATAGAAATTTTTCAGCAGTTTCAGCAGCAAGGCATTGTCATAGCGGGCATGCTCAACGGCCTCATTCATATCGATACCGGGCAGACATCGAGGCAGATCAGGACCAGATGAGTGGATCTGCTGTGCTGTTTTTGCCAAGGTGTCAGAGGATACTGCCGTCCCGCCGCCCAACCATTTCACCAGCAGGGCATGAAGCTGATCCGCGCTGACTGGCTTGACCAGGTGATCATTCATCCCAGCCTCAAGACTCTTCTCTCTGTCGCCTGACATCGCATGTGCAGTCATCGCTATGATCGGCAGATCTCTGAAGCGTGGATCCGCACGCAGCAGACGAGTTGCCGTCAATCCATCCATTTCCGGCATCTGAATATCCATCAACACCAGTTGGTAGGATTTGGAATTCAACATATCCAGTGCCATCGCGCCGGTTTCGGCCGCATCCACCTCTACGCCAAACTCTTCCAGAAAAGACTCGGCAACCAGGCGGTTGATTGGATTATCTTCGACCAGCAATATACGCGCCCGGCTCATCAAATCATGACTATTCTCTGGCAAGACAGCACCCGGCTGACAGTCAGATCTGGGATCGACAGTCTCAAACTGCCTGCCATCTGACAGCGCAAACTCAGCAGTAAAGTGGAACTGGCTACCTTTACCTGGCTCGCTATCAGCCCAGATACGGCCATTCATCATCTCCACCAATTGCTTACAGATCGCCAGTCCCAATCCTGTACCACCATATTTACGCGTAATACTGCCATCAGCCTGAGAAAAAGCACTGAACAGATGCTTCATATCCTCTGCTTTCATGCCAATGCCGGTATCCTGAATCAGAAAGTGCAGCGTCACCTGATGATCATTTGTGCGCTCGCTCCAGACTTTTATCTGTACCTGTCCCTGCTCAGTAAATTTGACGGCATTATTCGCCAGATTGATCAGCACCTGCCCCAGCCTCAGAGGATCCCCTTTCAGATACAGTGGAACGTCCGGATCTATCTCATTGATGAATGTCAGCCCCTTACTCTCGACACGCAAGGCGATGACATGGGAGATGTTATCCAGCACTTCGTGCAGTTGGAAAGGCACCTCTTCCAGCATCAGCTTGCCCGCTTCGATCTTGGAGAAATCCAGTATGTCGTTGATGATACCCATCAGCAGATCCGCAGAAAGCTGGATTTTTTCCAGATACGCTCGCTGGTCCGGGTCCAGAGAGGTGTTCAATGTGAGACGGCTCAGCCCGATAATCGCATTCATCGGTGTCCGTATCTCGTGACTCATTCGAGCCAGAAAATCGGATTTGGCGTGATCCGCTTTTTTCGCCTCCTCTGTTGCCAGTTTCAACTGTTCGGTCCGCGCCTCGACCTTGCTCTCGAGTTCCAGCCCATAGCTCTGAATATCACTGGACATGCGCTGAAAAGTACGCGCCAGCAATCCGGTCTCATTGCCCTGTTTGAGCAATTGCGGCATGCCGTTAACACGGCTCAGATCATAGCGACCACTCGCGACATGATCGGATGCCAGCGCAAAAGTATTCAAGGGTGCAATTACCTTGCGACGGAACACCAGATACAACATGAACATCTCAACGATCAGTGAGATCAATCCCAGCCAGAGAATAAAGCGGGCGGTTTCCAACGCAACAGAGGTCAACAGAGATTTTGGATAAACCGTGACAAACAGCCAATCCGGCCCTGGCATGGGTGCAACGGCCAGTAATACATCATTATGTTGATCATCCAGCAGCATCACATCGCCAGATTGGCGCGATAGCCCCTGCATGATTCGTTGATACATGGAGGTAAGGGCAGGATCATTCAACTCTTCAATAAAGAGCCGGCCCTCAGCCTCGCGCAATGCATCGACCTTATCCGGGTGCGCGATCAGTCGCCCATCCCTGCGCAAAATAAAGTTGTAGGCACCCTCAAGACGATCATTAAAGACACGCTCAAAGAGATCATTCAGCAGGATATCATGGCCGAAATTGATCAAATGCTGGTCTACCAACACAACCGGCGTGATGTTGGAGACCATCCACTGATCAACCGTATAGTCATAATAGAGGCCGGTCCAGACTGTACCCCCCTCAGGATTATGCTCAGGGGCCGCCACGTAATACCACTCCTCCTGGGTAATATCGAACTCGGCCTCTGCCTCCAGCCCCCAAGGCACACCAGGCCAGTAACCCAGTACGACATTTTCCGGCATGGTGATGTAGAAATTGGGGAAGTCCTTACTCCAGGCCTCTCCAAAGCGTGAGATCAACCAGTAGGAGATCACCAGCCGATTACGAAACTCCAGTTCATCCATCGGCGCACCCAGTCCGACAAAACCTGAGATGGAGTGACTGCGACTTCCATCCCCTCGTATCACACCATCAAAGACCGCTTGCGGAATACGCACAGTGCCATCAGGGAAGTGTTGCCAGATACGATCAAAATCCAGCGATTCACTGGCGTGCTGGTCCTGCCAGTATTCAGTGAACACCGCTTTGGCGATGGTATGGTTACTCTCGGCTGAGCGAAAGATATCACTCTCTTTCTGTGCACGTTCAGAGATGTAATTGCGCAGGCCATCATCGTTGATGTCCTGCAGACTGGATACGATATGCCAGTAGCTGACCAGTGTGACAGCAATCACAACCAGCGTGATGCGCAGTGCAAACTGTAGTAGCGTGGATGCTGCCAGAGAGGTGGCAAAGTAGTTGGATACACGATTTAGGAGGGCTAAACGCATCCTGTATTCCTGGTCAGTGAGCGGATGATTCAAACATCGAAAAGAAGCCCATCACCTTTCCATATAAGCTCCCAGCGATATTAATTAAACATGCATGGGCATTCAATCGGAGTAATATCGAGAATAAACTCATTTTGTTACATGTACAATCACTAAGGCGACACATCGAAATCTAACAGCTCTAAATCACTGATTTGCAGCTCAGACTTGCCGGATCATCTTGTTTGAGAGTTGCTGCAGGCGAGGTGCGCCGACCAGAATCAGCACAAAGGCAACAGGCCAGGCAACGATAAACGCCTTCAACCATCGCAAAAGGAGGCCAGGCTCTAAGCCGGTGTTCACCAGTGTAATCACCAGCGTCATGATACTGACCATGTAAATAGACATCAGAAAGGTAAAGACCAGGCGGGTATAGCGGGGTGAGAAGAACATGAGATCTGTCCAATATCCGTAGAGTTGATAGACGACACACTACTCCGATTGGGCCAGCAAATACAAGACTGCAGGTGAAGCACATCCGGCCTCACCTGAGTGCTCTGAATGATCAAATGTGGTCATTCAGGTGCAGCCTGAAAGAATCTCAGCTCTTACTCATTTTACCCAGAGCGCTGTCGAGGGCACTGACCATTTTACGTGCAGCTCCCGTGACAACCTGATCCACCGTATCAGCCTGATCAGTGACCGATACTGGCTGCATGCCGGCAACCCTCACTTCAAGAAGACAACGCTTATCCATTGATGTGTCCTTACTGGCACTGTTCTCATCACTCAGATGAACCTCCACACGCGTGATATGGTTACTGAACCGGTCCAGTATACGCTCCAGCGTAGAGGCAACCTGCTGCTTCAACGCTTCGGTTCCTTCGATATTCTTATCCGTGTTGACTTGAATCTGCATGAAGTTTTCCTTTATTCAGTTATTGACTCAAAAAAAGCTTACCTCAGTTGACACCAAAAGGCGTCATCGCTGGCATTTGCTCCTGCATTGCCAGCATACAGCACATCCCTGTGCATAAAAAAGCAACTCCCTGTTCTGATACCCATGCAGCCCCTGAGTTCACCTGAAAGCCTGAAGAAAAAACAAGCCTTGAAGAAAAAAACCGGAGTCTGTAATGTTTGCCGCTATTTAATTCACGCCTGAAGGGATTTACTGAGTATGTTGCAGTGGAGTGAGTGGCTGGCGCTGGCCGGGATTTTTTTACTTGGGGCCATGTCACCGGGACCAAGCCTTGCGATCATCGTCAGGCACAGTGTGTTCGGTGGTCGACAACAGGGAATGATTGCGGCTCTGGCTCATGGTCTGGGGATCGGCATCTATGCAGCTCTGAGTGTGATCGGTATCGCCTCGGTCATGGTAGCGGTGCCGGCATTGGGATCAGTCATCCAGGCTGCCGGGGCTCTATTCCTGCTGTACCTCGCCACACAGGCGGGCCGCAGCGCCCTTCGCCCTGCCCCGGCAACGCTGCCCGAACCAACCACCTCGGGCAGAGCCTGGCGTGATGGTTTTCTGATCGCTTTTCTGAACCCGAAAGTGCCGCTGTTTTTTGTTGCCCTGTTCAGCCAGTTTTTTGAAGCAGATAATGCACTGGGTACCAAAGGGCTGATCGCACTGCTGGCGATGAGTATCGATACCTTGTGGTACCTGCTGGTGGCGTTGCTACTGTCAGCCACAGCCACTCGTCAGAAGTTTCTGACCTTTCGCCCCTGGATTGAAGGTACCTTTGCCATACTCCTCGCGCTGCTGGCACTGCGCATGCTGTGGCAGTTTCTGGAACAGACAGCTTGAAACCGGGTACTGGCTCCTGAAGGACCTTGCCTCAGGTTGCTGCCTGCTCACCAGAGGCCAGCGTATCAATCGAGGCCTGCCCACGTTTAGTAAGCTCCTGCATGCGTTTGATCTGCTCGGTCATGGCCGGCAGTGCCTTTTGTCGATAGCTGGACAGATCATCCAGTGCGCCGAGCATATCTTCAAAGGCCTGTTCCAGCACCTGCATATCCAGTTGCGCCGATGCCGCCTGTGTCTGAATATCCACCCCCTGCTGACGAAGCGCCTGAGCGGTGCCGGCGATCATATCGTTGGTGGTCTCATTCAAGGCATCGATATGATTCAGCACCAGTTTCTGATTGGCCAGAGCCAGCGCTACCGTAACCGCCACGCGCAGTGCCGACATGGTCACATTCAGGGCACGGTCCACTCCGCGGATCAGCTCGCGATTGTTACGGATAATCACCTCTACCGCCAGTATCCCCTGCTGACACACCGCCTGCTGTTGCTGCAGATCCAGGATCCGCTGCCGCAATGGGAAGATCAGCTCCTCCTCAATAAATGAAGTGGATTCAGTGCCTCCATCCTTTCGGGCAATATGCGACTGCAACGCTTCGTCAATCTTCATTCCCAGCGCTGCATGGCGCTGCAACGCCCCCAGCGAGGTCCGCATATCCTGCTGATCATGGCTTAAAGTGACATTATCTCGACTCAGCCTGTCACGGCCGGCCTCCAGCCCCTTGATCAGACGGTTCAGGGTATCCTGTGCGGTTTCAAAACGTTTGAAGTAACGCTGAACCGGAGTGGCCACGCCGGGAAGACGGCTCAGCAGGCCGCTTATCCCCTTGGCCTCTAGTGCCTGATGATCCGGCTTGAGCTGCTGCATCATGTTGCGCAGATCACTGAGGGCGCGGGCCACCTCGCTGGCGTCATTGCTCTGGCCAGCCAATTGCTCCATCGGCGTATTCAGCAGATTGGCCTGGCGCGCTGATTCGGTCTGAGCATTCAGCCCCAGTTGATCAATCTGGCTGCGCTGCACCTGTGGCGGTTGCGTGAACAGGGACTCAACAAAGCGCAGCGCTTCATCGCTCATCTGCTCCGGCTCGGGCGCTGCGCTGTTCAGATCCAGCTCCTTTTCAAGCTGTTCCGGTGAAGGTAGTGCGAGTGGCTCCATTATCGTGCCTTCCTTGATTGAGTGACATGTTCATATTGAGCAACACGTTGATTGAAACGATCCAGTTCTGCCATCACCTTATCGGCATCAGGAACACCCGGATCGGACGTTTGCAGCTGCATCAGCGCAATACTGGTGGTGTCCAGTGCCGTCAGCGCTGTTTCATTGTCGGCCTTGAGTTGATCCAAATGCCGGCGGCTTGTCTCGACCAGTGTCCAGCGTGCCTCAAGCGCCAGTCGCTCTTTGCCTATCAACGCTGAATCATCCAGTCGGCGCCGGATAAAGGCCGGATCCAGCGCGTTCAATTGCACCTGGAGCTCGACCATACGATCAAGCCGATGGATAACACTGCCATACACATCCTGAATCAACGTCTGTGAACGCTGCATCGCCAGCTCGCCCGATTCGAATCTTTGTGCGAGCAAGCTCTGCAGAGTGATGTATCGAGTATAGAACCTGTCCGGTTGAGCCAGATCCAGCGCCACCTTCCTGAGCTGCTCCTTACAGCGCTGCAGGGATCTGACAATCGGGTCATGCTGCTCTGCCGGATCATCCAGATCGAGACTCGCCGTCGACTGCTCCTTCAGATGGGCAGCTCGGTTCGCCTGGAGTTCAGCCTGCGCCTGTTGCTCGGCTTTTTTCAGGCGCCGCCTGTTCAGAAAGCCACGCACCCTGCGCTCAACCGGAACCCAGACAAACAACACACCCAGCCCCGCCAACCAGCCAGCCAGGCTCGGCCCGAAGCCCCCCCAGAGTGAGGTCAGGCCCAAAATAAAGCTGAGAAAGGGGATCACGAACAGATAGCGCTTGAACACGTTCAAACGATCGGCCCGATCATCCGGCAATACCAGCCCCGGATTGAATAGCCCCGTGATAAACCATGGACCACACATAAGAAACAGGCCTATGGCAAAGCCCTGCAGAAATGACAGCATGCGCTCAATCCCTGGATAGTTATGCCTTGCAAGCGAACAGTAAAAACCTCTGTAAACAGATGCTCTTAGTTCAGTGGCCCATCATACACCTGTCCTGCAGGCAACCCAATTATCCCGGCAAAGTTGGCAGGTTTATCGATGCTGGAGCGATGATCAGATGCACAAAGAGACACCAGCCCGAGTCAGTGACTCAGGCCGGTGCGGAAAGAGGAAGATCAGAAGACTTCGCCACCGATGGATTCGACGGCTTCACGCTCGGAGTTTTCAAGAGCGGATGTTTGCTGTGGTTCGCCAGCGCCAATACCCAATGTCAGATTATCCAGCGCGCTGCTGCGGATATCATCCGCATCGGAAGCTGGCTGTGGGCTGGTCTGGGCACCGGCATTGTCAGACGGGCCAGCAGTTAGCGGATTATTCCCCAGTTGCCCGGCATTGTTATAGGTCAACTCTGACTGACTCACATTGCCGACACGCTGGCCATTGAGCTCCTGTTGCAGTGCTTCCTGTGCTGCACTGCTGATATTGACCTGAATACCCGCCTCTGCACGACCTTGCGCGACCGCAGAGGAGGTAGAAGGCTCATTACGATTAGTAGACGCTTGATCAGCATTGGCACCAGTCGGGTTAGCGGCAACACCGATATTGGCACCAAGATTGGAAAAACTGCTCAGCGCTGAACTGATATCCATTTGACACGACTCTGCTTTTGTTCAAATTATGTACAGTGTAGCAAAACCATTCCCCAAGACAAGCAGCAAGCCGCTCAATAACCTGAATATTACTCATCGTTGTTCTGCTGAAAACGCAGCTTATTAGGGGACACACCAAAGGTGGCACGAAAGGCGCGGCTGAAGTGTGCCGGACTGATAAACCCGCAGGCCACTGCAACCTGAATCACCGGCAGATGACTCTGCAGCAACAGACGCCTGGCCTGCTGCAACCGGATATCAATATAGTATCTGGATGGGGTCATATCCAGATAGCGGCTGAACTGCCGTTCCATCTGTCGACGGGACAGATTCACATAGCGGGCAATCTCCTCCAGCAACAATGGCTCCTCAATATTACTGCGCATCAACTCAATCGCGAGCCGCAGACTATAAGGGAGCTGTGTTTCGCCATCGCGCCGGACCAGACTTGGCCCCTCGGAGGCTGGCATATCACAGGCCAGAATCACCTGAATGCCTCGCTGAATGGAATGGCCGAAAATCTGACCACAGATCTCGATCATCACCTGCATGGCACTGCCGGGACCGGCGCAGCTGAACAGTCGATCACTGATCACATACGCCCGATCACTGGGATGAGCAGCCGGGAAGCTCTCAGACAGCAGTGCCAGGCTGTCTGGGTGGATACTGACCTCACTGCCACGCAGCAGCCCCTCCTGAGCCATGTAATAACTGCCATTCCAGAGTCCACCCACCCATTTATTGTGCTGCACTGCGGATTGAATCAGGGCATGGATACGCCCATCCGGTATGAGCGGCGTGCGATAGCCACCACAGATTACCAGCATGTCAAACTGACTCTCTGCAGTGATGCGCGGCAGCGCCTCCACCACCACCTCTATGCCGATATCGCTCATCACCCTCTCTCCATCAATACTGCAGGTGTGGGTCTTGATCTCTATCGTCGAGTCAACCAACCGTGCCGTCACCAGCGCATCCACCGCACTGGTAAAGGATGCCATCGAAAAGTTTTTCAACAGCACAAACATCACGCTCAGCCTGTGTCTGATGGCAGTTGCAGAAGGTGGCAGCACTGCTACCTTCTCAGCCAAGGGCTTGTGCCCAACAGAGATGTTGTTCAGTGCAGCATGATTCAGAAGGCTCTGATTAAGAGTGTCATGGTTCATAAGGTCATGGGCAACAGGTGAAGTGATCGCTTGAGATATCCGCATCATGATTAACCTTTATTGAATGAAGACCGCCAAGCGGCATACTCGTCATCCCATCTTAGAGGCCGCAGGTGCATTTTAGAAATTAATACATATAATCAGACCATAACTAACACAAATACGAGCCAGCTCGGGAGCCAGATCAAATGAAAAACCTGCCGATGGATCTGTTAAGAACCTTTGTCACCATTCATGATCTGAAGGGTTTCACACAGGCAGGCGAAAAACTGGGTCGTTCACAACCAGCCATCAGTCTGCAGATGAAACGGCTGGAGGAGATGTTGAATCTCGCGCTGTTCAATCGCAGCGGCAGCCTCAGCCTGACCCCGCAGGGAGAAACCCTGTATGAGTATGCCCGAAAAATTCTGGATCTGAATGACAGCGCCGTCACCCGCATGCTGATGCCCTCCGTCAGCGGCTCTATCCGCCTGGGTATTCCCAACGACTTCGAGGTCTCTTTTCTGCCGCTGGCACTGGCACGCTTCTCCAATGCTTATCCAAATGTCACGCTGGATGTCAGCAGTGATCTGAGTGTCAACCTGCGCAAGGATTATCGCCGTGGTCACTTTGATCTGGTGATGAGTATGGATGAATACCCTTCGGATGAGATTCTGGCGGAAGATGCGATCATTGAACCCCTGTCGTGGATCAGTGCACCAGGGTTTAAACTTGAACCAGGTGAGCCGGTGCCACTGGTGCTTTATCCTAAAGGCTGCGTCTATCGCCAGCATATCACCGACGCCCTGAGCAGTGCCGGCATCCCCTGGCGAGTGGTCTATTCAACACCGAGCCTATTGGGGATTCAGGCTGCAATTGAAGCAGGGCTGGGTATTTCAGCACTGGCGAGTACGATAACCCTTTCACGCCTGAGAACTGACAAGGCACTTGGCCACCTGCCCTCACTGGGCGAGGTGGCGATTGGTTTCAACTACAGTACTGAGCACCTTTCACCTGCGGTGGAGATACTACTGGATTATCTGAAAACAGGCTTAAATGAAAGCAAGCGATTTCAGACATTATGAATGCTTTTTCAGTCCAACAGTCCAGGTAAAAACAGACTGATTTCAGGAATAAAAGTTACCAACAGCACCATCGGAAGGTGCCCCAGAAGAAGAAACTTCATGGTAGGTCCAATATATTGATCCAGAGACAATCGAGATACCCCACCAGCCATATATAACAAAGGTGCACAGGGAGGTGATATGTTACCCAAACCAAGATTTGTACCCACTATTGCAGCAAAGTGGATCGGATCAATCCCCAGCTCATTAACCACAGGCATGAGAATAATGGCAGCCAGCACACTTCCTGACACGTCATCAACAATCATGCCCATGATAAGCAGCAGCAGGTTGATGATCAGCAAAAGAACTATTTTATTATCAGATATTGTCAAAAGCATACCTGCGAACTGGTTAGGAATATCAGCCAGAATCATTCCTCTGCTCATGACAAAAAGAAAAAAGAGCACCATGATGACGGATCCGGTTAAAATCGCAGCCTCACGCCCGGCTTGAAAAACCTTCTGGAAAGTCAGTGTTCTATATATCAGAAAGCCAACCAACAGCGTATAAACAAGCGCCACAGCTCCTGCCTCTGTCGGTGTAGCAATGCCGCTGTAAATACCCCCCAGAATGATGAAGGGCATGATGACCGCTAAAGATGCACGCTTCCCGTTTTGCCATATTTCACGGCCTACTGCCTGTAATGGCAGAGGTTCAGCCACTCGAATACTTCGGTTATTTCTCAAAAACAAAAAGTTCAGCGCACAGTATATCAACGCGAGCAAAATGCCTGGCATCATAGTGGCCAGAAACACCTTGGCGACTGACTGACGAGTAGCAATTGCAAACACGATCATCGGGATACTGGGGGGAATCATCAGTGCCAATACCGATGAAACGGCTACTAAGGCTGTAGCATGTCCAGCAGGGTAACCCTCACGTACCATTCGTGGCACCATGATACGGCCAATTGCTGCAATCGCAGCGGAGGCACTTCCAGATATGGCACCAAAAAGTGCGCAGCTGAGGACAGTTACTGCTCCCAACCCACCCCTGGTCCTGCCAACAAAAGCATTTACAAAATTAAGCAATCTATCTGATATACCACCCGTTCCCATCAGGGTCCCTGACAAAACGAAAAGAGGTAGTGCCAATAGCGAAAAAGAGCTGATCTGTGCATACCCATAACCAGCATGAAAAGAAAGATCAGTACCACTCAGAAAGCCGTAGACCAATGCCGCAATACCGAATGCAAATGCAACCGGTACTTCCAGAAGAATCAGAACGACAATAACGGCAATCGCAATAAAGAATAAAGTCATGAGTTTTGCGCCCGACGCTTGAGAATGAATGAGAGCAGCTTGCTTGACTCAGCCAGTATCTGCAGCAACAGATATCCAGCCATCATAAAGAAGCCTGCAACCATGCTTAGATCCCAAAGATAGCGAGGCCATCGCATGTAGATACTGCGAGTGCCCAGCTCAAGGTTGAAGGAGGCAAACTTCCAGGCAAAATAGCCGAAGACCAGGCTTGCACCAAGGCAAAGGACGCTGCCAAAGAGTCGTATGGAGAGCAGCAACACGGGATTGCGGGTAATGAGTGTGATCAATCCACCCGATATATGTTCTCTTTCGCGGGTTGCGAGAACCATACCCATGAAATACGACCAGAGTGCCAGCATGGGCGCCAGCTCTTCTATACCCAGAAAAGGTGACTCAAGCCCATAGCGCAAGAAAACCTGTACTGCCATGAGCAGGCCCATACTCACAGATGCCAGCACCATTGCCAATGCAATTAAATTTGAAAACTGGCGTTCAATGGTCTGAAGTCGCGTCAGCCCACTCTGATCATTCAAAGGAACAGGACTAACAGGATCAAGCAAACGAGTATCGGAATGGGGTGAAAAGGATGTTGTCATTATTATGCTCCCTGGAGTCAAGGCCCGGGACGTTCAGACATCCCGGGGGTCAGATCGCCACTCACCCACCCGAGCATACTGACTCAAGTGGATGAGCGGATAGCAAGTCGAGCTATCACTCAAGTCCAGCAATAACCTTGAGCTGATCCATCGTTTCCTTCCCTAACAGCCGCTCCATAATCGGCCACTCGACACCCAGCACTGTTGCCTTGTAGGCCTTGGCGACTTCAGGATCCAGTTCAACTACATCGATGCCAGCTGCACGAATTTTATCCAGCCAACCCTGACTCAGCAGCTCAGCATTCTCCCAGGCCCAGCGGGTTGCGTGGTCAGCGGCTTCACGAACCCATGTGCGCTCCTGCTCAGACAGACTGGCCATCCAGCGCTTGCTTGCAAGCCAGAAAGTGGGTTCAAACGATTCTCGTGTGTAAACGTAGGTCTGCAGCACATCGCTGAACAGAAGAACTTCATATGGGGGAGAAAATGCCCGGCCATCTATAGCACCGGTCTGAAGTGCCATATGCACCTCGGAAAATGCCATTGGCACAACTGAAAAGCCTAATGCTCGATAGCGATCTATTGCCATTGGGTAATTAGGTACCCGTATTTTGAAGCCTCTTGCGTCCTGCGGGAAAATTTCAGGGGTTTTAACGCCACGACGCACCACAAAGCCGGTAAAGTCCGTCGGCAATGTGCCCAGCAGCTCAACATTCAAGCCGTCATAAATTGTTGAGAACAACTCATCCATACTGCTGCCAGGTCCATATACTCTGGCGGCAGTGTCCCAGTCATCAGCCACATAACCAAGGTTGGCAATATCAAGGCGTGGATCGAGCTCAGAGTTAGACCAAGCCATAGTCATGGGCAGGGCTCCCTGCATCACTTGTTGCGTGATGGTCTGCCAATCTCCAAGGTCACCTCCCGGATGATAGCGAATGGATACCGATCCATCTGACAGTTCATCAAGCTTGCGCATGAAAACTGCAGAAACATTATGGAAAATGTGATCCGTAGGCATGACATGAGCCAGAATGTGGCTCTGTTGTGACTGAGCAAATGAAAGGGTGCTCATGCTGACAGATGTTACGATCGAAAAAGCAGCTAGAGATCTGCACAAGGCTCGCTTGATCATTTTCATCTTTGGTCTCTTCTTTTCTTTGTTATTTGTGAAGTGACAGCCCTTCATGGCCGAGGCATGAAGGGCCTTATGGAAAAAGCTTATCCGCGGACGATGTTGTACTCCGGCCCGAACGGGAAGCGGGTGATGTTTTCGGCACCGCCCTCTCCCACCACCAGAATATCGTGTTCACGATAACCACCAGCTCCCGGGCGACCTTCTGGAATCATCAGCATCGGCTCCATCGACACCACCATGCCGGGCTCGAGCACTGTGTCGATATCTTCACGCAGCTCCAGACCCGCTTCGCGGCCATAGTAGTGACTCAGCGTGCCGAAGGAGTGACCATAACCAAAAGTGCGATACTGCAGCACGTCATGCTGGGCAAAGATCTCGTTCAATTCTGCAGCGATATCACAGCAGCGCGCACCCGGGCGGATCAGTTCCAAACCACGGCGGTGCACCTTGCAGTTGATCTCCCAGAGCTCCAGATGACGGTCTGAGGCGTGTTCGGCAAACAGCGTTCGTTCCAGCGCGGTGTAATAACCGGCAATCATCGGGAAGGTATTGAGGCTGAGGATGTCGCCCGCCTGCACTTTGCGTGAGGTGACCGGGTTATGCGCTCCATCGGTATTGATCCCGGACTGGAACCAGACCCAGGTATCCATCAACTCACCATGAGGGAAGGTACGGGCGATCTCACGCACCATCGCCTGAGTACCAGCCAGTGCCACTTCGTACTCGGGCACACCCACCGCAATCGCATCGCGAATGGCTGCTCCACCAACATCGGCAATGCGCGCACCCTGCCTGATCAACTCGATCTCCTCGGCAGATTTGAGCATGCGCATTTTCATTGTCGCGATACCGATATCCACCAGCTCCGCGCCTGGCAAGGCCGCCTGCAGTTTCTGCTGATTCTGCAGTGTCAGGTGATCATATTCGACCCCGACCCGTGCCCGCCCACCGATCAACTGCATCACGGAATGATAGAAGTTATCCTTGTGCCAATCGGTATAGATCAGGTTGTCACCCAGCTGGTTACGACGGTAGGGCTGGCCACCATCAATATTCGCCGTGATGGTGGTATAACCTTCCTGCGTCACAACCAGACCGTAGTCGCGGCCGAAACGGCAGTAAACGAAGTCACTGTAGTAGTTGATGTTGTGATAAGAGGTGAAGAGCACGGCATCTATCTGCTGCTCGGCCATATGCTGACGCAACCGGTTCAGTCGTCTCTCCAGCTCTGCCTTGCTGAAGGTGGGTTTCACCTTGGAACCATTGGGAAGAGTCAGGTTTTTTGGCATCGTGATCATGTTTGCTATCCCGCTTTTGTTTTGTGACTTATGTTCTTATAACTGTGAAAAGTCGATCAGCGGTTTCGCATCACATCCATCAGTAGGGACGCATGACAAAACTCGCTTGAAAGGATAGTAGGCCCGGGATATGTATTTTAGAAATTAATAGTGATGATGATTTCATTTGTGATGCAAATGATGAAAGAAAAACAGAGGGATAGCGTTGCCTGGATCAAGAGTGGAGGTATAAGTAGAGCAACAGGTAGCAGGATAGAGTGGGATAGATTTAAACAAAAGCCTCATCGGGCACCAGGGGGCTGTGCCCGATGAGACTGGCGTGCAGAATCAAATATCGGTTTCAGTCGATAAGCAGCTCGGCTTTCTTACGCCCGGCAGCATCGGTTATCTCAGGCTGCGAGCGTTTCCTGGTTTCCTCCCCCGCCCAGCGCGTCATCAACTGCGTCCACTGCTCGCGCATCCGGGTCAGATTACCCTCCTTGACATGCCCATAGCCTTTCACCTGCTCCGGCAGGCTCAACAGATCACGGACCAGTGGCAGACTGTCGCGAGTCACCCGGCTCATCACCTCTGTCATCAGTGCCCGATAGTCCTGAACCAACTGGCGTTCCGCTCTTCTTTCACGGGTATAACCGAACAGATCCCAGCGCGTGCCACGCAGAGCTTTCAATCGATTCAAGCCCTTGAACAGCGGCAGCACCCATTCACCGAACGCCATTTTGCGTGGCTGGCCAGTCAGCTTGTCGCGGCGCGCCAGCAGTGGTGGTGCCAGATGGAAGGTGAGTCGGAAGTCGCCATCAAACTGCGCCGACAGCTTCTGCCTGAAGGCATCATCGGTATAGAGACGTGCGATCTCATACTCATCCTTGTAGGCCATCACCTTGTACAGGTATCGGGCTGCGAGACTGCTCAGCTCACCCTCCGCCCCCAGCCGTTCACGTTCCTGTCGGCGCACCTCGTTGATCTGATTCAGATAGGACTGGGCATAGGCCTCATCCTGATAGGCGATCAGCTCACGATAGAAGTGATCAATCTTCTCATCCAGTGTCTGCAGGCTCTGCGCTGTGCCGTCGGCGGTACCCTTGTACTCTTCGATCAGACGGTAAACCGCCTGCCGGTCAGCCGCCGCCAGACGACCCCAGCGAAACGCACGCTGGTTGAAACTCACAGCCACACCATTGAGCTCAATCGCGCGTTCGATGGCCGCTTCACTCAGCGGTATCAGACCCTTCTGGTAAGCAAAGCCGACCATGAACAGGTTGGTGGCGATCACATCGCCGAACAGCGCTTCGGCCAGGCCTGTCGCATCGATCAGGTCGACCGCTTCCGCCGAGGTCTGGGCTACAAAAGCGTTCTTGATCTCGCCGGCAGGAAAAAACAGATCATTGTTCTCGACAAACGCGGCCACCGGCACTTCCGCGGTATTGATCACCGAATGCGTCAGACCCTTGCACAGTTTGGTCATGCTGCCCATCGCCGCCACCATATCGCAGCCGAGCAGCAGATTGGCGCTGCCATCGAGTATACGCGGTACATGAATATCAGCCGGTGTCGGTGCCAGCTTCACATGTGCCACCACCGCGCCGTTCTTCTGCGACAGGCCGGTGAAATCCAGTGTTGTCGCACCCTTGCCCTCCAGATGAGCGGCCATCGACAACAGAGCACCGATCGTCAGTACACCGGAACCACCGATTCCCGCCACCAGAATCGCATAGTTACCCTGCAACTGAGGGGGTGTGACCGATGGCAGAGTCGCCAGGGCCTGCTGCTCCAGTACCTCGATCTGACGCGCATCCGGCTTGCGGATCTGCGCCCCGGCAACGGACACGAAACTGGGGCAGAAGCCCTTCACGCAGGAGAAATCCTTGTTGCAGGTGGACTGATTCACCTGACGTTTGCGCCCGAATGCTGTCTCTTTAGGCTCGATGGCGATGCAGTTGGACTGCACCGAGCAGTCGCCGCAGCCTTCACAGACCCGGTCGTTGATGAACAAGCGGCGATCGGGATCGATCAGCAGCCCCTTCTTGCGACGGCGGCGTTTCTCGGCCGCACAGGTCTGCTCATAGATAATGACAGTAACGCCCTCTATCTCCCGGAATTGATGCTGCAGGGCATCCAGCTCCTCGCGGCCATGCCGGGTCACCCTGGCCGGCAGATCGGGATCAGTGGCAAACTTGGCGATATCATCACTGACCAGCGCAACGCGATTGACGCCTTCTGCCAACACCTGCTGAGCAACCCGCGCCGGTGACAATTCACCTTCGGCCTTCTGCCCGCCTGTCATCGCCACGGCATCGTTATAGAGGATCTTGTAGGTGATGTTGATATTGCTGGCCACCGCCTGCCGGATCGCCAGCACACCCGAGTGCTGATAGGTGCCATCGCCCAGATTCTGAAACATGTGCTTACGGTTCGAGAAGCGGTGCAGCCCGACCCAGTGGATCCCTTCGCCACCCATATGGGTGAAGGTCTTGGCCTTGCGATCCATGCTCAGCGCCATGATATGGCAACCGATCCCGGCACCGGCGATGCTGCCATCGGGCACCTTGGTTGAGGTGTTGTGCGGGCAGCCGGCACAGAAGTAGGGAGCACGTGCAATCCCTGGATTTGACGCTGTGGTGCAGGGTAGCGGGATCTGATCCAGATGCTGTGTCATCAGTTGTCCCAGCGGCGTATCCCTGAGCCACCAGGCCAGGGCGCGAGCCACTATCTCCGGCGTGAAGGCAAACACCTCCGGCAGCAGAACACGATTCTGCTCATCGCGTTTGCCATAGATATGCGGGCGCTGATCGGCCGGCCAGTTATAGAGCTGCTCCTTGATCTGCTTCTCCAACTGCGGGCGCTTCTCCTCCACCACCAGCAGCGACTCCATGCCCTGAGCAAACTCACGGATACCACGTGGCTCCAGCGGCCAGCTCATACCCACCTTATAGATGCTGATACCGGCTGCCTGCAGCTGAGCATCGCTGATATTGAGCTGGCGGAACGCCTCCAGCAGATCACCATGCGCCTTGCCGACCGTGACGATGCCGAATCGACGCTGTGGCGCCTCAAGAATCACCCGATCAATCTTGTTGGCATAAACAAAGGCATGCGCAGCCGGGGCACGCTCCTCGATCATGCGCCGTTCATATTCGATCCGCTCAGCGGGCCACTGCAGATGGCAATCGTAGTTCAAGCCATGTGGCGGGATTACGAAATCCTCGGGAATCACAAACTCGGGCAGGGGCGGGATCTCAACAGATGCCCCGCTCTCCACGGTTTCGGTGATGGTTTTCATCGCCACCCAGAGGCCGCAGTAGCGCGACAGGGCGATACCGGCCAGCCCCATCGTCAGATACTCCTCCACCGAGGACGGAAACAGGATCGGCATGATCGCCGCTTCAAACACCTGGTCGGTCTGGTGCGGAAACATGGAAGATTCGGCGGTGTGATCATCGCCTGCCAGCGCCAGCACGCCACCATGCCTTGCCGTGCCCTGCACATTGGCCTGGCGGAACACATCAGTCGAACGATCGACACCATGCCCCTTGCCATACCAGATGGAGAAGACACCGTCCTTGCTGGCATCTTCACGGTAATAATCGATCAACTGAGTGCCCCAGACAGCCGTCGCTCCCAGATCCTCATTCACAGCCGGTTCAAAGTGGACATCCTGTTCTGCCAGAAACTGCTTGCTGCGCCACAGCTCCTGATCATATGCGCCCAGTGGCGAACCACGGTAGCCGGAGATGAAACCGGCGGTATTCAGTCCCTGTCGCTTATCCAGTTGACGTTGCATCAGTGGCAAACGGACCAGCGCCTGAATGCCGGTCATGAAGACACGCCCCTCGGTCTCGGTATAGCGGTCGGTGAGCTGATAATCCTTGTCGAATAGCATGGTGAACAGGCCTCAGAAATTCTTATTTTTGATGCCAAAAAATTACCATGACAGGCGTAGGCATTTATGCCAAAGTAAGCGCGATAGAAAGATTTATTGGCATAGATCACTAATAATCATATTTAAATAGTCAATTGTGCTAATTTTAAGCACTAAAGGGTAAAACCGGCTCACAGAAGCTGAATTCGCATCCCTTGGATCAACGGACCACACACATGACTCAACCACCCCTGGACAAGATCGATTACCGGATTCTGGAAGCACTCCAGGCAGATGGCAGCATCTCCAATCTTGAACTGGCCGAAAAGGTGAACCTATCGCCCTCCCCCTGCTCACGCCGAGTCAGGATTCTGGAGGAGAGAGGCTATATCCGCGGCAAGGTGACGCTGCTGGAAGCACAGAAGCTGGGGCTTTCGGTGAATGTGTTTATTCAGGTGTCGCTCAGCCATCAGCTGAAGAAGGATCTGCAGGCGTTTGAGGAGGCCGTGACCCAGTGGCCGGAGGTGATGGAGTGTTATCTGATGACCGGCGATTTTGATTATCTGATCCGTGTTGTGGTGCCCGACCTGATGGCCTACCAGCGTTTTCTGGATGATCATCTGACCCTGATCGAGGGGATCGACAGCATCCGCAGCAGCTTTTCACTCAAGCAGGTGCGCTATAAAACAGACTTGCCGCTGGATCATCTGAAGCGCTGATCACCCCGCTGCTGCTCCACATATGCCGCAGGCGTCAACCCGGTCCACTGCCGAAAAGCACGACTGAATGCTCGCGGCTCGCTGAATCCCAGTTGCCGCGAGACCTCCGCGATACTGAGCTTGTGCAGCAGCAGTTTTTCAACTGCCAGATCCTGACGGATACCCGCCTTGATCGCCGGATAAGAGGTGCCCTCGCGCCGTAACCGACGCCTGAGTGTCTGGCTGCTGGTATTGAAGTGACGGGCCAACGCCTCCAATGAAGGGCACAGCAACGACTCTCCTTGCTGATGTAACAGCAGTGAGCGGATACGTGCCTCATAACTGCTCTCACGCCCAGGAATCGTGATCAGATCGGCAGGCGAGCGCCGAAGAAAAACGGCCAGATCCTGCTGCGTTCTGACCGCTGCGCGCTCCAGATAGTCGGCGCTGAAAGTCAACGTCAGTGCAGGCTGCTCGAACTGGTGCCGACAGGGGAACAGATATTTCAACTCATTCAGATGTGCTGGCGCGACAAAATCAAACCCGGCACTGTCGAGCAGTATCTTCTCCCCCACCAGCCAGCTGGCAAAACGGTGCCAGATCACCATCCAGAACTCTCTGAAGAAGCCATCCGGGTCCAGATCGGGCCGGGCAAAGCGGATCTCGATCCGCGCCAGATCCCCCTGTCGGCTCAGCTGCATCCAGATATCATCCGTGAAGAGGTTATACAGCTGTATCCCCTGCTCCAGCACCGCATCGAGGGTTTCATAATGCAGTGCATGGCGCGCCATCAGGGCAAATACGCCCCGCTTGCACGGATGCTCGGTGCAGGCCATGAACTCATCATCCAGCCAGATCCAGATCAGCTGCACCAGCCGTGTCATGCAGTCACCATGCACCCGTGCTCCCGGTTGATCAAGCAGAGCGCCATCGATGCCACTTTCGATCAGCAGCCGCTCCACACCCAGCCCCCTGCGCCGCACGCAGTTCAGCGCAGCTCTGACATACTGTATATCGACCGTTGCCATGCTTGGCCCTCAGGAGTGGATAATCGATACAAGTGTCACATTTTGTGACTCAATCAGTCAATTTTTGTCATTTTATGTAACCTGCATTCAGGCGATAGTACAGATGATTGCTCATAGACTCAGGAGAGCCCCATGAATTTCAGCTTCACAGAAGAACAGACGATGATTCAGGAGATGGCGCGCCGGTTTGCCGAGAACGAGCTCGCACCGGTGGCCGAAAAGCTGGATCAGACAGGTGACCGAGAGATGTTTCTGAACATCCTCTCGCAGCTGGCTGAACTTGGCTTTATGGGGCTGACGATCGATCCCGAGTATGGCGGCACTGGTGCCGACAGTATCGCCTTCAGCCTGGCGATCACCGAGCTGGCCCGAGGCTGTGCCTCAACGGCAGTGTCTGTATCGGTCACCAATATGGTGGCAGAGGTGATTCAGGCAGTCGGCAGCGAAGAGCAGAAAACCACCTATCTGCCGCGCATCTGCAGCGGTGAATACCCGGCCGGCAGCTTCTGCCTGACCGAAGCCACCGCTGGTTCCGATCCGGCCGGCATGCGCAGCACCGCCGTGCGCGATGGCGATGAATGGGTGTTGAACGGCACGAAGCAGTTTATCAGCAGCGCCGAGTATGCAGGCGTCTTTGTTGTCTGGGCGGTGACCGATTCCAGCCTGCCGCGTGGCAAGGGGATCTCCTGCTTTCTGGTGGAGCGCGGCACACCCGGCCTGATCATCTCCAAAGCAGAAAAGAAGATGGGACAGCACGCGTCCTGTACCAACGAAGTGCGCTTCGAGAACTGCCGCGTGCCAGCCAATGCGCTGATGGGAGAGCTGAATCAGGGCTACCGGATTGCTATCACTGAGCTGGCTGGTGGGCGCATCGGTATCGGCTCTTTGGCACTTGGCGTCGCGCAGGCGGCCATGGATTATGCGCGCCAGTACATCACCGAGCGCCAGCAGTTCGGTAAATCTCTGGCCGACTTTCAGGGCCTGCAGTGGATGCTGGCGGATACCTATACTGACCTGGAAGCTGCCCGCCTGCTGCTGCTGAGTGCAGCAGATCGTAAATCGCGCGACCTGCCCTTCTCCAAGGAAGCCTCGATGGCCAAGCTGTTTGCATCGGAAAAAGCCAACCAGGCCTGCTACACCGCGCTGCAACTGCTCGGTGGTTATGGCTATATTCAGGATTACCCACTGGAGCGCCATGCGCGTGATGTGCGCGTGACCTCGATCTACGAGGGTACCAGCGAGATACAACGCATTATCATTGCCCGAGAGCTACTTAATGAGATTCGCTGAACGATAGCGTGATTTTACTGACAACCAGATACTGAACCTTTCAAGGATTACACCATGGATATCAAAGACAAAGTCGTCATCATCACCGGCGGCGCATCGGGCCTTGGCCTGGTCACCTCACAACAACTGGCTGCTCAGGGAGCCAAAGTGGCGATCTTCGATCTGAATCAGGAGGCTGGAGAGGCACTGGCAGCAGAGCTCGGCAGTAATACCCTGTTTGCCCGCGTGGATGTCACCGATGCCACCTCTGTCGAGAGCGCCATTCGCCAGGTGGTGGAAGCCTTCGGCACGATCCATGTCTGCATCAACTGCGCCGGTATCGCCCCGGCCGGTAAAACGGTCGGACGCAACGGCCCACTGGCACTGGAGAAATTCTCTCAGGTGATCAACATCAATCTGATCGGCACCTTCAATGTGCTGCGCCTCGCTGCTGCTGAAATGGCTAACAACGAACCGGATACCAACGGCGAGCGTGGCGTGATCATCAACACTGCATCTGTTGCCGCTTTCGATGGACAGATCGGCCAGGCCGCCTACAGTGCCAGCAAAGCGGGTGTCTGCGGCATGACTCTGCCGATCGCACGCGATCTGGCCGGAGTCGGTATTCGTGTCATGACGATTGCTCCCGGTATCTTTGATACACCGATGATGATGGCGATGCCGGATGAGGTGCGCGATCCACTGATCAAGATGGTACAACACCCAAAACGCTTCGGCGCCCCGGCAGAATACGCCTCACTGGCCGCCCATATCATCCAGAATTCCTACCTCAACGGTGAAGTGATCCGCCTGGATGGGGGAATACGGATGGAGGCGAAGTAGTCACCGCCCGACCCGCTGTCGATACACCGCGCACAGCGGGATTTCTCTCCTGAGTCAGACAAATCTCCGATCTTGTGAATGTCCATTTCCCAACATGAGGGCCTCTGTACATCCTCCCTAAAAAGGGTACAATGTACCTATTGTCATGTACTAGGTACACGGAAGATGATAACTTTTATTGAACTGGCAGGATTCAGCAAGCGCCGAAAAGAGCTGCTGTCCGACGACAATTTTCGCCAGATGCAAGAGGCACTTATTGTGAACCCTGAAGCTGGCAGCCGTCTTGAAGGTACAGGTGGGTTCAGAAAGCTACGCTGGGCTTTACCAGGTAAGGGCAAGAGCAGTGGTGTCCGGGTCATATACTACAACCTGACGCCCTCCACAGGCAGATTATTTTTGGCATTGATCTATCAAAAAAATGAGCAGGACAACCTCACTGATAGCCAGAAAGCCCAACTCAAAGCGATTACAGATAAGCTCAACTGACGGAGTTAGACATGAAAGACGAACTGTTCTCTGATCTCCTCGCCAGTGCCGAGGAGATGGTTGCCATTGAGAAAGGCGATCTCTTACCAGCAGATTCCGCTGTCCATCATTTCAGCACCCCGGATGTAAAAAAAATACGGGAGGTTTCTGGCAAATCACGACAGGAGTTCGCCCGCATCATTGGCGCAAGCATTGAGTCTGTTAAAAGCTGGGAGACCAAACGCCGCAATCCGTCTGGTCCAACCAAGAAGCTACTGACACTGATTGAGGCTGACCCAGTAAAAACCATTCAGATTCTGGAGCAGACAGGTTAATGGCTCAGCCTCCTAAAGCCCCGGCGCTCCTTTTCCCGGAGCCAATACCGCTGAAGGCGCGCGCGTTGTACAGATCACTGATCTGGCGAATCAAACGTATTGACTGACTGGCAGAGTGCTGAGGATTAACCAGCATGATGGACTCCATACCGCCGGGTACGGCAGCACTGGGCAGAATCAAGCCCAGTTCATGCCCCGCCATCAGCCAACGATCACCGATCAACTGGGTGGACAACGGATAGGGATACTGCGCCCAATCTGCCGGCCACTCGCTCTCGGGCAATCGCGCAATTGAGCTGGTATCAGCCAACTCATAAACCCCCAGACGATATGCAGGCGGGACCAGACGTGGAGATGGCAAGTAGTTGGCCATCTCCAGCAAGGCAGTTGCCGGTGACAAGGCGAAATAAAGTACGGGATGACCCGAGCTGTTCCACCGCCCTCCATCACGATAACTGGCACCCAGACCTGAGTAATTCTCCAGAAACTGTTCGGGACCAATGCGATAGAGGTGGCGCATCAGGAAAATTCGCCCCGCTCGATCTTGCGCAGCACCTGGCGCACCCAGTTTCGTCCCTCGAAAGTATCGAAAAGATCGATCGGGCGCTCGCCATTAAGCGCGGGAACCGCCGTATGCAACCACTCACGGGCCAGGTCATCACTCTCCCACACCCCTTGGGCCTGAAAAAAGACACGCAGCGTATCAAGCAGCTCTTCCGAGTCGACCCGGCCAAGGTTTTTCTTGCGATAAAAACGGCTCAGGTTGCCTGATGTGGTATTCAGTAGACGAATAAAGATATCCCGATCACCCAGTAACTCAATCGCCGATTGCACCACCGATCCGGGTAGGCCCTGTCTGACAGTCCGAATAAACTCTGCCTGATCGGTAAATGCCAAATCTGAAATCGGCAACTTCCCTTTATGAAGATTGGTACTGATAGATGCCTGCATGATAAATCTCCCGTCACATCAGCCTCTATCATACATCAAAATCAGCAACCACTGACATCAATTTGATGTTATCAGATATTACACACGCCAACCGAGGGCGATTCACCCCGCCAGCAGTGCCAGTAACTGCTCACCATCAGATGGCAGGCTGGCACTGCCTGTGGCATCAAACAGCGCATCGGCCAGGGCCTGTTTTTTCTGTTGCATCTGTTGAATACGTTCTTCGACTGTGTCGGAGGCCACCAGTTTGTAGACGAACACCGGCTTGTCCTGCCCGATGCGGTAAGCGCGATCGGTTGCTTGCTGCTCGACTGCCGGATTCCACCAGGGATCGATATGGATCACGGTATCGGCTGCTGTGAGGTTAAGGCCACTGCCGCCCGCCTTGAGGCTGATCAGAAACACCCTTGCTTCACCCGACTGAAAGCGGTCGATCATCTGCTGGCGCTTGCGCGTCTGACCGGTCAGTTTGGCATACTCAATACCCTGCTTGATCAGCAGCGATTCAACCAGCCCCAGCACCTGAGTGAACTGAGAGAAGAGCAGGATCTGGCGCCCCTCCTCCACCATCTCGGGCAGATTATCTTCCAGCCACTCCAGCTTGGCACTCTGAGTGATGCTGCCGGCCTGATCCAGCTTGACCAGACGCGGATCAATGCAGGCCTGACGCAGCTTCAGCAGCGCATCCAGAAACTCGATCCGGCTGCGGGCAAGGCCTTTACTGGCGATCAGATCCCGCACCCGTTTCTCCATGCTGACTCGGATCGCTTCATACAGCTCACGCTGCCGACCACCCAGCTCGACATGCTGTACCATTTCACTTTTCGGCGGCAACTCCGCCACCACCTCGCGCTTGGTTCGGCGTAGTATGAAGGGGGCTACTCGGCTGGCCAGCAACTGCTGGCGATCACGATCACCCGCCTGTTCTATCGGGTTACGAAACTGCTCGTTGAAGTCAGCCCATCCCCCCAGCAGGCCGGGCAGTGCGAAGTCCATCAGCGCCCAGAGTTCGCCCAGATGATTCTCCAGTGGTGTGCCGGTCAGGCAGAGGCGGCGCTGCGCCGTCAGCCTGCGCACAGCACTCGCCAGTTTGGTCTTGGGATTCTTGATCGCTTGCGCCTCATCCAACACCAGCAGGCTGAGGTTGATAGCTGCGTAGTGTGGCAGATCCCGCAGCAGCAACGGATAGCTGGTGATGACAAGATCGCTGCCGCCCATCTGTTCAAACTGCTCAGCACGCTGAGGGCCATGGATAAGGCAGACATTCAGATCCGGTGTGAATTGACGAGCCTCATGCAGCCAGTTGCCCATCAGGCTGGTCGGTGCGATGACCAGAGCCGGACTGGTCAGTCTGCCCTGCTCCTTCATGCGCTGAATCAGGGCCAGTGTCTGCAGGGTTTTGCCCAACCCCATATCATCCGCGAGGATGCCACCAAAGCCGTATTGCTGCAGAAAATCCAGCCAGGCCAGCCCCTGTTGCTGATAATGTCTGAGCTCTGCTCTGAGCCCTGAAGGGGTCTGAACAGGCTGCAGCCCATTGAAGGCTTTCAACTGTTGCATCAGTTCCTCGGTCAGTGGTGCTTCGCGCAGATCCAGATCCGCCTGCTCAATCAACTGCACCGCCTGGAAAGGCGGCAGTGTGACCGGCGCCTGCAACCGGTTCTGCTGATAAAGCTCCAGAATCAGGCCATGCACGGGACGCAACGGACCAGCGTCTACCCGCAACCAGCCCGTCTCGGACACCAGCACCACCTCATTCGGCATCCCCTGCGCTAGCCACTCGCCGATCACAATGCGGGTATCCAGCAACTGATCACCCAGTGGCAGCCGCAGGCCAAACTCAAACCAGTGATCAGCGCCATCACTGACACGGATATCAAAGGTGGTACGACTGACCTCAAAGTGGTAACTCGGGTCTATCTCCACCTGCCAACCCTGTGCCTGAAACGCAGGCAGCGCGTCATCCAACAGGGACTGCCAGCGGTTCAGAAAGTCAGCCGCAGAGCTGCTGATCGGTTGCCAGATCCACTTCCCCGACTCCTCCTGCCCAAAGATCCGCAAGTCCAGTTGGGCTAGCGCGTCCAAAACGCCCTCTTCTGCTTCATAGTCACGTCGTACCAAGCGGGTCTTGTCCTGCAGCGTGATCACCGGATTCTCCGGCTGATCAGAATAATCGTCTGCTTGGAAGCTGATCCGATAGCCCGCGTAGTCGAATGTCACCAGAATTCCGGGCAAGCGGATACTATCGCCACCTACCGATGAGATCAGCGTCAGGATCGGGGTGAACGAGTTGACCTCCTCCACCTCGTCAACCGTTTCAGGCAAGGGCAGCTGATCGGTTCGGAACCGGTGGCGCAGCATCAGTGCAGCGCGCGGCAGATCAGACCGGGGAATGGCCGGCATCGATGCCAGATGAGCAACCTGATTGACGGGGATATCCGTCAGCAGTGTGCCCATGACACACCGCTGCTCAGTCGGCTGCTCGATGAGATAAAAAGGTGGTGTCACGGGCAACACCTGGCATGCCTGCCCCTCACCCAAGGTCGGCTGCAACCGGCTGGAGCCGTTTATCTCCTGCCAGCACCAGCTCAACGGCTGATCGTGCCCTGCCCTGATCCAGAGATCACTGCTCTTCATACGTAAACGCTGTGTCAGCAGCATCTGCTGTAACAACAGTGCGCCGCGCTCACCCTCCAGCACATAGCCATAAAAAGGGTTCTCACTGCCCTTGAGCAAGCGCAACACAGAAAGATCCTGCGGAGTCATGAATTCAGGCACGTCGTAACTGATACGATAGAGGTCAGGGCTATAGTGGCGCAACTGGCTCCAGTCGCCATTCTTCTTCAGATATCCCTTCTGCATGCTCACCTCCAGCCGGCCGGTCGCCGACTGTTGCAGCTCATACAGGAGATAGTGACGGGCAGGTTCCAGGGCTCCGGGCTCCTTATCAGCCACCGACGTCGGCATCGATGCCAGCCAGTGTTCCCAGGATGGCAGAGCCTCATCCACTGCCTCACGTGACATGTGGCTTCCATACTCCTCCAGCCAGGTCAGGGCCGTTGCTACCACATGCTTGCAATCATGCCCTACCGGGCAGGAACAGAGCCCATACAGACCATCCTCATCCTGCTGCAGATCCACTTCATAGGGCCGTGAACCGGAGCCGGCCACCAGTGCACGGATACGGCTGGCATCATGTTTCTGAGTCAGCAGTATCACCCGCCCCTGTTCGTAATATCGCTCACCCCGCTGAAACGCCGCCTGGCTCGTTATCAGGGCAATATCTGCACGGTTATAGATCAGCATGGTCTGGTCTTGGTCGTTGAAAACAGCCATGATACAGGATCTATCCATCTATCAGTAACAGTGGACAGTGGGAAGGGGTGAGCAAAAACTGACAGGGAGCAGATAACGGGGAATCAGAAGGGAAGCAGGGCACGTCCCGAAGGAGGTGCCCTGCGGATCACTCAGCGTGGATCAGGCCAGATCAAACCGATCGGCATTCATCACTTTGGTCCAGACCTTGACAAAATCCTGCACGAACTTCTCTTTCGAGTCGTCCTGAGCATAGACCTCGGCATAGGAGCGCAGAATGGAGTTGGAACCAAATACCAGATCCGCGCGGGTGGCGGTCCACTTCACCTGATCGGTTTTCCGATCACGGATCTCATAGAGGTTCTTGCCCACCGGCTTCCAGGTATTGGCCATATCGGTCAGATTGACGAAGAAGTCGTTAGTCAGGGCACCGACACGATCCGTAAACACACCATGAGCCGTGCCACCGTGGTTGGTGCCGAGCACACGCATACCGCCAATCAGCACCGTCATTTCAGGTGCCGTCAGGCCGAGCAACTGGGCGCGATCCAGCAGCATCTCTTCAGGACTGACCACATAGTCCTTCTTCTGCCAGTTACGGAAGCCATCATGAACCGGCTCCAGATAGCTGAAGGAATCAATATCAGTCATCTCCTGTGTGGCATCACCCCGACCCGGCGCAAACGGCACATCAACCTTGACACCGGCAGCCTGTGCCGCCTGCTCAATGCCGACATTACCGGCCAGTACGATCACATCCGCCACACTGGCACCGGTTTCTGAAGCGATCCCCTCCAGTACTCCCAGCACCTTAGCCAGACGGGCAGGTTCATTACCTTCCCAGTCCTTCTGTGGCGCCAGCCGAATACGAGCCCCATTGGCCCCACCGCGCATATCGGAGCCGCGGAAAGTCCGCGCACTGTTCCAGGCAGTTGTCACCATATCACTGAGACTCAGCCCACTGGCGGCAATCTTCGCCTTGACGGCAGCCACATCATAATTGCTGTTCCCAGCCGGAATCGGGTCCTGCCAGGAGAGGTCTTCCTGGGGTACCTCAGGACCGATATAACGGGCTTTCGGCCCCATATCACGGTGAGTCAGTTTGAACCAGGCGCGGGCGAAGGCGTCTTCAAAAGCTGCAGGATCTTTGTAGAAACGCTCGGAGATCTTGCGATACTCAGGATCCATCTTCATTGCCATGTCGGCATCAGTCATGATCGGGTTATGACGAACTGATGGATTTTCGGCATCCAGCGGCTTATCTTCCTCCTTGATGCTGACCGGTTCCCACTGCCAGGCGCCAGCCGGACTTTTCTTCAGCTCCCACTCATGATTTAGCAGCAGCTCGAAATAGCCGTTGTCCCACTTGGTGGGATTGGTAGTCCAGGCGCCTTCCAGGCCACTGGTGACAGCATTACTGCCAACACCACGTTTGGTTTTGTTCAGCCAGCCAAAGCCCTGATCCTCAATATCCGCGCCCTCCGGCTCTGGCCCGAGCAGACTGGCATCACCATTGCCATGTGCCTTACCCACCGTATGACCACCGGCCGTCAGTGCAACTGTTTCCTCGTCATTCATCGCCATACGGGCAAAGGTGATACGGACATCCTGGGCGGTTTTCAGCGGATCAGGCTTGCCATCAACCCCTTCCGGATTCACGTAAATCAGGCCCATCATCACCGCAGCCAGCGGATTTTCAAGATCACGCTCACCGGAATAGCGGCTGTTCGGGTTGTCGGTTGGCGCCAGCCACTCCTTCTCGGAGCCCCAGTAGATATCCTCTTCCGGGTGCCAGATATCCGGGCGACCAAACGCAAAACCATAGGTCTTGAAGCCCATTGATTCATAGGCCACATTGCCAGCCAGAATGATCAGGTCGGCCCAGCTGAGCTTGTTACCGTATTTTCTCTTGATCGGCCAGAGCAGACGCCGCGCCTTGTCGAGGTTGCCGTTATCCGGCCAGGAGTTGAGCGGGGCAAAGCGTTGGTTGCCCGTGCCAGCGCCACCACGACCATCTGCCACACGATAGGTGCCGGCTGCATGCCAGGCCATACGGATCATCAGGCCGCCATAGTGGCCCCAGTCGGCTGGCCACCAGTCCTGACTGTCGGTCATCAGCGCGGTGAGATCTTTTTTCAGAGCCGCGACATCAAGCTTTTTCACCTCTTCGCGATAGTTGAAGCTCTCTCCCAGAGGGTTGGTCTTGGTGTCGTGCTGGTGGAGGATGTTAAGGTTGAGTGAGTTTGGCCACCAGGCCATATTGGTTTTGCTGCTGGCAGTGTTGGCGCCATGCATCACGGGGCATTGACCAGCAGAACCGGTATTCTTGTTATCCATATCACACTCCTGTTAATGACATTATTTCTGACTGTGCCTGATTACCCGGCACGTCCTCAGTCATGTATCAGGATAGATGAAAACCAGACGCAGCATGTGGTTTCAGCGATTTTATTTCCCTACTGTCACGATAGATATTTTTTATTCATCCATGCGGCCCGATTGCTCGTATCAGGGCCGCACCGAAAAGGGGTTCTGCAGCAGATTATTATTCCTCCCCTTATCAGGGTTTGATCGCCACCTTGAGCACTCCGTCACGCTGATGAGCAAACAGGTCATAGGCGTCCACAATGCTATCCAGCGCAAACTGATGCGTCACCATAGGCCCGAGATCTATACGCCCACTGGAGATGATCTGCATCAGACGTCGCATCCGCTCCTTACCACCGGGGCAAAGCGAGGTCACGATTTTATGATCCCCCAGCCCGGCGCAGAAGGCCCCCAGAGGAATGGTCAGGTCACCTGAGTAAACACCCAGACTGGATAAGGTGCCGCCCGGCTTCAGGACACGCAACGCTGCCTCAAAGGTCGACTGCAGACCGAGTGCTTCGATTGATGCATCAACACCACGTCCACCGGTGATTTTCATGATCTCATCAATCACATCCACCTCGTTGAAGTTGAGTGTGACATCCGCACCCAGCTGACGCGACATCTGCAGGCGCTTGTCCACACCATCCACCACTATGATCAGTCCCGCGCCACGCAGTTTGGCACCGGCGGTGGCACACAGGCCGATAGGCCCCTGTGCAAAAACGGCCACTGTGTCACCAATCCGGATATTGGCAGCTTCAGCACCGGCAAAGCCGGTCGACATGATGTCCGGGCACATCAGTACCTGTTCATCGGTCAGGCCATCAGGAACTGGCGTCAGGTTGGCCTGAGCATCTGGCACGCGCACATACTCAGCCTGTGTACCATCAATCGTGTTGCCAAAGCGCCAACCACCCATCGGTTTGTAACCATGCGAATGGCTGCCGCCATCCTGTGCGGAGCAACCATCCTGACAGGCGTATGAGGTAAAGCTCGGACAGATCGCCCCTGCTATCACTCGCTGCCCTTCAGTATAGCCCTCAACATTGCTGCCCAGTTTTTCGATGATACCGACCGGCTCATGGCCAACGGTCAAACCGGGTGCCACCGGATACTCGCCTTTCAGAATATGGACATCGGTACCGCAGATAGTAGTTGTGGTGATGCGGATCAGCGCATCATTCGGACCGATATCGGGAATGGGTTTGTCAGTTATTTCAATGCGACCTGGCTCTACGAACACAGCAGCTTTCATCATGGACATCGCTCGTCTCCTTGTTTTGCTGACTTACAGTCAAGTACAGAAACACAGGATTGCAAGTGGTGTATTGACCTGAGACAAGTCAAGGTGATTGAGCGATGGAAGGTAAAAGGTGGATGATATCTGATTTAATTTGCTTACAGATCAAATTCAAGTTCAGCGGGAACAAACACCACACTGAGCTCGCTTCCGAAAACGCCAGTTTGCCCATCCATCATATGCCCAGCCGGCCAAACGATGAACCCCGGGCAATCTGATAATGGATACGGGAATTGTCCAGCCTACTTTCTCCCAGTAATAGAGACTGGCTTCCAGGCCAACCAGAAAATGAACTCCTGTCCAGACATGAATTTTCTTCATCATCGCCAGGCGGCCTACACCCTGCCAGGATTCAAAGCCGGAATCACTGATATCTACCAGTGTGAAGTGCGCCACAAGACGGTTGCGTAGATGATCAATTTCACGCCGACACAGTGAACAACTGCCATCGTAGAAAAGCCGTGGTACGTCGGTTGCATCCGTCTCATGCATCACGACTGCTGTATCTCAGTCAGCTGTTTGTGCAGCTTATCTGCTTCTTCCGACAGGATTGAATAACTATGGATATCCCCCCTGCGCTGAGCCTGCATCGCCTCACCCAGTTTTGACTCATAGGCTTTCTGCAGCTTTTTGACCTGGCTTGAGACAGAACTCTTAAAAAGACCAAACATGGCACGTACCTCTTAGATGTATTTCCAAGTGATACGGATATGAGCGATTTTGGTTCAGCACGCAGGTCCAATACCAAGAAAGATATTATAGTCAGCGGGCTGACGATAACAGCTGCTGGCACCAGGTCAAATAATGGCATCAATCACTTTGCCGACTTTTGAAATAAGACTTCAACTGATCGATGTCGGACTCACTCCAACCGGCTGGCTCTGTCAGCGCCAGCCAGGCATCAATGTAGTGCTCCGGTGCATATTCATGACCAAAGCCCTTCGGAGCAGTACCAAACATCGTATCCGCAGCCAGTTGCAGCATGGTCACGACAGGAAACCAGCGAAGGTCAGGAGATACATCCGGACCACGAGGTTCACGCATCCAATCCGGTTCTGTCCAGGCGATATGAGGATTGAAAAAAGTGATCGGATCACTGGCATACTGCAAAAAGGCGATACGGAAAGCCCCCCACTCCACAGAACCACGATCCAGCCCCTGCTCCTGATTCATGAAACGCACCACTGAACCGCCACGAAATGTCGGCAGCCACGCAGGGGAGCCGGGATCTCTCTGAGCAGTGATGCGCCGCCAGGTGTCGTTGCGAAACGGAGGTCCTGCCCATAAGGCGCCGTGAAAAGGCTCGTCAATAATATCGTACAGATCAAAGGAAAGATCAGAGTTCAGCGATCCCAGACTCATGCCCGACAGATACAAGCGCGGGCGGGTATCTCGCGGCAAGGTACGCCAGTGGCCGTATATTTCAGTGAACAAAGCACGGGCAGCTTCCTCCCCATATTTAGCTGCTGTCAGCATCGTCAGAGGGCTGTTCAAATAGGAGTATTGCGCCGCCACCGTAGCCACATCGCCACGATGCAGGTATTCAAAGGTGTCCAGTGAGTCCGAATCGATCCAGCCGGTGCCGGTCGGCGTGACCAGCAGCAGAACAGAACGCTCAAAGCCACCGACTCGCTTCAGCTCCTCCAACGCAAGCTTTGCACGGAGCTCAGGCGTCTCGGCCGACTCCAGACCAACATAAACACGAATGGGGGTGGGGAGTGGCGTATTGAAATAGGCGCTCAGATCTTCAGTCGTGGGGCCCTCTGCGACGAACCTCCTCCCCTGTCGGCCCAGCTCTTTCCAACTGATCAACGAGGCAGAGCTGCCTGTTTGAATGTCCAATGCCGGCAGTGGCATATCATCATCAATCAGTGAGTCCAGTTGCTGGAAGGAACTGTCAGCAGCACGCAGAAGCCCCTTCATCAATACGCCATCTATCACTGACCAGAAAAGCACTGCAGCAACCAGAAAGCTGGTCATGTAGGAGATACGATCAGGCACATAACGTCGCCAACGTATCGCCAGGGAGTGCATGATCCATTTGAACAGCCTCGCCAGACCCAGAGCCACCAGAAACACCAGCCCAGCTATCAGCCCCAACATGATGGGCTGTATACCTGTCGAGGGCTCCATCCCCATCATGGAACGCAATGCATTTTGCCAGGTTGAGGCCTGCCAGATGAAGCTGATGGCAAACAGGACACACAACAGCATCGCCACCATTTTCAAGCGAAACGACCAGCGCGATTGGAATACCGGCAGTTGCAGATAGTACCAGAGCCAGACTCCCGTGATGCCCACACCATAACCTACGGTAAACGACAAGCCAGAAAGCACGCCTTGAATCAGAAAAGGCCTTGGCAGGAGCGATGGCGTCAGCGAAAAGGCAAAAAACACTGTTCCGAGCAGCAGGCCCACAATGTTCGGATAGGAAAAAAATCGCATGATCTTTTGAGGTACCTCTCAAAATACTGAATCGACGAGATGGTAATGACCTGGTGAGGTAATAATCTCAGGCCGTGTCATTCGTTACAACTCTTCTGGACCTGAGCCAAACCCTATCTCTGTGGTAAAATATCTCAACTCATTTGACGGAACACATACACCATGACAGACCGCCTGACGATTACCCGCCCCGATGACTGGCACCTGCACCTGCGTGATGGCGAGGTGCTGCAGCATGTAGTCCCTGCCACAGCCCGCCAGATGGGGCGTGCCATAGTAATGCCAAACCTGAAGCCACCCGTGACCGACGCCCAGCAGGCGCTGGCCTATCGTGAACGTATTCTGGCCCATGTGCCACCGGGCATTTCGTTCGATCCCTTGATGACCCTTTATCTGACCGATAACACCAGTGCCGAAATGATCGCTGCTGCCGGTGCCAGTGAGCATGTCAAGGCAGTGAAGCTCTACCCTGCCGGCGCCACCACCAACTCAGACTCAGGGCTGACAGACCTCGGTAGGCTGGACGATATCTGTGCCGCACTTACGGAAGCCGATATGCCATTGCTGGTGCATGGTGAGGTCACACATAACCATGTGGATATTTTCGACCGCGAGAAGCAGTTTCTGGACGAAATTCTGACCCCGCTTGCATCACGCCACCCTCAAATGAAGCTGGTAGTAGAACATATCACCACGCGTGATGCCGCCGAGTTTGTAATGGCGCACGGCGACAAGGTGGGTGCAACCATCACCCCTCAGCACCTGGCCTATAACCGTAATCATATGCTGGTAGGCGGTATTCGGCCTCACCTCTACTGTCTGCCGATTCTCAAGCGCAGTGTCCATCAGCAGGCCCTGCAGGATGCTGTGGTCAGTGGCAGTCACAAGTTCTTCCTCGGCACCGATTCCGCCCCCCATGCCAAGGGAGCAAAGGAAAATGCTTGCGGCTGTGCCGGTTGCTACAGTGCCTATGCCGCCATTGAGCTCTATGCAGAAATTTTTGAAGATCTGGGTGCACTGGACAAGCTGGAAGGCTTCGCCAGTTTTTATGGTGCAGACTTCTATGGCCTGCCTCGGAATACCGATCAGATTACCCTGATCAAAGAGGAATGGCAGGTGGCGGATGAAATGCCCTTCGGCAGTGATATAATCGTACCGCTGCGCGCCGGGGAAACCCTGCATTGGAAGCTGATGAACCTCCAGCCGATACCGACGCAATAATCAACATCGTGCAGTTCACACCAGCAAAGCAGTCAGCGCGAAAAGGCCACTCTCCAGGGGGAGACTTAAGAATAACGTCATATCGTCACTGACTCAGGTAGAATTACCACCGAGAAAAGCGAATCCAGCGCTTGAGACAAAGATTTGAAGCGCTGCATCTATACCATTTGGGGAATAAAATGACAGAAAACAGTCCGAAAATTATCTATACGCTCACAGACGAAGCACCCGCTCTAGCGACCTTTTCCCTCCTCCCTATCGTTAGAACCTTTACTGCTGCTGCCGAAATCAGTGTTGAGACAAGCGATATTTCAGTTGCTGCCCGTGTACTTGCTGCGTTCCCTGAAAACCTCACGGAAGATCAGCGCGTAGCAGACACTCTTGCAGAACTGGGCGAGCTGACCAAAGATCCATCGGCCAACATCATTAAATTGCCGAATATCAGTGCTTCTATTCCTCAGTTAAAAGCCTGTATCAAAGAGCTTCAGTCTCAGGGTTATAACATCCCCGACTTCCCGGATGAGCCAAAAACTGAAGAAGAAAAGCAAGCACGTGAGCGCTACAGCAAGATTCTTGGCAGCGCAGTAAACCCTGTATTGCGCCAGGGTAACTCTGACCGCCGTGCCCCGCCAGCCGTTAAAGCTTTTGCTCGCAAATTCCCTCATTCCATGGGTGCCTGGAGCAAGGCTTCTCGTTCACACGCGGATTACATGAATGGCGGCGACTTCTACTCAAGTGAAAAATCCACCACCATGACTGAAGAGACCGATGTGCGCATCGAGTTCGTCGGCAAGGATGGTAAGGTTGAGGTGAAAAAAGAGCTGCACCTCGAAAAAGGTGAAGTGCTTGACGGAATGTTCATGAGCGCCAAAGCGCTGCGTGATTTCTTCGAATATACCCTGAATGACTGTAAAGATTCAGGTGTGATGTGGTCGCTGCACGTAAAAGCCACCATGATGAAAGTATCTCACCCGATTGTGTTCGGTCATGCTGTTACCGTTTATTATAAAGATGTGTTTGAGAAACATGCCGACCTCTTCAAAGAGCTGGGAGTGAACCCTAATAACGGTCTGAACAGTGTTTATGAGAAAATCAAAACACTGCCACACTCCAAGCAGGAAGAGATCGAAGTAGACATCCACGCCTGCTATGCAGGTCGTCCTGAAATGGCGATGGTGGACTCTGTCAAAGGGATCACCAACCTGCACATCCCGAGCGATGTTATCGTCGATGCCTCCATGCCTGCGATGATCCGTAACTCCGGTCAAATGTGGGGGCAGGATGGTAAGCCAAAAGATACTAAGGCAGTCATGCCTGAAAGTACCTATGCGCGCATCTACCAGGAGATGATCAACTTCTGCAAAACCAACGGCGCATTCGATCCAACCACCATGGGTACCGTACCTAATGTTGGTTTGATGGCGATGAAAGCTGAAGAATACGGCTCGCACGATAAAACCTTTGAGCTGGAAGCAGACGGTATCATGCGCATAGTGAACGCAGCTGACGGCAGCGTGATCATGCAGCACGAGGTCGAAAAAGGTGACATCTGGCGTGCTTGCCAGACCAAAGATGCCGCGATCCGCGACTGGGTTAAACTGGCTGTTACGCGTTCACGTCAATCCAATACACCAGCGATCTTCTGGCTGGATCAGGAGCGTGCTCATGATCAGGAACTGCGCAAGAAAGTTGAGCTTTACCTGAAAGATCACGACACCGAAGGTCTGGATATCCGTGTGAGCTCATACATTCCTGCGATTCGTCGTACGATGGAACGTTTGATCCGTGGCAAGGACACCATCTCTGTAACCGGTAACGTACTGCGTGACTATCTGACCGACCTGTTCCCGATCATGGAACTGGGTACCTCTGCGAAGATGCTCTCTATCGTACCGATGCTGGCTGGTGGTGGCATGTACGAAACAGGTGCCGGTGGTTCTGCACCTAAACACGTACAGCAAGTGCTGCAGGAAAATCACTTGCGTTGGGACTCTCTGGGTGAATTCCTGGCGATTGCGGTTTCGCTTGACGAGCTTGGCCTGAAAGAGAACCTGCCAAAAGCACGCGTACTGGGCCAGGCACTGGATCGTGCAACCGAAACCCTGCTGGAAAACAACAAATCCCCTTCACGCAGAACCGGTGAGCTGGATAACCGTGGAAGTCACTTCTTCTTAGCCATGTACTGGGCTGAAGAGTTGGCGGCTCAAAACGAAGATGCAGATCTTAAAGCACGCTTTGCGCCTCTGGCAAAAGCGCTTAAAGAGAAGCAGGATCTCATCCTGTCTGAACTGAGCGAAGTTCAGGGACAGCCTGCTGATCTGGGGGGTTACTACCACCCTGATCACGCGAAAACTGATACAGTGATGCGTCCAAGTAAAACGCTGAATGAGATCCTGGCGAGCTTTCGTTAAGATCTGACTCAAGCAGGGGCCCTGCTCTGGGCTCCTGCTCTAATCAATCCCGCGCTCAGACAACCAGCGCTTCATCATAGCAATCTCTTCTTCTTGAGCTTCAATGACTGCTTCAGCCAAAGCACGAATCTCGGGATCATTACCATGCTCAAGAACAACTTTTGCCATACCAACGGCACCTTCATGATGTGGAATCATTCCGCGTACAAAATCTACATCAGCGTCCCCTGTGAACTCAATACTCATTGCTTCGTGCATCATGCTATTGACTGATTGGAAAGCAGCAACAGATGCAGGAACAGCCTCTGTTGATGCACCATGATTTTGGTGCCCGTGATGTGCTTTTTTTTCATGACCACCAGCAAAAGCGATACCAGTAGTGATCAGAAGGCTACCTAATAAAAGCAATGTGCGCATAAATTATCCTTGTAAGAAATGAAATTATTTTCACTGCTATTGTGACAAAATGATCAACTTAAAGTTCTGATATGGTATGTGCGGATTATATAATATAGTCTGTGTCAAAAAATGAGTGCTCTCCATGACCTCCACCACTCTTCATCCTGACCGCCACCATAATATTCGCGCACTATTTGACGAGTATCTTGAGCTCTATGCCTCACGCGATGATCGGCTCACCTCTTTATTCAGCGAAGACTTCAGCGGCTACACCTGCGGCGGGACTGTTCTGGTCACAGACCGAGAGGAGTGGATCAAGATCACCCGGCAGGATTTTTCCGAAGTACCGGGGCGCATACGCATCGAACTGCGCGATATCTCGATGCAGGATTTGAGCGATCATGTCGTTGCTGTGACCGCCTTTTTCAACATTCACCTGCCGGTTCCCGAAAGTATTCTTTCGCGAGAGATAGCGCGACTAGCCCTCATTTTTCGTCTTGAAGGCGAAGCCTGGAAAATTGTCCACAGCGGCATCTCATTTCCCTATCACCTGTCACAGGATGGCGAAGTCTATCCACTCTCTAATTTGGAGGATCGCAACCGGGAACTCGAAGCCCTGGTTGAAGAGCGCACCCGTACGCTGAATGAAAGTGAGGCGTTCTACAGGCTACTGACTGAAGACACGCTGGATGTGATCTGGCGGGCTGACAGCGAACTTCGTATCACCTACATCAGCCCCTCGGATGAATACTTTCGTGGTTTCAAGGCAGAAGAGGTGGTCGGCCATCATGTTCTGGAACTGTTCACCGAAGAGGGGGCAGCCATCGTCACAGAAGTATGGCGCAAGCGGCAACAGGCTGAACTGGAAGGAAAACACCTTGGCTTTGTCAGCTTCGAGGCCCCCCACCTCTGCAAGGACGGCAGAACTATCTGGGGAGAGGTGTTCTCAAAAGCAGTAAGGGACGAGCAAGGTAAAATTATTGGCTTTCACGGTATCACCCGTGAAATAACCAAACGTAAACAGCTGGAGGAGCAGATACATCACCAGGCGTTCTACGACACCCTGACCCAACTCCCCAACCGCCGCTTGCTCAGCGATCGCCTGAGCCAGACACTGGCTGCCAGCATGCGTACTGGGCGTCATGGCGCCTTGATGTTTATCGACCTGGATAACTTCAAGCCGCTGAATGACAAACATGGGCATCTTGTCGGTGATATGCTGTTGATTGAAGCAGCAAATCGATTAAAAAGCTGCGTGCGCGAGGTGGACTCAGTCGCACGCTTTGGCGGTGATGAGTTTGTGGTGATGCTTGGCGAGCTGGTCATGGATCATGCTGAGTCCATCGCCCAGGCCCGGGCAGTCGCAGAAAAAATCCGCGTCAGACTATCCGATATCTACCAACTGAACGTCACCCGCGAAGGTGAAGCGAAGAGCATCGTCGAACACCATTGTTCGGCGAGTATTGGCGTGTTTGTGTTTCAGGACCATGAAACCAGCCCAGACGACATTCTGAAATGTGCCGACAAGGCCATGTATCAGGCAAAAGAAGCAGGACGCAATACAGTCCAGTTTTATGAAGAAGACCAGGTTTAATTATCTGCACCCAGCACACTGCGCACTTTGGTCGCCAGCTCCAGACGGGTATAGGGTTTGCTCAACAACTCCACACACGGTCATGCCGCCCAGAATGATGTGAAGTATTGTGGAAAGCGGGTAAAAAACGACGCTTGCAGTGACTTCTTCATCACCTTAGGATTAATCGAACGGATGAGCCTTGGCAAAGTTCGGTCTATCCGGTACAGGATAGAACCTCTGCCACATGGGATGTCCATAAGCAGCCGCCTGATCATCAAACAGCACTAGCGTGTCCGGGGGTTTCAGTATGAGTAATAGCGTTCCAAGTTCGGCTCGAGTTGTCATCGTCGGTGGTGGGGTTATCGGGTGCAGCGTTGCATACCACCTGACCAAACTGGGCATCAAGGATGTTGTACTGCTGGAACGTAAGACGCTGACCTGCGGCACGACCTGGCATGCCGCAGGCCTGGTACCAACCCTGCGTGCAACTTACAACATGAGCATGCTGGCGAAATACAGTGCTGGATTGTATGAAGGCCTTGAGGCAGAAACTGGTCAGGCCACAGGTTTTGTGCGCAACGGTTCATTGAGCGTCGCCACACATCATGAACGTTTCACTGAACTTAAGCGCGGCGCATCAATGGCCAAGCTTTGCGGTTTTCCATGCGAGGTTGTTAACCCTGAGCAGGCTCTGGACCTGTGGCCACTTCTGAACATTGAAGACATAGTTGGCGGTGTGTACTTGCCGCTGGACGGTGTGGTCAATCCAGTTGACGTCTCCCAGGCACTTGCCAAGGGTGCTCGAATGGGCGGCGCCAGAATCATTGAAAACACCCATGTTCTGGACATCAAAATCAAGGATGGCAAGGCGGCTGGTGTCGTTACAGCACAGGGTGATATCGATGCAGAATTTGTTGTTAATTGCGCGGGGATGTGGGCACGCAATTTCGGCAAGAAAGCCGGCGTTAACATTCCCCTGCATGCCGCAGAACACTACTACGTCGTGACGGAGCCGATGCCGGAAATCAACGGCATCATGCTGCCGACGCTACGGGACCTGGATGGCTGCAACTACTTCAAGACCGATGCCGGCAAGCTGCTGATCGGCACGTTCGAACCCAACGCCAAGCCGTGGGGGCATGAAGGCATTCCTGACAGCTTCAGTTTTGATGAGTTGCCACCTGATTTCGACCACTTGGAACCCTACCTGGAAGCGGCGATTCGTCGTATCCCTGCGCTGGAGAAGACCGGGCTGCAGGTTTTCTTCAATGGCCCGGAAAGTTTCACACCTGACGATCGCTATCACCTGGGAGAGGCTCCTGAGTTACGCAACTATTTTGTAGCTGCCGGGTTCAACTCGGTGGGCATCCAATCAGCGGGAGGTGCCGGTAAGGTGCTTGCCGAGTGGATCGTCAAGGGTCATGCGCCAATGGATCTGTGGGATGTGGATATCAAGCGTAACCAGCCCTTTCAGGGCAACTCTCAGTATCTGTATGACCGCACTACCGAGGGTCTGGGATTGCTCTATGCCATGCACTGGCCGTTCCGTCAGTTCGAGACTGCACGGAACGCCCGCAAAAGTATTCTTCATGACCGCCTGGCTGCCGCCAATGCTTGTTTCGGCGAAGTTGTCGGTTGGGAGCGGGCGAACTTCTTTGCACCCGAAAGTGAGAAGCCCGAATATGGTTACAGCTGGGGTAAGCAAAACTGGTTCGAGTGGTCTGCAGCCGAGCACCATGCCGCACGCACAGCTGTCGGCCTGTTCGACCAAAGTTCCTTTGTCAAAATTCTGGTCCAGGGCCGCGATGCCATGCCGGTCATGAACCGCATTTGCAGTAACAACATCGATGTCGAGCCGGGTCGGATCGTCTATACCCAGTGGCTGAATGAACGGGGTGGCATTGAAGCTGATCTGACTGTCACACGTCTTGAGAAGGACTCCTTCCTCATCGTGACGGGCCCCTGGACTCAGACCCGCGAGCTGAACTGGCTACGCCGTAACACACCGGCTGAGGCGAACCTTGTCATAACTGATGTCACCTCCTCCATGACTGTAATCAGCATCATGGGCCCGAATGCCCGGAGCTTGTTGCAGCCACTCACCACTGACGACCTGTCCAATGCAGGCTTCCCGTTTGCGACGTCCAGGGAGATCGAACTCGGCTACGCCCGCGTGCGTGCAAGCCGTATTACCTACGTGGGAGAGCTGGGCTGGGAACTGTACATTCCAACCGAATTCGCACCAGATGTGTTCGATAGAATCGTTGCCGCAGGCGAGCCCCACGGCCTGAAGCTCTGCGGTTACCATGCACTGAACTCCCTGCGAATAGAAAAGGGCTATCGCCACTTTGGGCATGACGTGATGGAGGGTGACACGCCACTGGAGGCAGGATTGTCCTTTGCCTCAGACTTCAATAAGCCGGGCGGCTTCATTGGCAAAGAGGCATTGCTCAAGCAGAAAGCCGAGGGCATAAAAAAACGCTTGGTACTGTTCAAGTTCCTTGATCCTGAGGCTACCAGTTATCATGAAGAACCCATCTACAGAGATGGAAACATTGTCGGCCGCACCACGTCTGGCATGTACGGCCACTTCATCGGTGGCAACATCGCCCTGGGCTATGTCTGTAACGACAGCGGTGTCACTGCTGACTGGGTGATGGAGGGTAAGTACGAGATTGAAGTCGCCACCAGGCGATATGAGGTAGTGGCAAGTCTTCGCCCCTTCTATGACCCTGACATGAAGAGGATCAAGTGCTGAGTTATATGCATCGAGGTCCTATATAAATCAGAGCCATTCAGCTGTTTCTCGTCGAGCCAGAGTCAAGGCGTCAGTATCAAAGCCCCAGAAGTCCTGCGAGACTCAAGATCCCTGTGTGCCTGCGCTGCATCTTTGAGTGAGTAACGACTGATATTGTCAGTCCTGATTATACCCTTCTCAATTTTATCAAATACTGCGGCCGCACTTGCCTCCAATTCATTTCTTACAGCTGTGTAATGAGCAATGGATGGCCGTGTCAGATAAATAGAGCCTTTGGCGCCCAGCAGAGATACATCAAGCAGCGGGACAGGCCCAGATGTTGCACCGAAACTCACAACGGTTCCTCTTACTTTCACACAATCAACAGAGCCCAGAAAAGTATCCAGGCCAACCGAGTCATAAGTAACATCTACACCTTTACCACCCGTGAGTTCACGAACCCGCTCTACAAAATTTTCGCTACTGTAGTTGATCACATGATGACAACCATTTTCTTTCGCAACCACGGCTTTGGCTTCACTACTGACTGTACCGATTACATTAGCACCCAGATGGTTCAACCATTGGCAGGCAATTTGGCCGACCCCGCCAGCAGCAGCGTGAAACAGAACAGTATCTCCGCCCTGTACCGAGTAGCAACGAGTGATCAGATACTCTGCTGTCAAACCCTTGAAAAGCAGTGCTGCTGCAATGTCACTAGGAATCGAGTCAGGTATTTTCACTGCTCGTGCGGCCGGAACCAACCGTGACGTAGAATATGCACCGGGAGGACCTCCCGCATAAGCGACACGGTCGCCTACCATAAGGCCTGCCACATCAGCGCCAACCGCTTCGACTATACCAGCCCCCTCCATACCCAGCCCACTGGGTAGTGGCAGTGGTGCAGCGAACTGACCTGTTCTATGATAAATATCGATGTAGTTTACTCCTATCGCCTCATGGCGAACCAGAACCTGTCCGACACCTGGCTCTGGCAGTTCTACCTCTTTCCAATGGAGGACATCCGATCCCCCAAACTCCTCAAATATGTATGTATACGATTTGACAGGCATAGTTACTTCCCAGATATCCGCTTTTAGACATATCATCACTCTATCGAGTGACAACCAGCCTGAATACAGACAAAATTCAAAAACAGGATTTCAAATATGGAAAGATATGAAATGGGATGACCTCAGGTATTTTTTATCCGTTGCGAGAACCGGAAGCCTGACCGAATCGGCTAAGGTTCTCCGCGTGAGCCCCTCGACAGTATCCAGACGAGTCAGCGAACTCGAACATGATATTGGAGCAGAGCTCTTCAGACACAGCAAAGCAGGGTATGAACTCAATGAGTCCGGTCTGAACCTGCTGCCTATGGCTGAACAGGCCGAAGCACACTTACTGCGGCTGGAAAGAAATGCAGTACGCCAGAATGATGAAGTATCGGGTATCGTGCGTATATCCTTGCCAGAACTGTTAGGCCAGTACCTGATCATCCCTGGGCTGAAGCATATTGCTCAGAAATACCCAAATATACAGCTGGAGATATTGACCGATGTTCGATCCTCAAGGCTGACACAAGGAGATGTTGACCTCCTGGTACGCCTTAGCCGCCCTTCACATGGTGATTACACCATTCAAAAGATAGGCCATATATCTCAGGGGCTTTACGCTTCGACAGATTATATAAAAGAGATGGGGTTACCCACCCAAACAACAGGCCTGACAGGCCATCGGATCATTACATGGGATACTGAGCTGTCCTATTTGCCGCTGGCTAAATTCCTGGAAGATCGCCGTGAATGTCCGAAACCCTTTATCCGTGCTGGTAACTTCAACACTCAGCTGCAAGCTGTAATCTCAGGTATCGGCATATCAGCTTTACCAAAATTCATAGCAGACGCCTCAGATCTGAAACGAGTGTTTGAATTTGAAGACTTTTTAGACTCAGAAATATGGCTCATTAAAAATGCCACATCACGCAAGCTATCCCATGTAAAAATTGTCGCTGACTTGATAAGTGACATCATGCATGAAAACGCACATTTTTTGCACAGCGAGAAAATCAAACCTTTTACTCAGTGATCCCTTGTATACAAATCATCAGCAACACCTCAGCAGCTTCAAATGTTATCGCCAACTGATTGGGTCCACCTCAGTTTATATGGTTATCCGACACAGCCGACTCATGCATGTACGGTAACGCACAAACAAAACTGTTCCTCTGGAGCTATCCTGCAAATCTGTTAAAGCGCTTCTCAAGGGGTGATACGTGGCAGGACCGCCAAATAATAACGAGCTATTCACTGACCTTACAGAGGCGTTAGCCACAGCTTTCCCTATGGTTTGCGTAGCGGTGATTGCCAAAGGCGAACATTCTCCGAATCATCTCGTCGGCGACCCAGAGGCTGCGAGCCTGCTAATGGCTCTCGACAGCGTTAAGGCGACATTGGTGGATGACATTCCCCGGACAGAAACGCCGAAACCCGGCACGGCTCTGGCGGCAGCCGCGTTTATAGCACTTGAGCCCCTGGGAACAGGTTATTCGTCACTGGGGCATTTAAGTGACTACTTTTTCAACGAAATCAAAATCGATAAAAGCTTTGTTTGCCAACTGGACAATGGCCCCTACGCTCAGGCGATTGTTAAGGCGGTTATCGTCATCGCCGAGGCGATTGGCGCCGATGTAGTCGCCGAGGGGCTTGAGTTGCCGAGCCAGATAGCGACAGTGCAGCAGCTTGGGTGCACCAAAGGTCAAGGCTATTATTTTAGTCGCCCGATACCTGAGCCCAGATGGCGACAGTTGCTCAGCAACCAAAACCGCTTGGATTAAGGCTAAATTCCTCCATTGTTGAATGCGTCCGGTAATCCCGCCTTGAACGAAATTGAGCAGAGTCCAGAACCAACGGGTTGATCTGAAGATCATCAGAGCGGCATCGACCTTAAAGCTCAGGTATTTCATAGGTAGCCCTCCTGTTTCACAGAAAGAGCCCCCAAATCAACACTTTTTTGCCAAGACAAGTTGACCTGTCTATAACTTCATAGTTTATCGTGTTCTTATCAGGTCAAAATGAGTCTGCGTAAAAGAGAGCTTAACTTTTGTATCAAATTTCTGAGTTAGCCGAAAAAGTCGGGTTGTCGCGCACGACTTTGCTCTACTACGAGAAACAAGGGTTGCTAGCAGGCACGCGCCAAAGTAATGGCTATCGCTTGTATTCAGAGAAAGATGTTCAGCATCTTCGTTTGTTGCTGCAATTACGAGCGGGTGGCCTGACGCTCAGTGAATGCAAAGCCTGTTTAAATAGCAAGGTTGAGCGTTCTCTATTGGAAAGACGCTTGCAGCAGTTAGATGCTGAAATTGCTCAAAAGCAGCAGGCTCGTACACTGTTGGCGGCCTTGTTGGGTGAAGGCTCGCTGCGTCCGTGGCATCAAATGACCGATAAATTAGCTCCAGAAGCTCATCTGGATTGGTTACAACGGCAAGGCTTCAATGAAAAACAGGCCCTGCATTTAAAATGGTTGTCAAAAGATATGAACGAACACGATCAGTACATGGCCGACTTTATGGCGGTGTTTCAAGCCCTTGAACGTTGGGGGCCAGGCTCAGATGCTGACTCATTAAAGGCTCTGTCATACGTACCCTTCGCGCCGGAGAAGATCCTTGATATCGGCTGCGGAAAAGGCTTTTCTACTACCTTACTGGCAACGCAGACCCAAGCGCAGATCGTAGCGGTAGACAATGAACAAAGCGCGCTTGATCAACTTGGCGAGAGGCTCGCTCAGCAGCAACTGGAGAGACGAGTGACACTTGCCTGCACCAGCATGACTGATCTGCCTTTTACATCATCGAGTTTTGATCTGATCTGGTCGGAATGTTCGGCATATATCATGGGTATTGAGCAAGCCCTTGAACAATGGCAACCATTGCTCACATCAGGCGGCTACTTAGTGTTAAGTGATTTAGTTTGGCTTACAGAAATGCCAAGCCCCATCGCTAGGGAGTTCTGGCAGCAGGAATACCCTGATATGCAAACCATTGCCAAGCGCTTGACACAAATGCAACAAGCAGGATTTGAGTTAATTGATCATTACAGCCTAAGCGAACAAGCATGGTCAGACTATTACCAACCGCTCAAAGCACGCATCGCTGAGCTCAAACCGAGTATGCCAAGCTCAATGGCAATTGCTGATTTAGAAAGGGAAATCGCGCTTTATGAACAGTATTTTGGCGAGTTTGGCTACCAAATGTTTGTATTAAAGAAGGGAGCGTAACTTAACTCCACGGGAATACCGGCTATGCATCATAGCTGCCTCAGAATCGCGTCCAGCAGATTATTATTCCCGGCATGCAGGCCAGTGATCGATACGCCACCAGGTAGTGATAGTGCCAACTCCGCCGTGATTTAGCCAGTCTGTGATGTCAGCCCATGCGCAAATTCAAGATTGAACAGTCCAAAACAGACGTGATCAGGTCTTCGACCAGAACAGGGGCTGATGTTATAGGTACCTATCGCCCCCTGTCTGTTAAAATGTGAAGCAACTGAACAGACAATTAGCAGGATGCAGCGGGCACATGTTCTCCCCCACGTGCTCTCCCCCACGTGCTACAAGGTAGGTACCATGTTACGACTGTTAGGTAATATTCTCTGGTTTGTGTTGGGTGGATTGGTGATGGGCCTGGCATGGTGGATCGTCGGCATACTGGCACTGATCACCATCATTGGCATTCCCTGGGCCAAGGCGTGTTTTGTCATAGGCAGTTTTGCCTTTTTTCCTTTCGGTAAGGTAGCAGTCAACCGACGTGAGCTATATGGACAGAGTGATATCGGAACCGGCGCATTCGGTCTGATAGGAAATATCATCTGGTTTATTTTTGCCGGCATCTGGTTAGCGATCGGTCATCTTGCCTCGGCACTGGTCTGCTTCATCACCATTATCGGCATTCCGTTTGGCTTGCAGCATCTGAAGCTGGCCTTGATCGCATTAGCACCTATCGGCCAGACCATCGTGAGCGCGGATCAGCGCCGCTGGATGCTGTAAGTCCAAGAACATAAGGTTCCATAGTTTAATAGCTCAATACCCGATCATTCCAAGGGACACCCAGTCTCTCTGGTGAATATGATCCTACAATTTTTGGACTAATAGATGTTGAATCAACGCGCCCTGGCATGCCTCAATGAGGTCGTAAAACGTGGCTCTATAAGACGTGCAGCCGCTCACCTGCATATTGATGCCTCGGCGCTCAGTCGCCATATCAAAAGCCTTGAAGAGGTCCTGGGTGTAGCACTGTGTGAACGCCAAGGCAATGGCATGCGCCCCACAGAAGCCGGTCGCCTGCTGGTGCGTCACTACCATACTCAGCGCAGTGCCGAAGAAGTGGTTTTGTCGCAAATCATGGCTATTCAAGGACTGGCGCGCGGTGAAGTGCGTATTGCTGTAGGTGAAGGGTTTCTCAGTGATCTGATTGCAGCTCCCTTGCAATCCTTTATGTCGGCATTTGAAGGGATCGAGATCGAAGTGCGCATGGCAGGTGTCAACGAAGCCATCTCCCTGGTCAAGGAGATGGAAGTCAATCTGGCGTTGTTATATGCCCCGCCGGTCGACCCCCAACTGACCTGTCATGTAGAAACCTGCCACCCGCTGGATCTTATCGTTCCACCAGAACACCAGTTGTTGTCATTAGAGCGGCCTTTGAAGCTTAGTGATCTTCAAGGTCTGCCACTGGGACTAATGGATAACCCTTTCGGCATGCGGCAGATGGTCAATATGGTTGCCCAGCAGGAGCGTGTTCACCTGCATGCTCGATTGCACACTAATTCAGTTACCGTACTGAAGAACTTTGTCCGATCCGGTATCGGTGTAACCTTCATGCCAGAGCTGACAGTTGCCGCAGAGATTCAACGCGGCGAGATTCATGCCCTGCCTATGGCACATAGCATTCTTAATGGGGCTCGGGCACAGATAGTCAGCTTGGCAGGCCACGAGCTAACCCTTTCCGCTAAAGCCTGTGTGGCACATTTACGTCAAGGTATGCACTTTTTCCGTGCAGACGCCCCCCGTTTAAGCGGCCACCAGGTGTTGATATAAAAACAACACTAGCTATATTGCATAGTCAACAGGTCTACTCCTAAGATCCAGTTAACCGGTCTACCGGCTATTCTGAATAACAACAATGGAGTTAATGATGTTGAGACATAGAGGTTTTTCCCTTAAGGCCTTGGCCGCTGCCAGCATTTTTTGTATTGCTACGCTTGCCACCAACACGCAAGCTGCTACCAGTGTTAACTTGAGTTACAACGGCGCACCTGATCCCGAGAAGAATGCCGTCCATGTTTTTGCCACCCATTTGAAAACACTTGTTGAAGAGAAAACACAAGGGCAAGTTGAGCTGGTGCTGTACCCCAACAGCATGCTGGGTACAGAAGAGGAGCGCATGGAACAGACCATGAGCTCACCAAGCCTGAACATTGCATCTTTTGCCGGGGTATCACCGCTGGTAGATGAAGTTTTTGTAAGCGCCACACCCTTCTTGTTTGAGAACTTTGACTCTGCACGGGCTTTCTTTGACGAAGGTAAATACTGGCAGGAAATCTCTTCAAGACTACAGGAGCGCGCTGGTATAGATATGCTGGCTGTGGTTGAGGAAGGCGGTTTTCTGGCATTCACCAACAACAAGCGCCCAATCCACTCACCAGCCGATTTTGAAGGCCTGCGCTTTCGTGCCATGGATCCCAGTCAGGTAGCGCTGTATGAAGCGTTTGGCGCATCAGGTACTCCGATCCCCTGGACAGAGGTGTACATGTCATTGCGTACAGGTGTAGCGGACGGTCAGATGAACCCTCCCATGTACATCATTCTGGGCAGCCTGTATGAGGTGCAGCAATACCTGACACTGGCCAATATCAAATACTCAATGCAGTTCCTGGTGGGTAACAGCGCTCTGATGGAAAGCCTGGATGACACTACTCGTGCAGCATTCCTGGAAGCGGTTGCAGAAGCCACAACAGCTGCACGCGTCCACAATGAAGCACAGGTAGAATCCCGTATTGCCTATCTGGCAGAAAAAGGCATGGAGGTTGTCCGCCCAACACGTGAAGATCTTGATGCCTTTCGTGATATAGGTCAGCCAGCATTTCTGAGCTGGTTGAAAGAACGCGGCATCGATCAGCAACTGATCGACATGGCACTGGAAGATGCCAGAACACTCGCCAACTGATCTTCTTAAGCTGAGCAACTTAAGCTGTGCAACTAAGGGAGCAGTGCCTCGCACTGCTCCTGTCTGTTAGCGATGGATAACCTATGAATACATTTCGATTAAGTATCCTGTCTTGTCTCAAGACATCGACATTGATGCTGGCCAGCGCCCTGTTATTGACCAACATATTGATCATCCTGTACGCCGTCATACTGCGCTATCTGGTGGGCGGTGCACCAATGTGGACCGATGAAGCCGCACGCTTCTTGATTATCGGCTGCACATTGATTGCCGCCGGGGCCGTCTGGATTGAAGGCGGACACATGCGCATAGCCCTGCTGGAAACACTGCTGCCATCGCGACTGTCACAGACACTCATCATCTACCAATGGCTGCTGACACTGACACTGGCTGTTGTCGCTGCAGTATTCAGCTACCGCTACGCACTTTCAGTGGGGATGTTCAAAACACCGGGTTTAGGAGTCAGTAGAACCTGGCCAATGCTGTCTATGCCTATAGGCTTTGGATTGCTGGCACTTCAGGTGCTGTTGTACGGCCCCAAACGTCTGCCTGTCATGTCGGAGAGCCCAGAATGACTCTGATAATGTTGTTTGTTTTTCTGGCCCATGTATTACTGGGATTGCCATTATTCCTGGCATTACTGACCACAGCCGTAGTGGGCTTCATGTTTGTTGACCCATCCATGATCGGCCGTATTATGCCGCAGCAGTTTTTTGGCGGTATCAATGTTTTTTCACTGATGGCTATTCCACTGTTTATCCTGGCTGGTAACCTGATGAATGCCAGTGGTCTGACTGAACGCCTGATGCGTCTGGCGAAAATGCTGGTCGGTCATTTGCGTGGTGGTGTCGGTCATGTCAACGTGGTTTCCAGTGTGTTCTTTGCTGGCGTCAATGGATCAGCTGTAGCGGATACCTCAGCGCTGGGTTCTCTGCTGGTACCGGCAATGAAAAAAGAGGGGTACTCCACCGCTTTTGCCGCCGGTCTGACGGCAGGCAGTTCATTGATCGGACCAATCATCCCGCCCAGTATATTCATGATTCTGTATGCTTCGCTGACCAACACGTCAGTCGGCAGCCTATTTCTGGCAGGTGTGGTACCAGGACTCATTCTGGGCATCGCCTTTATGGGGCTGAATGCCTGGTATGCCTGGAAACACCAGTTGAAGAAACAGGGTAGCTTCCCTCCTCTGGGCATAATAGCAATGGCTGCATTGGGTGCTATGCCAGCACTGATGGCTCCCTTTATCATTGTCGCGGGTATCGTGATGGGATTTGTCACACCGACCGAATCCGGCGCGTTGACGGCTGCCTATGTCGCACTGTGCGGTATGCTGCTCGGACAACTGACAATCCCTGCTCTGTGGAAAGCCATTGTCGATACAGCTCGGCTTACTTCAGCGATTTTCCTGATCATGGCAGCCTCCGCTACCATTAGCTGGCTGTTGTCTTACGCCCAGGTACCGGCTCAGTTTGTCGAACTATTGTCACCCTATGTCGATCAGCCAGTGCTGGTTCTGCTGATTCTCAGTCTGATCACCTTTATTACAGGCATGTTCATGGAGGAGGTCTCAGCACTGATGCTGCTCACGCCAATTTTTGCTCCAATCGCCATGATGGCAGGCATCGACCCTGTACACCTGGGCATCATAATAACCCTGAACATCACCATTGCATTGATCACGCCACCCATGGGTGCCTGTGTGTTTGTTGCAGCGGCCGTCAGTCGAATAGAGATTGTTGAACTATTCAAGACCATCTGGCCTTTTGTACTGACTGCTATTTTTGTGCTTATCCTGCTGATACTTTTTCCGGCGCTAACACTCTGGTTGCCGGCAACTATCGGATAAACTGATGTTGAATGATATGAATCCGTTGATAACTGAACCGTTTCACAGCCCTATCCCACACTTGGCTGAACCAGACTGGAATCAGGTCAGTCGTATCCCAATCAAGGAGTCGAATGAACCTCTGGTGCCACTGTCACTGGCCCCGACGCCTATCAAGGTGTTCCCCGCATATAACCGACAGGGAACACCTGGTGCTGTGCCGGACTGCTTTATCCGTGAAGGCGTCTACCGTCGCCTGCTGGCTGCCGCCCGCTCGTTACCTGCTGGATATAGCCTGGTCATTCTGGACGGCTGGAGGCCCTGGCGTGTACAACAGTACCTGTTCGATAGTCTTTACGAAACCTTGCACCAACAGCACCCTGATGCAGATGAAACGCAACTCATCGCTATGACACGGGAGTTTGTCTCCATCGCCAGTCGTGACCCGGAATCTCCCAGTCCACACCTGACTGGTGGTGCTGTCGATGTAACGCTGTGTGATGCTGATGGGCTGATGCTTGATATGGGCACCCGATTTGATGAAGCTTCACCCGCCTCACATACAGACTATTTTGAACAGTTTGGGGATAGCAGTGCTGAGCAAGTCGCACGTGATCGACGGCGACTGCTGTTTAATGCCATGTCACTACAGGGATTTACCAACCTGCCCAGTGAATGGTGGCATTATGACTTTGGTGATCAGCTCTGGGCCAGCTACAGGGGTGAGCCTCATGCGCTTTATGGGCCCACCGAGTTTTCGATCTAACCCTTCACCCCGTCAGGCATGATTCTCATGCCTGACGACCTGCTGACAGGCTACCATAGCCACCCGGTTAAATCTGAAGCTGAGCCGAAACACGCTATTAAGTTGGCGCAAATTGATGGCGTCGAGACTGTACAAGTGGTTTTACTACGACAGAGGCAAAATATCGCTGATAACACACGTGCCACACACCAATTGCTGGCTCAGGAAGCATTGAGCCGTCAGGTGGCATACAGAAAAGCACCCCTTAAAGCCAAAAAGCATCATATGTATTGCTAATTATTCAAAAAGAAACTAATATGCTGCTTATCTGACAATAGCAACATATATGTTTCAATATGCAATCGCTACTCGAACAAATCAAAAAACGCCGCTTGGAACTGGCACTGAAGCAGCACGATATGTTGCTGCGAGTAGGAATATCTCGCCAGCAATATCAGCGACTGGAGTCCAAAGGTAACCCCAGGCTTGATACCCTCGAACTCATTGCCAAGGGGCTTAAAAGTGAACTGCTCCTGATTCCACAAGAGAAGCTGAATGCTGTGTTGGCGGTACTGGCAGATGAGTCCGCGAAACCTGTTGATTCAAGGCCGTCCATCAAAGGCAGCAATAAGTCATTAGCCGATGACCCATGGCAAGGGCTGTTGGGAGATGATGAATGAGCACAGACGCAAACGATGAAGTGAATGTATTGCAACTTACAATCCACGATCTACTCGTTGGCTACCTCGCTGGCTTCAAAAATGGTCGCAATGTATTGAGTATTGCGGATGCGTTTTACCGCTGATGTCCCGGTGGAAGTGATCGAACAGTTGCCGCATGAGCGGACTGGGCCGGACGCCCATCATTATGGATTGCCAAGGTCGAGTTCACTGCACTGGGCGACAACAACCGTTATATTGTCACCAGTCTGTCAGAATCTTCTATCCGGCCTGGCCTACGTGCTACTCTTCTTAAAGGAATGTATCGAGAATGCGTTATTCAACTATGTTTCGCTCCTGCCGTTCGATTTTTTTTAGTAGCTGCTTGGTGTTGACCTTAGGTGTGCTGTCGGCTTGTGCCTCTTCAAAAACGGAAACACCGAGCACACCTCATTATACGGCCGTTACCCCAGCTTCGCCCCTGACGGCGACGACAACACCCGTTGCTCATGAACAAAAAAAATCTGTCTCCTTTAACGTCTGGCTAGCTGACTTTCGCCGTGATGCCGCTGCCCAAGGCATTAGCACTAGAGCACTGTCGGCGCTGGACAATGTCCGTTATATAGAACGGATTATTGAGCTGGATCGTCATCAACCCGAATTTGTAAGGCCCATATGGGACTATTTAGACGGTGCGGTATCAAGAACGCGGATTGCTAATGGCCAAGCGAAACTCGCTGAACATCGTCAAACCGCGATGCAAATGCAGCAACGTTTTGGCGTGCCTGCAGAAGTGATTGTGGCTATCTGGGGAATCGAAAGTGATTATGGCCGCAATTTTGGTAGCTTCTCAGCACTGAGTGCTTTCGCCACTCTCGCTTATGAAGGTCGTCGCAGCGAGTTTGCGCGTACGGAGCTTTTAGCCGCATTGCGCATCATTGACAGTGGTGAAATCGCCGCTGAGGAGATGATCGGCTCTTGGGCGGGAGCAATGGGACATACCCAGTTTATTCCCTCAAGCTTTGAGTCCTTTGCCAAAGATGGTGACGGTGATGGTCGTCGCGATATTTGGGGAAGTATTCCGGATGTCATGGCATCTACGGCCAACTATCTGGCACAAGCCGGCTGGGAAGCCAATCAACCGTGGGGCGTCGAGGTGGTCTTACCTGCCAACTTTGACTTTACCCAAACCGATCGTCGCAGCTCTGCTGAATGGGCAAACCAAGGAATTAAAGCTATCAATGGCACCCTTCCCAATTTTGCCAGCGCATCGGTGATAGTGCCGGCGGGAGTTCAAGGCCCGGCGTTCTTAGTTGGACCAAACTTCAATGCCATACTGCGCTATAACAATGCCACCAGTTATGCCCTCGCCGTGGCCACACTGTCTGATGCCATTATGGATAGACCAGGCGTTCAGCAGTCATGGCCACGCGATCAAGTGCCACTCACTCGCGTACAGGTTCGTGAGCTGCAAGAAGCCCTGAACGCACGCGGTTATTCAGTTGGAACTGCTGATGGCATTATGGGACCCAATACTCGTAATGGCTTACGAGCTTTCCAACATGATCAAGGATTAATACCGGATGGCTTTGCGACACAGTCACTGTTACAGCGAATCAAAGGTCACTGATCTATTTTAATCGTAGCGATGGCCTGTTTGAAGTGGCTATAGTTTCCCGGACACACAACTGCAGGTAAGATCACCTGCCTACAAAAGGTGTGTGTCATGAGTCAGAAGAAAAGCAATTCCGATACAGCTGAGTTCAAAGAGTCGGCAGTCACTTTTCGTTGCAGATGATATTCATTCTAATTAATTAATGGCGCGAAGCTGTACAGGTGGCTTTACTACGACAGGAGCAAAAACTGGTCGTCAGCATCATCATATATGTCGGTTGGGTTCTTGTAGCATTGAGTGTAGTCATCATCTTGACTGCCTTTACTTCAGACTACCCGTTTCTAGGACTGATGGGGTCAGTAGTCTGTGCAAGCCCGATACTGGGGGGATTGTTTCAGGTGCTGGTTGCTCACCTGGTTCTGGCTGTTCTTGATATCGCAGATAACACGCGTGCCACACACCAGTTACTGGCTCAGGAAGCATTAAGCCGTCAGGAGAAACAGTATTAGGCAGACTGATATGCAGCCTCCTTAGTTCACCATCACTACCCTAGCAATCTGAGGCCTGATCAAACTGTCAGGTCGACTCTTGGATGGCAGCATTTACCTCACTATATAGAAAGTAATAGCTGCCATTAATTGTTCGAGGGGTTGGTAGCACCACATTCCCAATTTTCTGAGTGGTTTGCAGTGCATACAACACGTGCCCTTCGCGCACCTTCAACAAGAGTGCGACCTCTTTTGCGCTCAGGTACACATCACCTTTCTGAGTAAAACGGCCCACAGCAACTCCATAGTCAGCAACATTCAACGAATTGGGCACTACTTATTCAGATCAGCCCTCATTCACTGTCAACCAAACCGCCTCCTGCTCAAGCGCCAGCCCACTGGTTTGCATCGCTCGCATCAACGCCATAACCTCGACCTCATCACCCAAGGGGAGCTGCTGAATTTGGCGGACTGCTGACTCGAACTCTTCGGCACTCTTTCTCCACAACTCATTGCTGCCAAACAGCTTCAGTTTCTGTTCCCAGTTCGGCATCAGCCAGAATTGAACCTGACGTCCCAGGCGCTGCTTGAGTCTGAGGTAATTCTGCAAACCCACACCATCATAGTCAGGAAAGAGTATTACGCTTGCCGCCCTTTGCCGTTTGGCCAGCCACTCGATTACCGTATTCTGTAGTTGTCCCCTGTACCAGACAAGGGTTGCCGGGTTGTGTTCCGGTAACCAGTCCAGATGATCGAATAGCGCCTGATTCTCTACAAGCCAGAGTGAGCCACTGGTGACCCACTCATCCTTACCCATTTCGCCGAGTGTGAAAACTCCCGCCCCCTGCCGTTGAGTGTCGTATTCAAGGTTCAGTACCTCATCATCATCTCTCAGCCATGTCGCACCATTTACGCCCTTTGCCAGCAGATAGGTCAGTGCATGAGCGTGTCTGCCTGATTTGCTTGATCGTGAACGTGCAATATTAATAGAGCGCTGAGGTAGCTCACTGTCCGGCTCCGACAGCACCCCCATATCATTCAGATGTTGCTCAACGACAGCCCTGTTCAAGACACGGTACACGGATCCACGGCCCTGGCGCTGTTGCATGGCAGCCCCTGTACGAGTGCAAAAATCATCCAGGGCTCTGCGCTGCCCGGCTGTAAGTTGAGATAATGACAACTGCTGATTCTCAGCTTGCAGAAGACGTAACAGCGCTGACTGCAGGGTTCGACTCATGTGCTCACCTGATCCCCTCGCTATTGAGCGGCTCCAACATCTGCCAGCTGTCACGGCTGATGTGATTAGCCCCGTCACTATGATGAATAGGTACACAATAACGCACGGTTGTCAGTGGCGCGGGAGAGGCAAAAATCAACGAAAAACCAAACTCATGTGCTGTCTCAATCAGGCTGGCCTGATTACGGCCATCCAGCGCCAGCGCTTCATCCAGATAGCAAATGGCGTGAAGCTTATGCCGTTTATCCTGCATCAGGTGCAGCATGGCCAGCCCGGTTACCAGCTTGGCCATTAACACGGTACCATTGGATGCTGCACTGTCGATATCCTGAAATGTCTCAGCCTCCTGATCAAACTTGGCTACCACAAATACCAGCCGAAAAAGATCATCCACTTTCAGACCATGCCGCGCATTGCCCTCATCAATCAGTATCTGCTTCGCCCTGTCCAGGGCAGTATCGTCGAGCACACTCTCCTGATTGAACAGTTCAAAACTGTCACCGGTTTCGACCTGCTCAGCCTTGGCGATCAAGACATTGATAGCCTCGACCAGATGTGACTCATCTTCTGCTTCTATCTTGAAGGTCTTGAGGTCCGACAGCCTGCGGTGGCCGATTAAGCGATTGAACTCACGCATCTTGCTCTGAAAAGTGAGCAGCCCGTTGCGCAACTCTCGCAAGCTCGCCGTCACATTCACCACCGCACTGCGTGCTTTTTTCTCCAGCGCTTCGCGCTCCTGCGGTAACTGATGACTGAACTCGATAATGCGTTTAAGCTCCTGATCCTCCACCTCACTATACTGAAAGCGTGTCAGCCCACCCGCATGCAGCTCTCTGATCCCAGCTTTCAGTTCGCTGTTGAACTGATTGAGTGCCTGGCAGTCCTGTTGAAAGGTCCTCATATTGTTCGCCAACTCATCCAATGGCCACACCTCTTCTGCCATCCAGGGATGATGTGGAAGCGCTTTCAGATAACTGAACTCCTCTGTCAGATCCAGTCGATTATTGCGCAGACGATCAATTCTGCCATTTTGATCCTGAAGCTGTTTCTGGCGATCAATCACCTGCTCTCGCTGCAGGCGAAGCGCTTCAGTATGCTCACTGAACCGCTCAAGCTCATCGTTTAACTGATGCAGCTCTTGTGTTCGCGCCTGAAAAGCCAACTCTCGCTCTGGGGCACTCTCAAGCAGTGACTGCAAACGATCATAGTCGGCCAGCGCTTGCTGTGCCTCCTGCACCTCATTTTCAAGGGACTGCTTTCTATGACGAGTCGCTTCCATCGACTGTGCAGCTGCAAGCTGCGCTTCGAGGCCGATGAGTTCACGCTCAGTATCTGCAATCTGCTCATCCAGGGCTGCCTCAGTCAGTTGCTTGTGACCAGGCTGCAATCGAGCAACACTCAGCGACAGCCCACCCAGCTCAACCCTATCGGCCGTTGCTGTCGCCAACACCCGCTTTAACTCTGTCAGATCAACTCTGAAGTGCTCGCTGCTCAACACCATCGCCTGCTCACTCAACACACGGTTAAGCCGGTCCAGCTCTTCGGCAGACAACTGCTCACCCAGGCTCCGGTAGAGGTTATCATCGAGGTTCTTTTTCTGTTGTTTCAGGGTATCCAAGTGCTGTTTTTGCCGACTGAGCGCACGCTCTATTGCTGCCACTGTTCTGCCATCAGCCTGCTGCAATACGGCTGAAACACGGTAGAGTTCGCGCTTAATGGCATCCAGTTGAAGCTCCATCACAGCTCGGCTCGACACCAGTGAAAACCGGCTTTGCAACTGCGTCTGCTCGCGATTTTCCTTTTCCAACTGCTCTATCGTACGTTCCAGATCACCCTGACTGCGTGTGAGTTGCTTTATCCGCTCGGTCTGCTGCTTCTGCTGAGCTTCGAGCATTTGCTCCTGCTCAGTCAAAGATGTTATCTGCTGATGATAGTAATCCTGCCATTGTGACAGCGCCTCATTCACCCGTGTCTGCCACACCACCAGCTTGCCTCGCAGACTGAGCCGCTGCTCATAGAAGCTTTCCATTTTCTGAATCAGGGCCAGTTGCGAGTTAGCCGCTTCATACTGTGCGCGATCGGCATTCACATCATGAAAGGCTTCATCCCATACCTGCTTGAAATTAATATTTCGATCCGGCAGATCCCGCCTGAAGATCTGCAACAGATGCTTTTTGACATCCGCAGAGGCCAGCTTATCCAGGCGCAGAGTTCGCGTGAGCACCTGTTGAAACACCTGAGCATCATTGGAGTTCTCAAGCTTGAACACCGTGAAATCCGGTTCCGACCGACGCTCATTGAGTCTGCCGCCATAGATCCGTTTTGCAAACTCACTGGCATCATAGCGATAGACACTGCGTCCCCGTGTTGCCAGATGACTGATCAACTGAGGCTGTTGTACAAGATGGCCCTCGGGCAGGCGGTAATCCTCAACAACCAGATCTCCCTTGTAGGCAAAGTATTCATAGTCATAACTGACCCCCTTGCCCACACAGCCAAACACCACAGTGCCGGTCTGAGGTAAGGTTATTTCCAGCAGGATATAGGCGCTGTTATTGGGAAAGTAGAAGCGGCGCGTCTTACTGTCATCATGCGAGCCAAAATCCATCCGCTGCTTATTGATGATCAACAAAAACTGCAACGCATTGATCAAGCTGGTTTTACCGGTATTGTTCGGGGCAATCAGCGAAACGGCATCATCAAGCGGCAACTCAGCCCTCTGATACCCGGCACTGCCCAGCAATACCAAACGCTGGAATCCATAACGGATCATGACACCCCCCCTGTATCTGACATATCGTCCTCATCCTCACCGCTATCCTGCTCTGCACCCTGCTCACGCAGATGATCAGCCAACGCCTCAAAGTGATCCAGATATCGGCAGACAGCCGGCAGCAGCTCCCAGTAATCGACGTGTTGGCGAGCAAATCCGAAGGTTTCAGCCTTGGCCAACAGCGCCAATAGCTCATCAACCTCCAGCCCTTCTGCGATGAGCAGTTCCTGATGCTGTTCAAAGACAACTTCAATCAGCTTCCGATCCACGCGCCACTCGCTGAACCGTTGCAGGGAATAGCCGGCATCCGCCTGAGTGTCAAAAATAACCATGAACAGCAATGCCAACTGTCGCGACTGCCCGCTGACCGATGGGCTGACCTCCTCATTATGAAACCAGGCGAACCCTCGGCCATCCACGCACAGCTCATACCCTAATGCCTTGAACAGCTCCGTATAGGCGGGTAATGACTGCTCCAGCTCAACCCACAAAGACGGGTCCGACAAACGATTAAGGTGTTTGCCAGCATTAAAAAGTTTGAACAGCTCAGACAGGCGAGGCAGTTGTTGCAGATCAATATCAGTGCTCATGTTCGACGACAGGTTCCTCAGTAGCCAGTGAAAAAAGACGGTGCGGATGATAGATCACACGCACATGCTGAAGGTCAGTGGATGTTGACTCATACTGCAGTTGGGTGCGCCACTCTGGATCACGAACCAGATCATGATATAGCCTCAGCACTACCGCATCAGGTATATGAGGGTAGCGCGACTGTAGCCACTGCATCAGGTTCTCTACCGGCAAGGAGGCTTTCAAATCCAGCCGCAACTGCTTCTCGTCGACCCAGAATGACAGCACTGCCTGCGGATCGCCAGAGACTGACTCCGGAAAGGATTGCACCTCCGGTGCATAGTTGCGTGCCTGGGCCATCAATTCGAGTATTTCATCGCCCAGCTGCAGGCGACCTCTTCGAGTCCGTTGCCAACCGGGAAGCCCGCAGGCTGGTGGAGCCTTGTAATAAACGCGTCTCAACCCTTGCTTGCGGACCTGCCCTAGCAGCTCACTAACAGCCGTCGAAAGGGTGTTATGCTGCCTGGCTTCATCACGCAATGGCAGCAGAGTATCGGCACACTGCTGCGCAACGAGCCGTCCAAGACGCCTCAGTTCTTTTGCCTGCTGTGAGACATGTCGCAACTGCAAACGCTGGGTGTACAGAGCGCCACGTACTGAAAGATACTCCTCGGCACGATCAAGGACATGAACCGCCTGCTCCAGGTATGGATAAAAAGTCCCGCCAAGACCGCTGTCCATCATCTCATTCATCGGCTCTACATATTGATCATAGGCCTCAAGTACTGATCGATACCGGCGCGCAATGGGGATAGATGCTTCGCTGGCCTTGGCTTTTTCAGCGAGTTCCATGATGGCATGCCGATCCTGATCAAGCTGTCTGGCAATCTGACGCAGCAACTCAGCCAGGCGAACCGTCCCCTCTCTCAGGCTGTCCATCTCCTCCTTCGCAATGCCCTCTTCGACCAGCCGCGTGGCATCACGAATCGCCTCAACACGAGCCTTGAGAACAGCCGATAATCCAAGCTCATGCTCTCGGGTCAAACCTCTGACAAAGTCCAGAACCAACGGATTTATCTGAAGATCATCAGAGCGGCTCAACGTCTGGAGCAGATCATTTGCGCACAGGGCGCGCAGCACATCCGCAGGTTCTCCATCACGGTCGCTTGAACGCAGTCGTTCAATCACTCTGATGACGCGGGAAGGCTCAAACACTGGTAATTCGCGAGATAATCGGCACAGATGTTCAATAACAGCCCAGTGCTGATGCAGCTGCCGGACTAGACTCTTGGGGGAAGCCATAGATGATAATCCATTGATATTTGTCGCATCCCGACAATATACAGATCTTTGGGTGCACACTGCACTTTTTTACACCAGCCTTCTTTAAGGCTGTTGTCTGACATTGACCACAGTGGCATCGACATCGATATCACTGAGCAGGATAAAGCGATGATCGAGCACTTGGCGTAAGCGCTACACCCAATTGTCCAGGCGCAGCGCCTCAACGTGTTCAAACTCTTTCAGAATGTTGGTCACCAGCGTCAGACCTTCGCTGCGGGCGTGTCCAACAATATGCAAATCATTTACTCCGATGGTCGTACCCTGCCGCTCCAGACAGGCACGGATATCACCGTAGTGTGCAGCCACGGGCTCAACTGTGACACGGCGGGAGACCGGCGCAAACCTGCAAAAGAGTATCAGGTGTTATGGTGCTGGAAACCTGCCGACCAATGTCTGCCCAGTATTCGATCTGTTCTGCAGTCGAGCGATGCCACTGCTTTCCTGCAAGAGCCGCTTGCTTTACCAGCCCTTCTTCCAAGCGAAGAGGCGATGATGCCTTAGCCGTGATGATGCCCCATCTAAGTTGATGCGACTCAATTGTAGTAGACTGCTACATAATGACTTTAAGGTAAACCGAACATTCTTATCGCCCGCAGTGGTGTGTGACCTGCAGAAATGGAGAGCACTTCTCTCAAGGTGGGATTACCGGACACATTCCCATATCCGGCAAGTCACCACGATCGACAATAAAAAGATTAGGGGTGTCAGTACTCTGCTGAACAGTGAACGGGGCCGTGCCAAAGGTGACTTTTAAAAAACTGGCATCATCCTGCAGGCACTCAAGCTCGACTCCATCACGCAAGTGTTCTCGCCAATGGCCATCGGTACTGAAAAATAAGCTAACGCCTTCGGACCAAACGAACAACCTATTTTCCGGGACAATAAAACGTCTCCCCTTGAACTCACGGGTAAGAAAGTGCTCGGTTCCACTCATATTCATAGAAGTTTTAAATGGATATCGCTGAAAATGGGCTTCTACTGTATGAGGGGTATTGAGCCATATAGGTATGCCGGTGTTGCCAATACCCAGTAAGCAACCACCTGCGAACAACAGTTTTCCCTTACGACTATCCAAATCCAGACATGCGACTAAGTAGCTGGCACGATCATGCAAATACTGATGCCTCAGGCATGAGTATGCCCTTTGAAGTTCTGGTATGATCGATTCGGAATCACCCATTGGCACTTCCGCTCGCATAGCAGCTAAAACACACTCCTGCGCCCAACGCGAGGCGAACTCATCGCTGGTATTGGATTGAGCGGCATCGACCAATCGTCAGATCTGGTTCCAATTCATAGCGATTGGCGGTACTCAGCGCTTGTTGGTACCAACGATTGGTGAAACCAAGGATATCTTGATCATCAGGCATGAAATCCACTCGCAACTCACCCAACTGCATGGCACAAACCGGCGGGGTCTTTTCCCCGGGATTCGGCATACAAACTCTAAAGCCGGACTGACTAAGTGTTTTTTGCAGTGTATAGAACGCAGCGCGTCCCATGACATGAACAATGATATCAACATCATCTGTATGGCGAACTTGCTCCAAGGTGAACTCGTCGCTCAGATACAGGGCGGTGGTACAGCCGCCTACAAATGCCATGTTAGCTCTTAGTTCAGGCCCCAGTGCATCTGCGACTTGTTTGAGCATCATGCGCTGTACTTGCTGTGTACTCATGCCCTCACTTCCATATGATTTTTTAACATATCTGCTGCCAAATTGGCTTCCCTAGGGTTACCCAGCCGGATAGCATCCACCAGCGCCAGTAGCGCGTATAACTCAGGATCACGCCGTACCGCATTAGGCACTGAGTGATACAGCGGAGTAACTGAAAGCCCCTTCCGGTTACCCTGAGCATCAGGCCATACTGGTACTAGATCCCCCCCGGTCATTAGCTTGCCCTCAAGCACGGGAGCGGCAAACGATGTACCAATACCCCGTGCCAACTCTCCGGCTCTTGCCGGGAATACATATCGGATTCCGTATACCAAAAACTCAAACAGTGCCTTAGTGTTCGCACGTGGGAGGCCTGTTTTACGATCTCGTATAGCCAGCCCTACGTCAAGGCAGCGCTTCAAGCTCGCGCTCACTTGTGATTTACTGATACCCGTTTCATGTTCAAGGTTTCGCACACTGTAGGCTTGCTCCTGAATCTCAGAAAGACTGTGCATAGCAACAGGAGTATGCCGACCATCCATTTCATCGTCCCAATCCTGCCAATCATCTGGCCAGGCTTTTCTGCTACCACTGCCATGCACGCACACCGATTCACGCTTTTGGAGCGAAATAAGTTTAAGCAGCAACACTACATCTTGACTTTTCATGCACTCCCCCTACCAATCGTCCTGCGTCCTAGGACAAGGGACATTCTGGAACAGAATACATATAAAGATCAATATCCAGTAGTATTGAAATAGCACTAATTCTTAGTAAATGATGCATTTCTTATAGATATCGCAGACAACACTCGTGCCACGCATCATCTGCTGGCGCAGAATGCGTTAAATCGCAAGGAATGAGTTTTTATGGGGTGATCTCACCTCCCGCGCTACAAGGTAGATGGCATGTTACGACTGTTAGGTAATATTATCTGATTCATTTTTGCTGGCGTCTGGTTAGCAATCGGTCATCTAGCCTCGGCACTAGCCTGCTTCATCACCATAATCGGAATTCCGTTTGGCTTGCAGCATCTGAACCTTGCTTTGATCGCATTAGCACCTATCGGCCAAATCGTAGTGAGCGCGGATCCGCGCCGCTGGATGCTGTGATTTCAAGAATACGACTAAGAGGAAAAATTTGACGAATTGAGGTAGGGAATACGTAGCGAAGGTAGTATGTTCCACCTGTGCTTCGATAAGTGTATGGAATGGTGGCTGCCATCTCAAACCCCTACTGAAGTGTCAGACCTAAGTGTCAGACCCTCAGAATTACTGGATTTGAAGCGGAAACCCTATCTAATCCATTGATTTTAATAGAATTGGCGGTCAGGGAGGGATTCGAACCCTCGGTACGTTGCCGTACACACACTTTCCAGGCGTGCTCCTTCAGCCACTCGGACACCTGACCGTCTCATCACTTGCCGCGATCGCCGCAATTGAGGCTGCGCATTCTATCAAACTCGCAACAAAGCACAAGAGTAAGTTGCAATTTGGTGTGCATAAAGGATTAAATATGCATATCCACATATCAATCCAACACCGATATGGAACTGATCAGAAGATGAATCCCGTCGTATTTTTCAAATGCCTGTCAGATAACACACGCTTGCGTATAACGGCGTTGCTGACGGTCGAGAAAGAGCTTTGCGTCTGTGAGTTGATGGCTGTACTGAAAGAGTCACAGCCGAAGATTTCACGCCATCTGGCGCTGTTGCGCAACTGTGGCCTGCTGCTGGATGAGCGCCGTGGGCAGTGGGTTTACTATCGTATCAATCCTCAACTGCCTGAGTGGGCAACCGCTGTACTGGCGCAGCTTGAGCAGGCTGACCAGAGCGGTCTCGTCGCTGGGCTAAACACACTGAAGCAGTTCAGGGAGTCCAGCGGCCTGCCGCTATGCTCCTGATGTTAGTCAGCGATGCTGCAGCATCATCTGTTTGTCATACTCATGTCATAACTAGTGCACTTTACGTGCAGTAACGGGAGATTTAACCCATGACCATCAAAGTCGGAATCAATGGTTTCGGACGTATCGGACGGCTGGCACTGCGCGCTGCCTGGAACTGGCCGGAGTTTGAGTTTGTTCAGATCAACGATCCAGGTGCTGATGCCCATACGCTGGCGCATCTGCTCAATTTTGATTCTGTGCACGGCCGCTGGGCGCATGAGGCTATTGCTCAGGGTGATGAGATGGTCATCGATGGCAAGTCGATCAATGTATCGCGCAATAAAGCGATTGCTGATACGGACTGGTCAAACTGTGATCTGGTGATTGAGTGTTCCGGCAAGATGAAAACAACCGAAGCCCTGCAGGATTACCTCGATCAGCGCGTCAAGCGCGTTGTTGTCTCTGCACCGGTGAAGGAGCCCAGTGTTCTGAACGTGGTGATGGGTGTGAATGATCATCTGTATGATCCCGCCCTGCATCCGATTGTGACGGCCGCTTCCTGCACCACTAACTGCCTTGCGCCGGTCGTGAAGGTGATCCATGAGCATCTGGGTATTCGCCACGCCAGCATGACCACCATCCATGATCTGACCAACACTCAGACGATTCTGGATGCACCGCATAAGGATCTGCGCCGCGCCCGTGCCTGTGGCATGAGTCTGATCCCGACTTCAACCGGATCTGCCACGGCGATCATCGAGATATTTCCTGAGTTGAAGGGTCGCATCAATGGTCATGCCGTGCGTGTGCCGCTGGCGAATGCATCGCTGACCGATTGCGTATTTGAGGTTGAAAAAGCCACCACACCCGAGGAGGTGAATGCTCTGCTTAAAGCCGCCGCCGAAGGTGAGCTGGCAGGCATTCTCGGCTACGAGGAGCGCCCGCTGGTCTCGATCGATTACCGTACAGACCCTCGCTCCAGCATTATCGATGCGTTGTCCACAATGGTGATCAACGGCACTCAGGTGAAGATCTATGCCTGGTATGACAATGAGTGGGGTTATGCCAACCGCACGGTAGAGCTGGCCCTGAAGGTCGGTCTGTCGGATCAGAAGGGCTGAAACCATGCTCGCAGCCTTGAGCCCGGGCGTTCGCCAGTATCTGGTCGTTACCGGTAATTACTGGGCCTTCACGCTGACCGACGGTGCCTTGCGCATGCTGGTGGTGCTCTACTTCCACCAGTTGGGTTATGCTCCGCTGCAGATCGCCATGCTGTTTCTGTTTTATGAATTCTTCGGGGTGGTGACCAATCTGGTCGGCGGCTGGCTCGGGGCTCGGCTCGGTCTTAACCGCACGATGAATATCGGGCTGGCCCTGCAGGTGATCGCGTTGCTGATGCTCGCGGTGCCCGAGAGTTGGTTAACGCTGATCTGGGTGATGGTGGCGCAGGCGCTGTCGGGTATTGCCAAGGATCTGAATAAGATGAGCGCCAAGAGCGCGATAAAGCTTCTGGTACCTGCCAATGAGCAGAGCACCCTTTATCATTGGGTTGCCCTGCTGACCGGCTCCAAGAATGCACTGAAGGGCATCGGCTTTTTTCTGGGCGCCCTGCTGCTGGTGTGGTTGGGTTTTTCAGGTGCTGTGGTCGCGATGGCCAGCGTACTGGCGCTGGTATGGATCGCGTCTCTCCTGCTGCTGAAAAATGATATGGGGCGGATGAAATCCAAGCCGAAGTTCAGCGAGATACTGTCCAAGAGCCGTGCCGTCAATTATCTCTCTGCAGCGCGTTTTTTCCTTTTCGGTGCACGTGATGTGTGGTTTGTCGTGGCGTTGCCGGTGTTTCTGAGCTCTGCACTGGGCTGGGATTCTCGCGAGGTCGGTGCTTTCATGGCCAGCTGGATCATTGTGTATGGCATTATCCAGTCACAAGCGCCAAAACTGACCGGCAGGCAACGCAATAAGGTTCCCGGGCGTGCGTCCGTCGTTAGCTGGGGGCTTGCCCTGTGCACCATCCCAGCGCTGATAGCCATCGCTTTGATGCTGGAGCTGTCGGCCGGTATGACGCTGATTGTCGGTTTGTTTGTATTTGGCGCGCTGTTTGCCATCAACTCATCGTTGCACAGCTATCTGATCGTCAGTTTTGCGCGTGGTGAGGGTGTTTCGCTGGATGTCGGCTTTTACTATATGGCCAATGCAATGGGGCGCCTTGTTGGTACTTTGTTGTCTGGCTGGCTGTTTCAGACATCCGGGCTGATTGCCTGCCTTTGGGTGTCTGCCGCTTTTATTCTGATCGCAGCATTGATCGCACTGGCACTGCCATCACCAGGTTCTGAATCCATCCATTGAGGCCATGGGAATATTTCTGTTCCAGCCTGTATTAGTGCAGGCAAACGCTGTTTTTCCTGATAGCATGGCCGATGTTTTTTATCCACCACTCAGAAGATGGTCGTTCGACCAACAAGTGGTACAGATTACCCATAATCGGGTCTGTTTTTATCATTCAGGGAGTTAAATCATGTTACTCGCGGTACTGGCGATTATTGTCGGGCTGGGATTACTGGTATGGAGTGCCGACCGTTTTGTGGATGGTGCGGCTGCCACAGCGCAGTATGCGGGCATGCCGCCTTTGTTGATTGGTATGGTGATCATCGGCTTTGGTACTTCTGCACCCGAGATGTTTATCTCGGCCATCGCAGCCTTTCAGGGTAATCCGGGGCTGGCACTGGGCAATGGCTATGGCTCAAACATCGCCAATATTGGTCTTATTCTGGGTCTGACTGCATTAATCAGCCCCATCGCCGTCAAATCCGGTGTATTGCGCCAGGAGCTGCCGCTGCTGTGTGGTGTCACGCTGGTCTCAGGCCTTTTGTTGTTGAACGGACAGATCTCCCGACTGGATGCCGGCCTGATGCTGCTGGTCTTTGCCGGTGTGATGTACTGGACGATTCATACCAGCATGAAGCAGCACAAGGATATTCTGAGTACCGAAATCGTCGCTGAACTGAAAGATGATCCCATGCCGCTCAAGACCGCCGTCATGTGGCTTCTGATCGGTCTGGTTGTACTGGTGATCAGCTCGCGGATGCTGGTCTGGGGTGCGGTCGATATCGCGATGGCGCTTGGGGTCAGTGATCTGGTCATCGGTCTGACTATTGTCGCCGTCGGCACCTCCCTGCCGGAGCTGGCAGCCGCATTGGTCGCTGTCAGGAAGGGTGAGCATGATCTCGCATTGGGTAACGTGCTCGGCTCCAATCTGTTCAATACACTGGCGGTTGTGGGGATTGCGGGTGTGATTCACCCCTTGGCTGTTCCTGCTGAAGTGCTTTATCGGGATTGGCCAGTCATGGCGGCTCTGACACTGTCACTGTTCATTACAGGCTATGGCTTCAAGGGGCCGGGAAAAGGTCGGATCAACCGCTTTGAAGGTGGTGCCCTGTTGCTGACTTATGTCGGTTATACCAGCTATCTGGTTTACAGTATCAGCCACGGACTGGCCTGAGCGCCCTGCCCTTCCTTCCCCCTTGCAACCTGTTGATTCGCTGGTTGCAAGGGGGTCTGAAACCTTGTGTCACCAGGGAATTACGCTGCCATCATAATTCAGGAAACTGCCTGACTGATCAGGTGTCAGGTTGGCGATCACCTGCCTGAGTCCTGTCACACTTTCCTCAGGGGATATCAGTGCATTGGGTCCTCCCATATCGGTTTGCACCCAGCCCGGATGCAACATCACAAACTTCAGTCCCGAACCATGATAATCCACAGAAAGGCTTTTCACTGCCTGATTCAACGCAGTTTTGGAGCTGCGATAGTAGTAACTGCCTCCTGAGCGATTATCGGCAATGCTGCCAACCTTACTGCTGAGAAAGGCGATGGTCCTCATTTTGCCTGCGGCCACACGAGGCAGAAGCGCCTGTGTCAGCATCAGGGGGGATAGCGTATTCACCTCCAGAACCTGACGCCAGATCTCTCTGTCCAGATGGGTGAACTGCACCCCATGAGGCCCATAGTACCCCGCATTGTTGATCAGCAGATCCAGCACAGTATCACCCAACACACGGTTCAAGGCCGTGATCTGGCCATCACGTGTAATATCCAGCGCATGCAAGCTGACCTGTTCAGGGTAACCCGCCGCCAGGGCGCGTAAAGCTTCTGCTCTTTCCAGATCCCGTGCACAGGCATGAACCTGCCAACCATCACGTGCATATTGATACGCCAGCTCCAGCCCGACCCCCCTTCCACACCCTGTAATCAACACAGTCGCTGTCATGTCCCATCTCCAACTGTCATGGCAGTGTGACCGATCAAGTTCACCGCCGCTGTTATGTTTATCGGGTTACCTTAAGTGTAGCAGCGACTGAAAATTTACCGTCATGCCGGTCGTTTAATATGTGTAATAAGAAACAGTGAGGAGGGAGTGAAGGGGTGTGAGGACAAGCTGGAGCCAGACAACAGAGATCAAATATCATTGGCCAGAGCTGTCCTCCTGAGGCAGCAGCAGTGTCTGAAACCGCTCTGCGCTCATCGGACGATAGAAAAAATATCCCTGTACAAGGTCACAACCCATCTCACGTAACTGGTCGACCTGCTCGCTCAACTCCACACCTTCTGCAACCACATCCAGGCCCAGATCTCGTGAGAGTTGGATGATGGTTCTGACGATGCTGAGCGCCACGCGGTCTGACTGCATATCGGAGATGAAAGATCTATCAATCTTGAGAGTGGATAATGGCAAGCGTCTTAAATATGAAAGACTGGAGTAGCCGGTACCGAAATCATCCAACGCCAGTCTGAAGCCCTCTGATGAAAGCGACTGCACACTGCTGAGTGCCAGGCCTTCACTTTTCATCAGGCCGGTTTCGGTAATTTCCAGCTCCAATGCATCAACAGGCAGGTGATAGGTCTGCAGCGAGCTGAGCAGTTGTTGAAGCAGATCTGTGCGTTCCAGTTGCTGAACCGACATATTGACGGCGATACGCGGCAACTTCAGACCGTCCTGGCGCCAGTCTGATAACTGCCGACAGACTTCACGAAATACCCAGTAGCCGATCTCGACAATCAACCCGGACACTTCAGCAATCGGTATGAACACAGCCGGTGAAATACTCCCAAGCGTAGGATGGTTCCAGCGCAGCAGCGCCTCTGCACCATAAATAGCTCCGGTATTCAGCGATACCTTGGGTTGATAGTGCAGCTCCAGTGCTCCCTGAGTGATCGCATCACGCAGAGACTGCTCCAGCATAAGCCGCTCACGCGCCTCCTGGCCCATATTCTGATCATAGAAACGAAAGGTATCACGACCTGATTGTTTAGCCTGATTCAGCGCGACCTGAGCATTACGCAGCAACCCTCCATCATCTGTGGCATCTTCAGGGTAAAAAGCTATACCCAATGAAGGGCTAAGGCGGACACGGTGTCCATCCAGTTCAACCGCCTCCTGCAATGACTGTCTGATTTTCTGGGCCAGCTGACTGACGCTGTAAGGATCCACAACATCCTCTATCAACACGGTAAACTCATCTGCACCGAAGCGAACCACCGTCACCGAATCGTCCATCATCGTGGCCAGCTTTTTTCCCTGGCTCTGAATCAGGCGATCACAGGCCACATGCCCGAGCGTTTCATTGATCAGTTGTATCTCGCCCAGATCTATTGCCATCAGCGCCAGACGACTGCTTTGATGACGCGCCTGACGGATGGCGTGATGAATACGCTCATTCAGCAGATGCCGATTACCCAGCCCTGTCAGAGGGTCATGGTTGGATAGATGACTGATCTCAGCTTCCTTGGCCCGCATTTCGGTAAGATCATGAAACACTGATACATAGTACTGCGTCTTGCCGTGAGGATCTCTCAGACAGTTGATCGACAGCCACTGTAGAAAAACACTGCCATCCTTGCGCCGATTCCATATTTCACCCTGCCAGCGTCCATCCGCCTCCACCTGATCCCACATCGCATCATAAAAGTACTCATCGTGATGTTCAGAGCGCAGCATCTTTGGCGTTCTACCCAGGACCTCCTCCTCGGTAAATCCGGTGATCTCAACAAATGCCTGGTTAACCTGAAGGATACGTGCCTGAGCATCCGTCACCATGATACCTTCGATGGTATTATCGAACACTCGCAGTGCCAGCCTCTGCTGCGCTTCGTACTGTTTGCGCAGCCTGAGATCCTTGGCTATTCCGGTTATCCAGATCACCTCACCCTGAGCATCCAGGTGGGGAACAATCGTCATATGAGCGGGGATCAGTTCACCTTGCAGATTTTTGATCTCCAGCTCGCCATCCCAGCGCTCTGCATTGGCCACAAGTTTCGGGAAAATCTCAGTATTCAGATACTGGTAGGTGGCTGCTTGATGAAACTCATGCACATAAAGGGGTTCTGTCAGCAGATCATGGTCCTGCGAAACACCCAGAAGCTGCCTGCCGAAAGTATTGAGATAGATCAGCTGTTGATCAACCGCAATGGTGGCAATCATCTGGTTGGCTGCTTCGATGATTGTCTGCTGTCGCAGCAGTAACTGATCATCCAGCATAACTGTTGGAAGGTTCCCCTGTTTAGAGGAGACTTTAGCATTGGATACAGTCATCAATGACGATGTTCCATCTGATTGTTATCACCACAACATCACATGTGAGAACAAAAAATTCAAGACTTCATTGAATGAGTATAGAACTTTTCGTGAAGAAAAGGGCATGAAGGAATAGCTTCTGAAAAAACAGTGGCTTGCCCAACCAAGACAGGATTCGCCTATTCCAGGCCTGAAAAGCTGTGACGAACCAGCTGGAGCTTCTCAATCGGTACGGGGCGCCCGAACAGATACCCCTGATATGCAAGGCAACCATAACTGGCCAGGCGGCTGCGCTGCTCCTCTGTTTCGACACCTTCGGCAATGACAGACAGGTTCATGCTCTTGGCCAGAGAAACTATGGTGCGTGCAATGTCGGCATCATGTGTATCAGTGAGCAGATCTCGCACAAAGGATTTGTCGATCTTCAACTGGTCCAGCGGTAGACGTTTGAGATAAGACAATGATGAATACCCGGTACCGAAATCATCCAGCGCAAAACTCACGCCATGTACCTGAAGCTGTGTCATTTTCTTGATGGTATCATCCAGATCTTCAAGCAGCATGCTTTCGGTTATTTCAAGTTTCAAGCGCGCCGGATTTGTCCCATATCGCCGGATTGAACTGAGTACCAGTTCGACAAAATCAGCCTGATGAAACTGCTTGGCACTGATATTGACCGCCAGCACCAGGTGTCGTGATTCAGGCTGACTGGACCAGAGCGCCAGCTCCTTGCAGGCGTTATCAATGACCCATTCCCCAAGCGGTAGAATCAGCCCAGTGTCTTCAGCGACCGGTATGAACTCGACCGGGGAAATCATCCCTTTCTCCGGATGCGTCCAGCGCAACAGAACTTCTGCCCCTATCAACTGATCCCGATGGTTTACCTGTGGCTGGAAATAGAGGACAAACTCATCCCTTACCAGTGCCTGTCTGATATCATTGGCCAGCGCAGCATGCTCCAGAACTTTAGCCTGCATATCCGGGTTGAAGAAGCGATGCGTATTGCGACCGGATGCCTTAGCCTGATACATCGCCAGATCTGCCTGTTTGAGCAGGTCATCCACGCTTTCATTCTCGCCATGAAACAGAGTGATACCGATACTGAGCGTACTGAAATGTTCCAGATCTTCAAAGCTATAGGGTCTAGCCAGAGTCTCGAGCAGTTTTCTACTCAAAGCATCCGCCTGCTTGGAGGCTGCTTCCTGATTCTTGCCGAGATCTTCCAGCAGGATGATGAACTCATCTCCCCCGATACGTGAGACAGTGTCATTGCGCCGGACACAGGCCAAGAGTCTTTCGGCAACCATTTTCAGCAGCCGGTCACCCATATCATGACCCCTGGTGTCATTCAGGGTTTTGAAGTCATCCAGATCGATATACAGGATCGCACCATAGTGCTCATTGCGAGAGCTTGCCAGCAGAGACTTAACCAGTCTTTCCATCAATAGTTGGCGATTGGGCAGGTCAGTCAACTGATCGTAGAATGCCAGTTGTCTGATCTTGGTTTCTGCCGCTTTACGCTGGGTCACATCCACCAGAGTCACGACATAGTTGATGATGCTGTCTTCTGTATCATTCATCACCGCCGATATGCTGGTCCATTGCAGATACTCCTCGCCACTCTTGCGCACATTCCACATTTCACCCTGCCAGGCACCATCCTCCTCCAGTGCCTCGTTCATGTTTTCATAAAACTGCTGGTCATGTTTTCTGGAGCGAATGATTTCAAGATGCTGCCCCACCACCTCGTAAGGGCTGTAGCCGGTGATATCGGTAAAGGCCTGATTGACGCGCAGAATGATCTTATCCTTGTCGGTCACCATCATCCCTTCTGCGGACTCAAACACTGTGGCAGCGATATTGAGATCCTCTACCATGCGCTGCATCGCTTCACCCACCTGGTTGTACTCATAGACCCCGGTTGTCGTGAAGTGCGCTCCGCGAACGCCCTGCTGGATCGCCTGAATATACTTGATCAGCTTTCCGATCGCCTGATCATGACTGAGATGAAGCAGCCAGGCGGCCACAAAGAGCAGAAACAGAAAGCCACCCGACAGCAGAAAAAACGATTGCCAGTAGTTTTCAGTAGCAGAAACAAAACGTTCCTCCGAGACACCGAACTCTATCCACAAGGGATAGGTGTTATTATCCAGTTTCATCTGCTTGCGCATGAGATATACACCATCGTGATATCTCAACAGCGACATCTCAACCGGTTCATCCGTATGAAAAGCGCCTGTTTCCAGCTTGCTGTAATAGTTTTTCAGCCTGCGCTCGGAGCCAACCGCGAGATAGTCGAGATCTGCCCTATCAGTCAAGGCCCTCAGGAAAGAGCGGTTCTGTCCTATCGCCAGCCCGGCAAACATGTAGCCACGCAACTGAATAGTGGCCGGATCAAAAATGGGAACGGCTTTCAGCATTAACGTGAGATCATCACTGGTCACGACATGCCAGGTATTGGTGTAGTGGACTGGGGAGCGCATTTTAGTCAGCACTGGTGTGATGTCATAGAGCGGCAAGCCAGCATCCATAACCAGATTGCCTGAATAGTCCAGCAGGAAAAAAACGTCCAGAATCGCACCCATGGCAGAGTCCTGGAACATGAAGATCATATCCTCGGCTACCGTGTCGAACTCGGCATCCTGGCCCGCCAGTGAAGTAAAAATACGGTTGGATGCAGCCGTGTGCAGATACACTTCAAGGAGATTGAGTCTGTTTTCAAGAATTGTCTGTGCCGTGCGATGACGCTGAAAAAGGCTGTTTTCGATTTCAGATTGCAGGCTGATTTCAGCTGTACGAACAGAATAGGCCATGGATACAACCAGCGCCATGAACCCGAGGAATCCAAAGATCAAGGCTATCCGTGTTGCAAACTTAAGTTCCCATTTTCCTCGTCCATTTGGTTTTTTGTCCGCTGATAGCGAGTTTGACTGCATCCAGCCTTGACCTCTTTGCCACTACTGGCCTTGTACATTTTGTCTTCAGCGACAATAACACCCGATGCATGACAGGAGAACCCTACTCATTCGAGTCTTCTATCAATTGTTTGTACTCTTCAACCTGACTGGCAAACAGTGTATCCAGCTCTTCACTGTTCATGAATACAACCGGCATTTTTATCCGCTCTTCTGTCACCTGAATAAACCGGGGATCACGGGTAACGGCTTCAAGCGCTTCAGCCAGCACTTTGACATGATCATCCGGAGTATCTACAGGAACGGCAACCACGCGAACGGCGTGCATACTGACATCATAACCCAACTCACGCAAGGTCGGTGCTTCCGGATAGTAGACCAGACGCTCATCTGCCAGGCTCGCCAGTACATGCATCTGCCCTGAGTCTGTATAAGCGCTGTGTGTGCCACCACTGAAAGCAAAATCAGCATCGCCTGATACGATCAAGGGTGCCATGCCTGCGCCACCCGTTGTCGGGACAATACGTATTGTCAGCCCCTCCAGTTTGGCAATGCGGTTAATAATGAAACGATCCTGAATATTCTGCGTGGCGTAAATCAAGCCTGGGTTAGCCTTGGCATAATCGATCAGCTCCAGCCAGGTTTTAAAGGGTTTATCCGGTCCGGTGACTATCGCAGCCTGATCCAGTGTGATACCCGCCACATAGCGAAAACTGTTCAACTCATAGGATGCTGGCGATGCCAGTGGCGCAAAGGTGAACGGGAGCGACAAGCCATATTGGAAAATGTAACCCTGATCGGTACTGCTGGCCAGCATGGCTGCAGCGGCACCACCTCCGGCACCGGGATGATGAATGATATTGACCGGTTGCCCGAGTTGCTCGGACAAGACTTCTGCCAGTACTCGTCCCTGCACATCGGTACTGCCACCAGGGTTGAATCCGATCAGCATTGTCAAAGGCTGTGACGGAAAGTCATCATCCGCCATAACAGGGAGACCTGTCAGCAGCAATGATACGAATACAGCAAACATGAACAGCATTTTGTTTTTCATATGCATACTTCTGCTTTTGCTAATTGAAGTACCCTTTCATTGCAGTTTAGGGTGACTTTGAAATTCTGTCCACCAGGGATAGAGCTGATACAGCTGCCCAGGAGAATCAGGAGAAGTATCAATGGCAGTTACTCGACCGCGTCTGCAATCAGCTGCTTATACTCTTCAACCTGTCTGGCAAACAGGGAATCCAGCTCTTCGCTACTCATGAATACAACCGGCATCCTTATCCGCTCTTCAGTCACCTCAATAAATCGGGGATCACGCGTGGCCGCCTCCAGGGCCTCAGCCAGTACCCTGACATGTTCATCCGGTGTGTTAGCCGGCACTGCCACCACACGAACAACGTGAAGACTGATATCATAGCCCATCTCGCGCAAGGTCGGTGCTCCCGGATAATGTACCAGCCGTTCATCAGTCATGCTGGCCAGCACATGCATCTGACCCGAGTCGGTGTAGGCACTATGCGTCCCCCCACTGAAAGCAAAGTCTGCATCACCCGAAATAATCAATGGGGCCATGCTCGCACCACCTGTGGTCGGAACAATGCGTAGTGACAGCCCCTCAATTTTAGCAATGTGATTCATAATGAAGCGATCGGGAGTAATCTGCGTGGCGTAAACCAAACCGGGATTGACCTTGGCATGATCAATCAGCTCCTGCCAGGTTTTGAAGGGTTTATCAGGCCCGGTGACAATAGCAGCTTGATCCAGCGTAATGCCCGCCACATAACGAAAGCTGTTAAGTTCGTAGGAAGAAGGCGATGCCAGTGGAGCAAAGGTGAAGGGTAGTGATAGCCCATACTTAAAGACATAGCCCTGATCGGGATTGCTGGCCAGCATCGCAGCTGCCACTCCACCTCCTGCACCGGGATGGTGGATGATATTGACCGGCTGCCCGAGCTGCTCAGACAAAACTTGAGCCAATACCTGACCTTGAATATCCGTACTCCCGCCAGGATTGAAACCAATCAACATAGTCAGTGGCTGAGAAGGAAAGCCATCATCTGCACTGACCGGTGAAACAGTTAGCAGAAGGGCAAAAAACACACCAAGCATAGACAACGATTTGGATTTCATAATCATACCTCTGCTGTTGCGGATTTAAATGCCCGTCCATAGCAGTTTAGGGTGTCGGTTACACGCTGTCCAAGAAGCCAAATAGGAGTGATACATGTGTAACTGAACTGATTCCAATAGCTGAGATATCAAGTAAATCAGCCTGTGTATCAGAACAGGCACCAATGGGCACTACTTCACCGAATCTGCAATCAGTTGTTTATACTCTTCAACCTGCCTTGCAAACAGGGTATGTAACTCTTCGCTGTTCATGAAAATAACCGGCTGCTTAATCCGTTCTTCAGTCACATGAATAAACCTGGGATCATGCGTGACCGCTTCCAATGCTTCCGACAGGACCCGGACATGCTCATCCGGCGTATTGGCAGGGACGGCAATTACCCGAATGGCATGCATGCTGATATCGTACCCAAGCTCACGTAAGGTTGGCACCTCTGGATAATACACCAACCGCTCATCAGACAGGCTGGCCAGTACCACCATCTGGCCGGAATCTGTATAGGAGGCATGAGTACCACCACTGATGGCGAAGTCTGCGTTGCCTGAGATAATCAGCGATGCCATGTCTGCCCCACCTGTGGTCGGAGCAATACGCAGTGATAACTCCTCAATCTCCGAGATGTGATTGATTACAAAATGATCAAGAATAACCTGAGTCGCATAGGTCAGACCAGGATTCTCCCTTGCATAGTCTATGAGCTCTTGCCAGGTATTAAAGGGCTTGTCCGGACCGGTGACAATAGCCGATTGATCCAGACTGATGCCAGCCACATAACGAAAACTGTTCAGCTCATAGGAAGCGGGCGAGACTAATGGCGCAAAGACAAAGGGCAGTGACAGCCCATATTGAAAGACATAACCCTGCTCAGTGTTGCTGGCAAGCATAGCTGCTGCCGCACCGCCTCCTGCTCCGGGGTGATAGATGATATTGACCGGCTGCCCAAGCTGTTCAGACAGGACTTCAGCCAGCACTTGTCCCTGAACATCTGTACTTCCGCCAGGATTGAACCCGATCAGCATGGTCAGAGGCTGCGACGGAAAATCGTCCTCTGCAAAGACAAACGACCCCATCAAGAACAGTGAAATGAGCCCGCCAAGCAGATAGGCATTTTTTAATTTCATACGCAAACTTCTGTTTCGCTGATTGAAATACCCGTTCAGTGCAGTTTAGGGAGCCTTAAGCAGTCTGTCCAACAGGGAAAGGTCTAACTGATACATGTGTTACAAAGCTGATTTCAGTTGCAGAACATGAAACATATCAGCGCCTGCATATCCTAAAAAGCACCAATGGACATTACTCAACCGAGTCGGCAATCAGCTGCTTATACTCTTCAACCTGTCTGGAAAACAGGGAATCCAGCTCTTCGCTGCTCATGAATACAACCGGCATTTTGAGTCGCTCTTCCGTCACCTGAATAAACCTGGGATCATGCGTGACTGCCTTCAGAGCGTCAGACAGCACCCGGACACGTTCATCCGGCGTATCGGCAGGCACTGCTATGACGCGGACGGAGCCCATACTGGCATCATATCCCAGCTCACGCAGGGTAGGTGCCTCCGGATAGGAGACCAGCCGCTCGTCGATCATGCTGGCCAGCACGAGCATCTCCCCTGTGTCAGTGTACGCACTGTGCGTACCCCCACTGATGGCAAAGTCCGCATCGCCCGATACAATCAGCGGTGCCATTTCAGCGCCACCTGTAATCGGTACGATACGCAGATTAAGTCCCTCACGCCTTGCGATGTGGTTGATGATGTAGCGATCCTGGGTGAACGGAGTGACATAGATCAGATTCGGATTATCCCTGCCGTACTCTATCAGCTCCTGCCAGGTTGAGAAGGGTTTGCCGGCTCCGGTTACTATCGCCACCTGATCCAGGGTCATCCCAGCCACATAGCGAAAGCTACCCAGTTCGTAGGAAGCAGGCGCTACCAGCGGTGCAATGGTAAACGGGAGTGACGAGCCAAACTGAAACACATAGCCCTGATCTGTATTACTGGCCAGCATCGCAGCTGCCACACCACCACCGGCGCCCGGGTTATGAATGATATTGACCGGTTGGCCCAGTTGCTCTGCCAGCACTTCGGCCAGAACACGCCCCTGCACGTCGGTACTGCCGCCTGGGTTGTACCCGATAAGCATTGTCAGCGGATGTGATGGGAATTTGTCATCTGCAATAGCTGCCACTCCCAGCAGCAGTGATAAATATAAGGCAAGCCTGAAAAACGTTTTAATTTTCATATATATACTTCTTTATTGCAGATTGATGTGCCCGTCACTGAAGTTTAGAGCTATTCTGAAACTCTGCCCATCAGGGAGGCAAGAGCTACACATGCAAAGAAGATTACTCAGCCGAATCGGAAATCAACTGTTTATACTCTTCAACCTGACTGGCAAACAGGGTGTTCAACTCTTCGCTGCTCATGAACACAACCGGCATCCTGATCCGTTCTTCAGTCACCTGAATAAACCGGGGATCACGAGTGGCTATTTCCAGAGCCTCCGCCAGTACCCTGACATGCTCATCCGGTGTGTTGGCAGGAACAGCAATCACTCGAATGGCATGCATGCTGATATCATATCCCAGCTCGCGTAAGGTGGGTGCCTCAGGGTAATAAACCAGCCGATCATCAGCCAGGCTGGCCAGTACCAGCATCTCACCCGAATCAGTATAGGCGCTGTGTGTTCCACCACTGTAGGCGAAATCCGCATCCCCCGAGACAATCAGAGGCGCCATGCCAGCCCCACCCGTAGTCGGCATGATACGCAGAGACAGGCCTTCGTGTTTGGCAATATGATTAATGATGAAACGATCATGAGTATGTTGGGTTGCATAGATCAAACCCGGATTCGCCTTCGCATGTTCAATTAATTCCTGCCAGGTTTTGAAAGGCTTATTCCGTCCTGTGACTATGGCTGCCTGAGCCAGGGTGATGCCTGCCACGTAGCGAAAACTGTTCAGTTCATAAGATGCAGGCGAGATGAGCGGAGCAAAGGTAAATGGCAGGGACAGCCCATACTTGAACACATATCCCTGATCGGGGCTGTTGGCCAGCATGGCTGCTGCCGCACCACCTCCGGCACCGGGATGATGAATGATATTGACCGGTTGCCCGAGCTGTTCGGACAGGACTTCAGCCAGCACCTGCCCTTGCACATCGGTACTGCCGCCCGGATTAAACCCGATCAACATCGTCAGAGGCCTGGACGGGAAATTGTCAGCCGCAAGTGGGGTCACACCGTTTAAGAACAGTGTAAAAAGTACAGTGAAATGAGACAGCGTTTTTATTTTCATAGGCTATTTCTTTTAATTATCATGCCCCTCCAATGCAGTCTAATTCGCCTTTTATAACCTGTCCACAAACCAGCAAAATTAAATAAATCATGCAGTTACATAGAAAAAATATAATTTAATAATATCGCATAAACAGCTGCTCTGAGAGTAGTTTAACTGGCATCCCCTCCTTCTTTGCGCTTCTGGCAGGCCTGATGAATAAAATCCAGCTGTTGATCACAGCGCCGACAGCGAAAACACATCAGCAGATGCCCCTTTAACCAAAGACGCTCTTTCAATGTCAGTGGCCGGTCAATTTTCTGTGACATCAGTTCTGTGGAATGCCGACAGGACATCATCAGGAAGCCTCCTCATTCAGGAACCAGCTTTTTTCAAGACAGGCTCGTAACTTCAAGCGGGCCCGGTGCAGTATCACCCAGCAGTTCTGCTCCGATATTCCCAGGCTGTCACAGATTTCATCCGTATCCATGCCCAGTAATTCACGCAGGGTAAACACCCGCGCCGTGTTGGTTGGCAGATGAAATACACAGATATCGAACACCTGCCAGAAATGATCCTTTTCCAGTGCCTGTTCAGGCTCATGCCAGGGCTGGGGAATTTCGGCTCGCTCCCACATCTCATTGGCAGCAAAAAAGTGTTCGATATCAGGATAATCATCCTGATTCAGGCTGATCGGCTGCAGCCGCTTTCGACTGCGTATCTCATCCAGCAACTTATGCCGCAGAATGCCGAACACCCAGGTTTCAAATTTCGCCTGACCTCGGAACCTGTCCAGAGATTCATAAGCGGCCAGCAAGGCATCCTGCACCAGATCCTCAGCCGTATGCTGATCACCCAACTGCAGTCTGGCAAACGCCAGAAGCCTTGGTCTTACTGCCTCAAGTCGCTTTTCATATGACTCACTATCCTGCCTGTCTGTCACTGCTGCAACACCCCATTGCATGTAATAAAGGGATCTCAACCAACTTTACGCCATATATTCAATTTTGCGTAGTTGAGACCCGGTTTTTATGCTTTGGTTCGTGGTACCAGTGCCAGAACAAAACTGACAAGCCCCACCAGCAGAATCACCAGCGTGATGATCAGCAGTTTGGCATAGTTGTGTTCAACACCCGACAGAGCACCAACCCAGCCGACCCTGCCCGAGCTCTCCAGAAAGTAGATGATCGAGCCCGCTATGGCCGCAAAGAACGTCACCATAAAGGCCCATGACCTGACCTCGCGTCCAGCCAGAATTGAGAAGATGATTACCGGCGTCAGAAACAACGAAGCCGTACCACTGACCGCCACCGCCGAAAACAGATCCTGAGACCCAAAGAACACCAGCACCAGCCCACCAATCGCAAACAGCAGCATCGCAATCCGCCCGCTGCCAGCCTTGCCCTTTCCCATACCCATATCCACCACAGCCAGCTTTGCGGCACTGGAAAAGGTTGAGTCCATGGTCGAGGCGGCTGAGATCACCAGCGCCACGGCCAGCATCAGCATCGCAGGTTCACCCAGCAGGCGGGCAATTGAAGTCAGAAACTCCTCGCCTTCAAGCTTGTTCAATCCGGCAAATACACCCAGCAGCCCAAACGCGAGAATACACAGGGATGAGATCCAGAAAGCATGCATGAAGCTTCTGCGCGTAGTGTCCCGATCAGCCAGAAAGCCGCGATCCATCATCACCGGATCATGCATCGGATAGCTCAGTACCTGCAGCAGCGCCACCACCAGCAGTATCCAGCCTGGCGATGTGATATCGGGACTACTCATCATTACTGCCGGAAGGTCGAACAGGCTATGCTGGAGCATCAGCACAAACAGGGCAGCAAGCAGTACCAGCAAAATGCCCATCTGCAGGAGATCAGTCCGCAGCGATGCCCGCAGGCCACCCGTCATCGAATAGATCAGCGTGACTGCGACCACAGCCAGAATCGCGAGGGTGTACTCTGTTGATCCGGCGATACCGAACACGATACCCACCACCAGAAGGTTGGCAAACACCTCTGTCAGCAGCCGCATCACCAACAGAAAATTGAAGCAGGCATTACCCAGACGACCAAATCGCGCCTGCAGAAAGCTCTGCATATTGGCTGATCCATGTCTGAATCGCAGACGATCCACAATCAGCCAGCCAGTCAGGAATGAACCGTAATAGGCAGTGTAGGCCAGAGCACCGGCTATGCCGAAAAAATACCCCAGAATCCCGGCATTCAACAGCGAGCGGGCAAAGATCCAGGTGGTCACCTGGGAGAAGGTCAGCGTCAGGACACCTGGCTGCACGCCCGCATCACTGCTGCCACGAAAAAAGCCCTCAGCAGTTCTGACACGTGGTGCCAGCACAAGGCTGCCAACCGCAACAAGCACCAGCGCGGAGATGAGTAAAGGCATATCAACTGCATTCATATCGGATTTTCCCTGTTTGATATCTATCTGCAGCCTTAGTCGCAGCAGCAACATGATCCTTACACTGACAGGCAGCTGATTCAGGCCGGTTACTGAACGATCAGCCCCGCCAGCAACTGTCGCGCACGTCGGTAGTCTTCCGGCCTGTCCACATCCCATACCTGCTCAGGCTCTGACCAGCGCAACTGCAACCTTTGCAAGCGCTCACGGGTCTGAGCCATCACCTGCCCGGTGCCCCACTGGATGCCACGAAACAGCTCAGGTTCAGGCCGGTTCAGCCCGACCAGTGCATAGCCACCATCCTCTGCCGGCAGAAACACTGCATCCTGAGTTTCAAGCTCAGCGGCACAGCGCTGCAGCAGCTCAGGGGTCAATACCGGGCAGTCGCTGCCGATCAGCAGCAACGGCTGTTGATGCTCACCAAACATATGAATGATCCGCTCGCCCAGATCCGCCCCCTGCTGCTGAAACCGCTGCACACCGAAACGGCGGCTGATCTCAAATAGAAACGGATGTTCGCTGTCACCGGCACACCAGAGCTGAACCGGTGATAGCTGGCTGGCGAGCGCCGTCTGCAAGGTGCGCAGCACCAGTTGCTGATGCACACTCGCCGCCGCTTCAGCACTCATCATCGGCATCAGCCGTGTTTTGCACTCACCCGGCACAGGTGCCTTGGCAAAGATCGCCAGCGCGGTCATCTATAACCCTCCTCTACCCATGCTCTGAACTATCCCCCGACACACGCCCCGACATATGCCTCGAACCCTGTCCGGACGGATGCTGTACTGCCGGACGATAGCCATAGCGCAAAGCCAAGGCTTCGGCCGATACACCACGCCAATAGGCAAAGCGTAACGACCACATCAACCAGATGGTGCGCCAGACACCTTTCTCCTGCCAGCGCCGCCCGGAAGTGGTGACGCGCGTGCGCAGGCACAGAGGGCGCTGGCGCGCACCCAGTCGGCGACTGATCTCGATATCCTCCATCAGCGGTTGCTCCGGAAATCCTCCCGCCTCCGCAAATAGTTCACGGCAGACAAAGATCGCCTGATCACCGGTTGCGATACCAGTCAGGCGTGAACGCAGATTCATCATACAAGCCACCACCCTGAGCATCGGATGTGAGCCGAAGATGTTCACATCATAACGACCCCAGATACATGATGAATCCGGCCAGCGGATCAGCAACGCCTGCAGCGCTTTCCACTCAAGCCGAGTATCCAGATGTAGAAACAGCAACCGTGGCGTACTGGCATGCATGGCCCCCAGATTCATCTGGGTAGCCCGGCCTGGCTCGCTCCGCAACACGTGATCCACGCGCCCGCCGACCTGTTCCAGTGTGCCGTCCCGACTGCCACCATCCACCAGAATCAGCTCAGCATGCTCACGCAGAGGCTGCAAGCTGTCCAGTTGCGCCTGAATCATCCCCGCTTCATTCAGCACCGGAATGATGATGGAGATGCGCGGCTCAGCCATGTCGCACCTCCTCTTCGCTCGTCACGGTCGGTTTCAGCGGTGCCAGCGGGATCGCCAGCATATTGATAAAGCCCAGCCGCTGCTCATCCCTGAACTCCGCCAGCCCCAGCGTCATCTGCAGATGCCCATCGCGTGGCTGTGCTGTGTAGGTGTTGAAGAGCCGATCCCAGATCGACAGAAAAAAGCCGAAGTTGGTGTTGGTTTCATCCGGATGGATCGAATGGTGCGCACGGTGCATATCCGGTGTTACCACCAAGGTGCGCAGTGTGCGATCCAGCCTTGCCGGCAGACGGATATTGGCATGAGAGAAGAGGGCAAAAGCGTTCAGGATCACTTCAAACACTATCACCACCCAGGGATCTATACCGAACAGCAGTACGATCAGCGCTTTGTACAGCAAGGACAGGCCTATCTCGATCGGATGAAAGCGCAGGCCCGTTGTCACATCCAGCTCAAGATCGGCATGATGCATGCGATGCAGACGCCATAACACCGGAATATGATGAGTCGCCAGATGCTGCAGCCAGATCGCCAGATCCAGCAACAGCAGCCCGACCACCCAGACCACCGGCTGCGGGAGTGCCAGCAGATTGAACAGTCCCCAGCCCTGCTGTTGCGCCCAGAGCGCCGTGGTTACGGCAATTGCACCGACTGTAAGTCGCGCCAGCACTGAGTTCAGCAGCGTAATCCCGAGGTTGATCCCCCAACGACGTGCTCTGGCATAGTGCCAGGTGCGTTTCGGGCGCCACCACTCCACGGCAGCACAGAGTGCAAACACACCCAGAAACACACCCAGCCTGATCACCCACTCAGCCATCATTGTCTTGTTTCCTGCCCTTAACCCAGTCGCCAGTAATGAAACCGCTCCACCCAGGCCAGAACCCTGTGCGGCACATGTGCGCGCTTCCATTCACCGGCAGCATACTTGTTCGCCTCGGCCATGGTCGGATAGATATGGATCGTTCCCAGCAGCTTGTTCAACCCGATGCCATGCTTCATCGCCAGCACATATTCGGCAATCAGATCACCACTGTGGTTCCCGACCAGCGTTACCCCCAGTATGCGATCCTTGCCAGGTACCGTCAGCACCTTGACGAAACCATAGGCCTCTCCATCGGCAATCGCCCGATCCAGATCATCAATGCCGAAACGGGTTACTTCATAAGGGATTCCTTTGGCCTGCGCTTCCTGCTCGTTCAAGCCGACATGCGCCACTTCGGGATCAGTGAAGGTAGCCCAGGGAATAACGCGGTAATCCACCTTGAAGGATTTGAAACCGCTGAACAGCGCATTCACCGATGCATACCAGGCCTGATGAGCGGCCACATGGGTAAACTGATAGGGCCCAGTCACATCACCCACAACATAGATATTCGGAAAGCGGGTCTGCAAAAAGCCGTTACTGTCGAGCGTGCCATTGTCACGGGCTTCAATACCCAGCGCTTCCAGCCCGAAACCGCTGACGTTGGCCCTTCGACCAAGCGCCAGCAGTAAACGGTCAAATGGCAGCACCAACTCCCCCTCAGGCGAGGCGGCAATCAGCACCTGCTCATCACCTCTTGTTTCAAAGCGCAGGGCTTTGGTGTTCAGATACAACTCTATCCCTTCAGCACGAAAACGCTGCATCACCAGCGCACTGGCCTCTTCATCCTCACGTGGCATCAGGCGCGCATTGCGCTGTACCTGTGTCACCCGGCTACCAAGGCGTGCAAAAGCCTGGGCCAGCTCACAGCCGATCGGCCCACCACCTAGTACCAGCAGGCGCTCAGGCAGTTTTTCCAGTTGCCAGAGGTTATCTGAGGTCAGATACTCCACCTGATCCAGCCCCGGCAGATCTGGTACTGCAGGGCGAGCACCCGTCGCAACGATGATGGAGCGTGCCGACAGCACCTGCTCCGTACCGTCTGCCGAGGTTATTTTAACCTCCCAGGGAGAGATCACCTCGGCCCGGCCCTGCAGCACCTCAACACCCAACTTGGTATAGCGCTCCACCGAGTCGTGCGGCTCGATGGTATCGATCACCTGATGTACCCGTTGCATCACCCTGGAAAAATCGATCTCAGGTTGTGCCTTGCCAAGCCCATAGTGATCCGCATTGCGCATCTCCTGGGCCAGTCTGGCGGAACGGATAATCGCCTTGGATGGCACGCAACCGGTATTCAGGCAGTCGCCACCCATCTTGTGCTGCTCAACCAGCGTTACCTTCGCCTTGACCGCCGCCGCGATATAGGCACTGACCAGACCACCACTGCCCGCACCGATCACGATCAGATTGCGATCAAAGCGTTTAGGCTTGCTCCAGCCCTGATACACCCGATGCGCCTTGACCCGATCGACGATACGCCGTGCCAGCAGCGGAAACACACCCAGCAGCGCAAAGGCACCCAACAGCTCAATGGAGAGGATTCCCGACAGCGAGTCGATCCGGGCCAGTTGTGTGCCGGCATTGACATAGACAAGGGTACCGGCCAGCATCCCGACCTGACTGACCCACCAGTAGGTCCAGACCCGCATTTTGGTCAGGCCCATCACCAGATTGATGACGAAGAAGGGAAACAGTGGCACCAGCCGCAGCGTGAACAGATAAAAGCCACCTTCACGTGCAACACCGGCGTCTATCGCCTGCATACGTCCGGCAAAGCGTCGGCGCACCCAGTCACCAAGCAGATAGCGCGACACCAGCATCGCCAGAGTCGCCCCCAGAGTCGAGGCAAAGGACACCAATGCCAGCCCCCAGAGCAGGCCGAAGATTGCGCCCCCCGCCAGCGTCATCACCGCAGCCCCCGGCAGTGAAAGCGCCGTCACCAACACGTAGATGCCGAAGAACACCAGACTGGACAACAGTGGATGCTGGTCACGCCAGCCTTCAAGCACCAGTTGCTGCGCCTTCAGATTCTCAAGGCTGAGCAGACTCAGCCAGCTCTGCTGCCAGGCAACTAGCAGAAAAAGGATCAACGCGGTAATGATCAGTAGTTTTTTCTTCATTTAAAAGCTCCTGCCGGGCTCGCCTGCTTCAGCAGCAATGTCGTTCCCTGTTGAATTCTGTCCGCGTAGGAAAGGTAAGCGGCACTGCCTTCAGGCCAGATACGCGTAAACAGCTGCCACCAGGTAGCATGATCATAACGCACCGCCAATGCCTCGTAGCGAAGACCACGCCACTCGGTAAAATACAGAGGTTGATGCGGGCCTGGCTCTGCTGCGATACGCGTGATCACTCCATACTGGCTGCCTGCAAAATTGGGCATGCCAGCTGCGCCATTATTGATCACCACACCCGATGACAAGCGACGACACACCGCCAGACAGGTATGGCTGCAGGCAAAGGCATCCACGCCGGACTGCTCAAACCAGTCACGATAGGTCGTCTGCATCATCGGATCATCAAGCGCTTCCAGCGCAAAGCCCCAGCCGGCCAGTGATGTGGCATCACCATGCACCAGTGCCACCGGACGCCCTGCCACCTCCACCATGGCCTGTTGCGGCAGATCACGTAAAGGGGCAGTCAGTAACGGCTGCTGAGCAATGGCCGTGCTTAAAGCCGCATGGATCTGATTGGAGCGCTGCACAAATGCATCCGGCACGTCATCGGGGTAGGCGCATCCACATCCCACATCTGATGGAATTGGCTGATCCTGGTGCCGAACCAACTCCTGCTCGACATTCCCCAGTAAACCTTGCGTACCGACACGCTGTTGGATATCAGCAAACAGTGATGCATCAGCATCAAACCAGTGAAAATCGCCGTTGAATACCAGTCGGCTGTCTGGTTCCAACGCCTGCATCCGCTCTATCTCATCCAGCGCAAAAGGGTTGCCATACAACCCACCAGCAACATAAAGCGCATCACACCTGAAATCAGGTGCACGACGAAAGCTCGATGGTGGATATCGATAGTCCAGCGGACAACTGCGCCCCGGTTGCATCAATGCGCTGCTCCGGCGCAGGTTTTACTGTCCTCTTCAGCATCAGCACTCAGCGCTCCACCACAACTGGAGCCCTGACCGGCAGTACAGCCATAACAGTGATCGGCAATCGCAATGGGATCTCCTGCCAGATCACGCTCAAGAAGCTCTTTGATATGCACCTGCCTATGCGAGTCACCCAGTGGCATCTGCAGTTGCTGATTGAAATCACAGTCATGCACATAGCCATGCCAATCGACCGAGATCAGGCTGCGACACATCAGGGTATCCAGTGTCGCGGGATTGAAGGAATTACGCAGCAGTTGCATATAGGGTTCAAACTGCCCCTTCGACACCAGCGTGCTGCCAAAACGTTGAATCGGCATATTGGCCAGGGTATACAACTGATTGAAGTGGACACCAAACCGGGTTGCCAGTTCGCGCTTGTAGTCGGCTTCCAGTTCCACCTGCGAAGGAGGCAGGCTCGGACCTTGGGGATTGAAGACCAGATTCAGCAGCAGACCCGATCCCTCTTCACCATAACCCAGTGCATTGAGCTGTTTAAGCCCGGCAATGCTCGCCTGAAACACACCATTACCGCGCTGGGCATTGACGTTATCTTCAAGATAACAAGGCAACGAGGCGACGATATCCACTCGATGCTGAGCCAGAAATTCAGCGGTATCCTCCTGCCCGGGTTCAGACAGAACAGTCAGATTACAGCGGTCGATCACCTTCACATCACGCTGGCGCAACTCGCTCACCAGACGTCTGAAGTGCGGATTCAGCTCGGGTGCTCCTCCGGTCAGATCAGCCAGACCTATGCCATGACGATCCACCAGTTCCAGCATCAGCTCCATGGTGTCCCAGTCCATCTCCTCCTTGCGCTTCGGGCTGGCCGCGACATGACAGTGCACACAGGACTGATTACAGCGATAGGTGATATTGGCCTGCAGTGTATCCAGCTTCTTGCGTCGCAGTGGCGGAAAATCTGTGGCGATCAGTTTGGGTAACATGGCATGCATGGACAGCTTCCTTCGTGACTGATTGACAATAGAGTTAAACCTGGTGAAGCCCTCAATAATTGACTTCAATTTTGACTGAGTCGGTGAGGGTACGCTTTTCCTTACAGTCTGGGTTCAATTTTTTAACTTGGTACACAGCTACTGAAGCGGCTGGTTCAAACTATTTGATGATGTTCTGCTACACAACTTTTGTTACTGCATCCTGGTACTGAACCTTTAGTTATTGGGCCTTTAGTTACTGGGCCCTCAGTGACAGTACTACGCACTCATAAGCACTTGCAGACCTCTACAGGATATACCATGCGCGCAACACTGGAACAGCATCAGGTCTGGATCTACCTGGCAGCCATACTCTCTGGCCTGATAATCGGTTGGCTTCTGCCTGGGGCTCGCATTTGCCGGTCTGGTTTTGCTGCCACTGCTTCTGGCCTGAATCACAGCGCGCGTTGCCGAAACACATAGGGCCAAACAACAACTGTAATCAGTCTCGGCACGCTCACTTGGCCTATCGCTTCATCGCCTGTGCTCCCGGATGATGATCACCACCAGTCCGACAACCGCGAGCAGGAACATCAACCCGAAAAACCAGGATATGGCATCACATAACCAAACCGGGCTGCATTTGAGTCCAATTTGCACCATTTAAACCTTCCTCTTCATCAGGCCTCTTTTAATGAAGAACCCTCAATCATGAAAACAAAATAAGTTTGTAAGGATTAACCGGAAGTGTACGACTAACCCTTGCAACCTGCATAACGGGTTACTCATAAACCATCACAAAACAATAACGGTGAGTACCATGAACCTACCAGACAACAGAAAAACCTTGGCTTCAGCTGTATCTGCCGGACTGATGACTATCCTGCTGGGCGGTATACCTGTCGCACTTTACGCTTCCTGTCGTGCCTGCAAACCCTGCGCAGCCACCACCAAAGGCAGCTGTGCTGCCAACCCCTGTGCTGTTAAAAACCCCTGTGCGGCAAAAAATGCCTGTGCAGCCAACCCTTGCGCAGCGAAATGTGCTGCTAATCCTTGCGCAGCTAATCCCTGCGCAGCCAAGAACCCCTGTACGGCAAAATGTGCCGCTAATCCATGCGCGGTCAACCCCTGCGCAGCTAATCCCTGTGCAGCCAACCCTTGTGCCGCAAAAAATCCCTGTGCTGCCAAAGCAGTGACACGCCCGGCAGACTATACCCCCTATACAACAGCGGATCGCGAAGCACTGCTGAAAACCGGGGCAGCCCTGTTTGCCGACACCAGTCTGTCCAGCAACGGTTTGTCGTGCGCCTCCTGCCACAATGACCTGGCAGGCTATATGCAGACCTTTGCCAACCCCTACCCTCATCCGGTTCATATGGCCAGCTCGATGTTCGGTATGGATCAAGTCCATCTGGATGAGATGGTACAACTGTGCATGGTAGCGCCCATGGCTGCCGACCCACTTCCCTGGGGTTCCATGGAGTTGGCTGCTCTGACCGCCTTCATGGAGGAAGAGCAGAAGCGTTTTCAGGCAAACCCCTGTGCCGCAAAGGGTAGCTGCGCTGCCAATCCCTGTGCCGCAAACCCTTGCGCAGTCAAAAATCCATGCGCCACCAAGAACCCATGTGCGGCAAATCCCTGTGCGGCTAACCCCTGTGCAGTCAAAAATCCCTGCAAGGCCAAGGCAGCCTGAGTATGAATATGAATGAGTCCTTACCAATGGATCTCATGCTGCAAAGCGAGCGCTCCGGGGTGTCAGATCCCGGAGAGTTTGTGGCTGATCTGAGATCACTCGACAGAGCCCTGCTGACCAAAATGTTCAACGCGGGTCATGAAGTGCTGGAGTGCCGAAGGGTACTGAAAAAAGGCGGACTTAACATCGTGGGCGAGGTGCTCAGGGGACAGGGAGAGTTCTATGAGATGACCCACTACCCCAAGGACGATGTCTATGATGCAGAGACCTTTTCGCAATATTATTATCACGCTCACAGAGGTTCAGTCGAACATGGTCATTTCCATACGTTTCTTCGCTCAGGTGGCATGCCGAACGACATTCAACCGCTGAGCTGGCCATCGGCTGATGAGCTGTGGCCTCAGGGCAGTAACGCCTTGTCACACCTGGTTGCCATTTCAATGGATGGCTGGGGTGATCCGATCGGCCTGTTCATGACCAACCGCTGGGTAACAGACGAAACCTGGTACAGTGCAGAAGACGTCATTCGTATGCTGCCCGGATTTGCCATAGATCATGCCAACCCCTCCTGGCCAACCAACCGCTGGTTGACTGCCATGCTGGTACTTTATCGTCCCTGGATAGAGGGGCTGATCCGACACCGGGATCAGGTAATCCAGCAATGGCAGACAACACATCATGATCAGGATGTATTCGAGGATCGCCGCCTGGAGATCACCGGCTATCTGCCTATCTCGGTTCAGGCTACACTGGCAGAGATAAAAGCAGTTCTGGAGAGCTGACCAACCCTCTGCCAAGGAACATGTCACATGACTCGACATACTACTCTCACACCCTCCAACCTCAGGCGGCTACTCGGCTGTCGTCTTTGCTGGCGAGTCACTGCAGCGGTGTTTCTGAGTATTCTGTTTATCGAGGCGGCGATCCTGATCCCCTCCTATGTCAACTATGAGCGTGACCGCCTCCTGGCCATAGCCGAATCCGGTCGTCAGGTCATCAAGGCCACGCTGGGTGCGCAGGAGATGCCAACTGAGAAGGCCTTTCATCAGCTCAGCACCATGCCGGGTACCGCCCTGATCACAGGCACTCGTCTCTACTCAGGCGATGGCACACTGCTGTTCAGTACCGGTGAAGCGCTGGAATCTCAGCCTGTACCCAATCAGAGGCATCGCCGCATCGCCCAGGGGGACCGTCTGGAGGTCAGCCTCACGCAGGAGGATCTGAGCGCCGAGTATCGGGCAGATATCAGACTGAACACCCAACAGGTATCAGGTGAACTGGTTGCTTTTGTCTGGCGCATTCTTGGTCTGGTATTGCTTATCGCATTTTTCGTCACGGTCACCACCATGCTGGTACTGCATCTGCTGATGCTGGGCCCAACACTGTTTCTGCGCAGCCGTATGCAGCAGGCCAGTGAAGACCCCGGACATCCACTGCGTTATCTCAGTGCACTCACGCGCCAGGATGAACTGGGCGATCTCTCCCGTGAATATGACGGACTGCTCACACGGGCAGCGGAAAATCTCGGCTCACTGGCGCAACGCGAACACGAACTGGAAGATATCAATGCCAGCCTGGATGCGCGTGTACGGGAGCGCACCCAGGAGCTGACCCGGGTGAATATCCAGCTGCAACAGGAGATAAAGGAGCGCATGGCCTATGAGGAGACACTGCGTCACCAACGCAGCCATGACCCACTCACTGGGCTGCCCAATCTGGCGAGTTTTCAGGATCGTCTGCAACAGAGCCTGCAGCAGAGCAAGCCCGATTCCTGCAGACTCGCAGTGCTGATGCTCGGCCTTGGCGATTTTGCCGCCATCAATGCCATTGGCGGGCATGAGGCCGGAAATGAAGTTCTGAAGATGGCGAGCCAGCGCTTGCAGAATACACTGGACACCTCTCATACCCTGGCCAGAGTAGGCGGTGATATTTTCGGAATTATCTTACCCGACTTTACCGATGCCACCCTGACAGCAGCGCTGGGTGAGCAACTGGTCTCGGCCGTGAGCATGCCATACGAGTTCAATGCACACACCTTCTCCTGCGGAGCGAATGTCGGCATTGCTGTCTTTCCCGACGACGGCAAGGATGTAGCAACCCTGATTCGTCATGCTGATCTGGCACTGAGTAATGCCAAGCTGGAAAAAACCCAGGCGGTGCACTACTTTGTTGCGGGCATGAATAAACAGGTCGAGCAACGCAACCGGCGCATCAATCAACTCAAGCATGCCCTGTCGGAGCAGCAGTTTGAAAACTGGTACCAACTTCAGATCCATGCCGCGACCGGTCAGATCAAGGGGGCCGAAGCGCTGGTGCGCTGGTGTCATCCGGATGAAGGCATCATCTCTCCACTGGAGTTTATCCCGCTTGCCGAAAGCACCGGCCTGATCATCCCGATTGGCGAGCAGGTACTGAGAGAGGCGTGCCACCAGGCAGCGCTGTGGCGAGCCCAGGGCCATCCCGACTTTATCATGGCGGTAAACCTGTCGCCCCGGCAGTTGAGTGTCGAAGGTCTTGTGCAGAAAGTGGCCGCCATACTGGATGAGTTTGACCTGCCACCCGAGGCGCTGGAGTTGGAAATAACCGAAAGCACCGCCATGGAAAACAGTGATGAAGCGGTCAAAACCATGAATGCGCTGGCTGCCATGGGTATCGGTCTGGCGGTGGATGATTTCGGAACCGGCTACTCCTCGCTGGCCTATCTGAAACAACTGCCAGTTCACAAGATCAAGATAGATCGTGCCTTTGTCAAAGATCTGCCCGAAGATCAGCAGGATCTGGCCGTCTGTACTGCGGTGATCAATATCGGCGCAGCACTGGGTCTGGATGTGCTGGCAGAAGGAGTGGAAACCCAAGAGCAGGCTGATCTGCTCAGGTCACTGGGGTGCCAGTATTTTCAGGGCTACTACTTCGGCAGGCCACAAAGTGCGGCATTATTCAGCGACACACACCTCAAGCAGGCAGCCCGACCAGAGCTCATCTGACAGCCTGTTTGGCTGCTTAATCTTGCAGCACTTTCCAGCGCAGAGGACTATACTGAACTCATCATTTTCCTGGATCTTGAGCCAGACATCGGGTGTTCGGCTAAAGCTCCCTTGGGTGGCGTTTGTTTGATCAGTGGAGTCATGCAATGAGTATCGGCATCAATAAAAGCAGCGGTATGTCCAGCCTGCTGCAGCAGGTGCAGGAGCAGCAACAGAAAGTGATGCGCCAGCTTGCCGCCGCCAAGCGGATCACCACGGCGGCGGATGACCCGGCGGGAATGCAGATCGCCACACGGCTGAGCAGCCAGTCCACCGCCATGCAGCGCTCCATCAACAATGTGTATGATGGCCTCTCTCTGGCCCAGGTGGCGGAGGGTGGTATGGCAAGTGTCACCGACAGCCTGCAGCGAATCCGCGAGCTGGCGGTGCAGGCCGGCAATGGCACCCTTACAGATGCCGATCGTCGCAACCTGCAGGCGGAGGCGACACAGCTGCGAGAGCAGATTCAGCAGACCATCCAGAACACCAATTTCGGGGGCCGTCCGGTACTCAATCAGGAAGGTACAACCCGCATCTTTGCCGGCACCGAGCCGGGCCAGGAGATCGCGCTGGAAAGCCGTGATCTGAGTGCCGGGCCCATGGCCAATCTGGACAATCTCAGTCTCTCGAGCAGTGCTGCTGCAAGAGAAAGTTTGGGCAGTCTTGACCAGATGATGAAGTTTGTCGAGTCGGAGCGTGCATCGCTGGGGGCCGCACAGAGCCGCTTTGTCACGGCAGCACGCCAGTTGATGTCGGCGGATGAGCAGACCCAGGCGGCGCGCTCCCGGATTGAGGATCTGGATTTCGCTCAGGGCATGGCGGCTAAAACGCGTAACGACATCTTAACTCAGTCGGCACTTGCGATGCAGGCGCAGGCCAATCTTCAAAGTCAGCAGGTACTTGGCCTGTTGCGCTGATCACAGAGCAGAGCCCTGGCTGTCTTACCACCAGACACTTGCCAACTTGCAAAATGCTATTGCATGGGCCCATTCAATAAATGTTATGATATAACATATTAATCATCATCAGAATGAGCACCCAACGCGGAGATCTGCCATGAGTCCCCTGCCAGTTACTGTTCTGTCCGGCTTTTTAGGTGCCGGAAAAACCACACTACTCAATCACCTGCTGAATAACCGAGAAGACAAACGCATAGCAGTCATCGTCAATGATATGAGTGAGATCAATATCGATGCGGCGCTGGTTCAGCAACAGGGCGGTTTCAGCCGCACTGAAGAGAAGCTTGTCGAGATGAGCAATGGCTGCATCTGCTGCACCCTGCGCGAAGATCTGTTGATCGAAGTGGCTCGCCTGGCTGAGGCCGGACGTTTCGACTATCTGGTAATTGAATCTACCGGTATTTCGGAGCCTCTGCCGGTGGCGGAAACCTTCACCTTCGAGGATGAGCAGGGGCGCATCCTGAACCAGATTGCCCGGCTGGATACGATGGTCACAGTGGTGGATGGCGTTAACTTTCTGCAGCACTTTCATGAGGCGAAAAGTCTGCAGGAGACAGGCGAGCATCTGGGGGAGGAGGATGAGCGCAGCGTTTCCGATCTGCTGATAGAGCAGGTGGAATTCTGCAATCTGCTGCTGATCAGCAAAACCGACCTGATCAGTCAGGCACAACTGGATGAGTTGACAGCCATTTTGCGCAGCCTTAACCCGGATGCCCGGATTCTGCCGATCACACAGGGGCAGGTGGATCTTGACGAAGTTCTGGGAACAGGACTCTTCGATTTCGAGAAGGCACAGCTGGCACCCGGTTGGCTGAAAGAGATGCGTGGCGAGCATCTGCCCGAAACTGAAGAGTATGGTATCGGCAGCTTTACCTTTGAAGCACGCCGCCCTTTTCATCCTCAGCGCTTTCATGAATTTATCCATGATGACTGGGCCACTGGCAAGCTGCTGCGCTCGAAGGGCTTTTTCTGGCTGGCCAGCCAACCGCAACATGCCTGGCAGTGGAGTCAGGCCGGTGGTATCGCCCATCATGGCCTGGCCGGACACTTCTGGAAAGCGATCCCTAAAGCACGCTGGCCAGAAGATGAGGAAACCCGCCAATACATCATGGAGAAGTGGGTGGAGCCTTTTGGTGATATGCGACAGGAGCTGGTATTCATCGGTCAGAACCTGGATCAGCAGCAGGTGATCAAGGCGCTGAACAGCTGCCTGCTGACCGACGAAGAGATGCTGCTGGGCCATGCCGGCTGGAAACAGTTCACTGATCCCTTTGCCGAGCAGTTTGCCGAGGCCGTAGCATGATGAATACCGCAGAACAGCTCAGCCACTCAAACGAGCACTGGCTTATCGGCAAGGAGTTTGTCGAACTCAGCCGGATCTGCGATCCGGATATCAACCTGGTGGCAGTGCCTCTGCCAGACGCAGAGCAGGTGATCGCCACTGCACAGGCGCTGCTGCACAGCAACCTGTGCAGTGATCGTCGCGCCGTTGGGCACCCGGACAGTCTGGCCGAGGAGATGTTTGGCGAACTGGGCAAGGTTGAATCGGGCCAGCCGCTGTATGAAGCAATCGCACTGTTGATTGATGCGTTCAGCTGTCTGTTTGATCTCGACGAGGTCGGCGCACGTCTGGCCCGGCTGGACAGAGCCATGTGCCCGCGCTTTCATGTTGATCGGGTTGGCGTGCGCATGATCACCACCTTCTGCGGCAGCGGAACCGAGTGGATCATGAATGAGGGTGCTGATCGACGCCTGCTTGCAACAACAGCCAGTGATGATCCGACGTCAGGATTTATGCGCCCGGGCACTGCCATACAGCAACTGCCGACTGGCTATGTGGCGCTGTTCAAGGGTGAGTTATACAGCGGCAACGAGGGCAAGGGGATCATTCACCGATCGCCTGTGCCAGCCCCTGGCGAAAAGCGCCTGGTCCTGACGCTGGATATGCTCTGATACGAACACCCTCCGCGTGATCAGAGCTTTTTCTCCCAGAACATTGCGCTGCCCATGGATGGGTCCAACTGATAGTAGCGGTAACCCAGTGCAGAATAGGCTTCGCGTGCCGGCATATTGCCCTCCAGCACTTCAAGTGTCATCTTGACACACCCCAGCCTGCGCGCCATCTCCTCCGCCCTGGCAAACATCAGCTTACTGATGCCACGGCCACGATACGCCTGGGATACCACCACATCATGCACGTTCATCAGCGGTTTGCAGGCAAAGGTGGAGAAGCCTTCGATGCAGTTCATCAGGCCCACTGGGGTGTCACCATCCAGCGCCAGAACAACCCGGATAGTGGGACGCTTGCGCATCTCGGCTATCAGATTATCCCTGGCATATTCAGACAGAGGCTCACCGCCCCCCATGGGGTCGCAGGCATACTCGTTCATCAGCTGCAGTACAGCAGCGGCATGCACCGGCAGACTCAGATCCGCTTCACATATTTCAAGCATTTTGTTTCCTTATTATCTCTTGAACCTGTCCACCAGTTCATAAAGCGCTTCTGAACTCTGCTCCAGGTGGCGGTTTTTCTCGGACGCATCAGCCCCGCTGGACAGACTGTGATTTGCCAGCTCTGCAATGCGCACCACCTGACCATTGATCTCATCTGCTACATGTGACTGCTCCTCAACGGCAGCAGCCATCTGTACCGACATACCCGCAATGCTGGTAACCGATTCGGAGATTCCTGTCAGCATCTGCTCAGCCTCCAGCACATTCTGGACACCCTCTTCCGCTGCCTGCTGGCCATGTTCGGCAGCATCGACTGCCGCTTTCGCCCGCTCACGCAGGTTGGTGATGATGCCACGAATTTTCTGCGTTGACTCCTGCGTCCTGCGAGCCAGCTCTCTGACCTCGCCCGCCACGACGGCAAAACCACGCCCCTGATCTCCTGCTCTGGCGGCTTCAATGGCCGCATTGAGGGCCAGCAGGTTAGTCTGCTCGGCGATCTGCTCAATCAACTCAGCAGCACCGGTGATACTGTCAGTATTGCTGGCAAGCTCTTCAACCGACTGACAGATGTTATTGACAGTCTTCTGCAGATCCTCGATCGACTGGCGCGTGTGGTGCGCAACCGTCATACCCTGACGTGCCAGTTTATCCGAGTCCTCAGCCTGGGAGGCCGTGCTCTGAACATGGCCGGATACTTCACCGATGGTTGCAGTCATCTGATTCATCGCAGTCGCGACCTGTTCGGTTTCATGCTGCTGCTCTCGCACACTGGCCGCAGCCTGAGTACTCATCACATGAGCCTCAGCAGCCTGCCGGGATACATCATGGGCCGCCTCACGCAGGCGCACCAGTACCGTGTTCAGATGAGCATGGTCACTGAGGATGCTCATCTCCAGCCTTGCCACCGGCCCGATCCGATCGGTATAGGTCAGTACGGCAAGGTCATGCCGGAAAGAGTGCGGCATCAGGTCCAGCAGACGATTGTACTGGCGGGTATGCCTTACCCAACCGGTAGCACCAGCCACCAGGGCGGGCAACAACACCGCCGGCAGCAACGCCGCCTTGCCGAACGACAGCGCCAGCAGATAGGCAAGCACCACGGCTGCGAGCGTCGGCAGATAGATGGCTGCCTCCTTGATGATGGCAGGTGTACTGTTCTGCGCTTTGCCGCCCTTGTTCACACGGGCATAGAGTTCAGAGGCCCTCTGGATATCCTCAGGCCGGGCACGCTGTCTGACGGACTCATAACCAACCACTTTGCCATTTTTTGAAACCGGTGTGACATAGGCATTCACCCAATAGTAGTCGCCACTCTTGCAGCGATTTTTCACTACCCCCATCCAGGGTTTACCCGCCTTCAGATGCTCCCACATCACCGCATAGGCAGCAGGCGGCATATCGGGATGACGCACAATATTGTGATTTTTACCCAACAGCTCTTCGCGGCTGAAGCCACTGACGGCAATGAAGGCATCATTGCAGTAGGTGATGATTCCTTTGAGATCCGTGGAGGAGATAAGAGGGTCATGCTCGGGAATGACTACCTCTCTGTCTGTAACCGGCAGATTCTTTTTCATGTTGGCTTCTCCGAAACCTTATAATTATGAGCAGCATAGATAGTTGCAGTATAACGCTATATGACCGATTACTAAATCAAACAAGAGCTCATTTACGGGTTGTCTGATATTTTTTCGTTTGACATTCAATTACTTTCATTACACCGTAAAAGCCACTGACACAGTCCAGGCTGCCAGTCTGGTGCTTTCATGGACAAGAAGGTTTATCTCGTTTGAAAACGCTCTCGACACTGATGCTGGGCGCCACTGGTGGCACAGCTGCCTGGTTGATCAATATACCTCTTCCCTGGATGCTTGGCCCGCTGATCCTGATAATGGTGCTGGCGATCTGCGGTGTGCAGACACGTATCAACCGTCTGGGCAACCGCTTTTTTCTGGGTGTGCTGGGCTTCTGGCTGGGCAGTCGTTTTGAGCCGGCAGTGTTCCAGCAGGTGGTTGACTGGTATCCCAGTGTACTGATCATGACGCTATCAGTGATCCTGATTATTCTGGTCAATACCCTGCTTTTTCGTTGGCTGGCAAAACTGGATCTGATCACCTCCATTTTCGCTTCTCTACCCGGTAATCTGAACGCTGTCATCATCATGGGTGAGCAACTGGGAGGCGACGGGCGCTGGATTGCGATCGCTCAGACGCTGCGCATCACGCTTGTGATCATCAGCACTACTGTCATCTTCTTTCTGATGCCCGAGTACGATCTCAGTGGGCCAGCCATCGACAGCCAGCAGAGTCAATCCCTGCTCTACCTGCCGCTTGTTCCTCTGGCATGGTGGGCTTCCCGCTGGATAAGGTTACCCATGCCGGAGTTTCTGGGGCCGCTTCTTGCCAGCGCGATTCTGGCCAGCCTTGGCTTCAATACAGACCTGCCGGGCTGGGTGATGGTGATCACCTTTATCGTGCTGGGCTCTTATATCGGCGGGCGCTTTTACGGCACCCGGATCAAGCAGTTGCTGCAAGTAAGCTTTTACGCGGTACTGGCGACTCTGCTGGCGATGCTGATAGCGGCGGGTTTTGCTCTGATGACATACTGGCTGCTGGACATTCCCTTCAGCCACGCGTTTCTGGCACTGGTGCCGGGCGGCATCGGCGAGATGGCACTGATCGCCGCCTCCGCTGATATAGACCCGTTGTATATCGTTTTCATGCACATCATACGGATGTTTCTGCTGATGTTTGCCACACCTGCAATCGGGCGCTATCTCAGCACCCGGGTACCCAGACAATCAGAACGATGAATTCACTCAGATACCGGCTCGGCCAAGATCTTTATCCAGCCGGCGACGCAATTCACTTTCATTCACAGGTACTGTACCGATACTGACCGGCTGTCCATCAGCAGACAGAAAAATCACCATGCCATCAAGCAATTCATACTGCTCCGTGAAAGCCTGACCCTGAGGTGTGCCCATATCGGCAACCAGAAACTTGATGCTCGTTTCATAATCGGAGCGTACACGATTGATCCGCTCCATCGCCTCGATTCCGGAGGGCGCAAAGTTCTCATAGGCCAGCACCAGTGCAGGCTTACCCTGGCCTATCAGCGTCAGATCAGTAGAAAGAGGCTTGATAGCCAGTTGGCTCCAGAGGAACAGACCGCTGGCGGCAAAGATAAAGAAAACAATGGCAAATTTGATCGGTTTTGTCACAAGATATTCCTGTAGGTGTTTTCAGAAGAGAAGGGCCGGATAGGTATCAACCTTTTCCAGCCAGATAAAGCCCGGCGGCCACCATCAGAGAGCCTGCCGTATAGTTCAGTTTTTTCATCGCCTTTTCCGACTGGAAAAAACGACGAGCCGTCGAGATACCGGCAGCAATCAGCATCAGACCACACATCAGCCCGGCGACCGTCAACAGCACCACCAATCCGATATCTCGCTGTGTCAGGGAGGTCAGATCGATGAATGTCGGCAGAAACGCAATATAAAACAGTATCACTTTCGGATTGGAAGCCGAAATCAGAAACCCCTGCACAAAGCTCATCACCACGCCTGACTGATCCTTATCGCCTTCGACACCCTGAATACGGATCGGTGCCGTCCACATTTTCCACCCCAGATAGAGCAGATAGGCCGCCCCGACAAACCGGATTACGGTAAACACCTCGCCCCAGTGTTCCGCCAGTGTCGCAAGGCCATAGCATGCCAGCACGAGATAGATGACATCACTGACCGTCATGCCCAGCGCGAGCGGAAAACAGGCAGGAATACCCGATGTCATGCCGCGCGCCAGCAGCGCAAAGATGCCGGGGCCTGGTGTAATGGCAAAAATGAAGATGGCGACAAAATAGGTTATGGCGCTTTCAACGGACATGATGAATCCTGTGACGATCTGTCACTGTAATTTAAAAGGGTGATATGTGGTGTGCAGTATAAACCTCAGGCAACAACGGGTGAAGTCAAGTTCCCCCCAGTGTTGCCCATAGGTGGCACTTTTCGTCTCGCAGAAATGAAAAAAGCAGTGTTATACTCAAATTATTCAACCACATCTGCTGAGGCCGTGCAGTGCAGCAATCCATGACAGAAGGGCAGTTGATCACCTCCCGCAAGGAGATTCTGCTGATGTTCCGCCGGATACAGACGCGACTGTCACCGATCACCATCAGACCACGCGAATCCGGATTGAGCCTGACCTCCTATCTGGTTGAGATCGACACCGAACAACAGCAACTGATCCTGGATGAAGCCCTCCCGAAAAACCGCAACCACCTCCTGCAGGATGGACGCTCCCTGATCCTGGAAACCCTTTATGATGGCTGTCGGCTGACCAGCACTGAGGTCGTCGCCAAAGCTGTCACCTCAGCGCAGGGAGAGATCACTTACCATATCCCCCTGCCGAAAAAACTCCACTATCTGCAGCGGCGTCAGTCCTTTCGCGCACAGGTGCGGACGATGCTGGAGATCATGGCACGCCTGCCTGATGCCAATTACGACATGATCAATGGCCGACTCAAGGATCTGTCTGTCGATGGCTGTCGTCTGGAGTTTAATGGCGATCTGACCAAGCAGCTGTCTCCCGGTCAGATGCCCTTGCCTCTGACACTGATATTCCCCAACGCCGCTCAGTTGGATTTGCATCTGGTATTGATTCGGGTTGAATATAACGATACTCGCCAGAAAACCTATTGTGGCTGTCGCTTCGAGGCGCTGGATGGCGGGCAACGAACGCGTGTAGCCAATCTGGTGACTGATCTGCAGCGTGATCAGATCAACCATGAAAGGCATGGTGGTGACCCTGCCGGCACCCCGGTACTGTTCATTCCCGGCGAAAAGTCAGTGTTCATGGATGCCGAGGTGAAGAGCACTCCCGATCAGGCAGGCTCCACACCCCCTTCCGAGCAGAACGGATCGAGCAACAACGCACGTAAGCTCAGCGCCCTGCAACTCCAGACTCAGGACGCCCCGGTGGATATCAGACGCGCCCATCAGTCGGCTGTCATAGCCATGAAAGACCTGGTGGCAGCCCTGAGAATGCAGAAGCTGCTGCCCATTGAGCAGGCACAGGAAGCTGCGCACAATTTACTGCGCGCCTGGTTGCAGGACCGACAGTACCTGCTGCTTCTGACCCGGATGCGCTCGGCCGATAATTTTCTGTTTGAGCACTCGATCGCAGTGGGTGTTCTGCTGGCAGATTTTGTTGCCTTCAAACAAGCCGATCAGGTCAGACCGGAAAGCCTCGAACGACTGATTTTCAGCGGTCTCTGCCACGATCTGGCCAAGTCATTGATTCCTGAAGGGATAGAAGAAAAAAATCTGACTCTTTCAGATGATCGTGCAGCTCAGCTGCGAGAACATATGGACGATCTGATCAACCAACTGGCACGCATCCCCGGTATACCGAAAGAAACGCTGGTGATCACCCGGCAGAGCCTTGAGCGTCTGGATGGCAGTGGCCTGCCGAAAGGGCTGACGGCTGAAGAGTTGCATCCCCTGGGCAAACTGGCAGCCGCAGTCGATGCCTACGATACATTGAGCCATCGCTGGATCAAGGAGGATGTGCACTACCATCCGCTCCTTGCCATCAAGCAGATGCTGAGCATACCGGATCAGTTGCATACGGCCAGCATCCGTCATCTGATTGCACAGCAGGGTAAATACCCCTTGGGGTCAACCGTGCGCTTGAGTGATCAGACGCTCGGACTGGTGATGCGTCAGGATGATAATCAACAACCAACACATCTTCGTCTGGTATACAGCCTGGCAAACACCAGCGCGTTTCCGTCACGGGATATATCGCTGCTCGACAGCAATCTGGCTATCGAAGCGCTCTCCGATCCGGTCAAATCGGGCATCAGCAGCTCTCTGCTGAGGTTACCGCTTCGTACCTGAAAGGATATGCATCGCTTCATTGATCCGCTTCAACTGCTCCTCATCACCACCACGATCCGGATGATGAATCATCGCCAGCCGACGCCAGGTGGATTTGATCTCCGGGGCGCTGGCCTCAGCCCCCAGCCCCAGCACCTCTAAGGCCTGTAATCGCTTTGCATCACTGATCAGCGGTCGACCGGTCTGCATATAGCGCCAGAAGTTATCCAGCATCTGCTCCAGCTCACTCTCGCCGGTCGACTCAAGCTGGGTCATATCCAGATAGTACTCACGCAGTTTATCGGCCATCTCAAGGCCAGCATCAGAACTGCTGTAGGGCAAAAGACGAATAGACAGCGCATTGATCTGCAAGCAGTGACGAGCCTCACGGTGCAGTCGATCACGCAGATGATAAAGGCGATGAAACAACAGAAAATGGGCATGGAACAGCTTCAGTGTATTACTGAAACTGTCTTCATCCAGATGAATAAGATCCCTGCGGTCCAGCTCCTTCAGCATCTGATACTCTGAAATACCGGCAGGGTATTCTGCCAATAGATCAACCAGCAGATCATCAAACGCTATATCTTCATCTTCTTGCATTTCACCCCTTATACCATGGATCTATTTTGATCCAGGGCAGCTAGACTGTAACATTAATGCCCCGAGGCTTGAAAAGCATGGGGACAAGTTGGATGATGGGCCCTCTTTGAAAAGCTTGGCAAAATAACTATAAATCAAGAGGGCGGCTTCTCGTCCCAATCAGGTAGCTGGATACTGCATTTGAAAAGACTTTTTCAGCACACTGCAGCGCTGATGTCAGCAGGAGCACTTGTACTGCTGTCCTCTTCAGTGACCCTCGCAGCAGAGCGTACCTCATCAGTCACGGATACTGAAGTGATCAGCGTCACCCTGCTCATCATCACCCTGCTGTTACTGATGCTGCTCGGTAATCTGCTGCACCGCCTGCAGAAATCCAAAGCCCGATCCGAGCAGGCAAGAGCGCATCTGCATGATGCGGTTGAGAGCCTCTCAGAGGCCTTTGCACTGTTCGACCGCAATGGCAGGCTCCTTTTATGTAATCAGCGCTGGCTCGACTACTACCCTTGGCTCAAAGACAGTGGCTGCGTTTACTGGGAGGAAATATGCAACCTGAATGCCACTCATCTGATGCAGACCGGATGCTGCGGCGCCTCTGACAATGACCAGCAACGCAACTACATCGAACAACTGGCCGATGGGCGCTGGCTGCAAGCCAGTGATAACCCTACCCAGGAGGGCGGTATCGCCTGTGTCAGAACCGATATCACTCGTACTCAGGATGCCGAGTTGGCACTGAGAAAATTAGGCCGGGCCATGGAGCAGAGCCCGGTCTCGGTCATGATTACCGACACCCAGGGCATCATCGAATATATCAACCCACGTTTCAGCGAAGTCACCGGCTACTGCGCTGACGAAGTGATCGGCCAGCATGCCAATATCCTCAAATCTGGCGAAATGCCCGAATCGGTCTATCAAGGCCTGTGGGACTCACTGCAGCAGGGTTTGGAGTGGCATGGACAACTGCTGAACAGAAAAAAGGATGGCACACTTTTCTGGGAGTCCTCATCCATCTCGGCACTGCGTGATCAGGATGGCAATACCACTCACTTCATCGCTGTCAAGGAGGATATCACGGCCAAGAAAGAGGCTGAGGATCAACTGCGCATGATCGCTACGGTATTCGAAACCAGCACCGAAGCGATCATGATTGCCGATGCCGAAGGCCGGATCAAAATGGTGAATAACGCCTTTACCCGCATCACCGGCTATAGCCCGGAGGAGGTGATCGGAGAGAATCCCAGCCTGCTCAGCTCCGGCAGACACAGCGAGACCTTTTACGAGGAGATGTGGCACGAACTTCTGATCAGTGGCTACTGGTCGGGCGAAATCTGGAATCGACGCAAGGATGGCAATGTCTATCCAGAATGGCTATCCATATCTGCCATCAACGACTCCTCCGGCATGGCCAAAGAGTTTGTTGCGGTGTTCTCCGATATCACCCAGCGCAAGAAGGATGAAGCACATATCCGTCATCAGGCCTATTACGATGCGCTGACACAGTTGCCCAATCGTGCACTGCTGGCGGATCGCCTTGAGGTAGCCATTGTCACCGCCGACAGAGACAACCAGAAGATAGCCCTGCTGTTTGTCGATCTCGATCGCTTCAAGAATGTAAACGACACTCTGGGGCACGAGTTTGGTGATGACCTGTTGCTGCAAGTGGCCGAGCGATTGATCAGTTGCGTGCGCGAAAGCGACACCGTCGCCCGTTTCGGCGGCGATGAGTTCGTGATCCTGCTGCATAACATCAGTTCTGATCGTGATGCTGCGCTGATCGCCGAGAAGCTGATCAAAACCATTTCTGATCCCTTTGAGCTCAGTGGGCGTGAAATCTTCATCGGTGCCAGTATTGGGATCGCCCTGCACCCAGGCGATTCGGAAACTGCCGACGCCCTGCTGCGCAATGCAGACCTTGCCATGTATCGCGCAAAACAGACAGGCCGTAACCGCTTCCAATTCTTTACCTCGGCCCTGCAGGAAACGGCCAACACGATGATGGAGATGGAGCAGGATCTGCGTATCGCGATGGAGCAGTCGCAACTGGAGATCTATTATCAACCACTGGTATTGGGTAGCAGCGGCAGAATTACCGGTGTTGAAGCGCTGCTGCGCTGGCACCACCCCAGACTGGGCATGGTATCCCCTGACACCTTTATTCCGCTGGCTGAAGATACCGGTCTGATCGGTCCGATCGGCTTATGGGTGCTGGAAACCGCCTGCTCCCAACTGACACTCTGGAACAGCGAAGGTCACCACCTCTACCTCTCGGTCAATATATCCGGACGTCAGCGCGATCTGGGGCTGGATGCGACACAGCTCTCCTCGATACTGGACAAGACTGGCTTCAAGCCCGATCAACTGGTGCTGGAAATAACCGAAGGACTGCTGTTGGACTACAGTGACGACACCATTGTCTGGCTGCAGGCCTTCAAGGATATTGGCGTGCATCTGGCAATCGATGATTTCGGTACTGGCTACTCTTCGCTGAGCTACCTGAAGCGCTTCCCGATAGACACCTTGAAAATAGACCGTGAGTTTGTCCGTGACCTGACCCAGGACAGTGAAGACGCCCTGCTGGTCGAAGCGATCATCTCCATGGCCAAGAGTCTGAAGCTGCGGCTGATCGCAGAAGGTGTGGAAACGGAAGAGCAGCGCCAGCTCCTGAATGAGCTGGGATGCCAGTACCAGCAGGGCTATCTGTTTGCCCGCCCTCTGCCGGCAAACGAGCTGAAACAGTGGCTGCTCAACTACAAGCCAGAGCGTGTCAGCCGTCCATCAGAGAATCTGCATCGGATCAGGTAGCGATACCCTGTACAGCTTCAGCCGATGGGTCGGAGCAGATGATGCTGAGGGCCTCCTCAAGCGTTGCTGTAAAATGACGGCCCGGCGCTGGCTTAACACCCGCTCTTGCCATGGCACGCAAGGGTTGAAACTGCAGGTCAGCGATCATCAATTGAATTTCCTGCTGCTGACAATAAAGTGAAAAACGATCAAACCCATTCAGCCCACCGGCATCCAGAAGCGGTACACCATCCATATAAAGCACAACCCCGCGCAGCCCTCTGACTTTTTCAGCCATTTCATCAAACACCCGTTCAGCTGCTGCAAAAAACAGCGGGCCACTGACTTTCAACACAACCCAGCCCTCAGGCAGCTCAACTGGAACATGCTTGCGCTGGGAGGATATATCCGTGAAGCGGGTCATACCGGCCAGATCACGCATGAACAGTAACGATGCCATGACGATACCCGCCGATATGGCCAGCACCATATCAAACAGTACAGTCAACGAAAGGCAGGTCAGCAGCACCAGCACATCGCCCGCTGGCGCTTTCTTCAGCAGATGCACGACCTTCGGCGCCTCACTCATATTCCAGGCGACCATCACCAGCAAGGCCGCCATACTGGCCATCGGCAGCCAGGACAGAATCGGTGCCAGTATCAACAGACCTGCCAGCACCACCAGCGCATGGATCATTCCGGATATTGGCGAGCGGGCACCAGCCTTGTAGTTGGTGGCTGAGCGAGCTATCGCCGCCGTCGCCGTGATACCACCAAAGAAAGGTGCAACCAGGTTACCAACCCCCTGCCCCAACAGCTCACCATTGGCATGGTGTCGACGCCCACTCATACCATCCAGTACCACCGCACAGAGCAATGACTCAATAGCACCGAGCATGGCGATAGAAAAGGCAGCGGGCAGCAATGCCTGAATCGTACTCCATGACCAGTCCAGTGGCGCACCATCAGGCCCGGGTTGCAACCAGGGCCATTGAAAAGATGGCAGGATTGGTGGAATCCCCTGCCCGGTTGTTCCATCCGCAAGAGTGTAGCTGAAGCGGGTACCGATGGTTGCGACGTCCAGCCCATTGACGACAAACAGCCAGGCCAGCCCTGTGCCGATCAGTAGTGCCGGAAGATGTCCCGGAATCGGCATCTTCAATCGTGGCCAGAAAATCAGCACCAGCAGTGTACTCAGCGCCACCAGTGTGTTGGCAATATCCAGATCTGGCAGTGCACCGAACAACAGGGCTATCCGGTGCATGAAAGATTCCGGATCTACACTCATGGGCAGTCCGAAGAAGTCCCTCATCTGCAACACGACAATGACGATGGCAATACCCGAGGTGAAACCCAGTGTCACCGATTCGGGAATATATTCAATCAGTCTACCGAGGCGCGCAATCGCCAGCGCCACCAGGATAACCCCCGCCATCAGGGTTGCCACCAGTAGACCCGCCAGACCAAACTGTTGTGTCACCGGATAGAGAATCACCACGAAGGCAGCCGTCGGGCCCGAAATGCTGTAACGGGAGCCCCCACTCAGAGCAATCAGAAATCCGGCAATAATAGCGGTATAAAGTCCATATTCGGGCCGCACGCCACTGGCAATCGCCAGTGCCATGGCCAGAGGGATAGCAATGATCCCCACCGTGACACCTGCCATCAGATCCCCCATGAGATCCCGACGACTGTAACCCTCTTTGAATTTTTCGCGTAGTGCGCTGGCAAAGCTCAGCGAATGCAGACGGGAGCGCCTTGATGTGGGCATGTCGTAAAGCGTCCTTCAAGATAGAACCGGAAGATATGAATAAGATATATATCTATAACCATAAACCTCAAGGGGACAATATACAACGGGATAACCATGCTTCAATAGTCGTAGATACACCTGAAAATATCGGGTATTTATCACCCACTGCCTGCTGTAGAATCAGCGCCAGATTCTTTACTCGATAGTCGCAGTTCATAATTTCTAAGCACTGCTATCGCCTGACAGCTTAATCACCTGACTACTTAATTAACTACTTGTTTAACTATTTACTAACTACGCGGAAACCATCATGCGCCTTGCAGAAATTGAAGCCCTGATGCTGAACATCGGGATGGTCATCTTTGCCGGTTTCATCTTTTTCATCATCTATGATCTGGCCAAGAAATCCAACGCCGGGAAATTCGGCACCTTTATCCTGTTCTTTGTATTGGGGCTGGGGCTGGCCGCCTTCCTGCTGAAAACGATTCTGGTCGCTGTGATAGAAGGTGGCTGAAAATCACTGTCGCAGTTAATCCAAACGACACTTATCATCTATACTAGTGATTCAGCCATAGCCACAGGTACCCATTGAAATGCAACAGAAAATAATCCAGGTCGCTGATATTGCCGTTGGCAACGACAATCCCATGGTTCTCTTCGGTGGCATGAATGTGCTGGAATCGCGTGACCTTGCTCTGTCCATTGCAGAACACTATGTTGAGGTCTGTCAGAAACTGCAGATCCCCTATGTGTTCAAAGCATCCTTCGACAAGGCCAACCGCTCGTCGCTTCACTCCTTTCGCGGCCCCGGGCTGGATGAAGGCCTCAAGATCCTGCAGGAGATCAAGCAGACCTTTGGCGTCCCCCTGCTGACCGATATCCATGAGCCGGACCAGGCTGCACCAGCTGCAGAGGTGTGCGATATCATCCAGTTGCCGGCTTTTCTGTCACGCCAGACAGATCTGGTGCAGGCGATGGCATCGACCAATGCCGTGATCAATATCAAGAAGGCACAGTTTCTGGCACCCCATGAGATGAAACATATCCTGCACAAGTGCGAAGAGGCAGGTAATGACCAACTGATTCTGTGCGAGCGTGGTACCAGTTTTGGCTATAACAACCTGGTAGTGGATATGCTTGGTTTCAGCATCATGAAAGAGTTCGGTTATCCAGTGATCTTCGATGCCACACATGCGCTGCAGATGCCCGGTGGGCGTTCCGATTCTGCCGATGGACGCCGTGCGCTGGTGGCACAACTCTCGCGCGCCGGCTTGTCGCAGGGTATTGCCGGGCTGTTCCTGGAATCACACCCGGATCCGGACAAAGCTAAATGCGACGGTCCCTGTGCACTGCCACTGGCAAAACTTGAACCCTATCTGCAGCAGATGAAAGCGATAGACCAGCTGGTGAAATCGATGCCTCCTCTGGATACGTCTGCCTGATACTGACAGCCGCCACAGCCTTCAGGACAGACGGAGACGGGTAGAAGAGCAAAGGAGCAAAAATTGGACAGTAAGGACACCCGGCCACCCTCTCTGGCTCCTGATCAGCAACTGGGGCCGAGCCATCATTATTTCAGGCTCAGCGCCCCGGGAGGCGCTCACCCGCTGGGTGAGCTATGGAGTGCCCGGGACATATCCACCGCCGGATCACCGGAGGTCACACTCCTGATACTGGACAACCAACTGGCCAGGCAGGAAGCTTTTCTGGATCAACTCAGACGTGCTCTGCTATTGACCCGATCCATTGCACACCCACATCTTGCCAGTTGCTATGGACTGTTTGCGGATCGCGGCGGGCACCGTTTCCTCTCCTTCGAACCACTGGGCAATCGCACGCTCGCCACGTTGATCCAGCATAACCAGCTCAAATCACTCTCGCTTCAGCAGAAGCAGGGGCTGGTAATACAGACTGCCAAGGCTCTTGATACCGTTTCACGTTCCTCCCATAAGCCACATGGCGGACTCTGCCCTGAATTGATTTTTCTACCTCCTGGCAAAGGGGTGAAGATTATCGGATACCACTGGCGCGCAGCTTTGGATCCCTATCTGACTACCATGAGCAACCCGCTCTCCTACACTGCCTACCAGGCGCCTGAGGCCTTCCACTCACAGCCGCTAGGTCTGGCAGCAGATATCTATGCACTGGCCGCTCTGACTTATCAGATCTATCAGAACAAACCTCCCTTCAAGCCAGATGATGACGAGTCCACTCGATATCAGCGCGAACTTCGCCCACCCTCCTCGCTGAAACCCGCCCAGTGGCAGGTGTTGAAAAAGGCACTTTCGACTGACATTGAGGAGCGGCAAAGCTCACTCCCGGTGCTGCTCAAAGAGCTTTATCAGGAGTCAGCCGATGACAACAACTCTGCCGCCAGTGAGCTGCCGGACACAGGTGTAAAAGGTGCGAGCCCGATCCAGCGCAAAAAAGCCCTTTCACCCACGCTGCAACGCCTGGGTGATCAGACCCGCGCTGCCACTTCCCGACTGGGTGAGCAACTCAGCCGTGCCAATACCCGCGGCTTTCGCCTGTTTACTGCAGGTGCCCTTGTTGGAGTGCTGATCGGCATACTGATCGGAGTGGCACTGGGTTATCTGACAGCACCAAATGCAACCGACCAACCGATTCAGCGGGTGCAGACAACTGCCAACGAATCGGAGCCGGCAGCGGGACCGGAGCCAGAGAGATACACCACAGGGCCTGCAACCTCTGCCACGGATGCCGCAGCATCCGGCACAGCAGATCAGGTGGCAGAACTGTCTGGTTCCCTCACCGACAGTGATCATGCACCTCAGGATCTGGACTCAGTCGAAGGGGCCGACACCCGTACACGCGTGTTTCAGGATCATTTCGGTGAGGGTCAGCATGCACCACCCATGACAATCCTGCCCGCTGGCAGCTTCCTGATGGGTGACCTCGATAACCGGGGAGATGATAACGAAAGGCCTGTGCGTGAGGTCACCATCAGTCGACCCTTTGCCCTGTCGCGACATGAAGTCACCTTTGCCGAATATGATCAGTTTGCCCAGTCCACTGGCCGCAACCTGCCAAGCGATGAAGGCTGGGGCAGAGGCTCACGCCCGGTGATCAATGTCAGTTGGCACGATGCCGTGGCCTATACACGCTGGCTTGCTCAACAGACAGGTCACCCCTATCGCCTGCCTACCGAGGCTGAATGGGAGTATGCTGCCAGAGCCGGAACAGACACCAGTTACTGGTGGGGAAATGAACTCCTTGACGGGCATGCAGTCTGTGATGAGTGTGGCAGTGAATGGGATGGTGAACGCACTGCGCCTGTCGGACAGTTTCCAGCGAATGCCTGGGGCCTTTTCGATATGCACGGCAATGTGGATGAGTGGGTTCAGGATTGCTATGAGGACACCTACATCGGCGCACCTGTGGATGGATCAGCCAGAACACGTGCAGGTTGTACGCATCAGGTGATGCGTGGAGGGTCCTGGTTTGATATTCCGCGCCTGATACGCTCATCCAGTCGTTATCGCCATCCAGCCAATGCCAGCCGAAACACCTGGGGTTTTCGAGTTGCCCTCGATCTACCCGAATAGACACATCACTAAGGAATGTCATCATGCGTCTTGATACATCAGGCTCTTACATATCGGGCTTCAAAAAGCCTGTTTTCAACACACTGAGTTTCGCTATTCTGGCAGCCACTCTTGCACTCCCGCTGCAAGCCTCCTTGCTGGAGATAGATCAATACCAGCAGGAAAGCCTCTCACTGACACTCTATAACCAGGATATGGCCCTGATCGAAGATATTCGCCGCTTGCCGATTCTGAATGAAGGGCAGCGTCTGAATATCAAGGATGTCAGTCCACGCATGCTGCCCGAAACGCTGCGTATACAGGGTGCTGGTACTATTCTCGAACAGAGCCTGCAACTGGCCACACTGAATTTCAATAGCCTTCTGCAGGCCTATCTGGGCAAGCCTCTGCAACTCGCACGCCTGAACCCGGCAACTGGCCAGGAAAGCATTCTGGATGGAGAGCTGCTCTCCATTGATGGTGCCCAGGCAATTTTCCGCATTCAGGGCCGACTGGAAACGGTCCCCCTGCACTCAGAACAGTGGCGCTTTCTATTCCCTGAGATCCCACAGGAACTGCAGCCGGATACACGCCTGAGTTTCAGAACATCAGGTACTCTGGATCAGGGTGAAGCACGATTCACCTATATCACTCAGGGTATGGGCTGGCAGATGGATTATGTGCTGACACTGAATCAGGACGCTTCAGCGATCGCCATTGAAGGTCTGGCATCGCTGTATAACAACAGTGGCGCTCATTATGAAAATGCCCACATCAGCCTGATGGCGGGCGACATCCAGCGCCCGGAAGCACCACGCGGCCAGATGATGCGCGCCATGGCGGTCATGGAAAGCGACAGCTACGCTCAGGAACCTGAGAGTGTCCAGGATTATCACCTGTACCGCATGCCGCAGACTTTGAGTCTGCATGATCAGGAGCACAAACAGGTACCCTTGATTCAGATACCAGCACTGGCAGCCGGGATCAGTTACCAGCATCAGTTCATGGTCTATCCCTTTCTGGATCAGCAGCGCTATAGCCAGCAGCCGGACATAATGCTGAGTTTCAGGGCACCGGCAGGTAATGAAGCCGCTGCTCCCCTGCCTGCCGGTCAGGCACGTGTTTTCAGGCCGGATGCTAAGGGTGAACTGCAGTTTATCGGCGCATCTCGCATCGGCAATATCGCCGCCGGTGAAGAGGTAGAGATGACGCTGGGCCGCGCATTTGATCTGAGCATCAGCCGTCAGCAGACTCACTACAGTAAAACCTTCGATGGCCATCTGGTGGAACAGCAGATCAGCGTAAGCAACAGCTCTGAGAATGCCCGTGCACTGCGCCTCAGCGCCGGTTTTCAGCAACAGTGGGAAATACAGGAATCAAGCCTGCCTCATCAGGAAGATGGTGCCGGCAATGCCTATTGGGTTCTGGATGTCCCAGCCAGGGAGAGTGTTACCCTGACTCTGAAGGTTGCTCTGAAGGACCGGAAGTCGTGATCATGCCCTGATCAAGTGCTGATCAATTAGTCACGACAGGTCTGGATGGGGAGCGTATCCACTCACTCCAGGAGCCGGCGTAGAGTTTTGCGCCGGCCAGCCCAGCATGCTCCATGGCCAGCAGGTTATGACAGGCGGTAACTCCTGAGCCACACATGTGTATCACCTGATTCGGGCTATAGCCACCCAGAAGCGCCTGCCACTCCTCAGCCAGTGCACCGGGCTCCTTGAAAAGGCCATTGTTCAGGTTGTCATTGAACGGACGGTTAACCGCTCCCGGCACATGACCTGGCACCGGATCGATCGGCTCAACCTCACCACGAAAACGCTCCGCCGCTCTGGCATCCACCAGCAGATAGGTGCGTTGTTGCAGCAGCGACTCCAGTTGCTCACTGGTCACCGTTGCCTTCACCAGACTGATCGGCTCAAACGAGCTATCCTCAGCACAGGCGGATGTTGCCGGAATGCTCTCCTCCATTCGATCAGGGAAACGTGCCTGCCAGGCAGGAAAGCCACCATCGAGCAAGGCTACCGACTGATGTCCAAGCATCCGGATCAGCCACCAGGCACGTGCAGCAATCGCCCCGCTCGCATCGTCATATACAACGACCTGGCGATTCGGATAGAGTCCCAACTGCTGCAGATGCCAGCCAAGCCTGTTCAGATCCGGCAGAGGGTGTCTGCCGGTATCAGGGGTAACAGGCGATGAGAGATGATGGTCCAGGTGCAGGTAATAAGCACCCGGTATATGTCCTTCGAGATAGCTGCGCTCACCGTACTGAACATCGCCCAGATTAAAGCGGCAATCGATAATCAGCGGATCAATGCATTCAGCCAGTTGCTCAACGCTCATCAGGGTAGTGAACATCTCTCACCTCCGCGGTAAGGTATTAAAGATAGGCTTGCAATGACTGTTGCAGAAGGTCCAGTTCATTCTGCAATTTATCTCTGACCTTTTTCTTTGCGCCCTCCACTTCCGCCTGTTTTTCTGCAAGAACCTTGCGTGCCTGTGCAGCTGGATCGGTGGATTGTTTGACCTGATCCAGTAAAGGCTGGATCTGGATCATCACCGCACGCAAACGTCCCTGCTCGATACGCTCCAGCTCTTCGGCACTCTTCTCTTTCTTCTTCTGCACTTCCACCTGTTCAGTGGACACATAGGTCAGAGGACGAATACCGACTGCAATACGGGCTTTTTCCAGCAACGGAGAGGCATAGGCACGCGCTTTCTCGGCACCTCTTTTCAGAACCGTTTCAACATGGTCCAGATCATTCATCAGCTCATTATAGCGCTCGCGCGGATCAGAGAGTTGGGCATCCAGATATTCGAACAGTTCCTGTTTTGCATCCCCCCAGGCGATCCCTTCCAGAAAACGCTGGCGCATTGCAGCTGTCTCCTGCTCGTTGGCAAAGCAACGATAGAGCTGGAACAATGTGCTGTCATCCGGATCTTTCGGCTCGCCTGGCTGACGCAGATCCGTGCGGATCTGGAAAATCAGCGAGCGCAGCGTGTCCCGATCACTAAACAGTGGAATGGTATTGTTATAGCTTTTGGACATCTTGCGCCCATCCAGCCCCGGAATCAGCTTCGTCTCTTCATCCACCTGTGCTTCGGGCAGTGTGAACAGAGGCTGATACTGGAAATTGAAACGACCTGCGATATCGCGGGCCATCTCGATATGCTGAATCTGGTCCTTACCAACCGGAATGATATCGGCATTGAACATCAGAATATCGGCAGCCATCAGAATGGGATAATTAAACAGCCCCATCAGCACACCATCATCCAGATCCTCCTTGCCAGCTTCGCGGTTCTGATCGACGGATGCCTTATAGGCATGAGCGCGGTTCATCAGACCCTTGGAGGTCAGGCAGGTCAGAATCCAGGTCAGCTCAGTAATTTCAGGAATATCAGTCTGGCGATAGAATACCGCCTGTTCGGGATCAAGCCCCATCGCCAGCCAGGTGGCGGCTATTTCACGTGTTGATGCCGCGACACGATCCGGCTCATGACACTTGATCAGGGCATGAAAATCGGCCAGGAAGAAATAACTTTTAAAGGCAGGGTTCCGGCTCGCTTCAATCGCTGGTTTGATCGCACCCAGGTAGTTGCCGATATGCGGCGTACCGGTTGTGGTGATTCCGGTCAGTACGGTTTTTTGACTCATCTGCTGCTCTTACGCCCAATACTCGATACAAATAGCGCTCTATAATACACAAAATAAGTCTGTGCTGCTGCACAGTCTGCATGGCAATAAATCTGACTGATAAAGTCGGTTTTTGACAAAGCCGATGCTCTGACCAACACTTATCACTACCAGTCAGACCTTATGACTTTACTTCAGTGATGATCTTGCCTCGGAGGCAATATGGACACATCCACACACAATTTCAAAACGCTATTTGAACAGCTCGGACTGCCTGCGGAAGAGCAGCAGATTGAGCAGTTCATCAGGACCCACAAGCTTTTCAGCAGTGAGGTGCGGCTCGAGTCCGCAACCTTCTGGACACAGTCTCAGGCTGATTTTCTGCGTGAAGCGATCAGCAGCGATTCCGACTGGGCCGAGGTTGTTGATGAGCTGAACGCCCGCCTGCGTGATTGACCCTGAGTTTTCCGGGGTTGATTCGGGGCCATCCGGCCCCATCATTCCACTATACCCATGAACTGACAGAAGCCCACACACATGCTGACGCTTATCTCACCTGCTAAAACTCTGGACTATGAATCCCCCCTGGCCACCCAGCGCCACACCCAGCCACAGCTTATTGATCAGGCCGCCACTCTGATCAAAACCATGAAGCAGAAATCCGTTCAGGATATCGCTGAGATGATGAAACTGAGTGACAAGCTGGCCAGCCTTAATGTGGCAAGGTATGGGAGTTGGTCCCCCGCCCATACTCCCGAGAATGCTCGCCCTGCTGTACTGGCGTTCAAGGGAGATGTCTACACAGGCCTGCAGGCGGAGCTGTTTTCGGAAGAGGATTTCGACTTTGCTCAGGCGCATCTGCGCATCCTGTCCGGTCTTTATGGCCTGATGCGGCCACTGGACCTGCTGCAGCCCTATCGTCTGGAGATGGGCACCCGCGTCAGCAATCCAGGTGGCGATAATCTCTATCAGTTCTGGGGTTCATTGATCACCGATCGACTGAATCAGGAGTTGGAGCAGCAGCCCGACCCGGTAGTGATCAACCTGGCCTCAAACGAGTACTTCAAGGCGGTCAAACCCAAAGAGCTGAAGGCACGGATCATCACACCTGTGTTCAAGGATCAGAAGAACGGGCAGTACAAGATCATCAGCTTCTATGCCAAAAAGGCACGGGGTCTGATGAGTCGATACATGATCACCAACCGTATTGAGACTGCAGAAGATCTGAAAGGATTTGATCTGGAAGGGTATTACTTTTCTGCGAAAGACTCGAAAGAGAATGAGTGGGTATTCCTGCGCGATCACGCCGAATAACCATCTCATTCTGAATCCCCTTTACCGATTGTTCGGTAAAGGGGATAAATAAAGCATCAGGCGGATTGCTCGATACCGACAATGACCCAGTTACCACCCTGCCCGCGCATATCACGGTTCAAGTGCCAGATTTCGCTGAACTCGGCTGTTTCACCATCGCGCTCTTCACGCATCCAGCCATAGAAGTGAATGCTGGCCACTACATGATCACCTTCATCAATGAAGTTGATCAGCTCAGCCATCACAGACACCACCTCTGTGTGTTGATCAGCCGCATGGCGGGCGCGCTCTGCCTGCAGCAGATGCAGCAACTCAATGGAGGTGTATTCAGCGATCTCATCCCACTCCTGAGTGTCCCAGACCTGCTGCAGATGCACGAAATGCTGCTGTGCGCCCTCCAGAAAAGCGGCCTTATCAAACCACTCCGGCAGCGTCAGTTCCGGCTCTGCCAGCAGGGAACCTGCTGTATCGAAGCCCGAAGCCGACGTCTCGGCAGGCTGTGGTGCTGACTGGCGAAACAGGTTTTGAGCATCGCTCTGAGCCCGTGGTGCAGCATAGGCAGGCTGCTGCTGTTGCTGCCGCTGCCCGGCCCGCATGGCAGACACCACTTTAAAGATCAGAAAACCCAACAACCCGAGCAGCAGAAGATCCATCAACTGCACACCCTCAAAGGCACCGCCCATGAACAGAGCGGCCAGCAGGCCACCGGCCAGCAGCCCTCCCATCATACCACCCATGCCACTGCGCTGAGCGGCAGCCGGGTTATTACGTGCAGGTGCAGCCTCCTGCTGCCTGGCAGGTGCCGGCGCACTGCGCTGAGGTGTGGAGTAGGATTTTCCAAATGATCCACCACCTCCTAAACGTCTGGCTTCTGCGTCCAACGGCAGTAAAAACAGACCTATCATCAGGGTGATCAAGGGTAATGTCAGACGTCGCATGCGCTCTCCTGTAAAAAATCAAACTTGTTTTTGTAATCGTTTCAATGTCTGGGCAACAACCGCCAGATAGATGCCGGTGAATATTAGCAGTATCCCCACCAATTGGTAGAGGTAAACCGACTCTCCCAAAAACAGTACTGACAGCGCCATGCCGAACAGCGGCATCAGATGAATGAACAGACCGGCAGTCGGCGCTCCCAGTTCCGCGACCCCTTTGTTCCAGAAGATGAATGACAGGATCGATGGAAAAATCGCCATGTACAGTACCGTCATCATGATATCTGAACGCATCTCAAGCAGCGGCACCCCACCTTGCTCAAAGATCGCAAGGGGCAGCAAAACCAATACACCCGCCAGCACAGAGAAGCCAAAAAAAGTGAAACCATCCAACTCAGCAGGTTTCCAGCGCAGTGCCACCGAGTAAAGTGCCCAGCTCATCACGGCACCAAATATCCATAGATCACCGCGATTGAAATCCAGTGACGTGATCACCTGATGATCACCCCGACTGACCAGCACGACAACACCGCAGAAGGAGATGAAGACGCCAACCCACTGCCTGAAACCGGCCTTTTCACCCAGAAAAAGAGAGGTGATCACCAGTATCACGATGGGAATGGCCGACTGCATCAGCGTTGCGTTACTGGCCGTGGTATATTGCACCCCCTGGTACACCAGTGTGTTGAAGCAGACCACACCCAGAAAGGAGAGCAACAGAAGCCGGGGCAGATACTGACGTATGACAGGCAGGTTTCTGATCAGTTTAGGCAGCAGCCAGGGCAGTATCAGCAGGAGCGCCAAACCCCAGCGCATGAAAGCCAGGGTAAAGGGTTGCATATCCAGATGTATCGCTCGTGCCAGAATGAAGTTGCCTGCCCAGAACAACACCGTCAGGATAAGCAGTATATAAGCCACTGATATATTTCCCAATCATGATAAAGGCAGTCATTCTAGCGGTAGATACAAAAGAGTGCATCCTTCATCGGAGCTAAGAGACCAACACTGAACTCATCAATGCTAATGTCATTGATCTGTATATAACATAGAACCTCTGTCGAGCTTTACAGTCACAATGACAGACATTTTTTCAGCACAGTTACGCAATAACAGGTTATTCATGCACAGATTAACAGGATTGAATCGCTTTATTTTCACCTTGCTTGCGCTCCTGCTACTGAATATCAGCAGCAGCCAGGCTCATATCATCACCAGCCCTTACGATACCCGTGAGTACGAAACACTGGTATTGGACAACCAGCTCAAGGTACTGCTGGTGTCGGACCCTTCAGCCGAAAAAGCGGCGGCATCACTGGATGTCGGCGTGGGTTCAGGAGCCAATCCTGTGCATCGCCCGGGCCTTGCCCATTTTCTGGAGCATATGCTGTTTCTCGGCACAGAGCCCTACCCTGAGGCCGACGGCTATCAGCACTACATCAGTGCCAATGGCGGCAATCACAACGCCTTCACCGCCTACGAAAACACCAATTATTTCTTTGATATACAACCTCAGGCATTCGAAGGTGCACTGGACAGGTTTGCTGCCTTTTTCACCTACCCGCTGTTCAGCCCGGAGTATGTTGAGCGCGAGCGGCATGCCGTCGAATCAGAGTTTCAGGCCAGACGCCGTGATGATCGACGCCGTGCTCACGAAGTCAGCAAGGCAATCATGAATCCGGATCATCACTTCAGCCGTTTTGCCGTGGGTGACCTGGCTTCTCTGTCTGATCAGCCTGGTCAGTCCATTCGTGATGAACTGATTGAGTTTTACAATCGCTACTACTCAGCCAATCTGATGAGCCTGGTGGTACTTGGCCCGCAATCACTGGATGAGCTGCGCGAACTGGTGACAGAGCGCTTCGGTAAAATTCGCAATTTCGATGCCGAACCCTTTATTGACGAAGCGCCTTTGTACAGTGAAGGCACCCTGCCTGCCCTGCTGGATATCCAGACCCTGCGCCAGACACGCAGCATCAGCCTGAGCTTTCCGGTAGAGCCCACCAAGCCTCACTGGGAGAAGCGCCCGCTTTACTATATCGCCAGTCTGGTAGGCTATGAGGGCGAGGGCAGTCTGCTGTCACTGCTCAAGGCCGAAGGTCTGGCCAACGGGCTGGGGGCTTACAGCGGCCTTGATCTTGAGAACAGCGCCACTTTTGATGTCGCCATTGACCTGACAGAAAAGGGTTTTGAAGACTATGAGCGCGTGGTTGAACTCTTCTTTGCTTTTATCGAGGAGTTGCGTCTGCAGGGTGTTCAATCCTGGATCTTTGAAGAGGAAAAGGCCCTGGCCGATCTGCAATTCCAGTTCCGCGAGAGCCGTCAGCCGATCCACGAAGTGACCACCCTGGCTCAGATTCAACAGCGCTATCCGACACAACATCTGCTCAATGCGGGATACTATTTCGGTGAGTTTGACGCGGATCTGATCCATCGCTACCTGGACCGTATCACTCCGGAGCAGATGCTGCTGACCCGTCAGGCTCAGGATCTGGAAACCGACCAGACTGAAGTACGCTACAACGTCGGCTACAGGGTTACCCAGATTCAACCCGAACAACTGACCCGCTGGCAGGCACCCCAGTCTAATCAGGCACTGGCCGTCAGAAGCAGTAACCGATTCATTCCAACCGACCTGTCTCTGGTGGAGCGGGAACAGGCGACTGATACTCCTGAACTACTGCTGCAGGAGCCAGGTGTCAGCCTCTGGTTTCAGCAGGATCAGCAGTTCGAGCTGCCCAGAAGTGATTTCTTCTTTGCTCTGATGTCGCGTCCGGTGGCACAGAGTACCGAAAATGCCGTAATGACCGATCTCTATATCCGCATGGTCAATGACGAGCTGAATGAGCCACTGTATGATGCCATGCTCGCGGGGTTGTCTGCCTCGCTCTATCCCCATCTGCGCGGCTTTTCACTGCGCCTGTCGGGCTACAGTCCAAAACAGCCTCTACTGCTGGATGAGCTTTTGCTGGTACTGCAAAACCCGACAGCCGATCTTGCACGCTTTGATCGCGTCAAACGCCAGATGCAGGAGAGTCTGATCAATCAGGCGCAGGAAGCCCCGACTCAACTCAGCTTTCAGAAGCTGTACACGCTGCTGATGACCCGCTGGAGCACCGAAGAGAAACTGGCTGCACTGGAGGAGATCACTCTGCAGGATCTGCTGGCTTTTATCCCGGTCATCTATGAAAAAGCCGAACTGCGCATGCTGGCACACGGCAACCTGACCAACGACACGGCTCGCAACATGGCTACCAGAGTTGCAGAACAACTGATAGAGGAGGCAGATGAAGGGTTTATCATTCCCGTGATTCAGCTGCCTGCTGATGAACCCCTGATCGAAACGCTCGATCTGGCTCACCACGATGCGGTACTGAACCTCTATCTGCAGGGGCGCAACAGCAGCATTGAAGAGCGTGCGGCTGTCGCACTGCTTAACGAGATCATCTCAACGCCCTTCTACTCGGAGCTGAGAACAGAGAAGCAGTTTGGCTACATAGTCTTCTCCAACTACCTGCCGCTGCGGGATGTACCTGGCATTTCGCTGGTCGTGCAATCCTCTGTCGCAGACCCTCTGGAACTGATGCCTCACTTCACTGACTTTCTGGTAAGGATGCGAGAGCTGATCAGCGACACCTCAGACGAGAGTCTGGAGCAGTTCAGACAGAGCCTGAGATCCAGGTTGCTGCAGCCGGATAACACACTGGCAGACCGCTCAGCAAGATACTGGCGTGAGCTTGATCGAGATGGTTCCTTCACTACACACATACAGATTGCTGATGCCGTAAGCCAACTGGATCGGGAAACTCTGCTTGAAACACTGCATGCCCTGCAGAAGCGCCAACTGATACTGCGCCATTTCGGGTCAGAGAAGCAGGAAGAGATCAGTGATGAAGAGCTGACCTTGACGAGTCAAAACAGGATTGATCAACTCAGAACTGCCGAGTTTTTTGTCACCGAATAGGACTTGTCGTCAGTAAGAGAAGCTGGAGGTAAACTCCAGCTTCTCTTACTACTCTTCCTGCTCGACCCGCATGCCTGAAAAATAAAGTTCATTCAGTCGAGGCAACCAACTGGTATCCTCCTCCGGTGGTGCTTCCTCACTCTCGGCCTCGGCCTCGGCAGCGAGCGCTGCCGCCATCGCTTCAACTTCGTCAGGCCCCAGCGTTATGCCACGCAGCCCCGTCATCGGATCGCAGTCCTCATCCTGTATCAGGAAACAGCGCTGCATAAACAGATCATCATAGATCTGCCGAAACACCAGATCCTCACCCCGTGCCGCCGCTGCCCGTTGCTGCGGATCCTGCCGCACTATCTCATCAAGGGTGATCTCCACCACAAAAGGCTCTTCCGGTTCGGAGTAGTGGATCACAACAGGTTCGGGTGGAGGCCGGATACCGGAAGGATGAATCTCCGGCATCTGCTCCCGATCAAAGCTGCCCCACTCCATATCATCATAGGCTGAGCTCCCCCTGACCATGCCGGAGAAATGCTCATCGGTCACAACGCGATAGGGTATCTCCTCGGTCTGCTGTGCCGGTACTGAAGACGCGAGCAGCAGAATACCCAGTGATGCCAATCCCTTCTTCGATAATCCCTTCACTAATGCCTTAGGAGGCAGCCTTTTATAATTCAAGGGGGTAGATCGATTCTGCATACAACGCCAGCTCCTCAAGGATCTGCATCGTCCGCTCATCTGATGCGTGCTCTGCTCCCAGCTGGTTCAGTATCTCATAAAATTTCGGCAGTGACAGATAGCCGCTTTTCTCACCATGCAGCAGTTTCTGGCTGCGATACTCCTCCCAGCGCTGCTGCTCATCATCAGACAGCGTCTGCGGAAAATTGCGCGCCTTGTAGCGCAACAGCATCTCCTCCAGGCGCGGATCCTGAAATGGCAGATCCAGCTCAGCCAGCTGCTCCAGATCTGCACGCCGCACCTGCTCCATCAGTTTGCGATCCGTATCACTGAAAAAACCGCCGCTGTAAAGCATATGATCGGGATCACCATCGGCTGGAAACTCGTTTTCAGTATAGATGTCGGCCACTTTTTTCGCCAGACCAGGCTCATTGCGCAGCAGGGAAAGGTGACGACGACAGACATCGCCATCTATCTGCAACCGTGCGGCCTCCTCGGTGTTCAACATGCCGGCAGGCGCAATGATTGGGCAGCGGTTGGCATGCACTTGCTTCAGCGCCAGCACAGGCGCATCTGCGGGCAGCTCATCCCGCGAGGTATAGATCAGATGGCGCAGCGCCTCAACTGAATGGCTGAGCAGCGGCTCAGGGTCGACTCGAAGATCCCAGACCAGTGTACTGTTGCGGTTGGTCGGATGCTGCGCCAGAGGGGCCACTATCGCCGCATTGCCACACTCCACCGGATAGCGTGATGAGATATGCAGCACCGGCTTCATGCTGGCAACATCAATCAGCGACTGTACCGCCTGTTTGGAGCGGTGATTCAACACATACTCATACAGCTTCGGCTGCCGCTCTCTGACCAGACGGGCCAGCGCAATGGTGGCATAAACATCCGACAGAGCATCATGCGCCTGATCATGCTGCAAACCATTGGCACGGCTGAGATCCTCCAACCGCAAGCTGGGCCTGCCATCCTCATACTCCGGCCAGACAATGCCATCGGGTCTCAGCGCACGGGTCAGACGCAGCATATCGATGATATCCCAGCGCGAGCAGCCATTCTGCCATTCCCGCGCATAGGGATCATGAAAGTTGCGATACAGTGTGTAGCGCGTCACCTCATCATCAAAACGGATACTGTTATAACCCACGCCACAGGTGCCCGGACGTGACAGCTCAGCATGTATCCGGGAGATAAACTCCGCCTCACACACGCCCTCATGCAGCGCCTTCTGCGGCGTGATGCCGGTGATCAGACAGGCCATGGGATGGGGTAACAGATCATCTGAGGGGCGCGCGTAAAGCACCACCGGTTCCTCGATGATATTCAGGTCGGCATCGGTCCTCACGCCCGCGAACTGGACCGGTCTATCCCGCTTGGGGTCAGTGCCGAAGGTTTCGTAATCGTGCCAGAAGAAGGTCTCTTTAACCGGCTGCACCATAACTCTCTCTCATAGTCTGATTCGCTTGAGCCTGAAGCACATTACCGCAAAGGCTTATAGTTGATACGGTAATTATGTTTTATCATGAGCCAAGATTAACAGCTTAAGCTCAGGGGATCACCCGCATGCAGCCAGATAGTGTGACACCGGATCAGACCTGTCCCTGCCAGTCAGGCAAAAGCTTTACGGATTGCTGCTCAGCCTTGATCCAGGGGGCCACGCATGCGGCCACGGCAGAAGCCCTGATGAGATCCCGCTACACCGCCTTTTGCGTCGGTGCCGTGGACTATCTGATCGATACCACTGCCGCCGAGAAGCGCCACCCTGAAGATCATGCCTTGATAGCGGAGCAGACACAGATCACCAACTGGACAGGGCTGAGCATCCTGGCCACAGAAGCCGGAACGGAAAACGATGAAAAGGGTGTAGTAGAGTTCGAGGCCCATTTTGAAGCTCCCGAAGGTGGTGGAGTGCTGCATGAGCGTTCCCGTTTTCGCAAGGACAAAGGGCGTTGGTATTACGTTGATGGCGAAGTGGAACTGCTCAGCGACTGATTCACCCTACCCTGAAAATACAGCTCAATTTTCACCCGGATCTGCCGATTACTAAAGGATAAGATAAACGGTTCATAGATCGAGGTTCGTCATGCGTATCGACGCCAGCTCCTTCCAGTTGAACGCATCCCATGCTGCCTACAGCCGACTGGAAATCTCGGAGCGTTTGAGCGCTGGAATGGTGCATACCGATCCTGCATCAGGCAACCGTCAGGTCACTGCTGCGGCTGAATACTCACGCCATGAGGTGCATGAAAGCAGCTCACTGCTCACCTACAGCGAGCTGCGCCGGCAGGCAGGCGACCCCTCTAATACCCTGAACAATATGGACATGAATCCCGACAGCCTGACACCGACTCAACGGCCACAGTCGCAGAGTATTGACGAGATCGACAAAGCTGAGCCCTTTCGTCTGGAGCTCTCATCCGAGGACAGATTCCGCGCGCAACTGATCAAGAGCCTGTTCGAGTCCCTGACCGGCAAGGAGATGCACTTCGCCCTGCTGGATGAAGAGCTCACCGCCCCCTCTGATGTCGCTGCAGTGCCCGCTCCGAATCCCCGACAGACAACAGGGGCACCGGCTGGTATGGGGGAGAGTGCAGGGGAACTCGGCATCGAGTACCATTATCAAGAGACCTTCCACCAACAGGAAAACATGCAGTTCTCTGCCCGAGGGCAGGTGACAACCGCCGATGGCAAGTCACTGGAGATCAATATTGACCTGAACATGAGCAGAGAGCTGTATGAGCACAAAACCATCTCCCTGCGCATGGGGGCCGCACTGGCCGATCCGCTGATTCTGAACTTTGATGGCGCAGCCATTGAACTGAGTGAGAGGCGCTTTGAGTTCGATCTGACTCTGGATGGCAAAAACGATCTGATACCGACACTGGCCAGCAACAGCGCATTTCTGGCGCTGGATAAAAACAATGACGGCAAGATCAATGATGGCGGCGAACTCTTTGGTGCCCGAACCGGTGATGGTTTTGCAGAACTGGCAGCCTACGACAGTGATAATAATGGCTGGATTGATGAGAATGACCCCGTTTTCAGCCAGCTGCTGCTATGGATGAGACCGGGAAGCAGCGAAACACAGCAGCTTGTGTCACTGGCGGATGCCGGCGTCGGTGCCATCTATCTGGGCAAGGCAACCACACCCTTTGAGCTCCATGCCCGGGGCAGCAACGAGTTACTGGGCAAGGTTCAGGCGACCGGCGTATTCCTGAATGAAGATGGTCGTGCCGGAACAATACAGCATGTAGACCTCACAGTCTGATATAATCCCCCCGCCGTGAAACTGAGCGGCCGATGACAAGCCGGACGACAGTAACTTTTCACGCTGTTTCTGACGCATCCTCGCCTTTATTAAACGCTCAGTGATCGTTACAATATTGTCCCTTCGCTCATCTCTTTTTAGGGCTACCGGCATTGCAAAGTGCTGGTTGTGGTGCTTGATGTTAGCAAACCTGTTTAAACCCAAATGGTCTCATCCCGATCCTGAAGTACGGGCGCGTGCAGCTGACAAGCTGGATCCGAGCCAACCCAGACAGCATCTGACTCTGAAAGGTCTGGCACTGCAGGACACCAGCCCGGACGTTCGACGCGTTGCCATCACCAGGCTTACGGACCCAGAAATCCTGATGCAGATTCTGGATCAGGAGCAGGATAGTGCCCTTCGAGAAGTATCAGGCGAGCGCTTCTGTGAGCTGTTTCTGAGCGTAGATAACCCGTCGGCATCGGGCCTTGAGTGGATTGCTCGTATCAGCTCTGAACAGACTCTGAAGCTGATTATTCTGAAAAGTCAGACCCCGGCGATCAATGAAGCGGCGCTGCGCAAAATATCAAGCCAGATAATCCTGGCAGAGATCGCGCTGAATGCACCACTGACCGGTATCCGCCAGCTTGCAGCGGAGCAGATAGAGGATGAATCGGTACTTGAGGAGCTGCATCGCAATGCCAGAGGGCGCGATAAAGCCGTACTTCGCATTGTCCGAGACAAGCTTCAGCAACTTAATGAAAGCAAGCAGCGTACCGAAGCCGCCATCAAACAGCAGTCTCAGTTGTTACAGAACCTGAGCATCCTGATCGACAGCGAAGACAGACTGCATTTCACCATCCGCCTGCAGGCGATCAGTCAGGAGTGGGACAAACTCCCCCTGCATCCTGATTCTGAACTGACAGAGCGTTTCGCGCAGAAGCTTGAAGAGGGTCACTCGATTTCGACTGAGCTGAACGCCCGACAGGAGAAGCTTAAGCAGGAAGCCCAGGCTGCCCAGACCCTGCAGCAGCTTCGCCAGCGACTGGCTGCCGAGATATCTGAATTCAAAGAGAGACTGGATCAGGCATGTCACACCCCGGAACAACTGACGGAGCTGCAACCGGATCTGGCTCAACTGACCAACCGTATCGCAGAGTTGCCGGAGAATGAGGCACTCAAATCAGCAGCAGACAACCTGCAGCAGACAGCTCAGGCAGCCATTGACGCCTGGCGTGTTATCAACTCAGACAGCTGCATCACTGATCCACTGCCACCATTTTCTGATGTGCATGGCATCGAGCAGCAACTGGCAAAACTGAGCACGCAGATAACCGCCATCAATTGGCCGCAGACACTGCCCGAACCTGATGCACTTCAGCAGATCAGACAGCAGATCCTGACTTTGCGTGCAGAGCAGCGCTCATTAAGACAACAGCAAGGCAGTCAAATCAGCCAGCTCAGTGAACTCTTAACGCAACTGGAAACCGCCCTGGCTCAGGGTGAAGCACGTCAGGCACAGAAGCTGGAACAGGAGGTGGATAAACTCGCCGTCCAACTCAGCCAGAAGCTGCCAGAGGCAGTGGATACGCGACTGAAACAGCTCAAGGCACAGGCTCTGGAGCTTAAAGACTGGCAAGGCTTTGCTGCCAACTCCAAGAAAGAGCAGCTCTGCATGCAGATGGAGTCTCTGGTCAACAGTGATATTGAACCCGGCCTTCTGGCTGAGCAGATACGTGATCTGCAGAAAGCCTGGAAAGAGCTGGATGCGACTGATCCGGTGCATTCGCGCTCACTCTGGCAGCGTTTTCGTGAAGCCTCGGTTGCCGCCTATGCGCCCTGCGATGCACACTTCAAGGCGCAGAGCGAGCTCAGAGCGTGGAATCTGGCACAGCGTGAACAGATCTGTGAACACCTGGAAATCTATCTGTCGCAGATAGACTGGGAGCAGGCAGACTGGCGAGCACTGGAGCAGATCATCAATCGCGCCAAGGGAGAATGGCGTCGATTCGTACCGGTAGACCGCGGCCCGGGCAAGGTGGCTCAGAAGCAGTTCAACCAACTGATCAATCAGGCTGATGCCCAGCTGAAGGCCCACAAGGAAGCCTGCAAGGTGATGAAGCAGGCACTGCTGGCCGAGGCCGAAAGCCTGAGAGATGAAACCGATATCCGCCATGCCACCGAGCAGATTCGACAGATTCAACAGCGCTGGAAAGAGACAGGCGTCACCTTCCGTAGCCAGGAAAGAGTACTGTGGCAGCAACTGCGTGAACACAGCGACTATATCTTTGCCCGCCTGAAGCAGGAGCAGAGTGCTGCCCAGCAGGGCAAGCGCAGCCAGCGCCAGGCCGACCTGCTGCTGGAGCCACTTAGCAACTGTCTGCATGCTCCACGCAGTGTTGCCCACAGTCTGAGCTGCCTGCAGAAAGCGCAGGCTGAAATCGAGGCTCTGGAGTTGCCTCCGCGCCAGTTGGATGAGATACAGCAGCGGCACGATCGACTGAAGCAGGCCATTGAAAAAGAGATCAGCCTGGCGACCGACCTGATCAGTAAGGATCAGCTCGCCACACTTCAGCGACTGAGCCTCCTGTGCGAAAAAGCCGAGCAATCACTGGCAGAAGCGGATGATACAGTTCAGGATCATCTGCAACAGCTATTACAAGCCGCTGAGGATTCAGCTCTTCTGAAAGACCCCTATGCAGGATTGATTCAGAAACGCATCAGCACGATACAAGCAGCATTGAGCCAGTCATCAGACATTGAAGAACAACTCGAAAATGCCTATGACAGCGCCAGACTGCTGTGTGTCAGACTTGAAATACTGCTCGGACACCCCTCTCCTGAAGAGGATCAGGCGATCCGAATGGAGTACCAGATGCAGCGGCTGCAGCAGGCCATCGCACAGCAATCCGACACCACCCGACTCAAGGATATCCGCAATCTCGAACTGGAATGGTTAACGGTGCCTTTTGCCTGGCAGATGGATGATCTGAGCGAGCGCTTCGACGCTCTTCTGCAGGCTGAATAAAGAGGTTAAGCAGTATTGGGGCAGAACAATCGGGGCCATACTGACCCCGATTTGACAGAGCTGCCGTCCCGGATCAGGACATGTGCAGGCCACCATTGATTGACAGATCGGAACCCGTGATATAACCCGAGTTATCATCAGCCAGGAAGGCGATGGAACGTCCTATCTCCTCCGGCGTACCGAAACGGCCTACAGGAATCGTAGAACAGATCTTCTGCTGAATCTCTTCGGCAATCTTGGCCACCATCGGGGTCATGATATAACCCGGTGAAACCGTATTGACCGTCACACCCTTGGCTGCAACTTCCTGGGCCAGGGCTTTGGTAAAGCCATGAATACCGGCCTTTGCGGCAGAGTAGTTACACTGGCCAAACTGACCTTTCTGCGCATTCACGGAAGAGATATTGATGATCCTGCCCCAGCCTTTATCAAGCATCGGGTTGATCACAAGGCGCGTCATATGGAACATGCTGTCCAGGTTCGCTGTCAGCACTTCACTCCACTGTTCCCAGCTCATTTTCTTGAACATGCCGTCACGCGTGATGCCGGCATTATTAACCAGCACATCAATGCTGCCGCCGGTTAACTCTTCTACCGTCTTGATACACTGAGCACAAGAGTCGGTATTGGTGACATCACCATAAGCCACGTCGATTTCATAGCCATCCTTGCGCTGCTCCTCCTGCCAGGCCTTCGCTTTATCATGGTTGCCACCGCTGTTATAGCCGGCCACCACACGAAAACCTGCATCTGCCAGACTTCTGCAGATAGCGGTACCAATACCACCCGTACCACCGGTTACGAAAGCAACTTTTTTTGTCATATCCACATCCCTTTTTCAGTGATTAACGACTTTCTAGTTTTATATATTCACTTGCTGAAATATCCTGAGTTAACTCAGTAAAGATCATTTTCTCCAGATGACCTCTACCTGATCATAGTAGTTCAGAATCTGTTTCACTAGTATTACTTCACGGAATTCGCCAGCCAGTTGACCTGGAGCATGTTATACTGTGCCACAATTTCTTATGATCCGGACCTGCTGTGAATACCACCTCCTTTGCCAACCTGAAGCTTCCTGAAACTGCCATCGCCAACCTGACCCAACTGGGTTATGAAACGATGACGCCTATCCAGTCGCAGAGTCTGCCCTATGTACTTGAGGGCCGCGACCTGATCGCCCAGGCTCAGACAGGCAGTGGCAAGACAGCCGCTTTCGGTATCGGTATGCTGGAAAAACTCAACCCGCGATCCTTCGCCGTTCAGGGACTGGTGCTCTGCCCCACCCGCGAACTGGCAACCCAGGTCGCCAATGAGTTGAGACGACTGGCACGCTATCTGGACAACATCAAGATCGTCTCAATCAGTGGTGGCCAGCCGATGGGGCCTCAGATAGGTTCACTGGAGCATGGCGCGCATATAGTGGTCGGCACGCCGGGCCGACTTTGCGACCACCTGCGCAAGGGCACACTGGTGCTGGACAGACTCAACACACTGGTGCTGGATGAAGCGGACCGCATGCTCGACATGGGTTTTGAAGACGACATCAGCGCCATCATCGCCACTACACCTGATACCCGTCAGACACTGCTTTTTTCCGCCACCTACCCGGAACTGATCGAAGCGATCAGCGCACGCTATCAGCGTGAACCTGTTCGTGTCAGCGTAGAAGCACAGCATGATGACACCAGCATTCAGCAGTTTGCCTGGCCTTGCGAGGTCGGCAACAAAGCCGAGGCGATTCACGCACTGCTGCAGAAATATCAGCCGGATGCTGCGGTGATCTTCTGCAACACTCGACAGGCCTGTAATGACCTGGCAACAGAGATGAAATCCGTAGGGCTCAGAGCACTGGTCCTGCATGGGGATATGGATCAGCTGGATCGTGATCAGGTGCTGATCCAGTTCAGCAACGGCAGCTTCCGCTACTTGCTGGCAACAGATGTGGCAGCACGCGGTCTGGATATTGATACGGTGGATATGGTAATCAATGCCGATCTGCCTCAGGACCCTGCGATCTACACTCATCGCATTGGTCGCACAGGTCGTGCCGGTCGTCAGGGAATCGCACTGAGCCTGTACACTGAAAAGGACAGTTTCCGTCTGCAGCGGATCGATGAGCTGCAAAGACAACCGGTTAAGCGCATGCCCTCCCTGCCGACAGTCAATCCGCAGAAAGAGCTGGCACCGGCCACCATGGCAACGCTGTGCATAGCGGGCGGACGCAAAGAGAAGCTGCGCCCGGGCGATATTCTGGGTGCTCTGACCGTTGCCGGTGGCCTGGATGCCACATCGATCGGCAAGATCAACATCACCAACTTCAAATCCTTTGTTGCCGTTGAACGCAGCATCTCAACGCAGGCGCTTGAGCAGTTGCGTGAAGGCAAGATCAAAGGTCGTCAGTTCAAAGTGCGCCGCCTCTGACCAACTGCCCCTCGCTGCGCAGCTGCAACAGCAGTCTGCGCATCCAGCTCCAGGCCAATATCGCCGTCAGCGTATTGGCCAGCACCAGCGCAAAGAACATCCCCTCCAGACCGAACAGATAGTTCCCCAACCAAGCCAGTGGTAAATACAGCAGGAACAGCCTTATCAGACTGATCCGCAGTGCGCGCATCGGTTGATGCAACGCATTGAATGCAGAAGCGCTGAGAAAGGTAGTGGCCTGAAACCCAAACCCGATCGGCACGATAAGTATCCAGATCCGTATCCAATATGCGACTTCAGGATCATCCGTAAACAGCTGCGATAACGGCCCGGACAGGAGCGCCAGAATCAGATAGACCGCAATCTGCCAGGCCAGTGCAAAACGAATGACAGTGGCATAGGCCTTTTTGACGCGATCCAGATGTCCGGCACCAAAGTTTTGACTGATAAAAGGAGGCAAGGTCATCGACAGTGCCAGGCAAGCCAGCAGCGCCAGCGCCTCAATACGATTCCCCACTCCGAATGCTGCCACCGCTTCGGCGCCATGCACCGCTACCATCGCCGTCAGCACACCGTTGGCCAGTGGCGTCATCATATTGGACAGCGCCGCCGGCAGGCTGATCGTCATCACCTCGCACCAGTTGCGCCAGATCTGTCGGAAGGGTGAAAAGCTCAGCAGAATCATGCGCTGCCTGAAATAGAGCAGATACAGCGCCGTGACGGTGGTGATACTCCAGGCGATCACACTGGCCAGAGCAGCCCCCTTGATCCCCATCGCCGGAATCGGCCCGAAGCCGAAGATCAGTATCGGATCAAGTATCAGGTTAAGGCCAGAGGCCACCAGCATCACCACGGCAGACATCCGGGTATCACCGGCGGCCCTGAAGATGCTGTTACAGACCATGTTCAAGACCATGAACACAGAACCGGCAAACCAGATCTGCATATAGTCCGCAATCAGCGGAAGAAGCGCCTCATCAGCGCCCATCAGACGAAATATCGGATCAATAATCCACTGACCCAGATACCCCACCAACAGCATCAGAGCAGCGGTCATCAGCAGATTATCGCTCGCCATGCGGGCAGCAAACTGAGTCTCACCGCTGCCGATACGTCTCGCCAGCGTGGCTGACGTGCCGATACCCAACCCGATCGCCAAGCTGACCACCGCGAAGGAAACAGGGAAGGTAAAGGCCAGAGCCGCCATCGGCTGGGTGCCGAGCTGTGCGACAAACCAGATATCGGCCAGATTGAACAGCATCAGACTGATGATCCCGAACATCATCGGCACCGTCATCCGCACCAGCACAGGACGCAGCGGGTCGTTCAGTAAATCTGCCTTTTTTCGCATCTGGCCAGCCTGAAAAAGCGCATAGTTTACCAGTAAGCGGCGCTGCATAGAAATGGATAGGCCACCAGGGTTTGGCACATCGCCATCCTGTGCTACCCTCAGCCGATTATTCCCAAGCTCCTCTACCTCTTTCTATCTCAAGGTATCAACCATGAAGGTGCTGTTATGAAAGTGCTGGGCCTGACAGGCGGCATCGGCAGTGGCAAAAGTGCTGCGACGGATCTCTTTGTCTCGCTGGGCATTCCCGTGATAGATGCGGATCAGGTTGCGCGCGATGTAGTGCTGCCGGGTGAGCCTGCTCTGCAGCTCATTGCGGCTCATTTCGGCCCGCAGGCCATACAGGCGGATGGGCATCTGAATCGACGCCAACTGCGTGACTGGGTATTTGCCGAGCCGCAGCAGAGACAATGGCTGGAGCAACTGCTGCATCCTCTGATCCGACAACGCATAGAGGCGCGCATTGCAACGTTTCGCAGCAACCCGGACGCACCCTATCTGCTGCTGGCCAGCCCCCTGCTGCTGGAGACTGATCAACACAGGTTGACCGATGGTGTGATAGTAGTGGATGTGCCGGAATCACTGCAGATAGCGCGTACCCAATCCAGAGATGATATGACCGAAGAGGGTGTCCGGCGCATCCTGGCGGCACAGAGCTCACGCCAGTCGCGCCTTGATCGTGCCGACTGGATACTGGACAATAGTGGTGATCTGGCCGCGCTGCAGCGTGAAGTCCACGCCCTGCATAAGCAACTGAGCCACCCCTGAGCCACCCCGAACCACCGACAGAATGAAGACCATGACCAGCAAGACAATCAAATGTCCGCAATGCGGCAAACCCAGTATTTATGACGACAGCAACAAGTGGCGCCCCTTCTGCAGTGAGCGCTGCAAGCTGATCGATCTCGGCGAATGGGCCAGCGAAGGCTACCAGATCCCGGTAGCCCCCGATATCAATGACTACAGTTCAGGCGACTCAGTAGAAGAGCAGCCCTTTACACCAACGCGCCACTGATGGAATCACCTCGACCGATGGCAAAGTAAAGCAGCCCGGCCTCTCTGACCTGATCCGGCTCAAAGAGGTTGCGGCCATCGACCACGACAGGCTGGCGCAGTGTCTGCTTCAGCCAGTCAAAATCCACACTGCGAAACGCCCGCCACTCGGTACAGATCACCAGCGCATCGGCCTGCTCCACGGCAGCCTCACGGCTTGGCATCAGACGCAGACCCGGCTGCTCGGCATAGATTCTGCGCGTCTCATCCATCGCTTCGGGATCATAGGCCTGCACTATGGCACCGGCCTGCCATAGCGCCTCCATCAGCACCCGGCTCGGCGCTTCACGCATATCATCGGTATTGGGTTTAAAAGCCAACCCCCAGAGCGCAATCACCCTGCCCTTCAGATCCTGGTCAAACGCCTGATTAAGCTTATTGAACAGTACCGATTTCTGCCGCCGGTTGACCGCCTCCACCGCATTCAGCAGTTCGGGCGTATAACCCACCTGTTCGGCTGTTCTGGCCAGCGCCTGCACATCCTTGGGGAAGCAGGAGCCGCCATAACCACAACCGGGATAGATAAACTGATAGCCGATACGAGGGTCCGACCCGATTCCAAGACGCACCTGTTCGATATCCGCACCCAGCCGTTCAGCCAGGTTGGCCACCTCATTCATGAAGCTGATCTTGGTTGCCAACATCGCATTGGCTGCATACTTGGTCAGCTCAGCCGCACGAACCGACATGAACATGAGCTTGTCGTGATTCCAGTTGTAGGGGGCATAGCACTCCTTCATCAGCGACTTGACCCGCTCTGATTCTGTGCCGACGATGATTCTCGGCGCTTTTGTAAAGTCCTCAATCGCCGCCCCCTCCTTGAGAAACTCAGGGTTGGAGCAGACATCATAAGGCAGGTCTATATCGCGCTCTGCCAGAACCTCTCTGATACGCTGTGCCACACGATCCGCCGTGCCTACCGGCACAGTGGATTTATCCACCACCACACGATAACCATCCATATGTCGCGCTATCGTCTCGGCCACCGCCAGCACATACTGCAGATCGGCAGAGCCATCCTCATCCGGTGGAGTGCCGACAGCAATGAACTGCAACTGGCCAAAACCGACACCCGCCTCAGCATCAGTAGTGAAATCAAGCCGCCCCTGTAAGTGGTTACGACGGACCAGCTCATCAAGACCCGGTTCATAGATAGGGATAATCCCCTGTTTGAGCCCCTCTATCTTGGCGACATCTACATCCACACAAAGCACCTGATGACCGACATCCGCCAGACAGGCTCCGGTGACCAATCCGACATACCCTGTACCAAAAACTGTAATCTTCATATGCTATCCATTCCGGGATACCCAAACTGATCGAACATCTGGGGATTCTAAACCATAAATGTGACCAATTGTTACCCGCATACAACTCTGGTCTGCGCCAGTATTGTCTGTGGTAATATAGACCATCCAGTTGTTTTGAATCGCCACATAGGAAGATAAGGATATGAGCATGCCGTCCAAAGTCGTGATTCCCGTTGCCGGTCTGGGAACCCGGGTCTTGCCTGCCAGCAAGGCAATTCCAAAAGAGATGCTCACTGTCGTGGACAAACCGGTGATTCAGTATGTGGTCGAGGAAGCGGTGAAGGCCGGATTTCGTCATATCATCTTCATCACCCGTGCGGGCAAAAGCGCCATCGAAGATCATTTTGATTATCACTATGAGCTGGAAGCCGAGCTGGGCAACAAGGGCAAGGCTGACTTGCTGGCCTCTATCCAGACGATTCTGCCAGCCGATGTCACTATCACCTCCGTGCGCCAGCCCAAGGCGCTGGGGCTGGGACATGCCGTTCTCTGCGCCGAGGCGATGATCGGTGACGACGATTTTGCGGTGATGCTGCCGGACATGCTGATACAGGATCAGCAGGACGGTAATGATATGTCACGCATGGTTGAGCGCTATCGCAGTACCGGATTCGGCCAGATCATGGTGGAAGAGGTGCCGCATGAGCAGGTGAGCCTCTACGGCATCATTGACTGCCAGGGGCACAGCATTAATCCTGGAGATGGCGCCCGCATCCACAGCATGGTCGAAAAACCGGCACCGGCAACCGCCCCCTCCAACCTGGCTATTGTCGGGCGCTATATTCTGCCGGGTCGTATCATGAAGCTGCTCCGCCAGACAGCAGCTGGCTCCGGAGGAGAGATACAACTGACCGATGCAATGCATGCGTTGCTCTCGGAGACCCAACTCGAAGCCTACTCAATGACAGGCCACTCTTTCGATTGTGGCAACAAACTGGGTCTGCTGAAGGCGAATATTGCTTTTGGCTTGCAACATCCTGAAACCGCCGGGGCGCTCAAGGCGTACCTGCAATCGCTGTAAACGACGGACTATAACGTGACCATGAACAAGGAACAGGCATGGCAGCAACTGGCTGATCATGCCAGAGTGATTAAACCCCTGCATCTGCGAGAGCTGCTGGCTGATCCTGATCGCTTTCAGGAACTGAGCCTGAATCAGGGACCCTTGCTGCTGGACCTGAGCAAACAGCGTATCACACCCGATACTTTGCCACTGCTGCAACAACTGGCGGAGAGCTGTCATCTGCAAGCGCGCATAGAGGCTCTGTTCAAGGGTGAACCAGTCAACACTTCAGAGCAGCGCCCTGCCCTGCACACCGCCCTTCGGGCACCGGCGACTGAGCAACTGCTGGTTGAGGGTGAAGACATTATCCCGTCCATCCAGCTGACCCTGAGTAAAATGGAGCATCTGGTCAGACAGATTCACAGCGGTCAGTGGCGCGGTTTCTCCGGTGAACCGATCGACACCATCGTCAATGTCGGTGTTGGCGGGTCGGATCTCGGCCCAATGATGGCCTGCAAGGCGCTGGATGAGTACCAGCCGACCACTGCCCAGAGGCTAAATTTTTTCTTTGTATCCTCGATGGATGGCAGTCAGCTCAGCGAAGTACTGACACAGTGTAATCCGGCCACCACGCTTTTCATTCTGGCCTCAAAGTCCTTCACCACCATCGACACGCTGGCCAACGCCATCACCGCCCGCCAGTGGCTTCAGGAAGCAAGCCAGATCACGGCCAAAGAGTTTATGCGCCTGCACTTCATCGCTGTTACGGCCTGTGCCGGGAAGGCACTGGAGTGGGGTATTCCGAACGAGAACCAGCTGCACTTTGCCGAGTGGGTCGGTGGACGCTATTCACTCTGGTCTGCCATTGGCTTGCCGGTAGCGCTTAAGATCGGTATGCAAGGGTTCCGGCGCATGCTCAGTGGTGCCCATGAGATGGATCTGCACTTCAGGCATGCGCCCTTCATGCGTAACCTGCCTGCTCTGCTGGGACTGGTCGAGGTCTGGAACATCAACCTGCTGGGCATTCATGCTCATGCGATCCTGCCCTATGATGGCCGCTTGTCGCACCTGCCCTCCTACCTTGAGCAGTTGGAGATGGAGAGCAACGGCAAATCCGTGACCCAGACAGGTGATCCGGTGCAGCACAGAACCTGCCCGATCCTCTGGGGTGAAGTCGGCCCCAACGCTCAACATGCGTTTTATCAGTTGCTGCATCAGGGAACGGAAGCGGTGATGTGCGACTTTATTGCACCGGCACGTCGCTATGATGATCAGCGCTCATCCCTCAAGCAGCAGCACCGTCTGTCACTGGCCAACTGCCTGGCTCAGTCCCGCACCCTGGCGCTGGGCGATGCCGTGCTGCCGCAACCGGCAGCCGAGGCCCATCGTCGCTATAAGGGCAATCAACCCAGCAGCACCCTGTTGCTGGATGAGCTGACCCCGGAAAGCTTCGGTGCGCTGATAGCACTTTACGAGCACAAGGTGTATTGCCAGGCTGTAATCTGGAATATCAACCCCTTCGATCAGTGGGGTGTGGAGCTGGGTAAAGTGATGGCAACCGAGCTGCTTGACGCACTGGAGCAGCGCAGTCCGGGTCAGTTTGATGTTGCCACGGAAGGGTTGCTGGATACGATACGACAGTACAACAGGGAGAAGGGTCTGTGAAGATAGCCATATGGGGTGATGAACTCGCTGCCTGGGTCGCTGCTGCCTGTCTGGCACGTCAGGGTAATCAGGTGATGATGGTGCGCGAAGCGGCAGACGATCACCTGATACCAGATGAAAGCAGTATCCGCCACGAGCCGGGGCTGATGCAGACTCTGCAACAACAGCAGACCAGTGGCAACCTGCTGGCCGTGACGGCTGCACAGGCGCAAAGCACCGGCATACACTGGCTGGCCATGTCGCCGGGCAGTCTGGATATGGCTGAACGACAGGTCACGCAACTGGCGCAGCACTCCCAGCAGCTTCTGATCATTAATCAGAGCAACTTCGGCCTTGGCGCCAGCGATCGACTGAGTGAGCGACTTGATCCATCCAGACCTCAGGCACTGGCCTATATCCCCGATACGCTGCAGCAGGGAACTGCGCTGGTTCAGTTCAGCTCACCCGCTTCGCTGATCATCGGGTGCGAAGATCAGCAGGCCCTGCTGACCCTGCGCACCCTGCTGAAGCCCTTTACCGAGCAGATCAAGCAGATGCTCTATATGACTGCGCGCGAGGCTGAGTTCACCAAGTTTGCCATCAATGGCATGCTGGCACTGCGTCTGGGCTTCATTAATGAACTGGCCAATCTGGCCGATCAGGTGGATGTAGATATCGAACTGGTACGCCAGGGCATGGGATCGGATGACCGTATCGGACAACACTACCTCAATCCCGGCTGCGGCTTCGGTGGCCAGCACTTTACCCAGTATATCGAGAGTCTGGCCGCACTGATGAGTGACAAACGCCGCTCTACCCTGCTGGAAACGGTACTGAGCGAGAATGAAAAGCAAAAAGAGCTGCCTTTCAGAAAGCTCTGGCAACACTACCGTTTTGATCTGCGCCAGCGCATCATCACCCTCTGGGGTGTTGCCTTCAAGCCCGGCATCACCAGTATCGATAACGCCCCGGCGCTGCGCATCATCGATGCATTGCTGGCACAGGGAGCCCTGATCAGACTACACGACCCGGAAGCCCTGCACGAGATCAAGCTGCGCTATGGCGATCACCCGCAGTTGACCTACTACCAGGACCCTTATGCAGCACTGGATAACAGTGATGCCTTGCTGCTGATTACGGAGTGGAGCAGCTACGCCTCACCGGACTATCAACAGATTAAAGATCGCATGGCAACACCATTGATCATTGATGGCCGCAATCTGTGGGAGCCTGAATATCTGCGCCAGCAGGGGTTTATCTATCATGGCGTGGGGCGTCGCTGAGGAGAACAGAGCGGCCGATCAGCCGCTCTGCCTTAAGGTCATGAACAGGATCATGCACTGCGTGCAATGATCTCCTTCCATTTGGCGGGGCCAGTGTTATGCACTGACTCGCCATTTACATCCACAGCGACCGTCACCGGCATATCCTTGACTTCAAACTCGTAGATCGCTTCCATGCCCATCTCCGGGAAGGCAAGCACCTTGGAGCCGACAATCGCTTTTGACACCAGATAAGCGGCACCACCGACAGCCATCAGATACACAGCCTTGCTGTCGCGGATCGCTTCAATCGCCACAGGGCCACGCTCGGATTTACCGATCATACCCAGCAGGCCGGTTGCCTCAAGGATCTGACGCGTGAACTTGTCCATACGCGTTGCCGTTGTCGGACCTGCTGGCCCAACCACTTCATCGCGCACCGGATCAACAGGCCCCACGTAATAGATAAAGCGACCTTTCAGGTCCACCGGCAACTCTTCGCCATTATTCAGCATCTCGACCATGCGCTTGTGCGCAGCATCACGCCCGGTCAGCATCTTGCCGTTAAGCAGTACGGTTTCACCTACTTTCCAGGTGGCAACCTCTTCCGGAGTTATCTCATCAAGATTGACACGGCGCGTGCTGGCACCCACCTCGAAGGTCACTTCTGGCCAGTCTTCCAGGCTCGGTGGTGTCAGAATCGCCGGGCCACTGCCATCCAGTTTGAAATGGGTATGGCGGGTCGCAGCACAGTTTGGAATCATGCTCACAGGCAAGGATGCGGCATGAGTCGGGTAATCCTTGATCTTCACATCCAGTATGGTGGTCAGACCGCCGAGACCCTGTGCACCGATACCCAGCGCATTGACCTTATCCATGATCTCCAGACGGAGCTCTTCGATGCGGTTCTGCGGGCCACGCTCGCGCAGCTCGTGAATATCGATCGAATCCATCAGCGACTCTTTGGCCAGCACCGCAGATTTCTCGGCCGTACCACCAATACCGATACCCAACATACCAGGCGGGCACCAGCCGGCACCCATGGTGGGTACGGTTTTCACCACCCAGTCGACAATGCTGTCTGACGGGTTGAGCATCACCATCTTGGATTTGTTCTCGGAGCCGCCGCCCTTGGCTGCGATCTGTACCTCGACCTTATCCCCTTCGACTATCTCGTAGTGGATCACAGCCGGGGTGTTATCCTTGGTATTCTGACGCTTACCGGCAGGATCAGCGAGGATGGAGGCACGCAGCACGTTATCCGGCAGCATATAGGCGCGGCGCACGCCCTCATTGACCATGTCGGTCACACCCATTTTCGCTTCCCAACGAACATCCATACCCACTTTCAGGAAAACCGTCACGATGCCGGTATCCTGACAGATCGGACGCTTGCCCTCGGCACACATGCGCGAGTTGATGAGAATCTGTGCCATGGCATCTTTGGCTGCAGGGTTCTCCTCACGCAGGTAGGCTTCGTGAACACTTTTCACGAAATCGATCGGGTGATAGTAGGAGATGAACTGCAGCGCATCAGCAATACTGCTGATGAAATCTTCTTGGCGAATTACGCTCATCGGGATTCTCCAGTCAGGCTCTTTGGATTGATTGACAGGTGCCTGGCGGAGCTTGCCTTGGCCCGACTGAAAAATTCAGCCAGTAAGTTAAGCAAGATAAGTTCAGCCAGATAAATTCAGGCCAATATTATACACCAATTTTGTCAGGCTTCCCGTAAGGCTTTTGGATAAATGCAGCGGTAGTGATGCTCCTGCTAACAGGATAGAATGTGCCCATTAATGTTCACCTGTAAGAATGGAAGCTGATGAAATTTATCTTGCCACCCGCGCGGGCAATCGCCCTGTCGACTCTTCTGCTCCTGCTGCTGAGTGCCTGCAGCACACGTGATACCACCATCACCGTGCGCCAGAGCGACTTGATTGATGGACGCTACGTCATCCTTAGCGACCACACGATCTATGATATGAAAACAGGGCTGCAGTGGATGCGTTGCGCGTTGGGTCAGGAGTGGGATGGACGAACCTGTGCCGGCAGCGCCACACGCACACGTTGGGACGAAGCCAGAGCTCAAATCAATCAGCTCAACCGTCAAGGCCGCAGTGGCCGCAATGACTGGCGCCTGCCGGATATTGATGAGCTCAGCAGTCTGATCTATTGTGAAGCGGAGCAACGCTGGGATATACCACGGGGCGAAAGCTGCCAGCAGGGTACCGAAGGCCCTACCATATCGACTCGTGCCTTTCCCAACTCCCATGGCTGGCGTTTCTGGTCATCCACACCGCGCATGGTGGATCAGTTCATCTGGACCGTGCACTTCGGATATGGCCTGGCCTCAGCCAACTACAAGGATAACGATGCCCGTGTTCGCCCTGTTCGGGATGGCTCGGATATCCGTATCAGAATGAGAAACTAGGCAGAACCAGAATCACGCAGTAAAGAATACCAAAGCCCATCAGGGCGCGCGCTGTGAGCGGTGGCAGGCGGACTCTTTCAATACGGCTGGCTTGCAGCAGCTGTAACGGCCGGATCACTAGCAGCGCTGCCGGAAGCAGCACCCAGGCATAGGATAGTAGCCCGATCAGCCAGAACAGCCCGATGCAGAGCCACACCAGCAACAGCAACGCCTGATAGAGCCTGCTGCCCATCGCATAGCCCGCTCGAACCGTCAGGGTCTGCAGCCCCTGCTCCCGATCACTTTCGAAATCCCGCAGCTCATTGCTCAGCAACAGCGCCGACACCAGCAGGCTGACGGGAATCGTCAGCCAGAAAATACTCCAGGACAGTTCACCACCGGCAGCCAGATGGCTGCCACTGATCATCAGCACCCCCATCAGCCAGAACACCATCACCACACCCAGACCCCGGTTCTTGTAGTTCACGGGGCTCAGGGTATAACCGAGGGCGCCGGCAAGCCCCAGCAGGCAGATAAACAGCAGCTCAAGCCCGGTGCGGGTAATTAGATACAGAGCGATCAGTGCAGCAATCAGAAAGCACATCATTCCGGACACAAAGTTGAACCGGATCGCCTTGACGATACGCTCTGTGTCGGGGCCGGGCTGTCGACGGATCAGATGGATGTCAGCATAATCGTTGATCAGATTGACGCCCGCCTGTGCCAGCACACCCCCGAGCAGAATCAACAGGATCTGCAGTGACTGCCCCTCAATTCGTGCCCCCTCGGCCCATGCCAGCGCTACGCCGGTCATGCAGGCGATCATCGCGACCGGAAATGAAAATGGCCTTAAGGCGCGCTGAAAGCGGTAGCGTGAGATATCTGCCGACATCGACCCTACCTCGCCAATTGGCGGTTATCGCACTCAGGCATCACGCGACGGTGCATTCGGCAGATCACGCATCAGCAGTGCGTAGGTCATATCGGTATTGAAATCCAGCGGTATGCTGACCCGGTGACCGGAACCCGGGGCAGCCTCAATGGATGCACCCTTGCGATCAAGCAGTTCACTGAGGCGGAAACGGCGGTTACCCGCTGGGGTCATCAACTCCAGCGTATCACCGGTCTCGAAGCGATTCTTGACATCTATCTGCAGCATACCGGAGGCCGCATCATGCTCAACCACCTCGCCGACAAACTGCTGATGCACACCCACCGAGTTACCCGTTTCATAGTTCTGGTACTCATCGTGCACATGGCGACGGTAAAAGCCTTCGGTGTAACCGCGATTGGCCAGATTCTCCAGAATATCCATCAAACCCATATCAAAGGGACGACCAGCCACAGCATCATCTATCGCCTGACGATAGGCCTGTGCCGTGCGTGCAACATAGTAGTGGGATTTGGTACGCCCTTCGATCTTCAGCGAGTCGATCCCCATCGCGGCCAGGCGATGTACATGCTGGATCGCACGCAGATCCTTTGAATTCATGATATAGGTGCCGTGTTCATCCTCATAGGCGGGCATAAAGTCATCCGGCCTTGAGGACTCCTGCAGCAGGTAGATCTGATCGGATGGCTGATTGACAGGCTCTGACTCAGAAACAGGTGCAGAAACTGGCTCAAACTGCTGCACCGGCACAATATCACCTGACACATCCTGCTGCGCTTCATGCGCCTGATATTTCCAGCGGCAGGCATTGGTGCAGGTACCCTGATTGGGGTCGCGATGATTGATATAGCCCGACAGCAGGCAGCGCCCGGAGTAGGCGATACACAATGAGCCGTGAACAAAAACCTCCAGTTCCATCTCCGGACAGCGGTCACGGATCTCGGCCACCTCATCCAGCGACAACTCGCGCGACAGGATGACACGCTCGATTCCAGCACGATGCCAGAACTTCACCGACGCCCAGTTCATCGTATTGGCCTGAACTGACAGATGCACCGGAATCTCCGGATACTTGTCACGCACCATCATGATCAGGCCCGGATCGGACATGATCAGTGCATCCGGTTTCATCTCGATCACCGGTGCGATATCGTCCATATAGGTCTTGAGTTTGCTGTTGTGAGGCAGAATATTGCTGGCAACAAAGAACTTTTTACCCAGACCATGCGCGATCTCGATCCCTTCGGACAGATGCGCCAGGTTGAAGTCATTATTACGCACCCTCAGACTGTAGCGTGGCTGTCCGGCATAGACAGCATCCGCGCCATAGGCGAAGGCATACTTCATGTTTTTCAGGGTTCCGGCGGGTGACAACAGTTCTGGTGTTCGCATGGCATTCTGACTCTTTTATGAAGCGCGCCATTGTGCCGATTTAGCAGCAAAAGTGCAATTCCACCTCGACAACAGGGGTATTGCACGCATGTGCATTCACATAAACAGCCGCATCAGTTCTGTAGTTGCTGTACTCGCAACTGAAGTTCATTCAGGATCTGCCTGAGCTGCTGAATATCCTGCCCTGTCTGGCGTCTGAAGCCATCAATCGCATTGATCGCCTGCTCGGCACTGTTGACCCTTGATGCAAGCCCACTGGTATCGCCTCTGGGCAGTGCAGCCACCTGATCGATACGGGCATTCAACTCACGCTGCAGGCGCTCACGCTGCTCCTGCTCTGTACTGAGTAGAAACGCATTTTCACCCAGACGCTGTTCCAGACTTGCAATCGAACCCTGGGTAGAGCTCAACTCCTGTTGCAAAGCATTGACACCTTCATCAACAGATGCGCTGAGACTGTCAAGGCGTGACTCAACCTCAGGCAACAGGCTGCCGCTGCTCTCCTGAATACTGTTGACCTGCTGTTCCAGTGTAGCCAGCACAGTCAAACGCTCCTCAAGTGTACTCAAGCGCTGCGACATGGCGGTGATTTCTTCCAGCGACGCCACCTGCTGACTCAGAGCGTCCAGCACCTCGGACTGCTGTATCAACTGCTGTCCCTGTTCGGCAAATGCCTCTTCATCAATCGAACCCGACTGCTCCCACAAACGAATGATCTCGGTATGGAAATACTCGTAGTTTTCCAGCCCCTTGCTCTCCAGCTCAGTGATACGCTGGGCCAGAGTCTGCCCTGTCTGCTGGGTATTGTCATCGGCCATCGCCAGCAACTCTTCCAGCTCGGCAATACGCGCCTGAGATTGATTCAGAGTGCGCTGCTGTTCAATCAGCGTCATACGCATATCGTTACCGACATACGCCAGCCCTGCGGTAGCCGCCATCAGAAACAGCAATGTCACGCTGACCAGGAAAGTTCGCAGCCACCCTCCACGCTGCTTACTGCCATGTCTCCCCATCGGCTTCAGTACCGGTGGTTCAGGCTCAGGAGGAGGCACTTTCAGGGCAGCAAGATTAAGATCCGGTTCTTTTCGGTCACTCATCGGCGGTATTAGCCTCTGTATGAGATAATTTCAGGTTACCCTATCAGGTTTAGACAAAACGAAAAAGCCCCGTCGGGCAGATGCGGAAGCTGTTCTTCCACTCGCACGACGGGGCTTAGCACCTGAATAGACAGGTAGAGCCGGGCAAGGCGTATTACATCATGCCGCCCATGCCACCCATTCCACCCATGCCGCCCATATCAGGCATGCCAGACTTGTCTTCTGGCAGATCAGCAATCATTGCTTCAGTAGTGATCATCATGCCAGCAATGGAAGCAGCAGCCTGCAGCGCAGCACGTGTCACTTTAGCCGGATCCAGGATACCCATTTCCAGCATATCGCCGTATTCATCAGTCGCAGCGTTGAAGCCGAATGAGCCTTCACCTTCGCGGATCTTGGATACGACAACAGAGCCTTCGCCACCAGCATTGGAAACGATCTGACGCAGAGGTGCTTCAAGCGCACGGAAGGTCAGTTCGATACCGATAGTCTGGTCGTGGTTGTCACCCTGAAGTGCGCCAACTTTATCCAGAGCACGGATCAGTGCAACACCACCGCCAGGGACAACACCCTCTTCCACGGCAGCGCGAGTCGCATGCAGCGCGTCTTCAACGCGCGCTTTCTTCTCTTTCATCTCAACTTCAGTACCGGCACCCACCTTGATGACGGCAACACCGCCAGCCAGCTTGGCAACACGCTCCTGCAGTTTCTCACGATCGTAATCGGAAGAGGTATCTTCGATCTGTACACGGATCTGCTGAACACGTGCTTCGATCTCTGCTGCTGCACCGGCACCATCAACAATCGTGGTGTTTTCCTTGGTGATGGTGACGCGCTTGGCGTTACCCAGATGATCCAGTGTAGCGGATTCCAGGGTCAGACCGATCTCTTCAGAGATCACCTGGCCACCAGTCAGGACAGCGATATCCTGCAGCATCGCCTTGCGACGATCGCCGAATCCAGGCGCCTTGACTGCGCAGACCTTGACGATGCCACGCATGGTGTTGACTACCAGAGTCGCCAGCGCTTCGCCTTCAACATCTTCAGCGATGATCAGCAGAGGACGTGAGGACTTGGCAACCTGCTCCAGAACCGGCAGCAGTTCACGGATGTTGTTGATCTTCTTGTCAACCAGCAGGATGAACGGGTCTTCCAGCTCGGCAGACATGTTGTCCTGGTTATTGATGAAATAAGGAGACAGGTAGCCGCGATCGAACTGCATACCTTCAACAACATCCAACTCGTTATCAAAGCCGGAGCCTTCATCAACAGTGATGACGCCTTCCTTACCAACTTTTTCCATTGCTTCAGCAATGATACGACCGATTTCAGCATCAGAGTTGGCAGAGATGGTACCTACCTGAGCGATCGCTTTGTAATCGGTGCAGGGAACAGACATTGCACGCAGCTGTTCAACGACAGCGGCAGCCGCCTTGTCGATACCGCGCTTCAGATCCATCGGGTTCATGCCGGCAGCAACAGACTTCAGACCTTCTCTGATGATCGCCTGAGCCAGTACAGTCGCAGTAGTGGTACCGTCACCGGCAACATCATTAGCCTTGGAAGCGACTTCCTTGACCATCTGTGCGCCCATGTTCTCGAACTTGTCTTTCAGCTCGATCTCTTTGGCAACCGATACACCATCTTTGGTGATGGTAGGAGAGCCGAAAGCCTTGTCCAGAACAACGTTGCGACCTTTAGGGCCCAGAGTCGCCTTCACCGCATCAGCCAGAACATTGACACCAGCCAGCATACGCTGACGAGCATCTGTACCGAAAAGCACTTCTTTAGCAGCCATTTTCTAAATCCTGTTATTCAATCGTTGAATTTTGTAATGATGGAGGTTGGTATTCTTCAGTTGATCAGCCTTCGAGGACTGCGAAGATTTCACTTTCCTGCATGATCATCAGCTCTTCACCATCCAGCTTAACGACGTTTGAGCCGGCGTACTGACCGAACAGAACCTTGTCACCCACTTTTACGGATGGAGCCTGGATTTCACCATTGTTGAGCACACGGCCCGGACCCACCGCAACAACTTCACCGCGATTTGGTTTTTCAGCTGCAGAACCCGGCAGAACAATACCACCCGCAGTTGTTTTTTCCTCTTCGTTGCGACGTACTACGACACGATCATGAAGTGGACGAATTGTCATCTTGTAGCTCTCCTGGTATCAAGGATCTAAAGCGATGTTTGAATATTTATGAGTTAATAGTCAGAACCTGACGTTCATCCTATTCAAGGATGTCTGAATAGTGGGGGCAGGTTCTGCCATTTCAAGATCTGCAGTTAAAAAAATTGTAATTCAGCTGCAGCATCCTGCTGTCTGGATATATGGGGCAGCACAACAGGGGTTTCAAGCCGGTGGAAGAAAAGAAATCAATCCCGACGTGTCACTTCACCCTCAATGATATCGCCCTGCCTTGGTGCCTGTGACTGACGAGGAGGCATATCAAAAGGTGATTGAGCTTCTGAAAAGGTTGACGAGGAACGCTGCGCACTCGTCACTACCGTGAAGTGCCGACTGACTGTACCTACCAGCGCCTTGCGTGTAGCAGGAATAAGACAACAGAAACCCACCACATCCGTGACAAAACCGGGTGTCACCAGCAGTGCGCCGCCTACGGCCAGCACGATCCCTTCAGCCATCTCCTGGCCCGGTATCTCGCCCTGATCCATGCGCTGACGGGCACGTGTCAGGGTAGCCAGGCTCTGATAGCGCAACATGTTGACACCAATAAAAGCGGACAGCAGCACCAATCCGACGGTGTACCAGACACCAATCAACTGACCAACCTGAATCAGCAGGGTAATCTCAATAATGGGAACTATGACAAATAGCAGAAACAGGATACGCATCAGGCACTCTCCGGGATACAGACAACCATGGGATCATAGTTTATTTCGGGGCGCAACCGACAGGTTTCAAGCTCCGTATCTGATATGGGGATTCTGCTCCATCAGAACCTGCTCCTGGCGAACCTGAAAGTAAGGGATACACCCTTAATATTAGACTAATGTCTAAAGCCAACCTTCAGGCATGAGATGACAGATATATTACCTATAAGATTCAATATTTTAATACTAAACATTTGTTTCAGATCAACAAAAAAACCACTATTTCAGCACATTTCAATGACAGTTGCTTTGCAACGGACAAGTTTTTTTGTTGCGCTGCATCATATTGCAACGCACAATAACTGTGTGGATACCCAACAAGTAGCGTAAGCACCACTACGCAGCAGACGTATGTCAATGAAATAGGTAACTTGAATGGATATTAAAAACAAAGTAATCGTCATCACTGGCGGTGGGCGTGGCCTGGGGCGCGCAATGGCGCTGGAACTGGCCGCCAAGGGCGCTCAGCTGGCGCTGGCAGATATGAACAGAGAAGATCTTGATACCACTATCGGCCTGTGCATGGAGCTGGGTGTCATCGCTCGAGGCTATGTTGCCAACGTCGCGGTGGAAGCCGAAGTTGAGCAGCTTTTCAAGGATGTAGTCAGTGATTTTGGTGCACTGCACGGTCTGGTGAACAATGCTGGTATCACACGTGACGGACTGTTCATCAAGGCCAAAGATGGCAAGGTTGTAGGCAAGATGAGCCTGGAGCAGTGGAATCAGGTTATTGATGTCAATCAGACCGGGTCTTTCCTGTGTGCCCGTGAAGCGGCATGCCAGATGATTGAGCTGGGCAACGAAGGCTGCATCATCAACATCTCCTCCGTTTCACGCTCCGGCAACATGGGCCAGACCAACTACACAGCCACCAAGGCAGCGGTTGAAGCCATGGCTGTCACCTGGGCCAAAGAGTTGGCACGCTATGGCATTCGTGCAGCGTCCATCGCTCCGGGCTACATCGGCACGGAAATGGTCATGAGCATGAAACCTGAAGCGCTTGAGAAGATCGCCTCCGGCATTCCTGCCAAGCGTCTGGGCAAGCCTGAAGAGATCGCCAGAACTGTCAGCTTCATTCTCGAAAACGACTATATCAACGGTCGTTGCATTGAAGTCGATGGCGCGCTGCGCATCTAGACAACACCCGGTGTCGGTCATCCAGACAGATGACCGACACCGGTTCATGATCAGTCGCGGAAGTTATTGAACTGCAGCGGCAACTCAACATCCGACTCCCGCAGCAAGGCAATCGCCTCCTGCAGGTCATCACGTTTTTTCCCGGTGACACGAATCTTTTCACCCATCATCTGAGTCTGAACCTTGAGCTTGGCATCCTTGATGAGCTTGATGATTTTCTTGCACTGCACCTGGTCCAGCCCCTGACGCAGCAACACCTGTTGCCTTGCCTTTACACCACTGAGATCCGCATCCTTGACCTCCATGCAGCGGATATCGATCTTGCGCGCTGTCAGCCTGCCACGCAGCACATCCAGCATCTGATGCAGCTGAAAATCAACCTCGGCCGTCATATTGACCGTTTCCTTATCCAGCTCAAACTCAGCCTTGACGCCCTTGAAGTCAAAACGGCTCTGCAGCTCCCGGTTGGCCTGATCCACCGCGTTGGTCACCTCATGGGAATCCAGTTCGGATACCACATCAAATGAAGGCATAGTCTATCTCCTGAAGTTTCTGTTTTGTCATGGCATCAGTCCCGTTATCATGCACAGATTGAATCTATCACGGGAGTTCTGATGCACTGGTATATTCTGGGTGCCGGCGCCATCGGCTGCCTTTGCGCAGAGTTGCTGTGCAACAGCGGTGCGAAAGTGACATTTATACTGCGCAATCAGTCTCAACTGCAGACCTTCAATCAAGCTGGTCGGCAGATCAGACTGCGCGATGGCGACACCTGCTGCAGCATCAGTGTTGATGCCTCAGCAGCAGCCGATAATGCTGAGATCCGCCATCTGCTTGTGACAACCAAGGCCTATGATACCCTACCCGCCCTGAGCTCCATACAACACCGATTAGCGCCAGATGCGCAGATTGTACTGTTACAGAACGGCTGTGGACAGCAGCAGGAGGTGGCAAGGCTGTATTTTCCACGTCAGATATGGGCAGGAATCACCACTCACGGCGCCTGGCGAGAGGCACCCTTCCAGGTTGTCAGAGCCGGAATAGGACAGATCACCCTGGGCCCGCTGGGCACCTCCCAGCTCACCCTGCCCGACGGATGGGAGAAGATCGATGCGGCGATCATTGCTGAACCGGATATCAAAAGTGCCCTGTGGCGGAAACTGGCGATCAACTGTGCCATCAACCCGTTAACCGCTATTCAAGGGTGTAGAAATGGTGATCTGCTTACGGACCCAAAGCTTTCATTGCTGATGAGGGGCATCTGTGATGAGATTGAGCAAATAGCCCACGCCAGAGGCCAGCAGCTGTTCACTACCCCGCTGTTCGATGCTGTCTGCGAGATAGCACTGCTGACAGCAGACAATTTTTCATCCATGCTGCAGGATCTGCGCCAGGAGCGCCAGACAGAGATAGAGCAGATAACCGGTTTCCTCTGTCGCGAGGCAGCAGAACTGGGCATGACTTTACCTCATAATCAACGGCTGCTGGATCAGATTCGCAGCCAGCAGAATCGGCACTACACCAAGGGAGAAGGAAGTGAATAAACAGGAAACCCCGGATACGGCCTACCCCTATGAAAAAAAGATCTCGCGCAAAGCTTATGAAGAGCAAAAACGGGACCTTCAGATAGAACTGCTGAAAGTGCAGAATTGGGTACGCGAAACCGGACAAAGAGTCGTGATCATCTTTGAAGGCCGTGATGCTGCCGGAAAGGGTGGCACCATCAAACGCTTCATGGAGCACCTTAACCCTAGACATGCCCGCGTCATTGCTCTCGAAAAACCCACGGATACCGAGCGTGGCCAATGGTATTTTCAGCGCTACATCAAGCAGTTGCCAACCAAGGGAGAGATGGTTCTGTTCGATCGCTCCTGGTATAACCGAGCAGGTGTTGAACGCGTAATGGGCTTCTGCTCTGCTTCGGAGTATCTTGAATTCATGCGTCAGGTGCCAGAGCTGGAGCGGATGCTGGTTCGCAGCGGCATCCGTCTGTTCAAGCTCTGGTTCGATGTCAGTCGTGACGAACAGTTCAGACGCTTTCAGGCCCGCCAGAGCGACCCGCTGAAACACTGGAAACTCTCACCGATTGATATGGCATCCCTGGATAAGTGGGATGCCTACTCGGAAGCCAGAGAATCGATGTTCAGGCATACCGATACCCCGGATGCCCCCTGGACAGCCATCTTATCTGATGACAAGAAACGCGCCCGACTCAATGCCATGCGTCTGGTTCTGAGCCAATTACCTTACCCTGATCGTAATACCGATATTGAGCTGGAGCCAGATCCCTTGATTACACTCCATGTCAGCACCCTGCAGTGACTGTGATACCCATATCACCCGGCAGACGATACATACCTGATACTTATGAGGAGTTCCAACATGTCTGATCGACTTGATCGCATCTATACCCGCAGCGGTGACAAGGGCACCACCGCTCTGGCAAATGGTAAACGCATGCCCAAGACACACCCCAGAATCAACGCTCTGGGTGAAGTGGATGAGCTGAACTGCCTGATCGGCCTGCTGGCGAGCAGTATTGCTCCTGAAGACCCGATCACCCCCTGGCTGATGAGAATACAGAATGATCTGTTTGATATCGGTGGAGAGCTGGCCGTTGCCGACCCCGCATACAGTGTCATGACACTCGATATTATCAGCGAAGTGGAGGTGTTTCTGGATCAGTTGAATCAGTCTCTGCCACCCCTTCAGGAGTTCATACTGCCGGGAGGCTCACAGGCTGCCGCTCAGGCGCATCTTGCCCGGGCCGTGTGCCGAAGGGCAGAGCGTAGCCTGGTTGATCTGATGTCCATCTCACAGGAAACCGTCAACCCGCTCTCCGTAGCTTATCTCAACCGCCTGTCTGACCTGCTGTTTGTAGTGGCCAGAACCCTGTCACGCCGACAGGGTGGGCAGGAGATTCTATGGAAGCCCAGAGCCGCAGCCGACTGATCAGCGCTTATCTTCGAAATGCCTACCCATATCGAGTGCGATACGGCATTGTACCAGGAACTGGTTGAAGACCCTGAAATCCCTGTCTTCAACCGCACCTGAACCTTCAAGCTTATCAGCATAAAGCAAACCGATAGGCTTCCCGGATACCACCAGCGGCGCCAGTATCATTCCCGCGGGTTTGACCAGCTTCTGAAAGCCGGCTGGCAAACGCTGCTGCCATCCAGCCTCTTTGCAATCCGTAACCAGCAGTGTCACTCCCCTGTCCAGTATACGGAAAAACAATTTACTCTCAGCATCCTTCCGATTGAGCTTGAAGTAGCCCAGAAGCGGTTCAAGATTTTCCCCCTCCAGCAATTTGGCGGCCAGTTGATCGCCGGAACCGCTGCGCAGACAGAAAGCCACACGATCCAGTGAGCTGCTGGTCTCTATACCCTCGACCGCTGTCGCCAGAATTTTCGTGGCAGCCGCCTTTTCGGTCATCAGATCATTGAGGCGTTCCAGATAGTAGAGTTGGCGCTCATTATACAACGCCAGCAACCTCTGCTGGTCAGCAGCGCCATTTTCCTCAGGCTCCTCACGCTCAGCTTTGCGCTCCTGTCGCGAATGAACATAGTAGGCAATCTTGCGTGTTGTCTCATCCAGCGCATCATTACCACTGACGCGCAAGGGTGGCATCAGGGTTCTGTGTGAAAGGCCATACTGCTCCAGATGATCACACACTTCACGTACAGAGTTATGCAACTGCTCCTCAAGCTTCTCCGGAGACTGACGCGTAACCTCAGACAAGGCGTCTATCTGGCTGGCATACTCTCGCCCATCAGAATGACCTCGCTGATAGATATGCTCAAACACCTGATGACACCCGGCAATGATCGCATGATTCACACGTCCATCAGCGCTGGACCCATCCGGCCTGCCCAGGGGATTGATAGTCGTGACAACACTTTTCGGAAAGCCCCAGCTTTGCGCAAGATCCTGCCCGATAGTGACAAAATCCCCGCCCATTATCTCTTGCTGGATCTCGGCCCAGGAGCGGGTTTCATGCTTGCGCTCTCTGAGCATGGAGCGATACAGCTCCGGCAGGGTAAAGGCCACCACTATCTCGCCCAACCCATACAGCAGGCCACAGATATAGGTTTCCTCTATATCCCGCACGCCGGCACTTGCAGCCAGATCCCGGGCAGCCGAGGCATTCAAGACTGCCGCCACCAGCAGATCCTCGACCCCCGTACCCGGCTCTTTCTCCTTGAAGCTTTCTATCAATTTAAGCGTCATGCACAGATTCTGGATGCGTTCGAAACCGATCAGCACCACCGCCCGGGAGATAGCGGTAATCTTGCCACTGCCACGGTTGTAAAAATTGGAGTTGGCCAGACGCAGCAATTTGGTGGTCAGATTGGCATCCTTCATGACCGCTATGGCCAGCGCCATCGCATCCGTCTCACGGGAACTGCTGATCTGCCGTATATGGTTTACGGTAGCACTGAAAACGGGCAGATCGCCGATACGATCCAATTGTGCATAGATTGCGTTCAAGGTTTCCTGATACTTCAAGACGGCTCACTCATACAGTGACATCCCTGTCTGATTCGGAGAACTATGACTTACTTATCGACTCACAACATCAATTTACAACCACGGCATCTGACTGACAGTATAGCTGTCGATTGCCTACAAAAGCGCTCAATTCAATCAGCCAATTGCCTCAGCGCCATATATTAGGCATTATCAGTCCATGTATCAGCTTTTTTACAGTCTGATCATGATGATAAAGTGCATATTATAAGAGGAAAGCTTGTGGAACTGGAGAACATCTGGATCATTGCAGCAGCGGCACTGGCTGTCGGCGCCCTGATAGGATATCTGATCGGCAGGTCAGGTGATGCTGAACAGCAGAAGCGTAAACTGGAAGAGGAGTTGACCGCCACTCGTCAGGAAATGGATAAGTACAAGAAGGATGTCACCAGCCATTTCGAACAGACTGCCAGCCTGGTCAATGAGCTGACCGACAACTACCGCAAGGTTCATCAGCATCTGGCCAGCAGCGCACAGACATTATGCCCCGGGCAGCCTGCAGGCAATGCACTCAAGGCGCCCTTGCAACCGCAGCAACTGGTTGAAAGCCTGAAGCAGACTGATAAAGCAACCGCTGAAGCGCCTCAGAAGGCTGCAGAAAAGCCCGGATCCCCTGTTGCACAGCCCGACGCCGCAGATGAAACAGAGCCTCATGTCGAACCGCCTCGCGACTACGCACCCAAAAAGCCAGAAGACGAGGGCACCCTCTCTGATCGCTACGGTTTGAAAAAGAGTGCCGACAAGGTGGAAAACCCTATTCCAGACCTTGCCTCATCTGACACTAACGAAAGTGAAGAGACTGACAAGCGCACAGTTCACTGATAGTTCAAACGGGATTATCAATATCCACAAAACGGTGTTCAAGGCCAAAATGACGTGCCAGATGGGCGCCAAGTGCCTGGACACCGTAGCGTTCCGTGGCATGATGGCCAGCACCGATATAGTGAATACCCGCCTCGCGCGCAAAATGCACCACCGGTTCTGATATCTCACCACTGATATAGGTATCAGCCCCAGCAGCCAGCGCCTGCTCGATATAGCGCTCTGCAGACCCCGTACACCAGGCCACTCGCTGCACAGGATGCGCACCACCGCTGATCACCTGAGGCTTTCTGCTGAGTGCCTCAGTCACACGATGGGTAAACTGCTCAAGCGCTATCGACTGAGTCAGAGAACCGATATTGCCTATCGCCAACGGATTATCCGGCTCAAGTGTACCATCCACCTCAATACCAAGCCGCTTGGCCAGACGCGCATTATTGCCAAGCTCTGGATGAGCATCCAGGGGCAGGTGATAAGCCACAAGATTGATATCCTGCTGCAGAAGTGTTTTCAGACGCTTGCGCTTGATTCCGCAAACAGCCTCGGACTCACCCTTCCAGAAATAGCCGTGATGCACCAGAAGCAGATCAGCCTTCCACTTGACGGCTTCATCCAGCAGCGCCTGACAGGCTGTCACTCCAGTCATGATACGCCCGACTTCCGGCCTGCCTTCAACCTGCAGACCATTCGGACAGTAGTCACGAAAGCGCCCTGCCTGAAGCAGCGTGTCACAGTATCTGACCAGTTCGGTCGTTGTAATCGTCATATTCTGCATAAAGCCGATTCCCAATTCTGATAGCATGTCCGTATAATATAATCATTTACACATATGATAGAGATCAATGCGCAAACTCACCTTTCTAGGCTGGCCCATTATAACCGGAATACTGGCTGCACTGCTGATACTACAGCTGAAGCCAGAGATACTGGCCCCCCAGATCACCACTGTTGAAATTCGTGAGACCCAGTCGCGCGAGACCCTGAACACACTGGCCATGTCGGGGGGGTTATCGTTTGCTGACGCCGTCGCCAGTGCTGCACCGGCCGTGGTCAACATCAATACCCGAACCATTGTTCGCCAGCAAGCCAACCCTCTGTTCAATGATCCACTGTTCCGGCAGTTTTTCAACCATGACCGGCTACCCTCAAGCGAGCGTATCGAATCCAGTCTCGGCTCCGGCGTCATTCTCAGCCCCCAGGGTTATGTGGTCACCAACAATCACGTCATCAGTGGTGCCGACAGTATCGTGGTATCACTTCAGGATGGGCGTGAAGCTTTGGCCAGCGTCATAGGTACAGACCCGGAAACAGACCTTGCAGTACTCAGAATCAATCTGACCGACCTTCCCAGCATCACGCTCAACACCTCGGATGAGCAGCGTGTCGGTGATCTCGTACTGGCCATAGGCAACCCTTTCGGTGTTGGCCAGACGGTTACGATGGGCATCATCAGCGCACTGGGACGTAACAGTATCGGGCTCAGCACCTATGAGAACTTCATTCAGACAGATGCGGCTATCAATCCCGGTAATTCGGGCGGCGCACTGATCGATACCGAAGGCAATCTGCTGGGCATCAACACGGCAATTTTTTCGCAGTCGGGTGGATCACACGGTATCGGCTTCGCCATCCCCTCCTCCATCGCCAGACAGGTGATGCAGGATCTGATCGAACATGGACGAGTGATTCGTGGCTGGCTGGGAATCGAAATACAGGAGATGACTCCCCATCTGGCAGAGTCGTTCGGACTTGGCGCACGGCGCGGCATATTGATAGCCGGTATTTTCAGGGACAGCCCGGCACATCTGGCCGGTCTGCAGCCTGGCGACATTCTGCTGGAGATTGACAGCCATCCGGTTGAAGACAGCAGAACATCAATGAATCGCATTGCGCGCTTCAAACCCGGTCAGCAGACCTCTCTGGCCGTGCTGCGCAACGGCCGAGAGATGTCTGTCATTGCCACCATCGGTGAGCGACCACCCACCCGCTGAGCTATCATACAGTACTGTATGCCTGTATGAACTCAGCCGGAGGCCGGGATTTGAAGAACAAGCCCCAGGACACTATTTATCCACAATCACTTATCCACAATCACTTATCCAGAATCACTTATCCAGAATCCGGTATTCAGCAGAGCGGGCATGCGCAGTGAGACTTTCCCCCCGCGCCAACACAGATGCAACCTTACCCATCTCGGATGCGCCCTGAGCTGAAAACATGATCAGCGAAGAGCGCTTCTGGAAATCATAAACCCCAAGGGGCGATGAGAAACGTGCCGTACCGGATGTCGGTAACACATGGTTGGGTCCTGCACAGTAATCACCCAGAGACTCAGCCGTATAACGCCCCATGAAGATTGCACCAGCATGACGGATCTGCGGCAAAAGGGATTGCGGATCAGCCACAGACAGCTCCAGATGCTCCGGGGCTATACGATTGCTCAGGGCTGCCGCTTCGTCCAGATCAGCCACCTCGATCAGCATGCCACGCTCACGCAATGACACTTCGATAATCTCGCGACGCTCCATGGTAGGCAGCAGCTTAGCGATACTGGCTTCAACACGATCGATAAAGCCACTGTCCGGCGAGATCAGAATCGATTGTGCGTCTTCATCATGTTCAGCCTGAGAAAAGAGATCCATCGCAATCCAGTCGGGGTCTGTCTGACCATCGCAGATCACCAGAATTTCCGACGGACCGGCAATCATATCGATACCGACCGCACCGAAAACCGCGCGCTTGGCCGTCGCAACAAAGATATTCCCGGGGCCGACGATTTTGTCAACGCGGGGTACCGTTTCGGTACCATAGGCAAGTGCTGCAACCGCCTGCGCGCCCCCCAGGGTAAACACACGATCAACACCGGCCAGAGCAGCAGCAGCCAGCACCAGTTCATTCACCTTGCCATCAGGCGTAGGGACAACCATGATGATCTCGGCAACGCCCGCCACTTTTGCGGGAATGGCATTCATCAGTACCGAGGAGGGATACGCGGCCTTGCCACCGGGCACATAGATCCCGACACGATCCATAGGCGTGACCTTCTGCCCCAGCAGGGTGCCATCAGCTTCGGTATACTGCCAGGACTCCCCCAGCTGGCGCTGATGATAATCACGGATACGCGCCGCTGCCTGTTCCAGCGCAGCACGCTGATCCGCTGGAAGATCGTTAAGAGACTGCTGCAGACGGTCTGCACCTATCTCCAGTTCAGCCATACTGGATGCCTGCATGCGATCGAAGCGATTCGTGTACTCAACCAGAGCCGAATCACCATCACGCTTGACCCTCTCCAGTACCTCTTCCACGATCTGATTGACCTTCTTATCCGACACGCTCTCCCAGGCCAGAAGCTCGTTCAGCCGGGTGTCGAAGTCGCTCTGTCGGCTATTCAGACGGGTTATGCTGCTCTGACTCATCTCAACCACCTCGCTTGGCCACAACGGCTGCTGTCAGTTTCTCCAGTATCGGCTGGATCAGGTCATATTTCATTTTCATCGCCGGCTGCCCCACCACCAGACGCGAACTGATATCGGCAATATGCTCCATCGGTTCCAGCCCGTTGGCACGCAGAGTATTGCCGGTATCCACAATATCCACGATGCGATCCGCCAGCCCCATGATCGGAGCCAGCTCCATGGCACCATAAAGCTTGATGATATCCACCTGAGCACCCAGGCGGGCGTAATAATCACGCGTCACCTTGACGAATTTGGTCGCCACACGCATGCGCCCATCAACAGGTCTGGCACCTGCCATCCCCGCTACCATCAATTTGCAACAGGCTATTTCGAGATCCAGCGGCTCATACAAGCCACTGCCGCCATGCTCCAGCAGCACATCCTTACCGGATACACCCATATCTGCTCCACCATATTCGACATAGGTGGGAACATCAGTGGCACGAATGACCAGCAGCTTGATATGGGCATGATTGGTATCAAAAATCAGCTTGCGACTGCTGAAGATATCTTCAGCCGGTACGATATCAGCCGCTGCCAGCAGTGGCAGCGTCTCTTCCAGTATACGGCCCTTGGACAGAGCAATAGTCAGCTGTTGTTTCATTCGGATCTCGTCTCTGATGTCAGCCAGGTACTCGTCGGATGCGCGCACCCAACTGCTGAAGCTTCTCTTCAATACACTCATAACCACGGTCTATGTGGTAAATACGATCAATCAGGGTTTCGCCTTCTGCCACCAGCGCGGCAATCACCAGGCTGGCCGACGCACGCAGATCGGTTGCCATCACCGGCGCACCCTGAAGCTTGCGAACACCCTCGATGACGGCAGTATTGCCATCAATCGTGATGTTCGCACCCATACGACGCATCTCGTTCATATGCATGAAACGGTTTTCGAAGATGGTTTCCTTGATGATACCGACACCCATCGCCACCGCATTCAAGGCTGCAAACTGAGCCTGCATGTCTGTTGGAAATGCAGGGTAAGGTGCGGTTGTGATATTCACGGCCTTAGGGCGGCGACCCTGCATATCGAGCTCTATCCAGTCCTCACCTGTCGTGATGACGGCCCCTGCTTCACGCAGTTTCTGCAGCACTGAGTCGAGGATGTCAGGGCGGGTATTCTTGGTCTTGACACGCCCACCTGATGCCGCTGCAGCCACCAGAAAGGTTCCGGTTTCGATACGATCCGGCAGTACGGAGAAGCGACAGCCTTTGAGTGACGTCACGCCGTTTACCACGATGGTGTCAGTACCGGCACCACGGATATCCGCACCCATCGCATTCAGGAAATTGGCCAGGTCGACGACCTCTGGTTCACGCGCAGCATTTTCAAGGATAGACTGCCCCTCTGCCAGCGTTGCCGCCATCAGAATATTCTCGGTACCTGTCACGGTCACTGTATCAAAGAAGATCGTAGCCCCTTTCAGACGACCATCAACCTTGGCACGGATATAACCGTTTTCAACCAGAATATCAGCACCCATCGCTTCGAGGCCGCGAATATGCAGATCCACTGGCCGCGAACCTATGGCGCAGCCACCCGGCAGGGATACTTCGGCCTGACCGAAGTGAGCCAGCATCGGCCCCAGCACCAGAATGGAGGCACGCATGGTTTTCACCAGGTCGTAGGGTGCAACCAGATCATGAATCTTCGTGGCATCTATCTCGACGCTGAGTTTGGCATCCACCATCAGCTCAACCCCCATGCGACGCAGCAGCTCCAGCATGGTGGTGATATCGTGCAGATGTGGCAGATTGCAGATGGTCACTGGCTCATCTGCCAGCAGTGATGCTGCCAGAATCGGCAGTGCCGAGTTCTTGGCACCGGAGATGCGCACCTCTCCATTGAGGGTCACACCACCTTCGATCAATAACTTATCCATTGGAATTCCTGACAGACAGGGGTTTCAGTTCAGTGCTTGCCACTGTTCAGGCGTGTAGGTTTTAATCGTGATGGCATGAATAGCACCACTGGCAATCTGATCCTGGAGGCAGGCATAAACGCGCTGCTGCTTCTTCACGGGAGAAAGACCGGCAAACATCTCACCTATGACCGTGATCTGAAAATCACACCCCTCGCCTGCCGTAATGACCTGACAGCCTTCCAGCTGACTTTCGATAATCTGCTTAACCTCTTGGGCTTGCATGGGAGAACTCCAAATACTCTGTGACTCAATATTACTGTGGCACGCATAATAACGAAAAAGGGCTGAAAAGGCGATTATGCCTGTTCAGCCCCGGATCGGGAATCAATGCAGATAGTCATCCAGCCCCACCAGATCCGCAATCGACCTCATATCACTGGGCAGGTTGCGAATCGTGACCTCTCCGCCACTACTCTTTGCCTGCCTCTGACAGCAGAGCCACAAGGAGAGCGCAGAGCTGTCAACACGCTGCACACCCGCCATATCCAGAATCAGCGTCCCCTGACCTTGACTGGCTATCGTCTGCAGCAATTCATCACGCAGGGTGACCACAGTCGAAAACAGCAGATCACCACTGAGCTTCAAGACTCGATCGTCACCGACCTCAACCTTCGGCATCACCATTGAGCACCTCTTCAACCGCACCCGCAATCCGCTCTTCCCAGCTGTCAATCACGGCACCAATGCTGCGGCTGCGCTGATACATATCGGCAAACTGATTACGGAAGGTAATACGCAGGTTGATACCATCAACCATTACATTGACCAGCTTCCAACCACTTTCCTGCTTCAGCATGTAATAAAGCAGCTCGAAGCTCTGCCCATCACCTGAAGTAACGGTGACATTGACCACCTGCATGCCTGGCTCGGGACTCGGCGCTCTGGGTGGTGAAATCGAGTAGCTGCGCACCTCAAAACCCACCATGGCCAGGGAGTAGGTCCGCATCAGCGTCGACTTGATCGTATCGGCAAAGCGTTGAATCTCTTCATCGGTCGCCGTTCTGACATAACGCCCCATGACACGACGCGCAAAGTGCTCGAAGTCGATTACCTCTTCCACGATATTTTCCACTTCACCCAGCAACTGATCACGATTTGCTTCCTGCAAAAGCGTTTCATCCTTCATCATTGCCAGCATTCTTTCGGTGGCCTGTTCAATCACAGCACTGGCCTCCTTCCAATCCTCCTGAACTGCCATCACCTGAAAAGGAAGAAACGCCAAAAGCAGCACCAGCAACTTGTGGGATAAATATTTAGTCATACCGCTACTCGCTTACTTGATTGAACAGGAACCGTCCGATCAGATCCTCCAGGACCAGAGCAGACTGGGTGTCATAAATAAAACTGCCATCCCGGAGGGATTCATCATCACCACCCGGTACGATCCCGATATACTGCTGCCCCAGCAAACCCGAGGTCAGTATCTGGGCTGAGCTGTCAACGCTCAGAAAATTGAACTCAGGCCTGATCTCCATCTCCACCTCAGCCATCAGAAGGTCTGGGTCCAGACGAATCGAAGTCACTTCGCCGATATGGACACCCGACATCGATACCCGGGCGCGTGTTGACAGGCCGCCGATATTTTCAAAGTGTGCATAGACCTTGTAGCCCTGCCCCTTGCTGGTCAGATTCAGACCACTTACATTCAGTGCCAGCACGATCAGAGCCAGAAAGCCAAGAAGCATGAAAAGCCCGACACCTATCTCCATTGTACGCATGCGCATTGTCACAGATCTCCAAACATCAATGCAGTAAGAATAAAGTCCGCTCCCAGTACAGCAAGGGAGGAGTAAACCACTGTACGGGTTGTTGCCTGACTGATGCCCTCGGATGTCGGAATACAGTCATACCCCTGATAGACAGCCACCCAGGTCACGATAAAACCGAATACCACCGCCTTGACCACGCCATTGAGAACATCGTCTGTAAAATCGACTGCCTGCTGCATGTTTGACCAGTAGGCACCGCTGTAGATCCCCAGCCAGTCTACAGCCACCAGCGACGATCCCCAGATTCCGACCACGGCAAATATCATCGACAGAAGCGGCAGGCATATGAAACCGGCCCAGAAGCGAGGCGCTATGATCCGGCGCAGGGGGTCAACACCGATCATCTCCAGGCTCGCCAACTGCTCGGTCGCCTTCATCAGGCCTATCTCAGCCGTCAGCGCTGAACCGGCACGACCGGCAAACAGCAGCGCCGTCACGACCGGTGCCAACTCACGCAGCAGACTCAGGGCAACCATCTGCCCGACCGCCTGCTCCGATCCATAATCAACCATGATCGTATAACCCTGAAGCCCCAGTACCATGCCGATAAACAAGCCGGACACGACGATGATCACCAGAGACAACACGCCAACAAAGTAGATCTGCTTGATCAGCAATGGAAGCATCACCAGCGGCTGAGGCCGAGCCACCAGAGCATGCATCAATATCAGACCGGAGCGCCCGAAAGCGGCCACTTTCGACAGGGTTTTGTGTCCCAGCCGCTGTATTCGATCAATCATTTAATCTCCCCACCCAACAGATCCTGCATGAAGTCAGGTGCGGGATAATGGAAAGGTACAGGCCCATCCGGCAATCCCTGCACAAACTGACGAACCTGCGCTGAATCAACATCACGCAGCATGGCTGGTGTGCCATGCGCGGCCACCCTGCCGTCGGCCAGAATATAGATGTAGTCGGCAATCGACAGAGTTTCCTGAATATCGTGCGACACGATGATACTACTGTGGCCCAATGCCTGATTGAGCCGCTTGATCAGATTCACCAGCACCCCCATCGCTATCGGGTCCTGTCCGGCAAAGGGCTCGTCATACATCACTATGTCCGGGTCAAGCGCAATGGCGCGAGCCAGGGCAACCCGACGAGCCATGCCACCAGACAACTCCGCGGGCATCAGGTGGATCGCACCACGCAGACCGACAGCCTGCAGCTTCATCAATACGATATCCCGAATCATTGCATCGGGTAGATCACTGTGCACTCTCAAGGGAAAGGCAACATTGTCGAATACACTCATATCTGTGAACAGAGCGCCGCTCTGAAACAGCATACCCATGCGCTCGCGAGCCTTGAACAGTTCATTACGACCCATGCGCGAGATATTGCTGCCCTCAAGCAGCACCTGACCCCGATCCGGTGCAAGCTGGCCACCGATCAGCTTCAGGAGGGTTGTTTTACCACTGCCGGATGGCCCCATGATGGCGGTGACTTTGCCACGGGGTATCGCGATATCCACACCATCAAAAATAATACGCTCACCACGTGAAAAGGTGAGTTCCCGGATATCGATAATTATGTCTTTGAGCATGTCTGGAGCCGCAGCCTGTGAGGTTTCCGCTTCCATTCTGGCAATACCCTATCAATCACTGTCAACAAAGCCGCCCAATATATCATTAGGCGGCTCAAGTTAAAATGCAGCACGGTTTACACACTACCAGTCAGCACAATCACCGGCGCCAAAGCATGACAGATGAATCTGAACCTGAACTGAAGATGGCAAAACCGGGATTGCATCATTTGTTGACTGTCATTATCAGCTGAAGGTTCAACTCACAGATGATCAGCACCCGAATTGGAGTGAATTCATCAAATCCGATACGATCTGAGACTTAGCTGGGGTAAACTTGTCGGTCACTAAAGAAATGCTCCAGTGGAGCAGCCGATTCAAGCCAAGTGAGAGGCGAGCCGATACTGCATGACAGAATTCAACTTTCTCGAAACCGGTAAGCGTACAATAGAGATTGAACGGGAAGCGGTTGATCTCCTGTTGAACCACCTGAATGAGACTTTTATCCATGCCTGCGAGCTACTGATGCAGTGCAAGGGCCGCATCATTGTGACCGGTATGGGTAAATCAGGTCATATCGGCAACAAGATCGCCGCCACACTGGCCAGTACAGGAAGCCCGGCGTTCTTTGTTCATCCGGGAGAAGCCAGCCATGGTGATCTTGGCATGTTCACCGGGCAGGATGTCGTGCTTGCGATTTCAAACTCCGGCGAAACCTCCGAAGTCGTGACCATACTGCCACTGATCAAGCGCATGGGCGCCCCCCTGATAAGTATCACTTCCAACCCGGACTCAACCCTGGCAAGAACTGCTGATATCAATCTGCATGTCCCTATCGAGCGCGAAGCCTGCCCACTCAACCTGGCACCGACCTCCAGCACAACCGCTCAGTTGGTACTGGGTGATGCTCTGGCAATTGCACTGCTTGAAGCCCGTGGCTTCAGTGCCGAGGATTTTGCCATCTCTCACCCAGGTGGTAGTCTCGGACGGCGCCTGCTGCTGAGGGTCGAAGACATCATGCACAGTGGTGACGATATCCCACGCGTAACCCTGTCCACGCCGATCCGCGAAGCACTGATGGAGATCACCCGCAAACGCCTCGGCATGACCGCTGTCACAGATGACAAAGGAGTGCTCCAGGGCATCTTTACAGATGGTGACCTCAGGCGCACACTGGATCAGGAGATAGATCTCAAGCACACCGCCATCGTTGATGTCATGACAGTAGGCTGCACCACCGTAAAGGCCCACGCCCTGGCCGCCGAGGCACTCAAAGTGATGCAGGAGCGCAAGATCAACGCATTACTGGTCACGGATGAGCAGGGTGTCCCGATAGGCGCACTCAATATGCATGACATGCTGAAAGCGGGAGTAATCTGATGACTCATGACCTCTCTTCAGCCTTGATCAACCGGCTTAAATCGGTTCATCTGGTCGCTTTTGATGTCGACGGCATTCTCACCAACGGTCAGCTTAATTTTCTGGCCAACGGGCAGGAGATCAAGTCCTTCCATACTCTGGATGGCCTGGGTATAAAACTACTGCATCAAGCAGGGCTGGAAACCGCGATCATCACTGGCCGCACCTCACCTCAGGTAGAGCTGCGAGCCAGAGCACTCGGCATCACCTATCTGATGCAGGGGCGTGAAGATAAGCTGACCGCACTGAAGGAGATCTGGACCAGCACCGGGCACTCTGCCGCCACGACGGCCTACATAGGCGACGATCTGCCAGATCTGTCTGCCATCCTTACTGTGGCTTTTGGCGCCACGGTCCCCGATGGGCATGCACTGGTGCGTCAGGAAGCAGACTGGTGCACCAGCCGCCGCGGTGGAGAGGGTGCCGCCCGAGAGTTCTGCGAAATCATCCTGGCGGCACAGGGCAAACTCAATGCTCTGTTCGAGGAGTACCGCTAAGTGTTCTCCTCGATTCGCCTTCGTGTTCTGCTGGCTCTGCTGATCATGATACCCTTGCTCCTGTTCTGGGGCTTTTTCGGCATACCGACAGATAGCTCGCCAGACAGGGCGCCCTTGCCGGATGAGGTAGACTTCTTCATCCGCGATGCCCGTATACAGATGTACGGTTCTGATGGCCAGTTACAGCAGGAGATCACCAGCCCTCTGGCTCGTCACCTGCCCGGTTTAGAGCAGACACAGCTGACAAGCCCGGTCCTGCTCCAGCCTCGGGCAGATGGTTCACTGCTCGAAATCACAGCAAATGAGGCATGGATGCTGGATGACGAAACCAAGATTGAGCTTGCAGGGGATGTACAGGTTATTGATAATCCTGTACAAGGCACACCCATGATCATGACAACCAGCGTTCTGGCTCTGTTTCCGCCACTGGACTTCGCTTCGACAGAGGCGGCTGTCACCTTTACAGATGGCCAAAGCCGTACCGATGCCGTTGGTATGCAGGCATGGTTCAGAGAACGGCGTGTTGAGCTGCTATCAGAGGTAAGAGGTATTTATGTCAAGCATTAAACAAGTGGTACTACTGTGTCTGTGCAGCTGCTTTCTCTTGGCTCCGGCTGCACACGCCCTGCCAAGCGACAAGAATGAGCCCATCTACATCAGTGCAGATCAGGCCAGCATGAATGAGCAGACAGGTGTCACCATCTACACAGGTCGGGTCGAGATACGCCAGGGCAGCATGCTGCTACTGGGAGATCGTGTAGAGCTGCGGCGTTCGGCCGACGGTGAGATAGAACGCATCATCTCAACCGGCAACCCCGCCGAATTTCATCAGCAGCACCGCGAAGGCCAGCCTCTGACCAAGGCCTATGGCCAGAACATGAATTACCATGTTACCCAGCAGCAGGTCACCATCACCAATCAGGCGCGGGTTGTGCAGGGGAACGACAACTTCACCGGTGAACGAATCGTGTACAACATGGATCAGGCAATTGTGGATGCTTTCGGCAGCGAAAGTGGTGGCCAGCGTGTCGAAATGGTCATTCAACCCAGAAACAGCGGAAACTGATTATGGCACTGCTTGAAGCCCTGCACCTGGCCAAGAGCTACAAAGGCCGACAGGTTGTGCGTGATGTTTCCCTCAAGATCAATCAGGGCGAAATCGTGGGCCTGCTGGGCCCTAACGGCGCAGGCAAAACCACCTGTTTTTACATGATTGTCGGCCTGGTACCAGCAGATGAGGGCAATATCCGAATCAATCAGGATGACATCACACGCATGCCGATGCATGATCGTGCTCAGCGGGGGGTCGGCTACCTGCCTCAGGAACCCTCAGTTTTCAGAAAGCTCAGTGTGCGCGACAATCTGATGGCGATACTCGAAACACGCAAGGATCTGAGCAAGGATATGCGTGAGGAGCAGCTTGAAGCACTACTGCAGGAGTTTCATATCACACAGATCCGTAACAGCCCCGGCATGTCCCTGTCGGGCGGTGAAAGACGACGCGTGGAAATCGCCCGAGCACTGGCAACCGAACCCGCCTTCATATTACTGGATGAGCCATTTGCCGGCGTAGATCCCATCTCGGTCAATGATATCAAGCAGACAATTCGTCATCTGCAGAGTCGCGGCATCGGGATACTGATTACCGACCATAATGTCCGGGAGACACTCGATATCTGTGAGCGCGCCTATATTGTCAGTGAAGGAGCTATCCTCGCCGAGGGTGATCCTGAGACAATCATGGCGAATCAGCAAGTCAGATCAGCCTATCTGGGTGAACAGTTCAGATTATGATGACCCTTATCCACCGTTTAACCCCAAGTGATAATACTGGCATATGAAACAGGCGTTACATCTCAAGATTGGCCAGCATCTCACGATGACACCTCAATTGCAGCAGGCGATCAGACTGTTGCAACTGTCGACGCTTGATCTGCAGCAGGAGATACAGCAGGCGCTGGAAAATAATCCACTTCTGGAGGTCAGCGAAGAGGAGCATGAGCCAGAGGTCGTATCGATTGAGGAGGCCTACGAAGCCTCTTATGAAGATGCGCATGAAGACAGCTATGACAGCAAAAGTTTCGAAGATAAGGACGAGTTTCAGCTATCCGGTAATGCCGACAAGGCCAGCACGAGCGATAATGAACGCCAACCCGAGAATGAAGACAACTTCGACGGACCGGATACCGACAGTGAGTGGAGTGAACAGATACCCTCTGAGCTGGCTACAGACAGCAGCTGGGACGACACCTTCCAGCAGCAGAGCGGTTCCTCCTCTTCCGACGACTGGCCGGATAATGAAAATGATACCCGCGAAGATACGCTGCAGGACCATCTGCACTGGCAACTCAATCTGACACCCATGAGCGATACCGATCGCATGGTCGCAGAGGCGATCATTGATGGTATCGATACGGATGGCTACCTGAAAGTATCGACCGAAGAGCTGCTGGAGCAGTTCAAGGAGCAGGAGCCAGAGTATTTCAGTGATGCCGAACTGGATGAGATAGAAGCGGTTCTGCACCGCGTACAGCAGTTCGACCCACCAGGCGTGGCGGCTCGGGATCTCAGCGAGTGCCTGATCATCCAGCTCAAACAGTTTGGCACGGCTTTACCCTGGTGCAAAGAAGCCATAAAGCTGGCCTCTGACCATCTGCAGCTGCTGGCCAGCCACGACTATCGCAGCCTGATGCGCAAACTGCGCGTCAAGGAAGAAGATCTGCAGTCGATCATTTCACTGATTCAGTCACTGAACCCGCGCCCGGGCTCCAGTATCATCTCCAGCCAGTCTGAATATGTGATCCCTGATGTGATTGTCAGCAAGCACCGTGACGAGTGGATTGTGACTCTGAATCCCGACACCTCACCAAAGCTTCGCATCAACACTCAATATGCTGATTTGATCCGCAGGGCTGACAACAGCGCCGATAACAACTATCTTAAAAGTCATCTACAGGAAGCACGCTGGTTCCTGAAAAGCCTTCTCAGCCGAAATGATACTCTGCTTAAGGTGGCCAGCGAGATTGTAGAACGACAGCGGGAGTTTCTGGATTTCGGCGAGGAGGCAATGAAGCCCATGGTGCTACACGATATTGCGGAAGCTGTTTCCATGCATGAATCCACCATTTCCAGGGTCACCACACAAAAATTCATCCATACGCCACGCGGCATCTTTGAGCTCAAGTATTTCTTTTCCAGTCAGGTCACGACTGCAGACGGTGAAGGGGCATCCTCCACCGCCATTCGTGCCCTGATCAAAAAACTGGTTGCAGGTGAAAACAGTGCAAAACCTCTGAGCGATAACAAGATTGCTCAGCTACTGAAAGAGCAGGGCATTAACGTGGCAAGGCGCACTATCGCAAAATATCGCGAAGCGCTGAACATACCACCTTCTAATGAGCGCAAGCGTTTGCTTTAATAACAAACAGGCACAGAACAACCCTTATCGTGCCTGATAACAAGGAGAAGCCTTATGCAGATAAATATCACTGGCCATCATGTGGAACTGACTGATTCACTGACCGCATACGTGCATACGAAATTTGAAAAGCTGGAGCGCCACTTCGATAACATTACCAATGTACAGGTTATCCTTACGGTTGAAAAAACGCGCCAGAAAGCGGAGGCTGATGTTCACCTTGCCGGAGGTGAGTTGTTTGCAACAGACGAACAGGATGACATGTACGCGGCAATTGATGGGCTGGTTGATAAACTTGATCGGCAGATTATCAAGCACAAGGAAAAAATGAAGTCTTTCAAATAATCCATTAACCAACGACCGATATTAACCTATGCATATCTCCGAGCTGCTGACCGAATCCAGAACACTATGCCACATGGATGCGGCCAGCAAGAAACGAGTCCTCGAACTGGCCAGCGACACCCTTGCTGACCAGGTCGAAGGGCTTGAAACTGAAGACATCTTCAGTGGACTGCTTAATCGCGAAAGACTCGGTAGCACCGGGATAGGTGATGGTGTGGCAATTCCACACTGCCGCCTTCCCGGTTGTGAGCAGGCTCTGGCGCTTCTGATAACACTCGAGCAGCCTATAGACTTTGATGCCATCGACAACCGCCCGGTTGATCTGCTGTGCTGCCTGCTGGTACCGGAAAATGAAGCCGCTCAGCATCTTCAGACCCTGGCCAGCATTGCCGAACTTTTCAGCAACAGTGACGTACGCGAAACGCTGCGTAACTGTACCGACAGCCATTCGCTTTATAAGGCTCTTGTGGCTATCTCGGGTAACGGGAGTTAGCGGATGAAACTGGTCGTCCTCAGCGGCCGTTCCGGCTCGGGTAAAAGTACCGCCCTGCAGGCACTGGAAGATATCGATTTTTACTGTATCGACAATCTTCCCGCCCTGCTCCTGCCCGAACTCATCCACCAGATGCTGCAGGCACCTGATCGTCCAGAGCGTCTGGCTGTCAGTATTGATGCCCGTAACCTGGTCAGCAACCTGCGTCAGGTGCCGGATATTCTGCGCGACATCAGTCAGATTGCGGATCTCAGCAGCGAAGTCATCTATCTTGATGCTGCTGAAGCCACCTTGCTCAAACGCTTCAATGCCACACGACGCAAGCACCCCCTGACCAGCAGTGGTGCAGGCCTGAAGGAGGCGATCGAAAGGGAGCGACTGCTGCTTGAGCCGATTGCCAGCCTGGCTGACATCCGGATAGATACCTCCAGACTGACACTCTATGAACTGCGCGACACTATCAAGCTGCGCGTTGCCCAGAGACCCGAGCAGTCACTTTCTCTTCAGTTTCAATCCTTTGGCTTCAAGCATGGTTTGCCGCTGGATGTAGATTTCACCTTTGATGTTCGCGCTCTCCCGAACCCCTACTGGATACCCGAGCTGCGCCAGTATTCTGGCCGAGACCCCGAGATCAAGACATTCCTTGAGCAGTCTGAAGAGGTACGGGAGATGCTGAATGATCTGCGCGGCTTCCTGGAAAAATGGATCCCGCGCTTCTCGCGTGACAACCGCAGCTACCTCACCATCGGCATAGGCTGCACCGGTGGCCAACACCGTTCCGTGTATATAGCCGAGTCTCTTGCTGGTCATTTCAGTCAGCATATGGATAATGTGCAGGTACGCCACCGCGAACTGACCTGATCACCGACAAGCCAGAGAACCCTACAGCAACATGATCAAAACCTCCCTGACCATCATTAACAAGCTGGGCCTGCACGCGCGAGCTGCCGCCAAGCTGACGGCTACTGCCAGCCAATATGCCTGTGACATAAAAGTCGAGAAAGCTGGACGAGTTGCAGACTGCAAGAGCATCATGGCGGTGATGATGCTGGCGGCCAGTCAGGGTACAGAGCTGATTTTTCACCTTGATGGAGAGGATGAACAACTGGCGATCGAAGCGTTGGAAACATTGATCAACAACCGCTTCGACGAAGCTGAATAATTCTGGAAAAATGACTGATGATTAAACGCAAGGCAGGACACGAACAGCTCGAACATGACGATATCGAAGAGATCAGTAAATCGGAGATCAAGCGTCAGATGCATGCGCTTCAGGAGCTGGGCAAGCAGTTGTCTGAACTGCGCCCTGACCAACTGGCGAAAGTACCGATGAGCGAACATATGCGCCGTGCGGTTGAAGAGAGCAGGCGTATCAGCTCTCATATCGCGCTGAAACGGCATATGCAGTATCTGGGTAAGCTGCTGCGCACCGAAGACAGCGAAGCGATTCAGGCCGCTGTGGACCTGTTTGATGCCTCCACTCAGGCTCATAACCAGCGGTTTCATGCTCTGGAAAACTGGCGTGAACGCCTTATTACAGGTGATAATAATACTGTGCAGTCGTTTATCGAGACCTATCCCGAGTGTGATATCCAACATCTCAGGCAGTTGATCCGAAATGCCCAGCGTGAAAGAGAGCAGCAGAAGCCACCAGCACATGCGCGCAAGCTATTTCGTTACCTGCGCGAGATGGACGAACTGGAAGATGATACTCTGGAAAGCTGAGTCCGGGATCAGTCACGCCGGTGTTGCCGCACCGGCATGCGTTGCCTGATATCGGTCAGGTAATCAAGATCGATATCCGCCGTAACAAGCGCAGCCCCCCGTTTACAGCTGGAGATCACTTTCCCCCAGGGATCTACAATCATCGAATGTCCCCAGGTCTCACGTGTTTCACTGTGGCGCCCACCCTGGTTGGCTCCCAGTACATAGCACTGGGTTTCGCAGGCACGTGCCCGCAACAACAGTTTCCAGTGTGCCTTGCCTGTTTTCCAGGTGAATGCAGAGGGTACACTGATCACCTGAGCACCGGCAGCCAACAGGCGTTGATAATGCTCAGGAAAGCGCAGGTCATAGCAGATGCTCAACCCCAGTCGTCCAACAGGTGTATCAACTACCTGAACCTCATCACCACCCGGCTCAATCCAGTCGGATTCACGATACACCTGCTGTGCATCTCCCACATCGACATCAAACAGATGGCGTTTGTCATAACTGCAGCAGATCTCACCATCACTATCCACCACCAGGCTGCGGCTGCGTACCCGCCCCCGGTCGAGCGCTTCATTGGACTCATTGCGCAGTGCCGGAATACTCCCTCCCACCAGCCAGAGACCATAAACCCTGGCGCAGTGGATGAGAAACTCGGTCAGCCTGCCTTTTGTATCCTCCAGCTCGGCAACAGAGCGCATCTGCCGACTGTCAAAGATGGCAAAATTCTCCGGCAATAGCGCCAGCGTACACTCCGCCTGGGCAGCTTCAGCTATCAGCCTTTCTGCCTGGCTCAGGTTCTGCTCCAGCTCGGCACCAGATACCATCTGAATGACACCTGCTTTCATGACTCACCCCCCGATCGCGTGATCAACTTCCTGAGTAATCAACTGGATCTGTGGATCTCCCCAGTCACCTGTCAGGGTATAGCGGATAGCCGTCAGTTTCTCAAGGCTTCCACCTGTAATTCTGTCTATGATAAACAGAGCACCAGCCACATGAGGTGCCCCAAGCAAAGCGGCACCAATAGTCAGGTTACTGCTTACCGGCAACAGCACTTCAATCGATTTATCTACGGTTTCATTGATCAGATCCAGCGACCCTTCAAGCCCCATCACCGCAGATGGCCCAGTCAACTGAAGCGGGGCGCGCGTATGTGCAATTCCCTGTTCCAATCGGTAATCAGCCGTTAATTGATCAAATACCACTCCTCGCTTGAGCAGATCACTGAAATCGAGGCGTAAGCGTCTGGACAGAGTATTCAGATTCAGAATGCCGAAAACTCGCAGGAAATTTGCACTGTTGCCCGACTCAATCAACCGGCCATTGACGGCATTCAGCGTAACCTCGCCCGACAAGCGGGCCAACTCAAAGTCCCAGGGCGCTCCCGACCAGTCTAGCTGGATATCCGAGTTAATCCGCTCCGTCTCAATCGCTCTGCCATACCCCCAACGCTCCAGCACATCACCGATATCGGCACCCTCAATACGCAGCGTCAGCCCCGTATTCGATCTGCTGCCAGTGTGCCAGGTCGCCTCACCCCTGACCTGAACCTGTTGTAGATCACCTTCAATACCCCTGACCGCAACCCGGTCCCGCTCAGGTCTGAGCGACAAACGCCACTCGCCCATCGGCTTCTGTCCAATTATCAGATCAGCGACGTGAATATCCAGGGCAGGAATATCTGCGGGCGACAGTGGAGTCACAGGCTGCACGCCCTCTTCCTTACCGCTCAGCATGCCCTCCACCAGGGCAAAGTGTGCCAGATCCAGGCGCCAGAGCTGCCCATCATGTTCTGGTATAGACAACTGCCCCGTCATATTGGGTGCTGCCAGCTGAAGTTGCCAACCACCACCCAGCGCAGGCCTCAGCACCAGGACGAGATCATCTATCGAGACACCTCGTGCCTCGAAGCGCCCGATTTTCAGCGCCAGACGGCTCAGAACCGCATGGCTAGCCTCCACATCAGCCGCATCTGTGAAAGATGACAAAAAGGATCTGATCACAGGCTCTGACAGGTACTCTATCTGTCCATCCACTACTATTCCCGGACCTGCCGGCAAGGTCACACCGTCAGTCCCCAGATGAACATGTCCGCGCAAGGGCATCTGCAGATCAAAAACACCATGCAACTGATCACTATAGCTGAACATCAGCTCATCACGATCCAGCAGTATCGACAGCTCCAACAGCCGCTCCGTGTCTGAGGGCTTGCCATAAGGCGCCGGCAGATCCACTGCCACACCCTGCAGCAGCGTATTGATACTCAAGCGCGAACAATCCGGTTGCTGTGGACACACCAGCAGCCGGGCGTGGTAGTCGGTCACTCCGGTCATTAACTGCAGCAAACTGACATCCGTCCATTCACGCATACGCGCGGGGTCAATACGCCCGGTCAGACTGATTCCCAGTTGATCACCCTCAGTATCAATACTGCCGCGGATTCGCTCACCAAACAGGCGACCTTCCAACCCTTCAGCATGTAGACCACGCTGAGTACTGTAGGTTAGCTCACCTTTCAATTCGCTCAGATCGAGCCGTTGCTGCTCTGATACCAGACGACCCGATGTCACCTGAGATACTGCATCTATTTCGGGATTATCACGACCATTCAAGGGTATCTGCAGATTCAGCTGTGTCTGCAACTCACCCGACAGGGACCACTCATCAAGCGGGTTGCCTATCTCATCACGCAGAGGTGTCTGTTTCAGAAAGTACTCAAGATCCCCGGCAGGGCCCTCAAGCTGCGCAGCGATGTGTACACGATCGGAACCACTGGGAAGATAGACCCAGCCGGAGTGAATTTTCGTATCCCGAATCCTGCCTGAACGAATATCGATCCGCATCGTATCATTGTACAGTTGCATGAACAGATCGCCCTCCTCAACAGCCGGCCACCCGGGCTGGTAAGAGAATTCAGCCTGATCGATATCAAAAAACAGCTGAACAGTCATCGGAGAGGGGGATGCAGATCTACGCGTGCCGCCATGAATCAACAAGCCACCCTGATTCAGATGACCGCCCATGATCGACTCCGCCAGCCAGGCATGAAGCTCTTCTCCCACCTCCTGCAAAGGGGTATAACGCTCTGTCTGCAGAGCGTCACTGCCGGTCATGCCGATCATCAGGGTCAGCTCAGTCTGCTCCTGATTATCAAAAGGCACTACCATGCTGAATCGACCCGCGCCGCTGACATACTCATCCGCCAGCCGCAGGAGTCCGCTGCCTACCTTGACCCCCTCTTCATCGATCCGCCAGTTAACCACACCACCGGCACTATCGTAGCGCCACCCCTCTGGATAGAGTTCGGGGAAATAAAGGGTGAAGTCGTCACTGCGCAGGTAAATCTCGCCCTCGGTCAGGGTGGCCTTCAGCCGTCCATTGATACCACTGACAGCCGGTGCTTCATCCCAGGCAGACAGACCAAGGTTTTCCAGATCAGCATCCAGCTTCAGGCTCATCAGATCAGCAGGGTCGTCCCAGTCGAGCCTGATATTACGCAGTATTCCCTCAGGTGCCAGTGTCAGCAGCAAGTCATCCAGGAAGGGCGGCAAAAATGGCTGGAACTGCAACCAGTGATGGACTGCCCCAAGATCCAGCATCGGAATGCCGATATGATGCAGAGCCGGTGACTCTTCATGCAGACCAATATCAGCCACCAGCAGTGGCAAGTTGAACGCAGCACCTCCACTATGCAACACCAGATCCTTGATCTGCAATTGATGTTCACTGCCGGAAGGAATCAAGGCAATCTGCATGCCCGCTTTCTGAATTCCGGGCATATCCACCAGGTCCAGCTCCAGTCTGTCGAGCGTGATATTGCCCAGCAGGTGGCTCAACCGGCCATGGCGCCAGTCACCCCAGATCTCAGTCTGCAGAGAGAGTTCATTCACAGTGACCGGGAGAGGAAACAGCTGCAGTAATTCAGGCCCTAAGGCATCCGTACTCACATAGAAGGAGAGATCACCCTGCAAAGGATCAGAAAGAGGAACATCACCACCCTGCAATGCAAATCGTATCTGATTGTTACTGCCCAGCAGCGGCATATGCATCGAGCCACTGACCTGAAACTCATGCTCAGTACTCTCAAAACGTGCATTAACCGGGGATATCAGTTGCAGATTCCCCTGTTCAGGTTGCAACCCAATATGCAGATTTTCCACCGTTATGGATGGTTGCTGAAGAAGAAACCTGAGCAAGGGCTGCAGACTCTCTTCCTCACTCGCCTCGCCGTCCGGTAACCAGCGTCCATGCTTCTCCTGCCACCTCAGATCCGTTTCTGACAGGTTGAGAAATTCAAATACGGGCGCCCTGGACTTTATACTGCGCCAGAAGTCGAGTTTAAGATCCAGTTCACTGACAATCAGTGAAATCTGAGCCTGCTCTGGTGACAAACTGTCGATCGAGATATCTGTCAGGGTAAAACCGGGATTCAGGCCCTCCAGCTCTCCAGCGATCGCGCCGATAGTCACACTCATACCCAGATGATCACTGACTTTCTGGGCCAGAACATCCTTGTAAATATCTGCCTGAGGCAGCGCTATTCTAACCACCACCAACAACAGAGCAATCAGCAGCCCCAGGATAAGCAGCAGCCAGAGCAGGCGACTAGCAACCTGTCGCATCAACGACTCCGTCAGCGCAGCACAACGTCAAAGTGCTCTGGGTTGTACATGCTCTCAACCTGAAAGCGAATGGTTTTGGAGATAAAGGATTCAAGCTCAGCCACATGGCTGGAGGCATCATCCAGCATATAGTCCACCACCAGCTCAGCTGCCAGCACCAGATAGCTGTCGGCCTCATAGGCACGATGCTGGCGCAGAATTTCACGAAAAATCTCATAGGCAACAGTCTCAGGGGTTTTAATCGAACCACGTCCCTGGCACATGGGGCAAGGCTCACACAGCACCTGCTCCAGACTCTCCCGGGTTCGTTTACGCGTCATCTCGACCAGCCCCAGGTCCGACACGGAAGTCACCTTGCACTTGGCATGGTCCTTCTCCAGCATCCGTTCCAGCGTTCGCTGCACCTGGCGCTGATGATCCGGGTCTTCCATATCGATAAAGTCGATAATGATAATACCACCCAGATTACGCAACCTGAGCTGGCGCCCAATCGCAGTGGCAGCCTCAAGGTTGGTCTTGAAAATAGTCTCTTCCAGATTGCGATGACCGACAAACGCACCCGTATTCACATCAACGGTAGTCATCGCTTCGGTCTGATCGAAAATCAGATGGCCGCCGGATTTCAGCTCGACCTTGCGCCCCAGCGCACGCTGCATCTCCTCTTCAACACTGAACATGTCAAACAGCGGGCGCTCACCTGGATAGTATTCCAGCTTGTCGCGAATTTCAGGTACCAGAGACTGTGCAAAATCTACTGCGCGCTGGTAGGTCTCCTTTGAATCAATACGTATCCGCTCGACACCACTATGCGCCATATCTCTGAGCGCACGCATATGCAACGGCAGATCTTCATAGACGATGGCAGGAGCCTTCAATTTACCGATCCGCTCATCAACCTTGACCCAGAGTCTGCGCAGAAAATCCAGATCGGCCTTCAGTTCAGCCTCGCTGATCCCTTCCGCCACCGTGCGCAGAATAAAGCCATTCTCATCAACCAGCCCCTGACCCTCGACGTTCAGAATAGATTCAAGCGCCGTGCGCAGACGCTCACGCTCTGCCGAATCTTCAATGCGCTGAGAGATGCCGATATGTGAATTGCCCGGCATCAGGACAAGATAGCGTGAGGGTACCGAAATATGCGTGGTCAGTCTGGCGCCCTTGGTACCGATAGGGTCTTTCGTGACCTGTACCAGCAGCGTATCGCCTTCGCGCAGCAGCTGTGCGATGGAAACGCCTGTACGCGAAGCTGCCGGCAGGTTCTGGTCCATTACCTCATCAACAGGGATAAAGGCAGCACGTTCCAGCCCGATATCGACAAATGCCGCCTGCATTCCCGGCAACACTCGCACAATTTTACCCTTGTAAATATTACCGACTATGCCCCGCCGGCTGACCCGCTCAACATAAACCTCCTGAGGCATGCCATTTTCTATCACTGCCACGCGAGTTTCCATCGGCGTGAAGTTGATCAGAATCTCATCTGCCATTCTGTTTTCCTTACTGCCTGTCGGGCAGATTAATGCGTAGTGTCAGGTGTCGTCCAGACCGGCACGGCAAATTCAGCCAGCAGGCTCGCTGTTTCCATCAGTGGCAATCCGACCACAGCAGAATAACTGCCTGAAATAGATGCAACAAAGACAGCACCCAGCCCCTGAATACCGTAGGCTCCTGCCTTGTCACAAGGTTCCGATGTCTGCCAGTAGCGACGACACTGCGCCTGGGTCAGGTTCACAAAGGTGACATCTGTCGTAACCACCTGACTGATGCAAAGCTGAGCATCACAGACTGCCACCGCCGTCATCACCTGATGCACTCTGCCAGACAGTCGCATCAGCATCGACACGGCATCCTGCTCATCAACCGGTTTGCCCAGCACCAATCCATCAACCACGACACTGGTATCTGATCCCAGAGCTGGCAGATCCGAACCCGCCAGCTTAAAACCGGCTTCAGCCTTTTCTCTGGCCAGACGTTCAACATACTGCATGGCAGTCTCATCCGGCAACTTATCTTCACAGATGTCCACCGCCATCTTATGGTGTTTAACACCTATCTGCGTCAGAAGTTCACTGCGGCGAGGAGAAGCTGATGCCAGCACCAGTCGAGGTTCACTCTTACTACTCATGATAGATTACTCTATTCGGAAAGTACGCCTGATCCGATGCAGCATGACATAGATCCAGGGCCAGATCAGTGCACTGATGACAGAAGGCAGCAGGAACATCAGCCCGGCAACCGCCGTACCGGTAATCCCCTGCATCCAGTAAAATAACAGCTGATTGATACCCACCAGCACCAGCACCATCATCGACTGCTGCCAGAGCGGGAACATGCGCAGCCGCTTATAGAGCAGCAGCACAAGAAAGGCAATAATAGTCAATGACAGCGCATTCAACCCAAGCACACTGCCACGCACAAGGTCCAGCAGTAAACCGATGGCAAACGCGCTGGCCAGCCCCACACGATGTGGAACCACCATCACCCAGTAGATCAATACCAGAGCGACCCACTCAGGCCGGGACCAGACCAGAAAATCCGGCAGAGGTACCTGCGTCAGAATCAGGCCCAGGAGAAAAGTGCCGAAGATGATGAAACCACCACCCTGGCGCGTATCATTCATTGTCGCCCTCCGGCTCAGAAACGGGCAGCCGGGATTCACGATAATCCACCAGCAGAAGATGTCGACTTCTGTCAAGGCGTGCTGATGGTCTGGCCTTGACCAGAGAGAAGGGGCGACCCGGATCACGAATCACCTCGGTCACCACGGCAACAGGATACCCCGGCGGGAAACGCCCCCCCAGACCTGAGGTCAGCAGCAGGTCACCTTCACGGATATCTGCAGTGTCGGGCACATGAGCGATCTCCAGCTCACCTGATACACCTCGACCTATCGCAATGGTACGGAAATTGTTGCGCACCACCTCGACGGGAATCGCCGTTCTGGCATCCGTAATCAGCATCACTCGACTGGTATAATGTGCCGTTGACAGTACCTGCCCCATGACGCCACCAGCATCCAGAACAGGCTGCCCCTCGAAGACGCCATCCTCCGAGCCGCGGCTCAGAATAATCTCATGCAGGAAGGGGTCTGGATTGATACCGATCAATTCGGCCATGGTGACATCAGCTTCAATGCGTTGGCGGGCATTGAGCAGATCGCGCAACTGCTCGTTTTCACGCTCAAGACCCGCCATGAGCTGGACCTTACGTTCCAGATCCAGGGACTCGGTACGCAGACGCTCATTATCACGCACCAGCGTGGCTCTATCGACAACAACATCCGAGAGGTTATCAGCCGCTCGCGCCGGAAGGTCGACCATCCACTGCAATGGGGTAATCAACAGCGACAGATAAACCCGCCCCTCCTTCATCTTGGGCCAGTTAAGATCAGCCACAATCAGGAAAAGAGCGAGTATTAACAGAGCAATAAACAGCGGGCGTGGATTACCTCGTCTGAAAATAGGGTTAATAAAGCACCTCCACCCTGTTCAGAACAAGGCGCTTATCAAATATCACAACCCTCATGGACAGCCCTGTTTATTCGTGCGTCAACAGCTCGAAGGCATGCTTATCAAGCATTTCGAGTGCTTTACCGCCACCACGTGCAACACAGGTCAGAGGATCTTCCGCCATGATAACAGGCAGACCGGTCTCCTCGCTGATCAGACGATCGATATTACGCAGCAGAGCACCACCACCCGTCAGCACGATACCATGCTCGGCAATGTCCGATGCCAGCTCCGGTGGGCAGCCCTCCAGCGCACTCTTGACCGCTTGGACAATCGCAGACAGAGGCTCCTGCAGCGCCTCCAGGATCTCATTGCTGTTCAGCGTAAAGCTGCGTGGAATCCCCTCGGCCAGATTACGACCACGAACATCGATTTCAAGCACTTCATTGGTCGGGTAAGCGGTACCGACCTCCTGCTTGATGCGCTCGGCTGTTGCATCGCCGATCAGACTGCCGTAGTTGCGACGCACATAGGTGACTATCGACTCATCAAATCGATCACCCCCTATGCGAACAGACTCTGCATAGACAATACCATTCAGAGAGATAACCGCGATTTCAGTGGTACCACCACCGATATCCACCACCATGGAGCCATTGGCCTCATCAACCGGCAAACCTGCACCGATTGCCGCAGCCATGGGCTCCTCAATCAGATAGACTTCGCGCGCGCCGGCGCCGATGGCAGATTCACGTATGGCACGACGCTCAACCTGAGTGGATTTACAGGGCACACACACCAGCACACGGGGGCTCGGGGTCATGAAGCTGTTGCCATGAACCTTGCTGATAAAATACTGCAGCATTTTCTCGGTGACATGAAAGTCTGCAATAACACCATCCTTGAGCGGACGAATTGCGGTAATGTTGCCAGGAGTACGACCCAGCATGCGCTTTGCCTCAGTACCGACAGCAGCGACAGACTTCTGATTCCCGGTGGTGCGAATTGCCACAACAGATGGCTCATTCAACACTATATCGCGATCGCGGACATAAATGAGGGTGTTAGCGGTCCCCAGATCGATGGAGAGATCGCTTGAAAAGATTCCTCGGATTTTCTTGAACATGAAAGTGGATACCCTGAGATTAGCCCTATTTGGCCGATAATCCTGAAAGCCACTAACTCTAACAATGGCGGGGATTTTGAGCAAGGAGCAAATGTGTTAACTTACACATCTTTGACAGAATAGATGGTTGAACCGTGTATTTCGTCATGACATTTTTGGATTAAACAGAATATTAGTTATTTTTAGTGAGTAACCGACTTATGTCACTGGACCGATCCGACGTAGAACGAATTGCACATCTGGCTCGCCTGCAGATCAATGACCAGGATATTCCGGCCTATGCCGAGAACCTCAGTAGCATTCTGCACCTTTTTGACCAGATGCAGTCCATCGACACGACCGGTGTCGAGCCACTGGCACACCCGCTGGATGCCGTTCAGCGCCTGCGCGCCGATGTAGTGACCGAATCTAACCAGCGCGAGCTGCTGCAGAGAAATGCACCAGCAACAGAAAATGGCCTGTTCCTGGTTCCCAAAGTCATCGAATGATCATCGCCACCCAATTCTGCAAGGAAACTCCAGACAATGTTTGATCTGACACTGGCCGAACTGGCCAAAGGTCTGCAAAAACGTGAATTCAGCAGTGCCGAGCTGACCCAAGCCTACCTGAACCGCATTCACGACAAAGACAGCCTGTACAACAGCTACATCAGCGTGTGCGACGAACAGGCGCTGCAGCAGGCCGCTGCAGCTGATGCGCGTATTGCACAGGGTGATGCTGGCCCCTTTACTGGCCTGCCGATTGCTCACAAGGATCTGTTCTGCACCAAAGGCATCAAAACCAGCTGCGGTTCCAGAATGCTGGATAACTTCATCTCCCCCTATGATGCCACACTGGTAAGCCGCTTCAACGAAGCCGGTGCAGTGACGCTGGGCAAAACCAATATGGATGAGTTCGCCATGGGCTCCTCCACCGAAAACAGCTACTACGGCCCATCACGCAACCCCTGGGATACAGAGCGCGTGCCCGGCGGCTCATCCGGCGGCTCTGCTGTTGCCGTATCGGCACGCCTGGCTCCAGCCACGACAGGTTCGGATACCGGCGGCTCTATTCGTCAGCCTGCAGCCCTGTGTGGCATTACCGGTATCAAACCAACCTATGGTCGCGTCTCCCGCTATGGCATGGTTGCCTACGCCTCATCGCTGGATCAGGCTGGCCCCATGACACGCACGGCAGAAGATGCCGCCATGATGCTGCAGGTGATGGCAGGAGCCGACCCGCTCGACTCCACCTGCGCCGAGCAGCCAGTTCCCGATTATATGGCTGGTTTGAATACTCCACTGGCAGGATTGAAAATCGGTCTGCCAAAAGAGTTCTTCGCCGAAGAGCTGGATCCCGCCATCGCTGAGCAGGTCCAGAATGCTATCCGCGAATACGAGAAACTGGGCGCCAGCGTGCAGGAGATCAGCCTCCCCAATACCCGCCTGTCGATTCCGGCTTACTATATCCTTGCCCCGGCAGAAGCCTCCTCCAACCTGTCGCGTTTTGACGGCGTCCGCTATGGCTATCGCTGCACAGACCCGAAAGATCTGGAAGACCTTTACAAGCGCAGCCGTGGCGAAGGTTTCGGCAGTGAAGTTCAGCGCCGTATTCTGGTCGGCACCTACGCCCTGTCAGAGGGCTATTATGATGCCTACTATCGCAAGGCACAGCAGATCCGCCGCCTGATACAGCAGGATTATATCAACGCGCTGCAGCAGGTGGATGTGATCATGGGCCCCACTACTCCACACCCGGCCTTCCGTATCGGCGAGAAAAGCAATGATCCCGTTTCGATGTATATGGAAGATATCTTCACGCTGTCGTTGAACCTGGCAGGACTACCCGGCATGTCGATCCCTTGCGGACAGACGGCAGGACTTCCTGTCGGTCTGCAGATCATCGGCAACTACTTTGCCGAAGCGAAACTGCTCAACGTCGCGCACCAGTTCCAACTGGCAACCGACTGGCATAAACAGACACCGGCAGGCATTTGAGAGGATAGTGTAAATGGAATGGGAAACCGTCATCGGGCTTGAGATACATGCTCAGCTCTCTACCAACACCAAGATTTTTTCAGGTGCCAGCACTGCCTTCGGGGCAGAACCCAACACCCAGGCCTGCGCCGTCGATCTGGCGCTGCCAGGCACCCTGCCTGTATTCAATGAAAACGCCTTGCGCATGGCGGTGATGTTTGGTCTGGCTGTCAATGCCGAGATCGGCAAGCGCTCTGTTTTTGACCGTAAAAACTATTTTTATCCGGATCTGCCCAAAGGCTATCAGACCACCCAGTTGGCCGAACCGATTGTTGGCCCCGGGTATATCGATATCGAGCTGGATGACGGCACCACGCGCCGTGTACGCATCCATCATGCTCATCTGGAGGAGGATGCCGGAAAATCACTGCATGAAGACTTTCATGGCATGTCTGGAATCGATCTCAACCGTGCCGGCACGCCTCTGGTGGAAATAGTATCAGAGCCGGATATGCGCACGGCCAAGGAAGCCTCCGCCTATGCCAGAAAAATCCACGCCATCATCACCACGCTGGGCATCTGCGACGGCAACATGGCAGAAGGCTCAATGCGCTGTGACTGCAACGTCTCGGTGCGCCCAAAGGGGCAGGAAGCGCTCGGTACCCGTACCGAGTTGAAAAACATCAACTCCTTCCGTTTTATCGAGCGCGCCATAGAAACTGAGGTAGCCCGTCAGATAGACCTGATTGAGGATGGCGGTCGCGTGATTCAGGAAACGCGCCTGTATGATCCTGAACGCAATGAGACCCGAAGTATGCGCAGTAAGGAGGAAGCCAATGATTACCGCTACTTCCCCTGTCCTGACCTGCTGCCGGTGATCATTGACGATACCTATATCGAACAGATCCGTGCAGAGCTGCCAGAGCTGCCTGACGCCCGCAAGGCACGTTTTGTCAGCGAGTTCGGTCTGTCTGAATATGATGCCGCTGTATTGTCAGCCTACCATGCGCAGGCTGATTACTTCGAGCAGGTGACACGGGTAGCAGGCGATGCCAAACAGGCTGCCAACTGGGTCATGGGCGAACTGGCGAAAAACCTGAACCAGAAAGATCTGGATATCAAGGAAAGTCCGGTAAGCGCAGATCAACTCGGCGGCCTGATCGCCCGCATCAAGGATGACACCATCACCGGCAAGATTGCCAAGCAGGTCTTCGAGATCATGTGGGCCGAGGGTGGTAGCGCTGATGAGATCATCGAAGCCAAGGGCTTGAGGCAGGTAACGGATACCGGCGCGATTGAAGCGATTGTCGACCAGGTGATTACCGAATGTACAACGCAGGTTGATCAGTACAAGGCAGCTGAGCCGGACAAGCGTGGCAAGATGCTCGGTTTCTTCATGGGCCAGATCATGAAGGCTTCACAGGGCAAGGCCAACCCGGGACAGGTTCAGGGGCTGCTGAAACAGAAGCTCGACGCACTCTGCGACTAGCCTCTACCCCTGAGGCCGGGACAACTCAACGTCCCGGCCCGCTTTACCCCTCACCCAAAAACCCCGCCTGTTCAGAACCTGTCGAACAGCCTGATCTGCCTATCATCAAGCCTCAGTGCAAAAAAATCGTCACATGAAAAAAAGACACTTGCATTTCAGTGAATACGAATTATTATTAGTTACTGTCTTGTTAGTATCTTTCACACGAGGTCACATTCATGTATGTCTGTATCTGCAACGCCGTTACCGACAAAGCGATAAGAGCAGCTGTTGCTGAGGGTGCGCGCTCGATTCGTGATCTGAATCGCGAGCTGGATGTCGGTGGGCAGTGCGGGAAGTGCACCTGTGTAGCACGCGCGATTTTACGCGCGGAGCAGGAACAGCTCGCAGATCAGCTGGCCTATGCGATCTGAAAAAGGTCGATCTGAACAGCCAGCGCACGCAGTAATACGGCACTGGCTGAGCTCAACAGATCAAATCAATACTCAATCATATCTACAGGTTTAGGCGTATCGCTGGTGCTGACTGGCAGCAGTGGATATTCCACACGCGGTATTTCACCGGTCAGAGTGCGCAGGAACGCAGTGATCGCTCCGACATCAGCATCACTCAACTCAGTACCTAGCTGAGCAGTGCCCATTACAGCCACAGCCTCTTCCAGCTCCCAGATCGCACCTGAGTGGAAATAGGGTGCAGTCAGCTCGATATTGCGCAGCGGAGCCGCACGGAAAACATATTCATCCGTTGCAGTACCACTGACCATGAACCGTCCCTTATCTCCCGGTGGCAGAATATCCGCACCAGGGCGCTTCACCAGACCAAAGGGGTAGTAATTCTCACCACCGAAGTTGGTTCCGGCATGACATGCCGCACAGCCACGATCCATAAACAGGGACAGACCCTCTTTCTCCTCACTGCTCAACGCATCCAGATCACCTGTGATGAAACGATCGAAGGGGGAGTTGGGTGTGATCAGCGTAGCTTCAAAGGCTTCGATAGCAACCGCCATATTATCGAAGGTCACCGGATCCGCTTCACCCGGGAAGGACTCCTTAAAGCGTTCAACATACTCCGGCATGCTGTTCAGAGTAGCGACAACACGCTCAGGAGTGCTGCTCATTTCAACACCCGCCTGCACAGGTCCTTTCGCCTGTTCAGCCAGATCAGCAGCCCGACCATCCCAGAACTGGGCGGCATTGAATACGGCATTGAAAACCGTTGGCGCATTGCGCGGGCCTTTCTGCCAGCCATGACCGATCGATACCGGCAGATAATCGTGCCCACCCATGCCAACGTTATGGCAGGTGTTACAGCTGATCAGATGACTGGAAGACAAGCGCGGCTCAAAGAACAGCATCTTACCCAGCTCTACCTTCTCGGGCGTCAACACATTGCCCTTGATCACTGGTGGCTCATCCGGAATGGGGTTGAAGATAGCAGCCGCACGCTGCTGTAAACTCTCATCCGCCATCACAGGAGCTGATAGTGCGAGAACCAGGGCAGTCGACAAAGCGCCTATTGCATATTTCATAAAGCCTCCTTTATAACCCCGAACTCTTAGGGGTCTTGAGACCATATTAGCAATATTTGTTTTACTGGTTCCATTATTACAGGCTTCAAACTTGATTTATATCAAGCAGCAGTTGAATAGAGGTGTGCGAATCACTGAAAGGAGCCAGCAGGAAATGTATGATCAAGTAAGCAAGTCAGCCAATGAGTCCACCACCCGATCCGGCTGACTCAGCGCAATCGGCTCGCCGTGATTATAGCCATAGCTGACACAGACTACCTGGCACCCTGCCGCACGTGCCGCACGGACATCATGCATTGAGTCACCGATAAACAGGGCACGCCCGACTGAAACCTCCTGTTTATCCAGCACCCAGTGAACCTGAGCAGGATCAGGTTTTTTCAGACTGAGACTGTCACCAGACACTACCTGACAGAAATACCCAGCGATCTCAAGCGATCGCAGCAGTGGCTCAGTAAAGGCATGGGGCTTGTTGGTCACGATAGCCATAGGCACCTGTGCTCTGCACAAGGCATCAAGCAGCTCCATTACACCTGGATAAAGCCGACTGCTGCGGCCGTTGCACTGAGCATAGGCAGCCAGAAACAGTTCATAGGCGATCGGAAACAGCTCGGCATCGGCAGGGTTTTCCAAATGATTACCAACCGAGGCATCAACAGGAGCATCAACAGGCACAAGCCGCCCTGCCAGCGCTCGCCTGACCAGCATCTGCGCACCGTTACCTACCCAGACACGTACCTGATCCTCACCGGCTGGCTCCCTTTCCAGGGCTGACAGCATCTGATCCACGGCACGAGCCAGATCGGGCACACTGTCAACCAGCGTGCCATCCAGATCAAACATCACCAGCTCTGGCAATTCACCGCCGAACAGTTCTCGCATCAGGCAGACACCTTCGCCAGCTCTGCCCGCATCTGCAAAATGGTGGCTTCATAGTCATCAGTATTGAAAATAGCTGAACCGGCAACAAAGGTATCGGCACCGGCACGTGCGATCTCGGCAATATTACCTATTCCGACACCGCCATCTATCTCAAGCCGGATCGGCAGGCCGCTGGCATCAATACGCTGCCTGACCTGTCGCAGCTTATCCAGAGTGGAGGGAATAAACTTCTGACCACCGAAACCCGGGTTCACCGACATCAGCAGAATCATATCCAGCCTGTCCATCACATGATCAAGGTAGTGCAAGGGCGTAGCCGGATTGAACACCAGACCGGCCTTGCAGCCGCCGTCGCGGATCATTTGCAAAGAGCGATCGATATGCTCTGATGCTTCCGGATGAAAGGTGATCCAGCTGGCTCCGGCATCAATGAAGTCACCAATCAATCGATCAACCGGCTTCACCATCAGGTGCACATCGATCGGTGCCTTGATACCGTGATTGCGCAGTGCCTTGCAGACCATCGGCCCGATGGTCAGGTTGGGCACATAGTGGTTATCCATCACATCGAAGTGCACCACGTCTGCACCGGACGCCAGCACCTGAGTCACCTCTTCACCCAATCGGGCAAAGTCAGCAGAAAGAATGGAGGGGGCAATCAGAAAATCAGACATGGCTATCCCGGTCGTCAGTTGTCGAAATTTGCGCTATTGTAACGCAGCAGAACCGAGGCTGCAGCCTCTTAATCAGTGCAAAACCACCAGTAACAGGGAAACCGTGATTCGCTCAATGACCAGCCACCTACTTGCCATTTTACTGATACTCGGGATATCCATGCCCCTGCATGCTCAGGAAAACATTCCCGACCCAGCAACAGCACCTGATGCGGCATTTGGTACAGCAGATTCTCCAGCGCCCATTACAGAGCGTTTTGCAGCCCCCCGCATGTCCAGAGCTGAGCGGCTGGCCCAGGTACTTCCTGCAGATACAGAGCTTCAAACCTTTGAAAGCGGCAACGAAACCTATTATGCGCTGATCCAGCTCGCCAATGCGGCTGAAAGTCATGGCAGTATTCTGATCCTGCCAGACATTGTCAGCGGTGAAATCTGGGTGGAACAAAGTGCACATATGCGCCATTATCTGGCAGATCATGGCTGGACAGTTCTGGTGATGGAGATGCCCTTGCCTGCCCCTCCTCCAATACCGGAGCGCACCCTGCCGCTGAGAGTCGATCCTCCAGTTGCCAGCGATTCAGCAGCACCGGAACCCGCTGCAGATGCAGGCCTGACAGCAGCACCGGAAATCTCTTCTGAACCTCAACCAGCGCCAGAACCTCTCCCTCCCTATGCGCAGCGCATCTCGCAGCGTATAGGTAACGGGCTGGAAGAGTTGCGCCTCAGAGACACCAACGCCGAGGAAAGAGAGGTGATCATAGCCATCGGCAGCAGTGCCGGTTGGGCAGCCGACTACATTCAACAGATGCCGGAACAGAGCAGACCCAGCTTGCTGATAATTGATCCGCGCCCATCCCGAAGTGCTGAGCAGCCGGACCTGCTTACCAGCATTACCTCACTGCGCAGCCTTATCATAGATCTGTACCATACACCTCAACCCGGCCAGCCAGTTGTAACTCCTGACGCACGACAACGCCAACAGGCAGCTCGCCGCAGCGCTCACCCTGATTATCATCAGGCCAGAATTTCAGGCTCAGCCAGGGGCTGGAACAACCCCTGGCTGAGCCGACAAGTACGTGGAAAGCTGAAGCGACACCTGCTTGATCCGCACGAGTCCGACGAGTATTCAGAGGGGATCGCACCGACCGAACAGCGTCCTCCTGGTCGCAACCCTTTCAGCATGGATCTTTAACGCATGCCTCTGGCTTCACGAATGCGCTCGTAGGCTGCCTGGATCTCCTGCACCTTCTCAGTAGCCAGCAGCATCATCTCCTCAGGCAAGCCACGCGCCACAAGCTTGTCCGGGTGGTGTTGACTCATCAGTTTACGCCAGGCCTTTTTCACTTCCTCATCCGTCGCATCAGGCGACACACCTATCACACCATAAGCATCCTGCAACAACATCCCCTGATTACCGGGTGTCGCCCGACCATGAGCATCATAACTGTGTTGCTGGAAGGCTTGCGCAGCACGGATACGCTGCACCACCGCTTCCATCTCATGCGGGTTGAATCGAAGATGTCTGCAGATCTCCTCAATCACTCGCAGCTCAGGCTCGGATATTTCACCATCCGCCATCGCAATGGCCAGCTGCATCTCAATAAACATCAATTTGACGGCAGGACGGCGGCGCAACATGATCGCCAGCGGCTGCAACACGATACCGAGATCAAACTCACTGCCTTTGCCCTCATTGAAATGGGCAATCGCACGCTTTCTAGCCTCATCATTCAGGTTCATGCGCGCCATCACCTCACGTGCCAGCTCGATCTCGCTCTCGGATACACGGCCGTCAGCCTTGGCAATCTTACCCATGGCACTGAAGGTAGCTTTGAAGAAAAGCTGCTGCGGTGACAGATCCCTAGCCTTGCGGATCGTCTTTTCCAACAGATAGCCGATAAACCCGCCAAACAGCAAGCCGAAGATACCTCCGGAAACCAGCCCGATCATCCCGCCGATCACCAGCCCTGTTCTGTAGCGCAAAAAACCCTCTGCCAGGCGTTTTCCCTGCCCTTGTGCTTTGTTATTCATGCCCACTGTGCTCAGTTAATAGTTGATTCAGTTCAGCCAGCCGCGCAGGGGTTCCTACATCTGACCAGATACCTCGGTGCCAGTATCCACTCGCTCGCCCCTGCTCTATCGCCTGGCGCAGCAAAGGTGCCAACGGGAAGGCCTCCACGTCCACCTGCTGTGGAAAAAGCTTTCGGTGCAGCAGACTGATACCGGCAAATGTCAGTGCTCGCCCATCAGTTCCGCTCAACTGCCCATTATCCTGCAACAGAAAATCACCCTGCGGATGCCACTCCGGATTATCCACCATCACCAGATGAGCCAGGCATGACTCAGATAACGGCGCCGACAAAAGATCACACAGCGAAAGATCCGAATAAACATCGCCATTGATCACCAGCAACCGCTCATCATCGCGCAGTGCCAGCAATGGCAGAGCGCGCCAGATTCCACCACCTGTTTCGAGCGGCTCTCCTTCCGACGAGTACTGGATCTGAAGCCCCCAGCGCTCGCCGGAACCAAGTGCCGCCTCAATTTTGTGGCCCAGCCAGGCATGATTGATCACTACCTGCTGCACACCCACTGCTGCCAGATTCTCCAGATGGTGCTCGATCAGAGCCTTGCCACCTGCTGTCAACAGCGGCTTGGGAGTTTCAAGTGTCAGTGGTCGCATCCGCTTCCCCAGGCCCGCTGCCAGAATCATCGCCTTCATGTATTCCACCAGTGTGACAGCGACTGTGCTCGATAGTGCTCATTGGTTTCCAGTACTGGTATCACCGTCTGGCCCAGCCAGGCGTGGAAATCGGAAAACACAGGATAGCGTCCGGATGCGCGATAGAGATAGCTCAGAGTGCGCGGTATATCACCCAGGTAGCCTGCCTTGCCATCACGCAGCCAGAGCCGCGCAAAAATACCCAACACCTTAAGCTGGCGCTGCATACCCATCAGTTCAAACTGTTGCAGGAACAACTCCGGCTCAGCAACGCTCTGTTGCTTTTCCAACATGCCGCGATAGCTCTCGACCCAACCCGCCACACGCTGATCAGGCCAGTCGATATAGGCATCACGCAGCAAGGAGACCAGATCATAGGTCACCGCACCTCTGACCGCATCCTGAAAATCCAGCACACCGACACCGCCATCAGCCAGCGCCATCAGATTGCGCGAATGATAGTCCCGGTGTACACAGACCTGAGGCTGGGACAGGGCCGAATCCACAAGACGATCCTCAACCTCATCCAGCATCTGCCTGGTATCTTTACCCGGACTCAGCCCAAGCAACTGCTGAACAAACCACTCACGAAACAATCCCATTTCCCGTTTCAACAAGGCTTCGTCATAGGGTGGCAAGGAGGCTGTCGACTGCTGCTGAATCTCCACCAGTGTCTCCAGAGCTTTCCCATACAAAGCATCAGCGCTGTTGTCATCCAACTGACTCAGCAGCAACGTGTTGCCAAAATCATCCAGCAGCAGAAAACCCAGCGCCAGATCATGGCTGACAATTTGTGGCACCCTGACACCCGCCTGATGCCAGGCACTTGCCACAGCCACAAAGGGATGACTGTCCTCCAGCTCAGGCGGAGCATCCATCACAATCCAGCTCACTCCCTCTCCACTGAGTCGAAAATAGCGGCGAAAGCTGGCATCTCCCGATACGGCCTCCAACTGAATTTCTCCGGAAACCGGCAGCCCTAACCTCACTACTTCATCTTTTACCCACTCATTCAGGGCTGTGAGCCTACTTCCCATTCCCTATCCTCTAGCACTTGGTGTATTGAATGCTTTATCATGCAACGCTTGTATAGTACTAGACTGACGGGAAGCACGAAACGACTTCCCCTGGTTTGCAACTGGATGGCGACCTGAATGTCCTTCAATTTTCATGCTTCAATAAGACTTTCACTGGCAATTACCGCCATCATCACGGCACAGGCTGCACTTGCTGACAGCAACGATGGCTGGGACTGTCGCGTCAATACCGAAGGTGAGTGGGATTGCAGCTTCAGCCAGCAGAGCGGCAATCTGACAACGGGTTCGGCAGCACGTGCCGTGACACAAGCCCAAGCCCAAGCACAGTCAGATGATATCCGGCTGCGTCTGAGCAGCCCGTTTGCCCATCTGGATTATTATCCTTATCCACAGGGTCAGGCACCCGGCTTGTGTCACGGGGGTTATATCGAACCTGATGTCGAGTTCATGGACGACGACGCTCCTTTCAGCGAACAGCCGATTTTTGCCGATGCAATCGAATCCAGTGCCGACCTCAACACGCGTCTGACTCGCCTGGTGGGCGGCATCAATCTGCGCCAGGGCAGCCGGATGATCAGCAGCGAGTATGGCGAGATCGACCAGGACAACATGACAGCCTTTCTTGAAGGCCAGATCCGCTACAGGGAAAAGGGCCTCTTGTTGATAGGTGATCGAGCGGATGCCAATTTTGAAACCGGCGATACACATTTCATCAATGCGCAATATGTGATGCATGAAGAGCACATGCGCGGCTCTGCAAAACGTATTTCGCGTTATGGAGATAATCGTGTTGTCATGGAAAAGGGTGCTCTGACCTTCTGCGAACCGGGTAACGATGCATGGCAGATCAAAGCCAGCAGTGTTGAGCTGGATCTGGAAGAGGGCTTTGGCACTGCTCGTCATGCTGTATTTGCCGTGGCTAATGTGCCGGTTTTCTACATCCCCTACTTCAAATTCCCTATCGATGACCGTCGCGTATCCGGTTTCCTGTACCCAAGCGGAAGTTTTTCACGCAACAGCGGATTGCAGCTGAACATACCCTACTATTTCAATCTGGCACCAAACTACGACGACACGCTGGTGACAAGAGTGATTGAAAAACGTGGACTGCTGCTGGAAAACGAATTCAGATACATGAATGAGTGGTCAATCAGCTCACTCAGTACCTCATACCTGCATGATGATAATATTTATGGGAAAAATCGCTGGTTGACTGAGGTTGAGCATGAAGGCGCCCCCTTCAAGAACTGGTTCAGCCGCATCCACTATACCCGAGTCAGTGATGATGATTACTTCAATGACCTAGGCACCAAGCTGGATGTTGAAGAGAAGGATCATCTCGATCAGTTAGTTGAGATGCGGTATACAGGGAACGGCTGGAATTTCACTGGGCGCGTTCATGGCTATCAAACGATCATTGACGGTAAATCGCCCTATGAGCGCAAGCCGCAACTGCTGTTTACCGGTCGTGAAGCACTGCCTGCCGATGCGCAGTTCACCTATATTGCCGAATATGTCAACTTCCAGCGTGACCTGGCCGGGCTGACAGGCAATGACCGCATCGTGGGTGATCGTTTACACCTGCGCCCCTCTGTCAGCTATCTCTTTGAAAGACCCTGGGGCTATGCAAAGCCCAAGGTGAGTCTCTGGCACAGCCAGTATCAGCTAGACAACACGTCGATGACTCAGGACTCACGTCCATCTGTCACCACGCCGGTTACCAGCCTGGATACAGGTCTGTACTTTGATCGTGAATACAGCCGCTTCTCCCAGTCTCTGGAACCCAGACTGATGCTGCTGGATGTACCCGGGGTGGAGCAGCCGAGCTACTTCAACTTTGATTCGGCACGCATGGGCTTCAGCTACTACAATCTGTTCAATGAATATGGCTGGAGCGGAAATGACACGGTGGCAGACACCCGACAAGCCACCCTTGGTCTGTCGAGTGGTTTCTACACCGCCAGTGGGTCTGAAAAAGCACGCCTGGGTGTTGCGCAGGCACATTACTTCAGAGACCGTGACATATTGCGCCCGGGAGATCGGACAGGTAATGAGAACAGCTCCAACTACGCCCTGCTGGCAAGCTGGAATATCTCCGACGCCCTGCGCTTCACACATGACTCTGAAATTGATCGCAACAGTCTGAGTACGCGTGAACAGAACTACAAACTGACCTTTACACCAGATGACCTGCGCTTGCTCTATATCAGCTATCGTGACAAGAAAGGCACCAACAATACTAATGACAGCACCATCCGTCAGTCCGATATCGGTTTCCGCTACCCGATCAACCCTAAGTGGAATGTGATTGGCCGCTGGCAGTATGATCACAAGGAAGGTGAGAACCTTGATACACTGTTCGGTGTCGAATACGGCACCTGCTGCTGGAAAATGCGTGTCACAGCCAGACGCTGGCTGTCAGGAAATCCTTCAGCAGACTTTGAGCAGGACACAGGGCTATTCGTACAATTCGTACTGCGTGGGCTTGGCACCATCGGGCCTGAAGGTGGCCGCGGCTTTATCGAAGAGATCACAGGCATAAAAGAGGATGACCATGACAAGTTTTAAGCGTTTCCTGCGCCAGCCACTGCTGGTTCTGCTGAGCGTTTTCTGCATCCAGCAGGTCAGTGCTCAGGAGCTGCTGGACCGGGTGATAGCGATCGTTAACAGCGACATTATCATGGAGAGCGAACTGCACCAGCGCACCTCGCTGGTCAGTCAGCAGATCGCTGCTAGAGGGATGCAGTCCCCACCTGCCGACACGCTGCGCCAGCAGGTGCTGGATCGATTGATACTGGAGAACATTCAGATCCAGATAGCCGAGGAGCAGGGCCTGCGTGTCAGTGATCGACAGCTGAATGAGACACTCGAGGGCATTGCCGCTCAGAACAATATGACACTGGAGCAGTTTCGTCAGGCTCTGATTGCCGAAGGCGAGGACTATGCACAGGCGCGCGAGCAGATCCGACGAGAGATTCTGCTCAACCAGGTGCAGCAGAGCAATGTCAACCGCCGCATACAGGTCTCAGATCAGGAAGTTCGAAATTATCTGAGCTCAGAGCTGGGGCAGCAGCAGGAGCAGGCTGAATTCCTGCTCAGCAACATCCTCGTTGCCCTGCCCTCTCAGGCATCCCCTGCAATGATTCAGGATGCCGAGCGCAAAGCACTGGAGATACTCTCACAGCTGCAGGATGGTGCAGATTTTGCCAATACTGCCGTGGCGCAATCCAATGCCCCGAATGCCCTGAATGGTGGTGATCTTGGCTGGCGCCGTCAGAATGAGCTGCCAGGAGCCATCGCCGCTGAAGTTGCCGGCATGCAGCCCGGCAGCATAACGACACCGATCAGAACACCCAGCGGGTTCAACATCATGCTGGTGCGTGACGTCCGTGGCGGAAGCGCTACGCTGATCGAACAGAGCCAGGTACGCCACATTCTGGTATCACCCAACGAGATTCGCAGCCCTGAGCAGACCCGCGTGCTTGCAGTAGATCTGTATAACCGCCTGCAGGATGGGCAGCCTTTTGAAGAGCTGGCCCGTCGCTACAGTGATGACACCGGCAGTGGCTCGCTGGGTGGCGACCTTGGCTGGGCGCAGGATGGCCAGATGGTACCGGAATTTGAGCAGGTGATGAAAGACACCCCTGTGGGCCGGATCTCCCGGCCATTTGAATCCCGTTTCGGATGGCATATTCTGGAAGTGCTGGACAGGCGTACCCAGGATGTCGGAAGCGAGATGCGAGAGTCTCAGGCTCGCAACAGCATCCGTCAGCGTAAATACACAGAAGAGCTCGATAACTGGCTGCGTGAAATTCGCTCCCAGGCATTCATCGACCTGAAAGGCTGATCACTGTTGAAAAAATTCCGCATAGCGATCACACCGGGAGAACCGGCAGGCATCGGCCCAGACCTCTGTATACAGGTGGCCCAGCAGGGGCATCAGCATGAAATGATCGTCATTGCCGACCCTGACCTGCTACAGCAACGAGCCGACCTGTTGCAGCTTCCTCTGGCACTTGAAGCCTATGACCCGGAAGCCCCGGCAGTCGCAACCTCACCAGGCACACTCAAGGTGCTGCCGGTAACATTGCAAGCCCCCGTACAGCCGGGAGCACTGAGCACTTCGAACGCCAGCTATGTGCTTGAAACACTTCGCCTGGCAACAGAAGGGTGCCTGGATCAGCGTTTCAATGCACTGGTTACCGCTCCTGTACACAAGGGTATCATCAATGATGCCGGCATCCCCTTCAGTGGTCATACCGAGTATCTTGAACAGCTGACCGGCAGCAGCAAGGTTGTGATGATGCTCGCAACCGATGGGCTTCGGGTGGCACTGGCCACCACACACCTGCCGCTCAGGCAGGTTGCCGATGCCATCACCGCCCCCCTTCTGCGCGATGTGCTGGCGGTTCTGATCCATGATCTGCAAAAGCACTTTGGCATCAGCAATCCACGCATACTGGTTGCCGGACTCAACCCTCATGCCGGCGAAGGTGGGCATCTGGGTCATGAAGAACTGGATATCATCACCCCGGTTCTGAACGAATTCAGAATGCTGGGGGCAAGACTGATCGGCCCCCTGCCGGCAGATACATTGTTTACAGAACACCACCTGGACAAGGCAGATGCCGTTCTGGCGATGTATCATGATCAGGGGCTACCGGTATTGAAGTACAAAGGTTTTGGCAGAGCCGTGAACATCACGCTGGGACTGCCTATCATCCGAACGTCTGTCGATCATGGCACAGCGCTTGATCTGGCAGGCAGCGGACAGGCAGATGCCGGCAGCCTGACCACCGCCATTGAATACGCCTGTAATATGGCGATGGCTGGCAGGCACTGATATGCAACAACGAAAAGGCAGCTAATGAGTAAACAGACGCCGGGCCATAAGGCCCGCAAACGCTTTGGCCAGAACTTTCTGGAAGATGGTCATGTCATCCGCCGCATCGTAGGCGCCATCTCGCCTAAAGTCGGCGAGCATCTGGTGGAGATAGGTCCTGGTCTGGGCGCACTGACAGAGCCGCTACTGGATGCTGCAGGTGCGCTGGATGCCGTCGAGCTGGACCGTGATCTGGTTCCGGTACTGCGCACCAAGTTTTTCCGTCATGGTGATCAGTTTCGCGTCCATGAAGCCGATGCCATGAAGTTTGATTATCACTCGCTGATCGAAGAGGGTGAACAGCTTCGAATTGTCGGCAATCTTCCCTACAACATCTCAACACAACTGATTTTTCACCTGCTGAGTCATGCCAGGATCATTCAGGACATGCACTTCATGCTGCAAAAAGAGGTCGTGCTGAGACTGGCAGCAAAACCGGGCGACAACCACTATGGTCGTCTGGGTATCATGGCTCAGTATTATTGCCAGGTGGACAACCTCTTCCTGGTTCCGCCTGCTGCATTCAACCCTGCTCCCAAGGTCGACTCAGCCATCGTCAGACTGGTTCCATACAAGACGCTGCCAATTGTCGCTAAAGATGTCACCATGCTGCAGAATGTCGTCAGAACCGCCTTTGGCCAGCGTCGCAAGACCCTGCGCAACAACCTGAAGCCGCTGATGGCAGCAGAACAACTCGAGGCACTGGGCATAGATCCCGGCCTGAGACCTGAGCGCCTGACACTGCAAGAATTTGTTACCATCAGTGATGCGATCACTGAAACCAACTGAGGAATACACAAGCAAGATGGAAGTTAACGAACTGGGACAGAACGTCCTCATCGACGTGAAGACAGCATACCTGCCTGAGCAATCTGATCCGGATGCTCATCGTTACGTATTCTCCTATCAGATCACCATAACCAATCAGAACCCGGTTCCGGTACAACTGATCAGCCGCTCCTGGTTGATTACGGATGGCAATCAGCATATCCAGGAAGTACAGGGCGAAGGCGTTGTCGGCGAACAGCCAGTCATCAACCCTGGAGAGAGCTTCAGCTACACCAGCGGCACAGTTCTCGCAACAGAAGTGGGCACCATGCAGGGCCACTACCAGATGACCACTCAGGACGAAGAGACGTTCACCACTGCGATTGCCCCCTTCACACTGGCCCAACCCAACGCACTCCACTGATTCACCGGAGTGCCAGCAACGGTTCACGAGGAGTGGCGACAAAGGTAAAGTGTAATGGCGGGCTTAAACAGTTAAGCTCAATATCAAGCGATTGAGTATCAGGGGCAAATTATGGATTTTGCATCCCTTATTGGGATTATCTCGGGTTTAGCGCTGATTTTCGCCGCCATACTGATCGGGGGTGAAGCTGATGTATTCGTGAACATCCCCGGTCTGATGATTGTCGCCGGAGGTACCATCGCTGCCACTTTACTGACAGTGCAGTTCAAGGATGTACTGAACGCCTTTCGGGCTGCCTATATTGTATTCACCCGCGACAAAACCAACGTCAAGGATATGATCGATACCATGCTGGAACTGAGCCGCATCAGTCACCGGCATGGTCTGTTGCGCCTGGGGGATGTCGAAACCGACTCACACGTCTTGCGTCGTGCCTGTAACCTGCTCGCAGAAGCCGCCTCCGAACAGGTCATTCGCAATACATTACAGAACGAGATAGATTCGCTGGTTTCGCGTCATATGACCGTACAGGATGTGTTCAGAAAAATGGCGCTATATGCCCCCGCATTCGGTATGCTGGGTACACTGATCGGTCTGATCCAGATGCTCAGCGAACTGACCAACCCGGACACTATCGGTCCTGCCATGGCAATTGCCTTGCTGACCACCTTCTATGGTTCCTTGCTGGCCACACTTGTATTCATGCCTATTGCAGGCAAGCTCAGAGCCAGAACACTGTCGGAAGTGACCAACCTTGAGGTGATTCGCGAAGGCTGCATCAGCATTCTGACCAATGACCACTACGCCCATGTTTATGAACAACTTTCCTCCTATCTGCCGGAAGATTCCCGCAAACCCCTGAAAATTGGGCGTAGCGAACAGCAGGCACCAAAGGAGTAAAACAATGAGCCGCAAGCAGCAACTGATGGATGACAGCGACAGCCCCGGCTGGTTGACTACCTATGCCGACCTGATGACCCTGCTGCTGGTATTCTTTGTGCTGCTGTTTTCCATGTCCAGCGTTGAGCGTGAAACGTTCAGCCAGACCATGAAGGCTTTCAATATCGCCCTGTCACGTGATGGCAGCGCTACCAGCCTGATTCCGCTGGAATACGATGCAGGTGCACAGACTGAAATACCTCAACTGGCACAACCCCTGATCCCGCAAGCCGCTCAAGCCCCGATCAGCCAGCCCGATGCCCGAGACGATCATGTATCCAGTTCACTGGATATCGACTGGGAGCCTATTACTGCAGAGCTGGAATCGGCCCTGAACCTGATGCAGGTTGGGGACCTGGTAGAGATAGGTGCCCCGCTGGACGGCAAACTGACACTGCGCGTGAATGGTGCAGTGCTGTTCGAATCAGGGTCTGCTACCTTTAACCGCGCCATGACACCCATGCTTGATGCCATATTGGAAACCCTGCTCAACAATCCTCAGTACAAGCTGGAGATCCAGGGCCATACGGATAATATCCCGATCAGCACCGCTCAGTTCCCCTCCAACTGGGAGCTGTCAGCTGTTCGGGCCACAACCGTGCTACGCTATATGATAGATGGCGGCATTCCCCCACGCAGGCTGACAGCTACCGGATACGGTGAATCTCTTCCCCTGGTTCGCAACGATACCGAGGTGAACCGCGCCATCAACCGTCGTATTGAGTTTGTACTCGAAAAAATACCCGAGCCAAGGCTATGAAACCTGAGATACGTATCGAAAACCTGGTAGATAAGGGGCGCCGCTCGTTCCGCATGAAAAAGCTCTGCGACAAGCTGGTGCAATTGAGTATTGCCGATCAACCGGTGAAGCTCCTCGACCTTTCCAACACCGGAATTGCGTTTCATGGATCTAAGGATCTGCAGCCGGGACAGTATCCGGCTCTGTTGAGCTTTCAACTGGATGATCAGACCTTTAACCTCAATCTGCAGCTCAAGCTTAATCGAGTCGGGAGCGAGTATTATGCCGGTGAATTTGAACAGCTTAATGAGGTGGATGAGCGGATTCTGTCCCGCTTTATCACCCACTGTCAGAAAGTGCTGATACAACAGGCTCATGAAGAGCGCCTGGAAAAGCGGCGAAAAAAACTGGAAGAGCAAATATCAGGCCAAAAGCCATAATTTTATCCAACTTTACAAAACAATAGGTTGACATACCCGCATCCCGGGCGTATAGTTTGCCCACGTTGATGCGGGGTGGAGCAGTCTGGTAGCTCGTCGGGCTCATAACCCGAAGGTCATAGGTTCAAATCCTGTCCCCGCTACCAATTAAGAGAAACCGGGTAAGCTTAATGTTTACCCGGTTTTTTTGTGTCCGATGAATGGGATTTTTTGATGTTGCTTACGTCTGCAAAACTCTCTTGCAGGTCATGACCCGCAGCATGAGCCGCTTGTAGCAAAGGCCCTATATCGCAGTTTGTTTGCTGTAGATGATTGTGAACCCATAATGACGCAGCACGACGGCCTGTCCGACAGAAGCAAAGTACAGGTGTCGGTAGCACCTCAATCGCTTCACTAAAGGCTTTCACTGCCTCTTGTGTGTACTCGCCAGGCACTACTGGAATTTCAACCCAGACAAGTCCAGCAGCCTCAGCAGCCAGTCGCAACTCAGAGTCATCTACATGATCTTCGGCTTCTCCGGGCTTACGGTTGCAAATGATTGATCTGAAACCTAGCGCTTTAATCTCTGGAATATCGACAGGATAGATCGCATGACAAATGCTGAAACCAGGTTCAAGCTCTCGGAGCTCCATCTATTCACCTCATAATTTAATAATAAACACTTAGAGGACTGGAGTGACTCTTGCCACTCCAATCATGGTCTTTCAGAGCTGTTTGGTACAGAAATAAAAATCTACACAATCATACTCACCAGACTCAACACGCTCGTTAGCACCGGCTGCAGTTGCTGATGGTGGAACGATCACTCGATCGCCTGGCTGCCAACCTTCGGGGGTTGCCACTTTGAATTCATCACTGGTCTGCAGCGCATCAAGCAGCCTGAGGAACTCAGAAATTGAACGACCATTACTCATAGGGTAATAGACCATTGCTCGCAGGATGCCATTCGGGTCGATCATAAAGGTAGCGCGTACAGCAGACGTGTCCGCAGCACCCGGGTGGATCATCCCATAGGCACGAGCAACATCCATTTTCAGGTCAGCAATAATGGGGAAAGGGATCTCTACTCCAAATTTTTCCTTGATATTCCTCATCCAGGCAATGTGCGAGTGATGGCTGTCAATTGACAACCCTAACAGCTCACAGTTGCGCTTATTGAACTCAGGTGCCATTTTGGCAAAAGCCATGAACTCAGTCGTGCAAACAGGTGTGAAGTCAGCAGGATGAGAGAAGAGTACCAGCCATTTTCCCTTATAGTCATCCAGGGATTTCATACCATCTGTTGTGGGTGCACAAAACTCAGGTGCACGCTCATTCAAGCGCGGTAAGCCAAAAACAGTTTCAGTGATTTCCATTGTCATATCCTCTATATTCAGTATTAGGTGTTTCTAATTTAACACACATATTCCAATTTTGAATATGTATATAACTATAAATTTGATAGAGGAAGTTTATGAAGAAGCTCTTCTTCAGTGTACTGGCTGCACTGCTGCTGGGTAGCATAGCAGGTCGAATGAGTTCACCCGTTCTGGGGCTGGAAGTGACTTTTTACAATGCCAGTGAGTTGATGATCGATTCGCTACACCTCGAATTTGGAAGTGCAGATACCCAATCGAGCATTCGCTCATTTCGTATCGCGCCGGGTACAAGCCGCACGCTGGCACTGAACCACAACCCAGGCATGGGATTTAATGTTGTAGTCAGCTATGGAGATGGCAGCCGGCAGGAGTTTTGTGCTTTGCTCGGGGATAACCAGACACGTCCAAGAATTCAGCTAAAACCCTGAGCCCTCTGAACTAACATGAACATATTTCATCATAACCTGCAAAAATTATTGTTTAGCACCTCCTGATTTATGGTGCAGTCGCACCATTTATTACTATATAATTGCATAAAAAACACATCATATATTCCTTAAAAGCATTACAACCCACAAGGTTAACTCTCTGTGATCCAATTTGAACGTGTACACAAGACCTACCAGGTCGGTGGACGCGAGATTACGGCACTGGAGCCCTGCAACCTGTATATACCACAGGGGCAGATCTTCGGTCTTATCGGCCATTCCGGTGCCGGTAAGAGTACTCTACTGCGTCTTATCAATCGCCTTGAAGCCCCTTCCGCAGGCCGCATTCTGGTTGATAACGAGGATGTCACCGCCATGGATGCCAGGGCGCTGCGACAATTTCGCCAACGCCTGGGGATGATTTTCCAGCACTTTAATCTGCTCTCCTCCAAAACAGTTGCAGACAATGTGGCCATGCCGCTCAAGCTGGCAGGCAGCTACTCAACAACTCAGATCAGTGAGCGTGTTGCGATGCTGCTCCATCGTGTCGGGCTCAGTAGCCATGCCCAGAAATATCCGGCACAGCTTTCCGGTGGACAGAAGCAGCGCGTCGGGATAGCACGTGCTCTGGCCACCAATCCCAGAATTCTGCTCTGCGACGAGGCCACCAGCGCTCTGGACCCTCAAACCACAGCACAGGTACTGCAACTGCTGAATGAGCTGAACCGTGAACTTAACCTGACCATTGTATTGATCACGCATGAGATGGATGTGATCCGCCGCGTCTGCGATCAGGTCGCCGTGATGGATGCCGGACACATTGTCGAGCAAGGGCAGGTCTCGGATCTGTTCCTGCACCCTAAACACCCCACCACACGCCGCTTTGTATATGAGGCCGAGCATGTGGATGAGCAGGAGCTATCCAGAGATTTTGCGCAGGTACAGGGGCGTATCGTACGGCTGACCTTCAAGGGCGAGGCCACCTATGCGCCGCTGCTCGGCCAGGTGGCAAGGCAGTCGGGTGTTGACTACAGCATTCTGTCCGGTCGCATCGACCATATACGAGATACACCCTACGGCCAACTGACCTTGTCGTTGGTGGGTGGTGATGCCGATGTGGCAATTGAACAACTCAAAGCGGCACAGGTAACGGTTGAGGTGATCCGAGCATGATGCAGTTTTTCAGCAATGTAGACTGGTACGATATCTGGATGGCGACACTGGACACCCTGATGATGCTGGGCGGCTCTATGCTGTTCACCATCCTGTTGGGCTTGCCTTTAGGTATTGTGCTGTTCCTGACAGGTCCAAAGCAGATGTTCGAGCAAAAGGGCGTTTATGCTCTACTGTCATTCTGCGTAAATATCCTTCGCTCCCTGCCATTCATTATCCTGCTGATCGTGATGATTCCCATGACGCTGTTGATAACCGGCACCTCTCTGGGTGTTGCCGGTGCGATACCACCTCTGGTGGCAGGTGCCACCCCTTTCTTCGCCCGGCTGGTGGAAACAGCTCTACGCGAAGTGGACCGCGGTATTATCGAGGCGACACAGGCGATGGGAGCCAGCACACGCCAGATCATCACCAATGCTCTGCTGCCTGAAGCACGTCCCGGCATCATTGCAGCCACGACAGTCACGGCCATCACTCTTGTCTCCTATACCGCAATGGCTGGAGTAGTGGGTGCCGGCGGTCTGGGTGATCTGGCCATACGCTATGGTTACCAACGTTTTCAGACCGACGTGATGATCGTCACAGTCGTGCTGCTACTGATACTGGTTCAGATCCTGCAAAGCCTCGGCGATCGACTGGTTGTTCATTATTCACGCAAGTGAATGCAGATTTTTGCACTGATGTTCTTACACAGATATTGTTATTGACGGAGATATACCATGAAAAAATTGTTTGCTGCCTTTGCTGCTCTGGCTGCTTTTACTGTACAGGCAGAATCAATCAGCGTGGCCGCGACGGCTGTACCCCATGCCGAAATTCTTGAGTTTGTTAAGCCTCAACTGGCCGAACAGGGCGTGGAGCTGAAGATCAGCGTGTTTACAGACTATGTTCAGCCCAATGTACAGGTGTCCGAAAAGCGCCTGGATGCCAACTTCTTCCAGCATCAACCCTATCTGGATAACTTCAACGCCACACGCGGCACTGCTCTGATCAACGTGGCAGGTGTTCACGTTGAACCCTTCGGCGCCTACTCCAGTAAGCACTCAACACTGGAAAACCTGCCGGAACGTGCTCAGATTGCCATCCCCAATGATGCCACCAATGGCGGTCGCGCCCTGCTGCTGCTTCAAAGTGCAGGACTGATCACACTTAAACCTGAAGCAGGTATCACCGCAACACCACGCGATATCGCTGACAACCCATTAAAGCTGCGCATTCGTGAGATAGAAGCAGCCACCCTGCCGCGCGTGCTGAATCAGGTGGACCTGGCACTGATCAACACCAACTATGCATTGGAGGCAGGCCTGTCTCCGAGCGAAGATGCTCTGTTCATCGAGGGCAGCGAATCACCTTATGTAAATATTCTGGTTACACATGCCGACAATACCGGGAACAGTGCGCTGAAAGTTCTGGTTGATGCCCTGAAAACCGACGAGGTGCGTGCTTTTATTCTGGATAAATACACGGGTGCAGTTGTACCGGCATTCTGACTCAGACAACCATAAAACTGAGGGGGGAAGGAATCAGCCCCCCTCAACTTTCAACCTGACTGCTGGCCTAAGCATGCTCAATCTGCTGAACCTCCACCCTGTTACGCCCATTCTGCTTAGCACGGTATAGGGCCCGATCCGCATCGTCCATCAACTGGTACGGTGTGGAGCTACCATTCGGCCAGGTCGCAATACCTATCGATACTGTGATATGCCCCAGATGCTGCCCCTGATACACCAACTCTCGCTCAGACACTTTGCGCAACAGGTCCTGCGCACGCTGTAATGCGCTATCAGATGCAATACCCGGCATGACAACAACAAACTCTTCACCACCAAAACGGCAGCAGACATCTGTTTCCCGGAACTGTTCCAGCATCACTGACGCGACCGCACGCAATGCCATGTCCCCAGCCTGATGACCAAAACGGTCGTTGAACTGCTTGAAAAAATCTATATCGCAGATCAGTATCGACAAAGCGCTCTGCTGCCGCTTGGCCAGCGCTATCTCACGTTTGAGAGAGTCGTCCAGAAAACGCCGATTCTTCAACCCCGTCAGCGCATCTTCATAGGACATCTGCTGAAGGCTTTCACGCAGATTGATGCCAGTCAGGGTCACACCGATCCGTTCACTCATACGAACCAGAAAGGCTCTGGTCATCGCTCTTGCATCATCAGATGCCAGTGAGGTCAGATCCAGATATACCTTGGCAAACGGATGATCACTCTGCACCTGATGGACTATTATGAACACCTCACACTCGCTTAACTCCTCCTCAGCGTAGCGCTCCTCCTGACTCAGAAGCTTGACCTTGAGCAGCGTCGGCTCAAACACCTCAGGCAGTCGCTGAGCCAGCAAAACTCCGGCCTCATTGAGACTATCCAACTGCTGCAGTTGATTGACCAGCTCATCGAGCCTCAGACTCAGCAGATGATTTCTCTCCGCCTGCTGAGTGCGCTCACGTTCAATCTGTGCATAGGTCTGAATGGCTGCTGTGCGCTCGGCGACCCGCGTCTCCAGTGTCGCATTCATAAGGCGCACCGCTTTCTGTGTCTGTCCATATTCACGCAGGGAGATCAGTACCAGCGCTAAAATAAAGATCAAGCCACCAAGCGAGAGCGGAACACGTGTCCAGGGCAGGAAGCCATGTGCAACTGCCATATCGACCAGGAGAAAAAGCGCAAAGATACTGAAAGCAGTCACAATCAGGCGTTGATCAGCATTCAGCTGTTTCAGATCACGCAGGGTCAACACCAACAACACGACCAGCGTCAGTGTAAAGAGTGCATCAAAGATCGGATAGGTGATTGACAGATGAATAACCCCGATCAACGATAAGCCCAGTGCAACAAGCAGATAGGCAAGATGAAGATGACCGATGCGATTGATCAGCCGACTCCCCTCTTTACCCAACCACTGCCCTAACAGGAAAGCGATAAAGATCGGCATCGAGAAGTAGGATGCAGCCGTCAGATAGACTCGGAACAGAGGGGCGTCCAGCACCAGTTGAACAGCGGCATTTTCGCCCAGCAACTTGCCTGCAATCGCCAATGAAAACAGCGCCAGATACACGAAGTGTCGGCTACCCGGTCGCATCGGCACAAACGCCAGTGCCAACAAAGCGATGAAGATACAGAAAGCCGCTATCGCCAGATCCACAACCGAATTGCTGATAACCATCAGCAGCAGATCCGGTCGTTCCATCAGCATCACCTCACCCCAGAGGCCGATGTCGGTGTAGTCGGAATAGACCCGGAAATAGAGCGTTTGGCCCAAATTCTCCGGGCTCAGCTCAATCATATGCCAGGGCCAGCCGATGAAATCGCCCTTGCCCTGAGCATCAAACTCGCCGTAATGGTAGATTTTGTTCGCTCCGAGATACACCTCTGCAATCAGATCGATACTCGTGACATACAAAACCGGATCAACCCAATTACTCTGGGGTAGCGCCACCCGATACCAGACATTCTGCTGTAAATGACGCCCCGGAGGATTGGAAGGAAACGCAATGTCATGCCAATGCTCTGGCTCATCAGCCAACACCCATTGCGGCACACCATCAACAAAAGGTGAGTCACCCCAGCGATATTCCCACCCCTGATCCAGAGACATACGAGAAGCAGCTGTTGCGCTCGCACAGCAGAGGAACAAGGCCAGAATGAGCACAGGTCGCAGGTAGTTCAATAGCATTTCACTCTCCCGAACAGACCCATCATGCGACAGCCTCAGAACTGATATCCAAGATTACAGCATAGCAAAATTAGTAAGTTAATATTGCCAAGAGCAAATAAAGTATCAAGAAGAGATACTGTCTTTCTTCAGATCAACTTTGTGTATGACTTCGCGCGTTGATTGCCAGCATTGATCTGCCGACACCGGCCGTCCGAGCAGGAAACCCTGCACACTGTTACAGCCTTTCAGTTTAAGAAACTCGTATTGCTCCTGTGTTTCTACACCTTCTGCCAGCACTTCAATCTGTAAGCTATGGCCCAAGGCAATTACTGTCAGAATTACCGCCTCATCCTTGGGGTTCTTGCCAATATCCCGCGTAAAGCTGTAATCAATTTTCAAACGATCCAGCGGGAGCTGCTTCAGTCGGCTTAATGAAGAGTAGCCGGTGCCGAAATCATCCAGTGCCAACCGATAACCCGCCTGTCTCAGCTGACCCAGCAGATCGATCGACATGTCAGGATCCTGCAGAATCAGGCTCTCGGTAATCTCCAGCTCCAACAGCCCCCGGGGCACTTGATAGCGATCAACAATTCGGTTGATATGCTGAATGAAGTCCATCTCCAGCAGTTGTGGAGGCGAAATATTGACCGCAACAGGAGGTACTACCATCCCCTCCTTCTGCCAGGTCAGAATCTGCTCACATGCCATCTCGATCACCTGCCAGCCGAGCTGCACGATCAGATTGGTCTCTTCCGCCAGCGGAATAAACTGGCCAGGTGGAAGCAAACCCTTCACAGGGTGCTGCCAGCGCACCAGAGCCTCGAAGCCACAGATCGACCTATCCTGCAGGGAGTATTGCGGTTGAAAGTGCAACAGCAGTTGCTTTTCATGAAGCGCTACACGCAAGTCCTGCTCGAGTTGAAACGCCTCAACAGCCGCATCGGTCAATACCGGATTATAGACTTCGAAGCAATTTTTGCCCCTTGCCTTGGCGCGATACATCGCGGTATCAGCATGTTTAATCAAAGTATCCAGATCCTGACCATGCTCCGGGTAGTGGCTGATACCGATGCTCGCAGTGACCTGCAGATGGTGCTGCTCCACCTGCAGCGGCAAAGAGCAAAGATAGATAAATCTTTCTGCTTCCATATGGACATGTTCACGCTCACCACTGACCAGCAAGATAAACTCATCACCTCCGGTTCTGAACAGCTCACTACCCTCGACCAACTTGAGTTGCAAGTGGGCTGACATCTGTTTGAGCAGTTGATCACCCACCTGATGCCCGAGGCTATCATTGATCAATTTGAATCGGTCAAGATCGATGAAAAGGACACTGAACGGTTCACTGCTTTCGACAGTAAACCGCTCCTGAACTCGCTCAGTCAGTCTCAATCGGTTGGGTAGCCCGGTTAGGTCATCATGCCTTGCCTGATAGGCCAAATTGCGGGTTTGCCGGTTGACCTGCTCCAGCAGCAAGCGTTCACGGTCATGCATTCCCAGAATCAGTAGCCCACCGAGACAACCTACCAGTACCAGCAGTGTCTGCATCAGCTGTGCACTGCTGACCGGATGCTGTGCCCGATACTCGGGACCGGCAACGGCACGAATACGCCACCTCTGCTGAGCAAACTCCACATCAAAAAATGCTTCGTAACTGATCTCCTGCTGCGCCACATCACTGAGAGTCTGGAAAAAAGGATCTGGCATATTCTGCTCATACAGACTGAATTCGATATTCTGTATTCCGGCACGCATCAGTGCAGCATCAAACATACGTTGCACAGTGAAAACCCCAACCATATAGCCGGAGAGTTGCTTGTTGCCCATCAGCAGATGGTTCGGCTCAAGCAGAGTATAAACCGGATGCAGAATCAGCAAACCAGGTTCATCAGGCGCCTGTGTCAGATTCAGAATCTGGGTCACTACCGGCCGCCCCAGAGACTGAGCCAGCATGACCCAGTTGCGCCGATCCTCAATCGACAGCAGATTAAACCCCAACGCCGGGCGATTGTGCTCCAGCGGCTCTACAAATTGCACGGGAATGATCGGGTCATCCGGCTCAATCGACTCTCCATAAACCGCATAGTCTGGATCATTCAGAATTCGACGTGTTCTGCGCTCAAAGATCTCCAGCTCGGCACGCAGCACGACAGGATCCCAGGAATAGGCCAGTACAGAGGGATTACTGGCCTGAAGGTTCAGCACCGCCTGCCTGAATGCAACTGGATCAACCAGTCGACCCGGCATGACCAGTTGTTCAAGACTGGCCAGTTCCGCCAGATTCTGCTGCACGATCGCCTGAATCTGTGCATCCAGCACCCTGACATCCTGTTGAAACGCTCTGCCGACCTGCTCATCCAGATGCTTCATGTACAGCTGATTCAGGCCAACCACGCTGAGCAGTACTGCACTGAGCTGCAATGCCAATCGTAAGCGCTTATCAGTTTTTCTCTTTTTCCGACTCGGCAACAAGGATCTGCCATAATGCAGTACTGCCGTCAAACCGATACCCAGTGGTACCCACAAGGGAACTATCTGACCACTGATACTTTCCCCCGGTATCAAATACCCAGTGATGCTGAGCAACATGGCCAGTAGCAAAATCAGAAGAGTGGCTAAATAGAGCGTAATCCGCATTTGAGTCACTTAAAGAAAGAGATCAACAGGTCATACCCTTATGCTTCGATACGTCGAACACATGCCAGGCCCATGAATCGCAGTACAGGATTATCCAGTTTGTTGATATAGTAATTAACCAACTTGATCACACTGGAGATACTCAAGGTTCAGCTCCTGCTGTAAGCTGACAACAACAGGCAATCTAACCTATTTGATCAGTCGGGTAAATCACTGCAGGTGATCCAACCTGCTTCGATCAGCTATGACCAAGTATTTGAATTCAGTTGAAAGTCCATTATTTCAGAGGTACTGAATGACCCTTTGCCAACGATTAATCCTGCTGCTGATTCTGCTCATGTCGAGCGCGAGCAGTCACGCTCAGATACAGACTGATCAGTCAGGCGTGTCTGATGAGCAACTGTCTAGCTGGATCGCTCAGGCTGAATCAGGCGATACTGTTGCAGCTTTTCGTCTGGGTCATCACTTTTCCTATGCCAGCAAACCGGACCCGGCACAGGCAGAACAATACCTGCTGGCAGCAGCGGAATCGGGGCATCTCGGCGCACAACTGCACTTGGGTACACTCTATTACGTGGCATTCGATGACTCGCCACGTACTCAATCGACTTACGACTGGTGGTACAAGGCGGCGCAACAAGGTGATGCACGTGCTCAGTATCTGCTTGCCCTTCTCGAGCATCAGAATGCAGTGCCAGAGCTGGACCCCCTGCGCGCCTTTGCCTGGTTGCTGCTGGCTGCGGAGCAGGCCCTGCCTGAAGCGCTGACCATAAGGGATGAAATGGCCAGGTTACTGACACCACAGCAGCAACATGAAGCACTGCAACTGAGCAGAACTTTGCTGATCCATGAGGAAACAGAAGATCCAGATACTGCTGGTGCACAACCCGCACCCAGATTAGTAGCGGTCGCTACGGAGCCGCCTAACAACGCAGCCATCGAGATATCCAGCGACAGCAAAAACAATGCACAAGATAGCACTCTAATGCCTGGCACGGGGCATTATGTTCAGGTTGCCGCATTGATGGATGAGACTTCGGCCAGCACAGCCAGAGACCAGTGGCTGCAGCGTTATGGCGATCAGCTTCCTGCCGGCATCACCCCGTTCATCAACCTTTCTACCCGTAATAACGGCCGTCAGGTATACCGCCTGCAACTCGGCCCCTTCGATGATAGCCGCTCAGCCAACATAGAGTGCGAACGTTTGAAATCACAGGGCAAGGACTGCTTTGTCGGAAGGCTGTAAAAGAAAAGGGGTCAGGTACATTTACCAAAGGCAAATGTACCTGACCCCTTTTCTTATAAATCGTGGCGATAAAGACGCATATACAGTACTATACCGGATCAAAATCTGTTCATCTTTTATTCAGCTCATCCTTTCAGGGTCGCTTTTGAATTGCTATATCAGGCAATAGTATTGGCTGATCTCAGGGAGTTTTGATGCAATCAGAGCCATTAAAGCAGCTTTCCGAACTGGGCGAACTACCGGTTCATCGTAAAATCATACTGTTAAGCCGCTCCCACAAGCGGATGTTGATGATTCTGTCCGATCTGCTGATCATTCCGCTGGCGCTCTGGACCGCTTTTGCCTTGCAGGCCAACCAAGTCTGGCCCAAGGCATTGCTACAGGATTTCGGCTGGCTGTTTTTTCTGACCACCTTGCTGGGCATCTATATTTTCGGTCGACTGGGCCTGTATCGCGCTATTGTGCGCTTCATGGGTCTGCAGGCGATCATCGCCGTTGTGAAAGGTGTAGGCCTGCTGACACTCTGTCTGCTGGTACTGGCACTGTTGCCAGCCAACACTGGTCTGCCAGTATCGGTTGCATTCACTTTTGCCATGGCTGCTCTGATCTATGTCGGTGGTACACGACTACTGGTCAGGAGCTACTATCACTGGTTGCTGAAGCGTCATGTCGACAAGGAGCCGGTCATCATCTATGGTGCCGGCGGAGCCGGGGTTCAGTTGGCTATTGCCCTGAGCAATGGCGGCGAGTACCAACCCGTCTCATTTCTTGATGACGATCCGGCCCTGTGGGGCAGCTCGGTCATCGGCATCAAGGTGTACCCGCCACGAGAGATCGCCAGTCTGGTCTCTCACTTCGGTGTCACACGCATCTTAATGGCACTTCCCTCAGCATCACGCGCTCAGCGCAAACAGGCGCTTGATCAGCTTAACGGGCTGTCAGTTCATGTTCTGACCATTCCCTCGATGCCAGAGATCGTCTCGGGGGGAGCCAGAGTTGATCAACTCCGTGAGGTGGATGTGGATGATCTGCTGGGCAGAGACCCGGTTCCTGCCAGCGATTCTCTGCTTGATCGCAGTCTGAAAAACAAGGTAGTCATGGTGACCGGGGCCGGTGGTTCAATCGGTTCTGAGCTGTGCCGTCAGATCATCATGCGCCAGCCCACTGCCATCATCATGTATGAACTGAATGAGTACGCGCTGTACAAAATCGATCAGGAATTGAGGGCCATCCAACTTAAACTCAGTGTCGATATCGAGCTGATTCCCTGCATGGGCTCTGTGTTGAACACCACCCGCCTGGAAGGTGTCCTGCAACGCTATCAGGTGGATACGCTCTACCATGCGGCAGCCTATAAACATGTACCAATGGTTGAACAGAACATCATCGAGGGGATCCAGAACAATGTGTTTGGTACCCGCTCGGTTGCCGAGGCTGCAGCCGCTGCAGGGGTGGAACGATTCATCCTGATCTCGACAGACAAAGCCGTCAGGCCTACCAACCTGATGGGCGCCACAAAGCGCATGGCCGAGCTGATACTTCAGGACCTTACAACTCATAAACAGATCAAGACCGTTTTCTCGATCGTTCGCTTCGGAAATGTGCTTGGCTCATCCGGCTCGGTTGTTCCCCTGTTCAGGCAGCAGATAGCGAATGGCGGGCCGATTACGGTCACCCACCCCGAGATTACCCGCTACTTTATGACAATAACTGAAGCTGCTCAATTGGTGATTCAGGCAGGCTCGATGGCGCAGGGTGGCGATGTATTCGTGCTGGATATGGGCGAACCGGTCAAAATCATCGACCTGGCACGCAAAATGGTTTATCTGGCCGGTTTACAAGTCAGTGATGATCAGCATGATGGAGGCATAGAGATCGCCTACACCGGCCTCAGACCCGGCGAGAAACTCTTCGAGGAGCTGCTGATTTCCGGCGAAATAGTGGGCACAGAACACCCCCGGATCATGCGCGCCAGCGAGGATGCCCTCAGCCACAGCGCACTATACGAACACCTTCAGGCACTGCAGCAGGCCGTCGACAAACAGCTTCCAGAAGAGGCCCGGGCGCTCCTGATTCAGGCAGTACCCGGCTACACTCCCAACACCCCGGTAGTCGACTGGCTCAAACCGACAGTCAGTGAGCCTGCCCTCAGTGGTGACCGCTTGCATTGAGATCTGACTCTGACCCCACTGACCTTTTTTACGGTGGGCCGTAAATGTACCTGACCCCTTTTTCCACATCTATTCTTCAGAGCAGAGCAGCATCTGGCTTGTCCAACGGAATGGAGAGTTTCGTTCTGGCATCATTTAACCTCTCTGAGTCGATTCGCCCATCCCGGTACAGATGAACCATTGCAGCCCAGGCGATATAGCGCGCATCCACCTCGAAATGATCACGCAGATCCGCACGACTTTCGCTGAGGCCGAAGCCGTCCGTGCCGAGAGCCGTAAAGCGACCGGGAAACCAGCGGGCAATACTGCCCGGCAGGGATTTCATATAGTCACTGACAGCAACAAACACGCCCTGCTCACTAGCCATGGCTCGCTCGACATAGCTCAGATGTTCGCCCTCCGGGTTGAAGAGTCTGGTGCGCTCTGCCGCCTGAGCGTCTCGCAGTAACTGGTTGTAGCTGGTAACGCTCCAGATATCGCAACTGCAACCCTGATCTTCCAGTAGTTGCGCGGCTTTCAACACCTCCTGCATCAGACTGCCACTGCCCAGCAGATGCACCTTATGCCCTGCCTGCTCGCTGCGCTGGAAGCGGTAGAGGCCATTCAGTATCCCCTCTTCCACACGCTTCGTATCATCCGGCATGGCCGGCATCAGGTAGTTTTCGTTATACAGGGTGATGTAATAAAAGATCTTCTCGCCCCGATGATACATGCGATCTATGCCGTCACGGATAATCACCGCCAGCTCATAGGCAAAGGCCGGATCATAACTGAGCAGGTTCGGAACGGTTGACGCCAGCACATGCGAATGCCCATCCTGATGCTGCAGCCCCTCGCCATTGAGCGTGGTGCGCCCGGCTGTGCCTCCCATCAGGAAACCGCGGGCCAGACTGTCGGCACAGGCCCAGATCATGTCACCCACCCGCTGGAAACCAAAGATGGAGTAGAAGGTGTAAAAGGGGATGGTCGGCACACCGAAGTTGGCATAGGCGGTGCCCGCCGCCATGAAGGACGCCATCGCTCCGGTTTCACATATCCCCTCCTGCAACAGCTGGCCATCTTTTGCCTCCTTGTAGGAGAGCAGGCTGGTGGCATCCACCGGCTTGTATTTCTGCCCCTCGCTGGAGTAGATACCAAAAGGGGTAAAGAGCGATTCCATACCGAAGGTACGCGCCTCATCCGGCACGATCGGCACGATAAAACGCCCCAACTCAGGCACTTTGATCAGTTGCGACAACATGCGCACAAACGCCATGGTGGTGGACAGTTCGCGCTTGCTGCCAGTCAGTGCATCCTTAAACAGCGCCAGCTCTGGAGCTGTCAGCACAGGCGATTGCTCACTTCGTGCCGGCAGATAACCACCCAGCTGCTCGCGGCGCTGATGCAGATACTGTGCTTCGGGACTTGCCACCTCCGGCGTATAGAAAGCTGCTTCAGCCAGTTGCTCATCGCTCAGTGGGATAGCAAAGCGACGCCCGATGGCGATCCGTTCCTCGGCCGTGAACTGCTTCTTCTGGTGTGAAGTGTTCTGCCCTTCGGCCGAAGCACCCATGCCATCGCCCTTGACCGTTTTCATCAGAATCACGGTTGGTCGACCTGTGTTTCTGGCTGCCTTGTCGAATGCTGCAAAGATCTTGCTGCGATCCTGCCCGCCACGGCGGATGCAGCGGATCTGCTCATCGCTGAGGGTTTTCATCAGATCGGTCAGTTCGGGGTTACCCTCGGTCCAGTGCTCGCGCACCGTCGGCCCGTCAGATACGGTATAGAACTGATAGTCGCCATCCACCGCGCGGTCCATGCGATCCTGCAACACGCCGTGATGATCACGCGCAAACAAGGCATCCCACTCACTGCCCCAGATCACCTTGATCACATTCCAGCCGGCACCGCGATAGCTGCGCTCCAGCTCCTGCATGATCTTGCCATTGCCGCGTACCGGGCCATCCAGACGCTGCAGGTTACAGTTGATCACCATCACCAGATTATCCAGATTCTCGCGCGAGGCCATGTTGATACTACCCAGTACTTCCGGCTCATCTGACTCGCCATCGCCGATAAAGCACCAGATCTTGCCACCGTTGGCCGACTTCAGGCCACGATTTTCCAGATACTTCATGTAGCGTGCCTGATAGATCGCAGAGGGTGTGGATAATCCCATGCTGGCCGTCGGCCCTTGCCAGAACTCCGGCATGCGCCGCGGGTGGGGATAGGAGCAGAGGCCACCACCCGGTTGCAGCTCACGCCGGAAATTGATCAACTGGGTTTCGCTCAGGCGCCCCTCAACAAAGGCACGTGCATAGAGGCCCGGTGCGGCATGTGCCTGCACCAGCAGTTGGTCACCACCATAATCAGCACTGCGGGCACGGAAGAAGTGGTTGAACCCCACCTCCAGCATGGTCGCCGCGGACTGGTAGGTGGCAATGTGTCCACCGACTCCGCTGCCATTATCATTGGCTCGCACAACCATGGCAAAGGCGTTCCAGCGGATGATGTTCTCGATCCGCTGCTCCAGCTCGGGATTGCCGGGATAGCGGGGCTGATCCGCCACCTCGATAGTATTGCGGTAGGGGGTATTCAGCGTGGCTTCCGGCAGAAACACCCGACGCGACAGCAGGTGATTCTGCAGCAGGCGCAGCATCTCTCTGGCTCGCTCGTCGCCCTGATAATCCAGCAGATTATTCAGGGCTTCCAGCCACTCCTGATTCTCCAGCGCCTTCTCTTCATCATGGATGCCAGGGGTTGTCGGGTGTATCGCATGCATCGGGATCACTCCATCGCCTGTTTCAGCGCCTGCTCGATATCAGCCAGAATGTCACCAGCATCTTCCAACCCGACTGACAGACGGATCAGACTCTCGGAGATACCGTGCGCGGCACGCTCCTCTGGAGTATAGGTGGAGTGGGTCATGCTCGCCGGATGCTGGCACAGGGTTTCGGCATCACCCAGGCTGACCGCACGTTTGATCAGTTGCAGGCTGTTCATGAAGCGGACGCTCTGCGCGTAGCCACCCTTGAGTTCAAATGCGATCATGCCGCCGGGCAGACTCATCTGCTGTTTGCACAGATCATGATAGGGATTGGATGCCAGGCCGGGGAAATACACCACCTCAACCGCTTGATGATCCTGCAGTTTCTCTGCCAGCCACTGAGCACTGATGCTGTGACGCTGCATCCGCAGCTCGAGTGTTTTCAGGCCACGCATCACCAGAAACGCCGTAAAGGGCGAAATCACCGCACCGGTCATATCCTTGAGGCCTTCAAGACGGATACGCTGAATCAGATCAGCCTTGCCGATCACGGCACCGGCGATCAGATCACCATGCCCACCCAGATACTTGGTCGCGGAATGGACCACCAGATCAGCACCCAGGGTCAGCGGCTTCTGCAGCGCCGGTGTGCAGTAGGTGGAATCAACCATAACCTTGATCTCGGGATCATAACCATGCACCAGATCACTGATCGCACGGATATCGGTCAGACGCATGTTCGGATTGACCGGGGTTTCGAAATAAACGACACGGGTATTACGGGTCAGTGCCGCAGAGACAGCCTTGAGATCGGTACAGTCGACAAACTCGATCTCGATCCCGAATCGCTCCAGCGCATGGCGAAAGAAAGCAAAGGTGCAGCCATAGAGCGTGATATCAGCCAGGATGCGATCACCCGGTGACAGCAATGTCCAGAGTGTAGCACTGATGGCACCCATGCCAGATGCTGTTGCCAGCGCTGCCTCGCCCTCTTCCAGATCGGCCAGACGCGTCTCCAGCAACTCCTGAGTCGGATTGGAGATACGGCTGTAGAAGTGTCCGGACTCCTCACCAGCAAAGCGTGCGGCACCCTGTTCGACATTGTCAAAGGAGAAGGTGGAGGTCAGATAAAGGGGTGGCGTCAGGCTGCCCTGACTGTCACGGGCATCGTAGCCGCTGTGAATGGCACGGGTGGAGAAGGACAGATCTTTTTTTGCAGACATGATTGGCTCTCTTTTATCTTGTTATCAGGCACTGTGATCCCGATCACAGCCTTTATGCCATTCAGAATAGCGTGATTTGAGAGGCGAATTTGTGCCATTTATAGGTATAAAACGTTAATTTTTGGCATATTATGCCCCAATATATTTAAATTAAGACCGAAAAAACCTCGTTCGAATTTCTTACCAAAGAGAGGCCAGGCACGACAAGGAAAAGCAAAAGGCAAAAGGGGTCAGGTACATTTACGCAGTACTGCGTAAATGTACCTGACCCCTTTTGTGACCCCTTTTCGTAAATGTACCTGACCCCTTTTCCTTTTCCTTTTGCTTCTTTTGTTTTTCTTCACAGTGTCGATTGAAGGGAGCCAATAAAGCGCGGCCAGTCAAATATGGGGCCGGGGTCGGTTTTGCGATCGGGCGCGATATCGCAGTGTCCGGTGATGCGTTGTGGTGTGATCGCCGGGTAGGCCTTCATCAGCGCACGAGTCACGACGCTGAGCACGTCGTATTGTTCTGAGGTGTAAGGCGTATCATCCGTACCCTCCAGTTCGATACCGATGGAGAAGTCGTTACAGTTATCCCGCCCCTCAAAGCAGGAGGCACCGGCATGCCAGGCACGTTTATCAAACGGCACATATTGGACCACCCGGCCAGTACGGGTGATCAGCAGGTGCGCTGACACCTGCAGATGCGCTATCTCGGCGAAATAGGGATGCGCATCGGGATCAAGTCGATTACAGAAGAGATCCGTGATGTAGCCTGCACCGAACTCGCCCGGTGGCAGGCTGATATTATGGATCACCAGCAGTGAGACCTCTCCGGCTGGACGCTCATTGAAGTTCGGCGACGCCACCTGTTCCGCTGGGACCAAAAGATGTTCCTGAAGGCTGAAATACCTATTCAATACTCTGCTCCGCTGTGACCGGAAACGATTTTCCATTAAACTGCGCTCTACTATAGCAACTGAATGACACACCGGCATGCTCGATCTGACCAGGCTCTACCCAACCATTAAAGAAAATGTCCTGAATGCTCTCCAGGAGGATGTCGGCACGGGTGATATCACCGCCGATCTGATAGCCGCCGACACTCAGGCAAAAGCCCAGGTGATCACCCGCGAGTTTGCGGTGATCTGCGGTATCGCCTGGGTTGATGAGGTGTTTCATCAGGTCGACCCGAGTGTCGAGCTGACATGGCATGTCAAAGATGGTGATCAGGTCGTACCCGGTGGATTGCTCTTCGCCATGTCTGGCTCTGCCAGATCATTGCTGACGGCTGAGCGCACCGCGCTTAATTTTTTGCAGACACTGTCGGGCACGGCCACCACCAGTCATCACTATGCGCAGCGTGTTGCCGCAACAGGCGTAAGACTGCTGGATACACGTAAAACACTACCGGGATTGAGGGTTGCGCAGAAGTATGCTGTCAGTTGTGGTGGGTGCCATAACCATCGTATCGGTCTGTATGATGCGTTTCTGATCAAGGAAAACCATATCATGGCTTGTGGCGGCATCTCTCCGGCCATCAAAACTGCTCAGTCCCTTCATCCGGGCAAGCCGGTTGAGGTGGAGGTGGAGAGTATGGAGCAGCTTCAGGAAGCGCTGGATGCAAACGCCGATATCATCATGCTGGATAATTTCACACCCGATCAGATGCGCGAAGCGGTCAAGCTCACGGCAGGCAGAGCAAAACTGGAGGCCTCGGGTAATATCACCGACGAGACGCTCCTGAGTTTTGCAGAAACCGGGGTGGATTTTATTTCGATTGGTGCTCTGACTAAACACTGCAGAGCGATAGATCTGTCGATGCGGATTATCTTCTGACGCGCGCCAGATCAGGAATCACTATCGGCTCTGGCTGTCCGGCCTTGAGTTTGACAGCCAGCAGCAATAAAGGAAGGTAAGCGATAAGCACACCCAGCGCGCCATCCAGTCGACCGATCGCCACCAGCAGCGACATCGGTATCAGCCAGATAACATTGATCAGTGCGACGTTCACGGTAACACTCCGGTGAGACCCGAGCATACGTGATGCATATTGGAATGCATGGGTGCGATGGGCACGATAGATCTGCTCGCCTCTTACCAAACGACACAACAGCGTGTAGGTGGCATCGACAACAAACACCGCCAGCAAAATCACCCAGCTCCAGAACAGCTGCGGCTCAATCCAGGCGGCATGCAACGACAGCATACCGATCGTGAAACCGAGAAAGCCGCTGCCAACATCACCCATGAAGATCTTCGCCGGTGGAAAGTTCCACAGCAGAAACCCAAACACGGAAGCCGCCAGAAACAGCGGAAGCAGAATTGCGCTGTCGGTCAGGCTGACTGCCTGACCACTAGTGACCATAGCCACCCAGTAGGCCAGTGCGCCACCGATACAGACGGTGACTGCTTCAAGGCTTGCCAGACCATCCAGGCCATCCATGAAGTTATAAAGGTTCAGCAACCAGACCATATAAAAAGCGGCAAACAGCCAGCCCGCCCAACCAAACTTGATTTCCACGCCAAACACCGGCATATCCGGAAGACCACCCAGGCAGTAAATCCCCCAGATAGCAGCTATGAAATGGACCAGCAGACGATATCTGACCGGTATATAGATCCTGTCATCCTGAAACCCGATCAGCGCAATCAGACCACCACCCAGGATCAGTGCGAGTACAACCCCCCATCCCAGCGTATCCAGAGTGAAGGCTGCATACACAGCCACCACGGTCAGAAAGGTAGCCACAAACGCCAAGCCACCGCCACGAGGGGTCGGCTGGCTATGTGAACTTCTATCATTCGGGACATCAAGAATGTTACGTGACAACGCATACCGAAGCATGAAGCCGGTCAGCACAAAGGCTGAAACGACAATTGGCAGCAACCAGAAGATTGCACTCATTATTAATCCTTTTATTCAATGTCGGCATATTATCCAGACAATTGACAATAAATTCAATTTCTGTAGCTAGTGGGCCATTTAGTTTAGGGTCAGAGTGCTAACTCCTGGGCCATCTGGTTCAGGGTGCTAACTCCACCACAATCACGCTGTAGAGATATTCTGCAAATAGATTTGTCCCGCTTTCTTCAGCGCATCTTCACATGAGATAACCGGTCGCCAACCAAGTCTGCCTTGCGCCCTGGATATATCAATGACCAGAGACTGGCATAACTGATTGAAAAGCAGAGGCTTGCTCACGAGCCTGGACCCGAGATAAAGCAATCCGACTGGAATGGGTAAAAGTCTTTCCGGTTTATTCATACCTTGCCTGAGCAGGCTCACCATGCTGGCAGTGGATACAGGCGACTCATCAGCAATGAGAAATATTTCATTGTCAGCTCCCGGATGAACACAACACAGCTGAATAAAATCAATCAGATTTTCCAGCGCAATGATGCTGCGACGATTATCAACCGACTTCAGCGGCAAGGGAAAACCGGCAGCTGCGAGCTTCAATAAGCGTCTGAAATTACCGGGCGCGTTTGCTGAATAGACCATTGGTGGACGAATAATTGTCCACTGAGTATTGGTATCTGAAAAGAGCGTCATTAATTGCAGCTCTGCTTCCAGTTTCGATCTAGCATAATCGGATTCTGGGGCTGGCTCCTGCAACTCGGAAAAAGCGCTCTGCTGTGTCGATGAACCATTGACACCTATGCTGCTGATAAAAATGAACCGCTTGACTCCTGCCTTTGCCGCCTGCAGGGCCAGTGTCTGTGTGGCATCAACATTCACTCTGCGAAATGCAAGCGCCCTGTCTGCGGCCCGATCATTTATAACATGAGCTCTGCCAGCGGCATGAATCACAATATCCACATCCGACAGGATGCCTGACCAATCTGTACCCGCATCCAGATCACCGGTCAAAAAAAACTTTTCAGTTGACTGGCTCGCAGTATGTTGGCGAAGTGTTCCAAAGCAGTTAAAGCGTGGATCTGAACCAAGAGAGCGCATTAAAGCAGTGCCAATATACCCAGAGGCACCTGTGATCAACACCTTGATTGGCGCATTCATAAACGAATATCAGCCTGCTCCTTGTTGAGGAGATATTTCAGATCATAGAGCACATGATCCCCCTTACCATAGGAATGAATCGCTTCAGCCCCCATATTGCGAAAGGTATCATGTGCAACCGCAATAATGATGCCATCATAGATGCCCGGCGCAGGTTCAGCGACTGGTTTAACCCCATACTCTGCCTGCGCCTCATCTGCAGAAACCCAGGGATCATGCACATCCACCTCGGCGCCAAACTCTTTCAAGGCAGTAATAATATCCACCACTTTGGTATTGCGCAGATCCGGACAGTTCTCCTTGAACGCCAGCCCCAGAATCAGTATCCGACTGCCCAGCACATGGATGCGCTTGCGCAGCATCGCCTTGATCATCTCACCGGCAACATAAGCCCCCATATGGCTGTTGATGCGACGCCCGGCCAGAATCACGTCAGGAATATAGCCGACACTCTGCGCCTTATGAGTCAGATAATAGGGATCGACCCCGATACAGTGACCGCCCACCAACCCTGGCCGGAAGGGCAGGAAATTCCACTTGGTACCAGCTGCCTCAAGCACCTCCAGCGTATCGATCCCCAACCGGTTGAAGATGATCGCCAACTCATTCACCAGCGCAATATTCAGATCCCGCTGCGTGTTCTCGATCACCTTGGCAGCTTCCGCAACACGTATGCTGCTCGCCTTATGGGTACCGGCGGTGATGATCGTCAGATACAGTGCATCAACCAGCTCAGCCGCCTCTGGTGTGGAACCGGAGGTCACCTTTTTAATCGTGGTGACACGATGCAGACGATCACCCGGATTGATACGCTCAGGGCTGTAGCCGACATGGAAATCCTGATTGAAGATCAGACCGGACACACGCTCCAGTACCGGTACGCAATCCTCTTCGGTTGCGCCGGGATAAACAGTCGATTCATAAATGACTAAATCACCGGGCTTTAACACGCCACCGATGGTTTCAGACGCTTTCAGCAGAGGTGTCAGATCAGGCTGCTTGTTGTCATTGATCGGGGTCGGCACGGTCACAATGAACACATTGCAGCGTTTCATTGCTTTCGGGTCGGCGCTGAAGGTCAGGTGGGTGGCCGACTTCAGCTCCTGATCTGTGACCTCAAGCGTGGCATCATGTCCAGACTCCAGCTCGGCAAGCCGTGCCTGATTGATATCAAAACCCAACGTGGGCAACTGTTTGCCAAACTCAACCGCCAACGGCAGGCCGACATAACCCATGCCGATAATGGCGATTCTGACCTCATGGAGTTGCAGCATTCAAGATCCTTTAGCTGAATCAGTGTAAAAAGCGCGATACCAGTCAACGAAGCGGGTGACACCCTCCTCGATCGATACCTTTGGGGCATAGCCCGTATCACGGATCAATTCGGTGACATCTGCATAGGTGTGTTCGACATCCCCCGGTTGTAGCGGTAACAGCTCTTTTTGCGTGCTCTGCCCAAGTGCCTGCTCAAGAAGTTCTATATACCTCAGCAGCTCAACCGGCTGACTGTTACCGATATTATACAGTTTCCAGGGTGCACGACTGCTCGCAGGATCGGGTACCATACCCGACCAGTTGGCATTACCGGATGGAATACGATCAAGACAACGAACCACACCCTCTACGATATCATCAATATAGGTGAAATCCCGACGGTGCTGACCATAATTGAACACTTTCAGAGGCTGCCCGGACAAAATCGCCCTGACAAACAGAAACGGCGACATGTCGGGGCGCCCCCAGGGACCATAAACTGTAAAAAAGCGTAGCCCGGTGGTGGGTAACCCATAAAGATGGCTGTAACTGTGGGCCATCAACTCATTAGCCTTTTTAGTTGCCGCATAGAGAGAGACCGGATGATCTACGTTATCCGCCGTACTGAAGGGCATGGTCTCATTGGCACCATAGACTGAGCTGGAGGATGCAAACACCAGGTGCTCGACCTGTTGCTGGCGACAGCCTTCGAGGATAGTCAGAAAACCCGTTAGATTACTGTCACCATAGGCATGCGGGTTTTCGATCGAGTAGCGCACCCCCGCCTGAGCGGCCAGATGCACCACCCGTTGCGGCTTCTCACGTGCAAACAGCGCCGCCACTTCGTCTCGGTCAGCAATATCCATTCTGATGAAGCGGAACAGACCATAGGGCTGCAGCTCTTTCAGCCGGGCCTGCTTGAGCGAGACCTCGTAGTAATCATTGAGATTATCGATGCCGACAACCTCATCCCCTCTTTCGAGCAGTGCACGCGCAACATGGAAACCGATAAATCCGGCAACACCCGTAATCAATACTTTCATCTGGATGCGGTCATATCTTGAGCACACTCTCTATCGGCAGGTGCAAACGCTGCTGGGTGTGGAGCAGTTCAAGCAGAATCACGACACGCTCCTCTCCATCAAACGAATCGAAGATCGCCTCCAGCTCTCTGAATGGCCCAGAAGTTATACGGATACGATCACCCTTTTGCATTGCAGGAAGCGCACCTGACATACGGGATCTCGATTCCAGCTCATCAATGATCTCATCACTGATTGGAAGCGGCATACCGTTGAAAGAGACGATGCGGGATACACCACGGGTTGAACGAATCGGCCCCCAGTTATCCTCTACTCTGTCGAGATGGACAAACACATAGCCGGGAAAAAGCGGCTCGGTGACACGTTTTCTACGCCCCCCCTTGATACGCTCAACCTCCAGCATCGGCAGAAAGCACTCATAGTTCTGGTTACGAAGATTTTCATCTGCACGCCCAGTCTGCCCTGCCTTGCATTGCACCAGATACCACGACCGTTCAGTCATTACCTCTTCCTCTGTTCCAAACTGAACCTTCAGCCTGATCATCCTTTCTGGCATTATACTTCGCGCTATGCATCGATTACAGCCCGACTGTCGTTATGCAAAAAATAGTTATGCCAATAATAGTTATGACAATAATACAGCCGACTCGAAAACCTGACCGGATAATAAGTGAAAAAGCCCATCGCCACCTCCCGACTGCTGAGCTGTGCCAACCTGACCTGGCAGAACCAGGTACCTGTGGCTGTTGATTTTGATGATATCTACTTTAATCGCGATGGCGGTGTCGATGAATCGCGCCATGTTTTCATTGCCGGTAACCGCCTGGCTGAGCGCTTTCACGTATTGACGACGCGGTCATGTTTCGTGATTGCGGAAACCGGTTTCGGGACGGGGTTGAACTTTTTATGCACCAGAGAGCTGTGGCTGAACACTGCACCAGACAGCGCCGTTTTACATTTCATCTCCTTTGAAAAGCACCCGATTCAACGTGATGATCTGAGCAGACTGCACGCTTGCTGGCCTGAATTTTCAGATGGTTGCGAACAGCTCCTGGCCAGCTACCCCCTGCCACAACAGGGTTACCATCGACTGATATTCGATCATGGACGCATTCACCTGACACTGATCTATGGTGATCTGATCGAGATGCTGCCGACCCTGGATGCCCGCATTGACGCCTGGTTTCTGGATGGTTTTGCCCCGTCGCGTAATCCTGCCATGTGGCATGACTCGCTGTTTCAAACCATGGCTCGGCTCAGCAAACCGGGCACCACTCTGGCCACTTTCACTGTGGCGAGACACGTACGGGATGGACTGGCGACAGTCGGCTTTCACCTGAACAAAGCCCCGGGCTTTGGCTCCAAGCTCGAAATGCTGACCGGCGAGATGGTGACTGATCCGATGGAGAAGCCGACAAGACAGGCTCCCACCAGATCAATCTGGTTTTCACGCCAGCCACAGCCGGTTGAACGTCCCGCAGAAGCGATCATCATAGGTGCGGGTCTTGCAGGTGCCACCACAGCACGTGCTCTGGCTGAGCGTGGGATAAGTGTGAAAGTGTTCGAGCGTCACTCAGCGCCGGCACAAGCCGGATCAGGCAACCCTCAGGGTGCCCTCTATGCCAAACTCTCGGCCCGCCCCACTGCACACAGTGATTTTCATCTGGCAGGCTTTCAACAGGCCACACGTCTGCTGGCTCCACTGCTACACTCGCACCCGGATATGGTGGATCTGTGTGGTGTGCTGCAACTGGCACTGACAGATAAGGAAGCCGAGCGGCAGAGGGAGTTGATAGCGCTGGGTCATTACAGCCAGGAGCTGGTGCAGTGGGTGGATCAGCCATCTGCCAGCAACCTTGCCGGCAGTGAAGTCAGTTCGGGCGGCCTGTTCTTTCCATCGGCTGGCTGGGTGTCGCCTCCAGCCTTCTGCCACTGGCTGCTTCAACATCCGCTGATAGAGCTGATCACCGATTGCTCGGTGCAGTCACTGAACCGGACTAAGCAAGGGGTACAACATGAATGGATGCTTGAAACAACCAGGGGAGCACACTACTGCGCACCTGTCGTGGTGGTCTGTGGTGCAGCTGAAGCATCGGCGTTTGAACAACTGCACCACCTGCCCCTGAAACCGATTCGCGGCCAGACCAGTTATGTCGATGCAACTCCCGACCTCCCCCGGATCAAGACAGTGGTCTGTGGCGATGGCTATATTTCACCAGCCCTGCACGGACGCTACTGCTATGGTGCCAGTTTCAATCTGCATCAGCAGGATATACAGCTGTCAGCCAGGGATCAGCAGGATAACCTGGACAAGCTGCTGGCTGCGCTTCCCGGCTTTGGCGCACTGAGCCAGGCAAGTCTTCCTGAAGGCCGCGTCGGTTTTCGCTGTACTACACCCGACTACCTGCCGGTTGTCGGCCCTGCGCCGGTTTACGAACTGTTCATCGAACACTACGCCAAGCTGCGCGACGACGCCAACTGGCGCTTCAGCACTCCTGCGAGCTACCATGACGGGCTTTTTGTCAATGCAGGCCATGGTTCAAAAGGCCTGATCACCTGCCCTATCAGCGCAGAACTGCTCGCCGCTCAGATCTGCAACGAGCCGCTGCCACTGGAGCGTTCTCTCAGCGAACTGATCCACCCGGCCCGCTTCATCATCAAAAGGCTTATCCGTAATCAATTATGACCCGGCATAAACTTTGTGATCATTTAAGCATCAAATAAACAGACGTTTTACACTTTTCGGCTTAAGATTAATTTGATATAGCCGATACAGGTTAGAGAAACAGGCGGAGGCTGCTAATATGCTGGCAATCTATGATCATGGATATCGGATACAGACACCCTTGAGATCTCTGTTTCAGGATCGCAGTGTCGAGGGCCTGACTGAGCCCAAGCATTCCCGTCATACACCCGGCTCTGAAGAGCATCTGACAGATGATGCCGAGAACTTTTTCCATATAGACCCGGAGGCACGCCGTAAACAACCGGCTGTCAGCAAGGATGCCGGAAAAGCCTATGAGGAAACCCGGCAGGCCGGCAAGCCCAAACCTATTCCCATCCTGTCGGCCAGCAAGGTCATGACCTCGCCGGTGCAGACCATCTCACCGGAGAACAACCTGCGCCAGGCCTGGCTAAAGATGGAAGAACATGAAATAAATCAACTGGTTGTTGTCGCTGATGAGGACAGAGCACTGGGCCTGATAACCCGCCAGGAGATCATGGATCATGGCACGGATTCGACAGTCACCATTGCCGTGACTTTCCAGAAACGCATGATCGTGGCAGCACCTGAGACTGAGCTGCCTCAGATTGCGACCATTTTCGTCAACTACCCTGTCACCGCCATTCCAGTGATAGATGCCAAGGACAGGTTGCAGGGTATCATTACCCGTTCGGATCTTATCCGCCTGCTGATCAACAGCGCACATATCGAAAGCTGGGCCTGAATCAGACCCGGCTTTCATCCTGACTGTAAACTTCTTTTATCGACTACAGATCCTCAAGACACTCTCTGAAACTGTTCAATACCGCGTCCGCATCACCGGTCAGATTGGCCAGACACAAGGCGACCTTGACCAGGTACAGCCGATCCTGCTCACCGGCCTGATCGAGGGATTCGGCCAGCGCGTCATATACGCTTTCCAGCTCCTGTGGTCTCAGATTGCTGTTCATCATCTTACCTCTCATGCTTTATTCAGAATGTTGTCTATCGCCTGTTTTACCGCTGCCACATCCAGTGATAACCAGCGCGCCGCGACATGATGATCAGGCCTTGCCAGATAAACACTGCCGGAACCGGCACCATAGGCACTGCGCATATGACCACTGATATCCACCAGTTGCGTGACAGATGGCTCCGCCTGCTCGGCAGGGCGACTGGTGACATGCAGAAGATTGATCGGGATCTCTTCAGCCCGCAGATTAGCCTGCAGAGTCTGCATCTGATCCAACTGAACTGGCGTCAGATTGAACAGAAGCAGATTAAAGGCGTTATCCAGATGATCAAACAGATAGTTATTCTCGCTCAGCTGAATATTTTCCAGCGGCATGCCATTCGCCGGACCACTGGCAAAAACCGCATTGTCCGCCGCCGTATTCAGGCTTGAATCGGGATAGTTGTGTGCACGAGAGGTGCGCCAGTGAAACAAGGGGCCGACGAAATCCTTCTGCAGGGACAGGGAGAGGGTCGCATCTCTCAACAGGCGATAACCCTTGCTCGGCGGTGCCATGAAGCGAGTACTCTTGCCAGCCTCATCGATAATCTCTCTGGCCGCCTGCACCCGCTCGCTGCTGTAGCTGTCCACCAGATCAAGGCCGGCCACCCCCTTGATATGCAGAGCCAGCTTCCAGGCCAGATTCTGACAATCCTGCAGCCCGGTGTTGGCACCGCGTACGCCAAAAATCGGCAGAATATGCGCAGCATCGCCGGTAAACACCACACGCCCCACGCGATAATCAGGCAGTGTCAGCGTACGGGCGGAGTAGACCGAACACCAGTCCAGCTCCCAGGGAGCATCGATACCGACCATTTTCAGCTGCGCATTGATCCGCTGATGCAGCGACGCTTCCGACAGTGCCTGCTCGGGTGTTTCACCCTGCGGCAACTGATAGTCGATACGCCAGATATTATCCGGCTCACGATGCATCAGTACGGTATTGCCCGGATTCCACTCGGGATCAAAATAGGCCCTGCGCTCGGTCGGAAAATCCAGATCGATGCGGATATCCGCAATCACGAACTGGCCACTATAGCTCGCGCCTTCCATCCGCTGATTCAGGGCACTGCGGACAAAGGAGCGTGCACCATCAGCCGCCACCAGCCAGTCGCTTGTCAGGCGATACTCGCCCTCGGGAGTGTCCACCGTCAGATGTACGCTGTTGTCATCCTGCTCCACGGCCATCACTTTGCTGGCCCAACGCATCTCGATCAGCTCACTGTGCATCACCTGATCCAGAATATACTCCTCCAGATACTGTTGCTGCAGGTTGTACATTGGACGAAAGCGACTGTCCGGTGTATCCGGTGCCTCCATCCGAAACACACATTGCCCACGATAAAAGGAGTTGCCTCTGGACCAGGGCAGGGCCTTCTCTAGTATGCGGGCCGTTACGCCCACCTGCTGCAGTATCTCCATCGAACGGCGGGTAAAAACGATGGCACGACTGCCGTGAGACACCTGATTATCCGCCTCCAGCACCACGCTGGGGATCCCATGTTGTGCAAGGTTCAAAGCGGTCATCATACCGATCGGGCCGGCCCCGACGATCACTACCTGGTGGTTCAGAGAGTGGCCATCCATCTCCGGCGGGCGCGAGAAAGGGTAAACCCTGTAGTCATAATAGATGGAGTGACGTGGCGTGGTATCAGGCTGATGCATCAGAGGCGTCCTCGAAATCCTGTTGGTTGTTCTTGTACCTCTACCTTAACCACTGGTGCCCCTGAGCCCTGTCCTAGTAAAACTATGACAAACTCAACACAGATTGACAGACCGGCCTGCACGGATAATGATGCCAGCATGCCTTCAAAGACCTCGCCTCAGCACGCATTACAGACTGCGGATCAGCAGCAGAGCCTTGTCATCGCCTCGTGTATCGAGGCGCTGGGCAGTGGCCGCTTTTTTCCGCGTTTCTTTCAATTGATGTCGCAGATCGCCGTGATCGAGCAGTTCATGGTATTTGAGCTCGACTCTCACGCGGATCAGATGCGCTGTCGTCTGGCGCATAATCGGAGCAACCCGGAGCTGGGCCTGGAGCTGGCTCGCCTCTATGCCGGGGGCCAGTTCCGCAAGGATGGTTTGTTGCAACAGTTGATCGCTGAGGTAAGGGATAATCCGGGAGAGCATGCCTGCGAAGTGCTACTGCACCGCTCACTGCCGGCAGTGTACCGTCAGACGTTTTTCAATCAGCCGGCATTGAATGAAAAGTTCGCGATCGCTGTGCGCGATGAGGAGAGCGGCAACCTGTTCTATATCAACTTCTACCGTTCTGCGGAAAAGGGGCTGTTTACCCAGCAGGAGCTGGAGCGCCTGAAGCAGGCGGTACCGATTGTCAGCGCCCTGCTGATCAGGCAGCTGCGCGATAATTCCGACCTGCAGGGGCAGCGTCATCTGTTGTTGGCGTCGCTGTCGGAGCGTGAAGCACAGGTGTGCCGGATGATCGCTCGCGCCCATCCGGTCAAAACCATCGCCCAGACACTCAACCTGTCGGCCACGTCGGTATCGACCTATCGCCAGCGCGCCTATCAGAAGCTGGGGATAAGGCGTAAAACCGAGTTAATTGCACTACTGGGTGGATGAAAAGGTAGCTGAAAAGAGTCACCGAATTGAGTGGCTGTATGGCTGAAACGCTCAGATCCAGCCCTGCTGGCGCATCCACTGCACCAGATTGCGTGCCTGATCAGGTGGCAGTTGAGCTTGCAGTATTGTGACCGGATCAGTATCAGGTTCCTGCTGCAGCGATTCCAGTAAGGGCGCCATCTGCACTCCCTGCAGATGCCAGATACCCATCGGCTGGTCGGGTGTGATCACCACCGGCCTTTCACGAATCAATGATCCATCCACCACCGAGCGCAATCCGATTGTGACCTGATCGGGACTAACAGTCGTATGCAGGGACTGCTGATCCGGCCAATGCGCGCGCGCGTGCCAGAAGGGGTGACTGTCTGTATCAATCTCGGCATAAAAGTCACGCCCGACACGGGCAAAGCGGTAGAAAAGCCCAGATATCCGCTCCTGATGAAAAGCGATGGCTATCTCTTGCTGCTCAGGGCTTGTCAGCAATGTATTGATCACTGCCGGCGCCTGCAGCGCAGATGAGATCGCCTGAAAAATGCCATTGCCGGATAAGGGGTCGACAGCCATGGCGGCATCACCTATCCGTAACCAGTTATGCCCTGCACACTGCAGGCACAGCACAGGCGTACTGGTACGCGCATGCTGATCCAGATAGGTCGCGCCGGTCATGAAGTGAGTGCTCTGAGTCAGTGCGTTCAGACGCTCAGTGCACCAGCTCGCGAGTTCGCCTTTGGGTGGCAGCTTCTCTGCTGCGGGATCAAGCGTCAGTTGCAGGTAACGCCGGCCATCCAGCATGCGTGCCATCCAGGCCCAGCCATCCGTGAAGTTTTCCACCGCCGAGCAGGGCTGGCCTGTCTCGCCCTGCCAGTATTGCAGGATAGAGAGGGTTTCCGGTCCGCGCAGGCGGGGCAGTTCTCCAAGCGGGGCTGCACGCCCTCTGGCTTCTACAAGGAAGTCCGCATCCAATTGGTATTCACCTGCATCATGGCTGCGCACCACGACACTATGCCCAGTGACATCGCTGGTCAGTTTTATAACCCGCCCGATCTGATAATCCACACCGGCCACCTGCATGTCCGATACCAGCGCCTGATCAAATTTCTGACGTTCGATCAAGTGCTCAGTATTGGCGGCACTGGTCTGCCCCTGCCAGGTCACACGACGCAAAGAAGGCGGCGAGACAGTCGCTAGAGCATGGTGAAATCCGGCATGATTCATACCCTGCAGCGCTCTTTCCGAAACACCCTCCACCGCAGTAAATGGCCTGGGTTCAGCGATGACAGTCACCGAATATTGCAGACGACGCAGCCCGATTGCAGTTGCCGCGGCCGCCGGTCCACCACCAAGAATCAGAATTTGTGGACTCATGACGATCGCCTCTCTGCGCCCTGGTAATGTGCCTGCTGGATCAACCACTGTCGCACCTGCGATGGACGTTTACTTCGCTGTTCAGCCAGATAACGGGCGATATGTGCGCTCATATGCGCACAACCAATACTTGCTCCAGAGAGATTCTGCTGCCCATTGATAGGCTTCACGCAGCCAGCAAAATCCGCAAACGCGGTTTCCAGATGCGCAATCTCATAACGATCACAGCGTGCATCGCCGGTCATTCTGAATACACCAGGGTAGCTGGCCGGATAAACAGGTTCGCCACGTGCCGGGCTGGCTGCACAGATATGAACCCCTGCCTTAAACGCACGCTCACAAGCCTGCTGCAGCACCTCTCGGTGCTGCCTCAGACCCAGACTCAGATTGATCAGATCGACCTTCTGCTTAACCAGCCAGTCGATAGCTGCTGCCACCTGTGCCGCTGTTGTCGTCAGACGCTGCCTGAACACCTGAGCCATCAGCAGTTCAGCCTCTGGTGCCAGTGCATGAATCACCTCCAGCAGCCGCGTACCATGGCCCTGTTGATCCGGTTGGGTATCCACCAGCCACAGTTGATGCTCGATCACTTCAAAGCCCGCAGCCACCTGCACCCAGGACGCCTGCGCTGGGCTGAAACCACTGTCCACCAGCCCGATACGCACTCTGCCCTCAGCCATCACCTACTACCTCATCCAGTAATGGCAATCCCCTCAGCTGCCCTTCAGCCAGCAGCAGTTGCAGATCGGCCCCATGAAGCGTGCTGCGTCGATGACTGATCAGGATGCGTGTCTTGTCGGCAAACAACTGGTCCACTGCAGCTATCACCTGCATTTCGGTCAGTTCATCTACCGCTGAAGTGGCTTCATCCAGCACCAGCACCAGGGGTTGCTGCAGTAAAGCCCGGGCTATGGCGATACGCTGGCGCTGGCCACCCGAGAGCTGCTGGCCGCGCTCACCAATCAGGCCATGAATCCCCATCGGTAATCGGTTGATGAGATCATCCAGTTGCGCCTGTTGTGCTGCTACCTGTATTTCAGCCTCACTGGCATCCGGGGCCGCATAGCGCAGGTTATCCGCCAGAGTGCCACGAAACAGTGTGATATCCTGACTGACCACCGCGATACTGCGACGCAGATCAGCCAAGCCCAACTCCCGGATATCAACGCCATCGAGCAGTATCCTGCCGCTATCTGGATCGAAATGTCGATGCAGCAGGTCGATCAGAGTGGATTTACCCACACCCGAGGCTCCGCTCAGCGCAATTTTCTGTCCCGCAGGAAGCGTAAAGCTGACACCGTCCAGTATTGGATCAGATTGCTCATCATAACGAAATGACACCCCACTGAGCTGAATCTGACCTCTGGCCGGTTGTGCCAGAGGGCGCGGCTGGATTGCATCCTGTACTTGAATATCTGTCGCTCTCAGTTCCCAGACCCGCTCCAGGCTGACGCTCATGCGCTGAATCGCGACATAGAGCCCCAGTAAACTGTTGACCGGCCCCATCGCCATGCCGAGATAGGTCGAAAAAGCGATCAGCGAACCCAGTTGCCATTGCCCCTGTATCACCCACCAGCCACCAATCAGAAATGCCGATGCACGGGTCAATGAGGTCAAAGTGCCGGGAATCGCATGAGTGAAGAACTCGGTCACCTGCAGTTTCAACAGGCGTGACAGGTACTGATCGTTGAGATTATCCAGCTGTGACCTTTCTCGTGCCTCCTGACCGGAAGCCTGAATAAACTTCATCGCGGGCAGGGTTTCCACCAGAAAACTGGACAGATCGGCGGACTTTTCGCGCAGATCGCGGGTACGCTGCTCCACCTGACGACGCATGCGGCGCAACCAGAGCACCTCCAGTGGAATCAACACCAGCACCAGCAGAGACAGCTGCCAGGAGAGCGCCAGCATCAGAATCAGGGCACCAGCCAATCCGATCAGGCTGCTGATCGCCGAGAACAGGCTATCCACGGCAAAGCGCTGAATGGTGGCAACATCACCATCAATACGTGACAGCAGATCACCGACTCGACGTTTGCCAAAGAAACCGGGTGATAAGCGTTGCAGGTGACCATACAGATCACTGCGTAGTGCAAAAAGGATCTGCCCTGACAGTCGCGTGTGCAGGTAACGATTGACGCCCGACAGCAATGTGCCAATGATCCCGACCAGCATCATCAGCGCCGCCACAATCACCAGCGCCTGATAGTCTCCGGCCAGCAGGCCATCATCAATCAGCAGTTTGGTCAGCCAGGGTTGCAGCAGTACCAGCATCGAGGCTAGCAATGACAATCCCAGCAACCCCAGAATCGCTTTCCGGCGCGGGCTGACAAAGCTGTATAACCAGACAAAGCCAGCCCGCAGACTCTGCGTGACCGGCTTGTCGATAGCACCTTCCAACCAGTGCAGGATAGTCATCAGGCGTTATTCCCGAATCGTGGCCACTCTCAGGTCCGACGTGGTCATGTCACCACTGAGATGTATCGCCCCGATCTTTTCAAGGGTTTCAGAATCATGGATCGAAATATCGCTGCTGGTGCCACCAACATAGATGGTCGAGCCATCACCCGATATATTCAGGTTGTAGTAGGTGTGCGGCATCTCCTTGACGATCAGTGTCTCCTGCGTACTGATATCATGCTTGGACAGGGTGTTGAAGCTGCCATACAGGATATTGCTGTCACGCGGATCGGTAATGAAGTTGAACACTATAAACTCGAAAGGAATTGCTTCTATCAACTCCGCTTCGCCGGTACTGAGGTCAACACGGCTCAACCCCCACCACCATTCCGCGGTTTCAAAATCCCACTCTTCATCGCTGAATCGGGCTGTCACGTAGGGCATGATATATTCATTCGCCTGCTCACCCTGGGAGTGCATGGCAAAAGCATCCGGTGGTAACCATAAGGGTCCACGATCCCAGTTTTGCAGGGCTGCAACCATGCGCACATCACCCGTCTGGGTGTTGATCGCCTTGACATCACCACCCCCGAGTATCACCTCACCGGTATCGGTTGCGGCAATTTTGGTGATGCGACGATCGACCGGAAAGGTACGTACCGGTTGTGCGCCAAGACCATCCGCAATCCTGTATACCGCCAGACGTGGCTCCAGAATTTCATAGCGATCACTGAGCAGTCGCGTTGGATTCTGCACTGTATAGAGCTCAGTGCCGTCACGACTCACCGTCAGGGACTGGAAGCTCTTCACTCTTTCGCTAGCGCTGGACTGTGCGGCATGAAAGACGATCTGACAGCTGCGAATATCAAAGCCATAGACATCTTCCCAGATATTACTCAGCACGAATGCGGTCTTGCCATCCGGTGATACGGTGATCGCCCCCGAACCGAATTTTCCGGGAATATCACAGCTGCGCTCCACCTCATTGGTTTTCATGTCGATGACATGCAGATGACCGGGACGGGTGACCGTCAGCAGATACTCCTGAGCTGCGCTGACCGGTAGAGCAGATGCACACAGGAGTGCTGCAGCCAACCCCTTGATGCTGTGTTGTTTGAACAATCTATTCAGTTTCATATGCCCGGCTCCGTTACTCGCCATCTTCGAAGATACCATCCAGCTTGCGCCAGTCCTCATCCGCTTTTGCCACCCCATTGCCCCAGTCAGGGTAGGTACTCATGGTGTCGGGCACCTGCGCTGGCCACCAGCAGGCGTCAGCACAGCCATACAGATCAGACTCCATCGGCTGACACAGCGAGCCCAGCCCACCAAACGGATCCAGCTCCCAACCGGGATCGGTGGTTGCGGTGCACCCGACTACCGTTTGCATCGCAACCACCTCCTCCACCTGCTCCGGGTTTATCGCCTGATTGATCAGGTGCGCTTTCTTATTCATCGACTTCAGATGCTTCATTTCAGGCACTCCTCCTCGGGGTGACATGGGCCGCAAAGAACCCCGGATTCTCCAGCATGATCCGCGAATAGACCTCCACACCATAATCGACCCAGTCGCGCATCAGGTCGCAGTAGTGATAGGAGGGATGTGCGGGATCACCATATTTAGCGTAACTTTCGTGATAACAACCACCGGAACAGAGATTGCGGATACGGCAGGTTTCGCAGCCGGTATTGCTGCGATCCAGGCGCTGCTCGACAAATTCGGCCAGGCGCGGCTTGTCGATGCCCTTGTCGACATCGCCGAACAGTGGCAGATCAGATCCGGTGAAGCGGTGACACAGGTTAAGCCCACCATCCTTATCCACTGCCAACAGGCCAACACCCGCACCACAGGGGAGCAGTTTCTTGTTGCCTTCGTTCATATCCGTCAGCAGCTGATGCATATTGCCGAAGCCGAGATTACGGCCCGCCAGTGCTTCCTGCAGATAGCGTCTGCCGAGGCGTTTCATGCCAGCAAACACTTCGGCCAGCTCCTCCTGGGTCAGATTGAAATCACTGATATCACCCGATGTCACCGGCCCGAAACCTACTTCGGCAAATCCCAGTTCATCGAACAGATGGTCAAAAATGCGCTCCACATCGGTCACACCTCGTGTCAGTGTGACGCGACAGCCTACCGGCCGGGATTTATAACGGCTGAGCAGCAACTCCACCTTTTTCCTGACAACATCATAGGTGCCCTGTCCACCGACCGTGATACGGTTCTTGTCATGCATCGCCTTGGGTCCATCCATCGAAATGGTGAGGCCAAAGCGGTGTTGATCAAACCAGTCGATCAGCTCTTCGGTCAGCAAGGTGGCATTGGTTGTCAGCGTGAAATCAACCTCGGCATTCAGGTCGGCAAAGCGTTTCTCGCAGTAGTCGACCACATCACGCAGCAACGGCATATTGCTCAGGGGCTCGCCACCAAAAAACACAACATGGTAGCTTGGTTGGTTAGGCGATTCGCGCAGCAACATCTCGATCGATTTGATCGCAACATCGTAGCCCATCTTCTGCCCCTTGGACGGGGTGGTCAGATCCTCTTTGTAGCAGTAGGTGCAGCTCAGATTACAGCCGGTGTTCACATTCAACACCACCGTGGTGAGCGGGAACTGCGTCACCTTCTGCGGCACCGTATTGATCCTGGCGACACGACTGACATCAGACACGACCTCCAGTATACTCAGCTCAGACAGCACCTCTTCGACATCGCTCTGACCGTAACGCACAAACAGAGGATGGAGCAGTTCGGGGCTGACCTGATCATGCTGATCAAACAGAGCCAGCAGTTCACGACTGAGCCCATCCAGTTCAAAAAGACTACTGCTGGGGATATGAAACAGCATCTGTCGCGCATCCACATCCACTCGATGCAGATTCGGTTTTACCAGCGTCATGTTTCCCATACGTACCTCTTGTTATTATTCGGACTCGGTGGACGTATCAGTCCAGCACGCGACGCACGAAATCGGGAACTGATACCAGCAGATTGCCTGATCCTTCGACGACCTCCTCGCCATCAGTAACTGTGGCAACCACCGTCAGGCGACCGACATTATTGGCCGACATGCGCCGTTCAGGATTCGGGCCATCGATACCCGGAGTGAAGATACCGTTAGCATCTATCTCACCGGCATAGATGTGATCCTGATCGTGCTCGGCCTCCTCATCTGCTGGCAGTATCTGCCAGCTGGCTGGCATGTAACCCAGTCGCAGGTCGTCTTCCGTACCGGGAATGCCGTCCGGACCCGCGCTGTAACCCACCACGCGATAGGCTGTTCTAACCTTGGCCATCATGCCGCCGCCTCCGATACGCGCCACTGCGTCCTGAGGCAGCACATCGACTCTGGCAACCTGCTCATATACAGCCAGTCCTGCGCTCTGGGCAACATCGCCCAGTTGCACCGGATAGATACCCTCATCACCTGTGGCGCTGACTCGCACACGGATGCTATCCGGGCCTTGTGAGAGAATCTGCTCGATCACGACACCCGCGCCAAGCGACAGACTATCTGCCTGAAGGTTATGACCAATGACCTCCACCTCTGCATGCTCACCCTTGCGCACAAAAGATGGTAGCAATGCCAGCACAGCCGCTTCGCCCTGATCCTGTATGGCCTGAATTGAGCCGCCGATTTCGCGTTCGGCTGCCAGGAACATGCGACCAGATAGCCCCTGCTCATCCAGCGCCATCACCTGACGCATGCGGACACCATCAAGGGTCAGCGAAGCTCGCCATTCATAGCCGGTATATAGAGTCGCCTTGCCATCACCAGACAGCTCACTGCCATCGGCGTAACGTCCGGTAATGCTGAGGTCATAGCGTCCATCATCTGCCCTCTCGGCCAACATCACGGCATCAAACTCACCTTTGCCGGGTACAAAGCCAACCACCCGCCAGCGCCCGGTAACATCAGCTTTCGGTTCAGACTGCCACTGGCTCCACTCGGGTGTGTCCAGAGCATACTGAAGGGCCAGAGTACTGGCCGTCTGATTCCGCGCTATCTCATACCAGGCGCGATCGCGTGACAGCGCATGCAGCTCCGTGGTCGGGAACTGGCCCATATGGAAATCAACCAGATACTGCCACTCCTGTTCCGTCCGACGCTGCAGAGCAAAGCGCGCTCCCGAATGGCAACGTGCACAGGTTTCCACCAATTCGGCGTCCACACCTGTTTCAATCAGATTGGTGTCCTGCTCCAGCAGGTAGCGGAAGGGGGCAGCTTCGTCGGGCGCAAGCCCTTGAGTGTCGGCCAGATAGCGCACCAGATTGCGTTTATCATCGGCAGAGATCTCAACATCGCGCAGATGCACCATGCGGTTGATGGTCATCAGCCAGCCTTCGGGTGATTTGCGCTGCTCACTGATACGGGAGAAAACAGGGTTATCCGCACTGCCTGACTCGGCATGACAGACCCCACAGTTATTGCGCAGAAGTTGATGACCCTCCTGCGCCGCCAGTGGAAGACTGGCCAGGCCAGCCAGCAGCAGGACGCCGCTTCCTGACAGTGCCTTTTTAGTTTTATTATTAATCAAAGCCATCACTCCTCACTGATGATGAGATGGTGTTACCGCAAAAATGCCTTAAGGCAGGTATGGCTAAACTAAACCGGGCATGTAAATGAAGTACTGCCAAAATGTGCTCAGTTGTGCGCAGATGTAACAGAATGTAAAAATCACTTTCCCTTTTTGCTGACTCGGTGAATAGTGCAGTTCAGAGTAGAACTATTGCTGACATTTAATTGCTGCCTTTGAATTGTTGCCTTTGAGTCTGAGTGAAATATGAAAAATGAGACCTCTCACCCTGCCCATATACTGATTGTCGAGGACGATCTGGCCTCACGATCACTGCTGGTCAGCTACTTCCAGAAAGAGGGCTATCGTGTCAGTGAAACGGAACGAGCCGATGATCTGACTCAGCGTGTACGACAGGAGCAGGTGGATCTGGTGCTGTTGGATATCAACCTGCCGGGTAAGGATGGCCTGACGCTGACACGTGAATTGCGTGCCAGTTCGCGGGTTGGCATCATACTGGTCACCAGTAAGGGAGATGAGATAGACCGTATCGTTGGCCTGGAGCTGGGCGCGGATGATTATGTCACTAAGCCCTTCAATCCACGTGAATTGATGGTACGTGCCAAGAATCTGCTGTGGCGAGTCCTGCATATGGATCAGGAGCAGGGTGCTGTCGGCAGCCGTCCCAGACTGTGCTGGCAATTCGATGGCTGGACGCTGGATCCTCACAAGCGCCAGCTTACCAGCCCAGAAGATACTCAGGAGCGCTTACCCGAAGGCGAGTTCAGGCTGTTGCAGGCCCTGGTGATGCATCCCGGCCAGGTGCTCTCGCGTGATCAGTTGATGGACGCCATCCATGGTCGGGAGTGGACACCGAACGACCGATCGGTGGATGTGCTGATCGGTCGGCTGAGGCGCAAATTGAATGACGATCCTTCCAACCCACAGATCATTCTGACAGCTCACGGCGCGGGCTATATGTTTGCTGCACAGGTCGACTGAGTCATGAGCACTCTGGCTGGCTACCGGATTCTCGAATGCCTTCATCAGGGGGGTTTCTGCCGTATCAGCCGTGCGCTCTGTCTGGCCGATGGTGCACCCGTCATTATCAAGCAACTGGATCGACAGCTCAGCAGCCATCAACGACTGAGTCGCCTGCAGCATGAGTATGAGATACTGCAAGGGCTCGATCTGCCAGACCTGCCTCAAACGCTTGGCCAGATCACGCTGGAGACAGGACCGGCCACTCTGTTTTTTGACTCAGGTGCCGTACCCTTGCGACAACTTCTGTCTGGCGAAGCTCGCCACTGGACTCAGTGGTTGCAACTGGCGATCCGTATTGCCGAGCTGCTGGGGCGTCTGCACGAAGCACATATCATTCACAAACAGATCAGCCCGGATCATATTCTGGTCCACCCGCAAACAGGCTCACCGAAGCTGATCGACTTTTCTCTGAGTACACGGCTCAGTCATGAGCAGGCTCATTGGTTCGCTCCTGATCTGGCACAGATGAATCTCACCTATATTGCACCGGAGCAGACCGGCCGCATCAATCGCAGCATCGACTACAGAACCGATTATTACAGCTTTGGCGTGACACTCTATGAGGTGTTGACTGGCCAGCCCCCGTTTATCAGTCAGGAGAGTCTGGAACAGGTCCATAACCAGATCGCCAAGCAGCCAATACCTCCGCATATTCTTAACCCGAAGATCCCCGAACGTCTGTCTCGTATTCTGCTTAAACTGCTGGCTAAGGATGCCGCTCAACGCTATCAGTCGAGTATCGGCTTGGTGCATGACCTGCAACAGTGCCTGCAACTGGAACACTCGCCTGACCAGCAACTGCCACCACTGGGCGAGCAGGATATTTCGGCGCGTTTTCAGATTCCGCAAAAGCTCTATGGTCGTGAAAGCATGCTTGAGAAGCTGCAGCAGCGCTATGATCAGACGGCGACAGGAAAGCGCACGCTGACACTGATCAGCGGCTATGCCGGTGTCGGAAAATCAAGCCTGGTGCTTGAGCTGCGTCAGTATGTGAACGAGCGTGGTGGCAGCTTCAGCAGCGGCAAGTTTGATCAATTTCGCCGCAACCGCCCCTATTTTGCGATCATTCAAGCGCTGCAGAGCCTGGTCCGGCAACTGCTGACAGAGCCTCAACCACAGATCGATCTGAAACGGGAGCAACTGCTGTCAGCACTGGGCAGGCAAGCTCAGGTACTGCTGCGCTTGATCCCTGAGCTGGAGTTGATCATCGGTCCACAGCCGGAGAGCCCTGTACTGCTGCCTGCAGAGGAGCAGAACCGTTTTTCAAGGCTCTTCGTTCAGATGCTGCGCGTTCTGAGCAGCGCAGAAAAGCCGCTGGTTCTGTTTATGGACGACCTGCACTGGGCCGATCTGGCATCTCTCTACCTGCTTGAGCATCTGGTGCTGATCGGCGACCTGAGCCACCTGATGTTGATCGTCAGTTACCGTGACCAGGAGGTCAATGCCGGTCATCCGCTGCGAACGATTCTGAGTCGGTTGGAGCAGAGTTCATATCAGAGTTCAGAGCAGATAGTCAGCCTGTCACTGACACCGCTGGATCTGCAGCAGGTTAACCATCTGCTGGCCGATACCCTGCTCTGTCGGCCAGATCAATGTCGCTCACTGGCAGTGGCCTGCCTGCAGAAAACTCAGGGTAACCCTTTCTTTTTGAATCAGTTCCTCCACTCACTCTATCAGGAGGGGATGATCACCTTTCGAGAGCAGCGCTGGCAATGGGATGAAGCGGCCATACGTGTTCAGGAGATGACCGACAATGTCATTGAACTGATGGTCAGCAAGTTTCAGCGACTGCCAGTGGCTACCCAGCGCGTATTACCTCTGGCAGCCTGCATCGGCAGTGTTTTTAATCTGCGTATTCTGTCGCTGGTCAGTACTTTGCACCCCGATCAGACAGCAAGAGATCTGTGGCCAGCGCTGACCGAGGGGCTGGTGGTGCCTCAGGATGACAGCTCTCAGCTGTTTCAGCATATCGACCCTGCCCGCTCGCGTTACCGTTTCGTGCATGACCGCGTGCAGCAGGCAGCCTATTCGCTGATCAGTGAGTCGGACCTGGAAGCTCTGCACTTGCAGATAGGCAAGCAGTTGCTGAAAAGCCTGAACGAGGAGGAGCAGGAGAGCAGGCTGTTCGAGATAGCCAACCATCTGAATCAGGCACGCCGGCTGGTAACAGAGCCTGAAGAGCGTCTGTCGCTGGCGCAGCTTAACCTGCGGGCAGGCCTGCGGGCACGCGAGACCGCAGCCTTCGATTCGGCACTGGACTATCTGTTGCAGGGGCTTGCCCTGCTACCGGTTGATGCCTGGCTGCAGCATTATGCTCTGACACTGAATCTGCACACGGCAGCAGCCGATCTGGCCCATATCAAGTCGGATCAGGGTTTGATGGATCAACTGATGCTGGCTGTGGAAACCAATGCGCACGATCTGCTGGATAAGGTGCGTCTTTATGAGATCCGTATTCAGTCGCAGGTCGCACGTAACCGTTTCGACAAAGCCCTCAAGATCGCTCTGGACCTGCTGGACAGGCTTGGAGTAAAACTGCGGGAAAAACCAGGCAAACTTTATTTCTGGCGAGCTCTGGCGAGAACCCATTGGCTGCTCAGGCAGCATACTGAAGAGCAGATTCTGTCTGCCCGAAAAATGCAGTCTCCACAACTTCTGGCCGCCATGCCGATTCTGGCCAGCATGTTCGGTGTGATCAAATTTTCCAGCTCAGAGCTGAGACCACTGGTCATGGCCAAAGAGGTGGAGCTAAGCCTTGTACACGGCTTGAATCCGGCATCAGCGATGGCCTTTGCCGGTTACGGTGGCGTATTGTGTGGCCAGTTCAATGCCATCGAACAGGGTTACAAGCTGGGTCAGTTGGCCATCAAACTGGATCTGCAGTACCCGGCTCCACTGACATACCCGCGCACCCTGGTGCTGTTCAACACCTATATCCGCCATTATCGCGAACCCTTGAGACTCTGTCTGGAATCCCTGCTCAGGGCCCATCAGCTCGCCCTTGATTGCGGTGATATGGAATGGAGTGCCTATGCGCTGGCTGCCTATATTCAGTATGCCTTCCCGCTCAGCCAGAACCTCAACGAGATCCAGCCGGCTCTGGAGCAGTATACCGAGCTGCTACGACAGTCAGGACAAGAGCAGTCGTTGCAATACTCACTCTTCACACTGCAGATCATCGATAACCTGACTGAGCAGAACAGTAATCCCCTGCGCCTGGATGGACGTTTCTACAGTGAAGAGCGTGATCTGGCCGAACTGAAGCGGGAAAACCACCGCACGGCAATCTGTCTGCACCACTTTTACAAGGGATTGCTTTGCTACCTGCTGGGAGAGGCTTATACGGCACTGCGTCATTGCCTGGAGGGTGAAAAACTGCTCTCTTCAATCGGTGGCACCTTCACTGCACCCTGGCTTAAAGTGGTAACTGCACTGTGTCGCCTTTCCCTGCTACCCAAACTCAGTGGTTTAAATCGTTATCGTGAGCTGAAACATATTCGCCGGACCCTTCGCCATATCCGTGAGCTTGCCGGGTATTCACCCGATAATCATCAACACCACTATCATCTGCTGCAAGCGGAGCTCTTGAAAGCCAGACGGCGTCCGGCTCAGGCATTGACCCATTACGAAGAAGCGATCCGCACAGCGCGTGAGAAGAGCTTTGTACTGGAAGAGGCGCTGGCCTGTGAGCTGGCCGGGCAGTTCTGCCTTGACTGGCAGAAACCGGCAATTGCTCACAGCTACCTGATGGATGCCTATCGCCTTTTTGGTGATTGGGGCGCCACTGCCAAGCAGACACAGATGCGTCGTCACTATGGCATAGCACCAGCCATCATTGAGGCACCTGCCGCTGATCAATCCGTGGATGACGCCCTTCACTCAGGCAACTTTGACACACACTCCTTTGATATCACCTCGGTGATACAGGCATCACAGGCGATCTCCGATGAGATCGTGCTGGAAAAGCTGCTGGGTCGTCTGATGCAACTCGCCCTGCAGAATGCCGGGGCACAGCGCGGCCTGCTGATCCTGAAACGGCAGCAACAACTGTATATCGAAGCCGAAGCCAGCCTCGACGCCCCCTATCGTACCTTCAACAATCTGGCGCTGGAGGCGGGTTCAGATCATCTGCCACTGACCATCATCCACTATGTCGCCCGCACCAAGGAGAATCTGGTGCTGGGTAATGCAGTGGCGCATCAGATGTTTCAGCAGGATGAGTATATCCGCCGCCATCGGCCACACTCGCTGCTGTGCATTCCCATTCTCTATCATGGCGATCTGACGGCAATTCTCTATCTTGAGCATGGTGAGAGCCGTGATATATTCAACCGTGACCGTCTGAAAACACTACAGATACTGGCCTCTCAGGCCGCGATATCGATAGAAAACGCCAAGCTGTACCAGAGCCTTGAGCAATCGGAGCAGGAGTATCGTTCACTGTTCGAGAACGCCATCGAAGGTATTTTCAGAGTGGATGCGCAAGGACGTTTCATTTCGGCCAACCCGGCTTTGGTTCGTCTGCTGGGCTATGACTCCAGCGAGCACTTTATTCAGTCCGTGACTGACGTGACACGCCAGTGCTTCCAGGACCCGGAGGAGTGCCGCCGTTTTCTGAAAATTCTCAGCCAGGACAACCATATCCTGAATTTTGAAACCCGCTGGCTGCGCCACAATGGCGATATCGTATTTGTTTCCATCTCTGCCCGACGCCTTCTCAATGAACAGTCGGAACTGATCTATTACGAAGGATCACTGACCGATATCAGTGAGCGCAAGGCCAAGGAGGCTGCTGAGCTGGCCCGTGAAAAAGCAGAGGCGGCAAGTGAGGCGAAGAGTCAGTTCCTGGCGACCATGAGTCATGAGATACGCACACCGATGAACGGCGTTCTGGGGATGGCACAGCTCCTGCTGCGCAGCCCGCTGACTCCGGAGCAGAAGGAACAGGTGGAAGCGATCTACCGTTCAGGCAGTTCACTGCTGAGTATTCTCAATGATGTACTGGACTTCACCAAGATCGAAGCAGGACAGATGCCACTGGAAGTGAGTGACTTCGACCTGCCGGCAATACTGCGCGATCTGCATCAGTTACTCCTGCCCACCGCACACCAGCAATCACTGGACTTCATTCTGCGGCTAGATCCAAACCTGCCGGAACGTGTCAGAGGCGATGCCAGAGCACTGAATCAAATACTGTTGAACCTCTGCACCAATGCGCTGAAGTTCACCGAAAGCGGATATGTTGTCCTCAAGGCCCGCCTGATTGAGGACTCTGATCTGCAGTTGCGCTGTCATTTTGAAGTGGAGGACAGTGGTATCGGCATTCCGGAAAGTGCACATCCGCGTCTCTTCCAGCACTTTTCTCAGGCCGATAGCTCCATCACCCGTCGCTTTGGCGGTACTGGTCTTGGGTTGTCTATCTGCAAACGTCTGGTCGAGCTGCAACAGGGTAATATCGGCTTCAGCAGTCGTCCACAGGTCGGCAGTCGGTTCTGGTTTGAACTGAGCTATGAGCAACCGGTATCAGCGCCAGAACAGGCAACACCCTTGATACAAGCCGTTGTGAGTAAACCTGATCAGCCACTGGATATTCTGCTGGTCGAGGATAATGAGATCAATCAGCAGGTAACAGCAGGACTGCTGCGCAGTGAAGGGCATCAGGTGAGTATCGCAGATGACGGCTATACGGCTCTGTCCATGCACAATGACCGCGACTATGATCTGGTGCTGATGGATATTCATCTGCCGGATATGGACGGTATTGAAACCACTCGCCGCATACGCCAACACCCAAAATCCTTCAAGCGTCAGGTACGCATCATAGCCCTGACGGCCTCCGTCACACCAACAGAGATGCGCCAATACCTTGAAGCCGGTATGAATGCCGTGATCAGTAAGCCCTTTCAGTTCGAGGAGTTGCGCCGCCTGCTGAACAATGGCAACCCATCCCCTGCGCCGCTGCAGGCCAGTTCAGATCCTGTGCTGCTGAACCAATCACTGCTGCAACAACATCGACAGCAATTGGGTCAGGAGCTGTTCGAACAACTCATGCAAAAAATGAAACTACAGAGTGAGCAGTTTCTTGAAGAGTTATGCCAACCCGACATATCGGATCAACGCAGAACACATCTCCTGCATACACTGGCAGGCTCTTTCAGCAACTTTGGGCTGTGTGCTGCCGCTGAGAAAGCCAAAGCGCTGGAGCATAAGAGCCAGCCATCAACCGATCAACTTTCTGATCTCAAAAAACTTTTTGACACCAGCTTGTCCAGCTTGCAGGAGTCAGCCCTGACTACAGGACTCAGTACCCAACAGTAATATTCGTCTTGACACCAACCTTGCCTTATTACAACTCGTTACAACTTCATACACCTCTCTACATTCAGCACATATCTGGTTTACAGCCACTCGTTATCCTCAGCCTCGGACACACATAATAACAATATCAGAGTGAGCGGCACCTGCCCGGTATCACTCGGATTCCCTGAGGACTATGGATCATGAACTACCCGCTATCGCGCCGCCTGCCGCTGGGTTTAATGGCAGCAGCAGTGATCACCGCCATCTCAGCGCCGGTATCGGCCTACACCCTTCACAGCGACAACGGCACTGAGTTCAATCTCGATGTTGAGGCTCTTCTGGGAGTATTCAGCAGTCGCGAGCGCTACAACCTGGGAGCCCACACCGAAGCTGGCAGTATCAACTGGCAGGAAGGCTACTTGAAGCTGGGGTTATCCGGTTCTCAGGTATTACAGGCTGAATCCAGTCTTTACGGCGGTATCGGTATCGTCAGCTCTGCCACCTGGGGCAGTGGTGATGCGGGTGGATTCACCTCAGGTAATGAGCGCAAGACCAACCTGGAAACTGCCTATGTCGGCTGGCAATCGGGTAACCTAATCCCGGCACTTGGCGAGAACGGGATGAACCTGTCCTTTGGTCGTCAGCCCTTTGCTATCGGCGATGGTTTTCTGATCAATGGTGACGCCCTGAACTTTGGCGATGCGCTGGGCGACGAACTGAATCGCGGTGGTGCCTATTGGCTGGCTCCTCGACAGGCGTTTGATCGCACGGCGGTTCTGAGCCTGGGCACTGACGAAGGCCTCAGCGGCGATCTATTCTGGCTCAAGTCGGATAACGTAGCGCAATCACAGATGAAGCTATCCGGTCTGAATCTTGAGTATGGACTCCCTTATGGCACCTTTGCTCTTAGCTATATTCGCGGTCTGAGTGTCATGGACGGTGGAGCCAGCCATCGTGATGGTCAGAAAACTACCAGCCTGCGCTATCAGGGCGATGCAGGAGTCGAAAACCTGTTCTTGTCCGGCGAATGGGTTACACAAACCCAGGGGGACGATACAGCACCTGATGCCAAGGCCTGGTATCTTGAAACCGGCTGGACCTTTGCTGACCTGCCTTTCACCCCCAGTATCACCTATCGTTACTCTCGCTTTGAAGAGGGCTTTGACCCTCTGTTCTTCGGCTTTTCACGTGGCTACGGTACATGGTTCCAAGGCGAAGTCGCCGCCAACTATGCCGGGCCATTCAACAGCGACGCCGCGGTTCATCATATCGGCTTGGCGGCCAGCCTGAGCGAGACCCTGTCAGTAGGCGCTCTGTACTTCGATTTCAGCAAGACGGCAGGTGGCACCGGCGCACTGAATGGACGTGAGCTGGATCTTTATGCCGAGTGGGTGGTTAACGATCACTTGATCATTAACCCGTTGATCGGTGTGTATCGACCCAAACACAGCGATGCCGATGGCGGCTCACAGATCGGTGGCAAGAGCACCAACCTCTATGGGCAGTTGGTGGCTGTAGTGTTGTTCTGAAAATTAGCGTTGTTCGGAAAATGCATGGTCGGGTGCCCCCTCCCCTTCACACCCGGCCATACAGACATTTGAGACAAAAATAAGGAAAATACGATGGACATGAACTATTCACTGCTGATCAATGGCCGCAAGGTAATCGGCGAGCAGGGCAGCTTCAGTGTGATCAACCCAGCAACAGGAAGCGCTTTGGGTGAGTGCCCTGCTGCCTCAGCCGGGCAGCTGGAAGAAGCAATTGCGGCAGCCTCGACTGCCTTTGCAACCTGGCAATATACGCCGGAAAGCAATATTACCGAGATGATGAATGCGATTGCCGACAAGATCGAAGCCCATGCCGATGAACTGGCCCGCATCATCACACTGGAACAGGGTAAACCTCTCGGTCTGGCTCAGATTGAGGTGGGTGCATCAGCAGCCTGGACCCGCGCTACCGCAGCGATGACTCTGCCGGTCAAAACCATTGAGGACTCGGAGAATCGCCTGATTGAGTTACACCGCAAACCGCTGGGTGTGATTGGTTCCATCACGCCCTGGAACTGGCCATTGATGATTGCAATCTGGCATATAGTGCCGGCCATTCGCACCCGCAATACGCTGGTGATCAAACCTTCCTCCTTCACCCCCTTCAACACCCTGCGCCTGGTCGAACTGATCAATGAAGTGCTGCCAGCCGGTGTGGTCAACGTGGTCACGGGTGAGCGTGATATCGGCAATACCATCACCGGCCATCCAACTCTTCGTAAAGTGGTCTTCACTGGCTCCACGCCTACCGGACAGACCATCATGCGCAACGCTGCCAGCAATTTGAAGCGCCTGACACTGGAGCTCGGCGGCAATGATGCCGGCATTGTGCTGCCTGGTACCGATCTGGAGAAGATAGCACCCGCGATTTTTCAGACCGCCTTTCTCAATATGGGCCAGACCTGCGCTGCGCTGAAGCGTCTGTATGTGCATGAGTCTCAATATGAGGAGATGTGCCAGCGCCTGAGCAGCATCGCCAAATCTCAGGTAGTAGGGTCGGGTCTGGATGAAGGCGTGACCTTCGGGCCGATTCAGAACAAAAAACAGTTCGATCTGGTCTGCACTCTGGTCGACGATGCTCGCGAGTCTGGTGCCCGTATTCTGACCGGGGGCGCTCCATTGAACGGGCCGGGTTACTTCTATCCGCCCACTATTGTGGCTGATGCCCGTGACGGTATGCGCCTGGTCAATGAAGAGCAGTTTGGCCCTGTGCTGCCGGTGATCCGTTACACGGATCTGGAAGATGCCATCACTCAGGCGAATGCCAGCGAAAGTGCATTGGGTGGTTCTGTCTGGGGTAATGATATAGAGCTGGCAAGCCAGATCGCCTTACGCTTTGAGTGCGGTACTGCATGGGTCAACAACCATGCCGAAGTTTTGCCACACTGCCCGTTCGGTGGGTGCAAGATGTCGGGCTTCGGACTGGAGTTCGGGGAAGAGGGATTACTGGAATACACCGCTCCTCAGTTACTGAACATCAATCGCAACTGAGTATAAAGCCCCTTCAGCCAAGACTGGTAATCTGTGTTACCAAGAGATGGCTGAGGTTTTTCTGACCTGTATTCAGTGCAGGTCAGCTCTTTTCCTGCAGAAAAGCTAATAATCCGGCTTCATCCATTACCCGTACGCCGAGCTGCTCCGCTTTAGTGAGCTTGGAGCCCGCTCCGGGGCCTGCCACAACACAATCGGTATTCTTTGAGACACTACCACTGACCTTGGCACCCAGTGCCACCAGGCGATCCTTGGCTTCATCGCGGGTCATGCTTTCGAGCGTACCTGTCAGTACCCAGGTCTGGCCGGAGAGTGGCTGTTCCGTCACGGCAACTTCGGCCTGACACTCCCAGTGCATGCCAAAATCACGCAACTGCTGTTCCAGCGCTCGGATCTGGCGGCACCAGTCATCATCTGCCAGAAGATCCAGCAGGCCTGCGCGCGCTTTTGCGCTGAAGCGAGGTATCTGGCTAAGGCGGGCAGCATCGGCGCCCAGCAATTGATCCAGCGTTGTGAATACACTGGCCAGCGTTTCGGCGCCGGTCTGTGCCACACCGGGAATACTCATCTTGATCAGCAACTGCGCAAAGCTGATCTGCCCCACCAGAGCCGGTGACAGGTCGCCTTCGTCGTCAAACACAAGGCCCTGTTCAATCAAGCGATCCAGAATCTCACGGTTGTGCTCATCCTGCATGAAGTGAGCGATGGAGAAAGCCACCTCATTTCCGATATCCGGCAGCCAGGTCAGCAATTCAGGCAGCGCCGAGCGTATCCGTTGCAGCGATCCAAGGCTTGTCGCAAGCGTCCGGGCGGTCTCTTCACCCACTTCGGGAATACCGAGTGCGAAGATAAAGCGTGCCAGAGTGGTCTGCTTACGAGCCTGAATCGCATTGTAGAGGTTTTCTGACGAGAGCTGTGCGAAGCCTTCAAGCTGCAGGAAATGATCTACCGTCAGTGAAAACAGATCGGCAGGTGAGCGCACCAGATTTCGCTCCACCAGTTGATCAACGTTCTTTTCGCCCAGGCCTTCGATATCCAGCGCACGGCGTGATACGAAGTGCAGGATCGCTTGTTTGAGCTGCGCGCTGCAGACCAGACGGCCAACACAGCGGTAGATAGAACCTTCGCTGCTGTGCACCTTGCCTTTACCGTGGCGCTGCAACTGGGTGCGTTCGACATCCGACCTGCAGACCGGACAATGGCTGGGCACCTGAATCGGTTTTTCATCGCCCGTGCGCTGCTCGGTGATCACTCGCACCACCTTGGGAATCACATCCCCGGCGCGGTGCACGATTACCTGATCCCCTTCGCGGATATCCAGCCGGGCAATCTCATCCATATTATGCAATGTGGCATTACTGACCGTGACGCCGCCGACAAACACCGGCTCCAGGCGCGCAACCGGCGTAATCGCCCCGGTGCGCCCAACCTGAAACTCCACGGCATTGAGGCGTGTGATCTCCTCCTGTGCCGGAAATTTACGTGCAATTGCCCAGCGCGGCGCACGGGCAACATAACCCAGTGCCTCCTGCAGGCGCTTGTCATCCACCTTGTACACGATGCCATCGATATCATAGCCAAGGCCATCACGCTTATTGGCCAGTTGCTCGTAGTAGGCAAGGCAACCATTCAGACCTTCAACCAAGCGCATCTCAGGATTGATGCGCAGCCCCCACTTCTGCAGCAACTTCAGGGTTTCGTAGTGGCTGTCGGGCAGTGTGCCGCCCTCGACAATACCGGTACTGTAGGCGCAGAGCTCCAGAGGGCGCGATGCGGTAATGGCCGGATCCAGCTGACGCAGACTGCCGGCGGCAGCGTTACGCGGATTGACGAAGGTTTTTTCATCCTTTTCACGCGCGCGCTCATTCAGCTTTTCGAATCCGGCACGCGGCATATAGATCTCACCCCGGATCTCCAATCGCTCCGGCCAGTCGTCGCCTCTGAGTCTGACAGGCACATTGCGCACGGTGCGCACATTCAGGGTGATATCTTCGCCGGTGTAACCATCGCCACGAGTCAGGGCACGAGTCAGGCGCCCCTGCTCATAAAAAATACTGATTGCGATGCCATCCAGCTTCGGTTCACAGCTGAACTGGATCACCTCTGCAGCAGGTCGCTTCAGGCGCTCATGCACCCGACGGATAAAATCGGTCAGGTCCTGATCAGTAAAGGCGTTATCCAGTGACAGCATTGGCATTTCGTGCCGGACTTCGGCAAAGCCACTATCGGGTTTCGCACCGACACGCTGGGTAGGTGAGTCATCACTCACCCACTCAGGATGGGCCGCCTCCAGCTCACGCAACTCGACGAACAGGCGGTCATATTCGGCGTCGGGAAGGGTCGGATCATCCAGCACATAATAGCGATAATTATGCTCGTTGATCTGATCACGTAACTGCTGGATACGGACTTCAGGATTCATAGTGTGACTTTAATTTCAGGCTATAAGTTACAGACTATAAGTTTCCGGCTAGAAGCTTCGGACCAGAAGTGGCGAACTGATAGTGCTGGGCTGAAGGTGCTGAGCTGATGGTGCTGAGCTGAAAATGGTGAACTACAGCACACGCTGCTGCCTGCGGTTTTCCATTTCAAAGTCACGGATACGCTGACGGTAGTGCTCCTTGGTCTGTGGGCGCATAACTGAACGATCTTCATCAAGCAGATCTCCACCCACATGCTTGGCCAGCGTTTCAGCGGTTGCCAGCATGCACTCATAAGCCGTCATCGGATCACGGGGCTCCAGCATCGACATGAAGAAGGAAACGGCGGGCGTCTCCTCGTCATCCATCTGTTCCAGATCAAAAGTACCGGGGTTGACTGCATTTGCCATGCTGAACTGCACCGGACTGGTGTCATCACTTCCTTCAAAGCGGTGGAAGATCGACATGTCGCCATGTTCCATGCCACACGCCTCAACGACACGGCGCAGCAATGCACCGGAAAAAGGCTGTTTGGCATCGCCCACAACGGTGATCACCAATACATGCTCAGGCTCGGGGAGGTCAGTCAGCGCTTTTTTGGCAGGTTTGCTCTCCTGCACGGGTGTCGCCTCAGCGACGGGCTCCGGTGCAGAAAAAGAAGGTTCAGTAACTGCTTCCTGTGCAAAAGTTGGTGTGTCCTCTTCAGGCTGACGCTCACGCTGAGCAGGCACAGGCGCTGTAAAATCAGCTTCGGGCTCGATATCCGGTAAAGTAATGCTCGGTTCCGGGTCTGCCCACAGATCACGTATGGCACCGGCAGAGGGAGCCTGGGCTCTCTTACGCTCGGGTCGCGTGTTTTTCCTGGGCTCAGGAGCTGCCGGAACCTCGTTCTGGCCGGATTCAGCCGTAGCGTTGGACATGGCTGCGCGTTTGTTACGCGACCGCCCCAGCAGCATGGTAATAGGCTGATCCAGATCAAAATCCAGATCCAGGTTCTGCCCCTTCTCTGGCTCAGCGACAGGTGCCTGTGCAGCTACTTCTGGCTGCTTCTGAGACGGTATCGCTGGCTGAGCGGATTGAGCCGGTTGTTGTATGGATTGCTGAGATGGCTGTGATACCGTCTGGCGAACAGTATTGCGCGGCAAGGGCGGAATATCATCAAACAGAGGATCCATCTCATGCAGAGCACGCGTATCCTGAATATGCGTGACAGGCGTCGACAAGTTCTGTACCCAGGCTTCTTCTGTTGCTTCTGTATCGTTATCCTGGTCTGCGGTATGCGGTTCGATATCTGGCGTCGACAATGTCTCTGGAATCTCTTCCTCAAAGTCCGGGGAGATGGCTTCAGACAGCAGCTCATCAGGTATCTCTTCGGGTAGCTCATCAGACAGCTCTTCAGAGATCAATTCAGACAGCTCTTCAAACTGCGCTTCAGCCGACTCCTCTGCCAGCTCCTCAATGCTGTCGTCAACCAAGGCATCCGTGACAGGCACAACCGGCTCTTCATAATCGAGTTCGGTAGAGAAAAAAGCATCACTATCCTCGGCGCCAAGATCAACAGACTCATTACGGTCGCGCTCAAGAGGAGTGTCAGGCTCTACAGTAATTTCCAGCTGTGGCTCCGGAATTTCATCCGTGGAGTAGATCCAGCGCTCTCTGGGTTCGTCGGCCTCTTCCTGATACTCTTCAGATTCCAGCAACACCTCTTCAACCGACTCATCGGACAGGTCAGGCTCTGGCTGAACCAACTCACTTTGTACAGGCTCGCTTCGTACAGGCTCATCCGGAGGCAGTTCTGTTTCATACCCCTCCATTTCATCCGTCGTGCCATAAACGTTGTTCTGCTGTTTTTCCAGGCCCGGTAACAGCTCTTGATCGTCCTCCACCTCATGCGTGGAGTCACTGATGGAACCAAAACCCGGCTCAATCCGATCCTGCTCTACCGGTTTTTCCTGAGCCTTTGCCAGAACCGATGAAGAGGCGGCTTTGAGCTTGGCACCCAGATTTGCACCCAGATTTGAGCTGAGATTAGTGCCCGAGGGCTCCATTTTTTGCTCTGCCTTTTGCTGCAGCGCCTGAGGCTGCACCATAGCCCCTAACCGGGTATGCCTGAAACCCTCAGCAGCAGGTGCCTCAGCAACCTCCTGCTCTGAATCTGGATCGACTGAAGTATTGCGGCAGGGTCGTGCACCACCATTAGGCAGCTCGGGATTGAAATGGTTGCCGGACTCTGATGCATCGCTGTCGGAAAAACTGGGATCTATATCAATACGTAATCGGTTGCGATTACCGTTGATACGGCGCCAGCCATCAAACAGTATCAGCACTATGACGAGAATACCGCCAATTATAAGCCATTCGCGAAGACTGATCTCCATGGTGTAACCGTATCCCGAGTATTCTGCTGTCTGAGTGTAAAAAATTAAAAACTGAAGCCTACTCTACTAGCTGATCAATCACCAGCGTGTAAGTTCCATCCGAAGTGCTGACTTTAACATTGCCAAGGCTCCCTTTAAAGTCACCCGGCTGCTCTTCAGGTGTACCCTGCTGACTGATCCGGGCCACGACTTCAACCTCTTCGAACTGTGACAGACGCATCTCAGGCATCATCGCCATCGCATCATTAAAAGACACAGTGGCCGGCAATTGCCGGACCTGCAAGCGCATCGCCGCTGCCGGCATACGCCCGCCTACGGGTCGCGCAAAAACATAGACAGTCTGGTCTGAGCGAATCTCGGTCATCAGTTCCGGCGCCACCTCAATGGTGATACGCAGCAACTCCGGCTCCTGACCTTGCTGCATGCGCTCGCGGGCACGATCAATACCAGCTTGCAAAGACACACTGGCCTGTCCCTCTTCTGCATAAGCCAACGCATGCTCCCAGAAGCGGGCCGCCTCTTCGTAACGTCCCTGCTCAAATGCATCGATTCCCAACAGACCAAGCGATGTTACTTCATTCACATCCAGTGCCAGGGTCGCGTCTATCTGATCCCGCACCTGATCATCAACCTGGCCACCACGGGCAAAGAACATCGCCTGGCTGAGTTGTCCCATCACACCCGGATACTCCTGCGAAGACTCCGGCAGATAATCGAGCGCCTGACGGAAGCTGCCCACAGCACGATCAAACTCATTCAGGTTCATCAGGGTAGTTGCCAGCAGATACCAGCCCTCAGGGTTATTCGGGTTTCGTTCAAGCTCCGTTTCAAGACGTTCGATCGCTTCCTCGATTGAGGTTGGCCCCTCAGCGAAGGAGGTATCAAAGGCAGCACGATGCATCGCCACGGCCAGGTCATCCGCCCGACCCAAATGCTGATAAAGACTGAACGACATAACAGGCACCATTAATGCCAGCAGGGTCACCACTATCAGTTGACGCTTGCCCAACCGTACGCGAGACTGCGTGGATTGCATATCCGCTGCATCGTAGAGAAGGTTCCGTTCCAGCTCGATTTTCAGCTCAGCAAACTCCTGTTCAGCAAGCGTGCCCATATCTCGCTCGCGCTCCAGCTCACTCAGCCGCTCTTTGAATATTTCGATATTCTGCGCCTTGCGATCCACCAGCTGAAGTTTTTCAAGATGTGCATGCCGATTGCGCAGCAGTGGCCAGAAAACAATCGCGACAGCCACCAACGTCAGGAGCGCGATGCCAACCCAGAGTAATGTCATTTATCCTGTTCCTGTTGCAGTAGTTTTTGCAGCTGTTGCTGCTCCTGGGGTGTTAACCGGTGTGCCTCAAGTCCTGTTTCGTTTTCAGAGTCCGGCACCACATCAGCGCTGCTCACAGCATCGGCATCATCAGGCGAAAGAGTTCTGCGCTTCCGGCGGCGATTATGACTGACCAGAATCACTGCCAGAAAACCCAGAGCAAGCAACACATAGGGGCCATACCAGAGGAACCAGGTGGTACTGGTCAGGCGCGGGCGGTAATGAACGAAATCACCGAAACGCAGCACCATGAAATCGATAATCGCCTGATCAGATTCCCCGGCTTCTATCATGCGATGAACTTCACGCCTGAGGTCTGCTGCAAGCGGTGCATCCGAATCTGAGATATTCTGGTTCTGACAGGTCGGGCATCTCAGCTCCTGGGTCATGCTATGAAAACGGCGTTCATTGTCTGAACTGCTGAACTCATAACCCTCTATTGCAGCCACCGCGAATCCCGGCATCAACAGCAAAAACAGTAACAGATAGCGCATCAGACCTCTTCCTTTTCAATCTGCTGCATCATGCTGCGCAGTTTCTGCCACACGGCCTCATCTACAGCCCCGACATGGCGATAACGTATCACACCACGGCGATCAAGAATGAACGTCTCAGGAGCACCATATACCCCCATATCCAGTCCAAGTGAGCCTGCCTGATCCACAACCACCAGTTTGTAGGGATCGTAGTAACGCTCCAGCCACCGCAGCGCCTTGTCTGGCTCATCCTTGTAGTTCAGACCATAGATGGTGACACCCTCCTCCTGAGCGATTTTGTTCAACTGACCATGTTCTTCCAGACAGGTCGGGCACCAGGTTGCCCAGACATTCAGCAGTGCAACCTCACCCTTGAGACTATCGGCAGTCAGCATCTGCTCTGGCTCATAGAGTGATGGCAGACTGAACGTCGGAATGGGTTTATCGATCAGCGCCGAAGGTAGTTTGCTCGGATCCATGAACAGACCACGAAACAGAAACACCCCCACTGCCAGAAAAGCCAGTAGCGGGATAAAGAGAAAAATCTTACGCATCCTGACAGTCTCCTTCAGACCTTGGCCATTTCGGCATCACGCCGTGCCTGCCTGCGATAGCGTGGATCAGCTGCCGCCAGCACGCCACCGACAGTCATGAAAATGGCACCCAGCCAGATCCAACGCACAAAGGGCTTGTATTGAAGCCTGACAGCCCAGGCACCCGATTCCGGCTCAAGCTGCTCACCCAGCGCAATATAGAGATCCCGGAAAAGCCCAGGCTGCAGCGCCACTTGTGTCATAACCATTCCGCGAGCGGTATACAGGCGTTTTTCCGGAAACATCTCTGTGTAGGGCTCGCCTTGATACAGCACTCGAACACGTCCCATATCGGAAATATAGTTCGGGCCCTGAACTTCACGTGTGCCATCAAAGATGAAGGTGTAATCGCGAAAGGTCATCCTGTCACCCGGTGCCATACGCATGTCGGTCTGCTCTTCAAAGACAGTCACCATCGCCACGCCGACAATCATGATAGCGACACCGATATGCGCCAGTATCATTCCATAGAAGCTGCGCGATTGCTGACGCATGCCCTGCCACAGGTTACGACGGTGCCGGACACGGTTGTATATGTCTCGCATGCCAGTAAAAAGAATCCAGTAAGCCAGAACAAGTGCAAGCCCCGCCCACCATTCCAATACTCCTCCGTAGAGCCAGAGCGTAACGAGCCCAGCTACAACAGCCGCCACTGCCGACAGCCAGAGCTGTGAAACCAGCATAGAGACGGAGGTATGTTTCCAGCGACTGACGGTGGCAATACCCAGAAAAACGGCCATGATCGACATCAGCGGTACAAACAGGGCATTGAAGTAGGGAGGCCCTACGGAGATCTTACCCAGATTCAACGCATCCATTACCAATGGATAAAGTGTGCCGATGAGTACCATGGCACAGGCTACTGTCAGCAGGACATTATTCACCAGCAGCAGACTTTCACGCGACAACAGACCGAAGCTCGAATCACTCTTGACCGACCCGGCCCGAAGCGCATATAGCAATAAAGAGCCTCCGATTACCACAATCAGCATACCCAGGATGAACATCCCACGCTGCGGGTCAGTGGCAAAAGCATGTACAGAGGTCAGAACCCCGGAGCGCACCAGAAAGGTTCCCAGCAGACTCAGTGAAAAAGCCGCAATGGCCAGCAGTACTGTCCAGCTTTTGAATACACCGCGCTTTTCAGACACTGCCAGGCTGTGAATCAGAGCGGTCGCCACCAGCCAAGGCAGCAGGGAAGCGTTCTCAACCGGATCCCAGAACCACCAGCCCCCCCAGCCCAGCTCATAGTAGGCCCACCAGCTGCCAAGAGCGATGCCAATGGTCAGGAATGCCCAGGCCACGGTTGTCCAGGGACGTGACCAGCGTGCCCAGGCGGCATCCAGTCGGCCACTGAGCAATGCAGCTATGGCGAATGAAAACGCAACCGACAGCCCGACATATCCCATGTAAAGGGTAGGAGGATGAACTATCAGGCCAAAATCCTGCAACAGAGGGTTAAGATCGGCCCCCTCGGCCGGGAAACCTGGCAGAAAGCGGTCAAATGGATTGGAGGTAAACAGGATGAACAGCAAAAACCCTACGGTGATCATACCCATGACACCCAGCACTCGGCCGACTATGTCATGTGGCAGGGTTTTGCTCTTGAGTGCAACCGCCAGAGTCCAGACAGCCTGAATCCAGACCCACAAGAGCAGCGAGCCCTCATGCCCCCCCCAGATAGCACTTATTTTGAAGTACCAGGGCAGGTTGGTGTTGGAGCCATTGGCTACATAGACAACCGAGAAGTCGTTGCTTAAAAACGCCCAGCCCAGACACAGCAGGCTGAAGGACAGAAATGCGAACACACCTTTACTCAATGGGCGCGCATAGTCGACCCACAACTGGTTGCCATTATAGGCACCCACCATAGGTACTACCGAAAGAAGCAGAGCCAGACACAGACCGAGAATTAACGAGAATTGACCCAGTTCAGGAATCATTGTCCATACCCCTGGTTCTGGTTATTTCCCTGACCATAGCCCTGACCATAACCACCCCCTTTTCCTTCACCCTCGGCAGACTGCTGCCAGTTGTAGTCCGGCATCTTTCCAGCCTTGACCAGCGCATCAGCCACCTCTTTTGGCATGTAGTTTTCATCATGTTTGGCCAGCACTTCGGTCGCGATCAGCATGCCATTCTGATCCAGAGAGCCCTGAGCCACTATGCCCTGCCCTTCGCGAAACAGATCCGGCAGAATGCCGTTATATTGGACCGTCGCGGTATGCGCATAGTCGGTGATATCAAAACGGACTTTAAGCGTACCGGGATCACGGCTGATACTGCCCTCTACCACCATGCCACCGGCACGAATACGGGTATTGGCTGGGGCTTCGCCTTCGGCAATCTGCGAAGGTGAATAGAACAGATTGATGTTCTGGCTCAGCGCATAGGCTGTCAGCCCAACAGCTGCGCTGGTACCCAGCAGAATGGACAGAACGATATACAGACGTTTCTTGCGAGCTGCATTCATGAGCGAGCCTCCTCTCTACGCAGACGACGTGCTTGCTGAATCAGCAAACGTTTTCTAGCCTGCAAGGGCAACAGGATATTGAGAATCAATACAAACAGACCAAAACCATAGCTGAGCCAGACATATAGACCATGCCCACCCATCGCCAGAAATTCGCCAAAGCTCTCGAAAAACACAGCAACCTCACTTTTCAATCAGCAGTTCACGCACCCAGCCGGCTCTGCGTTCACGCTGAATGATTTCGTTGCGCAGTCGCAGCATCAGAGCAACTGCAAAAAAACAGTAGAAACCCAGCACCATGATCAGGAGAGGTAACCACATCTCAACCGGCATGGCCGGTTTTTCAGTCAATTTGAAGGTGGCAGGCTGATGCAAAGTGTTCCACCAGTCAACTGAATATTTGATAATTGGAATATTCACCAACCCCACGATAGCCAACACAGCGGTCGCCTGCGCGGCAGTTGACTCGTTTTCTATCGCAGAGTTCAATGCCATGACGCCGAAATAGAGAAAAAGCAGGATCAGCATGGAGGTCAGACGCGCATCCCAGACCCACCAGGCACCCCAGGTCGGCTTGCCCCAGATAGCACCGGTAACCAAGGCCAAGATCGCCATGGATGCTCCGATCGGAGCACAGGATTTGGCCACCATATCGGCCACTTTCATTTTCCAGATCAGGCCGATCGCACCGGCAATCGCCATGGTCATATAGATGGACTGAGCCAGAAATGCAGATGGGACATGCAGGTAGATGATTCGGAAGCTGTTGCCCTGTTGATAATCAGCTGGCGCAAATGCCAGCCCCCAGGCGACACCCGCCAGTATCAGCAATACGGCAGCAAGGATAAAGCCAGGCATCAGTTTGCCGGTAATCTGGTAGCACCAGCGCGGAGAGGCTAACTGGTAAAACCAGCGGGGCATCCAATTTTTATTACTCATATTATTCAACTATCCACTGACAGAAATTCTGAGAGCTGCGGCTATGGCCAGGGGCGCCAGGCTGAAACCGAGCGCCAGCAGTGCACCCAACAGCGCAAGGTGTCCGGTCACCGGAAGCCCCGTCACAGACGCCTCCACCGCTGCGGTACCGAAAATAAGCACCGGTATGTAAAGTGGCAACACCAGCAGTGAGATCAGCACACCGCCCTTGCGCAACCCCACTGTTAGCGCTGCTCCGATTGCACCGATCAGGCTCAGGGTCGGTGTGCCCAGCAACAGACTGAGCATCAACCCACCCATCCCCTCTGCCGGCAGAAACAGCATGATACCCAGCAGAGGCGCCATCAGTGTCAGCGGCAGACCTGTCATGATCCAGTGTGCCACCACCTTACCCAGCACCACCATGAAAAGAGGCTGCGGGCTGAGCAGTATCTGCTCCAGAGAGCCATCATCGAAATCCGAGCGAAACAGACTATCCATGGACAAAAGTGTGGCCAGAAGCGCCGCCACCCAGACCACGCCTGGCGCCAGCAGTGTCAACACACTCGGCTCAGGACTGATACCAAGTGGGAACAGCGTCGCCACCATCAGGAAAAAGATCAGTGGGTTGACCAGATCGCTGCGTCGTCTGAAAGCCAATAACAGCTCTCGCCTGATCGTCGCCAGCAACACGGAACCTGGGCGAAAAACCTCCTCACTCGTGCCGGATAGTTGTCCGAGCTTTCGAATCTTAGTTCCCATATCGTTCATGAAGTTCCGACCTGCCGGTCCAGGTTGATGTGGCTAAGATAATCAGTCAGTTGCAGCTCCTGATGAGTCGTCAGAATCACACACCCACCTCGCTCGGCATGCTCAACCAGAAGCGCCTCCTGTGCAGCAACCCCTTTTTTATCGATCGCTGTAAAGGGTTCATCCAGTATCCACAGAGGTGCCTGACTCAGATAGAGTCGGGCCAGACCAACTCTGCGGTTCTGACCGGCTGAGAGCATATGACACGGCACATCCTCAAACCCCTCAAGGCCAACCTGCATCAGCGCATACGAGATAACGGAATCATCGATGGAGCCATCAAGTGCAGCATACCAGCGCAGATTTTCCTCTGCTGTAAGAACCGCCTTGACGCCCGGCTGATGACCCAGATAGACCAGCTCCCGGTGATAGCGCTCTCGCTGCTGACTGACAGGCTCACCACGCCAGACTATTTCGCCTTCATAGTGTCGTGAAAGTCCACAGAGAATTCTCAGCAAGGTTGTCTTGCCACTGCCATTCTGCCCCTCCACCTGGAGGATCTGACCAGCAGATAGCGTAAAACCCAGCTCGTCGAACAAAACACGCTCGTCCCGTTCGCAGAACAGATTTTCAACCCTCAGCAGTGGCTCTGACACTTGTTCTGACATATTTTCTGACACAAGCTGATCTGACAAACAGGCTGACTCCGGCATCGCATCTGTCGCTGAGATATTGGGCGACAGTAATAAATTTTCAGCCCTACTGGCCGACACAGTCTAAACGCGTCATTATAAACTGATCTGAACTTCAACGTCAGTTTGAATATCAACTGATTTGATACAGGGGCTGATCCGAGTCAAAAAACCGGTCAATTGCCTTGTGGCCAGATTCAGTAAAACGGGGAGTAAACATAACAGTGCTGCCAACACTCAACGTACAAGCAATGCGCGTTGTCGGTGGCTCCGGCAACGAAGGTGACCTGAACCGGATACTGCCGGTCGGGCGCGAGCTGCCGGGTACTGTAAAAATGGTCTCACAGGATCAGTTGCAGAATCAGGCGTTCAGAATTCAGATAGAAGCAAACAATCGTCTGATTGAGCTGATAACTTCGCGACCGATTGCACTGGGTAGCCTTATTACGCTGAGCCGGAATGCCGGCGGCCAGTTACAGATACAGCTTCCAGCCACAGCAGTGGCACCGCCTCCGCCGCCACCGCAAAGCAGCCTTGCAGATCGCAGTAATCAGAACACTGCAGCAGGCCCCAGAGCATTGACAGTTCAGGTTGCAGCCACTTCAGCGGCGATGATCAACAGCCTGCCAGCCAATACCCCTCAAACTGCCGTACTGCTGCCACAGCCCGGCAGCACACCGGCAACAACGACCGCTCAGGCCGGTAATGCTGCGCAACCCGCTGCAACAAGCCCCGCCACTGTGACAGCACAGGGATCTGCTCCTGCTGCACCGGCTCCTGCCGCTCCAGCAACGACTGCGCCAGCCGCGACAATCCCGGCAACAGCTCAGAATGCTGCTCCAGCAAGTCAGGTTGCACCTGTTACAGCCCAGACTGCAGTTGCACCAGCCAACAGCACCAACCCGGGCACCGGCACAACAAATGCATCTGCCACTCAGACCCAAACCCCAGCCTCTGCAGCACCCGCTCAACAGGGACAGCAGACCTCGCCTCTTGCACAGGCCGTGAATCAGGTAAGCAACAATGCAAGCAACCTGGCCGTCAACAGCATCCAGATACCCAATGTTGCGCCGTCAACTGCTAACGCTGCAGCCTCGGCAACTACTGTACCATCCGCAAGCCAGAGCTCAGCACAAGCCACGGCATCAGCACCTGCATCCGGTACAGCCGGCATGGCAGCGCCTGCTATTCCAGCTACGCCAGCGGTGGCAGCAGCAAACACACAAGCGACACAAGCGACTCCAGCAACTACCCCTGCCACGCCACCATCCCCACTGCCAGCCAGCCTGACACAGGCCGACACCGTGCAACGCCCATCGGGCTTCCCGGTACGCGTCATGGTGGCAGGACAGATTGTCGAACTGATCAGCCCAAGACCTCTGCAAACAGGTCAACAGATCACGCTTAGCCGCTCAGACTCCGGACAGGTACAGATCCAGTTCCCCCCTACGCCACTGCCACTTGCGCAACAGCCGGCTATTCAGTCTGCAATGCAACAAGCGTTACGCGAGGTGCTGCCACTGCAAATCCCCCTGGCCGATGGTTTGAATCAACTGATGCAGTTAAGCGCAAAGTCCAGCACTCAACAGAACAATGCTCTGAATCAACTGGTACAGTCGATGCTGAATATGTTCAGCGTAAAACCCGGCAGCGAGGACGCCGACAAGGCGATTCAGCGCAACCTGCAACAGGGCGGCCTGCTCAGCGAAGCACGCCTGCACCAGGGGTCTACTGATCGACTGAATCAGGGGGGGGATCTGAAACAGCAACTGGGACAGTTACTGAAGCTGGCAGATCAGCTGCCTACCGCAGCACGTGAACAACTGACACAGTTGGTCAACTCACTATTAGCCAGATCCACCGCACAACAGATCGGCAGCCTGCAAAACTGGCGAGAGCTGCCAGACGGTGGTCAGGAGCGACAATACCGACTGGACCTGCCCATTCTGCTGGATCAGAAGCTGGAAAATGCCGAATTAAAGATCACCGAGCATCGGCGTCGAAATGAGGAGGGTGAATTCGTCACGGCCTGGACTGTGCGACTTCATTTCACCCTGGATGAGTTTGGTAAGGTTGATGCCGAGATCAGCCTTAAAGACGGCTGGGAACTGACCACCAGCTTCTGGGCCGAGCAGCCGGAGACCGTCAAACTGATTCGGGATCGCTTACCCGGTTTTGAAACAGACCTGCGCAACAAGGGATTTCAGATAGAGTCAATAGGAATTCGACTGGGTAAGCCTGCCAACCATGCAGAGCAAAACCCGATCACCCGACATCTGGTGGATCTGCACACATGACACCGGAAGATCTGAACAAAAACGCCGTTGCTCTTCGCTATAACCATGAAGCCGGCACAGCACCAACCCTTGTCGCCAAGGGCCGCGGCCTGATTGCCGAGCAGATCATTGCCCTAGCACAGGAAAACAACATCCATATTCACCAGAGCCCAGAGCTGCTGGAGGTATTGATACGCTTGGAGCTGGGAGAGGAGATACCGGAAGCGCTGTACAAGGCGATCGCTGAGGTGATCGCCTTTGCCTACAACTTGAAAAAAGAGACTTGATCCAGCAAACTCAGACGTTAACCTGAGCGATCTGCTGAATGCGTTTGACCATCGCCCGCAAGCCATTGCCCCGACTAGGGCTCAGGTGCTTGATCAGATTCAATTGATTGAAGTAATCATCAATATCAAAAGCCAGAACATCCTGAGGTGTCTTGCCATTGTAGGCGGCCAGAACCACTGCCAGCAGGCCACGCACAATATGCGCATTACTCTGTGCCTGAAAATTCAGTTTGTTGCCTTGTCGTTCATAACACAACCAGACAAGACTCTGACACCCCTTGACCTCATGCGCCTCTGTTTGCAGAGACTCATCCATGGGTGGCAATTCCTTACCCAGATCAATGATGTAGCGATAGCGATCCTCCCAGGTGTCGAAGAAGGAGAGCGTATCGACAATATCGTCGGCGCTGATATCGATGCCGAACTGTTTCATTCAGATAACCTTATTTCCAGATAGAGAGGAGCAGTTTGGTAGAACATAAGCTCAGTAGAACATACCTGTAGCCAACTGAGCTTCTTCGCTCATCATATCGCGCTGCCAGGGTGGATCAAAAACCAGCTCGACCTTGACGGTCTCGACATTAGGCACTTTGGCGACACGATACTCGACATCACCAACCAACACAGGCCCCATACCACAACCCGGAGCAGTCAGTGTCATCTGAATATCGACACGTCTGGCATCCTGATCAACGCTGACCTTGTAGATCAGCCCCAGATTCACCAGATCAACCGGTATCTCCGGATCATAGATGGTTCTGAGCGCTTCCCAAACCTGCTCCTCCTGAATCTGGTCATCTTCAGGCTCGGGAAAGCTCAGCTTTTCAGGTACCAGGCCCAGCGCCTCTGCATCTGTGCCATCCACCCGCACCATCTGACCACTCCAGGTCAGAGTATAGTTACCACCGAGTGACTGAGTGATAGTCACAAAGGTATCTTTCGGAATTGTCACCGGCGTTCCGGCTGGTACTATTCGCGCTGGACAATCAACCAGCGTCACGACCATGCGTCTTTCCATTCTCAGCTCACATTAAAGCTTTCGCCACAACCACACTCGCTCTTGGCGTTAGGGTTGATGAATTTGACCTGACGATTGATACCCTCACGCACGAAATCGATCTCCGTGCCGGTTACAATCGGCAGGCTGCCACGGTCGACCAGCAGTTTGACATCAGCGGCAAGCTGATAATCCAGGTCACCTTCCTGCTGCTCATTCACGAAATCCAGCACATACATATAACCGGAGCAACCGCTGGGTTTCACACTCAGACGCACCGCGCTCGCATCCTCACGCTGTGCCAACTGCCGACGAAAATGTTCAATCGCCGCCGGGTGTACCGCAACCACTTGAGTTGCCGGATCAAACTGCTCAACCGACATACAGATCTCTCCTCTTAGAGCAGAAACTCTCGCGCCTTTTCCAGCGCAGCAAATAACCGATCCACATCTTCAAAAGTATTATAAAAACTGAAACTGGCCCTGACCGTACCATCCAGACCAAACTGATCCATGATCGGCTGAGCGCAGTGGTTACCAGTACGCACAGCTACACCCTGCTGATCCAGCAGCATGCCGATATCTGCAGCATGGATACCTTCCAGCACAAAACTCATCACCGATACACGTTGTACCGCCGTACCGACCAGACGCAAGCCTTCAAAGGCAGCGGCTTTCTCAAGCGCATAGTTCAGCAGCGCCTTTTCATGCGCAATCGCACCGTCACGATCCAGACTATTGAGATAGGTGACTGCCGCAGCCAGGCCAATTGCATCAGCAATATTGGGTGTACCTGCTTCAAACTTGAAGGGTATCTGGTTGTAAGTGGTACCGGCGAAGCTGACCGACTCGATCATCTCACCGCCACCCAACCAGGGAGGCATCACTTCCAGCAACTCTGCACGCCCCCAGAGCAGGCCGATACCAGTGGGTCCGAACATTTTATGGCCAGACAGCGCATAGAAGTCGCAACCGATCGCCTCTACATCCACCATCCAGTGGCTGGCAGCCTGAGCACCATCAACCAGTATCAGCGCTCCTGCTGCATGTGCCAGACGGGCCATTTCAGCAACCGGATTGATCGTACCCAGCGCATTGGAAACATGGTTGACCGCCACCATTTTTACACGCTCATCGAGCATGGAACGAAATGCATCCAGATCGATGCAGCCGTGCTCATCAACCGCGATCGGCTCAACTGTGGCACCTTTTTCGGCACACACCATCTGCCAGGGCACGATATTGGAGTGATGCTCCATCGCCGACACCAGCACCCGATCACCGGGCTGCAGATTTGTACGCCCCCAGCTCTGAGCCACCAGATTGACACTTTCGGTGGTGCCTCGCGTCCAGATCACTTCGCGCTGATCCGGTGCATGGATAAAGTCTGCAAGGGCTTTACGCGCTGCCTCAAACTTCTCCGTGGCACGATCGCTCAGGGTATGCGCGCCGCGGTGAACATTGCTGTTATCTTCTGAGTAGAAACGACAAATCGCGTCAATCACCGCCTGAGGCTTCTGCGTAGTCGCGCCATTATCCAGATAGACCAGCGGATGACCATTGACCTGCTGACGCAGGATCGGAAAGTCCGCACGCACCGCCTCCACATCGAAGCGGGATCGGATCTCGGCTGCAAGTGGCTTATTCATGAATAATATGCCTGGTCAGTTTTTCGTCTTGACCAAAAAGCTGCGCAAGACGAGGACGCAGATAACTCTTCACTGTCTCTTCAGACAAGGATTCGATCAATTCGTTGACAAAACCGAAGCTGAGCATGACACGTGCCTCCTCTTCTGAGATGCCGCGACTGGTCATGTAGAAGAGCGCACCGTCGTCCAACTGGCTGACTGTGGCGCCATGCGCACACTTGACGTCATCCGCATAGATCTCCAGCTCGGGCTTGGTGAACACCTCCGCCTTGAGCGAGGTCAACAGATTCCGATTACTCATCTCGGCCAGCGTCTTCTGCGCATGCGGATGAATATGGATACGCCCGTTGAATACGGCCTTGGCGGAATCACCGATTACACCACGAAAGACTTCATTGGTCGTGCAGTGCGGGACGCAATGTTCAACATTGGTGTGATAATCCACGCGCTGGTTATTGCGTGGCAGATAGACACCCTTGAGATCCAGCTCGGCACCCTGACCGAGGTGTCGGACCTGATAGTCGATCCGCTTCAGACGTGAACCCTGCGCGATGGTAAAGCCGTTAAAGCGAGCTGATGCCATCAGATTGACGTGCACGCCGCCGACATGCAGCAGCGTTTCATCTTCCAGATTGAGGCGATAGTGCTCAAGCTGCGCATTATCACCCACCACCGCTTCGGTGATGCTGTTGACGAAACCGTTTTGCTGCTGACCGTCTGCAGTGACATAGTGCTCGATCACCCGTGCAGAGCTGTTCGCTTCAAGAATCGTCAGCACACGCTGATTAGCCACCGCTGCACTCTCGCCAGGCAGAGACAGATGAACAATATAGAGCGGTTTATCCAGCACCTGCCCCTTGTTCAGATGCAGCAGAAAGCCATCGCTTGTCCAGGCGCTGTTGAGCGCGGCAAACAGATGTTTTTCCTGATCGGCTACCCGACCAAGGTGCTCTTCGATCAGAGCCTGACAGGCTGCATCGGCATCACTGAAACGCACCAGGGATGCGGGCAACTCAGTCGATAGCGCAGGATCAAACACACCGTTAACCAGAACCACGCGATAGGCATCGATCTGCAGCAACTGCTGACTAAGGGCTTCACTGGCCTCGACTGGCAGCGCCCACTCTTCGAAGCGACCACTTTCAAGTGGCATCAGCGATGTATAGCGCCAGGCCTCTGTTTTGCGCGTCGGCCATGCCGCTTTCTGCCACTGTTCGGCACTGCGCTGACGCAGCCCTACCAGCCAACCCGGGCTTTGCTGCTGCCCGGCCAGCTTGAGTGCCTGCTGCTGAAACTCACTCATACTCACGCCACCTCATCTTCCAGCCAGCTGTAGCCCTTGGCTTCGAGCTCCAGAGCCAGTGACTTGTCGCCGGATTTGACGATACGGCCCGCGGCCAGAACATGCACATAATCAGGAATGATAAAATCCAGCAGGCGCTGATAATGGGTCACGATAATAAAGCTGCGATCCTCTGCACGCATCGCATTGACACCGCCAGCCACCACCTGCAGAGCATCGATATCCAGACCGGAATCGGTTTCATCAAGAATACACAGGCTTGGTTCAAGCAGCATCATCTGCATGATCTCATTACGTTTTTTCTCACCACCGGAGAAGCCTTCATTGACACCGCGCTTGAGGAAGCTCTGATCCAGCTTGACCGCCTTGCAGGCTTCGCGCGCCATCTTCATGAAATCAATGGCAGACAGCTCGGGCAGCCCCTTATGCAAGCGACGCGCATCAACAGACGCTTTCAGCAGCTCCATATTGCTGACACCGGGAATCTCGACCGGATACTGAAAAGCCAGGAACAGCCCTTCACGCGCACGGATCTCAGGGTCCATCTCCAGCAGATCCTGACCATGAAAGCTGATGCTGCCCGCCGTTGTTTCATAGCCGGGGCGACCCGCCAGAATATTACCCAGCGTACTTTTACCTGCACCGTTTGGTCCCATGATGGCGTGGATTTCGCCGGGTTTGACGTTCAGGTTCAGGTTGCGCAGTATCTCCTGCTCTTCGACTTTCGCGTATAGACCGTTAATCTGTAACATTGCATCGCTCACAAAACTGAAAAAATCATTAAAAGATGACTGTCGATCAACCGACCGAGCCTTCAAGACTCACTTCAAGCAGCTTGCCGGCCTCCACCGCAAACTCCATCGGCAACTGCTTGAATACCTCACGACAGAAACCGTTGACGATCATCGATACCGCCTTCTCCGCATCCAGCCCTCGCTGCTGGCACAGGAACATCTGATCGTCACTCACCTTGGAGGTGGTGGCCTCATGCTCCACAACGGCTGACGGGTGTGCACTTTCAATATAGGGGAAAGTATGCGCGCCACACTGATCACCGATCAGCAGCGAATCACACTGGGTGTAGTTACGTGCACCTTCGGCAGTGGGGCCCATTTTGACCAGTCCACGGTAGGCATTCTGGCTTTTACCGGCAGAGATCCCCTTGGAGATGATCGTAGAGCGGGTATTCTTGCCCAGATGGATCATCTTGGTGCCTGTATCCGCCTGCTGATAGTTGTTGGTCAGCGCCACCGAATAGAACTCACCGATGCTGTTATCCCCTTTCAGGATACAGCTGGGATATTTCCAGGTTACGGCTGAACCGGTCTCGACCTGGGTCCAGGAGATCTTGGCATTTTTGTGACAGATACCGCGCTTGGTCACGAAGTTATAGATACCGCCCTTGCCCTCTTCATTCCCCGGATACCAGTTCTGCACCGTGGAGTATTTGATCTCGGCATCGTCCAGCGCGATCAGCTCAACAACCGCGGCATGCAGCTGATTTTCATCGCGCTGAGGTGCGGTACAGCCTTCCAGATAACTGACATGCGAACCTTCGTCGGCAATGATCAGCGTGCGCTCAAACTGCCCGGTATTCTGCTCATTGATACGGAAATAGGTGGACAGCTCCATCGGGCAACGCACCCCTTTCGGGATATAAACGAAAGAGCCATCGGAGAACACAGCGCAGTTCAGTGCCGCATAGTAGTTATCTCGCTGTGGTACGACAGAACCGATATATTTTTTAACCAGCTCGGGATAGGCATGCACCGCTTCACTGATCGGGCAGAAGATAACACCTGCCTCAAAGAGTTTTTCACGGAAGGTGGTCACCACCGACACGGAGTCAAAGACAGCATCGACCGCCACACCCGCCAGCATCTCCTGCTCATGCAGAGGAATGCCCAGCTTGTTATAGGTTTCGATCAGATCAGGATCCACTTCGTCCAGACTTTTTGGACGATCCTCGAAGCTTTTAGGGGCGGAATAGAAAGAGATCGCCTGAAAATCGATCTTTGGATAGTGCACATGCGCCCAGGTCGGCTCTTCCATCGTCTGCCAGACACGAAACGCTTTCAGACGCCATTCCAGCATCCACTCGGGCTCGCCCTTTTTGGCAGAGATAAAACGAACAACATCTTCGTTCAGCCCCGGTGGCAGCGTATTTGACTCGATATCACTGTGGAAGCCGGCAGAGTAGGCTTTGCGAATTAACTTTTCGACCTGTTCAGACATAATCTTTACCTTTGTTAACGTGCGCCACCAAGCGCTGGCTCGCGATTGAGCTGCGTTACAACCTGAGTAATATGGGCAGCTGCAAAATCTATCTCTTCTTCCGTCGTGAAACGGCCAATACTGATACGCAGGGATGCCAAAGCCAGTGCATCCGGGATCCCCACAGCCTTAAGCACATAGCTTGGCTCCAGGCTGGCTGAGGTGCAGGCGGAACCTGTCGACACGGCGATATCCTTCAGCGCCATCAACAACAGCTCACCATCCACACCAGCCACGGCAATATTCAGATTGCCTGCGACCCGCTGCGATTCCGAGCCGTTCAAGCTTATACCCGGCAGCTCTGAAATTCGGCTCCATAAACGACGTCGCAGCTGCAGAATACGTTCTGCCTCCTGCTCCATCTCTTCGCCTGCCAGGCGGAAGGCCTCACCCATTCCGACGATCTGATGGGTTGCCAACGTACCCGAACGCATGCCTCGCTCATGACCGCCACCATGAATCTGTGCTTCAATTCTGACGCGGGGCTTATTTCGCACATAAAGTGCACCGATACCCTTCGGGCCATAGAGCTTGTGCGCGCAAAAAGACATCAGATCCACCTGCACACGGCTCAGATCTATCGGCAGTTTACCTGCGCTCTGTGCCGCATCCACATGCAACAGCACACCTTGGCTTCGTGTCAGTTCGGAGATTGCCTCAATATCAGTAATCGTGCCTATCTCGTTATTGACCTGCATCAGAGACACCAGAATCGTATCTTCGCGCAAGGCATCCGCTACCTGCTGAGGATGAATCACCCCCTGTGCATCCGGTTTGAGCCAGGTAATTTCAAAACCTTCCTGCTCGAGCTGATGACAGGTATCGATCACCGCCTTGTGCTCAATCATCGATGTGATGATGTGCTTGCCGCGCCGTGCATGCTGATGAGCAACCCCCTTGATGGCAAGGTTATCTGACTCAGTCGCACCGGATGTCCAGACAATTTCGCGTGGGTCGGCACCGATCAGATCAGCCACCTGGCGACGTGCGGTCTCGACCGCCTCTTCCGCTTTCCAGCCATAGATATGGGAGCGCGATGCCGGGTTGGCAAAATTGCCATCAAGTGTCAGGCAACTCATCATCTTATCCGCTACACGCGGATCAACAGGCGTTGTTGCTGCATAATCCAGATAGATAGGGCGCTTCATTGCTCGCTTGCATTCAATCGGTTAATGGGTGAACTGTGTGGCACTCAGAGTCTTCGCTCAGGCCATTCGAGATAGCTTGCCATCACTTCTTCCGCTGCTGGCTATCATCTGGTCCAGATGGCGACGGTCCTGTCTGCCTGCAACACTCTGAACATCACTGCGTTTAACCAGATCAGCCAGCGTGATGCCCGAGAGGAAGTTATGGATCTGATCACTGAGATCACACCATAAGTAGTGGGTCAGACACACTTCACCGGACTGGCAGTTTGCCTTGTGATTGCATCCAGTCGCATCGACAGCTTCGTTCACGGCATCGATCACCTCTGCGACATGAATCAGATCCTGAGCGCGCTTGAGTTGATAGCCACCGCCAGGCCCGCGCACGCTTGAAACCAGTTCATTGCGCCTGAGCTTGGCAAACAACTGCTCAAGATATGACAGAGAGATACCCTGTCGCTCGGATATATCGGCCAGACTGATGGGTCCCTTTCCTTCATGCAGCGCCAGATCCAACATGGCTGTCACCGCATAGCGGCCTTTAGTGGTCAATCGCATTTTCTGCCTCGCATTCCCCTATGAGATTCAATAGGATTATGCTAAAACCAACGATTTTAGTCAACTATTAAACCTACTGTTTTAGTCAACCTTATCTCGACTGTCTGAAACAGCCACATCAGCTTTCAAGTCGACTGCAACCTCGAAATCCACCTCTTTCAGTTCAGGCAACCTCTCGTCACAGTATTCGGGTTTGATCTCGCAGAGCACGCGCCCCATGGTATCCAGCTTTCTATCTACGGCATGCATATGATCCAGCATACTGCTGATCGCCTGCGCCACCGGATCAGATACTTCGCGCGTGACCGCATAAGCATCAAAGCCAACCTTGTCTGCCATCTGTCTGCGCTGTTCATCCGCCTCTGTATCCTGCCGCCTGATCACCCGCCCCGGTATACCAACCACGGTGGCTTCGGCCGGCACATCCTTGGTCACGACGGCATTCGAGCCCACGCGCGCACCTTCACCAATCGTGATCGGTCCCAGAATCTTGGCCCCGGCACCACACACCACACCATTGCACAGCGTCGGATGGCGCTTGCCCTTGTTCCAGCTGGTACCACCTAGTGTGACACCGTGATAGAGCGTGACATCATCGCCGACCACAGCCGTCTCTCCAATGACCACACCCATGCCATGATCGATAAAGAAACGCCTGCCGATAGTGGCACCCGGATGTATCTCGATACCGGTCAGCCAGCGAACAAAATTGGAGATGATACGAGCCAGCCATTTGAAGCCGCGCAGCCACAACCAATGCGCCATGCGATGCCACCAGACTGCATGGAGCCCCGGATAGGCCGTGATCACTTCCAGGGTATTACGTGCAGCAGGATCACGATGGAAAACTGACTGGATATCCTCGCGCATGCGCTCAAACATCATCACCCCCTGACTTTCGGGAAACGGCCAGACGCTCAACCTTGGTCAGAATACCGCGCAGCACATTGACCTCAACCTTATCCGGCACTGCCCGTAGAATCATGCGCCGCAAACGATTCATCAACTGGCGCGGATTATCCGGATCAAGGAAGTCGATATCCACCAGGGTTTTCTCAAGATGATCAAACAACAGCTCCAGCTCTCGACTTTCGGCCAGCTCTATATCCCATGCCACACCCCACTGCGGGACTTCGACTTTATTCTGATCCAACACAGCCATACGCAGCTCATAGGTGATAACCTGCACAGCCGCCGCAATATTAAGGGAGCTGAAAGACTCATTGGTTGGGATATGGACATGGTGGTGACACAGTTGCAACTCTTCGTTGGTCAGCCCGCGATCTTCGCGACCGAAAACCACCGCCAGACGAGACTGCGACTGCAGCGTCGTGGCAACAGTTGCCATCTGTCGTGGGCTCATCAAAGGCCAGGGTATATGGCGCCCACGTGCACTGGTTCCCACTGCCAGATGGCAGTCTGCCAGCGCCTGCTCCAGCGTATCAACCACAGTGGCACTTTCAAGCAGATCAGATGCACCCGACGAGCGGGCAAAGGCATCCGGATGAGGAAAGAGCTTGGGCGCCACCAGACAGAGATCAGATAGCCCCATGTTTTTCATCGCTCTTGCAACCGCACCGATATTGCCTGGATGGGTGGTATTCACCAGTACTATTCGCGTCTGTTCCAGCATAGCCCGACTTTCGTAAAAAATAAGGCGGGTATAGTAACAGATAGCGCGGCACTTTTAACCTCAACTGAAGTCGTGCATCCTGCCCTGAAGACAAAATAGCCTGGATTATTGGCCATCAAGTGTTCAGCATGGGGCCCGACTTCAGTATAATATGCCTTTGCTCTTGAACAATTTGGACGCCTTACTAATGCAACCGATGGTCAATATTGCCCTGCGGGCTGCCCGCCTTGCGGGTGAACAACTATCTCGTGCCGTTGAACGCCTGGATCTGATCAAACCAGAACAATCCAGCGTGGCTGAGTTTATTAATGATACCTGCATTCAGGTTGAACGCACCATTGTGCACAATATTCATAAGGCGTATCCACACCATACCCTGAATGGCGAATATACGGGTCGCCACGAAGGTACAGGTGAAGGCCCATCAACCTGCGAGTGGCAGATCAGCCCGGTCGATAGCCTGACCAACTTTTCCAATGCCCTGCCGATGTTCGCCCTCAGCCTGACTGGCCGCGTCAATGGCAAGCTCGAACACACCGTTGTGATCAACCCCATTACTGCCGAAGAGTTCACAGCCAGTCGCGGCAGCGGCGCTCAGCTGAACGGCAGACGCCTGCGTGTCAGCAATCAGAAAGCCGTTCAGGGCACTCTCATTGGCACCGGTTTCTTCGGCCGCAACAGCGATCGTGAACAACTCGGCCAGCATCAAGCGATGGTTCGCGAAATCCTCAACGCCGGCGGCAACACCTTTACCAGCGGCTCACCCGTTCTGAATCTGGCATACACGGCTGCTGGTCGCCTAGATGGATTCTTCCAGTTGGGCCTGACCGCAGCAGAGCAGGATGCCGGCATCCTTCTGATTCAGGAGGCTGGTGGTCTTGTGGGTGACTTCAACGGTGGCAGCAGTCACCAGAAAAGCGGCAACCTGGTTGCCGGCAGCCCGAAAATGTTCAAGGCACTGCTGAAGTCCCTGCAACCCGTTGTCAAACTTCACCCTTGAGCGCAAAGCTTATCTGACTGCCTGGAAGCATCACGCCCTGCCCCAACATCCCGTAATGGTTTGTGGCAGGGCTCGACCAGGCAGTCCGCCCAGCCCTGTCAGTACGACTTCGCTCCTTACCAAGCTGCTCTCTATACAGCGCCAGCCGGGTTACCATCTCCAGCACCTGCCGCATGGGATTCGCTTCCATGCAGGGAGTGGCAAAGTTATAGAGGTAGAACATCAGATCTCCGACTATCTCCTTTGCCAGGCGAGCAGAACCAAAGCGACCCTCCGCATACGCCAGTAACTCTTCATGATGCTGCATCATGAAGTCCGCAAGGTCCACTGCATTATTTCTCGACATAAGCCCTCCCTCTGACGTGTTAATCTTCAACTATACTAATTTTAATGATAAGCATTATCAATAGCGTTTATTGAAAAAACAACAATAAGGAATTCACGCTCACGCAAGAGAGCGAAAAAGCATATAAAAACAGCAGGGATCAGAACGAGGAGAACTTCAATCCGACCTGTCACAGGCCGGATTGAAGAAAGAGGGCCAATCAGGCGTCGAAGGGGTCACGCAGAACGATCGTTTCTACACGATCAGGTCCAGTCGAGATAATATCGATCGGTGCTTCGATCAACTCTTCAAGACGACTGATATAGGCACGCGCATTAGCAGGCAGCTCATCCAGCGTCTTCACGCCGACAGTCGAATCGCTCCAGCCAGGCATCTGCTCATAAACCGGCCTTACCGCTTCATAATCTTCACTTCCGCTGAGATAGCTGATCGTATTGCCTTGATCATCCTGGTAGCCGATGCAGATATTGATCTGCTCCAGGCCATCCAGCACATCCAGCTTGGTCAGACAGATACCAGAGATGGAGTTAACCTGAATCGCATGCTTGAGCGCAACGGCATCAAACCAACCGCAGCGACGTGCACGACCGGTTGTCGCACCAAACTCATGACCTCGCTCAGCCAGACGCGCCCCGACTTCACAGTGCAGTTCAGTCGGGAAAGGACCGCCACCCACACGCGTAGTGTAAGCCTTGGTAATACCCAGAATATAATCCAGGTACAGCGGACCAAAACCACTACCGGTGGAAGTACCACCTGCTGTTGTGTTGGATGAGGTGACAAATGGGTAGGTGCCATGATCGATATCCAACAGCGAACCCTGCGCACCTTCGAACATGATGCTCTTACCCTGCTTGCGCAGGTCATGCAGAATACCGGTAACATCGGCAATCATCGGCACGATGATCTTGGCCATCTCGGTACAGTCGGCCAGCACCTGATCGTAATCGACAGGATCAACCTTGTAATAGCTCTGCAGCATGAAGTTATGGTAAGCCATCACTTCTTTCAGCTTGACTGCAAAGCGCTCGGGTGAAGCCAGATCCGCAAGACGCACGCCACGACGTGCCACTTTATCTTCATAGGCAGGACCGATGCCTCGGCCGGTGGTGCCTATCTTGGCGTCACCACGCTGCTGCTCACGCGCCTGATCAAGTGCCACATGAGATGGCAGTATCAGTGGACAGGCCGGACTCAGACGCAACCTTTCACTGACCGGAACGCCACGCGCTTCCAGCCCGGCAATCTCTTTCAACAGCGCTTCTGGTGAAACCACCACGCCATTACCAATAAGGCAGAGTACATTACGGTGCAGAATACCGGAGGGAATCAGGTGCAGAACCGTCTTCTCACCACCGATCACCAGTGTATGACCGGCGTTATGGCCGCCCTGAAAACGCACGACCGCTGCAATCTGCTCAGTCAGCAGATCAACAATCTTGCCCTTTCCTTCATCACCCCACTGGGTGCCCAGAACAACGACGTTTTTTCCCATTACAATCTCAAGTGCTCGTTAATGTTAATCAAAGTCTGCTCAAAGGGACTCTACAGCCCATGCATCATCACGCAGTACGAGTTGTTTCTCGCCAACACCTGCCACCTCATCGGCATTCAGTGCCTGAACGACACGCTTACCCTGAGCACGCAGACTGGCGATCGCCTGATGCAGCGCATCATCGCGACCATAGGGTGCAAATATTGCCTTTTCCGGCTCCGGACTCAAGCCGGTGATATTCACCAGAGTATTCAGATCAGTACTGAATCCGGTTGCTGGCCGTGCCCGGCCAAAATCCTGCCCTATCTCATCATAGCGCCCACCCTTGGCCAGCGCCTGTCCGAAAGAGGGTGTATATGCTGCGAATACCACACCTGTATGATAGTGATAACCGCGCAGCTCTCCCAGATCAAAGTACAGTTTCACCTCAGGATAGCGCTTGCCAAGTTCCTCAGCCAGCGCCTGAAGATAATCGATCGCCTCCAGCTCCTGATCCGAGCCTGCGAACAGCTCACGGGCGCGCTGTAGTGCAGCGACCGTGCCATTGAGGCGCGGCAGTGCTGACAATTTCTGCTTCAGGCCTGCCGGGAGATCCAGCGCATCCAGATACTGCTCCAGCTCGGGCAGAGCCTTACGCTGCAGAATATCGATAAAATCCTGCTTCTGATCCTCATTGAGACCTGCCGCTTTTACCAGTGCAGTGAAAACACCGACATGACCAAGATCCAGGGTGATTTCATCCTGAATACCCAGCGTACTCAATGTTTCAAGCATCAGTGATATCACCTCGACATCACTTTCCACACCCGAGTGCCCATAGAGCTCAGCACCCGCCTGAAGCGGATTGCGGCTGGCCAGCATATTGGCCGGATGAGTATGCAAAACAGTACCACAGTAACACAAGCGACTGGGTCCTTTGGTACGCATGCGGTGAGCATCGATACGCGCCACCTGTGGCGTGATATCTGCGCGTACACCCAGGGTATGACCACTGACCTGATCAGTGAGCTTGAAGGTATTCAGGTCCAGATCATGTCCGGTACCCGTCAACAATGACTCAAGATGTTCCACCAGAGGTGGCATCACCAGGTCATAGCCCCAGCTGTGATACAGATCCAGTAGTTTACGACGCAGCAGATCGACCTGACGCGCCTGTGGCGGCAACAGCTCTTTGATACCTTCAGGCAGTAACCACCTGTCAGTCAATGCCATTCCTGACTCCCCTATCAACTGAACCGTACACAGCCCGAAACAGCTGCATCACGGCGCTTGTTCTCACATAAAAAGCACTTAAAAAGCACATTGAAAGTTACAGAAAAGCTACATAAAAAGTCACAAAAAAACCGGGTAACGACCCGGTTAGCTGATCATACCACGAAAACAGGTGCTTTTGGCACCTGCTTTCGTCTTACCATTACCTTGTTGGCAGCAGGCTGGTAGCGCCGGAAACGCCACCATTTTGCGAACCATTCGCGCCGGATGAGTCACGCAGGTAGCGGAAGAAGTCGCTGTTCGGTTCGAGCAGCATGACATCACCGTTACCTGAGAAGGACTCACGATATGCCTGGAGACTACGGTGGAAGGAGTAGAACTCCGGATCCTGGGTATAGGCATTGGCGTAGATGGCAGCCGCCTGAGCATCACCTTCACCTCGCATGATCTCTGACTCACGATAAGCGTTGGCCCGGATAACCGTGGTCTGCCTGTCAGCATCTGCACGAATACCTTCTGCCAACTCGTTACCACGGGCACGCAACTCACGTGCCAGACGCAGACGCTCGGAGCGCATACGATCATAAACAGATGCCGACACCTCGGATGGCAGATCGATTCGCTTGATACGAACATCGAGGATCTCGATACCCAGCTCACGCTCAGCGACCGAACTCAGGGCTCGGTTAACCTGCATCATCACCTCTTCTCGCTCGCCAGACACCACCTGGTTCAGTGTACGCTCACCGAACTGGTTACGCAGACTGGTTTCAATACGACTGGCCAGCAGGTTTGATGCACGAATCTCTTCACCAGAGGTAGCCTCATAGTAACGGCCCACATCCTTGATCCGCCATTTCACGAAAGAATCCACTATCAGACGTTTGGCTTCCAAGGTCAGGAATGCCTGAGGCCTGGAATCCATGGTCATGACACGCGCATCAAATTTTTTCACAGTGTTCACAAACGGAATCTTGAAATGCAACCCAGGCGGAATATCCGGCTGAACCACCTCACCGAAGCGCAGTTTGATACCACGTTCCGTTTCATCCACGATATAGAGTGTCTCAGATGCAAGCCATACGAGGATCAGTGCACCAACAAGAACGATTACAGAATTGGTTTTCATGAGCGCCCCTCCCTCAGGCCACCAGTTGTTGACTGACGCTGACGCAGCTGCTCAAGCACCTGATCAGAAATCTGTCTGACACTCTGGTCATCCATGCGTGCCGGCCGACCAGAACTGTCGCGGTACTGTCCACGACCCTCCATCAGCTTATCCAGCGGCAGATACATCATGTTATTGCCACCCTCAACATCGATCAGCACCTTGGGATTGGTTGCCAGGATACGTTCCATGGTGTCCAGATACAGACGCTCACGGGTTACATCTGGCGCCCGCTGATATTCGTTCATCAGTGCCAGGAATCGACTGGTTTCACCCGTCGCACTGGCCACAACCTGCTCACGATACGCATTAGCCTCTTCCAGTACACGCTGCGCAAAACCACGCGCTTCAGGAACGATACCGTTAGCATAGGCCTCAGCTTCGTTCTTCACTCGCTGCTCATCCTCACGCGCCTTGATCACGTCATCGAAGGCATCCTGCACCTGAGACGGTGCCTGCGCATTTCTGACGTTGACGTTGGAAATACGAATACCCGTGTTATAGGCATCCATATAGCTTTGCAATCGTGCAAGAACCGCCACCGCAAGAATTTCACGCCCTTCGGTCAGAATGGAGTTCATCTCGGATGCACCCACCACCTGACGCAGTGCTGACTCGGAGGCGTGCGCAAGACTCTCTTCAGGGTTACGGACACGGAGCCTGAATTTTTCTGGGTCTTCAGCCACGTACTGAACGCTGATATCAACTTCGACGATATTCTCATCTTCCGTCAGCATCAGGGCGCGATGATCATGGATACGAACTCGTGTGATATTGACCTTGGTCACATGGTCAATCAACGGTGGATTCCACTGCAGACCAGGCGATACGATGGTATGGAATTTACCCAACCTGAGTACAACACCACGCTCCTGCTGATCGACGGTATAGAAGCCCATGGCCCCCCATACCAGCAATGCCAGCACTGCTGCGATACCGACCAGAGTGAAACTGCCCATATGGCTGCCACCAGAGCCACCGCCAGAGCTGCCACCCTTATTGCCACTACCACCGAACAGACCGCTCAGACGCTCCTGAACCTTCTGCAGCGCCTCATCCAGATCCGGCGGTCCCTGCTCCGGGCCACCGCCTCCTCCATTTTTTTTGCCGCCGCGGCCATTGTCGCCACCACTCCAGGGGTCATGGTTCTTGCCATTTCCACCAGGCTCGTTCCAGGCCATAGTTCTCTCCGTATTCACACTACTTTGATTGAAATTATAAAACTTTTACTGCATGTTGCTTTCAACAGCTGATTAAAGGTCGACAACATGTGGCAGATAATGTTCAGCCTGCAGCTGCAACCGACTCATTATCTGCATCAGATCCTTACGCTGCATTCTGACATCCAGCCTGATCTGCCCATCCTCTTCAATCCTTTCGCTCACCACCGCCCCACGCGTATAAAGCTGAGAGCGGAATTGACCCTCTGCAGGTGACAGCGTCAACTCACCCTGAAACAGCTCAGTGCTGAGACGTTCACTGACCGCCTGCAACAGCAGATCCGTACCAGCACCAGTAACAGCCGACACCCAGACTCTGACGGGCACACCATCTTCGTCACGATCAATTCTGGGCTCGATATCGGGCAGCAGATCAATCTTGTTATACACCAGCAAGGCGGGCACCTCATCAGCACCTATCTCCGCCAGCACATGATTAACCTGCTCAATATGCCCCTGCCGCTCCTCATCAAAGGAGTCGATCACATGCAGCAGCAGAGATGCGTCGGAGGTTTCCTGCAGCGTTGCTCTGAAAGCTTCAACCAGCTTATGCGGCAGATGGCGGATAAAACCAACTGTATCAGCAAAGATGGCCGGACCGACATCATCCAGTTCCAGTTTACGTAATGTCGGGTCCAGTGTCGCAAACAACTTGTCCGCTGCATAGACATCTGATGAGGTCAGATTATTGAACAACGTGGATTTACCGGCGTTGGTATAGCCTACCAGTGAAATGGTCGGCACTTCAGCACGCTGCCTGGCTCGTCTCCCCTGATCACGTTGTTTGCGCACTTTTTCAAGGCGCTTCTGAATAGCTTTGATACGGCCACGCAGTAACCGACGGTCTGTTTCCAGCTGAGTTTCACCTGGCCCACGCAGACCGATACCCCCCTTCTGGCGCTCAAGGTGAGTCCAGCCTCGCACCAGACGAGTCGACATATGCTCAAGCTGAGCCAACTCGACCTGAAGCTTACCTTCATGCGTTCTGGCACGCTGAGCAAATATGTCCAGGATCAAACCGGTTCTATCCAGTACACGGCACTGGATTTCACGCTCGAGGTTGCGTTCCTGAGCTGGCCTGAGGGCATGGTTAAAGATCACCAGCTCGGCTTCATGCAGTCGAACCAGCTCCGACAGCTCCTCCACCTTGCCTTTACCAAGAAAAAATTTGGCACTAGGGTCCGCGCGCGTCCCTTTCAGGAACACGACAGGATCTGCACCTGCGGAAAGAGCCAGCTCTTCAAGCTCTCTCGGATTTTCGCTTTCGGCTTCTGATGCCATATCTATATGAACCAGGATCGCACGCTCTCCTGATTCGGGACGTTCAAAGAACAATTAGCGACTCACTCTTCGGGCTTTTCATCAGCTTGCGGTAACTTGACCGGGCGCGATGGAACAACCGTTGAAATTGCATGTTTGTAAACCATCTGACTGACGGTGTTTTTCAGCAGGATGACAAACTGATCAAATGATTCGATCTGCCCCTGCAGCTTGATGCCGTTAACCAGAAAAATAGAGACCGGAACACGCTCCTTGCGCAGCACGTTAAGATAAGGGTCTTGTAAAGATTGCCCTTTTGACATTGCAAACTCCTTCCCGTAAAAAAAATATTACATTATTGGTTATATTAGGGTTTGGCTGGCTGATCAATAATGCACGCATCAGCCATTGGCTATGACGAGAGAGCTTGTGTTCGATCACACCAATCTTCAACTATATAACGACTGTTTGAATCAAGTTCAAGGCATAAGACAATTTATTGTCTTTACCACACTCAATCCTGTGTACATTTTCCCAGCTACGCAACCAGGTAATCTGACGTTTTGCCAGTTGCCGGGTTGCTACTATACCCTTATACCGCATTGCAGTGAAATCAGATCTTCCTTCAAGATAATCCCACATCTGTCGATAGCCGACGCAGCGTACCGATGGCATCTGTGTTGTAAGATCTCCACGCTGCCATAAAGTTCGAACTTCAGACTCAAAATCCTGTGCCAGCATCTGATCGAAACGCCTTTCGATCCGCTCATGCAACCAGGCCCTGTCTTCAGGCATCAGCGCCATGGAGAGTATACGATAAGGCAGCGTCTGATGCTGCTGTTCCTCCCAGTGCCGGGTCAAGGTTTTGCCTGTCAGGAGGTAAACCTCCAGGGCACGCTGCAGCCTTTGGGAGTCATTTGGCTTCAAGCGGCTGGCTGCGACCGGATCCACCTCCGCCAGTTTAGCATGCATTGCCGGCCAGCCCAGCAGCTCAGCCTCCTGCTCCAATTTATGGCGCAACTCCGCATCCGCCGCTGGCAGAGATGCCAGCCCCTGCTGCAGAGCATTGAAATACATCATTGTCCCACCCACCAGCAGAGGGATTCTGCCGGCTGCGGTGATATCGGCCATTTCCGCGAGTGCATCCGCTCGAAACTCAGCCGCAGAATAGGCCTGAGCAGGATCTCGAATATCGATCAGACGGTGCGGATAGCGCTTCAGCGTCTCAACATCCGGCTTGGCGGTTCCGATATCCATGCCACGGTAGATCATCGCTGAATCCACACTGATCAACTCCACCGGCAGTCGGTCCTGCAGCTGCATTGCCAGATCCGTTTTCCCTGATGCTGTCGGCCCCATCAGAAAAATGGCGGGCGGGCGTTTATCCTGCACCATTCGCTCTACTGCCCCCGCATGAAGAGCTTGTCCAGCTCATTCATGCCCAACTGAACCCAGGTAGGACGCCCATGATTGCACTGCCCACTGCGTTCAGTCTGTTCCATATCCCGCAGCAAGCCGTTCATCTCTGCAAGACTCAGTTGCCGATTGGCCCTCACTGCGCCATGGCACGCCATGGTACCCAACAGCTCATCAATATGCTGTTCTATCCTGCGACTCTCGCCAAACACGATCATATCAGCCAGCACATCACGAATCAGCTGAGCGACATCTGCCTTACTCAGAAATACCGGCACCTGACGTACCACCAGGGTTTCATCCCCCATGCGTTGCAGCTCAAAGCCGAGTCGATGGAACAGCTCAGGCTGTTGCTCTGCCAGATCCGCCTCACGCGAACTGACTGAGACACTCAGCGGCACCAGCAGTGGCTGACTACGCAGGCGATCTTCAGCAAGGGAGATCTTCATCTTTTCATAGACAATGCGCTCATGTGCAGCATGCATGTCAACCAACACCAGACCCGCCTCGTTCTGCGCCAGTATATAAACGCCATGCAGTTGCGCCACGGCAAAACCCAACGGCGGCACTCGCTCTGGATCAGCCGATCCCATCACAGCCATCTGCGGTGTTGAATGAGTGCCCTTTTCAGGAACCATCTGTGATGACCCGCCGGTTGCCATATGCGCGGTCACGCCACGGGGTGCCTCGGGATAGAGCCGACCATAGCTGCTGATCTGATCCCGCACAGCCGCTGAGCTCAGTGCACTGCCCTGCTGGCCATGATGGTTGCTCTGATAGGTACTTTGATACAGCGGCATTCGCCTCTGCTCATAGTGATCCTGAGAGACCCCTGGTCGAAAACCGACAACCTCCTCCTGACTCGTACCCTGCGGGGCTTGAGCTGATGCATCGTCACCGGGGCGCATATCCGCTATGGCGCGATGCAGTGAGCGGAAAATAAAATCATGAACCAGACGACTTTCGCGAAAGCGCACTTCATGCTTGGTCGGATGTACGTTGACATCCACCAGCGCCGGATCCAGGGTCAGATAGAGTACAAACGCAGGGTGGCGCCCCTGATAGAGCACATCCTGGTAGGCCTGACGCACGGCATGAGTGACAACCTTGTCACGGATGATGCGACCATTAACGAAGAAGTATTGCTGATCCGGTTGACTGCGTGAATGTGTCGGCTGTGACACCCAACCAAACAGGCGCAGACCTGAGGCTTCCGCCTGCATATCCAGTACCAGCGCATGCTCGATAAAGCTGGAACCCAGCAGCAGGGATAGTCGCCTTTCACGCTCCAATTCACTATTGGCTGGGCGCATCTGATAGATCGCCTTACCATTGTGCGCCAGTTGAAAGCCGACATCAAATCGGCTCAGGGCGAGACGTCTGACCACCTCCTCAAGATGTCGATATTCGGTTTTTTCGGTACGCAGAAACTTGCGCCTGGCAGGAGTATTGAAAAAAAGATCCCTCACCTCGACCGTCGTGCCCTGCCCATGCGGCGCAGGCGTCACAACCGTGGCCATATCCCGCCCTTCAGCACGCACCTCCCAAGCTGAGTCCTGTTCTGCCGTACGTGACACAAGCTTGAGGCGGGAAACGGAGCTGATACTGGCCAGAGCTTCCCCTCTGAAGCCAAGGCTTGCAACAGCCTCAAGATCCTCAAGCGCCTGAATCTTCGAGGTAGCATGACGACTCAGAGAGAGCTCAAGATCCTCGCGCGCAATACCCTGACCATCATCACGCAGCCGCAAGAGTTTTATCCCACCCTGCTCCACATCCAGATCTATACGGGTAGCGCCGGCATCCAGACTGTTTTCCATCAACTCCTTGACCACCGACGCCGGACGTTCGACAACCTCACCAGCCGCTATCTGGTTGGCGAGCTGCGGCGACAGTAGTTGGATTTTTGACATAACGCGGGTATTTCCAGTTGCCGACATCAACTCGCCGGTATTCGCAACACCTGGCCCACCCTGATACGGTCGCCAGAGATCTGATTCGCTTCACGCAGCGCACTGAGGCTGACGCCGTTCTGGGCAGCAATCAAAGACAGTGTATCGCCTCGTGAAACACGGTAGGTTCTGCTCGGCCCACCCTGAGACCCACCTTCATACTTGCGCTGGGCGATCCAGGTCCTGTCGGGCGGTTTCTGCCAGAAGTGGGCGGTGATTCCGGAAAAAATCGCCTGAGCCATGCGCGCCTGATAGGCTGGAGTTTTAAGCAGATCAGCTTCCTGCGGATTAGTGATAAAGCCGGTTTCAACCAGTATTGAAGGTATATCCGGCGAGCGTAAAACTGCAAAACCCGCCATCTCAACCTCTTTTTTATGCATCCTGGCGAACTGGCTGATGTTGCCGTGAATCTGTGACGCCACCTGGCGACTGTCAGTGCGACTGGCAGTCATGGACATATCCAGCAACACACTGGCCAGCACATCATCCTTATCCTCAAGACTGACACTCCCGACACCACCGATCAGGTCAGCGCTGTTTTCACGACTGGCCAACCAGCGCCCCATCTCGCTGCTGGCACCTCTTTCTGATAGCACCCAGACAGAAGCCCCTCGTGCAGATGGACTGTGCCAGCCATCCGCATGAACAGAGACGAAAAGATCGGCATTGGATCTGCGTGCCAGGGCAGTTCTGTCACGTAGACTGACATAATAGTCACCATCACGAATCATGACTGCACGGTAGCCTGGCTCAGCATCTATCAGTCGCTTCAACTCACGCCCAATTGCCAGCACCACATCCTTTTCTCGCAGCCCACGCGGTCCGATAGCCCCCGGATCCTCTCCACCATGTCCGGGATCTATCGCAATAACGATATCCCTTACCTGATTGGGAGCAAGATTGGGCGTCACCACCCGACTCGGCACCTCGGCCACCTGACGCGGCTCAAGATCCACCACCAGCCTGTGGCCATACTGGTCATTCGGTTTCAGATCAAAACTCTTGGGCCGCACAGACTCCTTGAGATCAAGCACGACTCGCACAGCGCCGTTGTTCTGGCTGTATCGAATATTCTGAACAGGGCTTTTCTCCAGCCCCAGATTATCCAGCGAAGCCCGGAAGGTGGCATTTTCAATATCTATGACGATGCGATCGGGATCACTCAGTGTAAACAGGCGATGCTTCACAGGGCCCGAGAGATCAAATACCAGACGTGTATTATCAGGCGCCAGCCAGGCACGAACTGTCTGTACATCAGTGGACGCCAATACCAGATTGCTCGCAAACAGGGCAAGTAATGTCAGTATCCAGTATTTCAGGCTCAGCTTCGGCATTTTCTGTTCAGGCTCACTCACTTGCTGATGACTGATTATCCAGCTTTTCGGCCAGTTGATGACCGACTTGAGTACTGGCAGCCCAGCATATTTCTCGTCCGCTTCCCTTCTCACTCAAGGTTATATCCATATCAGCATCCGGTAAAAGTCCTTCACCACGTTCAGGCCACTCAACCAGACACAGACTTTTTCCATCAAAATAATCTCTTATGCCGAGAAATTCCAGTTCTTCTGCATCATTCAGCCGGTAAAGATCAAAATGATACACTGAGCCATTCGGTAATTCATAGGGCTCAACCAGGGTATAGGTCGGGCTTTTGACTGTGCCTGAGTGCCCCAGCGCACGCAGAACACCTCGAGCAAGCGTGGTTTTACCTGCCCCGAGATCACCATGCAGGTAGATCACAGCTCCTGCAGAAGCGGCCTGTGCCAGCAGAGCACCAAAATCCAGGGTTGCCTGCTCATCCTGCAAAAACAGCTTGCCTTCACCCGACTTCATGACACTTTCCCATTCAATACCCTTCTTATCATTGCAATCAGATCTGTCGCCATAAGTCCGCGTTCGCCATATTCTGCCGCACAGAGATCGGCGGCCAGCGCATGCGCATGCACGCCGATGCGCGCAGCATCAACCGGCTTCAACCCCTGCGCCAGCAGTGCCCCGATCACTCCCGACAGCACATCTCCCATGCCACCACAGGCCATACCCGGATTACCGGCATTACACAGATGGATAACATCACCATCAAAGGTCAGAGTACCCGCACCTTTCAGTACAATCGTGCCACCGTAGCGTTCCTGTAGCTCTCTGACAGCTGCAAACCGGTCGTCCTGCACGCTGCGCGAATCAGTGCCGAGCAGTCTTGCCGCCTCACCCGGATGAGGTGTCAGAACCCAAGCATCGCGTACGCTTGCCATCACCGTGCTATTGTGCAGGAAATGCAGTGCATCTGCATCCAGCACCAGAGCCTTTTTACTTGCCAGCGCCTTCTGCATCATCTGCCCAGCCCAGGCACCCTGCCCAAGCCCCGGCCCCACAACCAGCACATCCGGCTTTTCCAGCAGGGGTTGGACATCCTGCCCCGAACTGACGCCTTGCACCATCAACTCTGGCGAGCGTGCCAGCGCTGACGCTATATGCTCGGGTCGTGTTGCCAGAGAGGTCAGACCGGAGCCACTGCGGGCAGCGGCTTCTGCCGCCATCAACGCGGCACCTCCCATGCCATATTCACCACCAACCACCATGACATGACCATATAGACCCTTATGTGCCGAACGCTGACGTGGCGGCAGCATTTCAGCAACATCTTCAGCATCGGTACGAAAACCGCTGACCGGAATCGCTTCATAAAGTTCATCCGGCACCATTAATCCGTCAAACAGCAACTCGCCACAATAGTCCACACCCTGATGCGTCAGCAGGCCCTGCTTCAGCCCGATAAACGTCAGTGTCAGACTGGCTTTTATCGCCGTCCCCAGCACACGTCCCGAATCACTGCATAGCCCTGAGGGAATATCGACCGCTATGACCGGACGATTGCACTGATTAACCCTGGAGATCGCTTCACGTACCGGACCGCGCACCTCACCCTGCAGCCCTGTGCCCAACATGGCATCGATGATGATATCACCGGTAAGCTCAATTTCGCTGCGCCAGGGGCGAGTCACCACACCGACAGCCTCAGCCCACTGCCAGGCCTGACTCGCTTCACCCTGCAACTGTTCAGGATAGGGCTCGGCACTGAGCGTCAACACTTGCACCTTCAACCCCTGCTGATGCGCCAGACCGGCCACAATCAACCCATCGCCGCCATTATTACCTGCACCGCACAGGACAGTTACAGATCGACACCCCGGCCAGCGCTGCAACATTTCGGCAAAAACGGCATGACCGGCACGCTGCATCAATCTGAAACCAGGAATGGAAAAGCGCTCGATGGCTACACGATCAAGCGCACGACACTGCTCAGCCGTGTATAATGTGGCAGGCAAGCTGCTTCTATTCTGAACCATGATCAGCCCTAACTCCTTAATTATCCTGATAGTATAATAGAACACGCCGATATATGACGCACCCGACCCGGAATGAACTCGACACACTGGCCGAACAGATCAAAGCCAAGGCGACAGAACTGGGTTTTCAGCAGTGTGCGATCACTCACACCGACCTGTCGGAGGAGCTGGCAGGCCTTGAGTCCTGGCTGGAACAGGGGATGCATGGCGAGATGGACTATCTTGATCGCAACACGGACATGCGCCTCGACCCGACACTGCTGGTTCCCGGCACCCAGCGGATCATCAGCGTACGCATGGACTACCTGCCCCCCGAAGTCGAGACACTGAAAATCCTGCAGCAGCCGGACAAGGCATACATAGCACGCTACACTTTGGGTCGTGATTATCACAAACTGATGCGAAAAAGGCTGCAAGCACTGGGTCGCTGGATCAGTGAGCACTCGCCTGCCGAAACCAGCTTTCGCCCCTTTGTCGACAGCGCACCGGTACTGGAAAGGTCTCTCGCTCGCAATGCCGGCCTTGGCTGGATCGGCAAACATACCCTGTTGCTGAACCGTCATGCCGGTTCCTGGTTCTTTCTGGGTGAGCTGTTCATCAACCTGCCCTTGCCTGTAGACCCCCCGGAACAAAGCAGCCATTGCGGACGCTGCACCGCCTGCATGGATATCTGCCCGACTCAGGCCTTCCCGGCACCTTATGTACTGGATGCCAGCCGCTGCATCTCATACCTGACCATTGAGCTCAAGGGCAGCATACCCGTTGAGCTGCGCCCTCTGATGGGCAACCGTATCTTCGGCTGCGATGATTGCCAGATGGTCTGCCCGTGGAACCGTTTCGCCAAACGCAGCCCTGAGGATGATTTCAAGCCCAGACACCACCTTGATCAGGCGGATCTCCTGAGCCTTTTCAACTGGGATGAGAGCACCTTTCTGCAACGCACCGAGGGGTCAGCCATCCGCAGAACAGGCCATGAAGGCTGGCAGCGCAATATCGCCGTGGCGCTCGGCAACAGTCGCGGTGGCGAGCAGGTCAGACAGGCACTGCAGCAGAGACTGGCCAGCGCATCACCTCTGGTCAGAGAGCATATCGAATGGGCACTGACCGAGCTGAAAAAATCTGATCCGACTCAGTGAGCAGGACTCAAAGACGGAAGAAGTGACGCCGGTAATAACGCAACTCTTCTATCGAGTCCCGGATATCATCCAGCGCCAGATGGGTCCCTTTTTTCTTCAAACCACCCATGATATCCGGCTTCCAGCGCTTGGCGAGCTCCTTGATGCTGCTGACATCCAGATTGCGGTAGTGAAAGAACGCCTCCATCTCCGGCATGTAGCGCACCAGAAAACGCCGATCCTGACCGATACTGTTACCACACATGGGTGAGACACCCTTATCAACATGCTGGCTGATGAAGTCAATCATCATCTGCTGCGCTTCTGCTTCAGTGGTTTTACTCTCTCTGACACGCTGCGTCAGACCGGACTGGCCATGCTGCCGGGTACACCATTCATCCATATGTGTCAGGACAGCATCTGATTGATGAACCGTTACGACTGGCCCCTCAGCCAGAGTATTCAGGTCGGAGTCGGTGACAATTGCCGCCATTTCTATAATGCGGTGCTGCTCGGGATCAAGCCCCGTCATCTCCAGATCGATCCAAACCAGATTATTTTGACGCGACATGACTCACTCCTGAAGAACTAAACTGTCAATTCTACTCAGATTAGAATACCTTAGCATCATCAACAAGAGCGCCATCAACAAAAGCGAAGCCGGCAATACTTATTCATGTCAAAGCGTAAACTGACCCGCCGCCAGTCATGGCGTGTAGAAAAGATTCAAAAGGAGCGCACAGAGCGCGCCACTCGACTGGATCAGAACATCCAGGAACAGCTGGAAGGTGGCGATCTGGGTCCGGAGCAGAACGGACTGATCATCTCCCATTTTGGCAAGCAACTGGACGTTGAAGCACTGGAAGGGGAGTTACAGGGCACAATTGTGCGTTGCCATATGCGCACACATCTGGGGCAACTCGTCACAGGGGACAGGGTAGTCTGGCGCGAATCCGCCGAAGGGGGAGGTGTCGTGGTAGCAGTGCACCCGCGCAAGACGCAGCTGCAACGCCCCAACAACCGCGGTGAACTGAAACCTGTCGCTGCAAATATAGACCTGATCGTCATCACCATTGCACCGGAGCCGCGGGCACACCTCAACCTCATCGATCGCTATCTTGTCGCAGCTGAACTGTGTGAAATAGAGCCACTACTGCTGCTGAACAAAGTCGACCTGTTGAATGAGGATAATCGCACCTGGCTGGATCCGATGATTGAACTTTATACTCAACTCGGTTATACCCTGCTGCAGGCATCAACCACCAGCCGCGATGGCCTGATACCCTTACAGAGACGCCTGGACCAGCAGATCAGCGTCTTTGTCGGACAATCCGGTGTCGGCAAGTCATCACTGGTCAACAGCCTGCTGCCGGGAGTGGATCTGCGCGTCGGCGCCTTGTCGGAGCAGAGTGGCAAGGGACGCCATACAACAACAACCGCACGCCTGTTTCACTTCCCGGAAGGTGGAGATCTGATTGACTCCCCTGGCATCAGGGAGTTTGCACTCTGGCACATAGATCCTGAAGATCTATTATACGGTTTCAAGGAATTCAGGCCTTTTATCGGTCATTGCCGCTTTCGTGACTGCAAACATGAACAGGAACCGGGTTGCGCTCTTCTGGGAGCGGTTGAAAGCGGCGCCATCAGCGAACAGCGCTTTGCCAGCTATCGGCAGATACTGCTCTCGCTGACAGAAGTTCATTAATGCACTGGGTATGATCTGATGAGTCGAGCAGAAAAGCTGAGAGGTACAGACGCCTGGGTCAGATTTCTGGCCGATAAACCTCTGCCAGCCAGAGGCAGCTCCGTCCTGCGCCTGCAAAAAAAACTCGGCGAGTCTGAGAACGATATTTCTGTGCAGCACCTTGCCAGACTGATTGCCCAGGATCCGGTCATCTGCCTGCATGTTGCACGTCAGGCACAGGCACTGCACAAGGATTCTGGACAAAGTACTCGGGTAACCGGCATAGATCATGCCGTTCAAACACTGGGGCTGGATCAGCTCACTCCGCTGCTGGACAGCCTGCAGACACTCAGATTGAACCCTCGCAACCCGGTCCAGAAAATGTATTTCCGCTCCATCGCCAACAGCATGCACGCATCTGTCCAGCTTGCTGACTGGCTGAGCGGCCGGAAGGCACAGTTCAATGAAGAAGCCAGACTGGCCTCCATGCTCTATGGCTTTACTCACTGGCTACTCTGGCTGCATGCCCCGTTGCATCAACGCCTGCTGTTTCAGAAAACCGATCGCGAAGAGGTCGACAGCGCACTGGCAGAGCAGGATGTTTATGGCTGTACACTGCAATCTATCGGACGACGTCTGGGCATTATCTGGGGCCTGCCCGAACTGGTGGTGAAAGCGCTGGATCACGGCACATCACCCACTGCCCAGATGCTGCAGAAACTGCATCAACGAGCCATGAAAGACCCTCAGCTCGATTCGGAAAAGCTCAGAGAGGTCAGCCACTTCGTTCAACAGCCTCTGTTCCCGGTAAAACTGAGCAACTGGCTGGCACTGACGGTTACTCTTGGCTGGGGGTCCAGCAAAGCCACCCGCCTAAGCGATATTGTCAGTGATCTTCTCGGACAGGAGATAGATAACACCCGCGCCAGACTCCATGCCAACTGCGCAGAAGCTGCTCGCCAGTATCATGTGCCGGGCACTCTCTCGCCTGCTGCCGAACTGTTGATGAACGAAACCCTCATCGGTGACACAGACCTGCTTGAGATCAGGCAGTGGCAGAGCTACCTTGAAGAATACCCCAAACCCGATATGCCTGAGAGCATCCATGAAATCGAGCAGCACTCTGCCAACAGTGCCATATCCAGGCAAGCCAAAGAGACCGGCGCAGGAGGTCACGCTGCAGCCAAAAATGACATCCTGACCAATCCGCAGCTGGTGGAACGCCTGCAACAGCGGTTCCGCGCGCCGGACCCAAACAGAAAACCGGGCTCCATCCTGCGTGACCTGATGCATGGGCTGAATCAGGGGATTGGCCTGAGGCGTGTCGCTCTGCTGCGAACACATGTCGGACAGCAGCAACTGCGCACTGTTCAGGTAATCGGTTTTGAAGCAAACCACCCCATACTGAGCTTCGAATTCGACCTTTCAGTACCGAGCCTTTTCAAGCGCCTGTGTAAGGAACCGGCCTGTATCAGCATCAACCAGCGCACACGCAACCGCTCTCTGACTACCCTGCCCGATAGTTTTCGCGCCCTGCTGCCGGGCGATGACTGCCTGCTGATATCCATTTTCATGGGTGGCAAACCCATCGCCATCTTATATGCAGATCAGGGAGAAAGAGCTGCACCCATGTCCGATTTTTACTATGATCACTTCCGCAAACTCTGCGCGGCCGCCAATGTGGCTCTGAAATCCGTTGCCGCCCCCTGAATCCAACAGGACGTACCGTGAAAAAAACGTTATTCATTCTACTTCAGCATATTGCCCCTCAGCACCTCATCTCCCGACTGGCCGGGCGTGTTGCCGAGTGCGATGCTCCGTGGTTCAAAAACCGCTTCATCAACTGGTTCATCAAGCGCTATCGAGTCAACATGTCGGAGGCGATACATGAAAATGCTGAGGATTACCCCTCCTTCAATGCCTTTTTCACTCGTAGCCTGAAACCAGGCATACGCCCCGTTGACCCGGACACTCACAGCATCACTTCACCGGCAGACGGCGCCATCAGTCAACTTGGCCAGATCGAGCATGGCCGTATTTTTCAGGCCAAGGGGCGCAGCTATGGGCTGACAACACTACTTGGTGGCTGTGAAGAGCGAGCAGCCCTTTTTACCAATGGCAGCTTTGCCACCATCTATCTCTCACCCCGCGACTACCATCGCGTGCATATGCCGTTCACCGGCACACTGAGAGAAAGTATTTACGTGCCCGGTGATCTCTATTCAGTCAATCAGACAACGGCCGAGGAGGTTGAAAATCTGTTTGCACGTAACGAACGCCTGGTTGCGATCTTTGATACAGAGCTGGGCCCCATGGCGATGGTGATGGTAGGCGCCATGATAGTTGCCGGAATTGAAACTGTCTGGCAGGGAGCTGTGGCTCCGCTGCCACGCAAACCGCTTGTACTGGATGATTTCACTGGCCGCAAGAATCCTGTCTCACTGGAAAAAGGCGAAGAGATGGGACGCTTCCACCTCGGGTCGACCGTCGTACTGCTGTTCGGAGCTGGCGCAGTCAACTGGCATGAGCAACTGACCGCCGGCTCCCCTTTGCAATTAGGCAAGGCGATAGCCCACTGCAATCAGGATGACATGCGGAGATCACTATGACTGCCCAGTGGCTGAATCACTTGAAAGCGCTGAAGATGGAAATCGATACAAATCAGCTATCGATTGAGTCCGTACCTGCGTCTGATAATCCGAATCGATACTATCCACTGCTGCATCAGGGAATCATCAGCGTTTCGGGGCCTGATGCCGGAAAGTTTCTGCAGGGACAGCTCAGCTGTGATATCAAACAGGTCGATGCATCTGGTTCACGTCTGGGCGCACACTGCAATATCAAGGGACATATGATCAGCCTTTATCGCGTCATGCACGCGGATGTAGATACCTACTGGCTGAGAACAGACCGACGCCTTATGGAATCAGCTCTGAGCGCCCTGAAGCGCTACATCATCTTTTCCAAGGCCGAGGCGAAAGAGTGCAGCGAAACGCTGGCAGGCATAGGCATTTCCGGCCCTGATGCCAGTTCTCTGGTAAACAGCCTGATTAAGCTGGATTCAGACGAAACCGACAGCGTCAGCAAGCAGAACGGCATGGTTGCCGTAAGCCTGCCGGGTAACCGCTTTGAGATCTGGTTCCCTGTGCAAAATGGCGAATCCGTACTTGCACAGCTGTCAACCAAGGCGGCAGCCGGTACAACCAATGCCTGGGTACTCTCTGAAATTCAGGCAGGCATACCGGATCTGAGACCCGAGACCAGTGAAGGTTTTATTCCTCAGATGACCAATCTGCAGGTGTTTGAAGGCGTCAGCTTCACAAAAGGGTGCTATACAGGCCAGGAAATAGTCACTCGACTGCAACACAGAGGACAGCTCAAACGCCCCATGTATCGTGCCCGCGTGATCAGTGAGCGAGCTCCTGAACCTGGCATGGCCATACATGCCCAGAGCCGCGATAATCAGGGGCAGGTGCTTCTGTGCGCAGCCACGAGCGCTCCTCAGGAGTTTGAACTACTGGCTGTCATGGTCAAGGATCGGGTTGAGCAGGAGCCGATGTTGCTGGGCTCACCAGCAAGAGAGGTACTTGAAATACTCGATCTGCCATACCAGCTTGACAAAAGACTCTTTGAAAGCAAAAGGTAAGTTAGACCAATAGCTGACGAAAAGTTCACCAGAAAAAAGATGACAGGCTTTTCATAAAAGCTATACTGTCGCAAACGGACCAAAAAAGGATTCTGATCATGCTGCGCCAGCTTTGTATCATCGGAGTGAGTGCCGCTTTTCTCAGCGGCTGTTTCAACACCCACCAGTCGCAGGCACCCATTGCCAAAACCTATCCCATAACCCACCAACAGAAGATGCAAGCCGCACACCATTGGGATGTTCTTGCGGAACATCAGGCACAATTACTGATGGAGTCCGATTTTCTCTCTGGCAAAGCCTTTTATATTCACCACGATGACAATGGCAGCGCCTTCTCACAAGGTTTTGACTCACTACTGACCAGCCAACTGGTCAATGCTGGCGCACATGTCAGAACCGAACCGATGAATACTGCGCACGTCAACTACAAGGTTCAGGTAGTGCGGCATAAGGATCGTGGCTACATCCGGGCTCCAGAAGGTACCTGGACGGCACTCACAGCCAGTGTCGGGTTTGCTGCGATGGCCTATAACAGCTGGGGTGAGCCGGCACTTGCTCTGATCCCGTTTGCTGCAGCAGCCGACTTCTGGAGTGGCAGTTGGACCAGCGAAACCAGCTCTGAAGTGATCATCACCACACAGGTCACCGAACATGGCAGAATCCTGTATTCATCTTCGAATATCTATTACATCAACCCAGGGGACAGTGATCACTACCAGGCTCAACGGAGTGTCACCAAAGCAGTTCCTGTGACCGGCACCTGGTAAGGAGACCCCGATGAAATACTTTACGCTCCCAAAGCAAGTTCATGCCATCACTCTGCTGCTAATACTGCTATTGCTCACAGGTTGTGCCAGCAATACAACAGCAAACCGAACACAGGATGTTGATGTTGATATTCAAGGCGTGATCCAGCAGGCAGCCGGTGACCTGTTGAAAAACACCCGAGGCCTGGCACCCGGAAAACCTCTGATCGCAGCTACATTTGTCAATGTCGACAACCTGCAGCAAACATCTACTCTTGGGCGCATGTTGTCTGAAACCTTCTCATCATCACTGACTCGTAGCGGTCAGACGGTTATCGAAGTGAAAATGCGGGATAGCCTGTTCATTCAGGAACGCACCGGAGAGCTGATCCTGTCACGTGAAGTGCGCAGCCTGTCAGCCTCTCATGATTCTCAGGCAGTATTGTTGGGAACCTATGCCCAGGGCGGTACACATGTTTATGTGAATATTCGCATCGTGCGCACTACCGACAATGTGATTCTGGGATCAAAAGATCTGCGTCTGCCGCTGAATCGCGACATCCGCGCCATGCTGCCTTCTCCGGGTGCTCGCTAAGTTTATAAGCACCAGCCCACCTGAAGCTGCCGGGTCACGACCATCAGGTCGTGCCCGGTGACTTATTCAGACACTGACTAGACAGAAGCTGGCAGCTGCCAGTTGATCTCACTGCGACCCTGCGCTTTCAGATAGTAATTCGCCTGGCTGAAATGACCACACCCGAGAAAACCTCGATGCGCAGATAGCGGTGAAGGATGAGGTGCCTTCAATACCAGATGACGTCCGGTATCGATAAAGGCACCTTTTTTCTGTGCATAACTGCCCCAGAGCATGAACACCACTGATTCGCAGCGCTCATTCACCAGATGGATAATGCGATCCGTGAACTGCTCCCAGCCCTTGCCCTGATGAGCATTGGCATTGCTTTGCTCCACCGTAAGCACAGCATTCAGCAGCAGCACACCCTGCTGCGCCCAGGATTCAAGATAACCATGAGACGGTGGCTGAATACCCAGATCACCCTGCAGCTCCTTGTAGATATTGATCAGCGATGGCGGTGTGCGCACACCGGGACGAACAGAGAAGCACAGCCCATGCGCCTGCCCCGGCTGGTGATAGGGGTCCTGCCCCAGAATCACCACCCGCACGTCAGGCAGAGGCGTTGCCTCCAGCGCATGAAACCACTCTGCAGAGGGCGGAAAGATCACCTTCTGCTGATCCTTCTCTCGCCGCAGAAAGGCTTTCAACTCCTGCATGTAGGGTTTGAAAAACTCCCCTTCAAGCTCTGCCTTCCAGCTTGGTGCCGCTTCCAGCGCCATATGCCCTCCTCTCTAACCTGTTCTGATCAGCCTTTACTGCTGCTGACGCGGGCGCATCGCAGGGAAGAGTATGACGTCGCGAATCGAGGGAGAGTCGGTAAACAGCATCACCAGACGATCTATCCCGATACCCTCACCAGCTGTCGGTGGCAAACCATACTCAAGCGCATTGATGTAATCAGCGTCATAATGCATCGCCTCATCATCCCCCGCTTCCATCTCCGCAACCTGCTTGCGGAAGCGCTCGGCCTGATCTTCAGCATCATTCAACTCGGAGAAGCCGTTGGCCAGCTCTCGACCACCAACAAAGAACTCGAAGCGATCCGTCACCATTGGATTGTGATCGCTGCGACGCGCCAGTGGACTGACCTCAGTCGGATATTCAGTGATGAAGGTCGGCTGATCCAAACGGTGCTCCACGGTTTTTTCGAAGATTTCGATATGAACCTTGCCCAGACCCCAGCTATCCTTGATATCAATATCCATGCGCTCGGCAATCTGGCGTGCCGCATGCAGATCCGCCAGAGCCTCTGGTGCAATATCGGGGTTGAAGTGCAAAATGGAATCAAACACCGACATGCGACGGAAAGGCTTGCCGAGGTCGTACTCAAAACGCTCCAGCACCTCACCCTCTTCATTGCGCACAGTGTTCACCAACGTAGTGGTACCCAGAATATTCTGAGCCAGGGTGCGCAGCATATCCTCCGTCAGATCCATCAGATCATGATAATCGGCATAGGCCTGATAAAACTCGATCATCGTGAACTCAGGGTTGTGACGCGTTGACAGCCCCTCATTTCGGAAGTTGCGGTTGATCTCGAACACCCGCTCAAAGCCACCCACCACCAGGCGCTTGAGGAACAGCTCCGGCGCGATACGCAGATACATATCCAGATCCAGCGCATTATGATGCGTGGTGAAAGGACGGGCTGAAGCACCACCGGGAATGGAGTGCAGCATCGGCGTTTCAGCCTCGACAAATCGCCTCTCCGACAGGTACTGCCTGATGCCGGCAACAATACGCGAGCGCACCTCGAACACACGACGCGACTGCTCATTGGTGATCAGATCAACATAGCGCTGACGATAACGCATTTCGGTATCCTGCAGCCCCTTGTGCTTGTCGGGCAGCGGGCGCAGGTTTTTGGTCAGCAACTGTGTCTCAGCCATATCGACATAGAGATCACCCTTGCCAGATTTATGCAGCTGACCACGAATACCGACTATGTCGCCCAGATCCATCGCCTTGGCAAAGGCGCGTGCGTCTTTATTGACATAGAGCTGAATACGCCCGGTCATATCCTGGAGCACGGCAAAGGCACCACGATTGAGCATGACTCGACCCGCCACCGCAACGATGATACCGGCTTCTTCCAGCTCCTCCTTGGTCTTGTCGCCGTAAGTCTGCTGCAGATCCTCAGCATAGCTGTCACGACGGAAGTTGCTGGGAAAGGCATTACCCTGTTCACGCAGTGCCTGAAGCTTTTCACGGCGCTCTGCTATGAGACGGTTTTCATCCTGCGGCTGAGTTGTATCAGTCATTTAACTAGTTACCCTGTTCGATCAGATTCGAAAAATTACAGACCCGCTTTCAGACTGGCGACGATGAACTGATCCAGCTCGCCATCCAGCACGCGGTCACAATTGGAGGTCTGGACATTGGTGCGAAGATCCTTGATACGCTGATCATCCAGTACATAGGAGCGGATCTGGCTACCCCAGCCGATATCGGATTTGGAATCCTCCAACTCCTGCGCCACTGCCTGACGTTTCAGCATCTCCATCTCATAGAGTTTTGCCCGCAGCTGCTTCATACAGGTATCACGGTTTTGATGCTGAGATCGCGCCGACTGACTCTGCACCACGATACCGCTCGGTTCATGCGTGATACGCACGGCTGACTCGGTTCGGTTGACGTGCTGACCACCGGCACCGGAGGCACGGTATACATCCACACGCAGATCCGCCGGATTGATATCTATCTCGACATTATCATCGATTTCGGGAGAGACGAATACAGATGCAAAGGAGGTATGGCGTCGGCCACCGGAATCAAACGGTGACTTACGCACCAGACGATGCACACCTATCTCGGTGCGCAGCCAACCAAAGGCATATTCCCCCTCGAAGCGGATCGTGGCACTCTTGATGCCGGCAACCTCACCCTCTGATACCTCTATCAGCTCGGTCTTGAAGCCCTTGTCTTCGCCCCAGCGCAGGTACATGCGCAGCATCATGTTCGCCCAGTCCTGGGCTTCGGTACCACCGGAGCCTGCCTGGATATCGACATAGGCATTATTGGCATCGGCTTCGCCGGAGAACATGCGGCGAAACTCAAGGTTCTCGAGTTTTGCCCCCAGGGCTTCGACTTCCGCCTCCACCTCGGTGACAGTATCGGCATCATCTTCTTCAACGGCCAGATCAAGCAGTTCGCGTGCTTCTTCTATGCCTGTGGTCAGTTCATCCAGAGTAGCAACGGTGGACGCCAGAGAGTTGCGCTCGCGACCGAGTTGCTGGGCATTTTCAGGATTATTCCAGACTGTCGGATCTTCAAGCTCGCGCTCAACCTCTTCAAGTCGCTCTTTTTTACCGTCATAATCCATGTATTGACGCAGCGTGCGCGTCCGCTCGGCAAAATCTTTCAGGCTGTTCAGAATCGGGTTAATTTCCATGTCGGGACTTCGGAGCTCGTTGTTCGGAAAAAGTACGCCATTCTACCCGAATTACGCAGCGGTTTGAATGAGCGGTGTGAATTGTTGCCATGCGGTTGCAGCAGATATCTGCCATATACCTTTCAGCACGCCAAACGAAAATGGAGCCTTGCCCGATGGATACCAGAACACAAAAAGCTGAAAGCAGTACAGACACGAAACAACACGACCTGACTCCGGTGTGGGATCTGTTTACAAGAGCGTTCCACTGGTTGCTGGTAGCGGCGCTGGCCGTCGCCTGGTGGACAGGAGATCAGGGTGATTTCGACCTGATGGAATGGCATATGATCGCAGGCTATACCGTGCTGGGGCTGATACTGTTTCGTGTTATCTGGGGCATCATTGGCAGTCATTATTCGCGCTTCGGACAGTTCTCTTACAGCCCGATCACGACCCTGACCTACCTGCGCCAGCTGCTGTCCAATCGTGCGCCAACCTACATGGGCCATAACCCTCTGGGTAGCTGGATGGTATATCTGCTGTTACTGCTCAGTGCGACACAGGCAGGGCTGGGCCTGTTTGCCAGTGACGACATCTTCATCGAAGGCCCACTGGCACGCTCCGTAGACAGCGATACCGTCAGACTGATGACTTCCTGGCATAAGACTCTGGTCGATTACTTCCTGCTTGCCGTCGGGCTTCACCTGCTGGGAGTCGCCTATCACCAGTTCATCAAGAGAGAGCCTCTGGTTCAGGCGATGATCCATGGCAGGAAACCGGCTGATATGAGCGAACCTCGCCGCCCCTTTGCGCCTGTCTGGCTGGGCACGATGATCGCCTGCCTGTCAGCTGCGATCATCTGGTATGCGGTCAACCGGCTGTTCTGATAATACTCAGCGGCGCTGGCGGAACTCATCATGGCATGACTTACAGGCCTGTCCGAGTGCGGCAAAAGCGGGCCGGATATTACCCCGCATATCGCCGCTGGTGGATGCAATCACCAGCGCCTGCGACTGCTCATTCAGGGCACCCATCTTTTCTTCAAACTCTTCCCAGCGCTCCCAGATCTCTGAACGGGCACCAGTGACCCCCTGATAAGCACCCAAATCAGAGCCAGGCACAAACCCTTCGATCAACATCTCACTCAAGGCATGCACATTCTGAGCATGACGGGTCAACCTGACGGCATCATAATCGATATCACCACGCACCATCGCAGTCATCGGATCCATGTGCCACTTGATCGCCTTATACACAGACTGGCGATACTCAATGGCTTCCTCCGCATCCCGAAGGTCAGCAACCACCGGAGCCGTTATTGCCGTCAGCACCGCAAACCACCCGAGACTCATTAATCTATTCATCTGCTTTTCCTGTTATTGTTTTAACCCGGATGCCTCATCCAGACACCCACTTCCTGCTCAGCCATCCGAAGGCAGATCAAACGCCCGACATACCTGAGGAATCCATTGATCCAATCGCTCCTCAGTTACACCATGCTGGCCATCCTCATCCAGTGCCAGACCGACAAAACTGCGCCCATCATCAGTCAGTGCTCTGGATGCTTCAAACCTGTAGCCCTCGACCGACCAAGGCACTACCAGCGTTGCACCGACAGACGTCAGCAACTGGTGCAACTCACCCATGGCATCCTGAAACCATTCGCCATAGCCCATCTGATCTCCCAGACCAAATAACGCAACACGCTTGCCGACAAAGTTCTGCGCAGCTATCGCCTGCCAGCATTCTTGCCAATCCTCCTGCAACTCGCCGTAATCCCAGGTGGGAATTCCCATGATTAAACAACCGTATTGCTGCATTGCTTCGACACCCTCAACCGCAATATCATGAACCTGAACCCAGGGCTCAAGCCGATCAGCAATCAACTGCGCAACATCCTCTGTATTACCCGTCGTGCTGGCATAGAAAAGGCCTATCGGTTTCGCATTAGTCACAAGTATCTATCACTTTTTGCCGGTAATGGAGTCCATCGCACCTTTGGTAAGCTTTTCAATCGCTTCACGAGCATCATTTACCGCTTGCAGATTATGTTCATTGGCGGAACGCAGAGTCTCTTCCAACCCCTTGGCGTAGGCCTGCTGCAGTGCCATCAGATCAGCGGGTGTTTTACAATTCTGCAACTCCTTGGTCTGCTGCATGGTAGCTTCGATGCAGGCTTTGGTGCACTCCATCTGCTGACGGGTCAGATCTTCCAGCATCTTTGTCTGGATATTCACGAGATCCTTGAAAGGTTCCATCGAGTCGGTGATGTGTTTGGTCATATCCTGAAACATGATTCTATCCTCGGTGTTTATTAGAGCAATTGCAGGCCAAAGGAGTATTCATACCCGCATCTGATATTACAATATTCTTATATTCATGATAATCCATTGTAGCCACTTCATGGCAAGTACCTTTACTATAGCAGCCCTAACTATAGTACCCCTGTAAAATCTTAAACAGTCAAAAGGAGTCATCATGCGTTTATTACATACCATGTTACGGGTAGGAGACCTTGATAAGTCACTGAAGTTCTATACCGAAGTACTGGGCATGACCCTGTTACGCAGGAACGATTATCCTGATGGGCGCTTCACTCTTGCATTCGTCGGTTACGGTGATGAGGCCACTAATACCGTGCTGGAGCTGACACACAACTGGGATACCGATCATTATGATCTGGGCAAGGGCTATGGCCATATCGCGATAGAGGTGGATGATGTCTATGCCGCCTGTGATGAGATCAAGGCGCGTGGCGGTGAAGTGGTGCGCGAGGCGGGTCCGATGAAGCATGGCAGTAGTGTACTGGCCTTCGTTCGTGATCCTGATGGTTATATGATTGAGCTGCTGACACCGAAACGTAAAGACTGATCAGATGTCTAACTGAAACTACGGTGCAGAAACACACGGTTTTGTTGTAAAATTGCGCACCAGCACGGCTGAACCAGAATACTGAACCCGAATACAGAACCTGAGCATTCGACAATAACAGCAACAGATCTTGATCACGAATGCATGCCGTTCCTGTAGTTGATTTTTGCTCACAGACTGACAAAGGCATGAATTTAATGAAGAACTCCGTTCGCATGGCCCTGTTTGGACTGACACTATCCGTGTCAGTGGCGTATGCCAGTGCAAACACGCTGAATCAGATTCAGCAATCGATCCAGTCTCAGGACTACACCACCGCCGTTACCCAGCTTCAACCGCTGGTACGCGATGGTGATCTTGATGCCACTCACCTGCTGGGAACCCTGTATGAAAATGGCTGGGGCGTTGAGGCCGACGAGCGCGAAGCGATGCGCCTGTATGATATCGGCGCACGTCAGGGGCACTTTGACAGTGTCACTAGCCTGAGAGCCATGCGCAACAAGACTCATGCCATAGAGTTCAATCGCCTGCTGCCGCTGGCTGAGGCAGGTGACGGCGATGCGCAGAACCAGATCGGTGTGATGTATGAGTTCGGTAACGGTGTCGAGCGCGATCCGGAGGCGGCTTTTGAGTGGTACCAGCGCGCTGCAGAACAGATGATTGTTTCTGCCTGGCACAACCTGGCACGCAGCTATAACTTCGGCACGGGTACCGAGCAGGACTTTGCCGAAGCGGAAACCTGGTACCTGCGGGCGGCTGAACGTGGCTACACCGATTCCCTGTTCTTCCTCGGCACACTCTATGCCACGGATCACGGCGGCAATACCGAATATGAGCCGGATATCATCGCCTATGCCTGGATGCAGAATGCTGCCGCCCTGGGCAATCAGACCGCTCAGCCGATCGCTCAGCGCCTGCTGATGAAGCTTGATGCCGAGCAGACCGAAATGGCTGAGAAGCTGGCAGAGCGCTACAGAGAGCGCTATGTTGCTCCATACCGTTAACTGCAAATCTCGACTATGTCCCAGAGCAGCATAATACAGGCACCACTCATCCAACCCCGACAACGGCTCGTCTTGACGGCAGCTGTTGCCCTGTCACTGCTGGCAATCGCCTATCATGCTGTGGTGGTTGGCCCACGCCAGGGGGTGATCATGCTGCTTGGTATTGCACTGGGTCTGACGCTCTACCACGCCGCCTTTGGCTTTTCCACTGCCTGGCGCACCCTGATTGTGGAGCGCCGGGGCAAGGGGCTGCGTGCTCAGATGCTGATGCTGGCGGTTGCTGTTTGTCTGTTTTTCCCGGTACTGGGTGCCGGTGAACTGCTTGGCCAGAGTGTCAACGGATTTGTCCGGCCCCTGGGAACCTCGGTGGTTGTCGGCGCCTTTCTGTTTGGTGTCGGCATGCAGATTGCCAATGGCTGTGCCTCCGGCAACCTGTATCACGCCGGCGGCGGGCAGATCAGAGCCATTCCCAGCATTCTCGGGTTTATGGCCGGCGCCCTCTGGGCCACTCATGATTATGACTGGTGGATGGCACAGCCTCAGTTACCGCCCTTTTCCAGCATAGATCAATTCGGCGTTCTGCTGGCCATAGTGTTGAACCTTCTTTTATTTGCCGGCATCGCCCTGCTGACTATCTGGCTGGAAAAGCGCAGACACGGCCAGATCGAAGCCGACGATGCAGGTAAGGGCCTGCCGCTTAAAGTCCGCCTGCTGTCCGGCCCCTGGCCCTTCATCTGGGGTGCCGTTGTTCTGGCTCTGCTGAACTTCGCCACGCTGGCCCTGACCGGGCGCCCCTGGGCGGTCTCGCTGGCCTATCCTCTGTGGGGCGCAAAGATGTCGGAACTGCTGGGACTGGGTATCGATTTCGAATTCTGGGACTACTGGGTGATGACTGGGCGTGATGCTGCACTGATGGCGCCGCTGGCGTTTGATTCGGCCAGCGTCATGAATATCGGCATTTTCATCGGTGCCTTTCTGGCAGCAGCGCTGTCCGGTCACTTTTCAATCGCCTGGCGACTGCCGCCCATGCAGTGGGTGGCCGCCGTGGTGGGAGGACTCCTGCTCGGTTATGGTGCCACCATCGCCTTTGGCTGCAATATAGGCGCCTTCTTCAGCGGTATCGCTTCCGGTAGCCTGCATGGTTGGTTATGGATGCTGGCGGCTTTCTTCGGCGGATTGGTCGGTACACGCCTGCGCCCTCTGTTCAGTCTCCCTCGCGGCTGATACATGCCTCATACACAATAATGGAAAAGTTACATGTCACGCCCCTACAACGATGAAATCCGCACTTCTCCAGCTGGTCTCGGCAGACGCCTGATGGCCATGTTCTATGACCTGCTACTGATACTCTCCATCTGGATGATCATCGGTTTTATCGCGGTGGCCATCAATGACGGCGAGGCTGTTGAGGGGCCGATAATGAAAGCCACTCTATTCTCGGCCACCTTCCTGTTTTTCGGTTTTTTCTGGACTCGTAATGGTCAGACGCTGGGCATGCAGGCCTGGCGGCTTCGCGTGCAGACAATGGATGGTCGACGATTGAGCTGGTGGAAGGCACTGCTGCGCTACATGTTGGCCATCCCATCACTGCTGGTATTTGGACTGGGGTATTTCTGGATGTTGTTCGGTGATGAACGACTGACCTGGCACGATCGCCTCAGTGATACCTGCGTGGTTCTGCTGCCCAAACTGGAAAGAAAATAAGCAACGAGCAGCCTGCCCTCGAACAGGCTGCTAACCGGCCCGGCGCAACATCAGCCAACCAGCGCCACCGCAAATCAGAATCGGTATCAGAATAGCCAGGAAAGGGGGGAAGCCAAAAACGGTACTCGCCGGCCCCAGCAGATCCTGAGCAAATTTGAATACCAGACCCAGCACCACCCCACTGATCACCCGCTGCCCGATCGGCACTGAGCGCAGCGGTCCGAAGATGAATGAGATACCGACCAGCACCAGCGCACCGATAGACAGGGGCTGCAACAGTTTGCTCCAGAATGCCAAGAGATAGATATCTGCCTTGATCCCCTGCGCCTCCAGATAAGCGGTGTAGGACCAGAGCCCACTGATAGACAAATCCTCAGGCTCAAGCACCACCACCGCCAGCAGATCAGGTGTCAGACCGGTACGCCAACGCTCCTCACTCAGCAATCCAACTTCAGTGTGCGTCCCCAGCAGGCGTGTTTCCTGCACCTGCTCAAGTACCCAGACATCACCATCATAACGGCCGACCCGGGCATGGCTGCTGCGCAGCAGCCCCATCTGATCATCAAACTCATAGCGTGTCACGCCGTGGATCACATCACCCGACTGAACGGCATTGATGTGAATATATTCCGTTCCCTCCTTGTGCCACACACCGCCACGGACAAAGAAGGTGCCGTCGCCGGAAAGCGCCACCGCTCTGGCACTCTGAGCCTTGCGCTCAGTCACCGGAGCGACGAACTGACCAATCACCATACCCAGTACCGCCAGCAGCAACACAGGCTTGAATACTGCAAGCAGAATACGCTGGGTGGAAAAACCCGCCGCCCGCATGACTGTCAGCTCACTGTGAGAAGCCAGCATACCCAGGCCGATCATGGCGCCGACCAGCCCACCCAGTGGAATAAATTCATAGAGCCTGCGTGGTGACGTCAGCGCCACATAGTGCAGCGCGCCAGCAAAGGTATAGTGATCATTGATGCGATCCAACTGATCGATCAATGCCATAAGACAATCCAGCCCGAGAATGATCAGTAATACAACAGCGATGGCGGATGCCACATGACTGGCAATATAGCGATCAAGAATATTCATGCCCGTGTTCTCCTGATTTTTCTCAACAGCTCATGAGGTATCAGGTACTGAAACATGCGTGACCAGAAACGCCCGGCATACATCAGATTCGCGGCCAGAATAATGAACAGCAGATGCGTCAGCCACAGAGCGGCGACCGGCAGCTGCCCTTTTTCCATGGAGGAACGAACGGTTGTCAGAATCCCGAGGTATAACAGATAAACCAGAATGGAAGGGATCAGCTTGGCAAAGCGGCCCTGTCTCGGGTTGGTATGACTCAAGGGAACCGCCATCATTGCCACCACCAGCGCCAGCACCGGTAAGGACAAACGCCAGTGCAAAGTTGCACGTTCACGCTGATCGTCACTGCGCAGCAGCAGGCCTGTCGGCTGCGCATCAAGATCACGGATCTCGGCGGTCAATTCAGGCTCTGGTAACTGCACACCGTATTCTGAGAATTGCGTGTGTCTGAAGTCAGCTCTCCCTGGCTGACCATCAAATCGGTTACCCTCAAGCAGTACCAGAAAGCGTTTACCATTTTCCGGCATGATACGACGCTCGGCGCTTTCGGCCACCAGCACTACCGGCTTGCCGCTGTTACCGCGCTGCGTGATGAACACCTGCTTGAGCCGCCCCTCTTCCAGCGCTTCGGCATAAGTTACCTGCCCCTGCCCCGATTGCGACAGGAAGCGCCCTGGCGTCACCAGATCCAGTTCGCTGCGACTCTCCTGCTGCACAAACACCTGCTCGGCTCTTGCCAGCCCCGTAGGCGATACATAAAGAGACAAGCTGGCTACAATCACCGCCACCAGGCAGGCTGGCCCCAGTGTATACAGTAACAGCCGGTTGGGGCTGAAGCCTGTAGCACTGAACACCACCATTTCACTGTCGAGATAGAGACGTCCATATGCGAGCAGGATACCGAGAAACAGTCCCAACGGGAGCAGTAACTCCAGAAATCCCGGTAAACGGTACATCAGCACCAGAAACACAGCGCTGGCATCCAGTTTTCCTGCCGCCGCATCAGCAAGGTATTTTATCAAGCGTGCACTGGTGATGATCAGCATCAACACCGCTGTCACGGCGAAGGTGCTCTGCAACACTTCTCGGGTCAGATAGCGAAATATGATCAAGCAACAATCCTGGTTCTGAACATGGTTAGATGATGGGTAAATAGTTTATAGTGACACCCAACATGGCCCAAACGTAATCTGGGCCGCATTATTACTTAATCAGTATGCAATGTCTTGTATGGAGTCATCATGAATTTCGAGATCGTTAACGGTAAGGCTGCAAAGATCGAAACCGGTTGTCTGATCGTGGCAGTGGAAGCAAACGCCAGCCTCTCACCTACAGCCACGGCTCTGGACAAAACCAGTAAGGGCTATATCAGCGACCTGATCGAAACAGGTGACATCACTGGCAAGGCCGGTGAACTGGTGCTGCTGCACAAACTGCCAGGCGTTGCCGCCAGACGTGTCCTGCTCGTCGGTGTTGGTACTTCCGAAGAGCGCAAGGACCGCCACTACCGTAAACTGATCAAGGCAGTGGATGCAACACTGTCAAAGAGCGGCATCAGCCAGGTGGTTTTTGCACTGGATGGTCTGGCCAGCGCCAGTGATGATGTCTATCGCCAGACACGCCTGCTGGTAGAGTGGGTCTCCACCGATTTTTATCAGTACGACACGACCAAGAGCAAGAAGGCAGATGCTATCAAGCTGGAACAGATCTCAATCCTGCTCTCGGACAAGGATACCGAACTGGGTGAAAGTGCGCTGCTGGATGGCGTGGCTATCGCCAATGGTGTCAATACGGCACGTGAACTCGGCAATCTGCCGGGTAATATCTGCACTCCGAGCTATCTGGCAGAGCGCGCCATTGCCCTGGCTGAAGAATTTGACTCCATCGAGGTAGAGATTCTTGATGAAGAGGCGATGGGCGAACTGGGCATGAACAGCCTGCTGTCAGTCGGCAAGGGCAGCGCTGAGCCATCGCGCCTGATCGTGATCAAGTATAGCGGTGATGACAGCGGCAGCGATCCGCACGTTCTGGTCGGCAAGGGGATCACCTTTGACACTGGCGGCATCAGCCTGAAGCCAGGCGCCGGCATGGACGAGATGAAATTTGATATGTGCGGTGCAGCCAGTGTTATAGGCACAGCAGAAGCGATCGCAGAGATGCAGTTGCCGATCAATGTTGTTGTGATTGTGGCTGCAGCTGAAAACATGCCGAGTGATCGTGCCAGCAAGCCGGGTGATGTCGTCACTACCATGTCTGGCCAGACGGTTGAGATACTCAACACTGATGCTGAAGGCCGCCTGGTACTCTGTGATGCTCTGACCTACGCCAAGCGTTTCAATCCTGCCAGCGTTGTGGATGTTGCTACGCTGACCGGTGCCTGCATCATCGCACTGGGACATCACGCCACTGGGTTGATGTCCAACAACGAAGAGCTGGCCGACAGTCTGCTGCAGGCAGGCGACTATGCATCCGATCGCGCATGGCCACTACCACTGTGGGATGACTATCAGGAACTGCTGGACAGCAACTTCGCGGATATCGCCAACATCGGTGGACGCTCTGCCGGCACCATCACAGCTGGCTGTTTCCTGTCCCGCTTCACCAAAGAGTATCGCTGGGCGCATCTCGATATTGCCGGTGTTGCCTGGAACAGCAATGGCAAAGAGAAAGGCGCTACTGGTCGTTGCGTACCGCTGCTGAGCCAGTATCTGGTTAATCTGGTTGAAGCCGCAGAATAAACCGATACGCGTCCCTATCATGCCCAAGGCAAGCTACTACATCCTCAGCGACAGTGACGAAGACAGCCGTATGCGCTTCGCCTGTCGGCTGTGTGAAAAGATTCTGGCGCAGCAGCTGTCGGTATTTATCCTGACGCACAGCGAAAGCAGTGCCAAACGGTTGGACCAGTTGCTCTGGTCCTTCAGGCCGGACAGCTTTGTACCGCATCAACTGCTGGGCCAGATGCCAGCAGCCCCTATCGAGATAGGTCATGGCGATCAATTGCCAAGCCATCGTCAGGTTTTTCTGAATCTGGCTGGCGAACTACCCGACAGCGCTCTCACTTTTGAGCGCCTTGTCGAGGTAGTGATTCAGCAGGAAGAGATACTGGCAGCAACCCGCAGCAATTTTCAGCGCTGCAAATCTGCCGGTTATGAGATGCAGACGCAGAAAACACCTGCTTCACGTTGAACAACTGCTTATATTCTTCACAAGTGATGACCCGGTAAAAACAGCGCTGCAAACTACAATCAGCCTGCGCAAAAGGCTATAATGGCCGGCTTCAGCGTTCAGGCAGACCCGACGTATCGCGCTGCAACCGCGTCACTCAGTGCCCTGAAAACAGGCCCCGTTTCATTTAGACCGAGATCAGCATGGACAAGACTTATCAGCCCCACGAAATCGAAAGCTTCTGGTATGAAAAATGGGAGCAGAGCAACTATTTTGCCCCATCAGGAAAGGGTGATCCCTACAGCATCATGATCCCCCCGCCCAATGTCACCGGCAGTCTGCACATGGGGCATGCTTTCCAGGACACCATCATGGATAGCCTGATCCGTCATCAGCGCATGCTGGGTAAAAATACCCTGTGGCAGTCAGGCATGGATCATGCCGGTATCGCCACACAGATGCTGGTCGAACGCAAGATCGCTAATGAAGAGGGCAAGTCACGCCACGATCTGGGCCGTGACGCCTTCATCGAGAAGGTCTGGGAATGGAAAGAGGAGTCCGGTGGTTCCATCACTCGTCAGTTGCGCCGCATGGGTACGTCGATCGACTGGAGCCGCGAGCGCTTCACGATGGACGAGGGCTTTTACAAGGCGGTGCAGGAGGTGTTCATCCGCCTGTATGACGACAAACTGATCTACCGCGGCAAGCGTCTGGTCAACTGGGATCCGAAACTGCACACGGCGATCTCCGATCTCGAGGTCGAGAACAAGGACCTGAGCGGCAACCTCTGGCACTTCCGCTACCCGCTGGCCGATGGCGCCACCACCGCTGATGGCAAAGACTATATCGTGGTCGCCACTACGCGCCCCGAAACCATCCTCGGCGACAGCGCCGTGGCGGTGAATCCGAAAGATCCACGCTACACCTCTCTGGTCGGCAAATTCATCACCCTGCCGCTGGTCGATCGCCGCATTCCGATCATTGCCGACGACTATGTCGAGGCTGATTTCGGCAGTGGCTGCGTCAAGATCACCCCGGCACATGACTTCAATGACTATGCCGTTGGCAAACGCCATCATCTGCCTCTGATCAACATTCTGAATCACGATGCCGCCATCCTGACTCGCTGCGAGATCTACAACAGTGACGGCAGTGTCAATGGTGATCTGGATGATCGCCTACCTGAGCAGTATCACCATCTGGATCGTTTCGATGCGCGCAAACTGATCATCAGCGAGTTTGAAGCAGCCGGACTGCTTGAGAAAGTTGATGACCATGCCCTGAAAGTCCCCTATGGCGATCGCTCCGGCGTGGTGATTGAACCCCTGCTGACCGATCAGTGGTTTGTTGCAGTAGCTGATCTGGCCAAACCGGCCATTGCCGCGGTTGAAAACGGCGATATTCAGTTTGTGCCCAAGCAGTACGAAAACATGTACTTCTCCTGGATGCGTGACCTGCAGGATTGGTGCATTTCGCGCCAGCTCTGGTGGGGCCACCGCATTCCGGCCTGGTATGATGATGTCGGGAATATCTACGTTGCCCGTACCGAACTCGAAGCACGTGAAAAATATCAACTCGGCCACGACCTGCCACTGAAGCAGGACGACGACGTTCTGGACACCTGGTTCTCCTCTGCGCTGTGGACTTTCGGTACGCTGGGCTGGCCTGAGCAGACCGAAGATCTGAAAACCTTCCACCCCAGCAGTGTGCTGGTGACAGGGTTTGACATCATTTTCTTCTGGGTCGCCAGAATGATCATGTTCACGCTGAAGTTCACTGATGAGGTGCCCTTCAAGACCGTGTATGTGCACGGCCTGGTGCGTGATCAGGATGGACAGAAGATGTCCAAATCCAAGGGTAATGTCCTTGATCCACTGGATCTGATCGACGGTATCAAGCTCGAAGAGCTGGTCGACAAGCGTACCGGCAACATGATGCAGCCTCAGTTGGCGAAGAAGATCGAACAGCAGACGCGCAAGCACTTCCCCGAGGGGATTGATGCCTATGGTACCGATGCGCTGCGCTTCACCTTCCTGTCGCTGGCCTCCACCGGTCGTGATATCAAGTTCGACATGAACCGTATGGAGGGTTACCGCAACTTCTGCAACAAGCTGTGGAATGCGGCCCGTTATGTACTGATGAACACCGAAGAGCATGACTGCGGTGTCGAGGGTGGCGAAGTGGAGCTGACACTGGCAGACCGCTGGATCATCTCCCGTCTGCAGGAAACCGAGCAGCAGATTGCGCGTCACTTCGAGGAGTATCGTTTCGATCTGCTGTCGAGCGCGCTGTATGAGTTTGTCTGGAACGAATACTGCGACTGGTATCTGGAGCTCTCAAAACCGGTACTCTGGGATGAGCAGGCACCAACTGCGCGACTGCGCGGTACACGCCGCACACTGGTGCGCGTACTGGAGGCGATACTGCGCCTGGCTCACCCGATGATGCCTTATATCACCGAAGCGATCTGGCAACGTGTTGCACCGCTGGCAGGCAAGCAGGGTGATACCATCATGCTGCAGCCTTACCCACTGGCCGAGGAGCACAAGCTTGATCCGCAGGCAACTGCAGATATCGAGTGGCTGAAGGCAGTGATGCTGGCGATTCGTAATATCCGTGGCGAGATGAATATCGGTCCCGGCAAGGCGATCAATATTCTGCTGCGCAACGCCTCTGCCGAAGATCTGAGTCGTCTGGAAGCCAATCGCACTTCGCTGGTCAAGCTGGCAAAACTGGATCAGATCACCATACTCGCGGAAGGCGAAGAAGCCCCCATGTCAGCCACCGGTCTGGTCGGCAGCATGGAGATTCTGGTACCCATGGCAGGGTTGATCGACAAGGATGCAGAGCTGGCCCGTCTGGCCAAAGAGCTGGACAAGCTGCAGAAGGAGATCGCTCGACTGGATGGCAAGCTGAGCAATGCCGGATTTGTCAGCAAAGCCCCTGCCGATGTCGTGGAGAAGGAGCGCGCCAAACTCACCGAGATGCGCGAAGCCTTCACCCGCCTGCAGGATCAGCAGACGAGTATCAGCGCCATTTAGACAACTCAAGTTTCGGAGTTCGCGCCGAGATGAGTGTCGGGTGCCGGGTGTGTCTATCAGGGGGAGTCCGCAACAGGGATGTTGCGGTCTAGGCTCCATGGACGGATTTACGCCGACCCCGGATAGGTACACCCGGTGCCCGACACGGACCAGAGGCCTCAGTCAACCAGCTCGATATTGATCCGCTTATTCTGCTTGCCCTTGCTCTTGATGCTGGGCACTCTCACCTGCCCCACCTCAGCAATATTGTGCAGATGTGTACCACCACACGGCTGGTAATCCAACAGATAGTCATTCCTGGCAATCCTCACCATACGAATCGATCCCTGCCCTCGTGGTGGCTTAACACTCATGGTTCTGACCAGATCCGGCTGTTCATCCAGCACTGACTCAGGCAACCATTCAGTCGAGACCTCAGCGCCATGCGCTATAAGATCGTTCAGTTGCTGCTCCAGCAGATGTTTATCCAGCGGCTCGGTCAGATCAAACTCGGCCCGACTCTGCTGCTCGCCGACATTACCACCAGTGACCGGATCCTTGATCAGATGACACAGCAGGTGCAAACAGGTGTGCATGCGCATCAGCCGATAGCGCCGCTCCCAGTCAAGCTGCAGAGCGACTCTGGTGCCAGGTTCAAGCTGAAGCGGTTGTGCAAGATAATGCTCGATCTGGCTGCGATCCTGACTGTAACGGGTATCCAGTATATCGATACGACGTCCATCAACCAGCAGCACCCCGGTATCACCCGGTTGACCGCCACCATGAGGGTAAAAAATCGTTTCCGACAGTGTCAGGCGCTGATCTGTCAGCGAGACAACGGAAGTATCCAGCTCTGCCTGATAGGCATTCTGGTAAAACTGATAAGTAGTCATTGCAATAGTCTGACCTCAAACATAACCCGGAAGCTGTCGGCATTCGGGTGAAGGTGTTGAAAACTCAGTCTATTGCAGTGTAACCGGCGCTCACCAGCGCGCAAGAATTATAATGTCGCCATAACAATTCCCGCACGCCGAGCATGCACTGGATCACTTCTTGCTGCCACTCTCATTCATCAGTTGGCGCACCTTGATGCCGGACCAGATCATCACAGCAGTAATACCGACGATACCAATCAGACTGGGAATCAGGACTTCCAGGCTATGCACATCAATACCGAACATATGTCACCTCACTTGTTACTGTTCAAACTTTATACAAGCATACCGCCTCCACTCACTGGCTATATTGACGCAGCTCAAGGAACTGCTCGGTTCTCTGTTGTCAGAATAAGATCAGGCTTTTCAGACCGGCTGAAAGCAGGAAAATCTGATATATCCAACTAAACTGAGATCAGATGCCATTAATGTGAGGAGCAAACGATGCCTAAACGAGTGAAATCCTGGAATGCAGCTCAGGTGCTTAAGATGAATGAAGAGGCCTTCATGGTTGAAGTGCTGGACATGATCAAGTTCTCACCGGATAACGGTGAAGACGATATGTCTATTGCTCAGATGAAAGCCAAGCTGGATGCCGTAGAAGAAGCCCTTGAGCTTCGCCTGAACGCCAAACAGACCCAATAACTCCTCACTAACCGGCTGAACCCGGAGCAGTACGCCCGGGTTCAGCTCTCCGACACCTGAACTCACCTCTCGAGCCGCCTGATAAACCCCGCTGAATACTCGTTCTGATGATATTCATGAAAAAGCATGATCATCATTTGCATGATTAGCTGAAAATCATCCAGACAGCATCAAATTCAGATTTTGATTGCTGGAAATTATAAAAACCCTCTCTCTACGTACCGTAAAGTCTAACCAGACAAATCTTAAATATCCTTTATTTTCAATTACTTGAAAACAATCACATCAACACATCGCCATTGCCATGAAGAAATTTAAAAATCCTTTTGCATCAATGCCTTACAGGTTATTTTTTACCCATATAAACTTGTGATAAATCAATATCGAATATATAATTGTAATTATAGAAATATGATTAATCTTAAACGGATATGGATTATGCAGGAAAAAGAGATCAGACTTCTTTTCAAGGCGGGCGTATTTGAATCCTGTCAGGCTATTCCCATCGCCATGTCACGGGGCTGGACGCTGAAGTTCATCACACATAATCAGGAAGTGGTGACGCTGAATCTGCAGCGCTCTGCTACTGAACGGGAGTTCAAAAGTCTGGATGGTGCCGCGGCTGTCGCACGCAGAGTGGGATTTGACTGGTTGAATGTGCAGATAGGTGAGTTGAAGTGGCGCGAGAAGGTGGCGTAAACAAGGTTACCTGATCGACTCACAGCCGACAGGTAACCCAAGTATCATGACAAGTCAGGCGTCATCATCAAGGCTGAAGACGACTCAGTATCCACTGCCCCTGCTGATCAAGGGTGTAGATAAAACGATCATGCAGACGGTTTTCACGCCCCTGCCAGAACTCGAAACGCTGTGGCTTCAGCAAGTACCCCCCCCAGGACTCAGGACAGATCACACCAGCATCACCCAACCGCTCCTGCAGATTTTTCACCGCCTCTTCAAGTACTTCACGAGAAGCAACAGGAGCACTCTGTCTGGACACTGCAGCACTCAACTGACTCCCCAGAGGTCTCTCACTGAAGTAGGCCTGAGCCTCATCATGATTCAAACGTGCAACACTGCCGCGCACCCTTACCTGTCGCTCCAACCCTTTCCAATAGAAAAGAAGCTCTGCCTGTGGATTACTGAGCAGATGCTGCCCCTTTTCACTTTCATAGTTGGTGAACCAGGCAAACCCCTGTGCATCAAAGCGCTTAAGCAACACGATACGCACAGCTGGCATCCCCTCGCTGTCTGCCGTGGCAAGCGCCATGGAGGTCGCATCATCCGGGTGAGCAAGGCGGGCAGCCTCAAGCCATTGAGCGAACTGAGCCGTCGGATCTGCCAACAGATCTCTGCGGTGTAAGCCCTCGGCGACATACTCTCGCCTCAGAGCACTGATATCCTGGTCTTTCATTCCTAGATCTCCGATTTCAAGTCGGTCATACTATAAACGAATTTACTTTTCTTGCAGTGCCTCAGATCAATTTCTGTCGTGCCACGCTGCCATCAAGGATGATTTCAATAGTATTGCCTTAATATCAAGGGAGCAGCAGATGATGCGCATTTTGCGCCTGATTTTTATTTTCACTGTACTGATTAATTCAGTGACGTCGTTTGCGGCAGAGCATGAAATCACTATCAGTGTCGGTGAATGGCCACCTTTTCTTTCTCAGCAGCAGATGCATCAGGGTTTCATCGCTCATCTGATTTCCGATATTTTCGCGGCCGAAAATATCGAAGCCCGTTTTGAGTTTCTTCCCTGGGGCAGGGCCTATACAGATGCGGCTGACGGCCACTTTGCTGCAACAGCTATCTGGATGCACCAGCCGGATCGTGAGACAGATTTTCATTACAGTGACCCCGTACTGGAGGAGCAGTTCGTATTTTTCCATCTGGCCGAACAAGCGTTTGATTGGACAAACGTGGAGGATCTGGAAGGTATGGCGCTGGGTGGTGGTATCGGCTACAGCTATGGACCGGATTTTGACCGAGCTCTTGAGTCCGGACTCTTCTCTATCGAACGTGTCGGTTCAACACAGCAGAATTTCATGCGTTTGCTGGCAGGCTATATCGATGCATTTCCCGAAGAGCGCAGTGTCGGGTACTACACTCTGAACCAGAGTCTACCTCAGGTTGATGCGTCACTTTTTACCCACCACCCTTTACCACTTTTGAATAATAACAGTTTTCTACTCTTTCCCAGATCGCTGGACACCAGTGGTGACTTGATGACACGATTTAACAGGCGTTTAAAGATTTTTCGAGACACCGGACGCTACCAACAGTATTTCCAGAAATTTGATGCAGGCTTCTACACACTGCCAGATGCTGCCAATGACTCCTGAACAAGCCGAACTGATCGCCTGTCACGAGTGTGACCTGCTGCTGCAACGCCCTATCATTCTGGATAGTCAGGCGGCACGATGCCCGCGTTGCGGTTCCACACTCATTTCCGCCAGACACAACAGTATCGAGCGCAGCCTGGCGCTTTCCTGTGCTGGTCTGATTCTGATTCTACCTGCAGTCTCTTATCCCCTGCTGACACTTGAGTTGATGGGCAATGCTCAAAGTCAGACCATCTTCACCAGCGCCATGGCACTGTTCAGTGATGGCCTGTGGTTTCTGGCTCTGCTGGTACTGTTGTTTGCCATGATCGTGCCTGCCTGCAAGCTGCTGCTACTCTTCTGGGTCAGCCTGGCACTGCATTTATCCATAAAACTGCCGGGGATGCCTTTCGCCATGCGCAGTTATCAACATCTTGATGAATGGGGCATGCTGGAGGTCTACCTGCTCGGCACTCTGGTATCGATCATCAAACTCAGCTCCATGGCCACTCTGCTACCCGGCATCGGCCTCCTCTGTCTGGGTGGGTTGATTATCGTGACCACGCTGAGTTCGTCGATGCTGGATCATGATCTGTTCTGGCATCAGATAGGTAAGAAGCAGCATGAATAGCAGACCGGGGATCGGAAATAATGCAATGGACGCCGGGCTACTCACCTGCCCTGACTGCCACGCACTCTGGCCGCTGAGCATGGAGGGCGAATACTGCAGACGCTGTGGTGCCGAGTTGCATGTGCGCAAGCCCAACGCCATGATCCGCACCTGGGCACTGATTCTGACCGCCTCTTTTCTGCTTTTGCCAGCAAATCTTCTGCCCATCATGCAGATCACCAGCCTAGGCCATCAGCAACCGGCCACCATCATCGGCGGTGTCATTGAACTGGGCAGTCATGGCATGTACGGTATTGCGTTCGTGGTCCTGGCTGCCAGTGTACTGATACCACTCGGCAAACTACTGGGATTGCTGATCATGCTGGCCGCGTTGCAACTGGGGTGGACGACCAACATGCAACAGAAGATGGCCATGTTTCGTATTGTTCACTGGATAGGCCGCTGGTCGATGCTGGATATTTTTGTTGTCGCCGCTCTGGTCGCACTGGTCCAACTGGGCAATATTGCCCAGATCAGCGGACAGCCGGGAGCAACCGCTTTTGCTGGTGTAGTGATCTGCACCATGCTGGCCGCCAACAGTTTTGATACACGTCTCATCTGGGACCGACATATGACACAGGATACGCATACTGATGAGCAACGAGCCGATACCTGAGCGGGCGGTGATCCGTCAACACAAGGGGCCCTCTGTCGTATGGCTGCTGCCACTGCTGGCCGCCCTGATTGCAGGCTGGCTGGGATACAAGAGCTACACCGAAGCCGGCATCATGATTAATGTGGTGTTCAATTCGGCCGAGGGACTGGAATCGGGCAAAACACGCGTGCTGTACAAGGGTCTGCCCACCGGTGAAGTCCGCTCCATGCATCTGAATGAAGATATGCGCACCATCACCGCGCGGATTGAGATGCACGCCAGCGCCGAACCCCTGCTGACAGAGGATACGCTGTTCTGGCTGGTCAAGCCTGAGGTATCCCTGTCCGGCGTCAGCGGGCTGGAAACACTCCTTTCAGGCTACTACATCGGTGTCAGACCCGGTACAGGAGCACCCGCACGTCAGTTCACTGCCACACCGGATGCACTCATCGCAGAACATGATGAGGAGGGGTTGTATATCTCCCTCTATGCCGAATCTGCCCGCTCACTCAACCGCGGCTCTCCGGTTTATTTCCGTGATATGGAGATTGGCAGAGTACTCGACTACCGGCTGACTGACGACTATCAGCAGGTCATTGTCGATCTCTACATAGATCCGCACTACAGCCACCTGATTCGCAAGCATTCACGCTTCTGGAATGCCAGTGGCATAGAGGTCAGTGCCAACCTGCCGGACCTTACGCTTCGCATGGGCTCACTGGCCTCAATTCTGGCCGGTGGTATTCAGGTACATACACCCGATAACGGCGATGTGCCCCTGGCTGAGCGGGGTGATCAGTTCATGCTCTATCCAAGCTACGAAGCAGCTGCAGATGGTATTCAGGTGTATGTGGAGTTTCCCGGCACCACCTACCTAAAGGAGGGAACCGAGGTGTTCAGTCGTGGTGTACAGATAGGTCGCGTTACCGGAACCCGTATCAGCGATGATCTGCAAAACCTGCAGGCACGCCTGCTGATAGACCCTCGTGCCCGTGGGCTGCTCAGGGAAGGCAGCCGTTTCTGGATCAGCCGTGCAGACCTGTTCAACGAACAACCCAGTCTGCAGAACCTGCTGCGTGGCCAGCATGTTGAGCTGATCCCGGGGGCCGGAGGTGAACGTTTTCGTTTTCGTGCCGTTGAAACACCTGCGATTCTTCCGGCCAGCTTCACTGGACTGGCAGTTCAGTTGAGAGCCGATACCCTGGGATCTATCCGACGCGGCAGCCCGATACTCTATCGCGAAATGGCCGTTGGTGAAGTGCTCGGTCATGAGTTGAGCGACTCAGGCGATGAGGTGATCGTTCACGCCATGATCCGTCAACGCTATCAGCATCTGGTGCGGGAAGGTTCACGCTTCTGGAATGCCAGCGGTATACGCTCCCGCTTTGATCTGCAACAGGGTCTGCAGGTAGAGACCTCCAGTCTGGCTGCAATTGCCACCGGCGGCATTGCCTTCTCATCCGACACCAATGGGGCTCCGGCAATTGCCGGACAGCCCTTCACACTTTACCCTGATGAGCGAGCCAGCCGGGAGAATTACTTATCCATTCAGATAGAGTTCCCACCCGGCCCATCGCTGCAGGCCGGCAGCCAGATACGCTTTCGTGATCAGGTGGTGGGCATGATCGATAATCTGAAGGTGCTCGACAGTACCGGGCGACTGCTGGCCCAGGCAATCCTCTATCAGGAGGGGCATTTCCTGGCTCGCAGTGGCACCGCTTTCTGGGTGGTGGAGCCTCAGATCCGCCTGACAGGAATCGAGCATGCCGAGGGGCTGCTTACCGGCAATCATGTCGCTGTCGAGCCGGGCAGAGGTGAGGAGACGAGCCGTTTTGTCGCGCTTGATGAACCCCCTGCGTGGCGCCCCAGACCCGGGCTCAACCTGGTCCTGACCTCGCCAACACTGGGATCAATCGCTGTCGGCAGCAATGTGTTTCATCGCGGCGTGGCTGTCGGTCAGATCACCGGATTCCAGCTCAGTCAGGATGCCAGTCGAGTCGAAATCTACGCCAATATCCGACCTCGATATGAACAACTGATCAATCAGAGCAGTGTTTTTCGTAATATCGGTGGGCTCAGAGCCAGTGCCGGTTTATTCAAAGGTGTTGATATCAGTGCACAAAGTCTGGAAACGATCCTGGCCGGTGGCATAGAATTCACCACACCGGATGCAGCTGAGCCGGTGAGTGATGGCTCGCACTTTCAGTTGCTGCAGGCCGACAACCGCTGACAGGACGGACAAAGATAAGGGATGAAGGTGATAAGAAAAAGATACACAACGTTCAAATACCTGCTTTACTGCCTGTCCCTGATGCTGTTGTCAGGTTGCGCCACGCCCGGTGATCGCCCTTTCAATATCAAGAGCCTCGCTAAAACCGATATCGACATGGTAGCTGATGCACATGTCGAAGAGGTGACCGCCCTGGCTCGAGAGCTGACCATCAAGCTCTATCTTCGCAACCCCCGCGAGATGGCAAAGGGGCCACCCGGAATGACCCTGGATCAGCGGCTTGATCTGCTGTTCAGCTCACCTCGTCTGATCACTCATCCTGAGCTGAACAATCGCTATGGGGTTGATGCGGTACCCCTTGCGTTTGACCCGGCATTTCAGGGCGACAGGGTCTTTGCTCTGATGGTAGGGATCAGCGGCATGCTTCATGCCGCCTATAACTACAAGGACACCTTCTACATACTGGATGAGATCAATCAGCAGAAGCTCTATAATAGCGCGCGTAATATTGAAGTCGTGGTCTGGCAGCTCAGTAACAGACGACAGAGCAACGGCGAACTTTTTTTGCTGACCAACGGGCTGGATGAGTATGCACAGAATCTCAGTTTTGAACGCCTGTTCGGTAAACTGATAGCCCATCAGGATATGATGGCACGCATCATTTCAGACAAGACGAATCGCAGCATCAATAAAGTGGTGCACAGCGTGGCGTCCTTTACGCTGCTGCCTATCTGACTCAAAAAATCAACCGTTGCGGTTCACCAGAATATCGCTGATCTTGTGGTTCTGATTCAGGCGCAGCGTTACATCGGCACGTGCGGGCATCTCAGACAGCATGGCACAGGTGAGTCTTTCATAGTGCTGTATGAAACGCTCTATCTGCGACTCATTCATGATTTTCAGATGATCCGCCGGTAACTGGGTATCATGGATATAGCGCATCCGCTCAGCCAGTTTTTTTTCCTGTTGCGAACGCCATTCATATACCGCCTGCATACTGGGCACCTGCAGCATCAGCAACAGATCGACCTTTGCAAACAACTCTGCATAAACACTGCCGAGTTGTTTGTTGACATAGTGCCGCCAGCTGCCATCAGCATCCTCTTCTTGCTCCAGCGCATTGATCGGGTGCCGCAGTTCAGCATCACTCTGCTCTCTGGCACCTACACACCAGCCTTCAAACAGAATCACATCCGCTGGCCCCACCCATTCCTGCCACACCGAGGTCGGGCAACGATCATCAATCGATTTATCAAACACCGGTATCTTGGTGACCCGATCAGGTTCTGCTGACATCAGGGAGGCCAGTATCTCCATGCCAAGTGCCACATCATGGGTACCGGGTACACCTCGGGTAAGGAGCAAAGGGTGCACATCTCTGGACAAAATCTCTCTCTCGGCCCGGGTCTTATAGAGATCATCAATCGAAAAGCTGACAACACGGAGGCCAAACCCCTCACCCAGCGTCACCTCCAACAGATTCGACAAGGTCGATTTCCCAGCCCCCTGAGCACCGTTGATCCCGACCACCAGGGGACCACCCTTGCGACGTTGAATCGACGTGATCCAGCCACCCAGAGGCACATAGATCTCTTCGATCATCTCCTTGAGGCCGATATCCACACGCAGCGACTCCAGCGTTGAAGCAAATTCAGCCTCCACCGCACGTACTGCCTGCTGCAACTCCTGCTGACTGAGCCCGAAGCTCCGCCTGGGCCAGTGTGCCAGTACACTCATGCAATAACCTCTGTTACTGTCGTTGCCCGCCATTATGCCTTGTTTACAGTAAGTTGGTAATTCCAGCCATCGGATCCATACTTGAATCAGGCCAACAACAGGAGGAACCATGATCAGACAACGCACAGAACATGACAGCATGGGAGAGGTGCAGGTACCGGATCATGCCCTTTATGGCGCTCAGACTCAGCGCGCTGTGGATAACTTTCAGATCAGCGACCTGCGCCTCCCTGCCTCTTTCATCGCAGCCGTTGCCCAGATCAAGGCCGCAGCCGCCCTGACCAACGCTGAACTGGAGCTGCTGGAGCCAGAGGTGGCTGAAGCGATCATCGCTGCCTGTGATCAGATCATTGCCGGTGAAGCGGCAGATCAGTTCCCGGTTGATCTGTTCCAGACTGGTTCAGGCACCAGTACCAACATGAACATGAATGAGGTGATCAGCGGGTTGATCTGGCGCGATCGTCAGCTCAGGGTGCACCCCAATGACCAGGTGAACATGAGCCAGAGCTCCAATGATGTCATTCCCACCGCGATTCATCTGAGCGCTCTGCAGGCGCTGGAACATACACTGCTTCCCGCACTGAATCATCTGATGGAGGTACTGGAGCTGAAGTCGGATAGCCTCAGTGGTATTGTCAAAACCGGGCGCACTCACCTGATGGATGCCGTGCCGATCAGCCTGAGTCAGGAGGTGTCTGCCTGGGCTGCACAGATTCATGATTGCATCCAGCGTCTGCAGCAAGTCAAACCACGCCTGTCACTTCTGGCCCAGGGAGGGACAGCCGTGGGGACAGGTTTGAATGCACCTGAAGGCTTTCCACACCTGTTTGCCCACCATCTGCGCGAACGAACCGGACTCAAAGTACAGACAGCCAATAACCGTTTTATCCTGCTGTCGAGCCAGGATACGGCACTGGAGTTATCAGGTCAGTTGAAAGTCTGCGCCACAGCATTGATGAAGATCGCCAATGATCTGCGCTGGATGAACTCGGGGCCCCTGGCGGGCCTGGGCGAGATAGCCCTGCCAGCCCTGCAGCCCGGCTCCTCCATCATGCCGGGCAAGGTCAATCCGGTGATCTCGGAATCGGTGATGATGGTGGCCGCTCAGGTGATGGGCAACGACACCACAGTCATGATCTGTGCCCAGCATGGCAACTTTCAGCTGAATACGATGTTGCCTCTGATCGCCTATAACCTGTTGCAAAGCGAAATGTTGCTGGCCAACTCCGCCGTGACGCTGGCTGACAAGGCGATCGCAGGCTTCACCGTGAATCAGGCGCGAATCGAGGAGGTACTGGCCAGAAACCCGATTCTGGTAACCGCGCTCAACTCCCTGATCGGTTATGAAAAAGCCGCAGCCGTAGCCAAAAGCGCCTACCAGCAGGGGCGACCGATTATCGATGTTGCGGCAGAAGAAACCGATATCAGCCGCGCCAGACTGCAGAAGCTGCTTGATCCGATGCACCTGACCGGCCAGGAGTGACAGCCAGGAGATAACAACTCAGGAGCGCCGGTCAAATTGTTGGCAGCGTGAATTGGCCAGAAGAGCGCCATCCGGTATACTTTCTGGTCCGACTTTTCAGCAGCCGCCAGAGTGATGATCGCATGAACCTTGATCTCGACAGACTTCAGCCCTACCCATTTGAAAAACTGGCCGCCCTGAAGGCAGGTGTCACGCCGAATGCAGACCTGGAGCATATCTCACTCGGTATCGGTGAGCCAAAACATGCTTCACCCTCTTTCGTCACGGATGTGCTGCGTAACAACCTGTCGCTGCTGTCCAACTACCCTACAACCAAGGGGCTGCTGGAGCTGCGCCAGGCGATTGCCGGCTGGTGTGAAAAACGCTTCCTGTTAGAGGCTGGCAGCCTTGATCCCGAGCAGCATGTCCTGCCAGTGAACGGTACCCGTGAAGCGATCTTTGCCTTCACCCAGGCGGCGGTTGAGCGCAAACCCGATGCCCTGGTGATTTCGCCCAACCCCTTTTATCAGATCTACGAAGGCTCCGCCTATCTGGCCGGTGCTGAACCCTGGTATCTGAACTGTGTTGCTGACAGGGGATTCATTCCCGACTACGATGCCGTGCCGGCCGAGATCTGGCAGCGTTGCCAGTTGCTGTTCATCTGCTCACCCGGCAACCCAACCGGTGCAGTACACGACATCGCAACGCTGAAAAAACTGATTGCGCTGGCAGATGAACACGACTTCATCATCGCTTCTGATGAGTGCTACTCGGAGATCTACCTGGACGAACAGCAGCCACCGGCCGGCCTGCTGCAAGCCTGTGCCGAGCTGGGGCGCCATGACTATCGCAACTGCGTGGTGTTCCATAGTCTGTCCAAGCGCTCCAACCTGCCCGGCATGCGCTCCGGTTTCATTGCCGGTGATGCACGCCTGATGCAGCCATTCTTGCTCTATCGCACCTATCACGGCAGTTCAATGCCGGTTCAGCACCAGTTGGCATCCATCGCCGCCTGGCATGATGAGGGGCATGTCCTCGACAACCGCAATCAGTACCGTGAGAAATTTGCCCGTGTTGTGGAGATACTGTCACCGGTGATGGATGTGCAGGCTCCCGATGCCAGCTTCTATCTCTGGGCCAGAACCCCCATCGCCGATGACCTGTTTGCCAGAGGACTGTTCGAACAGCAGAATCTGACCGTACTGCCAGGACGCTATCTGTCACGTGAGGTGGATGGCCAACTGCCAGGTGCCGGTTATATCCGCATGGCTCTGGTGGCCACGGTTGAAGAGTGCGTTGAGGCTGCCGAGCGCATCAGAGCCTATATCGAGTCGCTCTGAATACTGAACAAGGAGAGCACAATGATTACCCTTTATGGCATCAGCAACTGTGATACGGTGCGCAAGGCACGCAAGTGGCTTGAAGCCAACCAGCTTGAACATCAGTTTCATGATTTTCGCCGAGATGGCCTGAGCGCCGAGCAGCTGTCCGACTGGTGCAAGGCGGTCGGTATCGACACGCTGCTGAACAAGCGCGGCACCACCTGGCGCCAGTTGCCTGCACGTGAGCGTGACGGCCTGGATGATGCGGGCCTGCTGGCGTTGATGCTGAAGCATCCGGCACTGATCAAGCGCCCGGTGCTGACCTATGCCGATGGCTGCCATGTCGGCTTCAAGGAAAATGAATACGCGTCTCGTTTGTTGCCGAACTGATATCTGGCGGAGCCTATTGCTGAACTGAGTAAAGAACCCTTTTTTTCACAATTTTATTTTGAACGAATCATTCTGGAGTATCCCATGAGCAATTTTGCATTCGGTGTCGGTGTCGGTACCAAGTCATCCAGCGGGCAGTGGCTGGAGGTCTATTACAATGCCCCGCTGCTGAACGCAGAACAGTCAATCATCAGTGCCGTAGCCGAGAAACTGGGCTATACCGGCGGTAATCAGGCGATCGAAATCAGTGCTGCACAGTTGAAAGATCTGGAGATTGCCTTTCTATCTGTCGGCGCCGAAGCTCAGGCAGAAGTAACCGAGGTTCTGGAGGGTACCCCACAGCCTCTGGTCGTCACCTTTCTGGAAACTGACGCAGAACCCACCAGCACGGCAGAGGCTTATCTGAAACTGAGCCTGCTGTCACATCGCCTGGTCAAGCCGCATGGCCTGAACCTGAGCGGCATTTTTGGCCTGCTGCCGAATGTAGCCTGGACCTCCGAGGGCGCCATTGCACTGGAAGACCTGCCTAAACGCCAACTGGCCGCTCGTGCCAGTGGTCGTGTTCTGGATGTGATCTCCGTCGACAAGTTCCCGAAAATGACCAACTATGTCGTACCTGCCGGGATACGCGTCGGCGATGCCAGCCGTATCCGCCTCGGTGCTCATGTCGGCGAAGGCACCACAGTGATGCATGAAGGCTTCATCAACTTCAACGCAGGTACACTCGGCGTCAGCATGGTCGAAGGACGCATCTCCGCAGGTGTCGTGGTCGGTAATGGCTCGGATCTTGGTGGTGGCTGCTCAACCATGGGTACCTTGTCGGGCGGCAATAGTGTCTTGATCTCCGTAGGTGAAAACTGCCTGCTGGGTGCCAACGCAGGTCTGGGACTCCCTCTGGGTGATCGTTGCACGATTGAAGCAGGTCTTTATGTGACGGGTGGCAGCAAAGTGGTCCTGCTGGATGACCAGAATCAGGAAGTAAGCGTGATCAAGGCAGCTGAACTGGCCGGTAAAAGCGATCTGCTGTTCCGCCGTAACTCATTGAATGGCCGCATTGAGGTGAAAACCAATAAAAGTGCGATCGCCCTTAACGAAGAGCTGCACAAGCATAACTGATTCAACTCTTAAGCCGTAACAACGGAAGCACCCTGAGCAAAGGAACTATCTGACATGACCCAGCACTCCGAAACCCTGCAGCTTGCCTGTGACCTGATCAGCCGTCCCTCCATCACACCGGAGGATGCCGGTTGTCAGGAGCTGCTGATCAGCCGACTGGAGGCGCTGGGCTTCACGATCGAGCGCATGCAGTTTGAAGATGTCAGCAATTTCTGGGCACGCCGCGGTACGCAACGCCCACTCTTCTGCTTTGCAGGACACACGGATGTTGTACCAACCGGTCCGGTGGAGCGCTGGCAGTCACCACCTTTCGAGCCGACCTTCCGTGAGGGCTATCTCTATGGCCGCGGCGCTGCCGATATGAAAGGCGGCATCGCCTCCTTCATCACGGCTCTGGAGCGCTTTATAGCCAACCATCCGGATCATCAGGGTTCCATTGCACTGCTGATCACCAGTGATGAAGAAGGGCCGTTTATCAACGGCACCACACGTGTCGTGGACCACCTCGAAGCGCGTAATGAGAAGATCGACTGGTGCATCGTCGGTGAACCATCCAGCACCGACGAGGTGGGGGATGTGATAAAGAATGGCCGTCGTGGCTCCATCACCGGCACACTGATTGTGCGCGGAGTACAGGGTCATGTCGCCTATCCTCACCTGGTGCGTAATCCAGTACATGAAGCCGCAGCCGCGCTGGCCGAACTGGCCGCCGAAGTCTGGGATGAAGGAAATGAGTTCTTCCCGCCCACCAGTTTCCAGATCTCCAATATCCACGCCGGCACCGGTGCTGCCAACGTTGTACCCGGGCAGATGGAGGTGGTATTCAACTTCCGTTTCTCGACCGAAGTCACTGCCGACCAGCTCAAGGAGCGCGTACGCGAGATACTGGATCGCCACAAGCTGGAGTGGGACATCGACTGGGTGCTCTCCGGCAACCCCTTCCTGACCGCGGCAGGTGATCTCGTGGAGGCCAGCCGCGCAGCGATTCACAGCGTAACTGGCATCAATACCGAACTATCCACAGCCGGTGGCACATCAGACGGGCGCTTCATTGCACCGACTGGCGCGCAGGTGGTCGAGATAGGACCGGTCAATGCCACGATCCACAAGATTGATGAGCGCGTGCGGGTAAAGGACCTCGATACCCTGTCAGATATTTACGAGAATATTCTGGCGCGCCTGCTGGCCAGATGATGAAACCTTCGCGTCTGCGGCTCTGGTTGCGCCGTCGAGCCGACGCACACTATGAGAATCTGGCACTGACAGGTGCCGGATTCGCTGTTTTTTTCGTGGGGCTGCTACTGATCGGCAGTGCCGAGTTTCTGATAACACCCTCTCTGACAGCCGAGCTGACTGCTCTGTTTGGCTTGATCCTGCTGGGTTTGGGCTGCATACTCGCTGCTGTGGGGTTTCTCAGCCTCAGCATACTTCGCATATTCCGTTTTCTGGATCAGGACGATGACAACAAACCGCCATCCCGACATTGAAATCTATATCAAGAACTGCTCCCTGAGCACTATCACCGACTGGCTGAAAACTCGCTTCGACGATGTTCAGGTACAGCCTGGCGGCAGTCTTATCCACAACATTACGGTTGGCTATCAGGGCAAGACACTGTCATTGATGATCCACGAGAAAGCGGTCGGCAAAGCCTGGACCAGTGTCTGGTTTCGCTCCGACAGCACGCCCTGGGAAAAAGATCTGGATTGCGCGGCAGAGGCGTCAGAGCAACTGCAGGCTCAGGTCAGATGCATCGCTAATGGATGGAGCGAAGGTGATGATCCGGACGAATGGTGGCGCATTGAAGCGGGCTCTGTGGAAAAAATCCAGTGGGGAGCCGACTGAAAGATCATCCACCGGCAGTGCCGGTTCGGCCCCGCTGCTGAAAAATCACCGCTGTGATGATCAGCACCAACCCCAGCCAGGTCGCTGCCACAACGCTTTCGCCCAGAAACAGATTGATGAAAATCAAGGATAAAAAGGGGGACAGAAAAATCAGGTTCCCGATCCGACTCACCTGCTCGGCCCTGCGCAAGGCAGCCAGCCAGAGCATGAAGGTCAACCCCATCTCGAACAGCCCGACATATACGGCCCCCAGAAGCCCCTGCCAGACCGGTAGCGCCACTTCTCCCTGAAGCAGCATAACCAGCCACACCAAAGGCGTACCGAGCAGGAAACACAGCAGCAGCGAGACTGAAGGGGTAGTGGCAGAGCGGGTGTTGAGAATCCAGTAGAGCGCCCACAAAACCGTGCTGGCAAGCGCCAGCAACACACCCAGCCCACTGTCGAACTCCAGCGACAGCAGATTACCACGTGTCGCAATAATCACTGCGCCGGAATAGCCCAGCAACAGTGCCGCAATATCGCGCCGCGTCAGGCGTTGTTTAAGCAGTGGGACGGCCAGCACCGACAGCATCAGCGCCCAGGTATAGTTGAGCGCCTGCGCCTGTTGCGCCGGCAGCATATCATAAGCCTGAAACAGAATCAGATAGTAACAGCACGGATTGAGTGCTCCCATCGCCAAATAATAGACAGGCCTGGCCCGAAGCGCAGAGAACGCCTCACCCCAGCACTTCTCGTGAGTGACAAAAGCAGCCAGAACCAGCATCGAGATCAGGCTTGACCAGGCCAGCAGCTGGGTAGGTGTCATCACCTGCAGCGACAGTTTGAACGCAGTCGCCGCAGTGGACCAGAAAAAAACAGCCGCTAAAGCCAGCAGCATCGCCTGACGTTGATTCTTGACCTGCATGGACAGATGATAGATCCAGATATGAAAAGGATGGCAAGCCTAGCAGAATAGGGCATGAATGTCAGGCGACAGCCTGCAGCGTCGAGCGCGCCTGTTCGATATGCGCCAGCATCTTGCCACCGAGGGAGGCCAGTCCCATCTGAGCAATGTGATCGTTGCGCAGTGGCGCTCGTTGAGGGGTGTGCGCCCTGATATCCAGATAACTGACCAGATAGGCGAACTCCCCCCTCTGGCGCTTGTTGACCGACTGATTCAGCCGCCCCACCACCTCATCACTGAACAGACTGTTGGGATCGGGGTAACGGGAGTGTGTCTGTGGCAGAGTAAAACTGCCATCAGCGACTGCTGCTTGATTCGTGGGCGCAGGTGTACGCTCCAGATTGGAGGCGATCAGGCTCAGCAGGAAGCCGAACTGAGCACCACCACCGCCCTGCACTGCCTGAGGCAGACTGGCGGTATAGGTCTCAATTCTGGCCTGAATAATCTCTGTCTGCATCGCACCTCCGACTCTGTCCCTTTATAATCGGCAGAGAGCTTTTTTTCTTTAAGATTATATTCAGGAAATCAGATAGTTATGGGACGTTGGCGCGAACCCCCTCCTCGCAGTGCAAAATATATCACCGCAGCCGGCTATAAACGCCTGAATGAGGAGCTGAAATATCTGTGGAAAGTTAAACGTCCAGAGGTGACACAGTCGGTTAAAGAGGCCGCTGCACAGGGCGACCGCTCGGAAAATGCCGAGTACATCTATGGTAAAAAGCAGTTGCGTGAAATTGATCGCCGCGTGCGCTATCTGGCCAAGCGCCTGGAAGATATGAGTGTAGTGGATCGTCTGCCGGATGATCGCAGCCATGTATACTTCGGCGCCTGGGTCACCGTCTGTGATGAAGCGGATAGAACGTTTTGTTATCGCATCGTCGGCCCAGACGAGATAGATGACCAGCCGGGTTATATCAGCGTCGACTCGCCCATGGCTCGTCAATTACTGAAGAAAAGCGTCGGTGATGAGATCACGCTGCAAAAACCTGATGGTCAGGAGATCTGGTACGAGGTGCTGCAAATCGATTATCGCCCGGAGCCGGACAGCTGAGCTGTAGCAGATATGCTGACCTGTATCACACGGAGGTGATTGCCATAGGTCTGAGAAACGAGGAGAAGAGCTAAAGATGCACTACAGAAGAACTACAGAAGAACTACAGAAGAACTACAGATGAAAATGGTGGGTCGTATAGGATTCGAACCTATGACCAATTGGTTAAAAGCCAACTGCTCTACCAACTGAGCTAACGACCCTTCAAATTCGGAGTCAAGAGTGGTGGGTCGTATAGGATTCGAACCTATGACCAATTGGTTAAAAGCCAACTGCTCTACCAACTGAGCTAACGACCCGCTCTTTATCCAGGATGGCTCCCCGAGCTGGACTCGAACCAGCGACCAATAGATTAACAGTCTACTGCTCTACCAACTGAGCTATCAGGGAATATCCAGTTTGCAACTTTCATCCTTTGGCGGAGGGACAGGGATTCGAACCCTGGGAGCCTCGCGACTCGTCGGTTTTCAAGACCGGTGCTTTCAACCACTCAGCCATCCCTCCAAAGGATGGGCGCAAATTCTAACGTCTTCGAAAATTATGTCAACCCTTACTTACGATAAACTCATTATATTTAATAAAAAATTTGTACCACCTCAGAGTTCAGAGCCCTGTAAGCGACAGGATCAACGCTGATAGAGCTGTGTATAATTCTCACTGCGACGGTAATCACCAGGCGTCATTCCGGTCCATTTCTTGAAAGATCGGAAGAAGGCCGAGGGCTCGTCAAAACCCATCAATATGGCCACATCATTGATCGACAGCTGTGGTGAGTTCATGTAGTTGATCGCAGCAGCACGCCGCGCCTCATCCTTGATCTTCTGATAAGAGGTCCCCTCCTCCAGCAGACGCCTGCGAAGTGTGGACACCGACATATGCAGAGAGTGAGCAACCTCATCTGCACTGGGCAGGTTACGGCTGAAATCCTTACCGATCATCGAGATCACCTGCGATTTGAGGCTGTTATCGTCCTCCACCATCACAATCAGCTGGAAGGGTGCCGTCTTCAGAAAACCTCGCAGAGTATCCTCATCCTGCGCCAATGGCAGATCCAGAAAACGTGACGGAAACACGATAGCATTCTCGTGCTGATCAAACTTGATCTCGGATTGAAACAGTGTCCGGAACATATCCGTATCGTCCGGCTCGGGAAAAGCAAAATAGGCCGCTTTAAGCTCCAATCGACAACCGATCAACCAACTGATGAAATGATGCCACATCGATAGAGAGGTACGGATTCTTGTGGGTGATTCCTGAGCCATCATCTGTGCAAACTCGGCATCAGACAGCGAGTCGATCGGGGCAAAGGATATCTTGGCATAGCGCCCACGGCGCACGAGCTGAGGTTTGATCTTGGAGCCGCGACAGATCTCGTAAAAATCACTGCAGCGCCAGAGCGCCCGCTCCAGCGTACGGCAGTGGATAATGCAGTGACACATCATGCGGAAGGTGCCATTCGGCACGCGACCGCCACTGAGCATGCCGAATGATTCATCCTGCGCTATCCACATGATGTGCTGGTAAAGTAAACCAAGCTGAATGGCTGGCAGCTCATTGCGCCCGGTAATATCTTCGCGGTTCAGCTCAACATGCTGCAACAGTTCATCCACATCAAATCCCTGATCCTCTGCCAGATCCAGCAGATACCTCACATAACCGGCGGGCACTGTTACGGTACGTTCCATTTCGCTCTCTCTTATTTTTGTATCAATTAAAGGCATGAAATCCTCTTCATGCAAGCACAGAAGCACACTTTTGTCAGAAATTCTGGAGATTATTGTCATTGTTGCATTGACACTTCTGATCCATTATCACTCTATCCATTTTTATGAAAACTATCTGCAGCCAATACAAGTAACTAATAATAAAGAATATTATCAGCCACCTGTGACGCAGATAAATGTTAAAAAACAATAACAAGGCGGAATGAACGAAATGGGAATGAAATCACATGCACCCCGTGCAGCCCTTCCTGCACGTCCGGGATTCAAACGCGCCCTGCTGGCCGGCCTGATAGCCGCAGGACTCAGCAGCCAGGCACAATCACTGGAATTTCAGATCGGTGAGATTCAGGGCCGCCTGGACTCCAACCTCTCAGTCGGTGCCAGTTGGCGCTTGAAGGACCCTAGTGTGGCTGTGGTCTCTCCACCCAATGGTGGCACCAGTCTGGGCTCTGGCAGCTATGACGACGGTACCCAGAACTTCAAGAAGGGCGAGACTTTCTCCCGGGTCTTCAAAGGACTGCATGAGCTCGACCTGCGTTACGAAAACTTCGGTGCCTTCGTCCGTGGTAAATACTGGTATGACTTTGAAGGCAAGGATGGCAGCCGTGCTCATGGCCACAGCCCCAATGGCTATGTTCCTGGCGCCCGCCTGAACGATCGTGACTTCAACAGCTTCGCCAAATTCTCCGGTGCTGAGCTGCTGGATGCCTATGTTTACGGTTTCTTTGATGTCGGTGGCAAGCCTCTCGATCTTCGCCTGGGTCGTCAGGTCGTCAACTGGGGTGAAAGCACTTTCATTCAGGGCGGCATTAACGTCATCAATCCGGTCGATGTTGCCGCTTTCCGTCGTCCAGGTGCTGAACTGCGCGAGGGCCTGCTGCCGGTCAACATGGCATTTGCCTCTCTCGGCCTGACCGATAATCTCAGCGCTGAGGCCTTCTACCAGTTCAAGTGGGAACCCACCGCGGTAGACGGTTGCGGTACCTACTTCTCCAGCAATGACTTTGCGCCACAAGGCTGTAACGGCATACGTGTGGGTGCCGGCACTCCATTTGCCGGGGTACCTGATCGTCTGTACTTCAACCCAGCCTTCACTCAGGCCGCTGTCGGGTTTGATCCGGTGGTTTACCGCAATGCCAACGGGCGCCGTGAAGCGAAAGACAGCGGCCAGTTCGGGGTGGCTTTTCGCTACTTCGCTGAAGAGCTGAACAACACCGAGTTCGGGCTCTACTTCACACGTTACCACAGCCGCCTGCCAATGATCAGTGGCGTTAACACACCGGTGTCGGGCGCACAGATCCAGGCTGCAGGCCAGGCCGCCGCCACCCGCTATATCATGAACAATGCTGTCAATCCCATGAGCCCGACACAGGCTGAAATGGCCGCGGCACAGGCAACAGCCATGGCCACGGTACAGGGTATGGCAACAGCAGCGCCCTTCAGCAGCACCTACTTTGTCAGCTATCCTGAAAATATCGACATGCTGGGTCTGAGCTTCAATACCAATCTGGGCGATATCGCCTGGTCCGGTGAGATCAGCCACAAGCGTGATGTACCGGTTCAGGTGAATGGTCCGCTGCTGGTCGGTGCGATCCTGCGCCAGTTCGGCTATCAGTTGACTGGTCAGGGCATAGGCAACCATGCTGCCGATCAGTTGGTGCTCAACGCAGGACCCGGTGCCACAGTGCCCGGCTACTCAACCTTTGATGTCACTCAGGCACAGACTACCTTCATCAAGTTCTATGACAATGTTCTCGGCGCCAGCCGCCTGGCAACCGTTGCAGAACTCGGCTGGACCCATGTGCATGGTCTGGATGAGGGCGCTAATGCTCTGAAATATGGTCGAAACGGTGTCTATGGATATGCATCCGGCGATACAAAAGGCTTTGTCACCAAGAACTCCTTCGGTTATGTCCTGCGCGGCAGCCTGGAATACCCGAACGCCTTCTCCGGCGTGACGCTGATTCCTGAAGCCAGCTTCCGTCATGGTGTAAAAGGCTTTGGCCCTGAGCCAGGAGCAGCATTTCGTGAGGGTGAGCGCTCCATCAACCTGGGTCTGACAGGCGAGTACATGAACAAGTATTCGGTTGGCCTGTCCTACACCAGTTTCTTCGGTGGCAAGTTCAATGCCGACAAAGATCGTGATTTCATCGCTTTAAGCGCATCAGTAGCCTTCTGAGCCTGACGGGAGAATAATAAAATGAATGTAAGAACACCTGGTTTCAAATATCCAAAGCTACTGCTCAGCTCAGCACTGATACTGGCTCTGTCCACCTTATCCACAGCTGGCATGGCCAGCGCCGACCGCCTGGGCCAGGATCTGACGCCTGTTGGAGCTGAACGCGCCGGCAATGCAGACGGCACCATCCCTGCCTGGGATGGTGGCCTGCCGAGCAGCAACGATCGCTACAGCAACCCCTTTGCGGATGAGCAGCCCCTGTTTGTGATCACTGCAGCCAACGCCGCTGAATACAGTGCACAACTGAGCCCAGGGCAACTGGCGATGTTCCAGCGCTATCCGGACAGCTTCAGAATGCCGGTCTACCCGACCCACCGCACTGCAGCAATGCCCCAGAAAATCTATGATGCAGCCAGCCACAATGCGGCCAACACACGCCTGACAGACGATGGCAATGGTCTGGTCAATTTCCAGGAAGCGCTGGCATTTCCAGTACCAGATACTGGACTCGAAGTGATCTGGAATCACCTTACCCGTTACCGTGGCGGCTCTCTGGAACGCACTTTCGTGCAGGTTCCGGTGCAGGCGAACGGTTCCTTCACACCGGTCAGAATCAATGAAAAGATGGCTTTCCCTAACTATCTGAAATCCACCGGCGAAGATCGTACCGACAATATCCTGTTCTACTTCGTGCAGGAGGTGACAGCACCTGCCCGCCTGACAGGTAACATCCTGCTGGTACATGAAACCCTGAATCAGATCACCCAGCCACGTCAGGCCTGGACCTACAATGCCGGTCAACGCCGCGTCCGTCTGGCACCGAACATCGCCTACGATGCGCCGGGTACTGCCACTGACGGCCAGCGTACTACCGATAACCTGGATCTGTTCAACGGTGCACCTGACCGCTATAACTGGGAACTGGTCGGCAAGAAGGAGATGTACATCCCCTACAACAGCTTCAAGCTGGCTGATCGCTCACTGAAGTACAGCGATATTCTGCACACTGGCCATCTGAACCCCGAGCACACCCGCTATGAACTGCACCGCGTCTGGCATGTGGAAGCAACGTTGAAAGAGGGCCAGCGCCATATCTACGGCAAGCGCAGCTTCTACATCGACGAGGATACCTGGCAGGTTGCCGTTGTGGATCACTATGATGGCCGTGGCGAACTATGGCGTGTCGGTGAAGCCCACCACTTCCAGTATCGAGATGTCGACGTGCCCTGGTATGTCGCTGAAACCCTGTACGATCTGCAGTCCGGTCGCTATCTGGTCGGCAGTCTGACCAACGAAGAGGGTATCGGTTTCGACTTCACCCAGCGCTTCGACTATGCGGACTTCACCCCGCAGGCGATTCGCCGCATGGGTCGCTGAGGCGGCATCGCAAGCAGACTGATTTACCCCATCAACTCGAAAGCCTCCACATTGGAGGCTTTTTTATTGCTGTTGCAAGGTGGGGGTTATTTTCTAACTGCCCGCCATGCCTGAATTCGGCAACCAGAAACACATTTCCACAGCTATTTATACACAAACACTCTTTCTAACACTGAAGACTTATGCGGAAGCTGAAATGAGCTTCCACAAGGTACTTCTCATGCAGTTCCATCAACACCTTATACACAAATAAGGCTAAGTTGACGGTAGTTTATCCTCAACCCATATCAACTGCTGCGGTTGCACACAGTTTCTGTGCGTAAAACAGTGAACAAGTTAGGGACAGGGCTAGGAGACAGAGCTGCAAGCCCCGTCAATACTGGCTTTGAAAAAACAGGTCAAAAGATACTCACCCCCGGCACTATTATAAACAGGCCGAGAAAGTCAACCCGGCCAGAATGCTAATTTACCTTAAATAGCAGACAGAAGAGCTTGTAAATGAAGGATGTTGAAATTTTATGCACAACCATTTTCAACTCAACCTGCACTCCTATAGCCACAGCTCATTTCCGACCTGTATAAATGCGAAATCCCGTGCACTTATCCATCACTGGCAGGTTAAATCCACGGGACTATTCACAGGGCAATCACAAGGCAATCACAATACAGTCAAAGAGCAGTCATGGGACAGGATTCACAGGACAGATATCAACAGGGCTGAAAAGCCTGCCTCTGTACCACTATCTACGTCATCACCACCAACTCAGACCGACAAACGCCTCATTTTCTGCTAGCATCACGGTTAATATATCCTCAGTGAGAATTAACACGCGTGTTTACTGACATTACCCTGGATTCCAGCCTGAACAAGGCGATCGAAACCCTCGGCTTTACCGAGCCAACCCCGGTTCAGTCCAGCACCATCAAAGATGCCATGGCAGGACGTGACCTGATGGTCGGTGCTGAAACCGGCAGCGGTAAAACCCTGGCCTTCCTGCTGCCGATTCTGCACCAGTTGATGCAGAAAGATGCGCCTCGCAGCGGTACCCGTGCACTGATTCTGACACCGACCCGGGAACTCGCGGAGCAGGTCTGCAAGGTCTGTGAATCACTGGTCGCCTTCAGTAGTATCAAGGTGATACAGGTCTGCGGTGGCGAAGGCTTCAAGGAGCAGTCGGCACGTATAAGACGCAATCCTGAAGTCATTGTCGGTACCCCTGGTCGTCTGGTGGAGCATATCGAACGCAACACCCTGGACTTCAAGGATCTGGAATGTCTGGTACTCGATGAAGCCGATCGTATGCTGGATATGGGTTTTCGTGATGAGGTGTTGACAATTACCGATGCCTGTCAGCCTGAACGCCAGACCATGCTTTTTTCTGCCACGCTGAATCGTCGCGAGATCAACGACCTGGTCGAACGTGTGCTGAAGGATCCGATTCAGGTTCTGTTGAGTACGGCACAGACCTCATCAGATCATGTCCGCCAGCAGATCGTACTGGCAGATGATAACCAGCATAAGGAAAAGGAGCTCAACTGGCTTCTCAACAACGAAACCTACGACCGGGCGCTGGTGTTTACCAATACCCGCGTTCAAGCCGATCATCTGGGCGGCATACTGCGCTATAACAAGCATCGCGCAGCTGTCCTGCATGGTGAGATGCAACAACCGCAACGCCGCCAGGTGCTCAACCTGCTGCGCCAGAACAAGGTCAAAGTACTTGTCGCCACTGATGTCGCCGCACGTGGTTTGGATATAGACGGTATCGATCTGGTAATCAATTTTGATATGGCGCGCAGCGGTGATGAGTATGTGCATCGTATCGGCCGCACCGCGCGTGCCGGTAAAGAAGGGCTGGCGGTGACGCTGATCGCTCATTACGAGTGGAACCTGATGTCGAGCATCGAACGCTATCTGAAAACCAGCTTCGAGCGTCGTGCCCTGCCGGGTTTGAAAGGCAGCTATACCGGACCGAAAAAGGTGCGCAGTTCAGGCAAAGCGGTCGGTAAGAAGAAAGAGCCGGACAGAAAGGGCAGCGTGGAAACCGTCAAGGTGAAGAAGCGCTTGCGTGATCAGAAGTCCATAGGTAAACGGCGTGTACCTTCGGCAGAAAAGGCAGTGGAGAAGAGGTCAGTGGAGAAAAAAGCAGAACCCAGCGTGATCAGTGACGGTTTTGCACCACTGAAAAAAAGAGGGACACCGGACGCAGGGTGAACAGCGTCTGATGCCCCAAGACAGTTCTATGCTGTAAGGCCAATACTACGCCCCGTTCTGATTCCGAATCATGATCTGGATCAAGTATTGGCCTGCGCAGCAAAAAAAATCGCATACAACCAAGGGCTAACGTCTCCAGAGCCCATTTTGCTCTACAATGCTGTGTATCAATGTCTGTCTGGCGGCCTGATATTCATGACAAGTGTGACACGCCTCTAATTGAATATTCCTGGCCGCTTCACCGGGAGATAATAATAAAATGAACACCGCTTACATCAGCCATCAGGATTGCCTGCTGCATAATATGGGACCGGATCACCCTGAAAGTCCGATCCGTCTTCAGGCGATCCGCAAGGTGCTGGAGCGTACCGGATTGATTGACCACCTGGATCAGACGGACTCAGTGGCCATCACTCAGGAACAGATACAGCTGGTGCATGCCAGACTGCATCACAGCAAACTTGAGATCCTCAGCCCTCAACAGGGCATCGTCTATGCCGATGACGACACGGCACTCTGCCCTGACTCGCTGCATGCTGCCAGCCTGGCGGCCGGAAGCGTTATTCTGGCTGCTGACCGTGTGCTGGCTGGCCATAATCACAACGCCTTCTGTGCCGTGCGCCCACCCGGACACCATGCCGAATACAGCGCGGCGATGGGCTTTTGCTTTTACAATAATGTCGCCATCGGCGCCGGTTATGCGCTGAAGCAGCCCGGTATTGAACGGGTTGCGATTCTCGATTTCGATGTACACCATGGCAACGGCACTGTGGATATCTTCAAGGATCGCCCGGAAGTACTGGTCTGCTCCACCTTCCAACACCCCTACTACCCGATGCGCTATCACGATCTGGCGCGGCCCAACATTGTCAACTGCCCGCTACCGGCACACAGTGACAGTAAACTCTTTCGCGATGCGGTGGAAAACAGATGGCTGCCCGCTTTGAAAGCGCACAAGCCCGATATGATATTTATCTCAGCCGGTTTTGATGCACACAAGGAAGACCCGATGGCCGACCTGAACCTGGATGAAGAGGATTATCGCTGGGTGACCCAACAGATCATGGCCGTTGCCGAGGAGTACAGCCGCGGTCGTATCGTGTCAGTCCTAGAAGGTGGCTACAATCCAGTCGCACTGGCGTTCAGTGTTCAGGCACATATTGAGGTGCTGGCGGGATACTGATCCCGCTCAGCACTCTTTTACCTCCCCTTTCAACACCACCTTCAACACCACCTTTAACTGAGCCGTGGAAAGCGATGCGCCGTTCTGGCGGCAACCTCATAGAATGCCGCCTGCAGATCCCGCAAAGGAACACGCGAGGGCTGAGTCACCGGCAGGGGCATCACAGTGGTATCCCCCGTGCACAGGTACTGCGCCAACGCTCGTCCCATCCAGGTGCCAGGTCCGATTCCCCGCCCACTGTATCCCATGCAACTGTAGAGACCACTGGCCAGTTCATGAAAATGCGGCAAGTGATCCTGACTGAAAGCGATCTGTCCCACCCAGCGATGCTGCCAGCTGAGTCGCCCCAGCTCAGGATAACTGCGGGTGATCCAGTTATCGGCCCAGTCCGCCAGACGGTCAGCCGGCAACAGATCACCCATGCTGCCAAGAATAAAACGCCCCTGCTGATCCAGCCTGAAGGCGTTCATGATACTGCGCGTATCCCAGGTACCCTCCCTGCCTGGGAGTATACGTGCCAACTGTGTTTCGCTCAGTGGCTCGCTGGCATATTGGAAAAAGTTGATCGGTACAAAGCTCTGTACCAGTGATGGGTAGAGCGGTCCGGAATAGGCGTTGGTCGCCAGCACTACCTGAGCCGCTGCCACAGTGCCACTGGGGGTGTGCAGCAGCCAGCCTGAAGGTGCCTGGCGATCCAGCGCTGTTACCGGCGTCTGCGTTGCGATGATGGCACCCGCCTCCTGTGCCGCACGCGCCAGACCTCTTGCATAGGCAAGCGGCTGTATCGTGCCGGCACGAGGATCAAACAGCGCTGCCTGATAACCTTCAGCGCCGGTGCGTTTGCGAGTCTGTGCACGATCCAGCAACGTTACAGGTGCTCCCCGGGCATTGAGTTGCCTCCAGCGCCGCTGCAGTTCTCGCTCACCCATGCCAGAGTGGGCGAGATGCAGCGTTCCGTTACGCACCGGCTCACACGCGATCTGATGCTGTTCGATCAGCGAAAACACCAGGTCTGGCGCCTGTGCCAACTCATGATAGAGACGCTCGCCAGGCCCCTCGCCCAGCTTACTGGCCATCTGATCCGGCTCCATCCATAGCCCGGCGTTTGCCAACCCGACATTGCGACCCGAGCCACCATGCCCTATCTCCTGCGCTTCCAGCACAATGACGCTGACACCCTGACGCGCCAGATGCAATGCCGTGGACAAGCCGGTAAAACCACCGCCGACCACCACAACATCCGCACTCATCGACTCCTGCAGTGGATCACCCACTGCGGCTTCGACAGCACTGGCACTCCATAGACTTTCGGCCTGCTGCATCTGATAACCCCTTGCGGCTAGCGGCTATTCGAAACGGATGCCCTGCGCCAGCGGCAGGTCACCACCATAGTTGACCGTATTGGTGCTACGGCGCATATAGTTCTTCCAGGCATCGGAGCCGCTTTCACGACCACCGCCCGTGTCTTTTTCGCCACCGAAGGCGCCGCCTATCTCTGCGCCGGATGTACCGATATTGACATTGGAGATGCCGCAATCAGAACCGGCAGCCGACAGGAACAGCTCGGCTTCACGCATGCGCTCGGTGAACACTGCCGATGAGAGCCCCTGTGGTACTTCATTCTGAATCGCGATCGCCTCTTCAAAGCGATCATAGGTCATGACATAGAGAATCGGTGCAAAGGTCTCTTCATGAACAATTGGGGCATCATGTGCGATGCTGACGATAGCCGGTCTGACATAGAAACCGCCTTCAGGTACACCAGCCGTGACACGCTCGCCGCCGAAGAGGATTTCGCCACCCTGATCACGCGCCTGCTGCAGAGCACTCTGCATCGCCCCATAACTCTGCTCATCAATCAGCGGGCCAACCAGAGTCCCCTCTTCCAATGGGTTGCCAACAGGCAGAGAGCCATAGGCCTTCAGCAGTTTCGGTAACAGCTGATCCAGCACAGATGACTGCACAATCAAGCGTCGCAGTGTCGTACAGCGTTGTCCCGCAGTACCCACGGCAGAAAACACGATAGCGCGCGAAGCCAGTTCCAGATCAGCCGCATCACTGACAATCATCGCATTATTGCCACCCAGCTCCAGAAGTGAACGCCCCAGCCTCGCACCGACCGTCGCCGCTACCGCCTTGCCCATGCCGGTTGATCCTGTCGCAGAAACCAGTGGGAAACGGCGATCTGCAGCAATTGCTTCGCCTGTTGCACGTCTGCCAATGACCACATTACAGATAGCCTTGGGCAGCTCAGGCATGGTATCCAGTGCTTTTTGAACAATCGCAAAGCAGGCCAGCGCGCACAGTGGTGCCTTTTCGGAAGGTTTGTGCAGAATCGGGTTACCGCAGACCAGCCCCAGCATCGCGTTCCAGGACCAGACCGCCATCGGAAAGTTGAAAGCAGTAATCACAGCGACTGGCCCCAGCGGATGCCACTGCTCCATCATGCGATGACCCGGCCTTTCACTGGCGATGGTCAGACCATGCAACTGACGTGACAAGCCGACCGCAAAATCACAGACATCGATCCACTCTTGCACCTCTCCCAGCGCTTCCGGCAGAATCTTGCCCGCTTCGAGCGTGATCACCTGCGCCAACTCCTCCTTGTGTACACGCGCAAACTCACCGATACGACGCACCAGTTCACCCCTCAGTGGAGCCGGTACGGTACGAAACTCGATAAAGGCTTGCTCCATCTCCGCTACCAGTTGGTCAAGCTGATCGGCTCCTGCATCACGGAATCGCCCAACCACTGAACCATCCACAGGGGTCGTGATAGTGAACAACTCTCCCTTACCTGCTTCTGCCTTGCCGCCACTGAGCAGGCTGCAATACTCACCCTGATGCATCAACTGATTGACACCCAGCGACTCCAGAAAATCTTTGCCCATCTCTTTGTCTCCCATATCCATCTCCAACCCCTATCACCCAATGCTTGATGACAACACCTTAGCGCGTTCAAACGTGACAGTGAAATATCCTTTTCCTGCATCAGGCATAGATAAAAGCTTTACCATATGGAAATATTTGAAGCTATTGCCTATATTGGTTCTCTATCCTGACAGATGAGTGTGCAAAAATGGAACTGAGAAATCTTCGTTACTTTGTCGCGGCCTACGAGGAACTGAGCCTGAGCGCTGCATCTAAGCGCTGCTTTATCTCACAGCCCTCTATTTCTGCAGCTATCTCGATACTGGAAGATCAACTCGGACAGCCGCTGTTCATCCGACACGCGAAGGGAGTGACCCCCACCGCTCAGGCAACTAAACTTTATCCACAAGCCTGCAGCCTGCTGCAAGCATCACGGGCAATCAAAACCCTGTTTGACGAACCTGCCGACCGGCTGCCACTGAGCATCTCATTGATGCCGTTTCTTTCGGGGCAGCGCGTCAGCCTGCTGCTGAAAACCCTGCTGCAAACGATACCAGGTGTTGATCTTACGCTGGTGGACTTTGATGAGGCGGCAGAGCTCAGACTGACCTGTCAGAGTCTGTGCAATAATCAGAAAGAGGCGTTTCATCACCTGTGGGATGATCACTATGTTCTGGCCATGCCGGTCGGCCATGAACTGTCTGAGCAGGAACAGATCTCACTCAATCAGCTCGATCAGATGCCATTTGTCAGCCGTACACCCTGTGATGTGATTCAACAATGGAATTATCTGACTCAGCGTCAGCATATCTCACTGAACGTGAAAGCAGTCGTCAAGACTGAGGAGTATGCACTGGATCTGGTGGCCGCGGGGGTGGGCGTATCCATTATTCCGCTGCATTCGCATAATCAACGGACGGATATCTGTATTCGTGAGATAGAGGGGGTGCATCTGGTCAGACACGTTGGCCTGACTCATGACAAGCATCAGGCGGTACCGAACAGTCTGTTTGCTGCCCTGCAGGAAGCAAGGCAGCAGATCAGTCAGTTTGCCATCGGTACCACCCGATCGGTTTAGGCCTGTGATTCAGCCTGTCCGTTTAACGGATCAGCCTACGAACTTGATCATCACACCTGCAGCAATCGCAGATCCGATGACACCCGCCACATTCGGGCCCATCGCATGCATCAGCAGGAAGTTCTGAGAGTTGGCTTCCAGACCCAGCTTGTTGGATACGCGAGCCGCCATAGGCACCGCCGATACACCAGCGGAACCGATCAACGGATTGATCGCATTACCACCCATCAGGACATTCATGATCTTGGCCATGATGACCCCTGACGCGGTACCGATGGCAAATGCCACGATACCCAGAACCATGATACCCAGAGTCTGAATATCCAGGAACTTGCTGGCCACCAGCTGAGAACCGATAGAGAGACCCAGAAAGATCGTGACAATGTTGATCAGCGCGTTCTGGGCCGTATCACTCAGCCTGTCAACCACGCCACACTCACGCATCAGGTTACCAAAGCAGAACATACCCAGCAGCGGCGCTGCATCCGGCAACAGCATACCCACCAGCATCATCAGCAAAACCGGGAAGAGGATCTTCTCTGTCTTAGACACAGGGCGCAACTGGCTCATCTTGATCTGACGCTCACGCTGCGTGGTCAGCAGACGCATGATCGGTGGTTGCACCATCGGCACCAATGCCATGTAGGCATAGGCAGAGACGGCAATGGCACCCAGCAGATGAGGGGCCAGAACAGTTGCCACATAGATCGCTGTCGGACCATCAGCACCACCGATGATGCCGATAGCAGCAGCATCCTGGATCGAGAAGTCCACTATGCCGAGCATGGTCATGCCGATGGCACCCAGTACTGTGGCAAAGATGCCGAACTGAGCAGCAGCACCCAGCCAGAGAGTTCTCGGGTTAGCCAACAGCGGACCGAAATCGGTCATGGCGCCAACACCCATGAAAATAATCAGTGGTGCAGCACCTGACGCAACGGTCACTGAGTAGAAGGTGTAGAGCATACCATGATTGTATCCGGCATCCTGAGCCAGCAGCGTGGCCGCTGACTTCAGCGATGGCTCAGCACCTCGATAGGCTTCAGTCAGCTCGGTTACAGCCCCTGATGCAACACCAAGCAGACTGGACAGTTCGGTCAGGAACTGAGGCCCACCCATGTAGATCGCATTTTCAACGGCCGACAGTGCCAGGCCCGCTTGCGGGATGTTGGCAAGTATGCCGCCAAAACCGATCGGCAGAAGTAGTAGTGGCTCAAACTTTTTCTTGATAGCAAGATAAAGCAGAAACAGACCCACTATGATCATCACCAACTGACCAGCCTTGAGGTTGTACGCCCCAGAGGCTAACCAGATTTCCAGGAGATTATCCATTTAAACGATGCCTCACGCCAGAGTAATCAGGGTATCGCCAACCTGCACGGCATCACCCTCTTTAACATCAACAGTGACCACAGTACCGTCACGCGCGGCACGGACCTCGGTTTCCATTTTCATCGCTTCAAGGATCAACAGTACATCACCCTCCTGAACCGCCTGCCCGGCCGCGACTTCGACTTTCCAGATATTACCGGCCAGTGGTGCGGGTACGGCTTCACCGGCAGCAGCGGCTGCCACAGGCGCTGCTGCCGGTGCGGCGGCTGGCGCAGCGGAAGACTGATTGACGGAGGTGATATCACCACCCTCGTTCACTTCAACCACATACTTCTGTCCGTTGACTGTCAGCGTATATACCTCTGGCCCGGAAGCAGCAGCCTTGGTTGCCGGTAGCGCTGCTTCAGCCTGAACAGCTGGTACGCCGGCCTCTGTCGGAGCTGGTTCAAAGGCATCGGGGTTACCGCGATTTTCGAGGAACTTGAGGCCTATCTGTGGAAACAGTGCATAGGTCAGAACATCATCCACCAGACGCTCACCCGACTCGAGTTTGACACCCTTATCCGCTGCGATCTGCTTCAGTTCCGTGCTGAGCTTATCCATCTCATCATCGATCATATCCGCAGGGCGACAGGTGATCGGCTCGGCGCCATTCAATACACGATCCTGCAACTCTTTGTTGTAAGGAGCCGGTGCAGCACCATATTCGCCCTTGAGAATCGCCTGCACCTCTTTGGAGATGGACTTGTAGCGCTCACCCACCAGTACGTTGATCACCGCCTGGGTACCCACGATCTGAGACGTCGGCGTCACCAGCGGGATCAGACCCAGGTCTTCACGTACTTTGGGGATCTCGGCCAGTACTTCGTCAAACTTATCGGCAGCGCCCTGCTCCTTGAGCTGGCTCTCCATGTTGGTCAGCATGCCACCTGGCACCTGAGCCAGCAGGATGCGCGAATCGGTACCACGCAGTGATCCCTCGAATTTTGCGTACTTTTTCCGCACATGGCGGAAATAAGCGGCGATCTCTTCAAGCAGTTCAAGATTCAGACCGGTATCACGCTCCTGGCCCTGCAAGGCGGCCACAACGGTTTCTGTCGCTGTATGGCCATAGGTCATCGACATGGAAGAGATAGAGGCGTCAACGCGATCAATGCCCGCTTCTATCGCCTTCAACAGCGTCATATCCGCCAGACCCGACGTTGCATGTGACTGCAGCTGTACTTCAAGCTGTGTCTGCGACTTCAGACGAGACACCAGATCATAGGCATCATAAGGGGTCAGAATGCCTGACATATCCTTGATGGCGATGGAGTCTGCACCCATATCTTCCAGACGCTTGGCATAATCCACCCACATATCCAGCGTATGAACGCGACTGGTGGTGTAAGACATGGTGCCCTGCGCATGTTTGCCGGTTTCCTTGACAGCCTTGATCGCAGCTTCAAGATTACGCGGATCATTCATCGCATCGAAGATACGGAACACATCCACACCGTTTTTCGCAGCGCGTTCAACAAACCGAGCCACTACGTCATCAGCATAGTGACGGTAGCCGAGTAGATTCTGGCCACGCAGCAACATCTGCTGACGTGTATTGGGCATCGCAGCCTTCAGTTCACGGATACGCACCCAGGGATCTTCTCCAAGATAGCGGATGCAGGAATCAAAGGTAGCACCACCCCAGCTCTCAGTAGACCAGTAGCCGACTTTATCCAGTTTGTCGGCGATGGGTAGCATGTCATCCAGGCGCATACGGGTCGCCAACAGTGACTGATGTCCATCTCGCAGCACGAGCTCGGTAATGCCAAGCGGGTTCTTTACGTCTGACATGAGATTGCCTTTCTCTTTAATTATTGAAATAAGGAAATTACTGACCGTTACGGCGGGAGCGATATTTGTGTATGGCAGCTGTCATGACGGCTGTCAATTGCGCATCGCTTGAAGCTGCCTGAGCAGGCGCTGTCTTTGCTTTCACCGGTTTGATCACAGGTGCAGGCTCAAAGCGCACCACCAGCCATGACATGAACATGGTGACGATGATCAAGAGTGTCAGAAAGACGACAACAAAACCCATTCCAAAGGCCATGAGGGTCAAGCCTTCAGCCAACAGTTCATCCATCAGGTGGACTCCCGAAAGTTATCAGAATACAGATTACTAGAGCATCTTTTAGTCTATTTAAGCTCAGATCTGCAAGCAGATGCAATAATTGTCTCGGAATGTAGTTTTTTTACACAGATGAGATGAAATCAATGAGCTACAGTGCGGCAGTTGCAAAACATGGATATGCAGATCAGGAAAAGCGGGCATTCTTTTTGGTAGCCACGGACAAGCTGAACCGCTACAGATATGGAATCAGGTCTGCCAGATTCTGCATCACATTGTATGAATAGGAGTGGTCTGACACAGGAGGTATGAAGCTTTGAAGAAATGGCGCGCCCGAGAGGATTCGAACCTCTGACCGCCTGGTTCGTAGCCAGGTACTCTATCCAGCTGAGCTACGGGCGCACACATGATGCCGTTGCCTTGAATATTTTCTTGTGTGGCGCGCCCGAGAGGATTCGAACCTCTGACCGCCTGGTTCGTAGCCAGGTACTCTATCCAGCTGAGCTACGGGCGCATACACAAAAAATGGCGGTGAGAGAGGGATTCGAACCCTCGATAGAGTTTCCCCTATACGCCCTTAGCAGGGGCGCGCCTTCAGCCACTCGGCCATCTCACCTCGACAACGGCGCGTATGTTACAAAAGACTCGCGCAAATTAAAAGGTAAATTTTCAAAAACTTACTCTTTATTTTCACCTTCGCTCTTTTCGCGCTGAATGCGCTGGTAAATCTCTTCACGATGTACTGAAACATCTTTAGGCGCATTGACACCGATACGAACCTGGTTCCCCTTGACCCCAAGTACTGTCACTGTGACATCGTCACCCACCATGAGCGTCTCTCCAACGCGACGCGTAAGAATCAGCATATGAATCTCCTTTTATGTCCTGTTAGCTGAATTCCGTCACTTCATGGAACACCGCACCACTTTCGTGAACTGTCTGTGCCGTGGCAACATACAGATTCAACGCAGCGCTTGCTGCATTCCATTTTCCGGGCCTGCAGCATATCACTATAGAGCAACATGCTGTTTTCGTCACTCCGATACGGTATCCGAAGAGTCCAGGTTAAACGAAGAGTGCAGGGCCCTGACTGCAAGCTCCAGGTACTTCTCTGCAATAACCACCGACACCTTGATTTCAGAGGTCGAGATCATCTGTATATTGATATTCTCATTTGCCAACGCATCAAACATCTTGCTGGCAACTCCGGCATGGGAACGCATGCCCACACCAACGATAGACACCTTGGCAATCTTGTTATCGCCGGCACACTCACGCGCACCCAGCTCAGCCACAACCTGCTCAAGGATCTTCTGCGCTTTATCGTAATCATTACGATGCACAGTGAAAGTGAAGTCTGTGGTCTGATCAGCCGCCACATTCTGCACGATCATATCCACTTCTATGTTAGCACGACTGATAGGACCAAGAATGCGCGAAGCAACACCCGGTATATCCGGCACGCCGATAACAGTCAGTTTTGCCTCATCACGATTGAACGCAATGCCTGAGATAACCGGTTTTTCCACAGTATTGTCATCCTCTATTGTGATCAATGTGCCCGGACCATCGACAAAGCTGGACAGCACACGCAGGGGCACCTTGTACTTGCCAGCAAATTCCACACTGCGAATCTGAAGTACCTTGGACCCCAGACTGGCCATTTCCAGCATCTCTTCGAAAGTAATCTTATCCAGTCTTCTGGCATCTTCCACCACTCGCGGATCAGTGGTGTATACACCATCGACATCGGTGTAGATCTGGCACTCATCCGCCTTCAAAGCAGCCGCCAGAGCCACACCCGTGGTATCAGAGCCACCGCGCCCCAGAGTCGTAATATTGCCATTATCATCCACGCCCTGAAATCCGGCCACAACCACAACACGACCGGCATCAAGATCGGCACGCATGCGCTCGGTCTCGATATCCTGAATACGCGCCTTGGTATGGGTATTATCCGTTCTGATACGCACCTGACCACCAGTGTAGGAGCGAGCATCGACACCGCGCTTGTGCAATGCCATGCACAACAGGGCTATCGTGACCTGCTCACCGGTCGATACCAGCACATCAAGCTCACGCGCATTGGGCTGTGCCTGGATATCTTTCGCCAATCCGATCAGACGGTTGGTCTCTCCACTCATCGCAGACAGCACCACCACAACATCATCACCACGATCCCTGAAGCCCTTGACCTTATCGGCCACGGCCTCAATGCGCTCGACAGAGCCGACCGAGGTACCTCCGTACTTCTGTACGTACAATGCCATCTTATCACTCTCTCCTGGTCTGCCTGGCCTGCAGGCAACATGAAAACTAGGCTACTGACTCAACCAGCCCCGGCACCATTGCCAGCGCATCAGCAATACCCGCAACATCTATACCGCCGCCCTGAGCCATATCCGGACGACCACCACCCTTGCCACCGAGTCGCGCAGCCAGCTCACGCACCAGATCTCCTGCTTTTACCTGTGCGGTCAGATCCTGAGTGACACCGGCAACAATACTGACCTTACCCTCCTGCTCAGCGAGCAGCACGATCACGCCACTCCCAATCTTGCTTTTAAGTTGATCCAGCAGTTCACGCAGCCCCTTGGCATCCACACCGTCCACCTTTGTGGCCAGTACTTTGATGCCTTTGACCTCAACAGCCTGAGAGAGCAGATCACCACTTTGCGCTGATGCCAGCTTGGCACTCAGACGCTCAATTTCCTTTTCCAGCTGACGGTTGCGCTCATGCAGCGCACGCACTTTATCCAGCACGAGGTTTTTCGACCCTTTCAGCAGGGCCGCTATCTCATTGATGGTGTTTTCAGCTTCTTCAAGACGCGCCAGCGCATTCACGCCCGTCACCGCTTCTATTCTGCGCACACCTGCAGCAATACCGCTTTCCGCAGTGATCTTGAGCAGGCCTATATCTCCGGTGCGCGCCGCATGTGTGCCACCACAGAGCTCTATGGAAAACTCACCCATTCTGAGCACACGCACATCATTGTCATACTTCTCACCGAACAGCGCCATAGCCCCTTTGGCCTTGGCATCCTCAAGTGACATCACTTCGGTTTCAACAGCATTGTTCATGCGGATCTGATCATTAACCAGCGCTTCGATCTCACGCAACTGATCAGGCGTGACAGCCTCAAAATGGGAAAAATCGAAACGCAGGCGCTCAGCATCCACCAGTGAACCCTTCTGCAGCACATGATCTCCCAGCACCTGACGCAGCGCCGCATGCAGCAAATGAGTGGCGGAATGATTCAGTGCTGTTGCCTGACGCCGGCCGCGATCCACTTCAGTGATCACTGTATCTCCGACAGACAACACACCCTCAGCCAGCTGGCCATGATGCAGATGATGCCCACTCTCCTTGGTGCAGTCGTTGACAACGAACTGTCCACGATCCCAACGCAAGTAACCGGCATCACCGACCTGACCACCGGATTCGGCGTAAAAGGCGGTATTTTCCAACACTACCATACCGGCTTCGCCAGCGGCCAGCTGCTTCACCTCCTGCCCATCGCGAAAGAGTGCCAGCACGGTTGAGCGGTCTTCCAGTGCTTCATAGCCGCTGAAACGGGTTTCCCCTTCAATATCCAGCTGTGCGTTGTAGTCGACATTGAACTGCCCAGCAGCACGCGCACGTGCTTTCTGCTGCTCCATCTCGCGCTCGAAACCGTCCATATCCAGCGTCAGATCATGCTCACGCGCAACATCAGCGGTCAGATCGACGGGGAAGCCATAGGTATCATACAGCTTGAACACGGTATCGCCTGGAATAATCCTGCCCTGCAGATCCGCAATCGCCTGCTCCAGAATACTCATGCCATTTTCAAGCGTGCGGGCAAACTGCTGCTCCTCTTTCAGCAACACCTGCTCTACCTGAGCCTGCATTCTGACCAGCTCCGGATAGGCCTCACCCATCTCGGCGACCAGTGCAGCCACCAGTTTATGGAAGAAGGCATCACGGGCACCCAGCTTGTTGCCATGACGAATTGCACGACGGATGATTCTGCGCAGAACATAACCACGCCCCTCGTTGGAGGGCACCACACCATCAATCACCAGGAACACACTGGAACGGATATGGTCGGCGATCACACGCAAAGACTTGTGAGTTGTATCCTGATAACCCAGCACCGCTGCAGCAGCCTTGAGCAGACTCTGGAACAGATCTATCTCATAGTTGCTGTGAACATGCTGCAGCACAGCAGAGACACGCTCAAGCCCCATACCAGTATCTACTGATGGCTTGGGCAGAGGTGTCATGCTGCCGTCACCTGAGCGGTTGTACTGCATGAAAACGATATTCCAGATCTCGATATAGCGGTCGCCATCTTCATCAGGGCTGCCCGGAGGGCCACCTGCCACCTCAGGACCATGATCAAAGAAGATCTCGGTGCAAGGGCCGCACGGACCGGTATCACCCATGGACCAGAAGTTATCTTCATCCAGTTTGGAGAAACGTTCCGGATCGACACCGATCTCCTCTTTCCAGATCTTTTCAGCCTCATCATCACTGTGATGGACAGTCACCCATAAACGCTCTTTCGGCAAGCCCATCACCTCCGTCAGGAAGGTCCAGGCAAAACGGATCGCTTCCGGCTTGAAGTAGTCACCGAAGCTGAAGTTGCCCAGCATTTCGAAGAAGGTGTGGTGGCGTGCCGTATAACCGACATTTTCCAGATCATTATGCTTGCCGCCGGCACGCACGCAGCGCTGCGAAGTCACCGCGCGACTGTAGGAACGCTTGTCAGTACCCAGAAACACGTCCTTGAACTGCACCATACCCGCATTGGTAAACAGCAGAGTCGGATCATTGCCCGGAATCAGTGAGCTTGAGGGAACAATCTCGTGTCCCTGCTGATTGAAGTAGTCAAGAAAAGCCTGACGTATCTGTGCACTTGTCATGTATTTCATATAACGTTCCGTTGCCTGGGTACGGTTTGCAGAGCCCAACCGGACGACTCGAGTGATCTGGCGTCAACCGGTGTTTTTGATGCAAAAATGGGGACGTATTATATAACGTGTGCAGAAAATGTACGATAATTTTTATATATCAAAATCAGGGATATCTGATGCACTCAGTGCATAACGCGCCTGCTCATAGGAAAATCCGCGTCCGACAAGATGGCGAAGCTGTTTGACCTGAGTTTTTGGATCACTAGAGGGGGTACCTGGAAAACTCCTTTCACGCACGCTCAACGCCAGTGCAAACCAGTCGGGATCAGCCTCCTGCAGAGCAGCACTGACCATATCATCGGTAATACCCTTCTGGCGCAGTTCATAGCGAATCTTGATCTCCCCATGACCCTGGGAGATTCTGTTGCGGATAAATACCTCAGCAAAACGCTTGTCACTTTGGTACCCATCATTTTGAAGCCGGTCCAGAACGGACTCGACCTGTTCAACTGACCCCTTGCGCAGCAACTTCTGCTGCAACTCCGCACGTGAGTACTCACGTCTGGCCAGCAACCCTATCGCTGAGACTCTAAGCTCTGAATCAGTGACGGTATCCGACATTGCCATCCCTCTACTCATACAAGAGGGCATCCCTGCCCTCCGGTTTAACATATCAGGAAAGATCCAGCTGCGCTGATTCCTTCTCTTCCACTTCCGCTTTGGGTGGTACAACCGCAAGCAGACGTTTGCGAATTTCAGTCTCGATCTCCAGCCCCATTTCAGGATGCTCTTCCAGATACTTGGCCGCATTCGCCTTACCCTGACCTATTTTTTCACCCTTATAGGCATACCAGGCACCGGATTTGTCTACCAACCCCTCCTTGACACCCAGATCGATCACTTCACCCAAGCGGTAAATACCGCTGCCATACATGATCTGGAACTCGGCCTGCTTGAACGGCGGGGCAACCTTGTTCTTCACCACCTTGACGCGGGTTTCGTTGCCGACCACCTCTTCACCCTGTTTCACCGAACCGATACGGCGGATATCCAGACGCACTGAGGCATAAAACTTGAGCGCATTACCACCGGTAGTGGTTTCAGGCGAGCCGAACATGACGCCAATTTTCATACGAATCTGGTTGATGAACACCAGCAGGCAGTTCGCATTCTTGACACTGCCGGTCAGTTTACGCAGCGCTTGAGACATCAAGCGAGCCTGCAGACCGACATGTGAATCCCCCATATCACCCTCAATCTCGGCTTTTGGCGTCAGTGCCGCAACCGAATCGACGATAATCACATCGACCGCATTGGAGCGCACCAGCATATCGGTGATTTCGAGCGCCTGCTCTCCCGTGTCCGGCTGAGAAACCAGCAGGTTATCGACATTGACACCCAGTTTTTCGGCATAGATGGGGTCCAGCGCATGCTCGGCATCGACAAAGGCGCAAGTCTTACCCTGCTTTTGAGCCTGAGCAATCACCTGCAGTGTCAGAGTGGTTTTACCGGACGATTCAGGCCCGTAGATCTCGACAACACGACCATAAGGCAGCCCACCCAGCCCCAGAGCAATATCCAGACCGAGGGAGCCGGTTGAGACGCTGGGAATCGCTTCACGCGGATGATCACCCATGCGCATGACTGCGCCTTTACCAAACTGACGTTCGATCTGGGAAAGCGCAGCATCCAGCGCCTTCTTTCTATTATCGTCCATTACTCACCTCTGCCCGTTGCGGTCAAAATACTGTATATCTGGACAGTATTATTCCACATCGATTTCAGAATGCAAGTCTAGTGTGGCAAATAAGCAATAATCCCTTCCAGCGCCTGCTCAACCGCCTGCCTGCGCACCTCTTCTCTGTCTCCACTGAAGTAGCTCAGACAGGAAACAGTCGCCCCCCCCCGCACAGCCCAGGCAAACCAGACGGTCCCGACCGGTTTGCGCTCCGTCCCACCATCCGGCCCAGCGACTCCACTGATGGACACCGCTATTGTTGCCTGACTCCGCTGCAGAGCACCCTCGGCCATGGCCACGACTACCGGCTCGCTGACCGCACCATGACTATCAATCAGCGCCGCTGGAACACCCAGCATCTGTTGCTTGGCATGATTCGAGTAGGTAACAAACCCACAATCGAACCAGTGCGAGCTGCCTGGTAGCGCTGTCACAGCTTGTGACACCCAGCCACCGGTGCAGGACTCGGCTGCTGCCATGGTCGCACCGCTTTGCATAAGATGCTGTGCCACTCTTTCTGCCAGATTTTTCATTACTCCATCCTCTTCACGACTACGATCAGACTGCCGTTTGACGTAGAATGCCTGTTTGCTTTCTTCGCTATGCGCGGTTTCAACTCTCCGACAAGGCAGATCCCGGTTACCATGAATTCAGATACTAGCACGCAACTGCAACAGCATACCCCGATGATGCAGCAGTATCTGCGCATCAAGGCTCAGCACCCGCACCAACTGCTCTTTTACCGTATGGGTGATTTTTATGAGCTGTTCTTTGATGATGCCAAACGCGCCTCGCAACTGCTCGATATTTCACTCACTGCCCGCGGCAAATCCGGCGGTCAGCCGATCCCTATGGCAGGCATTCCCTATCATGCCGCCGAGAACTATATCGCCCGCATCGTCAAGGCGGGTGAATCAGTTGCGATCTGCGAGCAGATAGGTGATCCAGCCACCAGCAAGGGGCCTGTTGAGCGCCAGGTGATGCGGATAGTCACACCCGGCACACTCAGCGAAGAGGCCTTTCTGGACTCCGCCCGCGACAACCTGCTGGTGGCCATCAGTGAGCACAATGGGCATTACGGCCTGGCTCAGGTGGATATCAGTTCCGGTCGCTTCAGTATCCTGGAGTTGGATTCGGAAGAAGGGTTACTCAGTGAAATTGAGCGACTGCAACCTGCCGAGCTCCTCTGTCCGGACCAGGGTCGCGCTGCCGAACTATACCGCAAGCGCCGTGGGCTGCGCTTGCAGGGTCCCTGGCTGTTTGAGCAGGATACCGCCGTTTCTCTGCTCTGCCAGCAGTTCAACACCCGCGATCTCAGTGGCTTCGGTTGTAGCCACCTACCGCTGGCCATTGCTGCCGCAGGATGCCTGCTGCAGTATGCCCGCGATACACAGCGCACCGCCCTGCCACATATCCGCCGCCTGCAGGTTGAGCAGCGTCAGGACGCAGTGGTCATGGATGCCTCTACCCGACGCAATCTGGAGCTGGATACCAATCTCAGCGGCGGTCGTGACAACACCCTGTGTTCCGTTCTGGACAAGTGCCACACCCCCATGGGCAGCCGACTGCTCAGGCGCTGGCTGCATCGTCCTCTGCGCAGTATCAGCGCGCTTCATGCGAGACAGGATGCGATACGCTGGCTCAAGCAGGAGTATCGGCATGAGCAGATCGCCGAGGGTCTGCGCCCTATCGGTGATGTCGAGCGTATCCTGTCCCGGGTTGCCCTGCGCTCAGCCCGCCCACGCGACCTTGAGCGCCTGCGTCATGCTCTGGATGCCTTACCTGCGCTGCAGACACATCTGGGCAGCACCGACTCAGAGCTGGTGACGCGCATCGCATCCGAGATCCATGAATTCCCCGGTCTGGCACAACTGCTCGCAACTGCCATCATTGATGGACCACCCGTGGTGATGCGTGAAGGTGGTGTGATCGCTCCCGGTTATGACGCCGAACTGGATGAGCTGCGCGGTATCAGCGAGAACGCTGGTGACTATCTGGTGCAACTGGAGCTGCGCGAGCGTGAACGGACTGGTCTGGCAACACTAAAGGTTGGCTACAATCGTGTGCATGGTTACTTCATCGAACTCAGCCGCAATCAGGCTGAATCGGTGCCGGCAGACTACATCCGTCGTCAGACGCTGAAAAATGCCGAGCGTTTTATCACTCCAGAGCTGAAGGAGTTTGAAGACAAGGCATTAAGTGCCAAGGGCCGCGCTCTGGCCAGAGAAAAACAGCTCTATGATGAGCTGCTGGACAAGATTGCTGAGCAACTGACACCACTGCAGAACAGCGCCAGCGCTCTTGCCGAGCTGGATGTCCTCAATACCCTGGCAGAACGTGCCGACACGCTGAACTACAGTGCCCCAGTGCTGACAGATGAGCCGGGTATCGAGATCATTCAGGGGCGCCACCCGGTCGTTGAAGCCGTATCGTCGGAACCATTTATTGCCAATGATCTCCGCCTCAACCCAGAGCGACGCATGCTGATCATCACCGGCCCGAACATGGGCGGTAAGTCCACCTATATGCGCCAGACTGCTCTGATCACGCTGCTCGCACATATCGGCAGCCATGTACCCGCTGCCAGCTCCCGTATTGGCATAGTGGACAGGATCTTCACCCGCATGGGCTCCTCTGATGACCTGGCCGGTGGCCGCTCCACCTTCATGGTCGAGATGAACGAGACAGCCAACATCCTGCATAATGCAACTGAACGCAGTCTGGTGCTGATGGATGAGGTCGGACGCGGCACCAGTACCTTTGACGGCCTGTCACTAGCCTGGTCCTGCGCCGAGTATCTGGCCCGTGAGATTCGTGCCTTCACCCTTTTTGCAACACACTATTTTGAACTGACCACCCTGCCGGAGAAAGGCGAAGGGATCGCTAATGTGCATCTGACCGCTGTGGAGCACAATGATCATATCGTGTTCATGCACGAGGTTCAGGAGGGAGCCGCAAGCCAGAGCTACGGGCTGCAAGTTGCCAGACTTGCCGGCGTTCCGCGCAGCGTCATAGAGGAAGCACAGGACAAGCTGATTCAACTGGAGCAGGACAGCCGCGCCAGCGAAATGCGCCCGGCCCCGACGCGCCAGAGAACATCAGAACAACCGCTGCAATCCGACCTGTTCATTGCCCCCGTACCATCCGAGGTGGAAAAGAGGCTTGCACAGATTCGACCGGATGACCTCTCACCAAGAGAAGCACTGGATCTTTTGTATGAGCTGAAAAAAATTGCCCGCTAAGACAAGCAGGCGCAGCAACAATCACTATAGTTAAACTATTCAATACAGCCAGAGGGACAACACATGGCGTTTATCGTTACCGAGAACTGCATCCGTTGCAAATATACCGACTGCGTTGAGGTGTGTCCGGTTGATTGTTTCTATGAAGGGCCGAACTTTCTGGTAATCAATCCTGATGAGTGCATTGATTGTGCACTATGCGAACCGGAGTGTCCGGCAGAAGCGATACATCACGAGGATGACCTGCCTGCAGATCAGCAGCACTTCTATGAGTTGAACAGAGAGTTGGCAGAGGTATGGCCCAATATCAGCGAGCGCAAGGAGCCACTGGAAGATGCCAAGGAGTGGGATGGCGTGAAAGACAAGTTCAAATACCTTGAGCGCTGACACATTCAGCCGGACGAGCTAACTGTCGTCCGGCTGAATGAGAGGTCACTGCAGCAAGTCTTCACCACTGAGGCCGTTCTTTTCAACGATTTCACGCAGCTTGCGCAGCCCCTCTACCTGTATCTGACGCACACGCTCACGGGTCAGACCTATTTCAAGCCCTACCTGCTCCAGCGTACTCATCTCGTAGCCGCGCAGACCAAAGCGCCTGGACAGGACTTCTGCGTGCTTTTCAGGCAGCATATCCAGCCAGCGGTTCAGATTGCCGCTGATATTGGTATTCTGCAACAGAGTTTCAGGATCTGAAGACTCCTGATCGGCAATGGTCTCCAGCAGTGGCTTGTCACTGCCTCCACCAGCCGGGATGTCGATTGAGGACACCCGCTCATTCAGCCCCAGCATCCGTTCAACACTGGCCACCGGCCTGTCTACCAGTTCGGCAATCTCATCCGCCCGTGGCTCATGATCAAGCTTCTGCGCCAGTTCACGTGATGCACGGAGGTACAGGTTAAGCTCCTTGACGACATGAATGGGCAGCCTGATCGTTCGGGTCTGGTTCATGATGGCACGCTCAATCGTCTGACGTATCCACCAGGTAGCATAGGTGGAGAAGCGAAAACCACGCTCTGGATCGAACTTCTCGACCGCACGAATAAGCCCGAGGTTACCCTCTTCAATCAAATCCAGCAGTGTCAGGCCACGATTGATATAGCGGCGGGCAATCTTCACGACCAGACGCAGATTGCTCTCGATCATCCGCTTGCGAGCAGCCTCCTGCCCCTGAAGCGCGAGACGCGAAAAATACACCTCTTCCTCAGCGGACAGCAGTGGAGAGAAGCCTATTTCATTCAGATACAACTGTGTTGCATCCAGGCTTTTGGCATTCATAAGGTCCTTGTGGGCAGGCGTGCCTCGACCTCGACCTCCCGCCATCAACTGCGCCAGATCTTCATCATCGACAGCATCTTCAAGCGAGTCATCATCAGTGTCTTCAGCATCAAGCTCAAGATCCAGACCAAACTCATCATCATGCTTGTCATTATTGTCGACCGACTCCATCTGATCACCTCTAGCTGTTCAGGAATTTACCTGATATTACTACCTTTTCGGTAAAAAACGCACTGGATCAACCGGTTTTCCATCCTGCCTTATTTCAAAGTGCAATTTGACACGGTCAGTTCCCGTATTACCCATTTCGGCAATTTTTTCACCGCCTTTAACCATATCATTTTCATTAACCAGAATGCGACTGTTATGGGCATACGCACTTAAAAACTGATGGTTATGATTGATGATGACCAGATTACCATATCCAAGCAGTCCGCTGCCTGCGTACACCACACGCCCATCCGAAGCAGCAAAAACCGGATCACCAGCGTTACCGGCAATATCTACGCCTTTATTGCCATCGGCGCGAGTAGAAAAGCCTGCGATGATATTCCCGGCGGCTGGCCACTGCCATCTGACTGGCCCAGTCGATGCCGGAGCTGATGTCGTGACAGGTCGCGCAGCAGGCACAGATGGAGTTGCCACTGGCCTGCTGGCAGTCTGCTCAGCCGGTCTGGCTGGTGCGGCAGCAGCCGGTGTCGTGGAGCCTTCTGCCTGTGCTGGGGTTGTAGAAGCAGGCGCCTGTGTACGCGCCGGCGTTGCAGATACCGCTGCAGGCTGACCGGCTGGCAGCAGCGTCAGCTTCTGTCCCGGAAATATCTGATAACGTCCATCTATGTTATTCCAGGCTGCAACCTGCCGATAATCAAGGCCATAGCGCCAGGAGATTGAATAGAGGGTATCGCCACGGACTACGGTATAACTTCCGGGATTGGGCAGCGCAGCCCGATTACCTGAGCTAGTGGCAGGCTGCGTGGATGATGTCGCCGAACGGGTTCGGTCGGATACGGGGGCATAACCGCTGGAGCAGGCAGTCAACCAGACTGCCAGAGATGCGGCCAATGGCACCCTGAGCCAGTCACAAGACTTGATCACCCACACCTCCTTTCACTATTTCCTGTCCAGCAGCAGAACCAGCGCACCACCAGCCAGAATAAGGCATAGTGCGAACCAGACCAGCGGATCATGCCCGGTCAGCTCGGCATAAGCTGCCGGAAGGATATTATCCTGCACCAGTGGTATTTCATCACCATGACGATTGATGGTATAGGACATGGTGTACTTCCAGGGCCAGACTTTATTCAGCGACCCCAGCATGAACCCGCCCAGCAATGACAGTGTGAGAGGACGGTAATTGGTAAATGCCCAGCTCAGCACTCTTGAAAAACTCATCAAACCAAGAATACAACCGGTAGTAAACAGCATCAAGAACTGCAGATCGAACCCTCTCAAAGCAGAGAGAACCGGCGCATACATCCCCAGCAGCAGCAGAATAAAGCTGCCTGAGATACCGGGCAGAATCATCGCGCAGATGGCTATCATGCCCGAAAAAAAGATCATCCCCATTCCCGGCTGCACAATCGCAGGCGACAGTGAAGTGATCAGCAGAGCAACCACCACCCCAAAACAGAAGGCCAGCAAGCGATCCAGCGTGATACGGTCAATATGCCGCATCACCGTCCAGCAGGAAGCCAGAATCAATCCGAAAAAGAAGGACCACAGAGGAATGGGATGATTCTCCAGCAGATAGAGCACCACCTGAGCGATACTCAGAATACTCAGCAGGATACCGCTGACCAGCGCCAGCAGAAAGCTGCCATTGACATATTGCCAGCAAGCCACAGGGCCCTGCTGGAAAAGCATCTTGAGCGCCTGAATATCAAAACGCCTGATACTGAAAATCAACTCTTCATAGATACCGGTGATAAAAGCAATAGTGCCCCCGGACACACCCGGCACGACATCTGCCGCTCCCATCAACAAGCCCTTGCCCGTCAGACAGAGATACTGACGGAAATTACGCTGCTGCATAGATCTTTCCTGTTCAGCGAATTGTGCCACTTACCAGCGGTACAAAACGGACAAATTCCAGTACCTGAGTATCAAAGCCATCACCATCCAGTCGTGTGATCAGCTTCAGTTGCTGCTGATCTCTACCCACCGGAATCACCAGCCGCCCGCCTGGAGCCAACTGCTGCAGCAACTCATCAGGCACCTGTTCGGGCGCGGCCGTTACAAGAATACCATCAAACTGCATTTTTTCGGGCCAACCCATCGTACCATCACTGTGACGGCAGATGATGTTATAAAGTTTCAGTCGTTTGAATCTATCCTTGGCCTTTTCCTGCAACGGACGTATCCGCTCGACGGAATAGACCTGACCCACAAGACGTGCCAGCACGGCGGTCTGATAGCCTGACCCTGTCCCCACCTCAAGCACCTTGTCCAAGGGACCTGCTGCCAGCAGCACCTCTGTCATGCGTGCAACGATATATGGCTGGGAGATAGTCTGGTTAAAGCCGATCGGCAGGGCCGTATCTTCATAGGCTCTGTGGGCCAACGCCTCATCCAGAAAAAGATGACGCGGTGTATCGAGCATGACATCCAGAACACGCATATCACTGATACCCTGCTCCCGCAGACGCTGTATCAGTCGCTCGCGAGTACGGCGAGATGTCATGCCGATCCCCTGAACATCAAACTCGGTCACAGTTTTTCCTCTAACCAGCTGGCAAGATTATCCATCCCTGAGTAGTGAGTCATGTCGATCTGCAACGGAGTCACGGAGACAAATCCATTTTCGACTGCAAAAAAATCAGTACCGGGCTCACGGTCCGCGGCATCGCCGGCACCTGCTATCCAGTATCGCTTGCGCCCGCGGGGGTCAAGCACTTCAACCGGCTTGTCTGCTGCAACCCTGTGCCCCAACCGAGTGACATGCACACCACGAATCTGCTCCATCGGCAGATCCGGTATATTCACATTCAACACAGTACGCGGTGCAACGACCAGCGACTCCAGATTGCGCACCAGCATTCTGATCACCTCGGCAGCAACCTCATAGTGTTCCGGAAAAAAGCTGTTGGAAGAAACCGCGATAGGTGGCAATCGACAGGTTCGCCCCTCTGTTGCAGCGGCCACCGTACCCGAATACAGGACATCATCCCCCAGATTGGCACCGGCGTTGATGCCCGACACCACGATATCCGGTTCAAAGCCCTCAACATACAGACCGCTTCGCCCAAGATGCACACAGTCTGTCGGTGTACCATTCAGGCTGAAAAAACCATTCTCATGCAGATGAGATTCCAACGGTCGATCCAGGGTCAGTGAATTACTCGCACCACTACGATTGCGATCAGGTGCAACAACACAAATTTCGGCATCCTTTGCCAGAGCAGCCGCCAGGGCAGCCAGCCCCGGCGCATAGACTCCATCATCATTGGAGATCAGTATTTTCATTTCAACTCTCACGCGTCTGCACAGTGACGCCAATAATTTTCTGATTTTATTCTAATATAACGTTAGTCTGTTAAGGTATGAATCTGCTGTTCATTTTCCAGATGACACACTTCGCGCAGTACACTGGTTGCAAAGGAACCTGTTCCCAGACTGAAGCTGACCACCCACTGCCGGTCCTTCTCGGCAGACACCTTCATATCACCCGGTATCAATTTGATTGCACGACGCTCCTGGTTCAATCCCAACTGTACCAGGCCATCAGCCCAGGCTTGCCAGTCCGAAATCAGACTGCGTTCCAGATCTGCGGCGACACCTTGCGTCATCAGATCGCCCCGGCCCCACATGGGTGCCGTCAGGTGCAGCTCTCCTGCTCTGATCCTGTCAGACAGGCCAGCACTGCCATCCTCGACAAAGCAGCTCTGCCCTTCACGCTGCATCAGCACATCTCCAGGCAGCAACCTGTCCCATAACTCCTGACGGATACGCCCTGCAACCACGCTGTTGAACAACCAGGACCTCAGTGCCGAGATATACAGGCCGCGTTTATGCCGCTGCCGCTCTTTGAGCGCTCCACTGATAAGCGCATCACCCTTCAGCAGATTCCCCCCGGCATGACCGAAACGCTGTTCACCAAAGTAGTTTGGCACCCCGGATGCGATCAAACCGAGTCGCCTTTCCAGCTCATCGGGATGCGTCACATCACGTAATCTTATACTGAAGTGATTGGCTTTGAGAGTACCCAGCTTGAGTTTGCGTTGATGGCGTATGCTACGCAACACTTTGATGCTATCAGATTCGAACAGCGACCAGGCAGGCTCGCGTGAAGCGATCGGCCAGTGTACACAGAACCACTGATCGGTTATGGCATGACGATCCTTCTTTCCAGCATAGGTGACATGACGCGGATCGATGGCACAGAACTTAGCCAACTGGCGCGCAACCCAATCGGTATTCTCACCCGTCTTGCGGATCTGCAGGAAAAGATGCTCACCTTCTCCACAGGGCTCGAAACCCAGCTCTTCAGTCACACAGAAGTCCTCTGGCTGCACCCTTATCCGGGCACTGCCTTGAGGTTTCTCATATAGCCAGGGCAGCTGTTCCGGATCAGCCTTCAACAGTGTCATCGCCGACGCCTTTCAGGAGCAGGTTCAACCAGTTGATAGAAGGTTTCTCCTTCACGTACCATACCCATCTCGCTGCGCGCACGCTCTTCAATCGCCTTCAGCCCCTGTTTCAAATCCATTACCTCAGCCTCCAGACGCTGATTGCGCTCAGCCAACTGCTGATTTTCCTCAATCTGAGACTGGATCTGTTTTTCCAGCTCCCATACCTGGCGCAGGCTTGGCTCACCGAACCAGAGTCGGTATTGCAACCCGATCAGCATCAACACCAGAAGAATCAACAGCCACCGAAACACGCCATACCTCATGTACATATAGATAGGGGGGCCGTAGCCCCCCTATCTGTTCAGTGATTTCTCAGCTCTGACCCTTGATTTCGGAGCGGCCTTTATAGATCGCCTTCACACCCAGCTCCTCTTCGATACGAAGCAGGCGGTTATACTTGGCGACACGATCAGAGCGACACAGAGAGCCGGTCTTGATCTGCCCGGCCGCTGTTCCAACGGCCAGGTCAGCGATCGTGGTATCTTCCGTTTCACCGGAGCGATGAGAGATAACGGCAGTAAAGCCTGCAGCCTGCGCCATTCTGATCGCATCCAGGGTTTCAGACAAGGACCCTATCTGATTGAACTTGATCAGGATGGAGTTGGCAATACCTTCATCAATACCACGCTTGAGAATACGTGTATTGGTTACAAACAGGTCATCACCCACCAACTGCACACGGTCACCGATCTTGTTGGTCAGATCAGCCCAACCAGCCCAGTCGGATTCATCCATACCATCTTCGATAGAGATGATCGGGTAGTCATTGCTCAGGCGCGCAAGATAATCTGCAAAGCCGGCAGGGTCAAACACCTGACCTTCACCCGCCAGATCATACTTGCCATCCTTGTAGAATTCGGAAGATGCGCAATCCAGAGCCAGCGTGACATCCTTGCCCAGCTCGTAACCGGCTTTTTCCACCGCTTCACGAATGACCACCAGTGCCTCTTCATTGGAGCCGAGATCCGGAGCAAATCCACCCTCATCACCTACAGCAGTGCTCAGACCACGAGACTGCAGTACAGCCTTGAGGGCATGGAAAATTTCCGTACCGCAGCGCAGCGCATCAGAGAAAGAGGTGAAGTTCACAGGCTGAACCATGAACTCCTGTATATCGACGTTGTTGTCGGCATGCTCACCACCATTGATGATATTCATCATCGGAACCGGCATGGAGAACTGGCCTGGAGTACCGTTAAGTTCTGCAATATGCGCGTAGAGAGGGATACCCTTGGCGACTGCAGCAGCCTTGGCCGCAGCCAGAGAGACAGCCAGAATCGCATTGGCACCCAGCTTGGATTTGTTCTCGGTGCCATCCAGTGCCAGCATCTTATCATCAAGTGCGCGCTGGTCGGTCACATCCATACCCAGCAAGGCATCACGAATCTCGCCCTTGATTGCAGCAACAGCTTTCAGAACACCCTTACCCAGATAGCGTCCCTTGTCACCGTCACGCAGCTCCAACGCTTCGCGCGAACCGGTGGATGCACCAGAGGGAGCACAAGCACTGCCGGTGATGCCATTGCTCAGGATCACATCGGCTTCAACGGTCGGATTACCGCGCGAGTCCAGCACTTCACGGGCTTTGATATCTGCGATCTGCATTTCCACAACTCTCCAACAGGTTTTAAATCAAAAAACGGTCAGCTTTGCGCCTGATGATCCAGTGCGGCCTGAATAAAACCGGTGAACAGGCCATGACCATCACGTGGCGTCGAGGTAAATTCCGGATGAAACTGACAGGCAACAAACCAGGGATGATCAGGCACCTCAATCACCTCTACCAGCTCACCATCTTCGGAACGACCGGAAATCACCAGCCCAGCCTCTTCCAGAAGGGGAACGTAATGGTTGTTCACCTCATAGCGATGACGATGGCGCTCGCGAACTTCAGTCGAGCCATACACCTGAGCCACTTTGGAGCCTTCGAGCAGATGGCACAACTGCGCACCGAGGCGCATGGTTCCACCCAGATCGGTTTGATCAGAACGCTGCTCTACTTTGCCGCTCAGGTCAGTCCACTCTGTAATCAGACCTATCACAGGATGCGGTGACTGCTTATTGAACTCGGTCGAGTTGGCACCTTCCAGCCCCGCCATATGCCGCGCATATTCGATAACAGCGACCTGCATGCCCAGACAGATACCCAGATAAGGGACTTTGTTCTCACGGGCATAACGCGCCGCCAGAATTTTGCCTTCCACACCACGCTCACCAAAACCACCCGGCACCAGAATCGCATGTGCATCCCTGAGTATATCGACACCCTCTTTCTCAACTCGCTCGGAGTCGATGTACTCGATTCGAACCTTCTTGTGCAGTGCGATTCCAGCATGAGTGATCGATTCTATCAGCGACTTGTAGGCATCCAGCAGCTCCATATACTTGCCGACCATGGCGATTTTCACCTCGCCATCGGGGTTCAGCATACCATCCACTACACGATCCCAGTCACTCAGATCGGCCGGTTTGCACTCAAGACGGAAGCGATCAATAACGATCTCATCCAGCCCCTGCTCAGCCAGCATTCGAGGAATCGCATAGATGGAGTTGGCATCGGGCAGGGAGATCACCGCACGCTCTTCAACGTTGGTGAACAGGGCCAGCTTGCGACGGGATGAGTCCTGCAGAGGCTGCTCGGAACGGCAGACCAGAATATCCGGCTGGATACCGATGGAGCGCAACTCCTTGACGGAGTGCTGGGTCGGCTTGGTTTTGGTCTCACCGGCCGTGGCGATATAGGGCACCAGTGTCAGGTGCATGAACATCGCCTTACCTATTCCCAGTTCGGTACGCAACTGCCTGACCGCCTCAAGGAATGGCAAGGACTCGATATCGCCCACTGTTCCACCGATTTCGACCAGTGCGACATCCGCACCACTGGCTCCCTCAATAACGCGACGCTTGATCTCATCCGTGATATGCGGAATCACCTGCACCGTGCCGCCCAGGTAGTCGCCGCGACGCTCCTTGCTCAGTACATGCTGGTAAACCCGGCCTGCCGTGAAGTTGTTTCGACGCGTCATGGTGGTACGAATGAAGCGCTCATAATGACCCAGATCAAGGTCGGTTTCAGCACCATCATCGGTGACAAAAACCTCGCCATGCTGGAAAGGACTCATAGTGCCGGGATCCACATTAATATAGGGATCCAGCTTGAGCATGGTAACTTTAAGCCCGCGGGCCTCAAGGATGGCCGCCAGCGAAGCTGAAGCGATACCTTTGCCCAAAGAGGACACTACACCGCCGGTGACGAATATATAGCGCGTCATGCAAAACCCGTAAGATCGTGATGTTTGGAGGGAAAAAACGTAATCAAGATGGGGCTACAGACTAACAAAAAAAGCACGTCCCGACAACGAAAAAGGGCGCCAGATAAAATTTAGCCCCGGATAGTCGGCCAGCAGCTCCGTGTTACAGATACCCGGCACTGCCGCAATCTGATTATCCAACATCAGCAGAGGCCACTCCTGTCTCAACCATGGCGGCACACCCGCATCCTGAAACAACTGCTTGAGACTGACCGAAAACCCTTTACCCAGCGGGCACAGCACCTCCCCCCCGGATCTGTATAGAATCGAGAGTTGCGGCATCGTCTCATCCGCCAGATCTGCCTGGTCGGCATAGTCACCCGGCACCACTTCAAGCTCTCCGCCACGCAACTCCAGCGTCATTGCCCTGTCGAGCGCTATCCGGACAGACGCCGAATCTGCCGTCGGTTGCGAGACTGACTCACCCTGCAGCAGAAACAGATGTTGGCGATAGCGCCGGAGCAAGGCTCGACCCAGTCGCATCTGCGGCTGAGCATCCTCTTTTGATTCCAGAAACTGCCGCCTGATCGCCAGCAGATCCTTGCGATTAAGGAGATAACCCGACTCTCCCACCCAGTATCTGAGCAGATTATGCTGGCGTGATTCAGCCAGCTGCTTCAGAGCAACCAGATCCAGGGCTCCTGCCTCACTCTGCAGGAGCAGCAGATCCTGCCGGGCCAACTGTTCAAGCAGATCACGTGCCTCAACCATCATTTGAGCGGTTTCAGCGAAGCGATGATCAAGATGGGACCAGCGCTCACGCAGTGGATCCAGCACCTGATGCCGCAGAAAGTTACGATCATAATGTTCAAGTTGATTACTTGGATCCTCTATCCAGTTCAAACCCTGATCTCTGGCCCAGCCCTCAAGCTGTGAACGGCTGAACTGCAGTAGCGGACGCAGCAACAACGCCTTCCCGAGGGTACGCCTGACCGGAATGCCGGCCAACCCATTCACCCCGGCTCCCCGGATCAGCCGATACAGCAGAGTTTCGCTCTGATCACCGGCATGGTGCCCAAGCAGCAGGCAATCACCTGGCGTTAGCCATTGAGTGAACGCCTGATAACGCGCTTCACGTGCTGCGTTCTCGGAACTCCCCTCAGGCTGAACACGGATCACCGTACATGAAACACCCAACTGATTGCAGATCGCTTCGCAATGATCAGCCCAGGCATCAGCCTGGGGCTGCAGCTGATGATGGATATGCAGTGCATGCAGGGAAGCAGGCGGGAAAAGTCTGGCCGCCAGGACCAGCAGAACGGTAGAGTCGAGGCCGCCGCTGTAGCCGATGACCCAGCGACTGACCTGATGCTGATCAGCAAGCGCCTGTCGAAATTCAGACAGCAGATCCGACATGGCGCTCAACAGATGCGCTGTTTAATCTTCATGCAGGCCGTAGGAGAGCAGGCGAGCATAGCGACGTTCCAGCAACTCATCATGTGAAAAGCGATCCAGACGATCCAGCGTTTCCAGCAGGTGCTGCTTGATGCTCTGCGCCATAGCCGCAGGATCACGATGTGCGCCACCCAGAGGCTCGGGAATGACCTGATCCACCAGTCCCAGCTCATGCAGTCTGTCGGAGGTGATCCCCATCGCCTTGGCTGCGTCAGAAGCACGCTCGGCGCTTTTCCACAGAATAGACGCGCAACCTTCAGGAGAGATCACGGAATAGGTACCATACTGCAGCATCAGCAGCTCATCACAGACACCGATAGCCAGCGCTCCACCCGAGCCACCTTCGCCGATGACGGTAGAGATAATCGGCGTTCTCAACTGGGACATTTTCGCCAGATTGAATGCGATCGCCTCAGACTGCCCGCGCTCTTCGGCATCTATGCCTGGATAAGCACCCGGCGTATCGATAAAGGTCAGCAGCGGCAGGCTGAAGCGCTCTGCCATCTCCATGAGTCGCAAAGCCTTACGGTAGCCTTCAGGGCGTGGCATACCAAAATTGCGCTTTACCTTCTCTTTGACTTCACGCCCTTTCTGATGACCTATCACAACCACCGGACGACCATCCAGGCGTGCCAGACCACCTACGATCGCCTGATCATCGGCAAAGTGACGATCGCCATGCAGCTCGTCAAAATCATCAAAGGCCTGAGCCACGTAATCCAGTGTATAAGGGCGCTGAGGATGCCTCGCCAGCTGAGAGATCTGCCAGGCACTCAGGTCTGCAAAAATCGACCGGGTCAGCTTGCGACTTTTCTCCTGCAGGCGCTCAATCTCTTCTGACAGATTGAGCTCTTCGTTACCTGCACCAACATGGCGTAACTCATTGATTTTGGCTACCAGATCCGCAATAGGCTGTTCAAAATCGAGGTAGTTAGGATTCATGTGCTTCCATATCTTTTTAAATGTAAACTTTTTGAGTGTAAATACCAGAGCTCAGTTAAGCAAACGATTCTACCTGTTGCCAGCAGGGATCACCAGCCTGATCATGAACCCGGATAGACCAGAGAAACGGCCTTGTCACCAAACTGATCCTTGAGCGCTATCAGCAATTCATCGCTGGCTGCAACGCGCCATTTATCGCCCAGCTGGACCAGCCCCTGAGCGTCCCTCCGCCTGTAACGCAGTGCTACCGGCAGCGTATCCGCCGGTGTGGCATGGCGCTTGAGCAGTTCAGAAAACTGCTTCATCTGTAACCGACCCAACTGCTTTTCCGTGCAATCAACCCGGACGGCTTCGGCATAGCGAGCGCGTGCCTGTGCCAGTGTGGCCACTGAGTTACCACGCACCTTGATGCCACCATTATAATCATCCTGCGCCACCTCACCCTCAATGATCAGTATCACATCGCGAGCCACCAGGTGCTTGAACTGCTCATAGGCTTCACCAAAGAGTGTCACCTCCATGCGCGCACTGCGATCATCCAGGGTGATGAAGCACAGAGGATGCCCTTTCTTGGTTTTCTTCATGCGCAGATCCACAACCAGTCCGGCCATCTTCTGCGAACGCCCGCGGGCGGGCTGTATCTCAACCAGCTTTTTGCTGATCACATATGTCAGCTCTCGCTCATACTCATCAATGGGATGACCGGTAACATAGAGCCCCAGCGTCTCTTTCTCGCCCTGCAAGCGCTCCTTGTCAGTCCATTCACGGGCGCGCGCAAATTCGACATAGGGATCAGACGGCGATTCTGCCTCGACTTCACCGAACAGATCAAACATCCCTGCATCGACGTTACGGGCAGCCTGGTCCGCCGCCTGCAGCGCCGCACCTATCGACTCCCACAGGATCGCTCTGTGTGGTCCGAGACTATCCAGCGCACCGCAGCGCACCAGGGCTTCAAGCACGCGCTTGTTCAGCTTCTTGGCACCGACACGGGCGCAAAAATCAAAAAGATCGATAAATGGACCGCCCTCGCTGCGCGCCTCGACTATTGCCTCAACCGGCCCCTCACCCACTCCCTTGATCGCACCGAGGCCATAGATGATCTCATTGGCATCATTAACGGTGAACATGAACTCACCGGCATTGACGTCGGGCAATCTGAGTGTCAGCCCCATCTGACGGCACTCTTCAATGAAGATCACCACCTTGTCGGTGTTCTGCATATCCGAGGACATGACCGCCGCCATAAAGGGCGCAGGATAGTGCGTTTTCAGCCAGGCTGTCTGATAGGAAACCAGTGCATAGGCGGCAGAGTGCGACTTGTTGAAACCATATCCGGCGAACTTCTCCACAAGATCGAAGATGTTGCCGGCAAGCCCGACATCTATCCCATTACGAGCCGATCCATCCAGAAAGCCCTGACGCTGCTTGGCCATCTCTTCGGGCTTCTTCTTACCCATCGCACGACGCAGCAGGTCTGCTTCGCCCAGGCTGTAACCCGCCATCACCTGCGCTATCTGCATCACCTGCTCCTGATACAGGATGATACCGTAGGTCGGCTCCAGTACCGGCTGCAGGCTGTCGAGCTGGTAATCGGTATGAGGCCAGGCCATCTCGGCACGGCCATGCTTACGGTTGATGAAGTCATCCACCATGCCTGACTGCAGTGGACCGGGACGGAACAGCGCCACCAGTGCGATGATATCCTCGAAGCGGCTTGGCTGCAGACGACGAATCAGATCCTTCATGCCGCTCGACTCAAGCTGGAACACCGCCGTCGTTTCTGCCCGCTGCAGCAGCTTGAAAACAGTCGGATCCTCAAGATCGATATGTTCTATCTCGATATCCACCTCACCCTGGCGTCTGCGCAGGGTATTCACCGTTCGCAGTGCCCAGTCGATGATGGTCAACGTACGCAGGCCGAGGAAGTCGAACTTCACCAGCCCTGCTTCCTCGACATCATTCTTGTCAAACTGGGTCACCAGACCCTGGCCATGCTCATCGCAGTAGGTTGCGGAAAAGTCGGTCAGCCGGGTCGGGGCAATCACAACACCACCGGCATGCTTGCCGACGTTACGCGTCACGCCCTCCAGCTTATAGGCCATCTCCATGATCTCCTGGGCCTCTTCGCTGGAGTTGACGAAGTCACGCAGCGCCTCCTCCTGCTCCCAGGCCTTGCCTAGCGTCATGCCCACCTCAAAGGGGATCAGCTTGGAGAGACGATCCGCCAGACCGAAGGGTTTACCCTGTACTCTGGCCACATCTCGCACCACTGCCTTCGCCGCCATGGTACCGAAGGTGATGATCTGTGACACCGCATCACGGCCATAGGTCTGGGCCACATAGTCGATCACCTTATCGCGATTATCCATGCAGAAGTCGATATCAAAGTCAGGCATGGAGACACGTTCCGGGTTAAGGAAACGTTCAAACAGCAGGTCATACTCCAGCGGATCCAGATCGGTGATCTTCTGCACATAGGCCACCAGTGAGCCGGCACCCGAGCCACGTCCGGGACCAACCGGAATACCGTTATCCTTGGCCCAGCGGATAAAGTCCATGACGATAAGAAAGTAGCCGGGGAAACCCATCTGGATAATGATATCCAGCTCAAAATCAAGGCGCTCCTCATACACTTTTCGCTGCTCTGCATAATCCGGAGCGTCCCGATCCAGCAGAACCTCAAGCCGCTCTTCCAAACCTTCTTTGGATACCAGACGGAAGTAGTCATCCATCAGCATCCCTTCGGGCACGGGGTATTTGGGCAGATAGTAGACGCCCAGCTCGAGCTCGATATTGCAGCGCTTGGCTATCTCGACGCTGTTGGCCAGAGCACTCGGAATATCAGCAAAAATCTCAGCCATCTCATCAGCAGTACGAAAATACTGCTGATCCGAATAGGCATGTGGCCGAGTAGGATCTTCAAGAGTAACACTCTGGTTGATACAGACACGTACCTCATGGGCGTCAAAGTCATCCTGACGCAGAAACATCACCTCATTGGTGGCGACCAGAGGGCAGCCTGTTTCATGCGACAGCTCAACACTGCCATGCACCACCTCTTCATCACCGACACGCCCTGTGCGCTGTATTTCCAGGTAAAAAGCATCCGGAAACAGCTCCATCCAGCGCTGCAGAGACTGTCTGGCATGCGCCTCATGACCCGCCAGCAGCGCACGTCCTATCTCCCCCTCACGCGCACCGGACAGAGCTATCAGCCCCTCAGACTTCTCTGCAATCCAGTCAAACAGGATAACGGCACGATCCTGCACCAGGTTCTGCCCTTCAGCATAGGCACGCGAAACCAGCTCCATCAGGTTCCGATAGCCTCGTCCATTACGGACCAGCAGCGTTATTCTGGCCGGATCTGCCAAGGGCTCCTCTGGATCATGCACCCAGAAGTCCACACCACAGATCGGCTTGATACCGGCTCCCAGCGCCCCCTTATAAAACTTGATCAGAGCATAGAGGTTGGTCTGATCGGTCACCGCAACGGCCGGCATCTTCTGGCGCGCTGCCTCGGCCACCAGTTGCTTGACCTTGACCAGCCCATCATAGAGAGAGAACTCCGTATGCACACGAAGATGGACAAAAGCGGGATCAGTCATCAGTAAAACCTTCTGTCAGCAGTTCACGCACCGGCCGGAAACTACGCCGATGCTCAGCCAGCGCACCATATGCCTTCAGTGCCTGTAGATGTTCAGGTGTCGGGTAGCCCTTATGCTGGGCAAACCCATAATCGGGGTATTGCTGATCCAGCTGGGCCATCTCCTGATCACGGAAAACCTTCGCCAGGATTGATGCAGCAGAAATACACTGGACGCGCGCATCTCCCTTGACTACAGGTTGCGAGGGACAGGGCAGCGCCGGACAGCGATTGCCGTCGATCAAGGCAAACTCGGCAGCAGGTGCCAGGGATGCAACGGCACGCTGCATTGCCAGCATGGTGGCATGCAGAATATTCAATTCATCAATTTCGGCAGGCGTGGCCCAGGCAATCGACCAGCACAGAGCCTGTTCCCGTATCTGCATAGCCAGCGCTTCGCGCTTTACAGCACTGAGCTTCTTGGAATCCATCAGACCAGCAACAGGCCTGGCCGGGTCCAGAATCACGGCAGCAGCTACCACATTACCCACCAGCGGGCCACGACCCACTTCATCCACACCGGCAATCAAGTGTGTCGGGATATGATCAAGCGTAAAGGGCTCCATCACAACTGCCCCTTCTGTTCCAGCAGTTCAGTGATCGCTCTGGCTGCCTGCACATCAGCATTCAACCGCAAGGACTGATGCAAGTGCGCAAATTCCGCCAGCAGCGCCTCACGCTCCGCCTTGTCATCCAGCAAGCGCTCGATCTCATCTGCCAGTCTCTGAGGGGTGACTTCATCCTGCAGCACCTCAGGAACCAACTGGCGTCCTGCCAGCAGATTCGGCAGCGACACAGAGGTGATGGATACCAGATAAGAGAGTATGCGAAAGGTGATAGGAGACATGCGATAAGCAACCACCATCGGGCGCTTACACAGCATTGCCTCGAGTGTGGCCGTTCCGGATGCAATCAAAACCGCATCACAGGCATAAAGCGCCTTATGCGATTGTTTCAGAAACAGGTGAACCTTCAGCTCGTCATAGTGGCTCTGAATCAGTTTCAGCAGCTCATCATAGCGCTGCTGGCTTGCCGCTGGCAGTACAAAGGCAACGCCGGGACGCCTCTGTGTCAGTATCCGTGCCGCATCAAGAAAAGGTGTTGCCAGTTGAGAAACCTCGCCGGCACGACTACCGGGCAGCAGCGCAATCACCTCGGCGTTTTGATCCAGCCCCAGGGATATACGTGCAGCAAGGCGATCCGGCTGCAGCGGAATCTGATCAGCCAGAGGGTGCCCGACAAAGGCCACACGCTGCTGATGCTCCTGATAGAAGGCTGCTTCAAATGGGAAGAGAGTCAACATCAGATCGGTACTGCGCTTGATCTTGTGCACACGTTTTTTGCGCCATGCCCAGACTGAAGGACTGACATAGTGTACGGTCGTGACACCTGCATCGTGCAGGCTCTGCTCCAGACCAAGATTGAAATCCGGGGCATCTATGCCGATAAAAAGATCTGGCGGCTGCTGTGTCCAGCGCCTGACTAGCCCTCGACGAATGCTGAGCAGTTCACGCAAACGCCCCAACACCTCAACCAGCCCCATTACCGATAGACGCTCCATCGGGTAGAGACTCTCGCAGCCCTGAGCCTGCATCAGCTCACCACCGATACCCTCAACCTGCAGCTGAGGATATTGCTGTTTAAGTGCCTGAATAAGACCGGCACCCAGAATATCTCCGGATGCCTCACCAGCTACGATTGCGACCTTCAGCACGCGGCTCATAACACTTCGCTCATGGCAGTACCTTAACGTTGCAGCACCTTAACGGATGATGCCGCGTTCGGAAACCACCAGTGAATCGATCAGTAATTGGATAACAGGAACCTGTGCCGCCAGTGTATGCAGGGATTGAAGGGCATCAGCCAATATCAGGTTCTGACGATAGAGAATTTTGTAACCCTGGCGTATGGCACGGATCTGCTCCGTATCAAATCCACGGCGACGCAACCCTTCTGCATTGATGCCATGAGGTTTGGCACTGTTGCCGTTTGCCATGACAAACGCCGGAATATCCTTGAGTACGACACTACCGGCGCCGCACATCACATGTGCACCGATACGGCAGAACTGATGCACCGCAGTAAAACCACCCAGAATGGTATGATCTCCCACATGAACATGGCCTGCCAGCGCCGCATTATTGGCCAGAATCACATGATCACCCACCACACAGTCATGCGCGACATGCGTGTAGGCCATCAGCAGGTTATGGCTGCCAAGACGTGTCAGTCCCTGATCCTGTATGGTACCGCGATGAATCGTACAGCCTTCCCGGATGATATTGTTATCACCAATCTCCAGACGTGTAGGCTCACCCTTGTACTTTTTATCCTGACACTCTTCACCAACCGAAGCGAACTGGAAGATCCGGTTGTTCCTGCCGATACGAGTAGGACCATTGATAACGACATGCGGGCCGATAACCGTACCGGCACCAATTTCGACATCGGCCCCTATGATTGTCCAGGGACCGACCTCAACATCATCTGCAAGTCTGGCAGACGGATCAACGATTGCCTGTGGATGTATCAATCTCACACCTTCCTGTCAGCACACAGAATAGTTGCACTGCACACCAGGTTGTCATCAACACTGGCCTTGACATCAAATTTCCAGATCCCACGGCGATCCGAAATCACTCGAGCCTCAAGCTTGACCTGATCCCCCGGAACAACCGGACGCTTGAAACGCAGGTCATCTGCGCCGACAAAATAATAGATGGAGCCATCCTCAGGCCGCTTATTCATGGTTTTGAAACCGAGAATACCAGCTGCCTGAGCCATAGCCTCAACCAGCAGCACACCCGGCATGACCGGGTGGCCAGGGAAATGGCCATTGAAATAGGGTTCGTTTACCGTGACATTCTTGATGGCTACAATCGACTCGCCCGGTATCAACTCAATAACCCGGTCTACCAGCAGGAACGGATAGCGGTGTGGCAGATATTCCCGGATCTCATTTACATCCATCATCATTACAACCTTCAGTAGAGTTTTGCTCGAGCGACTGTTCCAGAGTACGAATCCGTTTTGCCATCTCATCAAGTTGACGAAAGCGGATCACATTGCGCTTCCATTGCTTATGCGGCCCCATCCCGATGCCGGATGAATAGACTCCAGGCTCGCTGATGGACTTACTGACCATGGTCATGGCGGTGATATGGGTATTTGAAACAATATTCAGATGCCCTCCAATACCCGCCATGCCAGCAATGGTGCAGTGACTGCCAATTTTAGTGCTACCGGCAATACCGGTACAACCGGCAATTGCCGTATGTTCACCAATAACCACGTTATGTGCTACATGAACCTGATTATCAAGCTTTACACCACTATCGATCACGGTATCATCCAGCGCCCCACGATCAATTGTGACCCCAGCACCTATCTCGACATCATCACCGATACTGACCCCACCGGTCTGATAAATCTTACGCCAGGTACCTGCTTCAGGGGCAAACCCAAAGCCATCAGAGCCTACGATAGCACCACTGTGAATAATCACTCGTGCGCCGATTTTTGTGCCGGGGTACACAACCACCCCCGCCTCAATCCGACTGCCCGGACCTATATGGCAGCCACTGCCGATCACTGAGTTTGCCCCGATATAGACCTCAGCAGAGATCTGAGCACCTTCACCCACTACGGCATGATGGCTGATCTCGGCACTCGGCTCTATCCTGGCTCCCTGCTCGACAACCGCTGTAGCAGCAATTCCCGGCACCAGGGGCTGACGCCAGTCAAACAATGCGCTGAGTTTCGCAAAGGCCAGATAAGGGTCCTTTACAACCACTGCTGCATGACGGACATCCGCTGCATGATCGGCATGCACAAGCACGGCAGATGCATCACTTGACTGCAGGTCCTTGAGATAGCGTGTATTGGAAAAAAACGAAAGATGGCCCTGGCCAGCACATTTCAATGTGGCCAGGCCTGTAATAACAGTATTGATTTCGCCCTGAACGCTGCCATCAACGATGGCAGCCAGTTCAACCAGCGAATAGTGGTGCCTGGCTGTCATCATTCATCCGCTTACTGCTGGTTCAGCAGTTCTATGACACGAGGTGTCAGATCAATCGTACCACTGCTGTAAACTGTTGCCTGCTTGGCAAGAATGATATTGATGTTCTCACCCTCTATCAGAGTACGTATTGCCTGGTCCAGACGCGGTCTCATCTGCGCAAGAAAAGCCTCTTCGCGCTCCATGCGTTTGAGCTGCAGCGCTTCACCACGTTCATGGTATTCATTGACGGCTTTCTGGAACTGCAGCTGCATTCTGTTCATCTCTTCTTCAGATGCCAGTCCCATATTCTGCTGAATTCTTTCACGCACGCCAACGGCTTCTTTTTCAAGCTCCAGCAATTGACGCTCCTCTGCCGCAAACTCCCTCTCCAACTGCTCGCTGAACTCAACAGCAGCCCTGGAACTCAACAGTGCCTCCTGAACACCGAGTACACGGATGGTTTCAGCCTGCACCTGCATACCGGCAGTCAACAGAACCACTGCCAGACCCAACAAATATTTCATCATAACCCCTTAAAATGTCTGACCAAGAGCAAACTGGAAAACCTGTTCATCATCACCTGACTTCGAATTCAAGCCTTTACCCAGTGATATGGAGAGCGGGCCTATTGGTGTCAGCCAGCTCAGCCCGACACCTACTGAATATCTCAGATCACCAAGCTCTATGCCAGAGCTGCATCTGGTACTTGAAACCAGGCACTTGGAGGTGTACACATTACCCGCATCCATGAACAGGAGTGTCCGCCAGGCCGTTTTATCTCTCAGGAATGGAATCGGGAAAATCAATTCGGCACTGCCGGAGATCAGTACATTACCGCCAAGTGCATCGTTGTTGGAGTCACGAGGGCCGAGTGAGTTATTGTCATAACCCCGCACGGTTCTAAGACCACCAGCAAAGTAGTTCTTGAAGAATGGAAATGCATTACTGCCATAGGCATCCGCATAACCGACACGGCTGCGCAAGCCGACGACCCAATCCTCATCTCTGTCTATCGGGTGGAAGTAGCGATTATTGTACTGAGCACGATAATAGCCAAGATCGCTGCCGGGAAGACTCATCTCAAGTGTCGCTCCCTGCGAGAAGCCCCTGGTCGGAAACAGTGCTCTGTTAAGCTTGTTATAACTCCATCCGGCAGTCAGCTTCCAGTTCAGGAAGTCATCACCCTCCTGTTCGATAAATCTAATGACCTCAGTTGCTGTTCGCTCATAGGTGTTCAACCTGATGTACTCAACATCACCACTGAAAGTTAGCCGCTGATAGTCATCTATCGGATAACCGAAGGTTACACCACCTCCTATCTCATCCGTGGTATAGGTACTGATATCATCCTCTTCGAAGTCACGCTCACGATAGTAAAGATTGAAACCGCGACTCACACCATCGACCGTATAATATGGATCAAGGTAGTCAAAGCTGTATTCGGTTCGGGTCTTGCTGTTGGAGATGTTGAAGGAAACACTCTTACCTGTACCGATAAAGTTATCCTGAGAGACACCAAAGTCCAGAATGATCCCGTCACTCTGTGAAAAACCGATACTTGCGCTCAACTGACCCAGCTGAGCCTCTTCCACACTGTAGTCCAGATCGACCTGATCATCGGTTCCGGCAACTGCACGTGTTTCGACATTGACCTCTCTGAAGTACCCCGTCTGATCGAGACGTGTTCTGGAGCGCTCAATGGCTCTGGTTGAAGCGACACCCGCTTCCATCTGCTCCAGCTCACGACGGATCACCTCATCAGCCGTCCGCGTATTACCGCGGATATTGATCCTGCGGACAAAGGTCTGACGGCCCGGCTCGATAAAGTAACGAACAGAAACGGTATTATCGTCATGCAGCTCAGGCATCGGGCTGATATTGGCAAACATGTAGCCCTGATCACCCAGCGCATTGACAAGGCGCTCCTGTATATCTGTCATTTCACGACGCGAAAATACATCACCCTGCTCGATTGTGATCTTGCCCTGCAGTTCATCTTCCGGAAGCACCAGGTTACCGACCAGGCTTATCTCACGAACCGTATACTGCTCGCCCTCTGTCACATCGATAGTGATGTAGACATGGCGCTTGTCCGGCGTAATCGACACCTGTGCTGAGTCAATGGCGAAGTTGATATAACCATTATCAAGATAATGAGAGCGCAACCGCTCCAGATCACCCGCAAGCTTCTCGCGGGAATATTCATCCGTTTTGGTAAAAAAGTTGAACATCCCCGGCAGGCTCAGAGAGAACAGACCTGTAAGCTCTTCATTGGAATAGACAGAGTTACCAACAATATTGATATGCTGGATGGTCGCAATACGGCCTTCGCGAATATTGACGTTCAAAGCAACACGGTTGCCGGACAGATACTCAACCTCGGTATCAATATCCGCGCTGTAGCGTCCCTGGGCACCGTATACACGCAGCAATTCCAGGCTTATCTGATCCAGTGCAGCACGACGAAACACATCGCCCTCCTGCAGACCGGCCTGGCGCAACCCTTCCCGTAACTGCTCTTCTTTAATGGCTTTATTACCATCAATTCTGATCAACGCAACGGAAGGGCGCTCCCTTACGCGGACAACCAGCACATCCCCTTCATCCCGAAGCAACTGGACATCTTCAAAGAAGCCGGAGCGAAACAGTTCTCGGGTCGCCGCAGTCAGTTCACCCTGACTGATCTGATCGCCCGTCGATATTGGAAAATTCCTGAACACGACACCTGGCGAAACCTGCTGCAAGCCCTCGATACGGATATCGCTGACAGTAAAGGATAAGGATGCAGTTGCCTGAAGTCCCCAGAAAAGCGTAATCAAAAACAGCGCAAGGTAGCGTTTCATAGAGAAGATTCTTTTCAGTTCCATCATGTGATCAAGAGTCCGATGTTTCAGAGACGGGCAATATCATTAAGAATCGCAAATGCCATCAAGGTGAAGAGCATCGCCATTCCAATTTTCAAACCGATCAACTGCGTTTTTTCACTGACTGGCTTACCTCTGACCATCTCGATCAGATAGTACATCAAGTGTCCGCCATCCAGCATGGGAATCGGGAGCAGATTGAGTATCCCGAGACTGATACTGAGGTAGGCCAGAAAGCTGATAAAGGTTTCAAGGCCAGACGCTGCCGAATCACCCGCCACTTTAGCAATGGTTATCGGGCCACTCAAGTTTTTTACGGACAACATGCCGACAAACATCTTTCTGATCGCATCCAGCGTCAGCCCGATCATCTGCCCGGTCTTCTCAAAACCCATGACCAAGGCAGTCACCGGATTATACTTGATCTCCCGAATCATCTCGGGCGGCCACTCGACTGACTGAACCCCTGCACCGATAAAACCGGTTACCGTACCATCATCTCCCACACGAGACGCAGGGGTCACAGTAAACGTCATTCTGAGGCCATCGCGGTCAACTGTCAGATCCACGGGCGTCCCGGCACTGAGTTGTATGCGCTCAACCAGCATCAACCAGCTCGAAATGGTTTCCCCATCAACAGCCAGTACCTGATCACCGCTGCGCAGACCCGCTTCGACGGCCGCGCCCCCCTCTACCAACTGACCCAGCACCGGCGTCACATCAGGCCGCCAGGGTATCAACCCCAGTGCGCTGATGGGCGACTCACGCTCCAGATCCACTCGCCACTGATCCAGTTGAACCTGATAGGTGCGTGCTGATGAGCGAGCCGGCTGCCCTGCCACCATCTCGATGACACCGGTTTCGCCTACCCGGGCCGCCAGGCGCAGGTTAACATCATTCCATGAGCGCACCGGACTGCCATCGATCTCGAGAATCTCATAACCCATCTCAACACCTGCGATAGCAGCAGGCGAACCGGGCCGAACATCTCCAACCATTGGCACAACCACGCTGGTGCCCATGACAAACAGAAACCAATAGGCAAGCACTGCGAAAGCCAGATTCACAAAAGGCCCCGCGGCCACAATAGCAAAGCGCTGCATCACCGGCTTGTTGTTGAATGCCTGGGCGCGCAAATCTTCTGGAACAGAGCCTTCACGCTCATCAAGCATGCGCACATAGCCACCCAGAGGGATGGCCGCGATAACGTACTCGGTCCCGTCACGTCCCTTCCACATGAACAAAGGCTTACCAAACCCAACGGAAAAGCGCAGCACTTTGACACCACAGCGACGCGCAGTCCAGTAGTGACCCCATTCATGAATGGTAACCAGAATACCCAGGGTGACCAACGTTGCCAGCAACGTCTGTACGATACCCATTACTCAACTACTCCTAGATCTGCGGGGCCATATAAAGCCCAGCGAGGAAAACAGGCGCGGCGGCTGTCAGACTGTCAATGCGATCCAGCACACCACCATGACCCGGCAGCAGACGGCCGCTGTCCTTGATGCCACGTTCACGCTTGAGCATACTCTCGAACAGATCACCCAGCACAGATGCCATACCTGTGATCAGTGACAAGAGTACCAGATAGACCGTAGCCGTCAGCGGAAGTTCTCGAAACATGGAGTAGCCCACCCCTACCAGCACACACACCAGCAGGCCACCGACACAGCCTTCACGGGTCTTGCCGGGACTGACTTCCGGCAGCAGCTTGCGCTTACCCAATGTCTTCCCAGCGGCATAGGCACCTATGTCAGCCCCCCAGACCAGAGCCAGCAAAAGTAGAATCAGAAACTCACCATGCACCCATCCCTTGATAGCCGTCATCGCCAACCACGCAGGCACCAGCACGGCAATACCGATCAGCATTTTATTGGCCTGATTCGACCAGAAGGAGGAGGATGGATAGCGCAGCACCATGATCAGCGCCGCCAACCAGAAAAGAACGGCCATAAGAGTGACCGTCGACACCAGAGCATCATTGAGGAAGCTGTATACAACACCCAGCAACAGTGCAATAAGCACAACAAATACAACACGCTCTCTGAGCCCATAACGGCAGAAGTTGGACCACTCCCAGGCACCATAGAGTGTTGCAACCCCGATAAGAAGTGCAAACCAACTGATCGGAAACCACCATACCGCGGCCAGCACCGCTGGCCCGACCAGCAGGCCCGTAATCACTCGTTGTTTAAACACGTTTCAGGGCCTCTACCTGTTCACTGGTTCGGCCAAACCGTCTCTGACGGCTAGAAAAGTCCTGAATTGCTGATGTCAGCTCCGGCTTACCGAAATCGGGCCAGAACTGATCAGTGAAATAGAACTCGGTATAAGCCAGCTGCCAGATCAAAAAGTTACTGATGCGCTTCTCTCCACCCGTACGTATGCACAGATCGGGATCAGGCACACCGTTCAGACTGGTGTAATCGGAAAAACATTGCTCATCTATCTGTTCAGGGCTCAAGTCACCCGCCATGCAGGCAGATGCGATCGCTCTGACTGACTGTACGATATCCCAGCGTCCACCATAGTTGGCGGCCACGTTGAGAACCAACGCCTGATTGCCCACCGTCAAACGCTCGACCTCTGCCATTTTGCGCTGCAGACTGGAACTGAATCTTGAGCGGTCACCAACAATACGCAGGCAAATACCATGCTTATGCAGCTTCTTCGCCTCATGCTCAAGAGAGATCATGAACAGGTCCATCAACCCTCTGACCTCAAGCTCGGGGCGTTTCCAGTTCTCACTGCTGAATGCAAACAGTGTCAGGATTTTAACCCCATGTTCAAGACAGCCTTCTATCACGCTGCGAACACTGTCAACCCCAGCCTTATGACCGGCTAGACCCGGCAGGCGCCGCTGCTTTGCCCAGCGGTTATTGCCATCCATGATAATGGCAATATGCTCCGGTATCTCGGCGTGCACACCCGTGTTTATATCATTATGAACAGACATATTGAGCCGTGGGGGCATGCACCCCGCTCCGTTACACTTAGATTTCCATCAGATCCGACTCTTTTTTACTCAGCAGCACATCCACTTCTGCCACGTACTTGTCGGTAAGTTTCTGCACCAGATCCTCACCACGACGCTCATCGTCCTCAGTGATATCCTTGTTTTTCAGCAGATCCTTGATGGAACTGTTAGCGTCACGACGAATATTTCGTATTGCGATCTTGGCGTTTTCCGCCTCAACCTTAGCCTGGCGTCCGAAGCCCTTACGCGACTCTTCGGTCAACGCCGGCATCGGCAGACGTATAACATCTCCGGCCGTATTCGGGTTCAAGCCCAGATCCGACTTCATGATCGCCTTTTCCACCTCAGGAACCATCTTTTTTTCCCAGGGGATAATCGTCAGAGTACGCGAATCTTCCACCATGATATTGGCCACCTGCTGAATAGGAACCGGTGAACCATAGTAGGGGACCATTATGCTATCCAGCAGACTCGGATGAGCACGGCCGGTACGAATTTTCTTGAAATTCTCGACCAGCGCCTCCGTGCTTTTCTTCATCCGTGATTCAGCGTCTTTTATAATCTCGTTAATCATTTTTCCACTCCTGCAGAGGAACCCGAATCGATCAGCGTTCCTTCATCCCCGCCTACAACCAGATTGACCAGCGCACCCGGTTTATTCATATTAAATACACGGATCGGCATATTGTGATCTCGTGTCAGACAGATCGCCGTCATATCCATCACACCCAGCTGCTTTTCCAGCACTTCATCAAATGTCAGATGACTATATTTGACGGCGGTAGGATCTTTCAATGGGTCAGCAGTATATACACCATCCACCTTAGTTGCTTTAAGCACAACATCCGCATCTATCTCAATACCGCGAAGACAGGCAGCCGAGTCCGTAGTGAAGAAGGGGTTACCCGTACCGGCTGAGAAGATGACAACATCATTCTGTCTCAGATAGCGCATGGCATTACGACGATCATAATGGTCCACAACACCACTCATCGGAATGGCTGACATGACGCGAGTAGCAATATTGCAGCGCTCAAGGGCATCCCGCATGGCCAGTGCATTCATGACGGTAGCCAGCATACCCATATGATCACCGGTAACACGATCAAGACCGGCCGCATTCAGTGCAGCGCCCCGGAAGAGATTGCCGCCACCTATGACTATACCAACCTGTACGCCGATACCGACAAGCTGGCCAATTTCGAGCGCCATGCGGTTCAGCACCTTCGGATCGATACCGAAGCTTTCCTCGCCGACCAGGGCTTCACCGCTGAGCTTCAGCAGTATACGTTTATATCGGGATTGCTTATCTGTGGCAGGCATCAATGCATTCTCCGCTCTTTCATGAGATGGCACAGTTTACAAGAAAACGCGATGTCGCGCAGAAAAAATTCCTGCGCGACAAGTGCTGCCCGACGAGCGCGGGCAGTCGGACAGATCAGCCTTTCAGCTGTTCGGCAACTTCTGCTGCAAAGTCTTTCTTCTCAACCTCAATACCTTCACCTACGGCAAAGCGAGTGAAAGAGAGGACTTCAGCGCCAGCTGCCTTGACCATCTGCGCAACTGTCTGTTCAGGATTCTTGACGAATGCCTGCTCATTCAGGCTGTTTTCAGCCAGGAATTTCTTGACGCGGCCAACAGCCATTTTTTCCTTGATTTCCTGAGGCTTACCTTCCATATCCGGCTGAGCCATAATGATCGACTTCTCACGATCCAGCTCTTCCTGAGGCATATCTTCAGGCTTGACAACACGCGGATTAACCGCAGTAACGTGCATGGCAACATCGCGCGCCGCTTCAGCATTACCACCGCTGAGTGCAACCACGGCTGCAATACGGTTATTGCTGTGAACATAGGCATCAACAACCGGCGCTTCTACCACGACAACGCGACGAACAGAGATGTTTTCACCGATCTTCTGCACCAGCGCTTCACGCGCAGACTCCAGCTCACCAGCCATCAGCTCAGCAACATCAGTAGTCTTGGATGCAAAGGCCTTGCTCAACACGGAGTCAACAAATGCCAGGAAGCTGCCATCACGTGCAACGAAGTCAGTCTCGGAGTTCACTTCCAGCACAACTGCATAGCTGTTGTCCTCAGCGACCTTAACCGCAACCACACCATCTGCAGCAGTACGGTCAGCTTTCTTGGCAGCCTTCAGACCTGAAGATTTACGCAGATCGTCGATCGCAGTTTCGATATCGCCACCCGCTTCAACCAGTGCCTTTTTGCACTCCATCATGCCCAAACCAGTGCGCTCACGAAGCTCTTTCACCTGCGCAGCAGAGATGTTCGCCATGTTGTTTACCTCTAAATTTTAATCGCGTTAATCTGAATTCAAAAAAGGGGAGCTTTGCTCCCCCTCTACGAAATCCTTCCAGGTTACCGGGTACAGTTTACAGACTGATTACTCAGCTGCAGCCTGCTCCTCAACCTCTACGAATTCGCTTTTGTCATTCGCACCATTACCAGCGCCTTCAATGCAGGCATCAGCAACAGACTTGGCATAGATCTGAATCGCACGCAGCGCATCGTCGTTGCCTGGAATGATGTAATCGATACCATCAGGGTTACTGTTGGTATCAACAATACCGATAACAGGAATACCCAGCTTGTTGGCTTCATTGATCGCAATACGCTCGTGATCAACGTCGATAACAAACAGCGCGTCAGGCAGACCGCCCATATCCTTGATACCACCGATGGACAGCTCGAGCTTTTCCATCTCACGACGACGCATCAGCGCTTCTTTCTTGGTCAGCTTGTCGAAAGTACCATCCTGCATGCTGGTTTCCAGCTCACGCAGACGACGGATAGACTGACGAATGGTTTTGTAGTTGGTCAGCATGCCACCCAACCAGCGATGGTTGACGTAAGGCATACCGGAGCGTGACGCCTCCTCTTTGATCACCTTGCTGGCCGCACGCTTGGTACCGACAAACAGAACCTTGTTCTTGTTTGCAGCCATACCCTGAACAACATCCAGCGCACTGTTCAGCGCAGGCAGGGTGTGCTCCAGGTTGATGATATGGATCTTGTTACGAGCACCGAAGATGAATTTTGACATCTTCGGGTTCCAGTAACGAGTCTGGTGACCAAAGTGAACACCTGCCTTGAGCAGGTCACGCATTGAAACTTTTGCCATGTTCTTGATTCCTGATTTAACGGGTTTAACCTCCACTTACCCCATCTTCCAACCGTATCAACGGCACCCAGGAACATGTGTCGGTAAGTGTGTGATTTTAATGTCGTGCCGAAGCACAATTTTTTTCGAGCGCATTTTATAGCATAGACACGCATGAAATTAAAGACAACTTTGTATCCAAGAGCGGAATTGACTCAAATTAAATGCAACCAAGTGCAAGAACTGTGCACTATAACGCTGCTCTATCACCAGGGGGCTGCCCAAGAATGCGAGGCAGCCATACCTTTAAGTAAGGCATGGCTGACAACATCTCAGGCCGCAACAAACAGTCCAATGAGCCCCAACTGCTCGGCGCACACCTGCAGAGAGTTCTGCTGCGCATCGCGATACAGCTCCAGCTCATTCAGCACCGAACTACCAAGCGCCTGCTGGAACTGCGCCTGACTGGAGCGGGCACGATACTCTTCGCGCAGATCATCACCCAGATTGGACTGGAAGATCCCTGCAGCACTGACTGGCAGAAAATCCTCATACACCAGCGGATCGAAGCGGATATAACCTGCCTGCACCAGGCCTTCCAGCGTATCGGAAGCTTCAATCTTATCACGATTGGCCAGCCCCAGCTCCGTCACACTGTAATGGAACCAGGCCAGTTCCTGCTGACGCAGCATCTCATAATCATCAGGAAAGGCAGAAAACACAGCTGCCAGCACCTCGGCATACTCCTGTGCATTACCCTCGTGCGGCGCACCGCCGATCACATCACGTACCTGATTCAGCAACTGATCATACAGGGCTCGACCTTTTTCAGTCAGTGCCGCACCACGCTGCTCGATTTCACCAAAACGTGCCGTGTGCTTGCCTGCCTGTAACCGCCCTTCGCTATCAACAAAGGAGACCTCCTCCTGCAGCGCCTTGAAGCTGGTCTGGCGCAGCAGAATGGGGCATTTACGCGGTGGCGGTCCTTCGATCACAGCCTTGGGATTAATCCCGCGTGTGGGCATCTGCGCCTGCACCTGGTCAATATCCAGCGTGCGGGGCGTCAGGTGATTGATATGCGGCCCCTTGAAAGCCACTACATCAGCGATCAGACGGTGCTGCCGGTTTAGCCGCTCATAGAGCTCGGCACTCACTGTCGCCTGCTGATGCCAGCGGAAGGTTTCAAGTGCTTCGAGCACAAACTGCTCCGCTTCCTCTTCGATCAGGCCACCTGCCTGCTCACTCTGTTCAATCAGTGCCAGCGCCTTCGGGGTAAAGATCTGACGGCGATTGAGTGTCTCGTTTGCCAGCTCACGCAGCTCACTATCCTCTATCAACTCAAGACGCAGCAATGATGTAAAAACACGGAAGGGGTTCTGTTGCAGGGCCGCTTCGCTTACCGGACGGAAAGCGGTTGAATGGACCGGTACTCCAGCAGTGGAAAGATCATAATAGCCGACTGGAAACATCCCCATCACGGCAAACAGCCGCCGCAGGGTAGACAGCTCCTCAGCTGTACCAACACGTATCGCACCATGGCGCTCAGCATCAATACGCGACAACTCTCCGGTACTGGCCAGGCTTTCCGTCAGAGAAGGGTCTCGATCCAGCGCAATACGATTGGCATCGGCAACCAGCTCCAGCAGATCGCCATAAAGAGGCACTTCAGTCTTGTACAGAGTCGACATGGCAGTGGCAAAGCGCGCTCTGATCAGATCAGAACTGACGAACCCAGAGTTGGAGGGTTGAGTATTGGTAGTAGAAGATACGGTCATGGTGAATCTCTGGCTCATGCCCGACACAACTTACAGATGCATCAGACGATAATGGGTTTCATGATCTCACGGATCAACAGGGTGCTATGAAACCAGTTAGAAGAGCCAGGTTCAAACGAAAAAAAATGAACTTATCATTCCATAAAGTTATGAACTACGATTTAAACAGATCCTGCATTTCATCTCGAGCAACCCCGTCACGCGCTAAAATCCAGGCGATAAATTTCTTTATTTTAGGGACCTCACCAGCATTTTCAGGAAACGCTAGATAGTGTGCACCACTACTGGGCATAGCATTCCCCCAGGGAATGACGAGCTTTCCCTCCTCCAGCTCCTGAGCAACCAGGTAGCGCGGCACCATGGCTACACCAAGGCGGGCCTGAGCGGCACAGATACACATGTAGAAGGTTTCAAAGCGCGGCCCCTGATAGCTCTGCTGCATCTGTAGACCTTGATACTGAAACCACTCCTGCCAAACTTCTGGGCGAGATGTACACTGAAGTAGCGTCAGGCTCTCATTCTGCAGTGCCTCCTCGATGTTTTCAGCAAGGCACAACCCGGGCGCACAGACCGGCACTACATCTTCTCCAAACAGTTCAATACAGGTCGCACCGGGCCAACTGCCCTGACCGAAAAAAAACAGGATATCCGCTTTACCCTGCTGCAGATCAAAAGGCTCCAGCTGATTCAGAATATCCAGATGTATGTTGGGGTGCTGATCATTGAATCCCTGTAGCTGAGGAATCAGCCAGCGTGCACCAAAGGTGGGTTGAGTCGCCACTTTCAGCACCTGGGTCTCGCTGCCATAGGAGAGGATATAACGCGAAGCACTGTCGACCTGATTCAATATTCGAGTAACCTCAGCCAGATAAAGCACACCGGCGGGCGTCAGCTTGAGATGACGTCGAGCACGACTGAACAGCTGGTGCTGCAGCAGCTCTTCCAACTGCGCCACCTGCTTGCTGACCGCGCTCTGAGTCAGAAACAACTCATCCGCAGCACGGGTGAAGCTTAAGTGACGGGCCACCGCCTCAAAACACTGCAATGCCGTGGTGGATGGCAAAATAGATCGTGTCATATGCACTCTTTTCTCTGTTGATCAATTGACCTCCGCCCCCTGCTCGGCTGCCATTTTCTAGCATGTCCCGCAGAAATGATCAATTCACGAACTCATGGCAGTATACTTGACACCAGTTTTGAGCCCCCGGCTCAGATGCAACTTAAGGAGGAGAGATGCAACCCATTATTCAGGTTAAACAGCTCAACAAGATCTACCCTGGTGGCTTTCATGCGTTGAAAAATATCGAGCTGGAGATCAGGCGCGGTGAAATCTTTGCGCTGCTCGGCCCCAACGGCGCCGGAAAGACCACGCTGATCAGTGTGATCTGCGGTATCGTCAACCCGGGCGAGGGTCAGGTGTTGGTAGATGGCATGGATATTGTCAGAGACTACAGACAGGCACGCCAGCGCATCGGCCTGGTCCCTCAGGAACTGTCGGTCAGTATATTCGAGACCGTCTGGGACACCGTCACCTTCAGCCGCGGCCTGTTCGGCAAACCGCGTGACCCTGCCTATCTTGAGCAACTACTGCGCGATCTATCCCTGTGGGACAAGCGCAACAACAAGATCATCACGCTGTCAGGCGGCATGAAGCGTCGCGTACTGATCGCCAAAGCACTGTCGCATCAACCCGACATACTGTTTCTGGATGAGCCGACAGCCGGGGTCGATGTCGAGCTGCGCCGGGATATGTGGCAGATGATCCGACGCCTGCGTGACAGTGGCGTCACCATCATTCTGACCACCCACTATATTGAGGAGGCTGAGGATATGGCCGACCGCATTGGAGTGATCAACAAGGGTGAAATCGTGCTGGTGGAGGATAAGAACAGCCTGATGCAGAAACTGGGTAAGAAGCAACTGACCCTGCAGCTGCAGCACCCTCTGCCGACAATCCCTGCAGAGCTGCATAATTACAACCTGCAGCTATCAGAGGATCAACATCAGCTGATTTTCAGTTATGACTCCGACAGCGAGCATAAGGTGATCGTCAATCTGCTGCGCAAGCTTGAGGATCTGGAGATCGAGTTCACCGATCTGCACACCACTCAGAGCTCACTGGAAGATATCTTTGTCGGCCTGCTGGAGGAAACAGCATGAACATCCACGCCATCAAGGCGATCTATCTGTTTGAGCTGGCACGCACCTGGCGCACCCTGATGCAGAGTATCGCATCGCCGGTGCTCTCCACGTCGCTCTACTTCATCGTTTTCGGTTCGGCCATCGGTTCACGCATGGTAGCGATCGACGGTATCAGCTATGGCGCTTTTATCGTACCCGGCCTGATCATGCTGACAGTGCTGACCGAGAGTACATCCAATGCATCCTTCGGTATCTACATGCCGAAGTTCTCAGGTACGATCTACGAGATACTGTCAGCGCCTGTATCAGCGGTCGAAATCGTGATGGGTTATGTCGGGGCTGCCGCCACCAAGTCGCTGTTGCTGGGCTTGATCATACTCGGCACGGCACGCATCTTTGTCGACTACTCCATTGCACACCCCTTCTGGATGCTGGGTTTCCTGATTCTGACGGCGATTACCTTCAGCCTCTTCGGCTTTATCATCGGCGTCATGGCAAACAGCTTTGAACAGCTGCAGATCGTGCCAATGATGGTGATCATGCCTCTGACCTTTCTCGGTGGCAGCTTCTACTCCATCAGCATGCTGCCACCCGTGTGGCAGACCATCACTCTGTTCAATCCGGTGGTCTATCTGATCAGCGGCTTCCGCTGGAGCTTTTACGGTGTGGCGGATGTGAACGTTGGCCTGAGCCTGGGCATGATTCTGATGTTCATGCTGACCTGCGTGGGCATCATCGGCTGGATCTTCAGAACCGGCTACAAAGTGAAGGTGTAAATCCTGTTTGGGTCTGAACACCCAAAGTAAAAAAGGCCGGGCAAATTGCCGGCCTTTTTTGTGCACGATCACTCAGGTAGCACTGGAGCTCTTCGCTCCCGGGGTCGGTCGCAGCAACATGCGGGTACGCCGACGCTCCTGCAATCCGATCAGCACCAGCGGCCCGACAATCATCACCGATCCTGCAATAAACCAGATATCCGGCAGCTCCTGAAACCAGAGCCAGCCGACCGCCAGTGCCGACAACAGGCCAGTGTATTCAGCGCTGGTGACCTGGTTGGCTGGCACATGGCGATAGGCCAGCAGCACAGTCATATGATAGGCCATGATAAACAGCGAAGAGCCTATTGCCGTCAACCACAGAGCCGGTACCCAGGCGTGTCCTTCCCAGATCGCCAGTGCCAGACTGGCTGGCAGAACATAGATATGGCTGATGAACATGCTGTGCACCAGTGTCTGTTTTTTCGGCAGCTTGCGGATCAACACAGCACCTATCGCAAGTGAAAGTGCCACGCCCAGTGCGCTGAGGCTGGCCCAGTTGATCTCAAGCGGCCTGAGAATAACGATGATGCCAAAAAAGCCGCTGACCACTGCTACCAGGGAGAGCGTGGTCAGCTTTTCACGGAAAAACACCACCGAAAAAACCATCACCAGCAACGGCGCGCAATAGAAGAGCGCATTGGCCGTCGCCAGGGGAAGGGTGTTCAGCGCAATAATCATGCAGTAAATGCCAAACAGACTCAGATGCGAGCGCACCAGATGCACCTTGCTACCGGCAAACAGGTTGTCTCGATCAATCTTGCCGATAAAAGGCAGCAGAAAACCCAGCGTGCAGAGCGCACGAATAAAGATGAACTGGAACACCGGAATATCGGCGCCCTGCCATTTGATAATCGCATCTGAAAATACCGCCAACGCATTGCCGATGATCAGCAGAATAATGGCGCTGGTGACTGTCTTGCCTGACATCTGATTCTCCGAAAAACTGACCGACTGGTCTGATATGCGATCACTATAGACAGCAGCCTGTATCATGTATAATGATATTTTTAATCTTAGTATTAGTTATTTGAATAATGAAATTACCTCCGTTGAAAGCCCTGCCCGTGTTTGAGGCGGTCGCCAGACTGAACAGCTTTTCGCGTGCGGCGCAGGAGCTGCACATCAGCCAGAGTGCCGTGAGCCATCAGATCCGCTTGCTGGAGGATTATCTGGGCGAAGCGCTATTTGTGCGCAACGGGCGCTACCTGAGCCTGACCGAGGAGGGTAAAAGCTACTTTGAAACCATCGCATCAGCTCTGTCACAGATAGAGCGTGCAAGTGAGCAGCTGCAGGGACATGAGGATATGCAGGTGCGACTGGCTCTGTTCAGCTCCTTTGCCGTGCGCTGGCTGATTCCACGCCTGCCGGGCTTGCAACGACAGTATCCACAGCTCAACCTGACGCTGGAGATGATGAGTGCCGAGCCTCAGTTATCGGATCGCATATCTGACTGTTTCATCACTCTGCAGCATGAGCAGCGCGGATTCACCTTTGATCTGATCTATTCCGAGCGCCTGTTTCCTGTCTGCAGCCGTACCCTGTGGCAGCGCCTGTGTGCCGATCTTCTGCAGCAGGGGCTCATCAGCAATATGGAACCGGAGAGCATCTCGGCTGAGCATCTGAAGCGCCTGCCACTGCTGTCGACTTACAGTATTTTCGGGGAGAAGGGGGAGGATTGGCGGCGCTGGTTTCAGGAAGCTGGCACTCACCTCCCGGACTCGACACGCTATCAGCACTTCAGCCATATGCTATTAACCCTTGAAGCAGCACGGCATCATCAGGGCATAGCACTGACCAATGATTACATGTATATCCCGTCGGAAGACCCTGACCTGGTGATGCTGCCGACCCATATCATGAAGACCCATGACCGCTTCTATGTCGCCTATAAAAGCAGTCGTCGTCAGGAACCGGGGATACAGATTTTACGCCGCTGGCTGAATGAGCAGGCGCGCGCATCGGGTCTGCTGAGTCCGCACTGAGCTCTTGGCCGAGCGCTTTGTTAAACTCTTTGCTTAGCTCTTTACTGCTGCACACTTTGCTGACATTTTTTACCGATCACTTATATGGAGAGCACGTGTAAGGGCCCGTCACTCCTCCTTGTCGCTTAGATCCTTGCGCAGCATATCCACCACCGGCTGAAACGCCATCCGATTGGCATCATTCAGATCCAGCAAAGCTTCATGCGCCCTCAGGATCATCCGTGCTTTATCCAGCTCAGTATGATCAGCCTCATCGACGGCGGCAAAGATGACTTTTTGATCGGTTGGCTGTGCCACCAGTTCGAACACCTGATCCAGATTGAGATTGATCAGCAACTCGTTCACCTCAGGATGGGTGCTGAAGAGTGTCGGACGTGGCAGACCGCGGGACAGACAGTGCCGCGCCAGACTGGCCAGCAGGCCAACATGCGTACTGTCCATGAAGCTCGCTTCGTTCAGGTCTATCACCACCTGCGAGCAGGCCATCTCATCCTGCTTGAACAGCCGTTCAATCAGATCATCCAGACCACTCGCCAGGGTGTAGCGCAGCTCACCACATAGTTTGAAATAGCAGACGCCCTCATGGCGGGCAAACAGTATCTGATCCTGCATGGCTCAGTCACTCCTGCGCTCGATTTTAAGTAGGGTCAAATCATCGGGCAAAGCCTGATCCTCTGGTATGGAGAGCTTCTCGATGATCTCATCCACCGAGCGTTCAGGTGTGCAGATGCTACTCGTCAGCCTGCGCAGCTTGTCGTCATTGTTCGCTCCCGGCAGCAGATCAAGCACACCATCGGAAAACATCAGTAACCGGCACGAAGGTGGAAGTGGCCTGCTGTGATTCTGATAAACGGAAAAATCAAACATGCCGACCGGGGTACTCTTGAGTTCGATGTACTCCTCACGATTGTGCTCATCGAAGTAAAGCGGCCAGGGGTAGGCACCGGCATTGGCATAACGGAGGGTGTGGTCACGAATGTTCAAGACGCCATAGAAAATCGCAATATACTTGCTCATCTGTTCACGCAGCAGCTCCTGGTTAAGCTCACTGAGCAGAGCCGCCGGATCGGTAATGCGTTCATGCTGTTTGCACTGAAAACCATACAGGCTGGTGCCCATGAAACGCTTCAGGTAAACCGTGACAAAAGCCGAGGCGACACCATGCCCGGACACATCGGCGATATAGAAGCCGACACGGTCATCGTCTATGCGAAAGTAATCCAGAAAATCGCCGCTCATGAACTCCGAGGGCTTCAGGCGGTGGCTGAAATGATATTCACCAAACTGCTTGTGACGCTCGGGCAGCAACTTGAACTGCACCCGTTTTCCTGCGCGCTCACCCTCCTCAAGCGCCTGCAGTGAGGATTTCAGTTTGTCGTGGGCCAGTTGCAGTTCACGTGTTCTCGCCTCCACTTCCGACTCAAGCCGGCTGTTCAGCGTATCCAGATCCCGGATCACGGTATAGGCACGCAAAGAGGAGATAACAGTGGTCAACAGATGATGAGCCGTCAGCTCGGTTTTGGAGCGATAGTCATTGATATCATACTCCTGAACAACCTGTTGCTCAGGGGCATGCCCCGGCTGCCCTGTCCGCAGAATGATTCTGACTCGCTTATTGTGCAGTTCGTCTCGAATATGGTGCACCAGCTGCAGCCCGGCATCCTCCGTTTCCATCACCACATCGAGCAGGATCAGTGCAATATCCGGCTCCTGCTGCAACACCTCCCGTGCATCGCTGGCACTGTAGGCACTGATAAAATCAAGATGCAGCCCCTGAAACAGAAAATCACGCAGCACCACTTTGGTCACTTTATGAACCTCTGGCTCATCGTCCACTATGAGTACTTTCCAGTAAGCCTCTGCACGTTCGAGGGCCGGTGTTTCTTCAGCAAACACCAGCAGTGCATCATCCTCTGGATGAACATCAATATTTTCTGCCATGCTGACTTCCCGGAATGAGTGCCACCAAAATTGAGCAACCCTGCCATAAACAATAGTCAGCAGATGAATGCAGTGCAACATTTTGCTGTCTCTGAGTCGAGTAAGCACTGACATCAAACAGACATCTGCCTGTCATGCCGCTTTCACAGACGCCCCTTAGGCTGAATCCAGTCTGATTAGAGGGGTGAATCATGCTCAATATCGAACAGCTGGTGGACGAAAAATATCCTTCACTGCAAACCAAACCTGCACTTATTCGCCAACCCTTCGTTCAGTTGCTGCGTCAGTTATTCCATGAGTCTGAGGTGAATGCGTTTCTGACCACGCATCAGAGTCTGGGCGCTTTCGAGTTCACAGACAAGGTACTGGAGAACTTCCGTATCAGCTATCTGGTGTCGGCACGCGAAAAAGAGAATATTCCCAGCGAGGGGCGTGTGGTGATAGTGGCCAATCATCCGCTGGGCACACTGGACGGTCTGGTACTGCTGAAGCTGATTGGCGAAGTACGGCGCGATGTCAGGATCATTGCCAATGATCTGCTGTGGCAGTTTGAGCCCCTGCGCCCGCTGCTGATTCCGGTCGACAATCTGACCCAAAGCGGCTATCGCAGGACTGTTCGCGAAGTGACACGCTGCCTGATGCGCGATGAAGCGGTGATTATTTTCCCCGCCGGCGAAGTGTCTCGCGCTGGCCCGACCGGCATTAAGGATGGTCCCTGGCAGAGCGGCTTCGTCCACTTTGCCCGCAAGACCAATGCGCCGATACTGCCGATACACCTGAGCAGCAAAAACTCGGCACTCTTCTATTCATTATCCCTGATCTACCGCCCACTGGGCGGCCTGATGCTGGTCAATGAGATGTTCAAGAAGTATGCCGAAGACCTGCCGGTGCGCGTTGGTGAGGTGATCCCGCTGGAGCGTTTTGATGGTAGCGACCTGCCACTGAAAACCAAGGTCAAACTGCTGCGCAAACATGTCTATCGTCTGCCCAAGAAAAAGAAACCACTGTTTGTCACTGAAAAGCCGATCGCTCACCCGGAAGAGAAACTGCTGCTCAGACGCGAGCTTAAATCTGCCGAGTGCCTTGGAAAAACTCAGGATGGCATGCAGATCTACCTGTTTGATTATCGTCCAGACTCAGCCGTTATGCGCGAATTGGGCAGACTGCGGGAGTTGACCTTCCGCCGCGTGGGAGAGGGCACAGGGCAGCGTATCGATCTGGATGCCTATGATCGTGATTATCAGCACCTGCTGCTCTGGGATGAGGAAGCGATGGAGCTGGTTGGCGCCTACCGCATCGGCGAGGGAAAGAGGCTGATGCAAAACGGAATGGAGCATTTCTACACCAGCAGCCTGTTTCAGTATCAGCCAGCCATGCAGGAGGTACTGCGGCAGTCGGTTGAACTGGGGCGCAGCTTTGTTCAGCCACGTTACTGGGGCAAACGCAGCCTGGACTATCTGTGGTATGGCATCGGTGCCTATTTGCGCTCGCGACCGGATATACGCTACATGCTCGGCCCCGTGTCTATCTCCAGCAAGCTGCCGCAGCAGGCACGCGATCTGCTGGTGATCTATTATCGTCACTATTATGGAGACAATACATATGGCGACACTGCAGCACGAGTGCTGCCGAATGCCCCCTATCAACCAACCGCTGCCGGGATCGCTGAAGCTGACATTCTCTTCGGCTACGAGTGTGCTAAAACCGACTTCATCGCGCTGAAGGAGCGGCTGGATCTGTATGGTGTGACGGTGCCAACCCTTTACAAACAATACACTGAGCTATGTGAGCCGGGTGGCGTCAGGTTTCTGGATTTCAGTGTGGATGCCGATTTCGGTTACTGTATCGATGGTCTGGTGCTGGTAGAGGTGGACAAGGTAAAGAGTAAGAAACGCCAGCGCTACATGTCAGATCTGAAATAACATATCGCGGCTGCAGGATCTGCGGCCGCCACTTGCCTGTTCTGCGCTCACCACCGATAATCCCCTAATGCCACTGCAAATTTTCCTGCAGCCACAGATCCGGCTGGAACTTCATAACCTGATATCAGTCAGATCCACATCTTTTATAACTGAAACTGTCCGGAGTCTAGCTTGAGTTCACATTCGACAGGGGGCATCTGGCCCTTTCTGAATCGCCATGGCCTGCTGATCGCCATGCTGGCATCACTGGGCATTCTCGCCATCGCGTTTTTCCTGGAATATGTGATGGGTATGGAGCCCTGCCCTTTATGCTGGTTGCAGCGTGGAGTTTTCGTGGCGCTGGCAGGAGTAGCCGTGCTGGGGATGCTGTTATCGAACGTACGAGCAGCGCGCTGGCCATTGGTAGCACTGTTCAGTGCCGTAGCGCTGGCGGGTATCGGCATCGCGATGCGCCACATCTACATCAAGATGAATCCGGAAGCAGCCAGTTGCGGTATGGATGTTGAGACACTGCTGGCCTTCATGCCACTCGGTCAGGCGATCATGCAGATGCTGCAGGGCTCTGCAGACTGCGCCACGGCAGCAGATGTGCTGGGTATTCCACTGCCGGTCTGGACCACAATCGGCTACCTGCTCGTCCCCTTCTTTGCCATCAGTCAGTTACTGGGCAAGACTCAGGTTAAAGCCTGATATGCTCTGGGGCGGTTTATCCGCCCCAGACGCTTGATTGGCAAAGACTTATCAACTGAGCCTTGGTTCAAAGCTCTTCGATCTGACGACGCAGGTCAGTAATCTTGCGCTGAACGACTTTTTCCAGATGATCAATCTCTTCCAGCAGCAGTTCCTTGCGGCCGCGTGTCGTGCTTTCCTGAACAATCAGCTGTTCCAGTTCGGCCATTGCACGCAGAAAATGCGGTGAGGACTCAGTGGTTTCACGGTAAGTGACCAGCCCTTCATTAACACGGATTTTCTTGTACAGGCGCTTGAACTTGAACTTCTTGCTCTTCGCAAACCAGTCGCCCGGATCACGGTGAAAGTAGATTTTCAGGATATCCATATCGCCTTCAATGCGAGAGGAAAATTTCTCGATCTCAGAGACATCCTCGATGCCCATCTCTTTCAATGTCTCATACTGCTCTTTAGCCATTGCGGTCCTTCTCCCTTATCGGTAATAACAACAGGTCTTACGACACTCTTGAACACTATTGTGCAAGTCACTCTGTATAGACAAGAGTCTAGTATAGCTCATATCACTTGTGTGATATGCCTATCCAGATCAAGGGTTGTGTCTTTTATCAGTGGCTGCAGTACAGACAGGTGCGGACGAAGTGTTTTGTCGCCTGACATTCAACGGCGAGATATCACCTGTGGCAGCAGAATATGCATGACCTTCACTCTTGCTGCAAATCATCACGCAGGGAATGCTCTAAGGTTTTGGTTGCGGTGATATCCAGCAGGGTAATCACCACGCCGTCAATAACGTTATCCAACCGGCAGTAAGGCATGATTCGCACGGTAAACCAGCGGTTGTCAGTGGTGGTGATCTGTTTCTCTGAAAACACCAGGGTGTTCAGTGTGTTACGGGCATCGTCGTTGAGTTCAGGATACTGCAGGGTGGTGGTGAGGTCACTCAGCGGTCGACCAATATCACCTTCTCGAATGCTGATGATTTTTGAGGCCCGGTCGGTGAAGCGCCGGAGATTCAAATTCTGGTCAAGAAACAGAATGGCAATTTCGATGCTGTTAAGCAGATTTCTCATATCACTTTGAGCAAGGGCGAGATCATCCAGCTTGGTCTGCATTTCTGAATTGATGGTTTGCAGCTCCTCGTTCATCGACTGCATCTCTTCCTTGGAAGTGGTCAACTCTTCATTGGTTGACTGCAATTCCTCATTGGTCGATTGCAGCTCTTCGTTGGCTGACTGCAATTCCTCCCTGGAGGTGCGGTTTTCCTCTTGTAACGCCTGAATTTCATCCTGACACTGTTGTAGTTCTACAGTGTGGGTCTGCTGCGCGGCTGTTTTTGATTGGTTTTTGCTTATTGGGGCGGACTGAGGCGGCGCGATGTCGCGAAAGACAATCATCTTCATGCCACGCAGGGCGGTGGGTTCTCGCAGCGCTTGTACAGTGACATCAACACTCTGTGTGCCACCACCAGGTAATTGCACCTGCAGGGTTTGCAGTTGTAAGGGTTCACTTTGATCTCCGATCTGACGCAGGGCGCTGCCGATGGGAGTTCGCAGGCCTTCCCGAACCATGGCGTGAAAATTCCAATTGGCTTTGCCAGCAGCAGGTTCCAGGTACTTTCCTGTGCGCCCGCTGATATAAACAATATCTCCCTCGTCGTTAACAACCACGGCGGCGGGTGCATAAACCTGCAGTAGTACCTGATCGGCTGCCGTTTGCAGGTTATCCTTTGTTGTAGGGGGGGAATAACTTGGGGGCACAGGAAGCTCCTTGGATATCCGTGGCAGGGGTGGAAAGGATTTGACCGGCAACCGGATGTCGTCGCTCTGAACCTTGTTCTGGCGTCGATAAAGCCGCAGTTTTGATTCAATGGGGGCAAACAACTGAGTATAACGCCCGACCGTTTCTGAACTTCCCAGCAGCAGTACTCCCCCGTCTCGCAGGCTGTAATGAAACAGCGGAATGAGTTTGCGCTGCAGGCTGGGATCAAAATAGATCAGCAGGTTGCGACAGGAGATTAGATCAAGGCGGGTAAAGGGTGGATCAAGCACCACATCCTGCTGGGCGAATAACACCAGGTCGCGGATATCGCTATTAATCTGGTAGCCCTCGTTACGGGGGCTGAAAAAACGTGCCAGACGCTCCGCCGAAACGCTGCTGCTGATTTCCGCAGGGTAATAACCGCGTCGGGCAGTGGCGATGGCATCCGGGCTCAGGTCAGAGGCAAAAATCTGCAGCGTAAAACCATGAGGCTTCGGCAGATTTTCTAGCACCTCGGTGAAAATGATGGCCAAGGAGTAGGCCTCTTCACCGGTTGAGCAACCAACCACCCAGGCACGCAGATTGGGCACTCGGGGCTCTCGTGCCAGCAGTTCTGCCAGAGTGGTTTCCGCCAGATGCTGCCAAACCGCTGTATCACGGAAAAAACGGGTCACCCCAATCAGTACCTCTTTGAACAGCAGGTCGATCTCCTGGGGGTTGTTCCCCAGAAAATCCGCATACAGAGCCAAAGTGGCAATTTCGTGGATCACCATGCGCCGCTCCATGCGACGGTGCAGTGTGCTGGGTTTGTAGAGCGAAAAATCATGGCGGGTTCGCTCTTGTAACAGGCGCAGAATTCGCTGCAAGGGTGTTGACGTCACCTCTGGCTCCACCGAATGTACTTCCGGGGTGCCTTGATCCGGTTTCTGGGCAAGACAGGACAGGATACGGACGGGCAAATCGCCGGGAGGGGCAAGGATATCAACACAGTCTGCTGCGATGGCACTTTGCGGCATGGCATCGTACTGCGCTGTATCGGGCTGCTGCACAGCAGTTAAGCCACCAACACTCTTGATAGCTTGCAGGCCCAGGGTGCCATCAGAGCCCATGCCAGATAACACAACTCCGATGGCATGCTCCCCCTGAGCACTGGCCAGGGATGAAAACAGCACATTGATGGGTAAACGTAACCCTCTGGGCTCTACCGGCTTGGCGAGGTGCAGCGAACCGTCAACCACACTCAGCTCGGTATTCGGTGGGATCACATACACGCAGTTGGGCTTGATGGACATGCCCTGGGTTGCTTCACACACTGGCAAGGGGGTGACACGCTGCAGCAATTCAGCCAACAACGCCTTATGGTTGGGATCCAGGTGCTGCACCACCACATAGGCCATATTACTTTTAGGCGGGATTCCGGCAAGAAACGCCTCCAGCGGCGCTAAACCACCGGCGGATGCACCAAGACCTACAATACGCGTGATCTCAGCACTCACAGCAAGCTAACAGCAGATGTTCACGTCTTGAACAGGTTGATGCCATAAACCGCAGATCACGCGATCCGTTTTTATCCTTAACCAGCTCTGCGATACAGGAATCTTTGTTACCGCTATGCGCCACGCGTTTTAACAAATCGAGCAACAAGGGCCGACTTTGTGCAAGCAAGAAGGTATTAAGGTCCTGCCCTGTTAACTCGTCACGCTCAAGACTAAGAAGCTCGGCTGCGGCATCATTTCCCTGTATGACTTTACCCATGAGATCAACAACAAAATAGCTTATCGGGGCGGAATCATAAAGTTCTCGATAAAGGGATAAATCCTCGGCCAAATCGCGCTCATTCATCGCCATTTCTTCGTTCTGCAGGTCCAGCTCAACCTGGTGAACCTGCAATTCATGGAGCAGTTTTAACGCATCTTCCGCTCTGCCGGGATCACTGGACATGCGGTATAACATCTGCAGGGCATCAACTCCCAGTGGCCACTGCGGATCAGTCCGTGTGGTGCCTGCCTGCAACTGTTGTTCTGCTTTGTTTCGCAGCTCAGTCACGATATGGAACTCATCAGCGCATACAGACATAAAACCCCCGTGTGCATTATCGAAACTTGGTTGACATAACATAGTAGCTTATCCCCGCTTAAATAGTTTGTTGATTTCCAGCAAGCAGATCACGCCTTACCTGCCAACAACCTCAGCGCAGCCATTCGCATACTAGCTCATAACACTTGTGTGATATGCCTATCCAGATCAAGGGCTGTGTCTTTTATCAGTGGCTGCAGTTGTAGACAGGACCATCCCCGACTCATTGACTCCTGCAACAGGCGCGGATTAGGGTTGGTAGGACGTGGTTCATCCACTTTAAGCAACAGCGGTAAGTCATTGTGCGAATCACTGTAAAACCAGGTTTTGCCCGGCTTCATTGCCTGCCGGGACAGGTAGGCCTGCAGATGGGTGATCTTGCCAGCCTGATAACTCAGCGGCAGCTGTGGTCTGCCGGTCAGACAGCCTTGATCCAGCTCGACATCGATACCGATCACTCCATCGAAGTGCAACGCCTGAGCAATCGGCGAGACCAGAAATGACTCACTCGCCGAGATCATCAGCAGATGATCACCCGCCGCGCGATGCGATTCAACCAGCTCTTTAGCCTCAGGATAGATCAGCTTCAGCAACTCATCACGTACAAATGCACGAGCTGCCAGCTCAACCTGACTGATCTGGCGCCCGATCAAGGGGGACAGATTCAATGCCAGATAAGCTTCCATATCCAGATCAGCATGGTTATAGGTATCCATCATCTGACGATGACGTGTCCAGAAGTCGTTATCCTTGATCCAGCCCAGACGCTGCATCTCGGCAGCCCAGCTTTCGGAGCTGTCTGCTGCAAGCAGGGTATGATCAAGATCGAAAATAGCCAGATTGGCGTTACAGGTCATGGTGTAGAGTCTCTTCAGTTCAGGGCAACCAGCAGCAGCCCCAGTAACATTATTGTCAGTGCTCCCCACTTCAGTAGAGAGGTTGTTTCCTTGAGCCAGAAGATTCCCAGTAGAGCCCCGATTGGAATGGACGCTTGCCTCAGTGCCACCAGATAACTCACCTCAGTAGTGAAAGCCATCGCCACCAGTACCAGACCATAGGTACAGAGCACCATGATGCCGGCAATAATAAATGGGATGGGGCTACTGGATAGTAGCTGTCGCAGTACAAGACGCTCCTGTGGAATCAGCCAGACCATCGGCAGCATCCAGATCAATGCTGCCCCAGCCTGCAGAATCATATAATGGGTGCCGGCCAGCACAGCTGACTGGCCACTGCCGGTCATCAGATCGATCGCCGCCTTATCCAGCAGTGAATAGCCCACTGTTCCAAGCGCCGCCAGCAAAATGAATCCCAGTGCCGGGGTCAGATAGACCGACGGCCGAAAATCACGCAGATGCATCAACGGCAGCAGCAGGCTGGCCAGCAGGATCAACGCCATGCCAAACCAGCCCTGGGTACTGATATTGAGTCTGTCGAGCAGTATCAGACTGAAAGCAGGCACCAAAAGCACCGGTAATGCGCGCGCCAGAGGATAGAGCACACTGATCTCGCCGCGGGCATAAGCCCAGGCCAGCCCTGCCATATAGACCGCCTGACAAAGACCCGATGCCAGCCAGATCCACCAGAAACTGGCTGGCAGTTGCATAAACCTCAGATCCAGCAACAGCAGCGGCGACAACAGCAGTCCTCCCGCCAGCATTGCCAGTGTAAAGAACGCCAGTGATGGCGCCTGACGCTTGCCCAGCAGATTCCAGCCCGCATGCATTGCGGCGGATATCAGCACTAACGTCAGGGCCAGGGTGCTCAAGGATGTTCTTCCATCGCCAGACGACGGTTGATCTCCAGAATCACTTCTGGCAACTGCGCCACTGTGTCGATCACGTAGTGGGCACCACTGCACGCCAACGCCTGTCGCGCCTTGGCCGATAACCTTGTCTGCTCGTCAGAGGTAAGCTCCTGCCACTGTGCCAGCGTAAGCCCCGTCTGATTCCCGGACACCGCCACAGCAACCGTCCACATACCTGCGTTCAAACCCTCTTCGATGCCGACGGCGGTATCATCCACCTTGATACAGGCTTGAACACAATTGACACCCAGGTCCTGCGCATTCTGCAGACACATCCAGGGGCTCGGCCGACCGATAGGAACATCACTGGCGCTGACCAGTGATCGCGGCGTCAGGCCCTGCTCAGCCAGTAATGGCAGCAGCTCTTCAATCATCTCGCGACTGTAGCCGGTGTTGAGGCCAACACCTATCTGCTGCTCGGCACAGAAATCAAGCAGCGTCGTGACACCCGGTATCAGATCAGATGTTTCGGCAATCGCGCGCTGTTGATGAACAACGAAATCACGATACAGCTGATCCACCTGCGCCACGCTGGCAACCTCGCCATATTGCGCCAGCCAGGCCTGATGCACGCGGGGTTCGGCCAACAGCGCCAGAATATGGTCCCGCTTTTCCATCCCCATCGGGCGACGGGCTTCTGCCTCTGTCACCGGCACTCCCGCATCAGCAAAGAGCGCCTGAAAAGCACGGATCGGTGCCATTGATCCGAAATCCATACAGGTGCCGGCCATATCCATGATGACAGCCTGAATCGGGCCAGTATATCGGCGCTGAAACTTATACATGATTGGCCTCACTCGGTTTCGTCACCACACCGTTCATCTTTACCCCCATCACCTCGCAGGCCTCACCAATCGCGAGCAGCACTGCATCAATCTGCTCATCAAACAACTGTCCGATACAGCCGATGCGGAAGCTGTCCACCTCTGTCAGCTTACCGGGATATAGCAGAAATCCCCGCTGCTTCACCTCATCATAAAAACGCATGAATTCAAATGCGGGCTGTTGCGGCGACAGAAAGGTCACAATAATCGGTGACAGCCATTGTGGCTCCAGCAACGTTGAGAACCCCATCGCCTGCATGCCAGCCACCAACCTATCCCGATTACGGCTATACCGCGCCAACCGCCCTGCTACACCTCCCTCCTGCTCATGCTCCTGGAGCGCCTGCACAAAGGCTGCGACCACATGCGTCGGAGGGGTGAAGCGCCACTGCCCAGCCCTTTGCATGTACTGCCATTGATCATGCAGATCCAGCGACAGCGACAGTGCATTCCCGGCCGCTTGCTCCAGCAGATCCTGACGGATCAGGGCGAAGCCAAACCCCGGCACGCCTTCAAAGCATTTATTGGCAGAGGAGATCAGCGCCGCAAGGTTCAATTCGCGCAGATTCACCGGCAGAGCACCGAAAGCACTCATCGAATCCACTATCAGCAACCGCCCCAGGCTACTCACAACAGCTGCAATCGCTTCCAGGGGATTGAGGATACCGGAGCTGGTTTCACAATGGATCAATGCCACATGTGTGATGCCAGAATCAGCTATCAGCGCTGCTTCCACTTCATCGGGCAGAGGTGGCGCATAGTCTCCCTTGTCGATAACAACATGAGCCAGACCACGACGTGCCAGTATCCGAGCCAGACGCTGTCCATAGGCCCCATTGATCAGCACCAGTGTTTTACTGTCGGACGTCAGCAACGTATCCAGTACAGCCTCGACGGCAAATGTTCCGCTGCCCTGAATCGGTACACAGGCATAGGGCTCGCCCTCACCCTCAGCCACACCCGCCACCTGCAGCAGCCGCTCGCAGATGCCGGTTGTCAGCCGATTAAAATCCTCATCCCAGGAGCCCCAGTCCTGTTGCATCGCCGCCTTGACGCTTTCACTGGTGGTCAGGGGGCCGGGAGTCAATAAATAGGGTACTTGTTTCATTTGGTATATACCAGATTATTGAATTAAATTTTTTTAGCCTGATCAGGGCAGACACCCCAGGGATGCCTGCCCTTTAACGTCAACGCTGTCGCCAGGACTGTGCCTTTCGCAACAGCAACCAACTCAAGCCAGCATGCAACAGCTTCACCACTAATGAGGTCAGCAGAATAAGCACTGCCATCGCCGCCGCACTGGCAAAATAGCCCGCCTCATCCAGATGCAGTACCGAAACTGACGCTAGACGCGTGTCCGGGCCATACAGGAAGATCACCGCAGATACTGTCGTCATCGCATTGACGAACAGATAGACCGATATATCCAGCACTGCCGGCAAGGACACAGGCAGGGTCACGCGGGTATAGGTAGTCCAGAACGGCACCTTGAGTGATGATCCAACAGATTCAAACTCGGGATCCAGCTGTTTCAGTGCCGTCATGGAGGTCAGATGACAGACGGTATAGAAATGTATCAGTGTATTCAGTACCAGAATGGTCAGCGTGCCGTAGATGACGTTCAGCGGATTATCCGGGTGATTGAAGAAAAAGATATAGGCCAGACCCAGCACCATGCCGGGTACCGCCATCGGCAGAATGGCAAACAGGTGCACCAGTTGACGCAACCAGCCGAAATCCCGACTTTTCTCAACCAGCCAGGCATTAGTGAAGATCACCAGGGTGCCGATCACCGCCACGCTGAAGGCCATTTTCAACGAGTTGAACCAGGACTCCCAACCGCTGCCGCCAAGTCCGTCAAACTGATAGTGACGCAGAGTAAAGCTGAGGTTATAGGGCCAGAAATGGATGAAAGAGGCATAGATTGCCGTACCGATCACCAGCAGAATCATACCGGCAATGGCATAGCAGAAGAGTGCCAGCATCCAGTCTCGCAATGGGCTGGGGGATGGCTGGTAGGGAACTGCACGAGATGAGAGCTGTGCCGTCTGACGGCGCTGCACCCAGCGATCAGCAATAAAGGTAAAGAGCGCTGGCAGCAGCAGAATCACACTGACCACTGCACCCATCTGAAAATTCTGCTGCCCTACTACCTGCTTATATATGTCGGTCGCAAGCAGGTTGTACTGCCCGCCGATCACCTTGGGCACTCCGAAGTCAGTGATCGTCAGCGTAAACACCACAAATGCGCAGGAGATCAGGCCATAACGGATACCTGGCAGAGTGATGGTAAGAAAGGTGCGCCACTGTGGCGTTTTCATCGCCCGTGCTGCTTCATACATGCGCGCATCGCTGGTCGACAACGCCGTAACCAGAATCATCAGAGCGTGCGGAAAGACCCAGAAACACATCCCCAACACGATCCCGATCGGACCATAGATACTGCTGTCCTGCAGAAGACCTTTCAGATAGCCCTGATTGCCGAACATATACACCAGACTGATCGCAGGGAGCAGCGAAGGAGCCAGAATTGGCAGCAGTGTGATCATGCGAAATAGCTTCTTGCCAGGCATGCAGGTGCGGGTCAGACCATAGGCGCTGACAAATGCCAGCCCCACCACAATCAGCGTACTGATAAGTGCGATTTTCAATGAGTTGAGAATCGATCCAGCCAGCGCCGGGGTGTCGAAATAGTGCCTGTAATTGGCCAGTCCGATAAACTCACCACTGCTGTTCTGCAGACTTTTCATCAGCATCGTGATCAGTGGCAACGCCAGGCCGATCAGCATCAACAGCAGTGCGGCCAACAGCGCCAGCAGTCGGATGGCGCTCTCTCCTCTCAACCATTGCAGTCTGCCGGGAGCGTACAGATAGCGTGTCGCAGCCTGCATCTCAATGCCCCTCATGTGCGTAGATACGATTCATGCTCTCTGGAAACTGCAAATAGACTCGTGAGCCGCGAGAAGCCTGAACCGAATCCAGCGCTGTCTGGCCGATATCCACCAGTACAGGTTGCTGCGCACCTTCCAATTGACAGTGCAGGCGCAGACAGGCACCGAGATACTCGATATATCTGACTTCTGCCGTAATCAGATCCGCCTCGTTCATCGCATTTACCGGTGTCAGCAACCGGATCTCTTCAGGACGGATTGCCAACAGTGCCACCGATCTGCCTGTCAGGTCGTGAGGCTGACAGCTCAGCAACTGCTTGCCCAGATGCACCGATTGGCGACTTTCAACCGTAACCTTCAGCAGATTCATACTGCCAACAAATGAAGCAACAAAAGGGCTGACCGGCTCGCGATAGATCTCCTGCGGCGTGCCTATCTGCTCGATACTGCCATGATTCATTACCACCACGCGATCGGCCATGGTCAGCGCCTCCTCCTGATCATGCGTCACCATGATGGTGGTCACACCCAGACGCTGCTGCAACGCCTTGATCTGCTGACGAAGATGCAGACGCACACGAGCATCCAATGCTGACAGAGGTTCATCCAGCAGCAACAGGCCCGGCTCGGTCGCCAATGCACGGGCCAATGCCACACGCTGCTGCTGACCACCGGAGAGTTGCGCCGGATACTTGCTACCCGAACCCTGCAGATCAATCAGCGCCAGCAACTCATTCACGCGCAGCTGAATCTGCTGTCGCTGACGACGCTGATTACGCAAACCATAGGCAATATTCTCTGCCACGCTCAGATTAGGAAAGAGCGCGTAGGACTGAAATACGATACCGAAATCCCGATCCTGCGGCGGTAACCAGGAGATGTCACGCCCCTGCTGGATAATACGTCCGCGGCTTTGCAGCTCCAGACCGGCAATGGCACGCAGCAAAGTAGTTTTACCGCAACCGGATGGACCCAGAAAGCAGACAAACTCACCTTCGCGGATCGACAGATCGATCGATTCCAGCGCAGTGAAATGACCGAAAGATTTGGAAAGGCCCTCAATGCGCAGACACTCGGGGGCAGACTGAAAAGCATCGGCATGTGCCATTGCGCGCTCCTCAGACAGGGTACGATTAGATAGATTCATGGGTGTAACCTGCAAGGCTGATAACGCCACCGCCCTCCCTGAGCTGGTGGCTGATCAATCATCAAAACGGAAAGCGGCAGGCGAGAAGCCTACCGCAGTGGAATCAGTGCGATGGGATCAACGCACTTCCGTTTTGCCATCATAGCGACGTGTCCATTCCTGCAGGATGCGGTCGCGGTTGACTGCAGCCCAGCTGAAGTCGTTGTCGATCATGCGCTCGACGATATCGGCAGGATAGTTTTCGATAGGCTTGGCGACACCCGGCATCGCTACTACCGCGTAACCTTCGTTATAAAGCTCATTGGCATCCTGGCTCACCGCCCAGTCCATCAGAGTCTTGGCCGCTTCAAGGTTCTGTGTACCCTTGACTATCGCTGCCGCTTCCATATCCCAACCCAGCCCTTCGCTCGGGAATACCACCTCAATAGGAGCACCCTGAGACTTCAGACGCGCAGCGCGAAAAGCAAAGGAGACGCCGACCACCGCTTCACCTGAACCCGCCAGATTGCAGGGTGCAGAACCAGAATGGGTATAGCGACTCACGTTGTTGTGCAGCTTGTCCATGAAATCCCAGGCTTTATCCTCGCCCCAGAGCTGCATCCAGCTGGCCACATCCAGATAACCGGTACCGGACGAGCTGGGGTTAGGCATGATCACATGACCTTCATACTCAGGGCGGGTCAGATCTTCCCAACTGGTCGGCATCGGCACGCCCTGACGCTCACCTTCGATGGTGTTGTAGCAGATCGCGGCCACCCAGGCATCCATACCTACCCAGGCAGGTGTTTCATTGTTATCGACAAATTTAGGATCGAGCTTTTCAACACCTTTGGGTGCATAAGGGTGCAGCATACCTTCATTATCAAGTAGAAGCAGGCTGGTCGCCGCAAGGCCCCAGATCACATCAGCACGTGGATTTTCCTTCTCGGCCATCAGACGTGCCGTCATGACACCGGTGGAGTCACGCACCCAGCGGATCTGAATATCAGGATGCGCCTGATTAAAGCGCGCCGCATATTTCTGCAGGTCATCGGACTCAACCGCCGTGTAGACGGTAAGTTCGGTAGCGGAAACAGCAGTGGATACCATCATGGCACTCGCGATCAGCGTCGTAGCTGTCATCATTCCGGCAAACAGGTTTGAGGCTTTCATCTTGTACTCCCAGGTCTAAGAGGGTCGATCAGTTGGTATAGACCAGAAGATACTAGTGAAATATGTCAGTGAGATGACGGTTTGTTGAATCCTTGATGAACACCCAAACCAGGAGAATGATTTCTAGGCTCTTAAGTCATTCGAACGATATGGATATCGAAATTTATTATTTATGGTTATATAAGATAAGGATTTATATTCTTTTAAGGAATTAAAAATCGAGATGCAATATGAATATTCAACAGCTGAAAATTGTGAGAGAGACAGCACGCCGACAGTTCAACCTCACGGCCGTGGCGGCAGCACTTTACACCTCACAATCCGGTGTCAGCAAACACTTGAGAGATCTGGAAGATGAGCTGGGCGTTGTGCTTTTCGAACGGCATGGCAAGCGCCTGCTGGGCTTGACTGAGCCGGGACAAGCCGTGCTCAGGTCGGTCGAGCGCATTCTGGCCGAGATGGATACTCTCAAGCAGACGGCACAGGAGTTCATCCAGAGCGACAACGGCACCCTGCGTATCGCCACTACACACACCCAGGCACGCTACGCCTTGCCAAAAGTGCTTCTGACGTTTCAGCAGCGCTTTCCGAAAGTCCGCCTGGAACTGCATCAGTGCAGCCCCAGTGAGATAGTTTCGCTGTTAAGAGGTGGCGAGGTCGATATCGGCATCGCCACGGAGGCCCTCATGTCCAGCAACGGCTCATTCATCTGTTTTCCGTATTACAGCTGGAATCACAGCCTGATCGTACCGGAGCAGCATCCATTAACCGCCATTACATCTCCTACGCTGGAAGAGATTGCCGCCTACCCTCTGATCACCTATCACGAGGGGTATACGGGGCGGCAGAACATTGATACTGCATTTCAGCAGGCGCAGCTGCAGCCTGAAATCACCATGACTGCAATCGATGCTGACGTAATCAAAACCTATGTGGAGCTGGGCCTCGGTGTCGGAATCATTGCCTCCATGGCATTTGATGAGCGCCGCGACCAGGGACTTAGCCTGATCAGCGGGAAGAACCTTTTTCAGGAGAGCACCACCTTCCTGGCGGTGCGAAGAAGTGGCTTCATGCGCAGCTATCTATATGATTTTATTAATTTATGCAACGAATCACTGACCCGTAGAGAGATAGATGATGCGCTGGCAGGTGAGTCGATCGTCTGAATCACTTATCACATATCAAGATAACAATTTCGTTTTTAATTTCTTTTTGAACTATAACGATCAACTTAATATAAAACTCAGACGACTCACACACTGAACTGAATGACTGGAGTACTACTGATGCCTTCTTTCGCTAAACCAATCAAGAAACTACTGCTGGCAACCGCCATCGGCCTGTCTGTCAGCCTGCCCAATGTTCAGGCAGAGTCAGTAAGCCTGCTGAACGTATCCTATGATCCGACCCGTGAATTTTATCGGGAATACAATGACTGGTTTGCAAATCACTGGAAGTCTGAAAAAAATCAGGCAGTTACCGTTCGTCAGTCACATGGCGGATCGGGCTCTCAGGCACGCTCTGTGATAGACGGTCTGGATGCCGATGTGGTGACCCTTGCACTGGCCTACGATGTCGATGCTTTGAGACAACGCGCCAACCTCATTCCGGAAAACTGGCAGGAGCGCCTGCCGGGTAACAGCTCACCCTATACCTCCACAATCGTTCTGCTGGTCCGTGCCGGCAATCCTAAAAACATCCTCGACTGGGACGATCTGGTACGTGACGATGTTGAAGTGATCACACCCAATCCGAAAACATCCGGCGGCGCCCGTTGGAACTATCTTGCTGCCTGGGGCTTTGCCCTGGAAAAATACGGCTCGGAAGAAAAGGCTTTCGAGTTTGTAGAGAAGATTTTTGAGAATGTACCTGTACTGGACCCCGCAGCACGTGGTGCCACTAATACCTTTGTTCAGCGCCGCATAGGGGATGTTTTCATCGCCTGGGAAAACGAAGCCTTCCTGTCGGTTGAACAACTGGGTCGTGGTGAGTATGAGATCGTTGTTCCATCAACCAGCATACTGGCAGAGCCACCTGTGACGGTTGTGGATGTCAATGTAGATCGTAAAGGGACTCGCGAAGTAGCGGAAGCCTATCTTGAAGCCCTCTATACCAATGACGCACAACGTCTCGCCGGAAAGCACTTCTACCGCCCATCCAATCCGGTGATTGCAGCAGAGTTCAGCGATCGCTTCCCTGAGGTGAACTTTTTCACGATCGATGAAGTATTCGGTGGCTGGGAAGTGGCGCAAAACGCGCACTTTAATGACGGCGGCCACTTCGACCGTATCCTTGAAAACATCGCCAACAAGCGACGCTAAGCCAATCGGCACAAGGATGTGCCACCTCATTCAGGAGCCATAACTCATGATCCACGCTGCCAGCCGCCAGCGCAATGTCATCCCGGGATTTACCCTGACCATGGGATTTTCCCTGTTGTATCTGACACTGCTGTTTCTCATCCCGGTAGGAGGTCTGTTGCTCTATACCTCACTGATGAGCTGGGAAGAGTTCTGGCGTGCGGTCAGTCATCCACAAGTGGTCGCATCCTATAAGCTCTCCTTTACCGCATCACTGATCGCTGCCAGCATCAATCTGGTGTTTGGGTTGTTGGTTGCCTGGGTGTTGGTGCGCTACCAGTTTCCTTTTAAGCGGATTGTGGATGCTCTGATCGATCTCCCCTTTGCACTTCCCACTGCCGTTGCTGGCATAGCACTGGTTACCCTCTACGCATCCACCGGCTGGGTTGGGCAGTACCTGAATCTGTTCGGCATTCGAATTGCCTACACACAACTGGGTGTCGTTCTGGCACTGACTTATATAGGCCTGCCTTTTGTCGTACGCACCGTCCAGCCCGTGCTGGAGGATTTTGAGGCAGAGCTCGAGGAAGCCTCCAGTGCGCTGGGTGCATCACGCCTGACAACCCTGTGCAGAGTGATTTTTCCCACGCTACTGCCTGCATTGCTTACCGGTTTCGCCTTGGCTTTTGCCCGCGCACTGGGTGAGTACGGATCCGTCGTGTTCATATCTGGCAACCTGCCCTATAAAACCGAGATCACACCATTGTTGATCGTCGCCAAGGCTGAACAGTATGACTACAACGGTGCCGCTGCTATCGGGACAGTAATGCTGCTCGCCGCTTTCGTTATGTTGCTGATCATTAACTTCCTGCAGTGGTGGTCCAGCCGCCGCTTTTCACACTGAGGGTGAATCATGAGTTCCACATCGACATCAGTCCCCCTGCTCTCCACCCCAGACCTGTCGCACACCTGGAAGCGTGCCACTGATGAGCCTGACTGGGTCCGACGCAGCCTGATCACTATCGCGCTGGTATTTCTCGGCCTGTTTCTGGTGCTACCGCTGGCGGTCGTGCTCTATAGCGCCTTTGAGCAGGGACTGGGTGTCTGGTATGCCGCCATCACTGAACCGGATGCGGCAGCCTCAATTCGTCTGACACTGCTGGTTGTGGTATTCGTCGTTCCGATCAACGTCATTTTCGGGGTAGCGGTAGCCTGGGCAATCACAAAATTTGAGTTTCCAGGCAAACCCTTACTGCTCGCGATAATCGATATGCCCTTTGCCATATCGCCAGTCGTCGTGGGTCTGATCTTCGTTATTCTATTTGGCTCTCAAGGTTGGCTGGGCAACTGGTTGAGCGCTCATGACATGCGCATCATTTTTGCTGTTCCCGGCATCATTATCGTGATTGCCTTCGGCACCTTGCCATTCGTGGCACGAGAGCTGATACCGCTGATGCAACAGCAGGGCAAACAGGAGGAGGAAGCATCACTGACACTGGGCGCCAGCGGTTGGAAGACCTTCTGGTATGTCACCCTGCCCAATATCAAATGGGGTTTGATCTACGGTGTGATTCTCTGTAATGCACGAGCGATGGGCGAGTTTGGTGCCGTTGCCATAGTGTCCGGACGCATTCGCGGCGAAACCAACACCATGCCGCTGCACATTGAAGTGCTGTACAACGAATACATGTTTACCGCGGCCTTTGCTGTCTCGTCCATTCTGACCGGGCTGGCACTGGTGACGATCGCCATCAAGAGCACCGTCGAGTGGTTTGAAAGCCGCCATAATGCTGAATAACAGGAACCAAGACTCATGAGCATTCGCATCCATCAGATCAACAAGCGCTTCAAAGATTTTGTTGCGGTCGACAATGTGACCCTTGAGTTGCCTGAGGGTGAACTCACCGCCCTGCTCGGCCCTTCGGGCTCAGGAAAAACCACGCTGTTGCGGATCATCGCCGGCCTGGAGCAACCTGACTCGGGCCGGATCGAGTTTTATGGTGAAGATGCCACCCATCAGCATGTCAGTGATCGCGGTGTCGGATTTGTTTTCCAGCACTATGCCCTGTTCAAACATATGACAGTCTATGAAAATGTCGCCTATGGTCTGACAGTAAAGCCACGCCGCTTTCGCCCCAGCAAGGACGAGATCCGCAAAAAGGTGATGAGGCTGCTCGAACTCGTGCAACTGGACTGGACGGCTCACCGCTACCCCTCCCAGCTTTCCGGCGGGCAGCGCCAGCGCATTGCGCTGGCCCGGGCACTGGCAGTGGAGCCCAAGGTTCTGCTGCTGGATGAGCCATTCGGGGCACTCGATGCCAAAGTGCGAGCCGAACTGCGTCGCTGGTTGCGCCGTCTGCACGATGAGATCCACGTCACCAGCGTATTTGTGACTCATGATCAGGAAGAAGCGCTCGAAGTATCTGATCGCGTCGTGGTAATGAATCAGGGTCGGGTAGAGCAGGAGGGCACCCCTGAAGAGGTCTACGACCACCCTGCCAACCCCTTCGTGTATCAATTCTTGGGTAATGTAAACAGGTTCCATACCCATATTGAAAGTGGTCATGCACGGATTGGTAATCTCTCTATACCTGCTCCTGAACTCACCGATGTCGATCAGAAGTCGGGACTTACCTATATCCGCCCACATGACTTTGAAGTTCTGGCAGAGAAAAGTGCTGAGAATGCTATTCACGCTGTTATCGAGACGGTTCTGGTGGTCGGGCCAACCGTCCGCCTTGAACTACGAACCGACTCAGCCGACGAGTTGATACATGTTGAGTTGCCCAAGCATCGCTTTCGTGAACTGGGGCTGTTACAGGGTGATGATGCCTGGTTAAAACCGCTCAACAGTCGGATATTCCTGGCCAGTGCCTGATTATTATTACTGACGAGGTCTTTATGATTCTTCGAATGTGTTGTCGCAACCAACAGTATGTTTTCTAAATTTAATTCATTCGGAGCACAGTCATGCCACTTACATATGTTGTAAATCACCTCAACAGGCTACTTGAAGAGATTCACCCGGAATCAAAACTTCATCAGGTCAGTGAACTTCGTTTTCAAGACGGAAAGATCAGTGCCGCTATCGGTGAACTACACCTTTATCCACATCAGGTTCCTGTTTTCGACGTCCGTACTGCACGCATTGTCGCCTACGATACCGCACTACTGATCCGCAACCCTGCCGGCGAGGAGATCAAGCCATCCTTGCTCTATTTGCAGACCTGGGATGCGGCGGATATCGTGTTCCTCGACCGTTTTCTCAGATCCTTGCATGCCCTGCACCATATTAGCCTTGAACATGAAAAACCCGGTTTGTTGATTTTGGATGTCCATCTGCGCCATATAAGCGCAGTACCCAACCAGCACGGGCAGGTCTTTGAGCAGCTTCTCAGCGCCCTCGGGTTGAGCCCGCAGGATATAGTTCTCAGACATGAAGTGGATAGGAGCAGCATCAGTGAGCACGCTATTCAGGCAATCAACAGCTTTTCCAGTAGAGGCTATACATTGCTGGCCTCCCTGAAAGATCTGGATGAGGAAAGCCTGCTATCAATTCATTCAGCAGGATTCAACTGGGCTGCACTGGATACCCTGCGGCCGTCACACTACTCCACCACGGCCCACCTAATGGCCAGTACCAAACTCTGGCAGATCAAAGCACATGCGCTGGGTCTGCAAACACTCACATCAACCCTGTCAACCAACGATGACCTGAACTTGGCATTGAACACCGGTTTTACAATGATAGCGGGTCGCCTGCTGTCTCCGGATATTCCGCATAAGGCAGAGTATATGAGCGTGATAGGTAAACTGCTGCAAAACAGATTACTGACAAACCCAGACGTCAGTCTTGGAGTATAAGGGATATCAGGATGAGCCAGAACAGCACCACGTTTCTTATTTTACCCGGTTGGAAAGGCTCAGGCCCAGATCACTGGCAGTCCTAGCAAGCAGAATCATCATCTGAGTGAGTACTGATGCCGATCCGCAGCACATCATGCAGCCAGTACTCCTCATCATACTCCAGTGTTCTGCCATCGGCTGTACGACTGATACGAGTGATATGCAGCCCCGGACAGCCACTGTTGACCTCCAGCGCATCGGCAAACTCGCCGGTCAGGGCCGTGGGGATAATGGAGATGCTTTTATCGGTCAGTTCAATGCCATACTTATGCGCAAACAGCTGCCAGAGAGAGAGATCGAAGCGTTCCTTCTCAAGATCCGGCAGATACTGTGCATTCAGCCAGATACGCTCAACCAGCACCAGACGCTCATCCGCATAGCGCCGCCGACGCAGGCAGTAGACCGGGTCACCTGGAAGCAACTCCAATGCTGCGGCCACTGAGACAGACGCCACAGCATGCTCAAACCCCAGCACCTGTGTCATGGGAGTACGTCCCTGCGCCGTGACATAGCGAGTGAAACTGACATCCTTGACTGGTTCGTAATTGAGTCTGGCGGGCGATACAAACCAGCCACGCCGGTTACTGCGATAGATCTGCCCTTCGCTCTCCAGTTGTGCCAGTGCCTGACGCAATGTCACCCGGGTAGTGCTGAAACGTTCCGCCAGCTCACGCTCTGCCGGCAGACGTGAACTGGCAGGTAGTTCGCCAGTCTTAATCAGCATGACCAGCCTGTCACGCAGTTGCAGATAAAAAGGAAGTTCAGACATCAGACATCCATCATTGAGATTCAGCTGTCGCTGCATGCTCATCCCGGTCCGTCATGACCGGCAATTGATCCATCTGCTTCATGGTGCGCTGCTCACGATAGTAGTGCAATGCACCCCAGGCGATCAGGATATAACCGAGCAGTTCGGTGCCTTCCTGAACTGAGTTCTTGATCAGTGCCGTGTAGCTGACATCATCAAGCACCATTTCCCAGAGCGTACCCGTGCCGAATACCCGGCTGAAAAACAGCACGATCACAAGCCCGATCAGAATATAGTGGAAAGCAACAGAGGTCGTGGCCTTTGCCATCGGCGACACGACACTGTGCCTGAATATCGCCGCGAGCAACAGGCTCAACAGAACGATGACAGACACTATGTATTTCCAGAACCCATGCTGAATGGAGTCAAACATGAAATCCAGTTCCCGGATCAGCATGCAGAGGAAGAAGCCCGCCACAAGAGTGGAAAACCCACGACTCTGCGGCCGCTTGAATACCAACAGCGCGAAGAAGCCGAAGCTCAGCAGCAGTAAAATTTCCTGTGAAATCTCTGTGATGCCATGCTCAGGCATGCCATGCCCGATCACGACAACATCCAGAATGACCGCCATTGGCACCCACAACACTGCAGCAACAAGCAGAAAAAATCGTATGAAAGCACGGTATATCAAACGGGTATCGGATTTTTGCATGATCCTGAATCTCAAACATTAACTAAGAAATACCTTCCCTGGGGGTCGATCAGGTCAGTGAACACTGAGAGTGACTGAAAATGGGAGATGGTTGACGAAGGATTGTAACAGAATGGACAGGATCTGAGCAGCCATCCGACAGCTCAGATCATCGGGTTATTGAATGCTAATCGACCTCAGCTTTGCTCCTGACGCATCACCGGTTGCGCCTGAGGGTCCTCGCGGAAGGCAAACCAGCTCTGCCGGATAGCATCATGCAGATTGATGATATCCAACTGTATCTCATCTACAAAATGGTGCAACAGATCCGGTTCGGCCGCCAGTTTGAAGACCTGCGCATTTAAGATCCTCTCACGACAGCGTTCCAGCTCAGCGATCGCCTGATCATGTCGAGGCAAGGTATCCAGCTCTTTTGCAAGACGGTCCAGACTGCAGGCGATGGCGCGCGGGAATCGCCTGTCCTGCAGCAGAAAGCGCAGTACATCCGGCCCACGCACGCGCAGGCGTACATGCTGGCGATACATCTGGAATCCGGTCAGGGATTTCAGAACACTCATCCATTGCAGGTTTTCGAAAGGCGTCAGCTCTTCCGGTGAGCGCGGCAGCAGGTTAGCCGAGCGTACATCGATGATACGGGTGGTCATATCGGCCCGCTCCAGCAAGCGCCCCATCATCAGAAAGGTTCTGACCTGGGTGTAGCTGAGCGTCCCTTCAATCAACCCCGTGACCGTCTCACAACTGCGAATTACCCGTTTCAGCAGAAGCTCGATATTCCGCGGAGTGACGCCAGACTCGACCATGACATTGATATTCAGGTAGAGCTGATTCACCTCCTCCCAGATCTCACGCGGCATCACATCCCGCGTCGTACGCAGATTTTCTCTGGCACCAGCCAGCGACGAGATGATGGAGCCGTGATAACGTCGATCAGCGCAGAGAAAATTCAGCACACTGGCCTCATCACTGCGCGTATAGTGCTCATTGAACAGTTCACCACTGCCGGTGATGTCCACCAGCGAGGACCAGCCCAGTGTGGTACTGCGCGGCAGATCCAGCAGCAGGTGAGTATTCACACTGATCAAACGTGCCGTATCTTCGGCTCTTTCGAGGTAACGGGCCATCCAGTAAATATTTTCAGCAACACGTGACAACATGGCTTATTCCCCTTTCATATCCACTATCCAGGTATCCTTGCTGCCGCCACCCTGCGAAGAGTTGACCACCAGTGATCCCTTGTTCATCGCCACACGGGTCATACCGCCTGTGGTCACATAGATACCCTCTCCCGACAGCACAAAGGGCCGCAGATCCACATGACGTGGCTCCATCTCGCGATCACAGAGGGTTGGCGATGTGGACAGATTCAGCGTCGGCTGTGCCATGTAGTTGCGCGGGTCAGCCTTGATCAGTTCCGCAAAGGCCTTGCGCTCCTTTTTGCTGGCGTGAGGCCCGATAAGCATGCCGTAACCACCGGACTCATTGGCGGGTTTGACCACCAGTTCGTGCAGGTGATCAAGCACATATTCACGATCCTTCTCATACATGCACAGATAGCTCGGCACATTCGCCAGTAAAGGCTCCTGATCCAGATAATAGCGGATAATGGCCGGTACAAAGGTGTATACCACCTTATCATCCGCCACGCCGGCACCTGGGGCATTCACCAGTGCCACATTGCCCTTGCGCCAGGCCCGCATCAGACCCGGCACCCCAAGCAGAGACTCTTTGTTGAACACTTCAGGATCGAGGAACATATCATCCACACGCCGGTAGATAACATCCACACGCTGCAGGCCATCGACTGTGCGCATATAGACACACTCATCATCAGCCACCAGCAGATCACTGCCCTCAACCAGTTGAACCCCCATCTGCTGCGCCAGATAGGCATGCTCGAAGTATGCCGAGTTATAGATCCCCGGCGTCAGTATCACAATCTGCGGATCATCGCCCGGGCGAGGCGACATGGACGCCAGCATCTCATAAAGCTGCGAGGTGTAGTCGTCAACCGGCTGAATACGGCCCGTAGCAAAGAAGTCCGGCAGCACACGCTTGGTGACGTTACGGTTCTCCAGCATGTAGGACACACCCGAGGGCACCCTGAGATTATCCTCAAGTACAAAAAGGGTACCTTCCACATCGCGCACGATATCGCTGCCGCAAATATGCGCCCAGATATTGTGTCTGGGCGAAACGCCGACACACTGGGGGCGGAAGTTGGCCGACTGCGCCAGAATCTCAGCGGGCACGACTCCATCACGGATAATGCGCTGATCGTGATAGAGATCGTTGATGAACATATTCAGGGCCTGAACACGCTGCTTCAGCCCCGCTTCCGTGCGTTGCCACTCATCCAGCGGAATGATGCGTGGCACGATATCAAAAGGCAGGGCTCGATCTATCATTGAACCCTCACTGTAGACTGTGAAGGTGATCCCCATCACCTGTATCGCTATTTCGGCCGCTGACTTATGCTCTGCCAACTCATGCGCATCCAGTTCGGCCAGATATTCACATAGCGCTTTGGCCGCCGGGCGTGGCACTCCGGGTGCTGCCATCAACTCATCATATAAACCATTACATGCGTACTGTTTCCAATTTATTTTGCTCATAGTGCGCTATCCCAAGCCGAAAACTGTGTGGACCTGTGTTAGGGTTATTGCAATTGCTATACCAAAAACACAAACAGCACTGGTGCACTCTTTTTGTCACTCTGAGCCGGGATAATTGCACCGCAACAAGACAGGTACCGCTATCAGAGCGCACCACAAGAGTGCAAGAAAGTTGGTGTTGCGGCAAAAACCGCACCTCCCGTCGAATAAACATAGCCGATTGCGCCGCTATATGCCCGATTTTTGTTGTACAGCCGACTGGCATATCAATTGCTGTACCTCTATAACTGATTAACGGGTACGCCAACTCCCACAGGTGACAAGCATGACAATCCGCGTTGCATTGAAGCACTCCACACATTACGACTTTGATCGTCCAGTCAGTCTGTCGCCACATCTGGTCAGACTCAAACCGGCGCCTCACTGTCGTACCCACATCGAGGCTTACTCGATGAAGGTTTCGGGTGGCAAGTACTTCATCAACTGGCAACAGGACCCTTTCGGCAACCACCTGGCACGACTGGTATTTCCGGAAAAGATGCAGCATCTGCATATCGATGTAGAACTGATCGCGCCAGCAACCGTGATCAATCCCTTCGATTTTTTCCTGGAGGATTATGCCCAGCATTTCCCTTTCAGCTATCCTGAGTCCCTGAAGAAGGAGCTCGCCCCTTATCTGGAGGTTACCGAAAAGGGACCCTTGATGCAGGCCTGGGTTGATGCCGTCAGCCTGCAGGAGATGGCGACCGTGGATTTTCTGGTCGGCCTCAACCAACGACTTGAACAGGATGTGAACTATCTGCTGCGGATGGAGCCCGGGGTTCAGAGTGCCGAAGAAACACTTGAGCTGCAACAGGGCTCCTGTCGTGACTCCGCCTGGCTGCTGGTGCAGATTCTGCGACACCTGGGCCTAGCCTCCCGTTTTGTCTCAGGCTATATGGTCCAGCTCACCCCGGATACCATAGCGCTGGATGGGGCGCCAGGACCGGAGAAAGACTTTACCGACCTGCACGCCTGGACAGAGGTGTTCATTCCCGGTGCTGGCTGGATCGGGTTGGACCCGACATCCGGCCTGATGGCGGGTGAGGGGCATATTCCACTGGCAGCCACCCCCTCGCCGACCAGTGCAGCACCGATCAGCGGCACAACCGAGCCCTGCAAAGTGACATTCGACGTCAGCATGACCCTGACCCGCTTTCAGGAAGCTCCTCGCGTCACCAAACCTTATACCGATCACCAGTGGCAGGCGATCGATGCCCTCGGTGAGCAAGTAGAGGTGGCACTGACAAAGCAGGATCTGCGTCTGACCATGGGAGGCGAGCCCACGTTTGTCGCCATCGATGATATGGATGCACCCGAATGGACCACGGCAGCTTTCGGGCCCACCAAGCTGCAACGCGCTGAAACGCTACTCAAACGCATGCGCCAGCGCTTTGCCAGCCACAGCCTGGTACACTTCCAGCAGGGAAAATGGTATCCCGGTGAACCCCTGCCGCGCTGGGCACTGGCCTGCTATTGGCGCAAGGATAAGGTTCCGCTTTGGCAGGATGATCGCTGGCTGGCCGATATCGAACAGAGCTACAACCTGGGTATCACCGAGGCCGAACAGTTTGCCCGCGCACTGACGCAGGGCCTGGGTATTGCCGACAAACGTCTGCTGCCCTGCTACGAGGATGCCTACTATTATCTGTGGCTGGAGCGCACACAGTCTGTCGATCTGGATATCCGCCAGAGTGATCTGAAAGCGGATGAGGAGCGCGCGCGTCTGGCAAAACTACTGGAACGTGGACTGGATGAGGTCGCCGGCTACGCGCTGCCTCTGGCTCGCCATATCAGAAGCAAACGCTGGCAGTCCTGCGCCTGGCCGGTACGCCGCGACTATCTTTTCCTGGTGCCGGGTGATTCACCACTGGGCCTGCGCCTGCCCCTCTCCTCTTTGCCGACTCAGACAGCCGACACCCCTCACCCACGCTCCCTGTTCGAAACGCCTTCGGAACTGAGCGATATCTATGGTGAAGTTGCCAACCGTTTCAGCCACTGGCAGACGCTGGACAGCCAAAGTGGCTTCCATCATGAGCAACCGGGGCAGTGCTGGCAGGAGCAATCACTGGATGCTCAGGACGAAGCCGTTTTTCATACCGCCCTGTGCGTTGAACCACGTGACGGCAAGCTGTTTATCTTCCTGCCCCCGGTGGTTGAGCTGGAGGATTATATTGACCTCGTGGCTTCCATTGAGCACACCGCTGCTGCGCTGCAGATGCCGGTATGCATTGAGGGCTATGCCCCCCCTGCAGATTCACGCCTGGAGAAATTCCTGATCACACCCGACCCGGGCGTGATCGAAGTGAACATAATGCCCGGCAAAAACTGGCGCGAACTGGTGTCGCAAACCGAGGGGGTGTACGAGGATGCCCACCTGTCGCGTCTGGGCACCGAGAAGTTCATGCTCGACGGTCGCCATACCGGTACCGGTGGTGGCAACCACATTACATTAGGAGGCGCCACTCCGGCGGATTCACCCTTTCTGAGACGGCCCGACCTGCTGGCCAGCATGATCACCTACTGGCAGCATCACCCGAGTCTGTCCTATCTTTTTTCCGGCCTGTTTGTCGGGCCGACCAGTCAGGCACCCCGTATCGATGAAGCGCGGCATGAGGCGATCTACGAACTGGAGATCGCCCTGCAGCAGATGCCTGCCGGCGAGGTGACTGAGCCCTGGATTGTAGATCGCCTGCTGCGCCACCTGCTGACCGATATCACCGGCAATACGCATCGTGCCGAATTCTGTATCGACAAGCTCTACTCACCTGACTCACCAACCGGGCGTCTGGGGTTGCTGGAGCTCAGAGGCTTCGAGATGCCTCCTCATCCACGCATGAGCCTGATGCAACAGTTACTGATCAGAGCACTGGTGGCGCGATTTGCAGCCGCCCCTTACAGCAAACCACTGGTACGCTGGGGCACCGCCCTGCATGACCGCTGGGTGCTGCCGCACTTCATCTGGGAAGATCTGGTCGATATTCTCCAGGACCTCAGGCAGCATGGTTATGAGTTTGACCCCGAGTGGTTTACCCCCTTCTTTGAGTTCAGGTTCCCCGCCTATGGCGAGGTCAGCTATCAGCAGACCCGGCTGGAGCTGCGTCAGGCCATAGAGCCCTGGAATGTGCTGGGCGAAGAGGTCAGTGGCAGCGGCACGGCCCGCTATGTCGACTCCTCCGTGGAACGGTTGCAGGTTCTGGTCAGCGGTTATAATCCGGCCCGCCATGTCGTCACCTGTAATGGTCGCAAGGTGCCGCTGACAGGTACCGGACGCAGTAACGAAGCAGTGGCGGGCGTGCGCTACCGTGCCTGGCAGCCCTCCTCGGCCCTGCACCCACTGATCCCGGTTCATGCACCACTGGCATTTGATCTGATCGATACCTGGAACAACCGCTCACTCGGTGGCTGCACCTATCATGTGGTGCATCCGGCAGGTCGCAACTACGATACCTTCCCGATCAACGCCAATGAAGCGGAAGCTCGGCGATTGACGCGCTTCTGGACCGAAGGCCACAGTCATGACACTATCCATGTAGCACATGAAGAGGTGAGCTATGAGTATCCGCATACATTGGATCTTCGCCGCCCACCCGGCATGAGATAAACACTTGTACTGGTTTATAATCAACACTTTGTCACGCTCTGAAAACAGCCGGAGGACCCGGCTGAATTGACTTTGGTATCTGAACATGTTCAATCCGGCCCTTCTGCCACCTGAACTGCGCACCTTGCTGGAGAGTTATCCCCAGCACGATGCTCATGATGAGCTTTTTTCGCCGGAGCAACTGGTACGCTCGCCCTGGAAAGCGGTGCTGAGTGAGATAGGAGCACTGGGGCCGGAGGTGTTGAGTCAGCGCTCTGAAGAGCTCCAGAACCTGCTGCATGAGAATGGTGTCACCTTCAATACCTACGAAGATGATCCGGGGAAACTCCGCTCCTGGCAGCTGGATTGTCTGCCTTTTGTCATAGGTACAGAGGAGTGGGAGATCCTGGAGCAGGGTCTGAAGCAACGCAGTCGTCTGCTGGAGCTGCTGGTGGAGGATCTCTATGGCGAGCGCAAGGTCGTGGATGAAGGGCTGCTGCCTGCCGAACTGATCTATGGCCACCCCAACTTTCTGTTTGGTGCCGCTAACAGCTATGGTGACAGACCGCTGCTTATCCTTCATGGCACCGACCTGATACGCGATCATCAGGGACAATGGCAGGTTCTCGGTGACTGGACACAATCTCCGGCCGGTGCCGGCTATGCCCTTGAAAATCGCATCACGCTTGCCCGTGCTCTGCCAAGCCTCTACCGCGATGCTCCCCTTAAGCGTCTGGCAGGTTTTCTGCAGGCTCAGCACCGCTGCCTGGCCGGTATGGCACGCTCTCAGCGGGATGAGCCCAATATAGTGTTGCTCTCGCCCGGCCCTGCCAGCCCCGGTTATTTTGAACACGCCTGGCTCGCCAACTACATGAACTTCTCTCTGGTTGAAGGGGACGACCTGGTGGTGCGCGACGGGCAGGTATCGATGCGCACCCTGGGTGGCCTGACCCAGGTTGATGTGATCGTGCGCCAGATCACCGACCCCTGGTGCGATCCACTGGAGCTGCGTGGTGATTCCCTGATCGGTGTGCCGGGGCTGCTGCAGGCGGCACGAAACGGCGAGGTGGAGATAGCCAATGCGATCGGTACAGGCATACTGGAGCACCCAGCCCTTGCCTCCTTTCTGCCAGGCCTGTGTGAGCGTCTGCTCGGCGAGAAGCTGCTGCTGACCTGCCGTGATACGCTCTGGTGCGGCAGTGCGGATGCGATCAAGACCATCCTGTCACAGCCGGATGAGTGGCAAGTGCGTGATATTCGCGACACGACCCGAGTGATCTATCCGGATATGCTGTCACTGCAGGAGCTGCGTCAGCTACGCCAGTCGATGTTCAAATCACCGCATCTGTATGTGGGGCAACGTGCCCTTCGCGCCGCCATGACACCCGGTTTCAACCCGAAAACCCAGCAGTTTGAAGCCCAGGCTGTGAACCTGCGCTTGTTCAGTCTGATGGAGCCCGATGACCTGATAAAGCCCGCCAGAGAACGTCAGTATCGAGTGATGCCGGGCGGTCTGGCCTGGGTGGGCGAGCCCGGAACCCCTTTGCTGGATAGTCGGATCGTCAAGGATATCTGGGTTATCGCCCCTGTACCGCAGCCTCATATCAGTCTGCTGCGCCATGCCATAGGCCCTATCGTGATGACCCGCGACGGTAAGGATATGCCCTGCCGTGTTGCTGATAGCCTGTTCTGGATGGGGCGTTATGGTGAGCGTATCGATAACCGCTCCCGCCTGCTGCGTGAAGCGCTGGCCAGACTCCTGCAGGAGGATCAGAACGAGGTTGACAGCAGCCTTCTGCCCGATCTGCTGACCGCTCTTGAGCTGGAGCAGCCACCTGTGGAGCCTGAACCGGAGAACACGGGCGATGGCGGAAATCGCTATACCCGTGACTATCTGTTCATGCGCGATCAGTTGCTGAGCCAGTTTTCAGAGCAACACCCCAGCGCACTGCCCCAACTCTTCAGTCTGTTTCTGCGTAACTCTCGTGCAGTCAGGGATCACCTGGGAGATGATGCCTGGCGCACTATCAATGCGATGCGCCAGAAGTTCAACGATCTGCCCAGAATTCAAGGGGCCGTGAGCGGACAGCGCAGCCTTGAAGGGGTGGTGACAGATCTGGCAGCCTTTTATGGCCTGTGTAACGAGACCATGCCCCACCATTATGGCTGGCGCTTTCTGGATATCGGTCGCTTTATCGAGCGCTTGCTGTTCAGCCTTGCATTGCTGAAGCTCGCCCTGTTGACCGCCGACAAACCCGGTATTCCCCTGTGGGAAGTGGTCCTGGCGACAACCGACAACTTCACCGTGTATCGCCGCCGCTATCGTTCGCAGCTGCACCCTTCAGCGATTCTGGATCTGCTGCTGTTTGATGAGGCCAACCCGCGATCCGTCGGCTACATGCTGAGGCGACTGGGTCGCCAGATAGAGCGACTGCCACAACCCGAAAGCACGCCCTATCGCAATCGTGAAACACGTCTGGTGATTCAGGCAACCAGCATGCTGCATCTGGTGGATATCGACACGCTGGCCGATCTGGACAAGTCAGCCAGCGCCAGGGAGGCACTGTCGGAGCTGCTGGATCAGATCATCCAGCCGATGTCCGAGCTGTCGGATGCCATCTCGCATACGCACTTCAGCCATGTCGAAGCCTTGCGTCAATTGGTCACCATGCAGACATCGGTGTAAGTGGAGGTATCATGCGAAGCAGATGTGGAGTTCACCAATGAGATACCAGCTACGCCACACCACCCATTATGATTATTCAGGGTCTGTCACACTGAGCCACAATGAGGCGCGACTGCTGCCTCGAGAGTTGCCATGGCAGCGCTGCAGAAACAGTGAACTGACGATCACGCCCACGGCTGTGCGCCAGCGTGAGCGTGTCGATTTCTTCGGTAATCGAGTCGTGTACTTTTCCATTCAGGAGGTTCACGACAGCCTGGATGTCACAGTCAAAAGCCACCTGACTACTCTGCCACGATCTCTGCCGGATCAGCACATCACCCTCTCCTGGGAGCAGGCGCTGCGTGAGCTGGCTATCGGAGAGCACCGGGTCAGTTCGACACAAACTCTCGAGCATCTCCACGCTAGACTGTTTGCGCTGGACTCACCTTTCGTGCAGCAGAGCCTTGACCTGGTGGACTATTCACGACGCTGCTTCACCCGCAATCGACCGCTGGTGGAGGCCGTGCTGGAGCTGAATCAGGCGATCTTCAATGAGTTCACCTACGACCCCGAGTTCACCACCCTTGCCACCCCGCTGCAGATGGTGCTGGAGAGCCGTCGCGGCGTATGCCAGGACTTTGCTCATCTGGCGATTGGCTGTCTGAGATCAATGGGGCTGGCCGCACGCTATATCAGTGGCTATATGGAAACCCTGCCGCCACCCGGCCAGGAAAAGCTGCTCGGTGCGGATGCCTCCCATGCCTGGCTGTCGGTCTATATTCCTGGATGGGGCTGGCTGGATATAGACCCCACCAATGGCACTGTACCTGACGAGCGTTATATTACCCTTGGCTGGGGTCGGGATTTTGCTGATGTCACTCCGCTGAAAGGTGTCATGAATGGTAGTGGAGAACATAAGCTGCAGGTGGCCGTGGACGTGATCCCGGTTCCACCTTAGCGGAAAAGCTCGCCTGCCAGGTTACTGAGCAGAAGCCTGCCACTGCTGCAGTTGCTGATAACTGGCCGTTACGCCACCACACACAATCAGCAGAATATTGCGATAGCCAGCCAACGCCTCATGCTGAGCATAGGCAACCGCCAGTGTAGCGCCACACGCAGGCTCCACCAGCAGGCGATGATCATCCAGAAAGCGCTCACAGGCATGCAGCGCCTGGCGGTCAGTTACCACCAGGCTCTGCAGTGGATGCCGGCTCGCCATAGCAAGTGACTGCTCACATACCTGACGCGCCCCCAACGAGGTCGCGATACTGCTGATACCCGGTAATGTGATCCGCTCGCCCTGCTGCAGAGATTGATGCAACGAGTCAGCTCCGCGCGTCTCCACCGCCACAACCGGAACGCTGCTCCAGCCATTGCGCTGCAGGCCCTCAATCACCCCGCAAAGCAATCCGCCTCCACCGACCGAGAGCACCACGGCATCCGGCTGCACACCACTGGCAGCCACCTCATCGATCATACTGGCATGTCCCTGCCAGAGCAGAGGATCATCGAAGGGATGCAGAAAGGCATCCCCCTCACCAAGCATTGACTGCGCCAGTTCGTTCGCCTCCTGCCAGGAGCTGCCATGCACGATCAGTTCGGCGCTCTCCTGACGGATCAACTGTCTGGCACGCTCAGTGGTCGATTCCGGCACCACCACAACCACCGGCACACCGAGATGCCGCCCGGCATAGGCAACCGCAATCCCGGCATTCCCCCCGGAAGATGAGATGAAACGACGTGCGCCTCGCTGCTGATAAAGCTGGCAGGCATAGCCAATACCACGAATCTTGAACGAACCCGGCGGCTGCAGTGCCTCCATCTTCATCCAGATATGCTGACCGTCACGACGCGGCAGGGCGCGTGATTCCAGTAACGGCGTCTGTATATGTAACGTCATGATTATCCTTTATTCAGTACATCTGCGGGTACCAAAGGCTGAAGCACTCTACGCATGCTGGTGCAGTACAAAGCTGTTTTTTCCCTGCCGTTTAGCTTCATACAGTGCGTTATCAGCCATCTTCAGCAACTGGTCAACATCATTTTCTCCATCCTGTACCCATACCACCCCTATACTTGCGCCGATATGCAAGCTCTCACCCTGCAGTCCTTTCATCGGCAAGGGTTCCTGCAGGGCAACCAGTATCCGCTCCGCGATCGCTGTCAGCCTTTGCGCTTCATGGCAACTGTTCAGCAACACAACAAACTCATCGCCTCCCAGCCTGGCCACAAGATCCTGATCCCTTATCTGCGCCATCAGCCGTGCGGCCACCAGCTTCAGTACTTCATCCCCGGCATCATGACCATACTGGTCATTGATCGGTTTGAAATCATCCAGATCAAGCAATATAACAGCAAAGGGTATTTGCCGGGCACGGCACAACTGCAATGAGCGCTCCATCTCTTTATGCAATCTGGCCCGATTCGCCAGAGATGTCAGCATATCGTTATATGCCAGTTGATGCATATACTGCTCGGCACGCCTGCGCTCGGTCACATCCTCCAGCGTCAGAATCGCCATCACCGGCTCGATATTCTCGTGAATGATCATCGACAACTCGCAGATCAGCTCCACACCATCAACCCGGCGCAACCGGACCTCGACCTTGTCCAGCAGTTTACTCTGTGCATCATTGAGCCGCTCCAGCAGATAACTCCAGGTTTCCGGCTCTGCCCAGATGGGGCATTGTCCAAAGCGGTTGCCGACGATATTGCCAAGGCCATACCGCTCCTCCCAGGCACTATTGGTGCTGACAACAGTATGATCATCCAATCTGATCACGGCCACAGGTACTGGCATCACCCGGAGCAGATCCAGCAGGCGGGTCTTCATGGTCGTGACGGCTCGGATCAGTTCACTGCGCTCAAACAGCTCGCCCCTGGGCAGCTCCTCTGCAAGACTGCCACGGGCAATTCTATTGGCCAGCTCAATGACATTCTGACTTTCAAACCCCTCACGCCTGAGCCAGATCGAGAGGTAGATCATCATGCCGATAAAGGGCAGGAAGTAGGCAAAATGAACCAACAGATGGTGAAACCAGTGCTCCTGCTGATCGCCGAATACATACACAGGTACGCCGAACCCTTCCAGAAAACCCAGCACGGCATGATGCAGAAAAATAACCAGCACGGCACTGATAATGGTGCGCCAGTCACGGTAGTAAAGAAGCACGGCTATCAGGCCAAAGGCGGAGAAATGCGAAGCGATATCGCCCCTCATCTGATGAATAATCAGTCCTGTATAGACCATGAAGGCACCAGCCATGACCAGCCGCGTCCAGAGCTGGCCACTGCGCCGAAGTCCCATCCAGACCACCAGCAGCAGGGTGGGCAACCCGATCAGCAAAGCACTGCCCCAGGAGTTGTAAACTGGGCTGAGGGACAGACAAACAAGAAAAAGAAAAAGGCTTACCAACACCATGATACGATCGGCACGACAGCGAATCGGCAGCAGCAAAGAATCAAAGTGGCTTTCCTGCTCGAAATACCTTATCAGCATCGAGATAACCTCTGGCATCATAGTGTCGGTAATAGTTTCTCTTTATTGTGGCAGCAACCTCAGATTAGTTAAACATTTTCTAATACTTATTCCCCCATCACCACCCCTTCACGGCGCGGATCAGCACCGCTGAAGAAGCCGTTGGGCGTTTTCTGAATCACCTGCAGACCACTGGTAAGGTCACGCTCCGTCACCTCATGCTCTCTGGCACGCAGCGCCTCAAGCGTCGCTTCGGGAAAACGATCAGCCTCGAGGAAGGTCGGGCCGTTAAAGCTCAAAGCATGGGGTAGACTGATCGCCTCCTGAGCATTAAGCCCCCAATCCAGCATCGCTATCAGCGTTCTGGCCGTGTAGTGAATAATCGCCGCACCGCCGGGTGAGCCTAGGCTTGCCACCAGCTCACCACTTTCACGCTCAAACACCAGAGTCGGACTCATGCTGGAGCGTGGTCGCTTGCCCGGTTCAACGCGATTCGCGATCGGTACACCCTCTGCATCCGCAGGCTGGAAGGAGAAATCCGTCAACTCATTGTTCAGCAGATATCCACCCGGCAGACCGGTACCGCCATCGGCCAGTATCCTTGCACCAAATGCCGCTTCAATGGTAGTGGTCATCGCCAGTGCATTACCCTGGGCATCCACAATACTGATGTGGCTGGTGCCATACTCCTCCTGTTCCGGCATGCTGGCATAACTTACCTGCCAAGGGCCAGGTGTACCCGCCGTTGCACGACCCATGCTGGTATCACTGATCAAACCGGCTCTTTCACGCAGGTAGTCCGGCGCCAGCAGGCTGGCCCAGCTGTTGCCCGGCGGGTTGATAAAATCCGGATCGGCAATATAAAGCGCACGGTCAGCAAAGCTCAGGCGTGCCGCCTCGGTGAACTGATGCAGCCAGGCTTCACCTGGCAGCCCCTCCTGCAAAGGCTCTGCAACGGCAGGGGTATGCTCCAGTATTCCCAGCATCTGCATCATGGTCAGATGGCCGGATGAGGGGGGCGGAAAGCCACAGACACGATAGCTCTTCCAGTCAGTACACAGAGGCTCACGCACCAGCGGTGTATAAGCGGCCAGATCCTCCTTCGTCATGCTACCGGGATGCACAGGGTGCTGCTGTACCTGCTGTACAAGATCCTGTGCAATAGCTCCGCTATGGAAGGCCTCACTGCCACGCTCGGCAATCTGCTTCAACACAGCAGCCAATGCAGGATTTTTCAGTTGATGACCCACCGGCAGGGGTTCGCCGTCTGTATCATAGTAAAAGGCGGCTGCCGCACTGTTCGCTTTCAGGGCTGTTTCACCTGCCAGCAGGGTATGCAGGCGCGGGCTGACAGCAAACCCCTCTTCAGCCAGTGTGATGGCCGGTGCGAACAGCACCTCCCAGGACAACTGTCCATGAGCACGATGCGCCTCCTCCAGCATACGCAGCACACCCGGCACACCGACAGACAAGCCGCTGGCTGCAGCATCCATAAAGCTCAGTGGCGCCCCCTCCTGATCGAGAAACAGCGCCTCAGTTACTCCGGCGGGTGCGGTTTCCCGGCCATCATAGGCCAGCACTTCACTGCCATCAAAATGCATCAGAAAGGCCCCGCCTCCGATACCGCTGGACTGGGGCTCAACCAATGTCAGTACCATCTGTACGGCGATCGCTGCATCTATGGCAGACCCTCCCGCCTTGAGAATCTGATAGCCGGCGTCAGTTGCCAGTGGATTGGCCGCTGCTACGGCAAAGTAACTCGTCGCCCAGCCCGGTTTGTCCTGATAACCGGACGCAGCTTCCGGCTGGACAGGGACCTGGTAACGAAAGGCGGTATCGGCAAACAGCTGGCCGGATGAGGTCAACAGCAGCAACGTCAGCGCAGAGGCGCTCAGCAGTCGCGAGCCTGGCAGAGATGGGAAATCAATCATGCTCTTCTCTCCTTGAAAAGATTGTCAGTGCAGGTTTCAAGATCACATCATAGCGCAGATCCTCCCATCTGCCATTTTTGAAATACGACTAATTCAGCTTCATACCGTCTGGTGACACGGCACATGATGCTCAGGCGCTTTTCAAGGCCCTGTATTGTTACCTTATAACGGCGCTTCAATACAAAGTGTCGTGTTTGACAACTCCGAAGGCGCAGGCAGGCAGGATCAGAAGCCGGTGCAGCCTTACCTTGGTCTTCTGTGCATTCATGCACATGTTTGCCTATGACAACAATAAAGGAGTAAGGCAATGGCTATATCCACAGGAAACCGGGGCGTGGTCTATACAGGCCCCGGTCACGTCGAAGTGCGCTCGATAGACTTCCCTGAACTGGCGATCGGAAATCGCAAGTGTCAGCACGGAGTCATCCTCAAAGTTCTCACCACCAACATCTGTGGCAGTGACCAGCATATGGTTCGCGGTCGCACAACCGCCCCTTCCGGGCTGGTGCTGGGCCATGAGATCACAGGCGAAATCATTGAGTGCGGTCGTGATGTCGAGTTTCTGAAAGTCGGCGACATTGTATCCGTTCCATTCAACATCGCCTGCGGTCGCTGCCGCAACTGCAAGGAGGGCAGAACCGGCATCTGTCTGAACGTCAACCCTGCTCGTCCCGGTGCCGCCTATGGCTATGTCGATATGGGTGGCTGGGTGGGTGGCCAGGCCGAGTACGTCATGGTGCCCTATGCCGACTTCAACCTGCTGAAATTCCCGGACTCCGACCAGGCCAAAGAGAAGATCCGTGATCTGACACTGCTGTCAGATATCTTCCCGACTGGTTTCCACGGCTGCGTCACAGCCGGTGTCGGTCCCGGATCAACCGTGTACATCGCCGGTGCCGGCCCTGTCGGACTGGCCGCTGCGGTTTCTGCACAACTGCTCGGCGCTGCCTGCGTCATCGTCGGGGATATGATTCCAGAACGTCTGGCTCAAGCAAAAAGCTTTGGCTGCGAAACCATCGACCTGCGTCAGGATGCAGAGCTGCCGGACCTGCTGGAGCAGATTCTCGGTGTACCGGAAGTGGATGCTGCGGTTGACTGTGTCGGCTTTGAGGCTCACTGCCATGGCCATCATCACCATGAAGAGAAGCCTGCGGTCGTCTTGAACAGCATGATGGATATCACGCGCGCCGGAGGCCAGATCGGGATTCCTGGGCTGTATGTCACTGAAGATCCAGGTGCCAAGGATGCTGCAGCACAGAAAGGCAGCCTGAGCCTGCGCTTTGGTCTGGGTTGGGCCAAATCCCACTCCTTCCATACCGGCCAGTGCCCGGTGATGAAGTATCATCGCCAGCTGATGCAGGCGATTCTGTTTGAGCGCGTGCAGATAGCCAAGGCGGTCAATGTCCAGGTAATCTCGCTGGATGAAGCCCCCAAAGGCTATGCCGACTTTGATGGTGGTGCGGCGAAGAAATTTGTTATCGATCCGCATAAGCTGTTTGCAGCCTGATACACCCGAGTGACCGAAGAGTGGCGATCCCGCCACTCTTCAAAAATACCTGAAAACCTGCAGCCCCTTATCTCTCTCCTTATAACCTTACAATCCCCATGGTCGACTAAGGTCCGCATTTGTTTTACTTTTAAAACATCACATCGTCATCTATATTCAAAAGCCCTGTATTAAACAGTAGCCCACTACTGTCCGGTCATCGGACCTGTAATGACTGATCAAAAACAATAAGGATATCTCATGAAAGCCAAGCTATACCTGTCTGCGCTTACCGCTGCCATCTGTGTTGGTTTCACTGCCCCCGTACTGGCCCAGGAAACACGTGAGTTTTCTGTCTCAACCGTGCTGTCAGACGCCTTCCCCTGGGGTCAGGCTGCTGTCAAATGGGCAGAGCTGGTTGAAGAGCGCTCCGAAGGACGCATGAAACTGACGGTCTACCCCAATGCCCAGTTGGTCTCCGGGGATCAGACCCGCGAGTTCTCCGCCATGCGCAGCGGTCTGATTGACATGGCGGTGGCCTCAACCATCAACTGGTCGCCGCAGGTGCCGGAACTGAATCTCTTCTCCCTGCCGTTTCTGATGCCGGATGAAGCTGCAATCGATGCCATCACTCAAGGCGAGGCCGGTGAGCAGATATTTGCGGCTATTGAACAGCGCGGAGTCATTCCGCTGGCCTGGGGAGAAAATGGCTTTCGTGAACTCTCCAACTCACGCAAGGCGATCAGCGAGCCAAGTGACCTCAGTGGTCTGAAGATCCGTGTTGTGGGATCACCCCTGTTTCTGGACACCTTCAATACCCTGGGCGCCAACCCGACACAAATGAGCTGGGCCGATGCCCAGCCAGCACTGACAACCGGTGCAGTGGATGGTCAGGAAAACCCTCTGTCGGTGTTTGATGTTGCCCGTATCGATCAGGTAGGTCAGCAGTATCTCACGCTGTGGCGCTATATGGCTGACCCTCTGGTATTTGGTGTCAATCAACGTGTCTGGAACTCTCTCTCTGAAGAGGATCGGACGATCCTGCGTGAAACCGCCATTGAAGCCGGTGCCTGGGAGATAGCCAAATCACGCGCAGAACTGAGCGCAACGCTGGAGACCATCAAGGAACGTGGCGTCGAGGTGACAGAGCTGACACCTGAGCAGCACGCAGCCTTTGTAGAAGCCACTGCCGAGGTTTATCAGAAATGGGTACCACGTATCGGTGAAGAGCTGGTCAATACCGCCAAAGCAGCAATTGATGCTCGCTGATCCAGACTGCTGAAGCATATCAGACCCGCCTTTTCCGGCGGGTCTGATGTGTTTACCACATACGTTTCGTTACACTTTGTCGCCACACTCTGGATGAGTACTCACATGCACGGCCCGAAATCCCGCCCTGAATCCTGGCTCGCATCAATCGCACTGCTGGGTATTTGTCTGATCAGTCTCGGTAATGTCGTGGTGCGTTATGCCACTAATGCATCCTTCGCCTTCACTGAGGAGTTTTCTGTTTTTCTGCTGTTTGTGCTGACTTTCTCCGGCGCAGCAGTCGCTGCCCGACGGCATGAACATATTCGCATATTGCTGGTCGAGGAAAGCCTGCCGCTGATGCTGAAACGTGCACTCTATCTGCTGCAGTGGGCGGCCTGTGTTCTGTTGCTGTGTCTGATAACCTGGTATGGCGGGCTGCTGACCTGGGAGGAGTATCACTGGGAGTCACTGTCACCCGGCCTTGGCTACCCCACCTGGATGTATATCATCTGGCTGCCGCTGTTGAGCGTTGCCATCATCATACGCCTGACTCAAAGCCTGATCGAACGCTGGCGTGACAGCGGTCAGCCACAGGGAGGTGAGCATGAGTCCTGATCTGTGGATGCTGGCAATCTTCGGCCTGGCCATGTTGCTGGGGGTCCCTGTCGCCTTTGCTCTGGGCCTGGGTGGCGCTGCCGGAATTGTCGCCGGGTTATCGCCCGATATGCTCGCAACACTGGGCACCAACACCTACAACAGTGTCGCCAAATACCCGCTGATCGCGATCCCCCTGTTTATTCTGACCGGACTGATTTTTGAGCGCGCGGGGGTGGCCAGCAGTCTGGTACGCTTCGCTCAGGCGCTGATTGGCCCTCGCCACGGTGGACTGGCACTGGTGGCAGTACTGGTCTGTCTGATCATGGGTGGTATGAGTGGCTCAGGACCCGCCGATGCAGCGGCTGTTGCCATGGTGATGCTGCCGAGCATGGCCAAGGCTGGCTACCCCAAGGCGTTTTCTGCCTCTTTAATTGCGGCCTCAGCCTCTACCGCCATTCTGATTCCTCCTTCCATCGCACTGATTCTCTATTCAGTGGTGATGCCCGGCGTGGATCTGCGTGCGCTGTTTGCAGCAGGATTGTTTCCCGGTATTCTCGCTGGCATGTCGCTGCTTTTACCCGCCTGGTGGCTATCCCGACGCTATGGCTGGGAAGACCCGAACAGTGGTGAAAGACCGCCACTGAAAGAGAGCTTCATTCAAGCTCTGCCAGCACTCTTTGCACCGGTACTGATTCTGGGGGGGCTGCGCTCCGGTCTGTTTACCCCGACAGAAGCCGCCGTTGTGGCGGTTACCTATGGTGTATTCACCGGGGTGGTGATCTATCGCCAGCTCAGTCTGAAATCACTCTGGGCACTGTTTGGCGAAGCTGCCAGAATATCCGGTGTGGTGATGCTGATCATCTCTCTGGCCGGTATCTTTGCCTGGGCAGGCACCACGCTCGGCACCTTCAGACATCTGGCTAATCTGATGTTGTCTATCTCAGATAATGGCTGGGTACTGCTGATACTGATCATGCTGCTGGTCCTGGTGGTCGGCATGGTGCTGGATGCGATCTCCATCTATCTGATCATTACTCCGATCCTGATTCCCTTGATCCAGCATTTCGAGTGGAACCCTGTCTGGTTCGGCATATTGCTGGCGATGAATATCGCTATCGGGCAATTCACCCCACCCGTCGCGGTGAACCTGATGGTGACAACAAAAGTGGCAGGGGTAAGACTGGAACAGACTTTCGGCTGGGCTTTTCTGTTCATGCTGACCATGCTCAGCTCACTGGTGCTGGTGATGCTGGTGCCAGGAATTGCACTCTGGCTGCCTGATAAACTCGGGTTTGTTGTCGGTAAATGGTGATGCAGACAGCGGGCTCAGCGGCCCGCTTTCACATAAATGAAAGTGAGAACTCCTACAAAGGCACCCCTTAAACAAAAAAGTCTTAATATTCAAATCATTAACATAATGATAAGAATATTTTAACGTTTACTTTGAAATTTCAAGATATTTTCCCAAAGCAGAATGCAAATTCAGCAAAAGCACCTGCCACTTCAATAGATATCACGCGTTCGTTGCTGCAGAATACTGCGCCTCGGTTTTGGATACTGAATGTTATAGCCAGCTCACGGCTTATAACGTCAGATACCAGGACCAAGAGCTAAAACAATAACGAACCGGAATCACATTGATCATGGAAACGCTGGTTAATACTCTCAACAGCTACATCTGGAGTGATGCACTTATTTTCCTGTGCCTGGGCGCAGGTCTTTTCTACTCGATCCTGACGCGTTTTGCGCAGGTACGTCATTTTAAAGAGATGTGGCGACTGCTGTTCAACTCCAATGAGTCTGACAAAGGCATCTCTTCATTTCAGGCACTGTCCGTCTCTCTGTCCGGCCGTGTCGGGGTCGGTAACATCGCTGGTGTTGCAGCGGCAATCGGATTTGGTGGCCCGGGTGCCATTTTCTGGATGTGGGTGGTTGCCTTCCTCGGCGCCAGTACCGCTTATGCCGAATCCACTCTCGGTCAGTTGTATAAAGTGAATGACAACGGCCAGTATCGCGGTGGCCCTGCCTACTATTTTGAGCGCTGCCTTGGCTGGAAGTGGCTGGGTATCCTGTTCGCTCTCTCTTCAATCGTTGCCTGCGGTATCTTCCTGCCGGGTATCCAGGCGAATGCCGTCGGTAATGCCGTCACTCAGGTGTTCGGTAATGGTCAGATGGTATCCAGCAGCTTTGGTGAAGTCGGCAGCACCAAGCTGATCGCACTGGCCATCATCCTGATTGTACTGGCGTTCATCATCTTCGGTGGTATCAAGCGTATCGCGCACTTTACTCAGATCGTGGTGCCGTTCATGGCGCTGGGTTATATCGTGATGGCGCTGATAATCATCTTCCTGAACCTGGAAAAGATTCCAGGCATCTTCGGTCTTATCCTGTCAGATGCCTTCACAGCTCAGGCTGGCTTTGGTGCAGCGATCGGCTGGGGTGTCAAGCGCGGCATCTACTCCAACGAAGCCGGACAGGGTACCGGCCCTCACGCAGCAGCTGCCGCTGAAGTTCAGCACCCGGCCCAGCAGGGGCTTGTTCAGGCCTTCTCGGTCTATGTGGATACGCTGTTTATCTGCACCGCAACGGCACTGATGATTCTGATCACTCAGCAGTACAATGTGCAGGGCACTCTCGAAGCGGGTCAATTTATCGTCCAGAACGTTCCGGCTGACACCATCATCGCCTCTCCTGCCTTCACCCAGATGGCGCTATTGAGCGTATTCGGTGGTATAGGTCCGGTGTTTGTCGGTATCGCCCTGTTCTTTTTCGCCTTCACCACCATTCTGGCCTACTACTACATTGCCGAAACCAATGTGGCCTATCTGCGCCGTGCGCTTAACCTGAGCATCCCACTCACGCTGGTCAAGCTGGTGATCATGTTCATGGTGGCCTACGGCACGGTGAATACGGCTGGCTACATCTGGGATCTGGGAGATGTCGGCGTGGGTCTGATGGCCTGGATCAATATTGTCGGCATTCTGATCATCTTCTTCATCTCCAGGCCGACCATGCTGGCACTGCGCGACTATGAAGCACAGCAAAAGGCTGGAGGCCCGATCACCTTTGATCCAGTGAAGCTGGGCATCAAGAATGCCACCTTCTGGGAAGAGCGTTTGAAGAACCAGAAATCAGAATAGATCTGATACTGATCAGACATAAGCAAAAAAGCCCTCGGATAATTCCGGGGGCTTTGTATTTTAAAAGATCAAAAAAGATCAGTTCGGGATGTCAGAAGTGATACCTTCGACATAGAAATCCTTGGATAGCAGGTCACCATCCGGTGCAGTTTCACCCTCAGCCAACCAAGGCGTGCCGTCTTGTTTGTTGATCGGGCCAGTGAAAGGATGGTATTCACCCGCAGCAATTGCAGCGATCATCCCTTCCGCTTCAGCGCGAACATCTTCAGGAATGCGCTCACTCATCGGCGCGAATCCAACCATGCCGTCGACAATACCGTGCCAGACATTCCCAGCTTTCCAGGTGCCCTCTTTAACAGCGCGCACACGGTCAATGTAATAGGGTGCCCAGACATCTGTAATACCGGTCAAGTGTGATTCAGGCGCGAAAGCAGACATATCAGATGCCTGTCCGAACGCCATGATGCCTGCATCCTGAGCCACTGTCAGCGGAGCGGTTGAGTCGGTGTGCTGCATCAACACATCGGCACCCTGCTCTATCAGAGCCTCGGCAGCAGCCGCTTCCTGGGCAGGATCATACCAGCTGTAAACCCAGACCACATTGAACTCGACATCAGGATTCACCGCTTTCGCATGCAGATAGGCAGAGTTGATGCCCATGATAACTTCAGGGATCGGGAAGGAAGCGATATAGCCAACCTTATTCGTCTGAGTCATCCTGCCAGCGATATGACCGATTACCGCACGACCTTCATAGAAGCGTGCATTATACAGACTGACATTATCAGCTTCCTGAATGTAGCCAGTCGCATGTTCAAAGGCGACGTTCGGGAATCGCGCTGCCACGGTGTTCACATCCGGGCCATAGCCGAAGGAGGTGGCAAAGATAAGGTTAGTGCCCGACAGCGCCATCTGTGTCATCACGCGCTCGGCATCTGCACCGTAACCAACGTTCTCGACATAGCTTGTCTGTACTGCGTCACCAAATTCAGCCTCCACCGCTTTGCGCGCCAAATCGTGTGTGTAAGTCCAGCCGTGGTCGCCCACAGGGCCGATATAGACGAATCCGACCTTGGTTGTGTCAGCAAGGACAGGTGCAGCAAGCGCCGCACACAGTACACCGACAGTCAGCAGTTTTTTCATGAGTCTAGCTCTCCCTAATGACAGCATAATGCCTCAGTTTGAGGCGTGAAAAGGCCGGTTCAGCGATCCGGGTGCATTCAGTGACCCTCGCGCCTTGCCCGACGAAATAAACACAAGTACAGCAATCGTTATCAGATAGGGCGACATCGATAGGTACTCAACCGGTATCTTGACACCTGCCGCCTGTAAATTCAGTTGTAAGACCACCACTCCGCCAAACAGATAGGCACCCGCCATCGCACGCCATGGCCTCCAGCTTGCAAACACCACCAGCGCCAATGCGATCCAGCCTATGCCCACAGTCATACCCTCGGTCCACTGCGGCACGCGAATCAGTGACAGATAAGCACCACCCAGTCCAGCACAGGCACCGCCAAACATGATCGCCAGCACGCGGACTCGTTTCACATGATAGCCCAGCGCATGGGCAGCATCATGATTCTCGCCAACCGCACGCAATATCATGCCCGCACGAGCATACTTCAGAAACCACCACACAGCCGCAACCAATGCGATGGTCAGATAGACCATGATGTCATGTGAAAACAGCGCACGGCCCAGAAAAGGGATCTCTGACAGCGGCCCCAGATCCAGCTTCGGCGTGCGTGGCGGCGTGATGCCGACATACTTCTGGCCCAGCAGGGCGGAAAATCCAAGCCCAAACAGTGTCAGAGCGAGCCCTGATGCCACTTGATTGGTCATCAATGCCTGTGTCAGCAGTGCAAACAGAAGCGACAGCCCCATCCCGCCCAAGGCAGCTCCCATAAACCCTATGAGTGGGCTGCCGGTGTTGACGGCTATAATGAAGCCCACACAAGCGCCCATGATCATCATCCCCTCAACACCAAGGTTCAGAACCCCCGCCTTTTCCACCACCAGTTCGCCAATGGCGGCTAGAAGAATTGGCGTAGCCGCAACCATCAGTGCGGCCAGCAGAACAGCAATATTGATCGATCCAATCATCATGCGCGTGCACCCCTTGTCAGCCGCAATCGGTAATTGGTCTGGAAATCCAGCGCCAGCAGGAAGAACAGCAGCATCCCTTGAAACACCTGAATCGAAGCACTGGGTAATTGCAGCATCATTTGACTGAGTTCACCGCCAATATAGGTAAGTCCTAATAACAACCCTGCAAGAACAATGCCGATAGGATTCAAGCGGCCCAGAAAAGCCACTATGATCGCGGTAAACCCATAACCCGAAGCAAACTCAATCCGCACTTGTCCACCAGGGCCGGACACCTCGAACATACCCGCCAGCCCAGCAAGTGCGCCGGAGATACCCAGGCAGATCACCACCAGTCGTGCTGGCGAAACTCCACCAAAGCGAGCTGCGCGCGGCGCCTGACCCGCAAGCCGAACGTGATAGCCCAGCATATGCCGCGTCATCATCGCATAGGCAAATATCACTGCAATCAGGGCCGCAACAACCCCCCAGTGGATACCCGTGTTTGCAAAAATTTCAGCGTTATGGGCTGCCTCATAACGACGCAGGTCACGAGAGCCGGGAAAACCCGGGATGTCCGGGTTCCGCATCAGACCCAGCGCCATCGCCGCCAGAATTTTTTCCGCCACATAGACCAGCAACAAGGAGACTAGAATTTCATTGGTATTAAAACGCGTTTTCAAAATGGCCGGAATCATTGCCCATAAGAATCCCCCAAAAGCTCCTGCCACGACCATCAGCGGAAAAATGTACCACCCAGGTGCAGGAAAGAAGGCCAGTGCCACACCTGCACCAAACAGTGCACCGATGATGTATTGCCCCTCTGCTCCAATATTCCAGATATTGGCCTTGAACCCGATTGCCAATCCCACTGCAATCAGGATCAGGGGAGCGGATTTAATCAGCAGTTGTGGACGCGAGTAGCTACCGAAGGTTTCCGAGAAAATCGGGTCGAAAAAGATCAGTCGTATGGCAACAATCGGGTCTTTGCCCAGGATTGCAAACATGACTGCGCCAGCCAGCATGGTCAGCGCCACTGCCAGAAATGGATTGGCAATACGCCAGAATTTCGACGGTTCCTTGCGTTTCTCAAGCCGGATCATGCCATACCCTCATGCGCTGGATGCATGTCATGTGCCCCCCCCATCATCAGACCTATTTCCTCCACACTCAGCCCCTTGGCGGGACGAACAGCTGTCAGCCGCCCCTCATTCAAAGCTGCGAAACTCTCGGCAACTTCAAGCAGTTCATCCAGATCCTGGCTGATCACCAGCACAGCCGCCCCCTTGCTCGCGAGATCCAACAAGGCCTGACGGATAAACGCTGCAGCGGCTGCATCTACTCCCCAGGTAGGCTGGTTGACAATGATCACATCGGGGTCAAGTTCGATTTCACGACCGATCACATATTTTTGCAAGTTGCCCCCCGAAAGCGCGCGCGCCAGCACATGTGGACCGGGAGTGCGCACATCAAAGCGTGCAATGATTTCGCGAGCGAAAGCGTCTGTAGCATGCCAGTCGATGAAACCATATTTCGTCAATCCCTTGCGCTCGGCACCTGATAGAAGCGCATTTTCAGTCAGGCTCATATCCGGTGCGGCTGCATGGCCAAGTCGCTCCTCGGGTGCAGCCACCAGGCCCAGGCTGCGGCGTGCATTAGGGCCCAGATGACCAATCGGCTGCCCCTTCAGTTTCACTTGTTCTGCAGACGCTGGCAGCTCGCCTGAAAGCATCAGCAATAATTCATCCTGCCCATTTCCGGCCACTCCCGCGATACCCAGGACCTCTCCTGCACGCAGTGTGAAAGAGATATCTTTCAGCGAGGTTCCAAAGGGATTGTTCGAGGCAAGCGAAAGCTTATCCACCTGCAAGACCACTTCACCCAGGATCCGCTCTGCGCGCTCGGGCGGGGACAGGACTTGTCCAACCATCAACTCTGCCAGCTCGCGGGACGATTTTTCACGCGGGTCACAGGTAGCGACCTTACGCCCTCCGCGGAGAATCGTAGCTTCGTCACAAAGCGCGCGGATTTCATCAAGTTTATGCGAGATATACAGAATGGCTGTACCCTCGGCTGACAGTTTTCGTAACGTGTGAAACAGCACATCAACTTCTTGCGGAGTCAGAACGGATGTCGGCTCATCCATGATCAGGAGCTTTGGATCCTGCAGCAGACAGCGCACGATCTCGACGCGCTGGCGCTCACCTGCGGACAGGTCTCCCACCAGGCGCGAAGGGTCCAAGGGCAAGCCATACTCCTCAGAGACATCACGGATACGTCGTGCCAGATCGCGCAAGGCGGGTGGATTTTCCATGCCAAGGGCCACATTTTCGGCCACATCGAGCGCGTCGAACAGGCTGAAATGCTGAAACACCATGGCTACTCCATTCAAACGTGCCTCTGATGGCTGTGCAGGGGTATAGGGCTGACCACGCAATGTCATCTGGCCTGTATCTGGCTTAACCAATCCATAAATCATTTTGACCAAAGTGGATTTGCCTGCGCCATTTTCACCCAAAAGAGCGTGAACCTGTCCTTCGCCGATCTCAAATGATACATCGTCATTAGCCAGTACACCCGGGTAGGCTTTAGTCAACCCGTCCAGGCACAGCAGCGGCTTGCGCATACCCTTTCCCCTTGTTAACCATCTTTTAATGGAATCATTGAACTATAAACGGCTTTGAGATTTTTGCACGAAGCGCCAGCCTAACGCTTTTGAAAGTCATCCAGACCCATACTGGTGCAAAAGCAAACCGAGAGTTGGCTGATTGCCCCATCATATGGCAGGCAACCACTATCACATCACAGTTCACTTCGAGCTCGGCACATAACCCATGACAGCCCCTGACAGAATGCCACTGTGGAGCCAACATCGAAAGAAAAACTTTACACGTTAACTATTCTTGGCGAAACAACAATTACCAGCGCGGGTTCAGCCGGTCAGGCGCTTGAAGAAATCCGGCATCTCGTAGCCCGCACGCTTCAGCTCTGCCACCAGTTCTTCACCAGAGCGCACTGACTTCTGACTGAGGGCCCAGAGGGTGCCGCAACGCGCACCGCTGCGACAGAAAGCCACAACCGGAGCTTCAGCCTGTTGCAGTATTTTTCCGAACTCGACTCCCTGCTCATCCGTGACCTGCCCAGTGATAACAGGTTGATAATACCAATTGAGCCCCAGTTGCCTTGCAAGATCGGCCAGTTCTTCGCTGGCAGGCTGATCAGTCTCCTCCTGATCAGGGCGGTTGCAGATCAGCGTGCGCACCCCTTCCGCTGCCAGAGCTCGAATATCCTCTGCCTGAAGCTGCCCGCAAGCTCTGAGGGTATCGGTCAGTTGCCGCATGGGGGGTAGGGTATGCTCCATAATAACGCTCCTGGTCTCTGAGTTTGAGGCGATTAGTGCCCCCTGTGGTCCGTTTCAATCATGGCACAAAAAACAGACAAGCTGAATATTACCAAGCCACAAGACTGACACCGGACCCGACTCAATGGCACCTGCCGAAAAATGTCAGGCAGTTTGAGTGGTTATGCTATCGACTTGCCGGTAATGTGTACCTAATGTTCATACTTTTGCCTGACGCCAGATCATAATAATAAGCAACATCAGGATAAAATGATTCCATGATTCGTTTTACACGGCAGGATTTGGAAGGTTTTCGCGATGAGTCAGCCAATCGGCTGATGTTGCTGTCTGCCCTTCTGGTAAGCATTGCAGTTCCAGCCACCCTATCACGCTACCTTATCTCCGGCTGGCAATTCTCATTCTATGTGTATATCGGTTGTGGCCTGCTGATCTTTGTCATGGCCGTCATCAGACGCAGGCTCAGCCTGAGATTCAAGATCAATACGCTCGCCACTATTGGTACCTCGGTTGCCATCGCGGCTCTGGCCAACTGGGGATTACTGAGCAATGGCATGATCTGGTTCGTGATCACCGGTTTTATCCTGATGATCGCCTATACCAGCCGCCTGGTGATTCTTTACATGCTGTTTGCCGTGACCATCATGACTCTCTTTGCCTGGCTGTTCTACTCCGGCACTCTGAAGCCCCCCGTGGAAGCCAATCAATTTGCCAGTAGCCACGTTGCCTGGATCAATGCGATTGTCAGCAACATGTTCTCCCTGATGCTGATCATGATCCATTTCAGTTATCTGAAAGAGTACCAGCAGAAATTGATCAGTCTGCTGGAAGAGCAGAATCAGGAGATCAGTCGCCTGGCCAACCATGATAATCTGACAGGCTTGCACAACCTGCGTGTCGGCAAGGATCGCATCACTCAGGCGATCAATTTCAGCCGCCGCAACAACTCTATGGCTGCCGTGCTATTCATAGACCTGGATGGCTTCAAGGAGATCAATGACGAGTATGGGCATGATGCGGGCGACGCGATACTGATTGAAACAGCGCACCGGCTGAGTCAGAGTGTCAGGGAGGTGGATACAGTGGCTCGCATAGGGGGAGACGAGTTCCTGGTGATCCTTCAGGAAGCCAGTTTACCGGCGGCTGTAGCAGTAGCCGAAAAGCTGATCCACAGGATCAAAGTCCCTTTCACCTACGAATATAACTCACTGTCGGTCACCGCCAGTCTGGGCATTGCCCTGACCAGCGACGCTCAGACTGCCGAAGAGCTGATCAAAAAAGCCGACAGCGCCATGTATCAGGCCAAGCGACAGGGCAAGAACCGCTATGCGCTCTTCTCCTCGGGCAGCTCAGCCGCCTGATCGGCTTCGCTGATACGCTCCTCCAATCGACGCCTGATATAGGAAACATGCAGGCGCAGATTGTAAAACTCTTCCATATAGGAGAGCGGCACTTCGGTCTTGCCCACCTCGTCCTCCAGCGTTCTGATCAGGCGCAGATCGCTCTGCAGCAGCTCCAGCGGCACATCATTGCGCGCCAGGGTGGCATCCATGATCTTCAGCTTACTGTACCAGCGATAGATACGGCGCCGGATATTCCAGCGCAGTGCCGGAGGCGCAATACGCAGCAATGGAATCAGAATCACCAGCAAAGGTATGATCAGAATGACCAGACGGTCCACCATCGAAGCCAGCCAGAAGGGCAGGTGGCGATGCAGAATATTGGGACCTCGCTCAAAAAAATACTCAGCCTCAGCAGCTACTGGAATATCCGTGTAAAGCAGTGACGGAAATACCCCTGGACGGGTGATCAGATTTGACTGCCCCTGATCTGACTTAGCAGCTTCCATCAGTAGTTGCACAACCGAGCGGTGGGTATCTCTGCGCACAACCAGATAGCTGGCCGGAGCTACCATGCGAATATCTCGCGGTGGCAGATCCTGAGCAGGATCAATTACCCCCTGATACAGGGTCACAGGCGTCAGATAGGGCAGCCGATACGACAAGGCCTGTGCCAGTGCAAAATCAATCAAGCTGAGCTCTGGGGCTGACAGCAACTCCTGAATCATCGGCGCACTGGGCGACATCACAAAAGCCGCAGCATCAATCTCCCCTTGCAGCAGAGCATCGGCAGCGGCACGTCCACCAACTGCAACCTGTTCAATTTTCAGACTTTCCGGCATACCGGCTTCGGCCAGCAGTGTCTCAACCAGTAAACGAGTGCCACTGCCCTCACCGCCTGTGGCGACTTTTAGGCCATCCAACTGTTGCAGACGCTCTGCCTGAGTCAGCTCAGGTGTGGCAGGCAGGCTCAGTGAGTCAGTACGGTAAAAAACGAAAAGCGGCTCGTAGGCGACACTGGCAACAGCCTGCAGGGTATCACCGGCACCAGTAGGCGCGGTACCGCCCTGCACGATGGCGGCATCAACCTCTTCCGACAGCAATAGCTGCCAGTTCTCCACTGAACCTGCCGATGCAACAGGTTCCAGAGAGATTCCATTGCGGGCAAAGTCCGCAGCATAGCGCTGCCCCAGGCTTTCATAGGCTCCACCTGCAGATCCTGTGGCAAAACGCACATGCTGCGGTGGTGCCGGCTCGACAAACTGCCAGGCGATGAAAGCCACCACTGCCAGTATCAGCACGATCGGCAATGTCACTTTCAGGTGTTCCCACCAGAGCCCTTTCTGGCTCATCTGCATTGTCGGTTCTGCCTTTGCCATCCGGCCTCCTCTGTCGCGATAGATCAATAGCCCTTCAGTCTATTAGGCTTGACCAGCACCGTGTGCTCAGCATCCGAGATCCAGAGCTCACCGTCCTGAATCGAGACTTGCAACTGCATGCTGCGCTGACACAGGATCAGCAGCTTATCGGCAACACTATCTTCGAACTGTAGGATATCAAGATTGTCGAAGCGGGTCAGTTGATGCTGGTGCTGCTGCCACCAGACCAGATGCCGGTCATGATACAGGATGATCACGGATTTCTTGCTCCGGCCACAAGCTTTACGCACCCGCTTCTCATCCGGAGCACCGAGATCAATCCAGAGCTCTATCTCGTCACTCATGCTTTTCTGCCACAGATCCGGTTCATCGTCTGTGCTGATACCGCGCGTAAATGCCAGATACTCATCTGCAAAGAGGGCGAAGGCCACCAGACGCACCATCATCCGCTCTTCGGTTTCAGAGGGGTGCAAGGCAATGGTAAGGTGGTGGTCATGATAATAACCGCGATCCATATCAGAGATATTCAGGACCGCTTTGTAAATTGTCGACTTCTGGGCCATAGGTAACCTGGACAAGAGATCCATAAGGGAAAAAGGGATATGCACAATAAGTTGATCAACCGGCAAGTGCAAGTCAGGTCTGAGCCAGCGACCGGGAAAAACCGACTGGTCACTCGGCTTATCGGCAAATACGGCCTGCTCATCGGGGTTTTATTACTGCTGCAGGGTTGCAGCGACAATCAGGAAATCGACCTCTCCTCCCGCCAGACATTGGACGACCGACAGGCTGAACAGTTCATGGTGGCAGCCGCTCACCCACTGGCAGTAGAGGCAGGACTTGAGGTGATGCGCCGCGGTGGCAATGCCATTGATGCCGCCATCGCCGTGCAGATGGTACTGGGCTTTGTCGAACCTCCTGAAAGCGGCATTGGCGGAGGCGGATTCATGCTGTTTCATGATTCGCCCAACAACCAGATCTACTTTTTCGATGGTCGCGAAACCGCTCCCGCCTCCGCCGATGAGAAGCGTTTCACCCTGCTGGGCCAGCCTGTGCCCCGGCCTGTGGTGATCCCTTCGGGCAGAGCTGTCGGCGTCCCTGGCCTCATGGCAATGCTGGAGATGGCTCACTCGGCACACGGCACACTACCCTGGCACGAGCTGTTCGAGCCTGCTGCCAGCCTTGCCGAGCAGGGCATTCCCATGCCGGATAGATTGAAGGCACAGATAGACCGCGACCCTTCTCTGCTGCTGTTTCGGGATACACGCAGCTACTTTAAGGCTCAGGCACGAGGGGATGAGCCGCAACTGCATAACCCTTTGATGTCCGATACCCTGCGCACTCTGGCTGATCAAGGGGCTGCAGCACTCTATCAGGGTGAACTGGGTGAGCGCTTCATCAGGCGCGCCAGCGCTCCCTGGATCTGGCCAGGTGACCTGCAGCCCAGTGACTTTGAGCAGTACAAAGCGTTGCAACGCGACCCCGTCTGCGGGCCCTATCGCCAGTGGACCATCTGTGGCGCCCCGCCACCTTCCTCAGGCGGCATTACCCTGCTGCAGATACTGGGCATGCTGGAGCAGTTTCCATTGCCACAGATGGAGTACCTCAGTGCCGATACCCTGCACCTGATTGCCGAAGCCAGCCGGCTCGCTTTTGCCGATCGGGAGTTCTATATCGGTGATCCCGACTTTGTCGATGTCCCGACTCAGGCGCTGATTGATCCTGATTATCTGCACCAGCGCGCCGAGCTGATTAATCAAGAGCAGGCACTGATAGAGATCTCGCCAGGTATACCGGGCCAGTCACCACTGCGCGTGGGTAAAATATTCAGCCCACAGCGCGAAACCACCGGGACAACTCATTTCAGCATAGTGGATGCTGATGGGCGCATGGTCGCACTGACCAGCTCGAATGAGATGCCCTTCGGTAATCGTCGTATGACGGATGGCTTTCTGCTCAATAATCAACTGACCGACTTCAGTTTCGTTCCACATCTGGATGGTCAGCCCCATCCCAATGCCGTCGCACCGGGAAAACGACCACGCAGCTCCATGTCACCTGTTATCGTCTTTGATGCCCGAGGCAATACGCAGCTGGTGATCGGATCACGCGGCGGCAGCCGGATCATCGGCTATGTTCTTAAAACGCTTCTCGGTGTGCTCGACTGGAATCTGGATCTTCAGGATGCGATTGCGCTGCCCAACATGATCCATCGTGGTGATGCTCTGGAACTGGAGCAGGGAACTCAACTGACCGATCTGTCGTCTGACTTGCAGGCTCGCGGTCATAAGATCAGAATCATATCACTGGAGAGCGGCCTGCATGGTATAGAGCGCACAGATTCCGGCTGGAGAGGTGGCGCGGACCCCCGCCTGGACGGTGTAGCCCGAGGAGACTGAGTATGGAGATAGAGATCAGACAACCACCCTGGCAATACAACCCCGGCGGCGATACACGGCGAGTCGGTATTGAACTGGAAATGAATGGGCTGACACTGGATCAACTGGCAAAGACTGTCAGTGATTTTCTGGGCACAGAGATCCATTCCGACGGGCGTTATCAACGCATTCTGAAAGGTGACAAGGCCGGAGACTGGATCGTCGAACTGGACTTCAATCTGCTGAAGACGATGGGGCGTGAAACGCTCGAGCCAGGTGATCTGAAAGCCGAGGTCAGAAAAACCGCCGAAGAGTTGCTGCGTCTGGTAGCTGAGCCCCTGGTTCCCCTTGAGATGGTCAGCCCGCCACTGCCACTGGATCGCCTGTCTGAAGTGGAGTCCCTGTTTCAGACATTGCGTCTGGCTGGCGCCAAAGGCACCTCGGAAAAAGCCAGCAACGCTTTCGGCCTGCAGTTCAATCCGGAAATCCCCAGCGAAGACCCCACGATTCTGACCGCTTATCTGAAAGCCTTTCTCTGCCTCTACCCCTGGCTGCTCAAACGCGCCGATATCAACATCACACGGCGCCTGACCAACTATATAGATCCATTTCCGATCAACTACTTACGTCTCGTGCTTGATTCAGCTTACTGGCCGGATCAGAGCCGCTTGATTGACGACTATCTGACACATAACCCAACCCGAAACCGAGCGCTTGATCTACTGCCGCTGTTCAAGTATCTGGATGAAGCGCGGGTCAACCGTATCACTCACGATCCCCTGATCAAGGCACGTCCGACCTTCCATTACCGCCTGCCCGACAGCGAAATAGATCAGCCGGACTGGGGGTTTCATCAGGCATGGAATGACTGGGTGGAGGTTGAGTGGTTGGCATCGGATACGGAGCGGCTCAGAGACTGCAGTCAGGCGTTTCTACTGTTTCTGGAACAACCGCTGAACCGTTGGCTGGGTCACTGGGAAGAGGAGGTCAGCAAGCGATGGTTAAGCCGGTAATAGCGATCACCGGCCCGCAAAAGGGGGCGGCAGGACCACGCCTGATGGTCGCACTGGCGGTACGCCTCTATGGTGGACAACCGCTGCAACTGAGGCCCGGCGATACTCTGGCTGAATATGATTATCAAGGGGTTGTCGTCACCGGCGGTCATGATATTGACCCGGTGCTCTATGCCTCCGAGCCAGAGGTGGAGCCACGCTATGACAAGCTCCGCGATCATTTTGAGTCCGCGGTCATAGACGATGCACTGAGGCGCAGGCTACCGCTGCTTGGGATCTGCCGCGGCGCCCAACTGCTCAATGTCCGCCGTAACGGCAGCCTGTACCAGGATATCAAGTCACAGCGCCGCATAACCTCCAACAGAAGAACCTTTCTGCCACTGAAAACACTGGAGGTAGAGCCCGGCAGCCTGCTGGCAGACTGCCTTGGTCAGAGCCGATGCAAGATCAACAGTCTGCATAATCAGGCGATAGAAAGAACAGGTTATCATCTGCATGTATCAGGGCGCGATCTGGACGGTATCATCCAGGCCATTGAGGACCCAGGTTACGGCTTTCTGATCGGTGTACAGTGGCACCCGGAATTTCTGATTTTCATGAAACGTCAGCGTCAGCTTTTCGCAGCGCTGGTTGAAAGTGCACGGCTGCATGCGTAATCTGCCGTCCAGTAAAAACTGTTACATCATTTTCGGAGTGCTTTTTTCATGTTGTATCCATACAAAAGCCGACATATCCTCAGCCTGATCATCACGACCTCCTTGCTCAGCATTCCCTTCAACCAGGCCCTGGCACAGGTACCGGATAGTCTGCAGCGACTACTGAGCGCACAATCACTGCCACAGAGTGCCATTGGCATCTGGGTGCAGCGTGCCGGTGAGACAACACCGCTGGCACGATTGAATGATGAGCAGATGCTCAACCCCGCATCAACGATCAAACTAGCGACGACACTGGCATCGCTTAATGCACTGGGCCCTGATTACACCTGGAAGACAGAGTTCTACAGCCACGCGCCGATAGTAAACGGCGTACTTAAAGGCGATCTGATCATGCGTGGCACAGGTGATCCGGGGCTGGTCAGTGAAGAGCACTGGCGCATGATCGGCAGCCTGTATCGAACCGGTCTGCGCAAAATTGAAGGCGATCTGATTCTCGATAGCAGCTATTTCTCACTGGCCCCTGAAGATCCCGGTGCGTTTGATGGCCAGCCACTTCGCGCCTATAACCAGCCGCCCCACGCAATGCTGGTGAATGCCAACTCTCTGCGCTTTCATGTCCTCCCTGATGCTGAGGGTCGCATTCATATAGAGGCAGACCCACCGCTGCCTGGCATGAAAATCAATAACCAGTTGCAAGCAGGTTCAGGTAACTGCGGAGACTGGCAGCGTGGTATCCATTACCAGGCCTCCGACAATGAGGTGACTTTCAGCGGCCGCTATCCGGTTCACTGCGGTAATTATGAGCTGCTGCGTACCGCTGTAGATCCTGAGTTCTATGCCGCAGAGATGTTCCGACTGCACTGGCGACAGTGGGGTGGCGAGTTCAACGGCCATGTTCGCACAGTTCCCTCTCCACCTCTGCCGGCAAGAGCCCTGTTGCAGCATCAGTCTCGCCCGCTGGGAGATCTGGTCAAGGTAGCCAATAAATGGAGCCATAACATCATGACCCGACATATGGCCCTGACTCTGGGTGCAGAGCGTTACGGCACGCCCGCTACCCTGGAAAAAGCGCGCAATGCACTCTACGAGACACTGCGCGAATCAGGCGTTGAAGTCGGTGGCATGGTGATCGACAATGGCTCTGGCCTGAGCCGCCATGTACGCATCTCGCCACGCCAGCTCGGGCAGGTGCTAAACGCTGGCTGGAACAGCCCCTGGCGCCATGAGTTCATCTCCTCCATGTCCATCTCAGGTGTGGATGGGACTACCCGTCGTCAATTTACCGCGTCTCCCGAAGCCGGCCGCATGCACCTGAAAACAGGGCGTCTGAATAATGTCTCGGCGATCGCCGGCTATGTGCGCAGCGAATGTGGCAAGGATCTGATGGTGGTATTGATGATAAACCATGCTGATGCACATGCAGGAGCTGGTTCACAACTGCAGGAGCGCTTCCTGCGCTGGGCTCATAATCTGGACTGTCAGTAAGCGGCAGCAGTGGTTTCCTTCAGCGCCTCAAGCAGTTGCTCTCTGACCCATTGCATGCCTGGATCGCGATGATATCGGGCATGCCAATAGAGGTAAAAGGTGATGGGGGGCTGTTGAATGTCCTCAGGCAGTGGGCGCAGCACCAGTCTGCGCCCCGCTGCGATGCGCTCGGCCAGACGTAACGGCAAAGTAAAGATCAGATCACTCTCCTCACAGAAATCCGCCACTGACATGAAGCTGGACAGGCGCAGCATGATGGTGCGCTGATAGCCTTTTTTCTGCAGAATCAGATCCATATACCCCGGCCCCTTACCCGTGATGGACACCAGGCCGTGTGGGGCCGCCGCATAGGCCCGAGTGCTCATGTCGCCCAGCGCCAATGGGTTATCCTCTGCCATCAGGCAGATACTTGGCATGGTATCGATACTCAGTCGATGCAACTGGTCTGCTGCACGCATGGGCTCCAGACCGGTAAGGCTGAAATGCACCTCATCCTGCTCCAGCATGGTGAAGCTGTCCAACTCCTGCCTGACTGTTTCCAGCCGCATCAGAGGTGCCAGCCTGCGAATACGTTTTGCCAGCGCTGGTATGTAGAGTGCCAGCTCAAGATCCAGTCCAGTCAGCTTGATCAGTCGTGCATCTGTCGCCGGCTCAAAACCAGAGGGAGAGACCAGTTGGCTGATACCTCTGAGCAGATCCGCTAACTGTGGCTGCATACCGGCAGCCCTGGCACTCATTGACAACCCCTCGGATGTTCTTACCAGAATCGGGTCCTGCAAGGCCTCCCTGAGTCTTGCCAGAGCCCGACTGACTGCCGGCTGACTCATCTCAAGACGCTCTGCCGCCCGGGTGATATGGCGCTCTTCAAGCAGGGCATCCAATATCACCAGAAGATTCAGATCCAACTGTCGCAACTGGACATCATGTACCCTGCTCACCTGCACCTCTCTAGATTAATCGACTGTGCGCCACTCCAGTGAACTAACACCGGCCCATGCAGGTCTTTGGGAACAGGGTTGAAAAAAACAGACACCTGACAAACATATCGTCCATGCATAATAACTATCTCACACATGCATTAGACGAATTATACACGACAGTTTAACCTAGTGAGATCTTTTCATGGAGCTTAGTCTATGGCGCTGGTAAAACAGGTCAGAAACAGTAAACAGCAATTCGGCTGGGTAGCCATTCTTTTACACTGGATAGCCGCGCTGGCAATTATTGGCATGTACCCTCTGGGCCTCTACATCGTGTCCCTGAGTTACTTTGATCCCGGGTATCGTCTCTACCCTGATATTCACCGTAGCATTGGCATTTTACTCGCCGTTTTGATCCTGTTACGACTGCTGTGGAGGCTTATTAATCCTTCACCCATGAGTCTGTCACATTTGCGCTGGGAACGAATTGCCGCATCCGTGGGTCATATCGCCCTGTATATGCTGGTTCTTGTTGTACTCTTCTCAGGCTACATGCTGTCTACAGCAGATGGGCGCAGCATCAGCGTATTCAACTGGTTCAGTGTCCCTGCCATCCCGGCACTGGCCACACGCCAGGAAGAGCTGGCAGGCACCGTACATTTTTATGCCGCAACAGGGCTCATAGTAATGGCTTCAATTCATGCCCTTGCCGCTTTGAAACACCATTTTATTAATCGTGATAACACGCTCAGACGCATTCTGGGCTTAGATCTGGAGAATACCCGATGATTGGAAACACTTTTTTGAAAAGCTTCGCCCTGGCAGCAGTGGTTGCAGCTACACCAGCTTTGGCGGCCGATTATGTCATTGACACCCAGGGCGCTCATGCCTCTGTCAACTTTCGAATCGATCACCTTGGAGTAGGCATGGTTGTAGGCCGCTTCAATGAATTTGAAGGTACGTTCACTTACGATGCCGACAACCTTGACGCTACCAGTGTAGAGGTCAAAATCAACACAGCCTCTGTCGACACCAACCACGCCGAACGTGATCGCCACATCCGCAGCAGTGATTTCCTCGAAGTATCCAAATTCAGCGAAGCACGTTTTGTCAGTACAGGTTATGAAGACAAGGGCAATGGCCAGGGACTGTTGCAGGGTGAGCTGACATTGAATGACCAGACGCGTCCAATCGAAATCGAAGTAGCCAAGATAGGCGAAGGTAACGACCCATGGGGTGGCTACCGCGCCGGTTTCTCAGGTACCACAGCATTGAATCTGCCTGAGTTCGGACTCAACTTCAACCTCGGCCCGGCTGCTGAAACCGTACACCTGGATCTGTATATTGAAGGTATTCGCCAGTAATCCGCGAGTTACTTTTCTACTGTCTGCCCCTCATCGGGGCAGTCACAGACTCAAGAATTTACGCCTGCAGAGCCTGAACCTCTTCAAGTAACGCCTCAATATCAGACAGCTCTCTGCGGCGGGTGATCAACAGACATGCCAACCTGAGCGACAACCGCTCGGAATCAGCCCGCAAACGCTCGTCTGCTATCTCCTCCAGATCGGCAACATGCGCTATCCCCAGCGTACGACGCATCATTTCAACTCCGGCATAGCCCAGCATATCAGCAAAGAAGTCCGCCATTTTCCGTTGCCGCCACTGCACTGACGCCAATCCGGGATCCTTCGATTTCTGCTCCGCCAGTTCAAGGAAGGCCTGACTGAAACAGTGCCACAACTCACGCAGTTGCTGTAACAGATAGCGTTGATAGCGCGTCCTTTCATCCGCATGACCCGACAAGCCGAGTTGCGCCGAGTAGTTCAGTAGAAAATTGGCCAGCACTGTACCCAGGTCAAACCCAACCGGGCCACAGAAGGCAAACTCGGGATCGATAATCTTGATACTGCCATCTCGGACAAAGATGGAGCCAGTGTGCAGATCCCCATGAATCAGCGCCTCGGTGCGATTCATGAAACCATATTTGAGTTCAGCCACATCTGCCCTGAGCCCTTCATCGGCCCAGATGTTGCGCGCATCTTCCAGCAGTAATGGGTTAACCCGGTTACGCTCATGATCACAGAAAGGATCAATGAAATAGACCTCCTCAGAGATACCGCAGAGGTCAGGATTGATAAAGCTCGCCAACTGCGCCTTTTTCTCCTGACTGCCGAGAAAGAAATCACTGGTATGGAACAGGGTGGCAGCCAGAAAGCCCCCTATCTGCTGCCCCAGGCCAGCAAACTCGCGACGTTCAATCATGGCGTGGCGCAGGTTCTGATGGTCACCGACATCCTCCATCAGTATGGCCGCGTCCGCAGGTGAGTAATGCAGCAGCTCAGGCACCTGATGAGGTGCCCAGCACGCCTCACTAAGCAACACCTCAGCCTCAATACGGATTCGATCCAGTGACAGAGGCCAGCCTTCGCCTATGATCCGAATGTAGGGCAACGCCTGTTTCACTATCAGACTGAATCCCCTGTGGTCACGGACACGATAGACATAATTGATATTGCCATCACCTATCTCTTCAACAGACGGCTGAGCACTCAGGTCAAGCCTATCGCTATGTGCGCTGACGAAGGCGATCACTGCGGCATCATCGGAAAACTTGTGTGCTGATTTATCTGTTGCCATCTATGCTCTCCTGACTATCCAGGCCGCTGATACTGAACGCATCCGCATCCATCCAGGCGGGAAAGGCTTTTCGGAAATCGGCCAGCGCTGCACCATCGAGCTCACCGGTTTCAATAAACACCTCTCCCTCTGCCCGATCGATCATCAGCTCCCCCTTGAAGTCCACCAACAGACTATCACCTGAGTAGTCAACCCCATTACCGTCCCTGCCCACACGATTGACACCGGCAACATAGCTCTGATTTTCAATCGCTCTGGCCTGCAGCAGCGTACGCCAGGCATGCCGACGAGGGGCTGGCCAGTTTGCGACATAGAGCAGCAGATCATAATCATTACGGTTGCGCGACCATACAGGGAAACGCAGGTCGTAGCAGATCTGCGGCATGATGCGCCACCCACGATAGGCAATGATCAGGCGCCGCTCACCTGCGGCATAATGCTCATGCTCATTCGCCATGCGAAACAGATGCACCTTATCATAGTAAGTGCTCTCCCCTTCAGGGGTGACCCAATAGAGCCTGTTGCGAAAGCCTGCTGGTGAACTGACAATCAGGCTGCCACAGATCGCCGCCCCAGTAAGTCGTGAGTGACGTTGCATCCATTCCAGTGTTTCCCCCTTCTCCTCCTCTGCCAGCCCTTCTGGCGCCATGGTAAAGCCAGTGGTGAACATCTCTGGCAACAGGATCAGATCTGTCTTTCCAGTCACGTCGGCAAATCTGGCCTCAATAGCGCTCCGATTGGTATCGGGTTGCTGCCAGTGCAGTGAGGTCTGTAGCAGTGTTATTTTCAGATTCTGCATAAGCCGCCTTATCCATCAGGGTTTCTGCTCCGCGGTCTGAACAGAGGTTTATTCAGCGCATCGCCAGAGTTGTTTTTTCAGAAATCTGCAAACATGTTACCGGAGAGCCGAGCCGGATCACAAGCCGACAGTTGCAAATCAGACAGTCTGAAAATGCTGAACAAATATTCCATAATGGTATAATGAATACACTTCCGATTTTTACCACCACACCTGCAATGCAGTGAACGTGTATAGGGATATACAGATGCCGTCCAAGCTTTTCCAGTACAGACTGTCGCCACTGCTACTGATCTCAGTCCTTTACATTTCAGGCACTCAGGCAGATATAGACCCTACAGATGAACTATCCCTGTTTGAGTTCGATATCCCTGAAGTCACCGCGGCCTCGCGCCTGCCTCAACTGCTGACCGATGCCCCGGCCTCCATGACTGTAATCACCCGTTCAACAATTGAGGCCAGTGGCGCACGAACACTCCCGGACCTATTACGCCTGGTGCCCGGTATGCAGGTGTTCATGACAGGCAGCAATAAGATGGGCGCCACCTATCATGGCGCAACAGACCATCACCCGAGCCGCATGGAGGTGATGATCGACGGGCGATCAGTCTACATCCCCCTGCTATCAACCCCCGTGTGGGAAACACTGGCCGTTACGGTTGAAGACATAGAGCGAGTAGAGGTGGTACGCGGCTCCAATGCTGCCACTCATGGCTCCAACGCTTTCATGGGCGCCATCAATTTCATCACACGCAGGCCGCTGCTGGACAACAGGATTGAATTACAGACTTCTGCCGGCTCAATGAATACCCGTCAGGTAAGAGCAAGTTTCAGTCATGACACATCACTGGGTAGTTATCGACTTACCGTCAACCATGATGAAAATGATGGCAGCAAGCGTTTCCGCGATGGAATTTCACGCCAATTCACTCATTTTTCCGCTCAGTTGGCGCCCACCCTGGTTGATTCCATCGATATAAGCCTTGGCTATGATCAGGGAGATATCGTCAGTGGACGACTGCGTACTCCCGATGCCTATACTGTAAAGCGCCAGCATGTATCCGATTTTCAATCGCTGAAGTGGCAAAGAGACCTTTCCAGCACCACTCGACTGCACATGATGTTTTACCGTAACCGACTGAAACTGGATGAGGCCGCCCCCACCGGCATGGATGCTGTTAAACATCAGACCGGTCTGATCAACCTGACCCGGCAGATGATGTCACTGCATCCGGATCTCTTCAGCGATCAGCAGATAGCCGATGGTCTGGCCGCCGCCAATCCAGGCGGTCGACTCCTCGCCGAGCATGGCAATACCAGAATGAGTGATGCCGAGATGAGAGTTGATTTCACACCTCATGCCCGTTATCGCAACTCGACCGCATTGGGCTTCCGACATGAGCAGGCTTCCAGCACCATGCTGTTTCACAATGGCAGCGTGTCGCGTGAAAAGATACGCGTTTTCAACCATGGAGAACTGCAACTCAACCGCCATTTCACGCTTAACGCGGGCCTGCTTCATGAACATGCCAGCTCAGATCAGCATGCCACTTCTTATCGGGCGGCACTGTTATGGAAACCGCAGGCTCAGACTGCCGTAAGACTGGGTTACAGTCACAGTGAGCGCCTGCCTTCTCTACTCGAGCTTGAAAGAAACTACACCGTCTACAGGCCTTTCACATCCAGCCCAGAAGTACTTCTGGTTAACTCTGCCAGAAGCCCGAACCTGCGCCAGGAGCAGATCCAAAGCAAAGAACTGGGGGTCTACCATCTCTTCGATGACACCAGTCATGTAGACCTTCGCCTGTTCTATGAATCCATCAGTGACGGTATTCATCCCTGGCGCAGACCCGGAGATCGTGCCCTGATGTACGCCAATCACGCCGAGATGAAAAACAAGGGGCTGGAGATACAGTACAGTAGGCAGTTAGTGCGCAGCATGCGCCTGCTCCTGAACTATAACCATACTGACTCACGCCACAATCGCTGGGATCAGGGGCAAGGTGGACATTTTAACCCGACAGGCCCGCTGTCACCACGCCACACAGCATCCATGATGCTGCACTGGAAGCCAACCGCGGACTGGAGCATGAGTGTAACCCACTATTATATGGCCCGTGTACACTGGGCGGATAATCTCCAGCATGTCGTGATTCCATCTTATAATCGAACAGACCTGCAAGTGGCCAGGCACTGGCAGCTGGATCATGACAACACATTTGAGCTATCACTGGCCCTGCAAAACCTGTCAGGCAAACAGTATCAGGAATTTTATCCATTCAATGAGTTTGATCGCAGAGCCTGGATAACTGCCAGACTAAAGTTCCGTTGATGTGTCTTTCTCAAGTACGTTAGTCACTTCACACCGCAGACTGATATAATTGGGGTACCTGATATAAACGCTGTCGACACTGGATCTGCATGCAAACAGTTCATTACACACCACATCACTGGCCCAGAATACTTCTCACCGTCTGCTCAGTTCTGACCCTGTGTTCGGTTGTGCCACTGGCCTGGTCTGATCACGCGGATGATAAGGCCTTTGCACTACATGAAGATGATCTGCTGACCAGCATTCCAGTCATCACGTCGGCAACCCGTCTTGCTCAAAAGGTAAATGAGGCACCCGCATCCATCACTGTGATCGACAAGGCGACCATTGCCTCATCAGGAGCACAAAACCTTCCCGATCTCTTGCGCCTGGTTCCGGGATTTCAGGTTTTTCATGTCAGTACAAACAAGTTCGGTGCAACCTATCACGGTTTCAGCAATGACTTTCCGAATCGCCTTGAAGTGATGATTGATGGGCGTTCGGTTTACCTGCCTCTCTTTTCAGCAGTGGACTGGACCTCACTCGGACTGGGTGTAGATGACCTGGAGCGAATAGAAATCATTCGCAGCTCTAATGTTGCCACTCATGGCTCCAATGCTCTGCTCGGGGCCATTAATTTCGTGACACGATCTCCGCTTAAGGAAACCGGCGCCGAAGGTGGTATAACAGCGGGCTCGCTCAATACCCGTAATGCTTACCTGCGCGTCACCGATGACCTGCTTCATGGTCGCTATCGCATCAGTGCCAGTCACCAGCAAAACGACGGCAGCCGCCTCCACAGTGACGATGCAAGCCGCCAGTATATGAACCTGGCTGCCAGCCTTACTCCAACCCTGCGCCATACGCTGGATCTGCGCATAGGTCTTGACAGAGGTCATACCCGCACAGGCTCTCTCAAAAGCAGCCCTCTGCAGCGTGAAAGGATAGGTAAAGAGGTTTTCATTGCACGGCGCGACTACAGCGCCAACTACCAGGACTTGACCTGGACACAGCAACTGTCACCACATCAGTCCGTCTACTTTCGCTCCTACAGAAACTATCTGAGCGCCGATGAACAGCCGATCACCGCACAAGAGTTGCAACGCTATACAGAAAGTCTCTACCATGTACCGGTAGAGCTGATCCAACTGCAGCTCAATGCCAACCCCGGCTATCGGGCACTTGGGGAGCATGGCACCACCAGCCTGTATGATATGGAGCTGGGCTTTTCCCATACTCAGGATGAAGTGCTGAAGCTGAATGCTGGTGCCGGATATCGCCACGAGAAGGCCTCCAGTCTGATGCTGCTTCAGTCAGGTACCGTATCAGGGAACAAAGGGCGAGCATTCAGCAATGCCCAGCTCAACCTGACTCCAGATCTGGTCTTCAATCTGGGTGCCCTGTATGAGCGTCAATACACCCATACGACTGCACGCTCTACACGTACCTCGATTAACTACTCTCACCTGAACAGCACGACCTTCAGACTGGGTTACAGCCACAGCCAGCGTTTACCATCCTTGCTTGAGCGCTTTGGCAACTTCACTCTTTACCAGCCGGATGGACGAGTCAGCGATAGAGTCGTGCAGGCCAACACAGCACTGAGAGCAGAAACACTTCGTAGCTATGAGTTTGGCCTGCTGCACGCACTGGAAAATATGAATGGCTATTTCGATCTGCGGATATACCGTGAGGAGATCTCAGATGGCATTGTCAGTTACTGGATTCCAGCCGGGGATGATCTTCCTGGAGCTCGAAGTCGTACCAACAGGAATGCAGGTGCCTGGACCAATACTGGTGCGGAGTTGCAACTGAATCTGCAACCTCTCAGCACTGTCTCTGCAACACTCAACTATGGTTACAATAGAACACAGACAAGTAACTGGGATCAGGGCGGCCCTGCCGTGAACAGGACTCCTTTCAATCGCGCCATGTTGTCACCAAGGCATACAGTCTCCGCCTTGATCAGTTGGCAGGTAGCCCCTGACATGACTCTCAGTGCAGCTCACTATTTCATGGACAAGGTACACTGGCTGGAAGGTGATGATCGAAAAGCCTATAACCGCACCGACCTCAAGGCCGCAAAAATCTGGAACAGAGGTCTGACTCGTGAAACAGAACTGGCATTAGTGGTGCAAAATGCCTTTGGCCCTGACTATCAGGAGTTTTATGACTATCATGATTTCGAGCGCCGAGTTTTCATTCAACTGATGATGAAATATCATTGAGCCCGGGGCAAATGGACGAGCTATGGAAGGACTCCTGACAGCGTTAAATCACCGACTCATACGGCTACTGATCATGGCCATATGCCTGGCTGTAACACAGTCTGTTGCGGCAGAACGCACCCCCTTACTGATATTCAGTGACCAGGGAGACGCTTATGCTACGCTGCTCAAGACACTGGAGCAGGAACTCAAGATAACTCTCGAGACCGCTTACCTGCAGCAAGGAGCTCTCGATCAGGAAAAAAGCCTTGATCGAACCATAGTTGCGGTCGGAACCCGTGCCTGCGAGTTTGTCATTCGAAATGCTCAGCCATCTACTCGAGTACTATGTACCTTTTTACCCTCTCAGGCATTTACAGTCCTGTCCCAGAATCATCAGGCAAGCCTGCTTTTCATCAATAGGCAGATTACCGCACTGTTCATGGACCAGCCTTTCTCCAGACAACTGATACTTGCCAGAATCATACAACCGAACATGACCAGCGTAGGCTCAGTGTTCGGCCCTTCCTCCAGAGTACTTGAAGCTGATTTTGTCCGAGTCAGTACCGATTTCGGTATGCGTCCGGTGTATACGCTGATGAATGAAAGTGATAACCCTGTTCGAGTTCTCACACCGATCATTTCAGACAGCGATGTATTTATTGCAATACCAGACAGTTCAGTCTTCAACCGGACGGCTGCAAAGTGGATACTCTATATCAGCCTGCGCAACCGCATTCCGCTGATAGGATTTTCGACCAGCTATGTAGATGCCGGTGCGGTACTCGGTATCTATTCGACCCCGACGCAAGTTGGCAGACATACGGCTGACCTGATAAAGACGATGAGCAGCTCGGCAGAGTTGCCTGAGCCGCAATACCCTCAATATTACACTGTCAGTGTCAACCGAACGGCTGCAAGGACGCTTCGACTGGATCTTCCCCCTCTAGAGTTGATCGAAGAGGCCCTCAGAACGTCCGAGCTGTTATATGACCGCCAGAAGAACTAAACACCTGTCCATTCAAAACCGCGTCCTCGCATTGTCGCTGGTTCCCATGATCCTGATTACTGTGCTGCTGGGCAGCTACTTCACCTACATTCAGATATCGGATGCCAAAAGCACACTACTGACCAAGGGGCATGAGCTAAGCCGCTTACTGGCCACCTCTGCCGAGTTTGGCATATTGAGTGGTAATATTGATCTGTTATCTCCCCTTAGTCAGCGACTGTTGCAGGACCCGCATATCTCAGATGTCATTTTCCTGGATGCTGATAGTCAACTGCTCCATCGTGAAGCAGATTTTCCACTTGAGCTTGAGCAGGCACTTAATGGCGACAAGCTGATCAACAACATCTGGTATTTCATCATGCCGGTCAAAAGTGATCCCATACAAGTCATCGACCACTCTTCTGACCAATTGCATGATGAGCAGTACAGAGAAAATGTTGGCTGGGTCGGAATTCTGATCTCAGATCAGCCGATCATAGAAAGGCAGAGGCAGATCATATGGCGTAGTCTGCTGCTGTCCTGCATAGGGCTGATCACCACATTCATGATTGCCAGCCGTATTGGTAATGGCATCACACGACCGATTGCCGGCCTGTCAGCCGTGATTAAACTCCTGCAGAAAGGCAATTTCTCGATACGCGCCACATCAACATCCACTCACGAACTGGATATTCTGGCAAAAGGGATCAACAACCTGGCCGCCACTATTGAGATATCGAACAGAGAGCTAGAGCGCCGTGTAGAACTTGCCACACGTCAGCTGTCAAAAACCATCAAGCAGATAGAAAATAAAAATGCTGAATTGACCACCGCACGTAATAAGGCTGATGATGCGAACCGATCCAAGGATGAGTTCCTTGCTCGTATGAGCCATGAGTTGCGCACTCCTCTGACCTCTGTTATCGGCTTCACCCAGATGATGGGTCAACACAATACTCTGGAGCAGCAAAAACAGTATCTGCAGATTATTGACCAAACCTCATTACTGCTACTGAATATCATTGACGACATCCTAGACTTTTCTCGCCTTGAATCCAACGCAATCAAACTTGAAGTGATACCCTTCGACCTCTGCGCGGCGATACAGGATGTGATCGACATGCTGGCACCTTCTGCACAACAAAAAGGATTGGAGCTGATCTTCACCTACAGTCCTTCACTGCCGACACTGATTCATGGAGATCCAACAAGATTCCGGCAGATCATCAGCAACCTTGTGAATAATGCAATCAAATTCACTGATTCTGGGCATGTTCTGATTAGAGCCACACGCATCAGCAATCAAGCTAGCGACTGCTTACACGTCGAAATCAACGATACAGGTATTGGTATAGCCGAACACCACAAGCCCTACCTGTTCGATGCCTTCAGTCAGGCAGACAGCAGTATCAGCCGAGAATATGGAGGGTCAGGACTTGGGTTGGCAATCGTATATAGGCTGGTCACTTTGATGCACGGCACTATACACCTCGACAGCAAGGAGTTCGACGGGACACATATTACAATAGATCTTCCCTTACAGCCTGTACAGGAACACAAAGAGATCAAGGAAGAGCTGAAAGCTGTGATTGCCGTATATGACAGCTACCCTGTGCTCTCCAGAGCAGTTGCAGAACAACTTCGAATAGCAGGCGCATCAGTCACAGAGTTCAATACTGCAACAGAATTGCTGTTCAACCGGAATCCGTTTACTCATATTCTGGTTGGAACCAGCCTGAAGATGACACTGACAGAAAGCAAAAGCCTGCAGCACAAACTCAGGATCCGCTTCAGAGGAACAAAAGTACTGTTGTTAATGCCGCCATACCAACTACAGGACTCGCCCGACAGTAGTCTGATCTACCTGAGCAAACCTGTTAACCCACAAAAACTGATTCAGATCATCGCTGATACCAGACACACCATCACCTATGAAGAGATGAAGCTGAAGCCGCTTCCGGTAAGCCTGCAAGTTCTGGTGGTGGAAGATAATGAGCTTAACCGAATGCTGATCACGCGTATTCTATCGGAGCTTGGTGCGAAAGTGACAACAGCAACCTGTGGCGAAGAAGCGCTTGAAGCTGTAAGAAAAGCACTGCCAGACCTGGTACTGATGGATGTTAATATGCCGGGAATGGATGGAATCACAGCAACCCGACACCTGAAAGACCATTACCCAGAACTAAAAATAGTAGCGCTGACAGCTAACATTGCCGCACGAGAACAGAGAGCACTGCGTGAAACAGGCGTGACGGAGATACTGCTGAAACCGATCAAAATTCCAGAGCTCCATCGCTTACTCTCCGGGCTTGACCCAGCCAACACTATGAGTATCGTTGATCAACAGTATCAGGGCTGTTTTCCGAGTGTAAAATCCTTCGCCTTTGCTAACCGACTCAATGAAGAGGTGAAGAGACAGCTCGATGCAATATTACAATTACTTCTGTCAGGCCAGATTGAGAAGATACGAACACACACTCATCAGTTGATAGGGCTTGCCGGGCTTTACGAAAATCCGGAACTGGAGTCCTGTGTATTTGAGCTGCACAACAGCATACCACATGGCTCCAGACAGGTGATCTGGAAGCACTACTACCGCCTGCAGAGGGCTATGCGAAATCGCGTTTGAGAAGTGGAATGAAAACTACCGCCCAGCTCAGAACTCACGAAAGCCTGGTTCTTCGTTGATCAGTTTTTCAAGCTGCGCGGTGAACTTTGCCACTCTGGCACGACCCTCACGATCATAGATATAACCGCTGAGCCCCTCTTTCGCAGCAGTTGCGCCATCCAGCCCCTCATGAAGGGTAACTAACTGCCTGCGAATCGCCTCAAGCTCGGGGTCATGACTGACTGGATAACCCAGGAACATGTCCCAGGCTTCCTGCCGTGTCGAGCCATCTTCTATCCCACGCAAGAGCAGTAAAACTGACTCGCGTGACGGGCGATAACCGATAGGCTTACCGAACATCATGGCCAGGACAATCAGAATCATGACACAAAGCGTCACCAGAAAAACGGCTATAAACTGTGACATTACTGCATTCGCTCGAGTGGGTAGCGGTTCAGCTCAACCAGCGCTTCACGAATGTCAGCCTGACACTCCATCTCTAACTTTTGCAGTGTCACCTCATGCTTACGACGCTCATCTGCTGTCAGAGCCTTCCACTCCTTCAAACGCGGAATATGGGCGGTTTCATTATATACATGATTGAAAACCATGAATTTGGCATCAACCAGTAAATGTGGAACCAGATTATCAAGCAACACCTTGAGACGAATACACCCCTCTGACAGTCTCAGTTCTCCCTTCTCCATCCCTTTGCTGAGAATGCGGATACTGTCTATCAGATACTGACGATGATGCAGGGCATCCGCGCGAGCCTTCTGAACGGTGGCTTCTTGCTCAAGCTTAAGCTGTTTCTGCGCTGCCAGATGCTTGAAGATAAAAGCCAGTAATCCGGCAATCACTATTAAACCGATAAAAATAAAGAAATAGATCATTTGCCTGCCATCTGCTTACTTAAAAGAGTTCATACGCAATTGTACCGTATTCAGAGCAAGCTGCTAAACGCAAAAACCCCCGATCTCGAAGAGACCGGGGGCTGCGGTATTAAGTGCCTGGCGATGACCTACTCTCGCATGGGGAGACCCCACACTACCATCGGCGATGACGCGTTTCACTTCTGAGTT
>NZ_WBOM01000019.1 GCF_008973755.1 Nitrincola alkalilacustris | reverse complement strand
AAGCATTCAGTTGAACAGACGCCTTCGGGTTATATGGTCAAGTGAATAAGCGTGCACGGTGGATGCCTTGGCAGTCAGAGGCGATGAAGGACGTGGTAGCCTGCGAAAAGCTTCGGGGAGCTGGCAAACAAGCTTTGATCCGAAGATGTCCGAATGGGGAAACCCACCTAACTTGTTAGGTATCTCTTAACTGAATACATAGGTTTTGAGAGGCGAACCCGGGGAACTGAAACATCTAAGTACCCGGAGGAAAAGAAATCAACCGAGATTCCCTAAGTAGTGGCGAGCGAACGGGGAACAGCCCTTAAGCTGTATTCGGGTTAGTGGAAGACACTGGAAAGTGTCGCCATAGAGGGTGATAGCCCCGTACACGAAAACCTGTTTATAGTGAAAACGAGTAGGGCGGGACACGTGATATCCTGTCTGAACATGGGGGGACCATCCTCCAAGGCTAAATACTCCTGACTGACCGATAGTGAACCAGTACCGTGAGGGAAAGGCGAAAAGAACCCCTGTGAGGGGAGTGAAATAGACCCTGAAACCGTGTACGTACAAGCAGTGGGAGCGGACTTGGTTCCGTGACTGCGTACCTTTTGTATAATGGGTCAGCGACTTACTTTCAGTGGCAAGCTTAACCGAGTAGGGGAGGCGTAGGGAAACCGAGTCTTAATAGGGCGAATGAGTCGCTGGGAGTAGACCCGAAACCGGGCGATCTATCCATGGGCAGGTTGAAGGTTGAGTAACATCAACTGGAGGACCGAACCGACTACCGTTGAAAAGTTAGCGGATGACCTGTGGATCGGAGTGAAAGGCTAATCAAGCTCGGAGATAGCTGGTTCTCCTCGAAAGCTATTTAGGTAGCGCCTCATGTCTCACCTTGGGGGGTAGAGCACTGTTTCGGCTAGGGGGTCATCCCGACTTACCAACCCGATGCAAACTCCGAATACCCAAGAGTGCAATCATGGGAGACACACGGCGGGTGCTAACGTCCGTCGTGAAAAGGGAAACAACCCAGACCGCCAGCTAAGGTCCCAAAATTCTGGTTAAGTGGGAAACGATGTGGGAAGGCTCAGACAGCTAGGATGTTGGCTTAGAAGCAGCCATCATTTAAAGAAAGCGTAATAGCTCACTAGTCGAGTCGGCCTGCGCGGAAGATTTAACGGGGCTCAAACCAGATACCGAAGCTGCGGATGCATGGATTTATCTGTGCATGGTAGAGGAGCGTTGTGTAAGCCGTTGAAGCGGAAGCCGGGAGGCACCGTGGAGGTATCACAAGTGCGAATGCTGACATAAGTAACGACAAGGGGCGTGAAAAACGCCCCCGCCGGAAGACCAAGGTTTCCTATCCAATGTTAATCAGGGTAGGGTGAGTCGGCTCCTAAGACGAGGCTGAAGAGCGTAGTCGATGGGAAACAGGTTAATATTCCTGTACCGGCTATTACTGCGATGGGGGGACGGAGAAGGCTAGGCCAGCGCGGCGATGGTAGTCCGCGTTTAAGGGTGTAGGCTGAGAGAGCAGGCAAATCCGCTCTCTTAAGGCTGAGACCTGATGACGAGACTCTTATGAGTTGAAGTGGTTGATGCCCAGCTTCCAGGAAAAGCCTCTAAGCTTCAGGTAATAGACGACCGTACCCCAAACCGACACAGGTGGTCAGGTTGAGAATACCCAGGCGCTTGAGAGAACTCGGGTGAAGGAACTAGGCAAAATGGTACCGTAACTTCGGGAGAAGGTACGCCGCTTTTGGTGAAGGACTTGCTCCGTAAGCTGAAGGCGGTCGAAGATACCAGGTGGCTGCGACTGTTTATTAAAAACACAGCACTCTGCAAACTCGAAAGAGGACGTATAGGGTGTGACGCCTGCCCGGTGCTTGAAGGTTAATTGATGGGGTTAGCGCAAGCGAAGCTCTTGATCGAAGCCCAAGTAAACGGCGGCCGTAACTATAACGGTCCTAAGGTAGCGAAATTCCTTGTCGGGTAAGTTCCGACCTGCACGAATGGCGTAACGATGGCCACACTGTCTCCACCCGAGACTCAGTGAAATTGAACTCGCTGTGAAGATGCAGCGTACCCGCGGCTAGACGGAAAGACCCCGTGAACCTTTACTATAGCTTCACAGTGGACTTTGACATTACTTGTGTAGGATAGCTGGGAGGCTTTGAAGCGTGGACGCCAGTTCATGTGGAGCCAATCTTGAAATACCAGCCTGGTACTGTTGAGGTTCTAACTCAGGTCCTTTATCGGGATCGAGGACATTGTGTGGTGGGTAGTTTGACTGGGGCGGTCTCCTCCCAAAGAGTAACGGAGGAGCACGAAGGTACCCTCAGGCTGGTCGGAAATCAGCCAATGAGCGCAAGAGTAGAAGGGTGCTTGACTGCGAGACAGACACGTCGAGCAGGTGCGAAAGCAGGTTCTAGTGATCCGGTGGTTCTGTATGGAAGGGCCATCGCTCAACGGATAAAAGGTACTCCGGGGATAACAGGCTGATACCGCCCAAGAGTTCACATCGACGGCGGTGTTTGGCACCTCGATGTCGGCTCATCACATCCTGGGGCTGAAGCCGGTCCCAAGGGTATGGCTGTTCGCCATTTAAAGTGGTACGCGAGCTGGGTTTAGAACGTCGTGAGACAGTTCGGTCCCTATCTGCCGTGGGCGTTTGAGATTTGAGAAGAGTTGCTCCTAGTACGAGAGGACCGGAGTGAACGAACCTCTGGTGTTCCGGTTGTCACGCCAGTGGCATTGCCGGGTAGCTACGTTCGGACAGGATAACCGCTGAAAGCATCTAAGCGGGAAGCCCCCTTCAAGATGAGATCTCACTGGACCTTTAAGGTCCCTGAAGAGCCGTCCGAGACCAGGACGTTGATAGGCAGGGTGTGTAAGCGTTGTAAGGCGTTGAGCTAACCTGTACTAATGGCTCGTGAGGCTTGACCATATAACGCCCAAGGCGTTTGTTTGAATGCTAGAGATTGATTGTAGAGACAGTAGATTGAGCTTGTGTTGTGGACAGGTTGTAGCAAGTGTTACGACAAGTACTAAACAAAAGACGCATCAAGACAGACTTCAGATCCCGGTTGTTCCAGTTTTGTCTGGCGACCATAGAGACGTGGCACCACCTGATCCCATACCGAACTCAGAAGTGAAACGCGTCATCGCCGATGGTAGTGTGGGGTCTCCCCATGCGAGAGTAGGTCATCGCCAGGCACTTAATACCGCAGCCCCCG
>NZ_WBOM01000018.1 GCF_008973755.1 Nitrincola alkalilacustris | reverse complement strand
TGGCTTCCTTCAGACCCCATCGTTGGCCAATGACGCCCTTGCCATTCGGATTATCTTCCCCCCGGTCGGGGTGATCCCGCCTTCTTTCAGGCGGGCGGGTTTGCCAGCTTCGCTGGACAAACAAAAACCCCGGCACATGGCCGGGGTTTTTTAGGTTTCAGATAAAAACTGATTTAGTGGTCAGTAGTAGAGATCGGCGGCAACTCTTCAAGTACCGGTGGAACAAAGTCAGATGGACCTTCCTGCTTGGTCGGCTCATCTGAATCCAACTCTTTCGAACCATCCTCTTCTGAATCGTCCTCATTCTGAGTAATCATGCTCAGGAAGTCTTCCTCATTCTCATCCTCACCATCTATCAGATCCTTCGCCGAGACGGCTCCATCAACCAATGAATCCTCTACAGAATCATCCTCTTCTACAGAATCATCCTCTTCTACAGAGTCATCCTCTTCTACAGAGTCATCCTCTTCTACAGAGTCATCCTCTTCTACAGAATCATCCTCTTCTACAGAGTCGTCTTCTTCTACAGAGTCATCCTCTTCTACAGAATCATCCTCTTCTACAGAGTCGTCTTCTTCTACAGAGTCGTCTTCTTCTACAGAGTCGTCTTCTTCTACAGAATCATCTTCTTCTACAGAGTCGTCAGAAGGCACATCAACAACTGCATCGCCCTTCTCCTGTTCTGGCTCATCAAAAAGACCATCAACCAGCAACTCTCCCAGAATACCGAGAGCATTGATATCGATTGTCTGATCATCCACATAGTTACTTTCAATCTCTATACGGATCTCCCCAGTCTTATAAGCACCTGATGGATGTGCCAGCTTGAAAGCAAAGCTGTCCTGTTTACCATCGTTACCCGGTACCGCATTTGGAGTGTAGGTATAGCTGCCATCGGCAGAAATCACCAATGTGCCATACTGGCCCGACACCGTAGTACCCGAAGAGTCGACTGTAACAAACTCACCGTTCAGCTCAATCTGAAGGACTGTATCTACTGAACCAGGAACGACTCCATCAGCTGTCAAAACATTGCCTTCATAAGGCTGAACCGTAATATCCTCCATTTGATTTGGCTGTACTTTGAGAGCGACGTCTTGGACATCAACCTCCGGGTACTCCCTATGCGACCGTGGTCCGGATCTACCTTGTGCAGATGCAACAAGGCTCAGTTCATAATCTCCAGATTGAAGATTTTCAACTTTTACCTGGCCGGTCTGAGTCAACGTTCCCGATTGAACTATGTTTCCATCTTTATCTGACAGAGACCATGCAAGAGAAGCGCTCGTACTACCAGGAGTGTAGATGAACACACCAAAGGACAGCTCACCCTCAGCATCAGTAATCGAGAACTCTTTAACTTTGCTGGATGAGGTACCAGATCTATGATTATCGCTGTTGGTACTTACACTGAACGCATTAATCAATGACGAGGTCTCAGCATCTGGTATTGTGAGCTCCTGCTCTACACCTGCCGTGCCCTCACTATCAAACACTGTAATAGTATTCAGCACTCCATTGATATTGATGGTCAGAGTAGACTCCACTTTGTCACCGTCAGCATCGGTGAGGTAGTAGTTGAAGGTTTCCTGATAAGAGTGACCCAGCCCCATATCATCCTTGGTTTCACGGCTGACCGTATAGGTATAGTTACCATCGGCATCAACCACCAATGTGCCGTATTGCCCCTCGATTTCTCCACTAGTAATGAAATCACCATCCTGGTCCTTCCAGGTCAGCTCATTTTCAACAGCAGCGCCATCGGCTCCCCAGTTTGCATCTACCTGACCATCAGCCTTTGGCAGATCATCAGTTGATGACAGACGAGCATACAGGTTGAACGAGTTGCTTGCATTTTCCAGTGTCTTGACCTGATTAACTATGTTGCCATTCTGATCAAGGAAGCCCAGGATTTCAAAAGTATACTCTTTATCTCCTACAGGGATCGTAACTGTGCTCGTGGCATTGGTAATAGTGACAATATCAGCGTTTACCCATGGATCTGAGCTATTGTTCGGTGTTTCGTTGTGATCAAAGACGATGGTGTGACTAATCGTATGAATCACTCCATTAATCACAACCTTCAAAGACAGATCCAAGCTGACTCCAGAAATGACTGGAGCATCCCATGCCAGAGGGAAGTTATTGTGAGTAAAAGTGCCCAGCATAATAACTGAGTTAGTTGATGTACCCTCCAGTGTTATGAGAGAGTTGTTATCATCGAATGTGTAGTCAGAATAATTATTACCTGAACCCCAACGAATGACATCATCCACACCAGGATCGGTATTGTTTATTGTCGAGCTACCACCTGTCGGACTAACCCAGTTCGCAGTCAACTCACCGACCATGTACTCATTAACACCCACTTCCACACTATCTACCGGCGTAAACTGTCCTGGAATGTCATCGATGATGATAGCTCGCAGACTTGCAGAGCCAGTTTGTGCCATCACATCTGTCAGAATAAGCGTAAACTCTTCGCTTAGGTCATTTCGTCCCTGACCTGGATTATGGTCGGTATTATCTTTCAGCTCATACGTATAGCTGACCTCTCCGGTAAGCACATCAAACCCAGTCAGGGTCAGAATATTACCAAGATCAGAAGTGATAGATATTGCATCACTATTGAGTGCAAGCAGGTCATCTAAGGTCAGAGACAGTGTTCCAATCTGCAGTGCAGCGATTCCAGCCTCAGCAACCAATGTGAAGCTGCCAGGTTGAAGCAACTCATCCGAATCAGGATTTGTTCCATTTGCCAGGTGTTGTTCATTTAGAACGACATCGCCAGCTTCAGCATCCAAGCCGAGAATTTGAGGCGCATCCCATATAGGCAGATCAGGTAGTTCACCTGCTCCACCAGGCTGGAATGTAATGACAAAATTGCCTTCGGCAGGATCGCCATCACCATCAACAACATCTACAGTCACAGGGATCTGATAATCAAGCTCTGCATCCAGGAAGACACCACTGAAGTCTTTGACATTATACTGATCACCGCCGCTGCTGCCATAGAAACGAATTTCGTCAAAGCCTGCCGGATGACTGATATTGGTCGTGCCTCCAGTCAGAACAGACTCACCGTTGCTGAAAATCTCCCAGCTTAGTGCGCCCGTGTTACCCATCTGGAAGTCCAGCTGAGTCAATTGCTGATTGAACTGTGCAATCAATGTCTGACCCGCACCAATCAGATTGTTATCAACACCTATACCATTTGTCGACCAGTTGACAAGGCCACCCTCTGCGTAGAACTGTGCTTCCAGGTTAGGATTGTTGATTTCAAAATCACCATCAATTCCTCCACCTTGATGAGAAGCCTCTCCAACCATGAAGCTGACAGCGACTGGATCCAGCGGCTGAATGATGTCTACAACATACTCACCGTCTACAGATGCTGTAATGGTGAATACCGGATCGTTGGCAAGTGTTGATGCCGTTAGAACACCTGTAGCTGAATCAAAGCTGTAGTAGAGAGGCTCACCCCCTGATGTCAGCAGTATCGGAGTCGAAGAGCCTTCCGGAGTTACAAGGATTTGACCGTCGCTATTGGTTGGCAGGGATATGTTGGTGACACTGGCTCCGTCCTCATCAGCTCCCAACTCTAGATTCATCGACCCGGTGAAGCTTGACCCAGCTGCAATTCCTACTTCAGCATCAACTGGATTGTCTCTGAACTCAGGTACATCATCAATTACGACAACCTTGAGCGTTGCTTCAGCTTCACGGCCGAGATTATCAGTCAGCAGTATTTCAAACTCTTTATCGAGAGTATTACGCCCATCACCTGATACATGGTCGATATTGCTGTTCAGGGTATATGAATAGCTTACTTCGTTCGATACAGAGTCAAAAGCAGTCAGCGTGAGAACATTCCCATTTGCAGAAGTTATGGATACTGGAGTCGCATCCAAGTCCATCAACTGCGCCAAACTCAATACTTCTGAGCCTACTGTCAGGGATGCAATACCCGCATCAGCAATCAGTTTGAAAGTGCCTGTCTGGGTCAACTCGCCAGAATCTGGCTGGGTGCCATTTTCAAGATGCATCTCATTCAGAACAACATCACCATCGGTGTTGCCAAGACCCTGGATTTGCGGGGGTTCGGATGTGATGAGTGCAGCCTGATCATCATCGTTGATCTCATTGCCATTGCGGTCAGTCGCGGTCGCAACTACTTCAATCGGGCCATCAACCAACTCACTCAGGTCAACGCCTTCCACCAGGTAACTGCCGTCTTCTTCAACAGTAGCTGTGGTC
>NZ_WBOM01000017.1 GCF_008973755.1 Nitrincola alkalilacustris | reverse complement strand
CCGAACTCAGAAGTGAAACGCGTCATCGCCGATGGTAGTGTGGGGTCTCCCCATGCGAGAGTAGGTCATCGCCAGGCACTTAATACCGCAGCCCCCGGTCTCTTCGAGATCGGGGGTTTTTGCGTTTCGGGTATGTCTATCAGCCCAGTATAGCCAGATCTATTGTCCTGTTCTGTTGGACAGATTCAGGTTGATCGACTAGAATACAGCAGGTTTGGCAGCTACGTTTTTGTCTAGTCCAAATTATCCTGAATTTTTTAAGAAAGCGAGGCAGGCCTCAGGTCGAGTCTCGCTTTTTTGCAACCAAAATTCACATCAGATCAGTTTACAGCAGCGCATATGCGGGGAGGTTCAATTGACGCGACCAGCCATTCTTGCCCTTGAAGATGGTAGTGTGTTCAGGGGTGTTGCGATTGGCGCCGATGGAGAGTCAAGCGGTGAAGTGGTATTCAACACCTCAATGACGGGCTATCAGGAAATTCTGACCGATCCATCTTATTGTCGCCAGATTGTGACGCTTACCTATCCTCACATCGGCAATGTAGGCGTTAACGAAGAGGATGCAGAGTCAGAGCAGGTCTGGGTTTCAGGTCTTGTGATTCGTGATCTGCCGCTGATGGCCAGCAATTTCCGTTCAGAGCAGTCGCTGTCAGATTATCTGAAAGCCCACGGTATAGTGGCAATCGCCGATATCGATACTCGTCGTCTGACCCGTATACTGCGCGAAAAAGGTGCTCAGAACGGCTGCATCATAGCCGGGCAGATTGATGAAGCTCGTGCGCTTGAGCTGGCCAGGTCCTTTCCGGGTCTCAAGGGGATGGATCTTGCGAAAGAGGTTTCAGCAAAATCCTCCTATCAGTGGCGCTCCGGTAGCTGGGAGTTGGGAGTTGGCCATTCAGAACGCAACGATGATGACCTTCCTTTCCATGTTGTGGCTTTTGATTATGGTGTGAAACACAATATCCTGCGTATGCTGGTTGATCGTGGCTGTCGTCTGACAGTTGTTCCTGCTCAGACACCTGCATCTGAGGTGCTTTCATTGAATCCTGACGGTGTATTCCTCTCTAACGGCCCCGGTGACCCTCAACCCTGTGATTATGCTATCAAGGCGATAGCGGAGATATTGCAGACTGACATACCGGTGTTCGGAATTTGCCTCGGTCATCAGTTGCTGGCTCTGGCTTCCGGTGCTACCACCGAGAAGATGAAGTTCGGTCACCATGGGGCGAACCACCCGGTGCAGGATCTGGATAGTGGCAGGGTGATGATCACCAGTCAGAACCATGGTTTTGCCGTATCTGAATCAAGCTTGCCTGCCAACCTGCGTCCAACACATAAATCCCTGTTTGATCACTCTCTGCAGGGGATAGAAAGAACAGATAAAGCGGCGTTCAGCTTCCAGGGACACCCTGAGGCAAGCCCGGGGCCGCGTGATGTCGCCCCCTTGTTTGATCGCTTTATTGACCTGATGCGTGCCGCCAAGAACGCGTGAATGTGAACGAGAGACAACTGGTTAGAAACTGATGCCAAAACGTACAGATATACAAAGTATTCTGATTCTGGGTGCTGGTCCGATAGTGATCGGGCAGGCCTGTGAGTTTGACTATTCAGGTGCACAAGCCTGCAAGGCGTTAAAAGAAGAAGGCTTTCGCGTCATTCTCGTTAACTCCAATCCAGCCACAATCATGACAGATCCATCGATGGCGGATGCAACCTACATAGAGCCTATTAACTGGCGAACGGTTGCGAAAATCATCGAGAAAGAGCGCCCTGATGCAGTTTTACCAACTATGGGTGGTCAAACTGCGCTCAACTGTGCACTTGATTTGAGTCGCGAAGGTATTCTGGATAAGTACGATGTAGAGCTTATCGGAGCGACTCAGGATGCCATAGACAAGGCTGAAGATCGTGAACGCTTTGACAAGGCGATGAAGAATATCGGGCTTGCCTGCCCGCGTTCTGCGATTGCCCACAGCATGGAAGAAGCGCTGCAGGTGATGGATAGCATCGGCTTTCCTGCCATCATCCGCCCCTCGTTCACCATGGGTGGCTCTGGTGGTGGTATCGCTTACAACCGCGAAGAGTTTGTTGAAATCTGTGAGCGTGGACTGGATCTTTCGCCGACCAAGGAGCTGCTTATAGATGAGTCGCTGATCGGTTGGAAAGAGTACGAGATGGAAGTTGTCCGTGACAAGAATGACAACTGCATCATCATTTGTGCGATCGAAAACTTTGATGCCATGGGCGTGCATACGGGTGATAGTATCACAGTGGCGCCGGCACAGACTCTGACTGATAAAGAGTACCAGATCATGCGTGATGCATCGATCGCTGTTCTGCGCGAGATCGGTGTTGAAACAGGTGGTTCAAACGTTCAGTTCGGTGTGGATCCTGCAACTGGTCGCATGGTTGTCATAGAGATGAATCCAAGGGTGTCGCGTTCATCAGCGCTGGCATCGAAGGCAACCGGTTTCCCGATCGCGAAAGTGGCTGCAAAGCTTGCGGTCGGTTATACGCTGGATGAGTTGCAGAATGATATTACAGGGGGGCGTACTCCTGCCTCTTTCGAGCCATCCATCGACTATGTCGTCACCAAGATCCCACGTTTCACCTTTGAGAAATTCCCGCAGGCTAATGACCGTCTGACGACACAGATGAAATCAGTCGGTGAGGTGATGGCGATTGGGCGTACTTTCCAGGAGTCATTGCAGAAGGCTTTGCGCGGCCTTGAGGTTGGTGTCTGTGGTCTGGACTCTGTCATTGCGCTTGATGCCGAAGATGCGCGCAGTGATATAGTGCGTGAACTGCAACAGCCGGGTGCCGAGCGTATCTGGTATGTCGGTGATGCGTTCCGTGCCGGTATGTCAGTCGATGAAATCTACCAGTACTCAGGCATAGATCCCTGGTTCCTGATTCAGATTCAGGATCTGATTGCTGAAGAGCAGACAGTGCAGACGATGGCTATGTCTGATGTAACTCAGGAGCACCTGTATCGACTGAAGCGTAAAGGCTTCTCTGATGCGCGTCTGGCCATGCTGCTAGGTATCAGCGAGAAGCAGGTTCGCAAGTATCGCCATGGCTTTGGCATGCGCCCTGTTTACAAACGTGTTGATACCTGTTCGGCGGAGTTCGCAACTGATACTGCCTATATGTATTCCACCTACGAGGAGGAGTGTGAATCAGCACCTTCCACGCGGGATAAGATCATGGTTATAGGCGGTGGTCCTAACCGTATAGGTCAGGGGATAGAGTTCGACTACTGCTGTGTTCATGCCGCTCTTGCTGCTCGCGAAGATGGTTTTGAAACCATCATGGTAAACTGTAACCCGGAAACGGTTTCCACTGACTATGATACTTCGGATCGCCTGTATTTTGAGTCGATTACGCTGGAAGATGTTCTCGAAATCGTGCATGTCGAACAGCCCAAGGGCGTTATCGTTCAATACGGTGGCCAGACTCCGCTGAAGCTGGCTGTCGCGCTTGAGCAGGCTGGTGTGCCTATTATCGGCACTTCTCCCGAGGCGATTGACCGTGCAGAGGATCGCGAGCAGTTCCAGCAGATGCTGCAGCGTCTTGGTCTTAAACAGCCCGAAAACGCCACTGTGCGTAGTCTTGAAGAGGCTGTGATTGCTGCTGAAAAAATCGGTTATCCTCTGGTGGTGCGGCCTTCGTATGTTTTGGGTGGGCGAGCCATGGAGATCGTATACAAGGAGTCTGAGCTGCGTCAGTACATGAAGTCGGCTGTCCAGGTATCCAATGATGCGCCTGTATTGCTGGATCACTTCCTTAACGCAGCGATTGAAGTGGATATCGATGCCATCTGTGATGGTGAGATAGTCGTCATAGGTGCGATCATGCAGCATATTGAGCAGGCTGGTGTTCACTCAGGTGATTCAGCATGCTCCTTGCCGCCATACAGTCTTCCTGCCCACGTACAGGATGAGATGCGTGAAATGGTTCGCAAGATGGCACTTGAACTGGGTGTTGTCGGGCTCATGAATGTACAGCTCGCTTATCAGGATGGCGAGAACTATGTCATCGAAGTCAATCCGCGTGCCTCACGAACAGTGCCTTTTGTGTCCAAGTGCATCGGTGTCTCTCTGGCAAAAATCGCGGCGCTGGTTATGACTGGCAAGACGCTCACGGAGCTCGGCTTTACTGAAGAGATAGTGCCCTCCTTCTTCAGCGTGAAGGAAGCGGTATTCCCGTTCAACAAGTTCCAGGGTGTGGATCCTATCCTCGGCCCTGAAATGAAGTCGACAGGTGAGGTAATGGGGGTTGGCACCACTTTTGGTGAAGCCTTCATGAAAGCTCAGCTGGGTGCCGGTGAGCGGATGCCTGTTCCAGGTAAAGCGTTTATCTCTGTTCGTGATGTAGACAAGTCGGCTGTCGTGACAATCGCGCGTGATCTGGTGGCGCTGGGTTTCAGCATCATCGCAACTTCTGGTACAGCTTCGCTGCTTGAAAGCGAAGGTCTGGACGTTGAGCGAGTGAATAAAGTGATGGAGGGTCGGCCGAATATTGTTGATTTGATGAAAAATGGTGAAATTGCCTATGTCATCAATACAACTGAAGGCCGTAAGGCTATCTCCGACTCTGCTGCCATCCGCCGTGCGGCGCTGCAGCATAAAGTGCCCTATACCACAACGCTTGCGGGTGCCGCTGCTATTGCAGAGGCGCTGAAGTTTGGTGAAGAAAAGGCAGTTAGACGTTTGCAGGATCTGCATGCAGGAGTAATAGCATGAGCCGTGTACCTATGACCGTTGCTGGAGAGCAGACACTGCGCAATGAGCTGGACAGGCTGAAGTCTGTTGAGCGTCCAAAAGTGATTGCCTCCATTGCTGAGGCGCGTGCGCATGGTGATCTTAAAGAGAATGCCGAATATCATGCGGCGCGAGAGCAGCAGGGCTTTATCGAAGCGCGTATTCGCGATATAGAGTACAAGCTATCTCACGCTCAGGTAATTGATGTCACCGCCATCCCTCATACCGGCAAGGTGATTTTCGGTGTAACGGTAGAGCTGGTAAATCTGGAGACTGATGAAGAAGTGAGCTACAAGATAGTCGGTGATGATGAGTCAGATATCAAGCAGCGTAAAATATCGATCAACTCACCAATTGCTCGCTCATTGATCGGCAAGGATGAGGGGGATGTCATTACGGTAGAGACGCCTGCTGGTGTGATCGAGTATGAGTTGCTGAAAGTTCAGCATCTGGCTGACTGATAGGATGTTACCCACTCTATCGCCTTATCAGAGCGTTGGAGTGGGTTGTCATATTCAGTTCTGGAGCCGCAGGTTACAGTTGCAGTGATGTGTTGACTGCGGATACGGCGGTTGTTGCACTTCAGGTTGGGCGCAGTAGATTCGACAGCTTGGGGTTCGGGTTGTTGGCGGCACGATAAAGCAGTGCGATATTACCAATTACCTGAATCGCTTCAGCTTCAACGATCTCGCAGAGTTCGTTGATCAGTTTGCGTTTCAACTCGCGGTCACCAACCGTGAACCTGACCTTGATCAGTTCATGGTCTTCCAGGGCGCGATCAACCTCCAGTTGAATATTTTCAGTCAGGCCATTTCCGGCGATCATGACGATCGGGTTCAGGCGATGGCCAATCGTTCTGAACTGCTTTTTTTGTTCGGGAGTCAAACTCATACTAGAATGTGTGTCTCGTCAGTGGGGGCTGAGGCCCCAGTTACTTATAAAAGGGTATTTTACCTGACTGCGGTCTGACTGAGTAGCGCAACCTTGAGATAGATTGCTGTAGTTAGTATCCCGACAGGGTGAACGTTTCAGTGATCAGTACGTCAAACGTTGGATGGGATCAGTGGCTCGTACTCAAATCAGCCCTTGTAATTCTGAAGAAGATCCCAATATGAGTAATGATGCCGGACTTTTGTCTGAAAGGACTGTCTGGCCAGTAAGCCTCTGCGTAACAGGATGTTGCTGACGAGGTGCTCAAACGATAGAGTTGATCTTCGTATGCATAAACTGCGTAACGGTGGGATGCAACGATCAGGACCCGGGATAAACCGGGGCGCCCTGGAAGCTCTTGGTGTTGATTAAAGTAGCCGGCTGAAATTGTCGGGAGATAGCCTTGTCTGTGTTAATATGCCGATGCAGCGGGCAAAGAAATGGTTTTAACTGAGGATGATCCTTTGAACGATATGGCTAAGAATTTGGTGTTGTGGTTGGTGATTGCCGCTGTCTTGCTGACAGTATTCAACAACTTCAGCACAGAACCTGAGTCTCGCAAGCTCCAGTATTCTGAGTTTGTGGCTGAAGTACAGGCCGGCCGTGTGTCAAAGGTCGTCATAGATGGATTTACCATTACCGGCCAGCGTAATAGCGGTGAAACCTTCGTTACCATCAGACCTGCGGTTCAGGATCCCAAGTTGATTGATGATCTGCTGGCTGCTAATGTCGAGATAGAGGGTAAACAGCCTGAGGGGCAGAGTCTGTGGACTCAGTTGCTCGTTGCCGCCTTCCCGATTCTTATTATTATCGCTATTTTCATGTTCTTCATGCGTCAGATGCAGGGTGGAGCCGGTGGCAAGGGTGGTCCCATGTCGTTTGGTAAATCCAAGGCTCGCATGATGAGTGAAGACCAGATCAAAACCACGTTTGATGATGTGGCGGGTGTTGAGGAGGCCAAGGAGGAGGTCAGAGAACTCGTTGATTACCTCCGTGATCCCGGAAAGTTCCAGCGCCTGGGTGGGCACATCCCACGTGGTGTACTGATGGCCGGGTCTCCTGGTACCGGTAAAACTCTGCTTGCCAAAGCCATTGCCGGAGAAGCAAAAGTACCCTTTTTCAGTATTTCCGGTTCAGATTTTGTGGAAATGTTTGTCGGCGTGGGTGCGTCCCGTGTGCGTGATATGTTTGATCAGGCCAAGAAGCATTCGCCCTGTATTATTTTTATTGACGAGATAGATGCAGTCGGACGAAGCCGTGGTGTTGGTTTGGGTGGTGGTAATGATGAGCGTGAACAGACTCTGAACCAGTTGCTGGTCGAGATGGATGGTTTTGAAGGTACTGAGGGCGTTATCGTTATAGCCGCAACCAACCGTCCAGACGTTCTCGACCCTGCGCTGCTGCGTCCGGGACGTTTCGACAGGCAGGTTCATGTCGGTTTGCCCGACATTCGTGGGCGTGATCAGATACTCAAAGTGCATATGCGTAAGGTTCCACTTGGCACGGATGTCAGATCTGATCTGATTGCCCGTGGAACGCCTGGCTTCTCCGGTGCAGACCTGGCAAACCTCGTAAATGAAGCGGCACTCTTTGCGGCGCGTAACAGTAAGCGTACCGTCGGCATGGAGGAGTTCGAAAAGGCCAAGGACAAGATCATGATGGGTGCCGAGCGCAAATCCATGGTCATGTCCTATAAAGAGCGCTTGAATACAGCGTATCATGAATCTGGTCATGCGATTGTAGGTCGCCTGATGCCTGAGCATGATCCTGTCTATAAAGTCTCAATTATTCCACGTGGTCGTGCTTTGGGTGTGACCATGTTCCTTCCGGCTGAGGATCGTTACAGTTTCAGTAAGCAGGGTATACTTTCTCAGATCTGCTCTCTCTACGGCGGCCGTATCGCAGAAGAGATGACGTTGGGTAAGGACGGTGTGACGACTGGTGCATCCAATGATATCCAGCGTGCAACGACTCTTGCGCGAAACATGGTAACCAAGTGGGGCTTGAGTGAAAAGCTGGGGCCGCTGCTTTATGCCGATGAAGATGATGATCCATTTGGTCGAGGTATGGGCGGTGGCGCCAAGGCCAAGGCTGAAGATACCCAGCGTCTTATAGATGAAGAAGTTCGGCAGATTATTGATGATTGTTATCGCAAGGCATATCAGTTGCTTGAGGAAAATCGCGATATTCTCGAGTCAATGACGCAGGCGCTGATGAAGTATGAAACGATAGGCTCCAAGCAGCTTGATGAGTTGATGGAGCGCAGAGAGGTTTCGCCGCCAGAGGGTTGGGTTGAAGCTCAGGAGCGCAATGAGCAGCAGGCAGCAGAAGCCGCCGAGTCTTCGCAGAAAACTGCCGATGTGGAGGGCGATGACGGTGGTGACTTGGGCAGCGATGGCGACAATGAGGCTGAGGTGTCGGATAGCTCAGATTACGATGATGATGATTCTGTTGATGGCCAGGCTGATATTCGACCGGATCGTCACTGATGTAAGCTGAAAGACTCAAAGAAAAGTCTTAACATTAAAGCTGGCTCAAGAGTCGGCTTTTTTATTGTAGGTTTATGGTTGCTGCGCTTTGGCCTGAAAGGCTGCGGCTCGATCTGAGAGTGTGGGGTTTTCGTGCGAAATAAATTGCAGTGTGGCACAAGGGTGCTGGATCTGGACTCCCCATGTGCGCATGTCATGGGTGTTTTGAATATAACGCCAGACTCTTTTTCTGATGCCGGGCGCTTTTATCAGAACCGGGAGCCTGCATTTGAAATGGCTTTTCGTCAGGCGTGTGAGATGGTTGAGCAAGGGGCAGTGATCCTGGATGTCGGTGGTGAATCCACCCGCCCCGGGGCGGCCCCTGTGTCGCTTCAGCAGGAGCTGGATCGCGTGTTGCCAATGGTTGAGCGTATTGGACGCGAGCTGGATGTCATTGTTTCGGTGGATACCAGTCGACCTGAGGTGATGCTTGAGGCTGCGGGTCTTGGTGCAGGCATGATCAATGATGTCCGAGCGCTGGGTATGGAGGGGGCGCTGCGGGCTGCAGCTGCAACCGGATTGTCTGTATGTCTCATGCATATGCAGGGCAGTCCTGCCACCATGCAGGTAGAGCCGAGCTATGACAATGTTGTTGCCGAGGTCTGTGACTTTCTTTCCCAGCAGACTGAGCGTTGTGTTCAGGCCGGGATCGGTCGGGAGAAAATTGTGTTGGACCCGGGTTTTGGGTTTGGCAAGAGTTTGCATCATAATCTGTATCTCTTGCAGCAGTTGCAGAAACTTGTGGCGCTTGGCTATCCGGTTCTTGCCGGCTTGTCACGCAAGAGCATGCTGGGCGGTATAACCGGTAAATCGGTCGATCAGCGTCTTGCGTCCAGTGTTGCTGCGGCCCTGCTGGCTGCACAGGCAGGTGCAGTGATCATTCGTGTCCATGATGTGGCCGAGACTGTTGATGCATTAAAGGTGCTGCAGGCGGTCCGTGATGTAGAAGAGGAGTCGGTATGACGAAGGCATATTTTGGCACGGATGGTATTCGTGGTGAGGTTGGTTACTATCCGATCACCCCGGATTTCATGCTTAAGCTCGGCTGGGCGGCGGGTTGCGTATTTGCACGTGGTGGTCGTAGTAAAATTGTAATTGGTAAGGATACTCGCATCTCCGGTTATATGTTTGAGTCAGCGCTTGAAGCAGGTCTTTCTGCTGCAGGTGTGGATGTCATGCTGACTGGGCCCATGCCAACACCCGCGATTGCGTATCTGACCAGGACGTTTCGAGCTGAAGCGGGTATTGTTATCAGTGCTTCGCATAACCCTTTTCAGGATAATGGGATAAAGTTTTTTTCAGCTGCCGGGACCAAGCTTCCGGATGCGGTGGAGTTGGCGATTGAAGAGCAGTTACAGTCTGAGATGAGCTGTGTTTCATCTGCTGAGCTGGGCAAGGCCTGGCGCATTGATGATGCAGCTGGGCGGTATATTGAGTTCTGCAAGGGCACTATTTCGGGCCATCTCAGTCTGCGTGGTATGCGCATAGTGCTCGATTGTGCCAACGGTGCCACTTATCATGTTGCCCCGAATGTGTTTGAGGAACTCGGGGCCGGGATCATAGAGATTGCATCTGCCCCGGATGGTGTCAATATCAATGAGTCGTGTGGTGCGACAGATGTATCGCGTCTGCAGAAAGTCGTGCTGGCAGAAGGGGCTGATCTCGGTATTGCGCTTGATGGAGATGGTGATCGCCTGATCATGGTTGATCATCGTGGAGCGGTGGTCGACGGCGATGAGATTCTCTTTATTATTGCCAGTGCGATGAAGTCACAGGGGGTGCTGTCAGGCGGAGTGGTGGGTACCCTGATGTCTAACTATGGCCTTGAGCAGGCATTTGCTCGGGCAGAGATTCCCTTTGTCAGGGCTCGAGTAGGTGATCGCTATGTAATGGAGCAACTCACAGAGAGAGGGTGGATGCTCGGTGGTGAAGGCTCCGGTCATATAGTGTGCGGACACCTGACAACAACCGGTGACGGTATTATTGCAGCCTTGCAGGTGCTTAAGGCGATGAAAGATTCGGGTTTGTCTCTGGCAGAGTTGAAGCACGGGATGCAGAAGTTACCCCAGGTAATGATCAACGTCAGGACCCCACGGGATGTTTCTCTGCAGGGTAGTGTCGAGATAGAGGCAGCAGTGCAAAGGGTTGAGAAGGTTCTGGCAGGGAGTGGGCGGGTTTTATTGCGACCGTCAGGGACAGAACCGTTGATTCGTGTCATGGTTGAAGGGGAGGATGGCGAGTTGGTGCGCACGCTGTGTCGGGAGCTGTCAGAAGATGTAGAAAAAGCGCTTTCAGCTCTTGTATCTTGAAGTGCACTCAGTTAAGATTTGCGCCTCTTTTGGGAGGGCGAGCGAATGCGGAAAGCTCTGGTGGCAGCAAACTGGAAGATGAATGGACGCAGGTCGGCGAATGAAAAGCTGATTGCTGCGTTGGTAGCCGGTTTGGATCAGGCAAAAGCAGGCGCTGTTGATGTTGTAGTATTTCCTCCAGCGGTTTATCTGGCCGATGTGCGGCAGATGGTATCAGGCTCCATGATTGAGCTTGGCGCCCAGAATGTATCGTTAGAGAGTCTGGATGGCGCCTTTACAGGCGAATGTTCAGCTCAGATGTTTTGCGATGCAGGCTGTGGGTGGGTGCTGGTAGGGCATTCTGAGCGCCGAGCCATGTTCGGTGAAACAGAAGATGTTGTAGCCGCAAAAATGCGCGCTGCACTTGATGCAGATTTGAGTCCTGTCTTGTGTGTGGGTGAAACCCTTGAGCAGAGACAGGGCGGTGCCCTTGAGCAAGTAGTGTCCAGTCAGGTTGTGAGTGCATTATCCTCTCTGTCTGTGCCTATGCTGAGTCGTGTTGTCCTGGCCTATGAGCCGGTATGGGCAATAGGCAGCGGTTTGACTGCTTCGCCAGAGCAGGCTCAGGAAGTGCATGAGATGATCCGAGCAGTCGTTGCTGGTATGGGCGGCGAAGAGCTGGCTCAGAAAATAAGGATTGTCTACGGTGGCAGTGTTAGTGCCGCCAATGCTGAGTTGATTTTTGCTCAGCCGGATATTGATGGTGGACTCGTAGGTGGGGCTTCTTTGAAGGCTGAAGATTTTTTGGCAATCTGCCGTGCGTCGGCAGATCAGGCTGCGGTTGGTTGAGATAATGGAAACAGTAATTCTGATTGTACATGTGTTGCTTGCGGCAGCCATAATAGCACTTGTACTGCTTCAGCAGGGCAAGGGTGCTGAAGCTGGTGCCTCTTTTGGAGGTGGTGCGTCGCAGACGGTGTTCGGTAGCCGTGGCTCAGGTAATTTTCTTGGTAGAGTCACAGCGGTTCTGGCGGCAGTGCTGTTCGCGACAAGTTTTGGTCTGGCTTATTTTGCCAAGGAAAGGGCGAGTAGTATATCTGATGCAGGTATACCGGCAGCGACTCTGATAGAGTCAGCAGCAGAAAGAGTTCAAGAGCTGCCAGTGTTGGAAGTTCAGCGCTCAGGTGATAGTGATATCCCGACAGGTCAGTAAAAGTTTTAAAAGTTTAGCCGAAGTGGTGAAATTGGTAGACACGCCATCTTGAGGGGGTGGTGAGCATAGCTCGTGCCGGTTCGAGTCCGGCCTTCGGCACCAAGTTGTAAACCGGGCGGGTGTTATATACAATATTGCACCTGTTTCTGATGCGGGGTGGAGCAGTCTGGTAGCTCGTCGGGCTCATAACCCGAAGGTCGTTGGTTCAAATCCAGCCCCCGCTACCAACCATTGTGTTGTTGAAAGAGCCCCTTTTAAGGGGCTTTTTCGTAGATAAATCAAGGCTTTATGCCTATCAGAAATGGGTCCGGTAGTGACCCATTTTTTGTTTGGGCAACAGTCAGGTGAGGTAACAAGTGTCAGCAAAGCTCAAGCAGCTTGAAGATCTGATCTCTCCTACAGTGACCTCTCTGGGGTTTGAGCTGTGGGGGATCGAGTATCATGCAGCAGGTAAGAATAGTACGCTGCGGATTTTTATCGAAAGCCCGGACGGCATTACTGTAGATGACTGTGCTGCGGTCAGTCACCAGGTCAGTGCGGTCATGGATGTGGAAGATCCGATTAAAGAGCATTATTTTCTGGAAGTGTCATCGCCGGGAATGGATCGCCCTCTGTTCACACTTGAGCAGTTCAAGGCTTATGCGGGACACATCGTTAATATTCGGTTGCGTGTGCCATTTGATGGCAGACGCAAATTCAAGGGGCTCCTCAATGGTGTTGAGGGTGACGAGATACTGCTTGTGATCGACAGTGAAGAGTATGTGCTGCCGATTGACTATATAGATCGCGCCCATGTAGTGCCCCAGGTGTAACAAATTACAGATGTTTTCAGGCGAGGCAGTGGTATGAATAAAGAGATTCTTCTGGTTGCTGAAGCGGTTTCCAATGAAAAGGATGTGCCCAAGGGCGTCATCTTTGAAGCTATTGAAGTGGCATTGGCAACGGCAACTAAAAAGCGCTACGACGAAGAGGCGGATATTCGCGTGTCCATCGACCGTGTCACGGGAGACTATGATACTTTCCGTCGCTGGAAGGTGGTGGACAATGACCAGGTGGCTGAGCTTGGAACTGAACTGACGTTGCAGGAGGCCCATGAGATAGACTCTGCTCTGCAGCCAGGTGATATACACGAAGAGAAAATAGACTCCGTAGCGTTTGGGCGTATTGCTGCGCAGACTGCCAAGCAGGTTATTGTTCAGAAGGTGCGTGAAGCCGAACGTGCCAAGGTCGTAGAGCAGTACCGTGATCGCGTTGGTGAGCTGGTTGCCGGTACGGTTAAAAAAGTGACTCGAGATAGTGTTATCATAGATCTTGGTAACAACGCTGAAGCCCTGCTCGCTCGAGAGCACCTTATCGGACGTGAAAGCTTCCGCATGGGTGATCGTGTGCGTGCAGTACTGGTTGAAGTCAGAAGTGAAGGTCGTGGTCCTCAGTTGATTCTGAGTCGCACCAGTCCAGAGATGCTGGTTGAGCTTTTCCGTCTTGAAGTACCTGAGATCTCTGAAGAGGTTATCGAAATACGTGCAGCCGCTCGTGAGCCGGGTATCAGAGCCAAGATCGCCGTCAAAACCAATGATGGTCGCATCGACCCTGTCGGTGCCTGTGTTGGTATGCGTGGCTCACGTGTACAGGCTGTTTCCACCGAACTGGGTGGTGAGCGTGTTGATATCATTCTCTGGGATGATAATGCGGCACAACTTGTCATCAATGCCATGGCTCCAGCCGAAGTGGCGTCCATCGTGATTGATGAAGATAGCCACTCAATGGACGTTGCTGTGGCTGAAGAAGCGCTGGCGATGGCAATCGGTCGAAATGGCCAGAATGTCAAGCTGGCCAGCGAGCTGACTGGTTGGAACCTCAACGTCATGAGTGAGGCTGAGGCAGAAGCGAAGCAACAGTCAGAAGTTGGTGGTGTCGTTGAGAACTTCATCAAGTATCTGGACATTGATGAGGAGCTGGCAACCCTTCTGGTCGATGAGGGCTTTACCTCTCTGGAAGAGGTCGCTTACGTGCCTGTCGATGAGATGCTGGAAATCGAAGATTTTGATGAAGAGCTGGTAGAAACGCTCCGTGCTCGTGCAAAGGATGCTTTGCTCAACCTGGCCATCGCCAGTGAGGAGCAACTGGGCGATGTGCAGCCGGCTGATGATCTGCTGGAGATGGATGGTATGGATCGTGCTCTGGCGTTTCAACTGGCCGCTCAGGGCGTAGTTACTATGGAAGATCTCGCAGAGCAGTCTGTCGATGATCTTGTGGATATTGAAGGGCTCGACGAGGAGCGTGCTGCGCAGTTGATTATGACCGCGCGTGCACCTTGGTTCGCCGACGAACAGTAAAGTCAACGGAGAAGGGGAACCCATTTATGGCAGAAGTCACCGTTAAGCAGCTTGCCGATGTGGTTGGTGTATCCGTTGAGCGTTTGCTCAAGCAGATGCAAGATGCAGGTATTCAAGGTAAATCAGAAGTATCCGATGTGACGGAGCTGGAAAGGCAGTCTTTGCTGTCCTATCTTAAGCGTTCACACGGTCAGGATGGCGATTCAGCCGAGCCGAAAAAGATTACGCTCAAGCGCAAGACCACTTCACAGCTGAAGGTGTCTGGTGCGTCCGGCAAGCGCAAGACCGTTAATATCGAAGTGCGTAAGAAGCGTACTTATGTCAAGCGTACTGACCTGGAGGAGGCTGGGCAGCCTGCTGAAGAGCAGAGTCATGCAGTCGTTGATGATCAGGCAGTGGCGGAAACTCCGGCAGTACAGGTGCCTGATGTACACAGTCAATCAGAAGCTGTTAATGCTCCCGCTGAAGCTGTTGACCAGTCAGACCTGAAAGTTGCCTCTGAAGCTAAGGCAGAAACCGCTGAAGCCGTACCTGCAGCTGCTGCGTCAATTGATGTGGCTGTGCCCACTTCTGCTGCAGCAGATGGCGAAGATAAAAAGGTGCCCGCTCGTGCGAAGGCTCCGCGTCAGAAAGAAGCGGAACGTCGTGGTGGTCGTACCGAGAAGGACGACGCCCCGCGTCGTGGCAAGCCGGCTTTTGCACGTAAAGGCGACGATGATGATGCGCGAGGCGCGCGTCGTGGTCGTGGTGGCAAGAAAGGGTCAACACGCGGTGGTAGAGGGGCACAAAACCAGCATGGATTTGAGAAGCCGACAGCACCGGTTGTTCATGAAGTCACAGTTCCTGAGAGTATCACAGTAGCTGATCTGGCGAAGAAGATGTCGGTCAAGGCGGCTGAAGTCATCAAGGTGATGTTCAAGATGGGGGCCATGGCCACTATCAACCAGGTACTGGATCAGGATACCGCCATGCTGGTGGTTGAAGAGATGGGGCATAAGCCGAAAGCGCTGCAGGAAAATGCTGTTGAAGATGCGCTGATGGAAAGCATGCTCCAGTTCGAGGGTGAAGAGACTGATCGTGCTCCGGTTGTTACCGTTATGGGTCACGTTGACCATGGTAAGACCTCGCTGCTGGATTACATTCGTAAGGCGAAGGTTGCGGCGGGTGAATCCGGTGGTATTACACAGCATATCGGTGCTTATCATGTCGAGACAGAGAATGGCATGGTTACCTTCCTGGATACTCCGGGCCACGCTGCCTTTACGGCGATGCGTGCGCGTGGTGCCAAACTGACGGATATCGTGGTACTGGTTGTTGCTGCGGATGATGGTGTCATGCCTCAGACCGAAGAAGCGATCCAGCATGCCAAGGCTGGTGGCGTTCCTATCGTTGTTGCTGTCAACAAGATCGACAAGCCTGAAGCTGATCTGGATCGCGTGCGTAATGAATTGTCGCAGCGTGATGTCATCTCGGAGGAGTGGGGTGGTGATGTTCAGTTTGTACCTGTTTCCGCAAAAACCGGTGAAGGTATTGATCAACTGCTGGAAGCAATTCTATTGCAGGCTGAAGTACTTGAACTGACAGCCAAAAAGGATGTTCCTGCTCAGGGCGTTGTTGTCGAATCGCGTCTGGATAAAGGTCGTGGCTCTGTCTCTACGCTGTTGATCCAGAACGGCACGTTGCGCAAGGGAGACATTGTTCTGGCAGGATTCCATCATGGGCGCGTACGTGCCATGCTGGATGAAGCTGGGCGTCCGGTTGACGAGGCTGGTCCATCTATTCCGGTTGAGATTCTCGGCCTTGATGGAACACCTAATGCGGGTGATGAGTTCACAGTGGTATCTTCCGAGAAGAAAGCGCGTGAAGTGGCTCTGTTCCGTCAGGGTAAATACCGTGAGGTCAAGCTGGCACGGCAGCAGAAGAGCAAGCTGGAGAATCTGTTTGCCAATATGCAGGCAGGTGAAGTCAAGTCACTCAATATCGTATTGAAGGCTGACGTGCGTGGCTCTCTGGAAGCTCTGACTCAAGCGCTTGAGGATCTGTCGACGGATGAGGTTAAGGTCAATATTGTTGCCAGCGGTATCGGCGGCTTTGGCGAAACAGATGCGAACCTGGCTGTTGCGTCCTCTGCGATCCTGATCGGTTTCAACGTCCGTGCGGATAATCAGGCCAAGGTGATCGTCGAGCGCGAAGAACTCGAGATGCGTTACTACAGCATCATTTACGATATCATCAATGATGTTAAGCAGGCGATGTCCGGTCTGCTCTCACCTGAGTATCGTGAAGAGATTGTTGGTATTGCTGAGGTTCGTGATGTCTTCCGCTCTCCTAAGTTGGGTCTTGTAGCCGGCTGTATGGTTATCGAAGGTACCGTCCATCGTAACAAACGCATTCGCGTGCTGCGTGATAACGTGGTGGTTTACGAAGGCGAGCTGGAGTCTCTGCGTCGCTTCAAGGATGTGGTCTCTGAAGTGCGTCAGGGCATGGAGTGTGGTATCGGCGTCAAGAACTATAACGATGTGAAAGTTGGGGATCAGATTGAGGTCTTCGACACCATTGAGGTGCAGCGTAGTCTGTAACGGGGTTGTATGGCACGAGATTTTAAACGAACTGACAGGATAGCCGACCAGATCCAGCGTGATCTGGCCATGCTGCTGCAGCGGGAGATCAAAGATCCACGCCTTGGCATGGTGACAATAAGCTATGTCAAGGTCAGTAAGGATCTGGGCTATTCCGACATCTATCTGACGGTCTTGCCACTGGGTGATCAGGATGAATCTGAGGTGGTCAGTCAGTCGATAGCTGTGCTGAATAATGCAGCAGGCTTTTTGCGTAAGGAGTTGTCCCGTGGTATCAAACTGCGGGTCATGCCTCAGCTACGCTTTCATTTCGATGAAAGCGTAGACCGGGGGCGCCGTCTGCACAGTCTGATTGAAAAGGCTTATCGGCAAGAACAGTCGCTTGAAACAGGCGATCAGGATTCCGCCGAAGAAAAGGAGTAGCACTTGGCTGCCAGACTCAAAGGACGCCGCATCGACGGCGTCTTTTTGCTTAATAAACCTGCCGGTGTCAGCTCCAATGGTGCTCTGCAGCGTGTCAAACGCCTGTATGGTGCTGCAAAGGCTGGGCATACCGGAGCGCTTGATCCTCTGGCGACCGGCATGCTGCCGATCTGTCTGGGTGAAGCGACCAAGTTTTCGCAATTTCTGCTGGATTCGGACAAGCGCTATCTGACTACAGCCAAACTGGGTGTGCGCACGGATACCTGTGATGCCGAAGGTGAGGCGACAGAGACCAGGCCGATATCGGCTGATGTTAATCAGGCTCTGGTTGAAAGGCTCCTGGCGGAGCATTTCCTGGGTGAGATAGAGCAGGTTCCTCCCATCTATTCGGCACTCAAGCATAATGGTCAGCCGTTGTACAAACTGGCGCGTAAAGGTGTCCAGGTCGAGGTCAAGCCGCGTCGCGTCACAATTCGTGAAAGTCGTCTGGTGGCGTTTCGAGGGGATGAGCTGGATATTGAGATCGCCTGCTCAAAGGGTACCTATATTCGTACAATTGTGGATGATCTGGGGCAGTTGCTTGGCTGTGGTGCGCATGTTTTGCATCTTCACCGGATCAGCACCGGATCCTATGACAGCAGTATGATGCGCACCTTTGAAGAGCTTCAGGCTGAGGTCGATAAACTGGCTGATCCAGCGGATGATAAGGGCATACAAGATTATCTGGATGGGTTATTATTACCCCCCTGGAGCGCTATCGACCATCTGCCCGCTTGTGAGCTGGATGAGCAGGATGCGCAAAGGTTACTTTTCGGTCAGAGTTGCCGGCTTGAGGGCATTGAGCCAGAGCAGCAACTGCGGCTGTTTGAACGAACATCCAGACGTTTTCTGGGTTTGGGAGAGGTTGATGCGGAGGGTGTATTGAAAGCCAGAAGGCTGATCAATACGGCAGACGCATAACCATCCTGCAAAAACGAAGGCTGATGCAATCTGCATGGTCTTCTGACGCTGTTCTGGAAATATGCCCGGTACAGCGCGACTTTAAACCAGCGATTAATGATCGCGTGCATATTGTTAAGGAGAGTAAAGTGGCATTAACTGTTGAAAAGAAAGCTGAAATCGTAGCTTCATTTGGCCGTGGAGCAGGTGATACAGGATCCCCTGAGGTGCAGGTTGCACTTCTGACTGCAAACATTGAAGGGCTGCAGGGCCACTTCAAGGCAAACAAGCAGGATCACCATTCACGTCGTGGTCTGATCCGCATGGTTAACCAGCGCCGTAAACTGTTGGACTATCTGAAACATAAAGATGCCGACCGTTACCTGGAACTGATTGCCCGTCTGGGTCTGCGCCGCTAAGTTAGTGTAATACCTGAGGCCATACATTGTATGGCCTCAGTTCTATCTGAAACCCATTGTAGCTGCACCTGGAATCAGCGTGCCAATCATCCGGCCCGTACTCAATTGCGTGTTTGCAAAAGCATGCAATTGAGTACTGGCAAAAGAGTGGAATGATTTGTCTCGCACCGGGCGCTGCTTCAGTAGCAACTGAAGGAGTCAATCGTGCAAGCGATTATCAAAACGTTTCAATACGGCAAACATACTGTCACCCTGGAAACAGGCAAGGTAGCACGTCAGGCAAGCGGCGCCGTGATGGTCACCATCGATGAGAAAACACAGGTACTGTGTACTGTGGTCGGCGTCAAGGAAGCCAAAGAAGGTCAGGGCTTCTTCCCTTTGTCAGTCCATTATCAGGAAAGATACTACGCTGTCGGACGTATTCCGGGTGGTTTTTTCAAGCGTGAAGCGCGTCCTACCGAAAAAGAGACGCTGACGTCTCGTCTGATCGACCGTCCTATTCGTCCACTGTTCCCGAAAGGGTTCATGAATGAAGTGCAGGTCGTGTGCCAGGTGATGTCAGCAGACAAGGCTAATGATCCTGATATTGCGGCGCTGATCGGTACTTCTGCTGCTCTGGCTATCTCCGGTATTCCCTTCCAGGGTCCGGTCGGTGCGGCTCGTGTCGGCTTTACTGAAGAGCATGGCTATATCCTGAACCCGAGCTACGCCGAACTGGCCGAGTCTGAGCTGGACATGGTGGTTGCCGGTACAGCTGATGCTGTTCTGATGGTTGAGTCAGAAGCAAAAGAGCTGACAGAAGACGAGATGCTGGGCGCTGTTCTGTTTGCGCATCAGGAGATGCAGGTCGTTATTCAGGCGATCCATGAGTTGGCTGCAACTGCCGCTAAACCTACATGGGATTGGCAGCCTGTTGCGAAGGACGAAGCGCTGAGCGGGCAGATCACTGCACTGCTGGGTACACGTCTGAGCGATGCTTATCAGGTTGCTGACAAGGCGCTGCGCCAGGATACTGTCCGTGGACTGCGGGATGAAGTCGTCGCTGCGCTGGCTACTGGCGAAGAGACTGCTCCAGGTGCTGAAGAGGTTAAAAAGGCATTCGGCTCTATTGAGAAGGATACTGTTCGTAACCGTATACTGGACAATCAGCCGCGTATTGATGGCCGTGACACGAAAACAGTTCGCCCGATCGAAGTCGAGATCGACATTCTCAAGAGCGTGCATGGTTCATCTTTGTTTACGCGTGGCGAGACTCAGGCAATTGTGACCTGTACGCTGGGTACCACTCGCGACATGCAGATCATAGATGCCATCGAAGGCGAGCGTAAAGATAACTTCATGCTGCAGTACAACTTCCCATCCTACTCCGTAGGTGAAGCTGGCCGCATGATGGGACCTGGGCGTCGTGAGATAGGTCACGGTCGTCTGGCGCGTCGTGGCGTGCAGGCGATGCTGCCATCTGCCGATGAGTTCCCGTACACCATTCGTGTTGTTTCCGAGATCACTGAATCCAATGGCTCCAGCTCCATGGCCAGCGTCTGTGGTGCCTCTCTGGCGCTGATGGATGCCGGTGTGCCTATCAAGGCTCCGGTAGCTGGTATCGCGATGGGTCTGGTCAAGGAAGGTGAGCGTTTTGCCGTTCTGACCGATATTCTGGGTGATGAAGATCACCTGGGCGATATGGACTTCAAGGTTGCGGGTACAGAGAAAGGTATCACTGCCCTGCAGATGGATATCAAGATCACCGGTATCACTGAAGAGATCATGGAGATCGCACTGGGTCAGGCTCTGGACGCACGTCAGCATATCCTCAGAGAGATGGCCAAGGTGATTGGTTACACTCGTCCTGAGCTGCCTGAGAATGCCCCAGCCATGACACAGCTGAAGGTTAATCCAGAGAAGATTCGCGATCTGATCGGTAAGGGTGGTGCCACTATTCGTGCGTTGTGTGAAGAAACAGGCGCTACCATCGATATCGAAGATGACGGCACTGTTCGCATTTACGCGGACAACAAGCCTTCAGCCAAAGCGGCAATTGATCGCGTCAAGGCGATTACCGCTGAAGCAGAAGTGGGTCGTATCTACGAAGGTGAAGTGGTGCGTCTGGAAGAGTTTGGTGCCTTCGTCAATATCCTGCCGGGTAAGGATGGTCTGGTGCATATTTCGCAGATCGCCAATGAGCGTGTGAAGGCTGTAACCGACTATATCAAACTGGGTGATGTGGTTAAGGTCAAGGTCCTGGATGTAGATGTCCGTGGCCGTATCAAACTGTCCATGAAGGATATGGAAGAAGACGAAACCGTAGCAGGTTGAATCTGACAATGAAAAAACCCGGCATATGCCGGGTTTTTTGTTTGTCCAGCGAAGCTGGCAAACCCGCCCGCCTGAAAGAAGGCGGGATCACCCCGACCGGGGGGAAGATAATCCGAATGGCAAGGGCGTCATTGGCCAACGATGGGGTCTGAAGGAAGCCATAGGAAGTTAACGGTACACAACGCAAGTGAACCTGATTCGGCAGCGCATGTGGGTAAGCGTGCGAAATGGCGCGACGCCCGATACCCGGTCAGACATGTGATGTGAATGAGGGTGGGATCGTTAACAGGGAGTCAGTGCAGTAACTGGGGAAGCCTGGCATCTGAGCCGGAGGAGTCGGCAGCGACGACACAAAGCGAAAGCTAAGGTTGTCGTGGGTGTGAGGTGGT
>NZ_WBOM01000016.1 GCF_008973755.1 Nitrincola alkalilacustris | reverse complement strand
TGATTAAGCTTGTGTGCTTAACCTCGACAAGCGCCCACTTGTATTACCTGATCAACTTGTTAAAGAGCGGCTTGAGCACCCGCCGTAGCGGTGTTTGTTGTCTCAAGCGAGGTGCGTATTCTACATGGAAATGAGGGGGAGTCAACAGGTGAATTTGCTTTTTTCAGTAATATTTACAATCTCACTACCAGCACAGAACATTTGGCTTTTTCCACCACTCTGGAGGTCACTGACCCAATCAAAATATTCTCCACCCTGTTGTGATTGTGACTGGGCATGATGATCAGATCCGACTCAAACTGGTTCGCCGCCTTGATGATCTCCTTGTGGGCGACCCCCTCGGCAACATGCACCCGGCAATTTTCAAGTTCTGGTGCCTGCTCTGCCAACAGTTCGGTCAATTCGCTGCGAAGCGCTGCCATGGCATTCTGTATGGCATCGGCAGGCAGGTGCGATGACAGCAATGGTATATGCAGCCCTGGCAGGACCGTCATGATATTGATTCTTGCGTCCGGGTTATCTACATAGTTACTCAACAACCTGAGGGCTTTTTCTGCTGTTGGTCTGTTCTGCAGATCTAGAGGAACAAGAATATTCTTGAACATGTCGGACCCCTTATCAGGCTTGATTCTGGTCTGGCAGAGTTGCTCTCACTTGCATCAGAGCAGCCCCACCTCTCGATAGTACTGTTCAGCACCGGGATGCAGGGGCGCACTCAACGCATCCTTGACCATCTCTTCTTTTTTCAGGTTCTCAAAGGCAGGATGCAGACGTGTAAATGCTTCGAAGTTTTCAAATACCGCTTTGACTATCTCATATACCACATCATCCGGCACTCTGGCCGAGGTCACCAAGGTTGCTGCCACACCAAAGGTTGTAACATCTTCATCATTACCACGATACATGCCGCCAGGGATGGTAGCCTTGCGGAAATAGCTTCTATCCTTAATCAGCTGCTCGACACCCGGGTCCATCACATTGACCAGACGACTGCTGCAGGTTGTGGTCGCCTCCTGGATTGCACCACTGGGATGACCGACTACATAAACCATCGCATCAATACGGTCATCGCACAATGCACTGGACTGCTCCGCTGCTCTCAATTCCAGCGCCTCGGAAAAGTCACTCACAGTCCAGCCCCTTGACTCCATCAATGCCTCGATGGTGGCGCGCTGGCCGGAGCCCGGGTTGCCTATATTGACTCGTTTGCCCTTAAGCTGGTCAAACTCCGTAATACCTGCATCAGATCTGGCCACTACAGTGAAAGGCTCTGCATGCAGTGAAAAAATGGATCGAAGATCTGGATTAGCGCCCTGATCGGCAAAGGCTTCACTGCCATGGTAGGCATGGTACTGTGCATCAGACTGAGCCACCGCCAATGCCAACCCACCCGACTTGATAGTAGTCAGGTTATAGACCGACCCCCCCGTGCTCTCGACCGAGCAACGGATACCGTGCTCAGCCCGCCCCCGGTTTACAAGACGACAGATAGCTCCACCTGTCGGATAGTAAACACCCGTGACTCCCCCCGTTCCTATCGTAACGAAGGTGTTCGCTTCAGATTGGGCCGGGACTAACGCTCCACCCAGACTGATCCCCGCTGCAACAACCGCCAACATCAATGTTCTGCTCAGCGCCATGATGAAGCCCCTGTATTCATCTCGAGTAACGTCATTTCACCTTTTCGTCCAAGCCATATCTACCAGAATGAATGTACGCCATTCAGTATTGTTCACTGGAGAAAATGCTTCAACTAAAGTCTGCTATTAGTCTGCATTTTCATCAGATTCATACTGAATCAACAACGTGGGAAACGTTTGATCTTTCTGTAGGGGAATACATCCACTATCTCACCCTTGCGAATCTGCTCCTGCATCTCCTTCCAGAAGCCGATATCGAGCAGATCCCCATGCAGCTCATTGAATATCTTCCTGACCGTTGTATTACAGGCGGTGAGTATCGTGAACTCTTCAGGGAATACATCATTCTGGCCAATGGAGTACCAGGGCTCTCCCGACATCTCCTGCTCCGGGTACATCGCCTCAGGAATTCGCCTGAAGTTGCACTCGGTCAGATACAGAATCTCATCATAGTCATAGAACACCACCCGGCCATGGCGCGTCACACCGAAGTTCTTGAACAGCATATCACCGGCAAAGATATTCGCGGCGGCCAGTTGCTTGATCGCTTTACCGAACTCGTTGATGGCATGAAAAAGCGCGTATTCATCTTTCTTCGCAAGCGCCTCGTCAATATAGATGTTCAGCGGCGTCATGCGACGTTCAGTCCAGAGGTGTGAGATAGTCACACTGTGCTCATCCACCTTGACCGAAGACGCTGCAACCTTTTGCAACTCATCCAACAACTCCTGAGAGAAGCGATCGCGGGGAAAGACAAAGTTGGAAAACTCCTGTGTATCCGCCATGCGCCCGACACGATCATGGCGCTTTACCAACTGATACTTCTCTTTGACTGTCGCCCGGGTGATCGACTTGGAAGATGAGAAGCGATCCTTGATGATCTTGAACACTACCGAAAAGGAGGGAAGGGTAAATACGGTCATCACCATTCCCTTGATACCCGGCGCGATAACGAACTGATCATCCGAACTGCCCAGATGATCCATGAAATCACGAAAAAACTCCGCCTTGCCCTGCTTGTAAAAGCCTATGGAGCTGTACAGCTCGGCCTTGGACTTCATTGGAATCAAGCTGTGCAGAAAGCGAATGAACTCAGACGACACATTCACATCCACCAGAAAATAGGAGCGGGTAAAGCTGAAGATAATCGACACATCAGACTCCTCACTGATCACGGTATCCACATAAACAGCGCCCTGATCGTTATGCAGCACCGGAATAACGAAGGGCACCTGCTTGTCTACGAAATGCACCCTGCCGACAATGTAAGCCGCCTTGTTACGGAAGAAAACGCTCTTAACGACCTCTATCTGCGCCTCATCCTGGCTGATCATCTCCTGTGACAGGTTCTTATTGACGTAATGAATCAGGTTGCGAACATCTCTGCGTTTATTTTCCCAGGGGATATCAAAGGCATAGTCATCCAGCAGCTTATTGAGCATATTCACCAGACCATCCTTCAGCGAATAGCTGCGATAGATTTCGTCGCCGGAGGTAATCACCCGCCCCTCCATGGAGGAGCGGATAAACATGTTTTCGTTGGAGATGTGCAGGTGTTTGAACAGCTTGCAATACAGTGAGTTGAAGAAGGTTTCCGACAGTTCGAAGTCATCACGTGTTCTGATGATCTCCGTATAGTGCTGCTTGGCCTGATGCCACAGATCCGATTCATAGACCCTATCGCCGAAGCGTTCGAGCAACACAGTGGCAGCCTCACCGACCATCTGCTCATACAGGTCGATTCTATCCGATCCAAGCTGCTGAAGACCCCGCCAGTCTGCCGCTTCAAACAACGGCCGCGCCTTGGCTGTCAACTCCTTGAAGCGGGTACGGTAGCCGGTGAAGTTCTGCAGTGCGGTTTCGGCAATCTGTGCCGGATAGCTGTTACTCATGGCCAATATCCCTTTACTGCTTAATTCTATGATCGATATTTAACAGTTTTTTAATCAAAGCACTATTAACGTATTGTTCAATATATACTCTTAATATGTTGCGGATGCTGCCTGCCAAGGCGCACACAGGAGGATGCCATGTACGAACTGCCTGTTCTGGAACCGAAACTGCCACTCAAGGCGCTTGCCGTAATGACCAGCGGCGGCGATGCGCCAGGTATGAATGCCGCCATAAGGGGCGTGGTCCGTACTGCTCTCAATCACGGAATTGAGGTGTATGGTATCAAGCGTGGCTTCAGCGGTCTGCTTGAAGATGACATGCAACTGCTGGACAGCCAATCAGTCTCTAACATAGTGCAGCGTGGTGGCACCTTTCTTAAAAGCGACCGCTGTGAGGCCTTCAAGCAGCCGGAAGTCAGAGCCAAGACCGCGCAGATCCTGCGCCAGAAGAGTATTGATGGGCTGGTGGTGATAGGTGGTGATGGCTCACTGACCGGCGCTCATCTGCTGGAAGAGGAAACAGGCTTCGCGACCATCGGCATTCCCGGCACCATAGATAATGATATCTTCGGCTCGGACGATACCATCGGTTTTGATACTGCCGTCAATACCGCGCTGGATGCCATCGACAGAATCAGGGATACCGCCCACTCGCATGAGCGCCACTTCCTGGTCGAAGTGATGGGGCGAAACTCAGGCTTTATCGCCACACATGTCGGTATTGCTGCCGGTGCGGAGATGATAGTCGTACCCGAGCATGCACTGGATCTGGAAGCATTGAGTCTGCAACTGGCCAGCAGCCGAGTCGCGGGCCATGGTTCGAGCGGGATAATCGTCGTTGCCGAGGGCAAGATACCCGGTCTGACCGGACGACTCGCCGAGCAGTTACGTATTCATGGTCAGAAACCGCATGTCTGCATTCTCGGACACATTCAGCGGGGTGGCTCCCCGACGGGGCATGATCGTGTGCTGGCATCCTGCTTAGGTGCGATGGCCGTCAAATACCTGCTGGCAGGTTACAGTGACATCATGGTAGGTGTTCGAGACGGGCGCATTGTGGATACTCCACTGGATGATCTGCTGCGTTACCGTAAGGGGCTTGATCCTGAGTTGCTGAATATTGCTCTGCAGTTGCACCGCTGAAGCGCGACTTATTATATTAAGAGCAGATAAGAGAGTCAGCCATTTTCCCGACTGACGCTGACCTGCACACCGTCAGTCACCTGTGCATGCACGAGTATCGGACTGCAGCACACTTGACAATCCTCCACATACTCCTGATCCGCCTCGCTGCAATCAACCATCAGACTGAGTGGGGCACTGCAATAGGGGCAGAGAATTTCGACTGATTCAATTGGGTTCATGGATAACTCCTTTACAACCGTCCGGCTTTGCGGACAACACTACATCGCACTACATACTTAACTTATAGCTCAATAGCTGAAGGATTACCTGAAGCCAGGACCGGAACAGCCCTTGTATCTGAACAGTGAAAACGTATAGACTTGCGTTGATCATTTCGATCGGGGTGCCCACTGGGCTGAGATCATACCCGCTGAACCTGATCCGGCTAACACCGGCGTAGGGAATCAAGATCGCTTCGTATGACATCTCGCTTTTTCCCAGCGACACCCTGTATGGACTTATCCACACAGGAGTTGCTCCATGATAGCTGACACAGCCATCGCCATGACCCTTGCAGGCTCCGACAGTGGAGGCGGCGCGGGTATTCAGGCAGATCTGAAAACCTTTTCGGCACTGGGTGTTTTCGGTGCATCTGTCATTACTGCACTGACGGCTCAGAACACACGTGAAGTGCGTGCCATCCTGCCGATCCCTGCCGATTTCATTCGCAGCCAGATTCAAGCCGTGCTTGATGACCTGAATGTGGCTGCCATCAAGGTCGGCATGCTCGGTGATGTTGCAACGATTGAATGTGTTGCGAAGGCGCTGAGTGAATACCCTGCTCGTCCGATCGTGCTTGATCCCGTGATGATCGCCAAAAGTGGCGATGCCCTGCTGCAGGGAGATGCGATCAATTCGCTGCGAAGCCTCTTGTTGCCTCGCGCCAGCCTGATCACACCCAACCTCCCGGAAGCAGCTCGACTGACTGACCGCCCCGAACCCAGCACAGTGCAACAGATGCATGACCTGTTACCTGCCCTTCACAGCCTGACCGATGCAGCGATCCTGCTCAAAGGTGGGCACCTGCAGAACCTCAATCAAGAGAGCGGCAACCAAGCCATTGACCTGTTCAGTGACGGCACTCAGGTCATTGAGCTGACATCCGTGCGCTACAACACCGGCAATACCCATGGCACCGGCTGTACGCTGTCATCCGCCATTACCGCCTTTCTGGCGCGACAGATGACTCTACCCGATGCCGTTCGTGCCGGTAAACATTACATCAGCAATGCGATCAAGACCGCAGATCAGCTGAAGGTAGGTTCAGGTCACGGCCCGGTCAATCACTTCCATGAGTGGTGGCATCAGGACAGCAATAACCCCTCATACATTCCCAACTAAATGCAAATAACAAATCCCCTCAGGACTGTCATATGAACAAACCCAATAAAGTACTCAGTGAAAGCGCCATCGTCGATCAGCACTCCGTGCAACCCTTCCCTCGCTCACGCAAGGTATACATAGAGGGCAGCCGCCCGGATATTCGTGTACCGATGCGTGAAATCAGCCTGGATGACACACCCACCGAGATGGGTGGCGAGAAAAACGAGCCGTTATATGTCTATGACACCTCCGGCCCCTATACCGATCCAACCGTCAGCATCGATGTACGTGAAGGTCTGGCACCGCTGCGCGAGACCTGGATACTGGAGCGCGACGATACCGAAGTACTGTCACAGTTGAGCTCAGAATATGGTCGCGCGCGCGAAGCGGATCTGCGTCTGGACAGCCTGCGCTTCAACCTCAAGCGCAAACCTCGCCGTGCCAAGGCCGGCAAGAATGTCTCCCAGTTGCACTATGCGCGTCAGGGGATCATCACTCCTGAGATGGAGTTCATCGCTATCCGCGAGAACATGAAACTGGCCAAGCACCGTGCCGACGGTAACGTCATCGCACAGCAGCATCCGGGCCACAACTTCGGTGCCCGTCTGCCGGAAGAGATCACTCCAGAGTTCGTGCGTGCAGAAGTCGCAGCCGGGCGGGCCATCATCCCCTGCAACATCAACCATCCTGAGCTGGAACCGATGATCATCGGCCGCAATTTTCTGGTCAAGATCAACGGCAATATCGGCAACTCGGCTCTCACCTCATCCATTGAAGATGAAGTAGAGAAGATGACCTGGGGAACCCGCTGGGGCGCCGACACCATCATGGATCTGTCGACCGGCAAGAATATTCATGAAACACGTGAATGGATTCTGCGTAATGCGCCGGTTCCCGTGGGCACAGTCCCTATCTACCAGGCCCTGGAGAAGGTCAACGGTGTTGCCGAAGATCTCAACTGGGAAGTGTTCCGCGATACACTGATCGAACAGGCTGAGCAGGGTGTTGATTACTTCACCATCCATGCCGGTGTACTGCTGCGCTATGTGCCGATGACTGCCAAACGCATGACCGGTATTGTATCCCGCGGCGGTTCGATCATGGCGAAGTGGTGTCTGGCACACCATGAGGAAAACTTCCTCTACACCCATTTTGAAGATATCTGCGAGATCTGCAAAACCTATGATGTCGCCTTCTCACTGGGTGATGGTCTGCGCCCCGGCTCGGTATATGATGCCAACGACGAAGCGCAGTTTGCCGAACTGGAAACCCTGGGTGAGCTGACCAAGATCGCCTGGAAACACGATGTGCAGGTGATGATCGAAGGCCCTGGCCATGTACCGATGCACATGATCAAGGAGAACATGGACAAGCAGTTGGAGGTGTGTGATGAAGCACCCTTTTATACGCTTGGCCCGCTGACCACGGATATTGCGCCGGGTTACGACCACATCACGTCGGGTATCGGTGCGGCAATGATCGGCTGGTATGGCTGTGCGATGCTTTGCTATGTCACACCCAAGGAGCACCTTGGCCTGCCAAACAAGGAAGATGTCAAAACCGGCATCATCACCTACAAGATTGCGGCGCATGCGGCGGATCTCGCCAAAGGACACCCGGGTGCTCAGATACGCGACAACGCCATGTCCAAGGCGCGCTTCGAGTTCCGCTGGGAAGATCAGTTCAATATCGGGCTGGACCCGGACACGGCCCGCGCCTTCCATGATGAAACCCTGCCCAAGGACTCCGCCAAGGTCGCCCACTTCTGCTCCATGTGCGGTCCAAAATTCTGCTCCATGAAAATCTCTCAGGAGGTACGAGAGCTGGATGCGGAACAGGTGGCAGCGATGTCATCACAGGTTGAACAGGGCATGCAGGAAAAAGCGGAAGAGTTCAAAGCCAGAGGCAGTGAGCTCTACAGCAAGGTATAAGCCAGGGCTGGTCTGAACAACTGACCTGTACTCCTCGTCGCCCCTCCCTCGGGAGGGGCGATAAACGCCGTCTCAGAAGTACTATTTCAACAGACTGTAATCCGCCGAAAGACTCAAGTGACGAGCGCAGATCCGATTGCGTCCTTGCGCCTTGGCTTTGTACAGCTCCTGGTCCGCCATTTCCAGCAGAAAAGAAAGTTTCACTGTGCGATAAGCCTGGCTGGGTTTTTCCACACATACCAGACCTATACTGGCTGTTACCACAGGCGACACTTTTGAATCAGGATGCTCCAACTGCAGACCCTCTATCGCTTGCCTGAGCGCCTCCATACGTTCGGTTGCCACTTCTGCCGACAAACCATTGATCACAATCACGAACTCCTCCCCGCCCAGACGAGCAGAAAACTCACTGGCTCGCCGGGTAAACCCATGCAACAACTCACCCAACTTGCGCAATGCCTGATCACCCTGGTTATGTCCAAGGCTATCGTTGTATGCCTTGAAGTAATCCAGATCAATTATCGCCAGCATAAAGGGCTTCTCGACACGCCGCGCCCGTCGCCAGGCCGACTCCGCATACTCATCAAAAGCACGCCGATTGGGTATCCCTGTCAGGCTATCTGTCTGCGACAAGTACAACAACCGTTTGTATTGCATATCGACAAGATGCACCGACCGATTAAACGCCAGACGAAACTGCTCCAGCTCCCAGATCGGCATCGCAACCGGAAACTCCTCCATCGTTTCCTTGCTGACCATCGTCTCAATATGTTCAACATGAAGCTTCAGTGGTTTGAGCAGTAGCCTGTCAGCAATGAAAAACAGCAGTAGAGGGGTCAGCACTATGCCCAGCAGCATCAAAACATCCCCAGTACGCAACATCACCGGATCAAAAAGTGGATCATGGGTGATTTCCATCAAGAGTAGTGGGCGGCCAGACACATCCTGCAACACTCTCAGGCGTTGTTTCTGGTACCCCTCGACTAACCTGTCGCTGTGCAAGGGCTCAATATCAGACAGCCTTATCGTCGTCAGTGCCGGCTGCATCTTGATCTGCAGGCGGGTGACAGCCTCAAGACCCCGAATCTGCTCATCGGTGATCAACTGGATAAACATCAGATAACCTGCCGGTTCAGCCTCATCCATTGAGTCAGTGATATAATCCAGAGCAAAACCGGCTGCTCCCTGCTGCGTCGCCAACCACCCTACCCTATCCAATGCCTCTCCTGCCTCATACCCCTGAAACAACAGGTCCTGCGGGAGCTCTGCCAGAACCGAAGTCAGAGGCACAAGCATTTCGCGCCGCTGATCATAACCCTGCCCATAAACCAGTTGAAACTCATGATCAAACAGAAGTATGGCAACCAGTTCAAAGGTATCAAAAGTACCCGATATCAGATTGGCCCTGATATAGGCGTCCCCCCCATCCGGGTTGAGAATATATTCATAGGTATCATCCCAGTGCGCCCAATCCCTGACCACATTACTCAGATGATGCTGGTTAAGCCTCAGCCCCTCCTGCAGGCTGGTCAGCTCACGCAACTGGTGCAACTCGATTGTCGCGACTTCTCGAGGATACTCAACGACCAGGCGATAGGTCAGGAATGCCGCCGTGAACAGCAACATGCAGACAAGTAAATACTGTAGAAAATAGCTTCGAATCGATCGCATGGGACGGCTTCTCGAATATCTGCCAGTACTTAAGCACTATAGTTTAGGAAGTTGTTTTTCGCGCCGTTTTTTCAAGAAGATCATCATCCTTTACTAATGTATTGATACAATTATCCAGAATGCTGACCTGACCCATTTTTTACATTATGCTGGCAGACCAGCCGAACAACGGCTGCATACTAATAACAACAAGCAACCCAGCCAGTTGTCCACCGAGTATCACAACTCTTGTTCAACTGAAGCACAGCTGGCAGATTAGTCTCAGAGGCTTTTGCATGATCAATTGGTTCAAGAAATCATCCCTGGCAGGATTTGAAATGGTAGACAGCCAGGAGCTGGCTACTCTACGCAAGCAGGCAGAACAGCTCACCAGCCTTCGTCAGAGCACAGCCCTGTCGCAAGCACAGGAACTCAGCCAACAATCCCGAAGCATCCAGCAAGATGCCATGAAACGCCTGAAAGAGATCCAATCCACACATAATCAGGTTGAAGCCTTTGTGCATCAGTCACACGAGATCGAGGCCTCCTCATCCGAAGCAAGCACCCTTGCCGATCAAACCACCGAAACCGGTCAGGAGTGCATCAGCTCTCTGACCAGGCTGGGCCAGAATATTGAACAGTCGGCCAGCTATATCGCTGATTTCACAACCCGCCTGACCGAGCTGGAAAGCAAGAGCAAGAATATCGACAAGCTGGTTGAGTCGATCAAGGGCATTGCCGATCAGACCAACCTGCTGGCCCTGAATGCCGCGATTGAAGCAGCAAGAGCAGGTGAGCATGGCCGTGGATTTGCCGTGGTGGCTGATGAAGTACGCTCACTGGCGACAACAGCCAACCATTCTGCAGAGCAGATCCAGGCCGAAATGCGCGTGATCATGGAGATGTCCGGCTCCGTGCTGGCCAAGCAGCAGGATGTACAGCAACTGATCAATACCAGTGTTGATATCTCTCGGCAGACCACCGAGAAACTGACAACCCTGTCGACCATCTCGAAGCAGAGTGCCGGCGCAGCCCAGATCACCATTACTCAAGTGCGCCAGCAACTGGTCTCCTCAGATCAGGTTCTGAAGACTGTAGACAAGCTTGTTGCGGGAACACAACAGATGGTTGAGGCTTCGGGCTGCAGTCAGACTACTGCCGAACAACTATCCAGAGAACTTCAATCCGTGCTCAACTGATGCATCGCACTGATCAAGGCACGGATGTACTACACTGAATCAGCAGGCAAGCATAGCGCCTCGGGAGACCAACATGTTCAGGATAGCCGCCATTGATCATATCGTATTGCGCACCGCGCATCTGGACAGGATGCTGGCCTTTTATGTCGATGTACTGGGCTGTGAGGTCGAGAGAGAGCTGCCACCGGAAAAAGGACTGATACAACTGCGTGCAGGCAACGCCCTGATCGATCTGGTCCCCACCGACAGTGAGATGGGGCGCAAAGGGGGCGAAGCACCTGCAGCGACAGGCAGAAATCTGGACCACTTCTGCCTGCTGCTGGAACCGCTGTCTGAGCAGGAGATTCTGGATTATCTGCACAGCAAGGGTATTGAAGGTGGTGAATTCATGGAGCGCTATGGTGCTGAAGGGATGGGCCGCTCAGTGTATATTGAAGACCCGGATGGCAACACGGTAGAACTCAGAGCCAGACAGGACGCCTCAGCTCTGAGCTGGGTTTAAAAGCCCACCAAGGTCAGACTGCGGCCACCAACCTACTGATCGGTCCTCGCCAGCACCGCACGATTACGCCCGCTCTGCTTGGCCTGATACAGCGCCTTGTCTGCCTGTCTGACCAGCTCTGCGGTGCTTACCCCTTTAACAGCAGCCACCGCAACACCAATACTGATAGACACAGGTATCTTTAACGACTCAAACGCAACCGGATTGGCAGCCACTCCTGCCCGTATCCGTTCCGCAATATCCAGAGCCGTCTCTTTATCGCTTTGCGGCAGCAGGACCATAAACTCCTCACCACCAACCCGCCCCAGCAGATCATCATAACGCAGCAAAGATTCGACACAGGACACAAACCAGATCAAAACACGATCACCTGCTTCATGCCCATAGGTATCATTGATCCGCTTGAAATAATCGATATCCAGCATCAGCAAACCAAACTCATCCGACTCACAGGCATGCCGCTCTACATACTTGTGCAGCTTCTCGAAGAACCAGCGTCTGTTGCTGGCACCCGTCAGCTCATCATGGTGAGCCAGATAGTGCAGCTTCTCCTGAGATGCCTTGCGTTGAGCCACCTCCTCACGCAACTCTGCCGTGCGCAGGTCGATTATCCCTTCGCGCTGCTGTTTTTCTGAGTCCAGCCCCAGAATCAACTGGCGGAAACCATAAAGTGAAAAACACCCGCCGAGCGAAAGCGCCAAAAAAGCGATCAGATGAATCACAACACTATCGTGCTGAAGACGAGCTGCCAGATCCAATACATAGTGTTTAGGGAAACTGACACTGAGCCCTCCACGCAGATCCCCCAACTGATACCCCTGCGCCTGGTGGCAAGGAAGACAATTGGGCTCTATCCGCATGGCGGCCATGTAACGGAACTGTGACTCATCAATAGAGACAAACTCGCGCTGACCAGTTTGCTGAAACAGCTCCAGAGCCTGCGCCTCCCAGGGGTCGGCGGTGTTGCCCGGATTAAGCAGCTTCAGGCTGGTCAAATGGATCTCAAGATCACTGCCTTGCAGACGTTCTGCAAGCTGGCGGGTCATGTAAGCGGGGTTGAGGAGAGTCAGTGTTCGTCCCGAAGGGGATTGAATCACCTTCTCTTCCGCCTCAAGATAAGGATTGATCGGTGTGGATAACGTAACCGGTGCATACACCCCACCATGCTCGGCATTCCAGTGGCGCATCGTCTGCACCAACTGGAAAACCGCCTCTCCTCTTAAGCGTGCCATCTCATGGGCTGCTTCATCCAGCGTCTGCTGGTTAAAGTAAAGAAGAAAGCTGGTAACGACACCCCAGAAGGGTATCGGTATCAGCAGCGACCAATGGGAGCGCAAAAGACGGAGCAGGAGACTGCGCACAACAAGCTCCCTTTACAGCTCAGAGTCTGACTTCAACACCACGATCACGCATATACTGCTTGGCCTGCGGAATAGTGTATTCATTGAAGTGGAAGATCGACGCAGCCAGAACAGCATCTGCCTTGCCTGCAACGACACCATCCACCAGATGATCCAGCGTACCCACGCCACCGGATGCAATCACCGGCACCGGCACCGCCTCGCTCACGGCACGCGTCAGCCCCAGATCAAAACCGGACTTCATGCCATCCTGATCCATTGAGGTCAGCAGTATCTCACCGGCACCGAGATCCACCATCTTGCGCGCCCACTCAACCACATCAATCCCGGTTGCCTTGCGCCCGCCGTGGGTGAAGATCTCCCAGCGCGGCTCTTCGCCGGGGCCTGACACCTGCTTGGCATCGATCGCGACAACAATACACTGCGAACCGAAACGCTCTGCGGCTTCGCGGACAAACTCGGGATTAAACACAGCAGCAGTATTGATCGAAACCTTATCGGCACCGGCATTCAGCATGCGCCGGATATCCTCACAGGTGCGGATACCGCCACCGACCGTCAGCGGAATAAACACCTCGGCAGCCATACGTTCAACCGTCTGCACCGTGGTATCACGCCCTTCGTGGCTCGCGGTGATATCCAGAAAGGTGATCTCATCCGCGCCCTGCTGCTCATAGCGGCGTGCGATCTCCACCGGATCGCCGGCATCGCGGATATCCAGAAACTTCACACCCTTGACCACACGACCGTTTTCGACGTCCAGACAGGGGATAATGCGTTTTGCCAGTGCCATGCCTAACTCCTCAGCCTGCGGTCAATTGATCGCTCAGCGCCTGTGCTTCAGCCAGATCGATCGTACCTTCATAGATGGCACGGCCAGTAATTGCACCCAGAATGCCCTGATCGGCCACAGCCGCCAGACGACGAATATCTTCAAGATCCGTCACGCCGCCAGACGCGATCACGGGAATGCCAGCTTCCTGCGCCAGTGCAACGGTCGCTTCCACATTCACGCCCTGCATCATGCCATCGCGGCTGATATCGGTATAAACAATGGAGGAGACGCCATCACGGCTGAACTGCTTCGCCAGATCGGTGGCACGCACGCTGCTGATCTCGGCCCAGCCGTCGGTCGCAACAAAACCATCCTGCGCATCCAGACCGACAATGATATGGCCGGGGAAACGCTGGCACATCTCGGTAACGAACGCTGGTTCCTTGACCGCTTTGGTACCGATGATCACGTAATCGACACCTGCATCCAGATACGCCTGAATCGTTTCGGCGGTGCGGATACCACCACCGATCTGAATCGGCAGATCGGGGAAAGCCTCAGCAATCGCACGCACGATCTCGCCATTGACCGGCTCACCGGCAAACGCACCATTCAGGTCGACCAGATGCAGTCTGCGACAGCCAGCCTCGACCCATTTTGCGGCCATCTCGACCGGGTTGTCGGAGAAAACTGTCGACTCATCCATACGCCCCTGACGCAGACGTACACACTTGCCATCTTTCAGGTCGATCGCGGGAATAATTACCATCTTGATTTCCAGTTGTATCGGTTTTCAGATCCCATCACCGGCGGCCATCACAGCCCCGGGACAGCTACTCAGCGCTTGCCATCCCAGTTCAGAAAGTTCTGCAGCAGTTGCAGACCGGCTTTCTGACTTTTTTCGGGATGGAACTGCACGGCAAATACATTGTTCTGAGCCAGCGCCACATCAAACGGCACACCATATTCACAGGTGCCTGCCACCAGTGCCGGGTTATTCACACGCACATAGTAGCTGTGGACAAAATAGAAACGGCTGCCGTTGTCTATCCCCTGCCACAGAGGGTGATCAACAGTCTGCTCCACCTGATTCCAGCCCATATGCGGCACCTTAAGGCGCTCGCCCTGCTGATCCTTGAGGTTATCGCCAAAGAAATTGACGCGACCCTCGTACTCATTCAGACACTCCACGCCGCCATTCTCTTCCGAGAAGCTCATCAGTGCCTGAAAGCCAACGCAGATACCCAGAAAGGGCTTGCCGGAACGGATCGCTTCCGCCACTTCGGCATCCACACCCAGACGGCGAATCTCGGCCATGCAATCGCGGATCGCGCCGACACCCGGCAGCAACACACGATCAGCTTCGCGTACCTGCTGCGGATCAGCCGTCACCAGCACCTCCACACCCGGCTGCACATGCTCCAGCGCCTTGGCGACAGAGTGCAGATTACCCATACCATAATCGATAACGGCAATACTGCTCATGATTACAGACACCCTTTGGTGGATGGCATGATACCCTCGCCGCGCGGATCAGCTTCCAGCGCCATGCGCAGCGCACGACCAAACGCCTTGAAGATAGTCTCGGCCTGATGGTGCGTATTCTTGCCCTTGAGGTTATCAATATGCAGCGTGACCTGCGCATGATTGACGAAACCGTGGAAGAACTCGCTGAACAGATCGACATCGAAGCCGCCGACACTGCCACGTGTAAAGGTGACATCCATATCCAGACCAGGGCGGCCGGAGAAGTCGATCACCACGCGAGACAACGCCTCATCCAGTGGCACGTAAGCGTGGCCATAACGACGGATACCCTTCTTGTCGCCCACCGCCTGCTTGAACGCCTGACCCAGTGTGATACCGATATCCTCCACTGTGTGGTGGTCATCGATATGCAGATCACCCACCGCATTCACCTCGATGTCAATCATGCCATGTCGAGCGATCTGGTCCATCATGTGCTCAAGAAAAGGAACGCCAGTATCTGCCTCAAACTGACCGGTACCATCCAGGTTCACCGCGACCGTAATCTGGGTCTCAAGTGTATTGCGAGTCACCCTGGCTGTGCGATCTGCCATGCTTATCTCCGCCATCTGATCATTAGACTGTTTATTGAAAAAAAGCATTATACCGCTATCGTCAGCATAACGGCAGTTTCCGTTGTCATAGAGTTGCACTGAGGTGCATTGAACATACTCGTGAGGCAAAAAATTCGTTACACTCTTGCCACTCAAGAATTGCCACTCAAGAATGCCACCCAGGGTTGTAGTCACAAGCTGCAACCCAAAACTGCCAGAAGGATGATTGTGTTGAAACGCCTGCTCAAGCTTATTCTGGGTCTGTTCGCCCTGGCGATGACTCTGCTCCTGGCAGTCGCTGTTTATCTCACACTGTTCTTCAACCCAAATCAGTTCAAGCCAGATATCGAGCGAATCGCCCTGGAACAGGGTGGTATAGAGCTGCAGATAGACGGCAAGGTCAGCTGGGCTATCTTTCCCTGGCTGGGCTTCGATATCAGTGACATCACCACCCGCTACCCCGGGCAGACCGATCTCGCATCCCTGCGCAAGGCACATGTATCACTGCACCTTCCGGCACTGGCCTCAGGACAGATGCAAATACGCGATATCATGATCGACGGCCTGGAGCTGCATCTGCAGCGCAATCAACAGGGTCAGGTTAACTGGCTTCCTCAGGGCGGATTGCCAAGCGACGATGCACAGCACGACTTAACCAGCCCACTGCAAGAAGAAGACTCTTCAGACACACCAGCATCCGACTCTACTCTACAGGCGCCTCGGCAGGCAGCCGAGCAGGAAACTCAAGCAGAGCCCCTGTCGCTGAATATATCCTCCATCCTGATCAGCAACGCCCAGCTCAGCTATCAGGATTTGCTGCTGGATCAGACTCTTACGCTCAGCAACCTTGAAGTCACCGCCAGCAACCTGACGGCAGGCGAGCGTTTCCCTGCCGACCTGAGCTTTACCCTGCAAGGCAGCCGCGGGCCGGAGGAGCTGACAGCAACGCTGAATCTGCAGGGCGACTTTCTGCTTAACCTGCAACAGATGCAATTGCAGGCCCATAATCTGAGCAGCCGCATAGCCCTGAGCGGAACGGCGCTGCCCGCACCGCTCGATATTACCCTGAAAAGCAATCTGGAGCGGGATCTGCGCACCGGCATTACACACTTCAACAACTTCAAGCTGAGCCTTGCGAATATGCAGCTTCAGGGCAGGCTGGTGCTGGACGACGCGGCAGACGCCTCTGACATGCCCAACCTTACAGGCGAGCTTACCGTTGCACCCTTTGATCTGAAGCAGTTCATGAGTGCTCTGGGCCGCCCCCTGCCCGACACGGCAGACCCGGATGCCCTGCGCCTGATCAGCGTAAATGCAGCAATCAACGCCCAGGACAAACGCATCAGTCTTAGCCCGCTGGTGCTGCGTGTTGATGACACCAACCTGGCGGGAACCCTGGTCTACAGCCGTGAAACTCGCCATATGAACATCCATCTGCGTGGCGATGTGCTGGATGCCGATCGCTATCGCGCAGCTGCCAAGAACAGCGATCCGGATACAAAAGCCGTAACAGCAAAGGCTGAACAGACAACAACACCTGCCGGCTACTCACGCGAGCCACTGATCGAACTGGGCCTGCTGCGCCTGCTGAATGTCGATGCAATGCTGGATATGCAGCGCGTGATCTTTGCCGGCCTGAAGCTTGATCACCTCGGGATAACCGTGCAGGCAGACAAGGGGCTGATCAACCTGAGCCGTCTGAACGCTGATCTTTATGAAGGTAGCATCCGCAACAGCATGACCCTGGACGCCAGTGGCGACGACCTGCTGATCAACTCACAGCATGCTGTTCAGGCGGTACAACTGGGTAGGCTTTTGCAGGACCTGCAAGGCAGTGCTGATGAGCATACGTCCTCTATCAGCAGCATCAGCGGCCAGCTCAATGCTGATGCAGAGCTGAGCAGCTCAGGGCTATCACCACATGATCTGATCAGCCAGCTCAACGGACGCGCCAGCCTAAGCATGACCGATGGCCAGGTGCAGGGATTTGATATGGCACACAACCTGTGCCGGGAAATCACCAGCGTTGTGACTCGTAAAGAGGCTACTCCTGAAGAGGCTGCTCCTGAGGAGACCGCTGTTGAAGAGAGCACTCAAGCCCACACCACAGGCTTCAGCAACCTGCAAACCAGCCTGAGAATACGCAATGGCGTGCTCCTTAACGACGACCTTAACGCCAGTCTTGATGCCTTGCAGATCAACGGCAGGGGGCAGATAGACCTGGGCGCACAGGCGATGGATTATCGTATTGGGATGACAGCAAACAGTGAGCAGTTTGAACAGAGCTGCCCGATTGGTAGCGCACTGCAAGGCAAGGAGTTTCCGATCATCTGTGCCGGCAGCTTTGGCATGCCTGCAACCAAGCTCTGCAGACCGGATATGAGCAGCTTTACCGAACTACTGCGCCAAGAGCTGGAAAAGCGCCTGAGCCAGAAAGTGCAGGAGCAACTGAGTAAGGATGCCGTGCGCAACCTGCTGCAGGGGCTGAGGCCGGAGTGATGGCAGGTGACATCATGACTCATGACCTGAAAAGCCGCGAAGCCTTTCAACAGGCAGTACTGAGCTGGTTTGATCAGCACGGCCGCCACGACCTGCCCTGGCAGGCCGAGAAAACCGCCTATCGCACCTGGCTGTCGGAGATCATGCTGCAGCAGACACAAGTCAGCACCGTGATCCCCTACTTCCAACGCTTTATCGAGCGCTTCCCGGATCTGCAATCACTCGCCGAAGCCGATACCGACGAAGTACTGCACCACTGGACCGGCCTTGGCTACTACGCCAGAGCGCGCAATCTGCACAAGTGCGCGCAACTGATACAGGCAGAGCATCAAGGCGAGTTCCCGAGCAGCGTAGAAGCACTGGCAGACCTGCCGGGTATCGGGCGATCAACAGCAGGCGCCATCGCATCCATCGCCTTCAACCGCCGCGCCGCGATACTGGATGGCAATGTAAAACGCGTGCTGACCCGTTTTCATGCCGTGGAAGGATGGTCAGGAACACCAGCCATCATGAAGCAACTCTGGCAATATGCCGAACACTACACACCAGAGGCACGCTGCGCCGATTACACCCAAGCGATGATGGACCTGGGCGCAACGCTCTGCACCCGCAGCAAACCCGACTGCCCGGCCTGCCCACTGCAGAGCGACTGCGCAGCACTGAAGCTGGGCATCACCAACAAGATCCCCGCGCCCAAGCCCAGAAAAACTATCCCCGTGCGCCAGACCTATATGCTGATACTGCGCAACGCAGCAGGTGACATACTCCTGCAGCAACGGCCGCCCACCGGCATCTGGGGCGGCCTGTGGAGCCTGCCAGAAGTGAGCGACCTGGCTGCGCTCGATACAACGGTGAAGAAACAGCACACACCCGTGCGCCACACCTTTTCACACTTCCACCTGGATATTACCCCGGTGGAAATGCATGCTACAGCAGAGCAGCAACAACTTACCGACGCTGTGATGGAGCAACCGCAGCAGCTTTGGTATAACATGAACCAACCCGCAAAAGTCGGCCTGGCCGCTCCTGTTGAGCGATTGCTGCAACAGTTGAGCAAGCAGCCAGACAGCCTGAACTGACAGATTAAAAGCAATGGAGATAGAGATGAGCCGTACCGTATTTTGTCGTAAGTATCAGGAAGAGCTGGAAGGCCTGGAAAGAGCCCCCTACCCCGGCCCGATCGGTGAAAACATCTATGAGACCATTTCAAAGAAAGCCTGGCAGGACTGGCTGAGCCATCAGACCATGCTGATCAACGAGAAGCACCTGAATATGATGGATGCCTCGTCACGCGAGTATCTGAAGCAGGAGATGCAGAAGTTTTTTGCAGGCGAGGATTATGACAAGGCTGAGGGGTATGTGCCGCCTGTTGAGAAGGGTGAGGCTTGATTTACAGCCTCACCTGCACCACTGCCTCTCACATGGTATGCCATCGTTATTGCCGTCCATTTTTGTATTGGGGCAATTCCTCAGAAAATATGTTGCCTCTGCACAGGAGGTCATTTGAGAGCAATGTGTACGACCATCACATTTGAACTGTTGATTTGGCACACTTCGCGTAGAAAAATTTGAATACGAGCTTGCAGGTGCCTCAATTATTTCGCCTGCCAAGCTTGGGCCTCCAGATGTTACAGGTGACATTCCACCACCCATGTAAAGAAAAACCGCCATAATTGCAAAGCCGAAAACTTGTAGTTTGAATGGGCCCTTAGCATCCTGCCAATGAAAAATCAGGTAGATTATTGCTACTGGAGCAATAAATAAGACAGCAAGCCCCCATAGTATACTTGTCCTGAATGCCGCAATTAGTAAGCCGAGGCCACCAATAACAAATATCCCAAGCCCTATATAAATAGCTATTTCGCTCACTCTGAATACCTTTTCCTAGTACAGCGCCGTGCTCTGGCGCAAACCAAAGCGAAGCGTAGGTTTGCCTATAGCAGCACTTTGTTATGCACTTTTATACGGCTTATGATTTGCTGGGATAACATCAACAGCATATTCAAATTGAGAGTTGATTATGCTGTCAAGAATCTCGTACTTCCCATTATCCGACTTGACTACTGGCAATTTCACAGAGACCAACCCGCTTTTGCTGTTATGTGTAACCTCAAAGAGCCATGCTAAAGCTCCATGCTTATCTTGTTCGTAAGAAGCTACAGACATTGGTATTTCAGCATATTCGATTCCCCATTCAAACTCACATTCCAAGCCTATACGCACAAGCTCTCCATTATGTCCGTAGAAGAGCTCCTCACCGTCAGTTAGGCTAAAGGACAAGTTGCCTGAGCCTTCAGTATATCTGCTTGACCCAGAGATATTTTCTTCGACATTGATTTTTATCTTGCATATATCGAGCAATGAAATCATATTTTTTCGATCTAAAGACCATGCTTTTTCATCGAGGTTATGAGCCATTGGCTTTAGCCCCAGCTTTTCAATTTGTCCAGGCGCGACAAATGGACGAATGCTCTTTATGGATTTTATGTCTAGATGCCGATATTGAAATATAAAACTTATAAATTCGAGAGGGATTCGTTCTGGTGATAGTTCTTTCAATGTGACAAGAAATATTTTTGAACCATGTTGTGATGCCTTTTCTTTAATGCTGGAAGGGAATTCTTTTCTAGAAACACAGATAAGATGCTGGGCTCCAACGTCATCAATTTTACCTAGCCAGCCACGAAAGGTATTAATGTCAACTTTTGAATTTCGATCTTGCACTTCTACCAGTGTTAAGGTTTCCCTTGGAGGATTACCGTTCCTTATAACAATGTCACATTGAGTGGTATGACCCTCGACGGAGGTTAGTATTGGAAGAAAAACGTTCTGTTCTATTTTCGCGGTGGGAGATATGGAGCGTTCAATTATTTCTACAATTTTTTCAAGATCATCACCTGGCTTGCTCATTGCGCCTCTCAATATCTTGCTCAAAATTTAGATAACGAGCCTGTCGGATTAGACATTTTGAAATCAAAATCCCCAGCATCAACAGCCCGCCCTTTATTCTGATGATTATTTTCTGCTCAACTGATAAACTCAATCACCCATTCAAACAGCCTGTATTCAGAACTTGATGCGCTCAACGCACCATTAGCAGCACCAATTGCCACTTAATGGCTTTGTTGCCCCTGTGTCGCGATCTTCTCGATATTATGCACCATACAGTACATCATCCATTGGGCGCTGACCTTGGTTTTGCCTCTCAGAGTAAACCGATTCATCCCCTTGTTGCTTTCCAGATTGCCAAACACCGGTTCCACCGTGCCTAGTCGCTGGCTGTAGATATGCCGTCCCATTGGACTGTCGATCTTCTGCTTCATCTTCTCGATAAAGCCCGGCGCTGTCTTGCGATCACTCAGGATAAAGCGCACCTGACGTCCATCCACTTGATCGGCCCGACGCAGGCATTGATGCCTCAACGCACATGCCCCGCAGTGCTGCCGATACCCCTGGAAGCTGATCGTGTC
>NZ_WBOM01000015.1 GCF_008973755.1 Nitrincola alkalilacustris | reverse complement strand
GTACATAGAAGTGTTTTACAACCGGATGCGACTACACTCCAGCAATGATTACATGAGCCCTATGGACTACGAGTCAGAGCTACGAGAAGCCGCTTGAAAATGTGTCCGGAAAACTGTTGCCAGATCAGGAGGGCAATGTCGAACGACTCGTTATGCCACAGATGATTATGAAATCTGCATCTGGTTTACGATCAAGTTACCTGAGTGTTCTTGAAATCGGCGGTGCATTCGGCCATCAATTCCGTACACTGATTGAATTCCTTGGAATAACAACACTGATCATCACTGATCTTGATAGTGTACATTTCGCGGAAGCCGCACCTAGTGAGATTGACGACGATGAAGACGAGGAAGAGGATACTCCTGAAGCCGCCGGTGCTGAGGAAATAGACGACGATAATGCTGTGCGTAGAAAAAAGAAGACCTGCACTCCGGAAACTCCCGAAGCAGTAACATCTAACCAGATGCTTATTCAGTGGCTTCCAGGACGCGATAAGATCGACGAACTACTCGCCCTAACACCTCAGGATAAAGAACTTCAGCCTAATGGTAATGGACTTGGTGCCGTGCGAGTCACATATCCGTGTACTGTCGAATTGAACTGGAATGGCAATACCATTAACCGAGCTGGTCGGACTCTCGAAGCTGCATTTTCTTTCGAAAATCTCGAATGGACTCAGCAATACGATAACCGAGATCTGAAACTACGAATACGTAGGCCTGCAGATATAGAAGACCTGGCATTACGAGTTCATAACAAGATACACAAGGACAGCTTCAAAAAAACCGATTTTGCACTGGCTTTACTAACCAAAGATCCTGAAGTCTGGACTGTTCCTAAATATATTGCTGAAGGCCTACAGTGGTTAGAAAGGACGCTTGGAGTTGCAGACAATAATCAAGGTGATGACCAGCAAGGAAATGGCGCAGGATGACGAGCAGAATCGGAAAACCCGACACAGATTCAGACATAGAACTGCGTGATCGTCTAAGTGCTAATGGCAGTCGTCATTTTGTGATGGTTGCAGGGGCTGGGTCAGGCAAAACAACTTCTCTGGTGAAAGCACTCTCCTATCTCGAACAGGATCAAGGTCCAGCTCTACGCCGAAAAGGTCAAAAGATTGCCTGCATCACTTTTACAGAAGTTGCCGTCAATGAAATTCGCTCTGACGTGGGTACCGACCAGTTGTACCATGTATCTACTATTCACAGTTTTCTTTGGGAAAACATCAAGCCTTTTCAGTACAATATTAAGGAGTGGGTTAGTAGGCACCTGAACGATAAAGTAACAGAAGCTCAGGCGAAGATAGATAATCCAAAAACTCGCCAAGCGACGAAAGATAGCGCTGCTGAAGACATAGCCCGATATCAACACCAATTAGAACAAATTAATAGCGTAGAAAGTTTTAGGTATGGAACTGGAAGTGATTATATAAATGGCATTCTTGGGCATAGCGATATACTCAAAATCGGCCCTCTCTTTATTCGAGAGCATCCGTTGATGCGTCGTGTGCTATCCAGGCGCTACCCAGTAATCTTTGTTGATGAGAGTCAGGATACGAATCCTGGCTTTGTGGAAGCGTTGCGTATAGTAGCAAATGAAAATCAAAATGGGTTCTGCGTTGGTTTCTTTGGAGATCCCGTCCAAAAAATTTATATGCAGGGCGCTGGGTCGATAGCTGTAGATGAAGGATGGCAAATGCTTGAGAAGCCAGAGAACTTTAGATGTCCTCAAAGTGTGTTGCGATTAATCAATCGTATTAGAGCAGAGGATGATGGCTTAGAGCAAACCCGCGGTCGTCATGAAAAACTGAATGGAGAAGATGTACCAATAGAAGGAACTGCGCGTGTTTTGATTATGCTGGATGATGATCAGCGCCAAGAGCGCCTTGAAGCAGCACGCAGTTGGCTGGCTGAACGAGATGGCGACGATAGCTGGTTAGCGGATGATAGTGAAGAAGTACTACGTCTACTCGTTCTTGTACACCGAATCTCTGCAATTACGCTCGGGTTCCCAAACCTGTACTCCGCCTTGAACGACAAATCAACAGAAAGTTTGAGTTCAGGAGTTGTTGATGGCACAGCTTGGGTACTGCGGCCTTTCTTAACGTTTATCTTGCCTTTGTTGCTCGCACATCGTGAAAATCGTCACTTTGAGATTATGCGCCTGCTCCGAAAATATTGCCCAAAACTACAAACTGATGGGCTTGCTGGTGCAAATACCTCTGACGTGTTGAATGAACTGCAGGAGGATATACTAACCCTCGATGTTATGCTGGGAGCAGAAAGTAGAGGTCATATTGGTGATGTGGTGAAATTGCTTCGTGAAAGACGGATGTATACTCTGGATGATCGCTATCTTCAACTAGTTGAGAATTTTAATGGGGCAGAGCCGGTTGCAGACCCTGCGCCTGAAAATGCAGCTCTAAGATTTATGCAATGTGAGGCGACGGAATTGTGGGGATATCGTCGCTATATTGAAAAACTTTCACCCTTCGCAACACAGCAGGGCATTAAAGGTGCCGAGTTCGATAAAGTGCTGGTTGTAGTTGATGACAAAGAACGGCAGTTGCCAGGTTATTCATATGGTAAGTATTTCGGAGTGACACCTCTTTCCGAGACAGATGAGAATAACATTGCCTCTGAAACAGATTCCGTTATCGATCGCACTCGGCGTCTTTTCTATGTTTGCTGTTCTCGAGCACTTTCCGATCTTGTTGTCGCTGTATTTACCGATGATCCTGGAAATATGCAAAGAGCTATTGTTGCTAGAGGGCTATTTGAGCCAGATAATATTTATCTACTAGATTAGAAATAGCAGGTCAACAGCATCTACACTGTCCGCTTATGGCCGAATTATCGGGGGAAGATCACAAATTTTCCGCTGCGCTCCAAATTTCCCGCAGAGCGCGGCGTTATGTGGGGCTATGTACACAGCACTACAAAGAACCATAGCTATACTAAAATTTAAAAAATGGGTGATGTGATGCCGGGATTATTTTCAGCCATATTGGCTTTTGTACTTTTAGCTTATTCAGAAGAGTATGGAGCTCTAATCGGGCTAATATCTCTGTTTCTAGTAGGAGGGATGCTTCATGGTATGGTTCAGAGGTATATCATTTTGGACACCGATGAAGATGACCCTCTTTACGAAGCAACCAGACTAACTAGAACAAAGATGATGTGGGGCTTGCGTGCATTAGCTGCTTACGGAATTTACGTCACATATTTTGGCTATAGCAGAGCAGAACTAATGGATAGGTTGGGAACATATTTTGGGTGAAATACCACATAACCAAGCTCTATTGTCGCCACACTTCGTGTGCCTGGGACCTTCGCGGCTACGCAGCTTTAGCCCCAAAGTACGACGTTCTGCGGTGTGGGTCTTGAATCCTAGGCTACTCCGAAAGTGATGATCCAATTCCTCTACACGCATTGCAACAGGATTTGAATAATGTCGTTTGAACGCAGTTATATATTTATAGATACAAGCGTTTACGTGCAAGAGTCATATCGTTTTAGTGGTACTTCGCTAGGGAAGTTGGGAGGCATGAGTAGTGACGACGAGTTAAGGCTAATAGTTCCTGAAATCATCCAACAGGAAGTTAAATATAAGCTGCAAGAGGCTGCAGAAGAACACGTTGATAAGATTCAGACTGCACTGAACAGCAACATCATAGGTTTGATTAGCGATCAAAATAAGACGTTGGTTGGGCTTGATTTTCAGATAGATCAAGAAAAGTTGGTCGAAAGCATTGTTGAAACCTGGGAGGAATTTCGAGTGCGATGCAATGCCATATCTGTTCCCCTTGCCAGCATAGACCTCCCGAGTGTAGTGGAATCATACTTCGATGCTAAACCGCCTTTTGGGAAAGGGCGGAAGCGAAATGAATTCCCCGATGCATTTGCGGTCGCCGCCATGGTCAATTTTGCTGAGAACAACCCTGGCCGTCCTATCTATGTCGTTTCCAGAGACAACGGGATGCTGGCAGCATTCAGTAGTGACCCTCGATTCAGGTGCCATCAGGAGCTTTCTGAAGTACTTGATGAGTACAATCGACACACTGTGGCACTCTCTCCCGCTGCACATGAGCTTATGGATGAAAATATTGACTGGATTACCGGGGTAATCGTTGATGAACTCCATGAGAACCCTAACTGGTATGCACCTGAGTACCGGGATGACCGAATATGTGTTCGTGAAGTGTCTGTAGATGTGTATGAAATGAACTTAGTGGAAATTGGGCTCGACCGGGCAGTCTTTGATGTCGGGCTAGATTATCACGTCGAGGCTGAAGTCACAGATATGGTGCGGATTGGATATGATGATTACGATTGGGACGTTATTCCCCGGACTTTTTCCGGAAAAATGACTGTTTATCTGGAAGTGCTAACTAATAGTGATTTCAGTGAGTTGAATGAGATAGCTAGTGTCGAGTTCTAGTCGAGATCAACGAAACTACATAACCATCGCAGGCACAGCGACGTTTATCTCATTGCGGCTGCGCCTCAATACGGATATCCCTTCCTGGGTTAAAGACAGCGAAGCATTGCAGAAGGCATTCAGCCAGATCGCAAAAGATATTTCATCACTCAGTTGGCAGTGTCAGTGAGAACACAGTGGTTGGTGGTTCCGTTACGCGGTGGTAATTCAGCTTTCCGTTATGCAATTGCATGATTTCATGAACAAAACTCAGCCCCAGTCCACTGCCTTTACTGCCATCTGTCCGGGGCAGACAGAAAAAGCGCTGGGTCAGTTTTTCTTCGGCAAAAGGCGGCACCCCGGGCCCGGAATCTTTTACGCTGATGTAAATAGAACCATCGTTTTGTATGGCACCGATCAGCACAGCTGACTCAGGCGGTGAGAACTCTATGGCGTTCCGGATCAGGTTGCTCAGTGCATCCTGCAGCAGGGTACTGTCGCCGGTGATGGACAGGGAAGGGTCACAGCTGTATTCAAGGCTGACTCTGTGCCGGCTGGCATAGTCTTCAAGGTTCCGGCAGACTGCTGTGATCAGCTCTTTCAGTACGACTTTGTCGTGTCGTTCCAGGCTGCTCTGATATTCAATGGCGGCCAGTTTCAGCAAGCGTTCGATCAGCTCCTGCATCCTTGAACCTTGCTCAATAATATTATTGAGAAACTGATTGCGCCGTGCATCGGACATCGGTTCCTGTAACAGCTCTGCTGCACCACGGATACCGGCGATCGGGGCTTTCAGTTCGTGCGTCAGGCTCTGCACATAATCTGCCACATAGGATTTGCCATCCAGTGCGGCTTTCATGCTTTCAAGCGCTTTACCCACACGCCCAACTTCATTATGACCAAGCGCAGGCAGAGCGGGGCGTTCGCCTCTGGAAACCCCTCTGGCATACTGTTCAAGGCGGAGCAGAGGCCGTGTAATCCAGAGGGTGATCACAAGACCGGTCAACAGCGTTGCCAGTGCAGCGACCAGTGAAATCCAGAGCAGGTTGGTGCTCAGGTGGCTGATAAAGCGGTTAATGTTGCGGGTGGGCTTTCCGGTGGACACCACACCGATAATATCACCGCGATACAGCACCGGGCTTGCGACATAGAGCCGTTCGGTATCACTATGGCCGGGTACATCGTCGCTGCTGCGGGCACCATATTGACCGCGCAGAGTCAGATAGACATCGCGCCACTGGGAATAATCGCGGCCGGTATCAGTGTAATGGGAATCAAAAATCACGGCGCCACTGGCATCGGTGATATACATTCTCAGATCAACTTCGGTTTTAAGCAGATCATAAATCTGTGCGTTTAGCGGCCTGCCGGCCAGCTCTGCAAAGAGCCGTTCAGCCAGATGTGTGTCGATCACGGTGCCACCGCTTTCGCTGAAGCTGACGCCTTCGTTTGCGATCAGAGTGGCCATCATTTCTGATATATCGACCAGAATCTCCTCCTGAGCTTCCTTATAACGGGGCTCCAGCTCATCGAGTACCCAGTAAACCACACTGCCAAGGCCTGTCAGCACTGAAAAGAGAAACACCAGAATCAGGCGTAATCTCAGGCTCATGCATCCGCCTCAAAGCTGTAGCCAAGACCACGGTGGGTTCTGAGCGGGTCGCAATTTTCGCTGATGTCGCGGATTTTGCGCCTGAGGGTTTTGATGTGTGTATCGACAGTGCGGTCGAAACTGCGTTCAGGCTCTTCCCACACCTGTTGCATCAACTGTTCACGGGAATAGATTCTGCCGGGATGGCTCATCAGTAACAGTAGCAGGCGGTATTCATAGCGGCTCAGATTCAGCAAGACACCATCCAGCGTGATTCTGGCGCCATCTGCATCGTGACTGAAGCCGGCAGAGGTGATATTCGCAGCTTTCGGAGGCTGGCGCAGGCGGGCACGGATGCGGGCCGTGAGCACCCGGGGGCTGAAGGGCTTGGTGATGTAATCATCAGCGCCCAGTTCAAGACCCAGCACCTGATCGATCTCTTCATGGCGGGAGGTCAGAAACACCACCGGCACAGAGGATGTCTGCCTGATGACTCGGCAGACATCAAATCCGCTCATATCGGGAAGGCCGATATCCAGCAGAACCAGCTCTGTATTACCCTCGCTGAGTGCATCCAGAGCCTGTTGCCCGGTGGTGACCCAGATGTTATCTATCCGTTCGGTTTCCAGAGCATAGCGTATGGTGTCAGCAATAGATGGCTCATCCTCAACAATCAGTACCGCCATGGTGTTCCCTCTGTTAAAACGCCGGTCCATACGTGGTGCAGATGCTCACATTATCTCTGGCATATCAGATACTGTAAAGCCGCTTACATTACCACAAAGCTGCACAGACTCCGGCGTTTTAAAGCGGGTTCATAAGGTCCAGCCGGTGGTGTCGTCATCAGCCTTCACAGAAAATCAGGACTTCACACTCACTTCATATTTTCCTCAAGCAGCAAGCAGATACTTGCCACATCTTAATGAGGAGAATAGAAATGCATACATTTTCACACAAGGGAATTCGCCCACTGATTCTGGCCTGTCTGATGATGGGGTGTGCACAGAATGCGGTTGCTGATGTTGTTACTCACGGTACCCTGTTATCCCGTGATGAGCAGGGGAAAAAGCAGGATATGCCGCTGGTCAGCACCCGTGTGGCCATGGATATTACAGGCTCTGTGCTGCGCGCTCAGGTGACCCAGGTATTCCATAACCCCACAAATAACTGGACAGAGGCACTGTATCTGTTCCCTCTGCCAGGTGAGGCAGCAGTCGATCACCTGAAAATGCAGATAGGAGACCGCATCATCGAGGGTGATATTCAGGAAAAAGAGCAGGCCCGGGCAATCTATGAGCAGGCAAAATCTCAGGGACAGAACGCCGCGCTCACCGAGCAGGACCGCCCCAACCTGTTTCACACATCAGTTGCCAATATTCCGCCGGGTGGCGAGGTCACCATCAGTATTGAGTACCAGCAGACACTGGCCTGGAAAGATGGCCGGTTCAGCGCCGGTTTCCCGCTGGCGATCACCCCACGTTATAACCCGGTACAGCCCGGAGAAGTGCGCCGTGTGGTTGAGGGACAGGCAACCCTGAACAGCGGCTGGCAGATACTGCCGGGTGAGCGTAAAACAGTGATGGCCACAATTGGTGATGATGAAACCGCCGTCAGCAATACTCCGGGGCCTGTTGAGATCAGCCTTAATCTGCAACCTGGATTTAGGCTCAGCTCTCTGGACAGCCCTTCACATCAGATCAGTCAGAAACAGACAGAAGATGGCCGTTACATCATCAGCCTGCTGGCGGATGAACCGGATGAGTACCGTGATTTTGTTTTGAACTGGACACCGGTGGAAAGCGACGAACCTTCGGCTGCGTTTTTCTCTGAGCAGCATGGGGATGAACACTATGGTCTGCTGATGCTGATGCCGCCTCAGGATCTGCACACAGCACGCTTCAGCCGGGAAGTGGTCTTTGTGATTGATACATCAGGTTCCATGGCGGGTACCTCAATTGAAGCCGCGCGCAGAGCGCTGCAGGCCGGTATAGATGGGCTGGCATCTGATGACACGTTTAACGTGATTCAGTTTAACTCTTCAACCGATACGCTCTTTAACCAGCCGGTTATAGCCGATATCCAGCGCCGTCAGCAGGCCGCCAGCTATATCAACTCACTGCAGGCAGGCGGTGGTACCGAAATGGCACCTGCGCTGACTGCTGCACTGACAGGCATACGCAGCAATGATGATACCCCCAGATTGCGCCAGATCGTGTTCATCACCGATGGTAGTGTGTCCAACGAACAGCAACTGTTTGATCTGATCCGCAGCCGTCTCAATAACACCCGCCTGTTCACCGTGGGTATCGGCAGCGCACCAAACAGTTACTTTATGGAAGAGGCCGCAGTAGCCGGGCGGGGCACCTTTACGTATATTGCGTCTCCGTCTGAATCTGAAAGCACCATGCAAACGCTCTTCAACAAGCTGGAAAAACCGGCAATGACCGATATCCGGATCGAAGGCGAGGGGATTAAATACCTGATGCCATCGGTAATTCCTGACCTTTACTCCGGTGAGCCGCTGGCTGTTTCGATGAAACTGGCAAACGGTACAGGCGAAGTCCGTATCAGTGGCCGTACCGGTGATGCCGCATGGCAGGAAACACTGATACTGGCACCGGCGGATAATACCCGGGGTATCATGACAGACTGGGCCCAGCGAGCGGTGCAGGACTGGCGCCGAGGGTATCTCAGAGGTGTCAGCGAAGAACAGATCCGTTCTGAAATCATTGCGCTGGGTTTTAAATATCACCTGGTTACGCCATACACCAGCCTGGTTGCCGTTGATAAAACACCTGTCCGTCCTGAACAGGAAGAGAGCGAAACTCTGGTGGTGCCTGTAGCCAAACCCCACGGCCTTGATCTGGCAATGGCCCAGGGCGCTACCGGGTATCAGCTGACCCTCGCCGGAGGACTTGCCGCACTGCTGGCAGCACTTTCCGTCATGATTGTGGAGCGTCGCAGAAAGTCCGGTTCAAGGTGGTGTGCATGACCCTCAGCATCCGTAACCTCACACTGGCAGCCCTTGTGGCTGCTGGTCTGATCCTCACCTCAACAGCACTGTGGATTCCTGCAAAAGCACGGCTGGCACAATGGCTGCTGGCCGATGCCTGGGCCGAAAGTCTGGACAGCGGCACAGCAGTAAAACCCTGGCCCTGGGCCGACCACTGGCCGGTTGCGCGTCTGAGCGTGCCTGATATGGATATTGATCAGATTGTACTGGCCGGAGACAGTGGAAGCTCGCTGGCTTTTGGCCCCGGTGAAAATATGCAGGCACATGCGATGACTCATGCCGCACGGATTATCAGTGGACACAGAGATACCCACTTCAGCTTCCTGCGGAATATACAACCAGGCCAGACGCTGATGCTCAGCGACCATAACGGAAATATGACATACCAGGTTGATCAGATTAAGGTGGTGGATTCGGCCGTTACCCGGCTGAGGCCCACTGCCTTTCCAGATGGACTGATACTAGTGACCTGTTATCCCTTTGATGCGCTCACCGCAGGGGGAACCCTGCGGCTGGTTGTGATGGCCTCTGCTGTTGAACCTGAGAAGCCCCCTGTTATACCTTAAAGCAGGTGCACCTTAGGCAGCATGCGCTTGTGGAGGATACGGATAATTTCAACACCACTCTTAGCGTCACCACTCTTATCGTCCAGCCGATAAAAAATTATATGGCTGCCCAGTGGGCACTGTTGGTAGCCCTGACTTATTTCATCACAGTTTTGCCCCAAGTTCGGATTTTCACCCAGACGATGAAAGCACTGATCGAACTGAAGGATGTAGTGGTTTCGTTGATCTCGGCCCCATCTCTGTTCCGTGTAAAGGGCAATCGATTTAAGGTCAGCTTTGGCCTTCCTGGTCAGCTTGAAATTTGGCATCAACGCCCTTCATTGTCCAGCTCACTAATAAAGGCGTCATAGGAGTAGTCCTCAAAACCACTTTCTTCGCCTTCCTTGAGCAATTTACGAAGTGTGCTCAAGCGTGTCTCAGACTCTTCAAGCAGGCGTAACCCAGCACGAACAACCTCGCTAGTTGAGCTGTATCGGCCATTTTTAAGCTGTTCAGAAATGAACGCATCAAAATGTTGGCCTAGAGTGATGCTAGTGTTCTTTTGCATGACGCTATCTCACAAGTACCAATAATTGGTATATTTTGGTTCAGGTGGCATAACAATGCAAATCAAGACTAGAATCAGGTAACACAAACCTGTCGATTACGAGGCCGAAGACTTCAATGGAAACTGTTACCTTATGGGGATGTAAATCGTGCAATTGACTTACGCACTTATAGGGGTGTTGATCTACTACGCGTCTGTTACTGCTATCGGAAAATGGTGTCGGAACAACAATATATCCAGACCGTTAGCATTTCGTATGGGGGCAGCAGCTTGTATTTTACTCGCGCTGGTCACGATTGTTGGTGTGAGCCTGTATTTCGGCAGAGTTATGCTAATAAACGAGGACCCACTAGTCACAGCCGGATGCGTTCTGGTTATCGCATTGTTAGGCGGCCTGCGTTGCCGGGATCAAATACCTAAAACTCTACCAGACGAAACATAGAATCAGAGAAGTTCAGCTCGAAAGTGGAGCAGGATGTCCCGACTGAATAAAACACCGAGTGGATAGTCCAAAGGGTAGGCTGATGCAGCCATATTCCTTTTGGCGCTCGCCGCTTATCTGATCTGGGCTTATTGGACCGAGCGCTCTGGAGAAGCGCCTTCCGCAGGGTTACATATAGCTGAAGGGGAGGAAGTTACGTCTCTGCCAAAAACAACGCTATGGATAATCATGGCGGTTGTGCTGGGTTTGGTCCTTTTGATCACTGGCTCACAAGTACTGTTAAAGGGGGCCATAGGAATAGCCGAGTCGTTTGGTGTCTCAGAAGCTGTGATAGGTTTGACCCTTGTGGCGGTTGGCACGTCTCTGCCCGAGCTTTCGATATCAGTCATCGCGGCGTTCCGCCGCCATGCCGATGTTGCTATTGGGAATGTCCTGGGCAGCAATATTTTCAATCTCTTGGGAATACTCGGAATTTCCGCGTTGCTACAGCCACTTCCAGTCCCTGAGCGAATTCTGCAGTTTGATCAATGGGTCATGTTGGGAACGTCGCTGATTCTGTTGTTATTTCTATATACGGACCGTCGGCTTAGCCGGATCGAAGGAGGATTGCTCTTGCTGGGCTATGGTGTTTATGTAAGTCTGAGTTTCACGGTATTCGGCACATAGCATTGAAAAGCTGTACGTTGCTATATTAGTTCACGGGCAATTTCTACAATCTGGTTGCGAAGCCATACATTAGCAGGATCATAATGCTGCCTTTCATGCCAGATAATAGATGGCGTGAAAGACTGTATTTTTATAGGTAGTTCGAGTATTTCAATAGGGACTGACTTGGCCATTCGATGGGCCAATCTTCGTGGAATGGATAGGATCAAATCACTTTCGGCCACGATCATGGGAGCAACCAGAAAGTGAGGGGTGCGTACCGCAATTCTTCTCGTGAGTCCATGTTGCGCTAACGCGTCATCCACGGCACTGCTTCCTTGCCCGGTAATAATCACGGACAGGTGCGACAGCGATACGAAGTTTTCGAGAGTCAGTTGTTCGGTGATTACCGGATGATTTTTGCGCACGACACAGACAAAATCTTCATCATAGAGTGCCCGACAGTAAAACCTTGCAGGTAGCCCCTGAAAAGAGCCAATCGCCAGATCGGCGCCTCCCTGAGCAATTAAACCTACGTTATCACCCGCTGGTGCAGGTATGACCAGATCAATCCCTGGCGCCAACGTCGCAAGTTTAGAAACCAGCTCAGGCATCAACAGAAGGGCCAAGTGGTCCGCTGTTGCAATGGTGAACTGTCCTGATGCGGTGCTTGGATGAAATTCGGAAGGTGCAACGATTGCTCGTGCATCATCAAGCAGTTTGGTCACCGATCCTGACAAGGCTATCGCTCGTGGCGTTAACTCCCATCCATTCGCTGTTCGCACCAGAAGCTTGTCGTTCAGTAATCGGCGTAATCGACTTAAGCCTCGACTCGCTGCAGGTTGGCTAAGCCCTAATCGTTCGCCAGCACGAGTGACGCTGCCTTCTTTCAGCAGTGCGTCAAACAGCTTGAGAAGGTTCAGGTCAACCTCATTTAAATCCATTTTTTGCATGCCCGATATTATCCTCATGCATTTTTAATATGCAGGTAGACTGTATAGCATTCCTCTTGTTGGATCTATCAAGTTTCTTAATCAGGAGAGGAATAATGAGCACTACCGAATTGTATGTTGTGATAGGCGCTACAGGTCGTACAGGGTCTGCTGCAGCTAACACATTACTGAATGCCGGCAAACGTGTGCGCGTTGTCGTGAGAGATGAGTCACAGGCGGATAGGTGGGCGGTTCTCGGGGCCGAAGTCGCTGTGGCAGATTTAACTGACCACTTCAGCTTATGCAAAGCCTTTTCTGATGCGGACGGTGCCTATATCGTCAGTCCCCCGCAATATTCGTCAGAAACGCTTTTTTCACAGGCTGAAGCCATGGCTCGCTCCATTGCGGACGCGGCGACAAACGCGAAGTTGCCCAAGCTGGTTGCCCTTTCATCAATCGGTGCAGAGCAACAAAATGGCACAGGCTGGATCGCCATGAATCGTATGCTTGAGGAGTCTTTAAGCGGTACAGGAATACCAGTTATATTCCTGCGTGCAGCCTACTTTATGGAAAACTGGGGGGCGCTGGTTAAAATCGCTGTAGAACAGCATCAATTACCCAGCTTTCTTTCGCCGTTGAATCAAAAGTTTCCGATGATCGCAACAGCAGATATCGGCCGCATAGCGGCTGAAGCTCTCTGTGAAAATTGGGAAGGTGTGCGAATTATCGACCTGGAAGGTCCCGCCAGATATTCCCCGATTGATATCGCGGAGCACTTATCCCTGACACTCGGAAAAGCGATACAGCCTGCCTCAATACCGGAGTCAGACTGGGCGCTATCGATAGCTGGCCAAGGTTTCTCTTCAGCGGCCATTTCCGGATTTATTGAAATGACCCAAGGGATTAACTCTGGCCATATAGCCTTCCATGATAGATCAAACGCTGAGTGCCGTACGGGGTCCGTGAAGCTTGAGACGGTGATTGATGCACTGGCTGCAGGGTAGGCCTGTCTCCTGCTTGAGCTAGGGGAGTTGCACCTCGAAGTTCATTTGCAGTGGCTGGTCGGTGTTTTCGACCTGCGCCTCGATAGCGAATCTAAAAACACGCTGCCCGCTGGTGTCCAGTGTACCGACATAGGATACGAGGTCGTTTTCCTCGACTGCGCGCATGTCGATGCTTGTGGTGTGACCGATCAGGCTTTCGTAAGATGCGCTCACTTCACCCGTTACAGGTGCTGGCTGCTGTTCTTGTCCATTTTCCAGAATTACCACGTTGAGCAGGAATATGTTGGCATCGGCTTCAATACCATATTTTAGAGCCATGGCATCGGGCAGATGTTCGGAAGGGCTAAGGTTAGCCCGAAGCGTATAACCATCAAACTCAGCGACATCTCCAAGAGGCTGTTCGCTCCCCTCGTGCTGATCGATATTAATCTGGCTGGCGGCTACGTCGGTGGACTGGTCGGATCTGTCGCAGCCGACCAGCAGAGCGGCGAGGGCCATGGTTAGTATGGCAGGCAACACGACGTTGCGGACTTTGCTTTCTTGTATGGTGTTCATGGTGTGTTCTACTCCCGGGGATGTACAGAACTTGGCGGTATCGCTTTTTGGACCGTACCTCCACTCATCGCAGACGTGCGTAAGCGCTATCTATTCATCCAGCTTAAGAAATGACAAAACACATGTCGGTGCGTTACCCCACAGATCTCTGACAGCACCCCGCAGGATTTTTACTACCGGTGTTAGCGCTTTGCTGTCACTTCATCCCGGTAATGAGGAAACACATCCAGCCTCCAGGCTGATTTGACATTAGTCAGTATTTTGGTAGATTAGTTGGATGATCAATTAAAAAATTGGACATCCAATTAAGAAATTGGGCATTAAATAAAAATTATAGGCTTGGCGCGGTTCACTCAAGGTGAAGTTGCGGGCAAATCTGGATGTGACAAGCAGAATCCCCTCTGCCAGAAAGGCGAAACATGGCAGTACTTACCATTGGTAGAACACAATTTGATGTTGATGCGGTGCTGTTCGATAAGGATGGCACCCTATTGAACTTCGGCGATCTCTGGACGGGCTGGTTTGAGGCTCTGCTGGATCGCGTCGAGCAATGTATTCCTGCGACGGTAAGGTTGGATCGGGATACATTGCGGCAGTGGGTGGGTGTGGAGCCGACTACCGGTCTGTGGGACCCCACAGGCCCCTTGACCATCGGTTCCATTGACGACATTGCGGCCATTGTCGGCTTGCACCTGTATCAGCAAAATATCCCCTGGAACGACAGTACGCAATGGATAGGGGAGAGCCTGGAATTCCTGCAGGAGGGCTTTGACTGGGCCAACAATGTAACCCCGGTCGGCGGCTTGCTCCGTTTCCTGACATCATGCCACCAAGCCGATATAAAGATGGCGGTGGTGACTTCAGACAATACAGTAAGCGCCAGTCGACAACTTGAACACCTTGGGGTACACGGTTTCTTTCCGGTGATTCTCGGGCATGATCTCGTGGTCAGGGGAAAGCCCTTTCCGGATATGGCCTTGCAGGCCTGTCGTCAGCTTCAGGTTGCACCCGAAAGAACCCTGATTTTCGGTGATTCCAACGGCGATATGGCAATGGGGCGCGCCGCTGGGCTGAGCGCAGGTGTAGGCGTTTGCGCTGGGCCCCATCTGAGTGGTGATCATCTAGGCCTGGCGGCTGCGTTTATCCGTCATTACGATGAAGTTCAGGTGACAGCTATTCCGGCGAGCGGTTTGTGAGCTGTCATCGAACAGTTAATCAATTCCGGTAGCCTCCGCTAGAGGAGTGTCTATCACCATGCCGGGCACCTGTCTGCCATTGTTTATCGCCCGATAGCTGTAAGGGTTTACGGCAGGCAAGCAGAGTCCGAACCAGAAAAACAAGAAAGAGGAAGCGAGCAATGTCGAAGTCCAACGAGCTTCAGTTTTTAAGTGAACAGGTTATCAAGGGCCGGCTTTCCCGTCGGGATTTTCTCGGTCGGGCAACAGCACTGGGATTGACGCTCCCTTTCGCCGGCTCCATGTTGTCAGGTGCGGTGATGGCCGCTGGCCCGCAAAAGGGCGGCATACTCAAAGCCGGGATGCAGGGTGGGGAGTCCACGGACAGTCTCGACCCGGCCTCCTGGACCAGCCAAGTTCAGCATTCTTTTGGGCAGTCCTGGGGGGAGGCCTTGACCAACGTGTCTCCGGACGGACAACTCGTGCCACGTCTGGCGGAGGAGGTCGGTTCCTCGCCAGACGCCAAGCAGTGGACGTTCAAGATTCGTCGTGGCGTACTGTTTCATAATGGTAAGGAGCTGGAGGCTTCCGACGTTGTCGCAACACTGGAACGTCACTCCGATGAAGATTCCAAATCCGGTGCCTTGGGGATCATGAGGGGAATCGAGTCGATCAAAGCCACCGGCAAGTACGAGGTGGTTATCAACACCACCGAGCCGAACGCCGACCTGCCGTTCCTGCTGTCGGATTACCATCTGATGATCCAGCCCAATGGCGGCAAGGATGCACCTGATGCCGGTATCGGTACTGGCCCCTACAAGGTGACAGAGTTTGAACCAGGTGTCCGCCATCGGGCGGTGCGATTTGGTGAGTACTGGAACCTGGATGAATTTGGTCATGCCGACGAAATTGAAATTACGGTGATCAATGATTCCACGGCCCGAACGTCGGCCTTGCAAAGTCGCCAGATACATATCGCCAACCGTATTGAGCCGCGTATTGTGCAGATGGTGGAGCGTATTCCCCATGTGACGGTGCAAAGCGTTTCTGGCCGGGCTCACTATGTGTTTCTGATGCATTGCGATACGGCGCCTTTCGATAACAAGGATCTGCGCCTGGCGTTGAAATACGCCATGGACCGCGAAGACATGGTCAACCGGATTTTGCGCGGCTACGGCACGGTGGGCAATGACTTCCCGATCAATAGTGCCTATCCGCTGTTCCCCGAAGGTATTCCCCAGAGGGAGTATGATCCCGATCGTGCGAAGTACCATTATGATCGCTCGGGTCACGACGGGCCGATCGTTTTGCGTACCTCCGATGTTGCCTTCCCAGGCGCGGTTGACGCCGCTCAGTTGTATCGGGAATCCTGCGCCAAGGCAGGCATTAACATTGAAGTCCGGCGTGAGCCCGGCGATGGTTACTGGTCGGAAGTCTGGAACAACCAGCCGTTCTGTACCTCCTACTGGAGCGGCCGCCCGACGCAGGATCAGATGTATTCCACGGCCTATATCTCAACGGCGGACTGGAACGACACCAACTTCTACCGGGATGATTTCGACCGTCTGGCCCGACAGGCACGGGGCGAACTGGATGAAGCCAAGCGTTCCGATATGTATCGCCAGATGGCGTTGATGGTGCGTGATGACGGTGGTCTGATTCTGCCTATGTTCAATGACTACATAGAGGCGACCACCGATCAGGTGGTTGGTTGGGATCCACACCCCATGGGTGAAATGATGTCCGGTTTTGCCTTGTCTCGGTGCTGGCTGACAGCCTGATATCAACCGGGAGATCTTCAATGAACTTGTTGGTTCTGAAGTTGATAGCCCAGCGCATTGCGCTGGGCATTCTGCTGTTATTTTTAGTATCCATTCTGATCTTTGCGGGCACTCAGATTCTGCCGGGTGATGTGGCTCAATCTATTTTGGGGCAGGGCGCGACCGACCAGGCTCTGGCGAACCTGCGCCGGGAAATGGGACTGGATGATCCTGCGGTGACCCGCTACTTCAATTGGTTAGGGGGTATTCTCCAAGGGGATATGGGAACGGCGCTGTCGAATAATCGGGACATTGCCAGCTCGCTCTGGGGCCGTGCACAGAATACCTTATTCCTGGCTTTCTGGACCGCCCTGGTCGCGGTGCCTTTGGCCATCATTCTGGGGCTGGTGGCGGTTCGGTATCAGAATCGCTGGCCGGATCGTGCTATTTCAGGCACCACACTGACGGCCATATCCCTGCCGGAGTTCTTCGTCGGCTATGTGCTGATGTATTTCTTCGCTGTAAAGCTGGGTTGGTTTCCCAGTGTTTCCACAGTCTACGACGGCATGCCCTTCGCTGATCGGATGATGGCGATTGCCCTGCCTGCAGCCACCCTGACACTGATCATTCTGGCCCACATGATGCGCATGACACGGGCCGCGATCCTCAATGTCATGCAGTCAGCTTACGTGGAAACTGCTGAGCTCAAAGGTCTGGGCGGGCTCAAGATCATCTGGCGGCATGCCTTTCCCAACTCGGTGGCACCCGTGGTCAATGTGGTCATGTTGAATCTGGCCTTCCTGGTGGTCGGAGTGGTGGTGATTGAGGTGATCTTTGTCTACCCGGGCCTCGGGCAATATCTGATCGACCATGTGGCCAAAAGAGACGTGCCGGTGGTGCAGGCCGTGGGCCTGATCTTTGCGGCGGTCTACATAGGCCTGAATATGGTTGCCGACATCGTATCAATTCTGGCAAATCCGCGTCTGCGGCATCCGAAATAAGGGAGCGGGTATGAAATATTTACGAACCATACCGATCACGGCCCTGCTTGGCACGGCATTGACCGGCATGTTCCTGTTTGCGGCCATCTTCGCCCCTTGGATTGCGCCCTATGGCATGTCTGAAGTGGTGGGCGATATGTGGGAGCCAAGCTCGGCACAGTTTCTGTTAGGCACAGATAACCTCGGCAGAGATCTGCTGTCACGGATGATCTATGGCGCCCAGACAACCATTCTGATTGCCTCTCTGGCAACCTTGCTGGCCTTTACCATGGGGTCTGTGCTCGGCATTCTTGCTGCCGTGCTCGGTGGCTGGATGGATCAGGTCATGTCCCGTGGTGTGGATATCCTGATGTCCATTCCCACCCTGATCTTTGCCTTGGTGGTCCTGTCGGTCATGCCCAGTACCATGCTGGTTCTGATTCTGGTCATGGGTATTCTGGATTCGACCCGGGTGTACCGCATCTCGCGGGCGGTCGCCGTGGATGTGAACGTGCAGGACTTTGTTGAAGTTGCACGGCTGCGTGGTGAAGGCAACAGCTGGATCGTTTTCCGGGAGATCCTGCCCAATGCACTGTCGCCCTTGGTGGCGGAGCTGGGGCTGCGCTTTATTTTTGCTGTTCTGTTTTTGTCGTCCCTGTCTTTTCTTGGCCTGGGTGTACAGCCGCCAGAAGCCGACTGGGGCAGCATGGTCCGTGAAAACCGCCAGGGCATCGTTTTCGGGGTGCCGGCGGCACTGATTCCTGCGGGGGCCATTGCCCTGCTGGCGATTTCCGTCAACCTGGTGGCCGACTGGATACTGCGGCGCACAACTGATTTGAAAGGAGGCCGCGGTGGCTGACCCTCTACTGGAAATTCGCAACCTGAAGATCGAAGTGACGATTCGCCCCCCAGGGGAAAAACCGCACGACATCACCATTGTAAAGGGCATCGACCTTGATCTGGCGCGCGGCAAGGTGCTTGGCCTGATCGGGGAATCCGGTGCCGGGAAATCCACCATCGGTTTATCACCCGCCGGCTACGGTCGAGGGGGTGTGCGTATTACCGGTGGCGAGGTCAAGGTCAACGGTCGGGACATCCTGCAATTGAGCAAAGGGGCGTTGCGTAACGTTCGGGGCAGGGAGGTGTGCTATGTGGCTCAGTCTGCCGCTGCCGCCTTCAACCCGGCCCATCGGTTGATGGATCAGGTGATCGAATCAACTCTGTTCCATGGCCTCGCCAGCCGTAGTGAAGCGGTAGCCCGTGCGGTAAAGCTGTTCCGCAAACTGGGCTTGCCGGATCCGGAGAACTTCGGGCAGCGCTACCCACACCAGGTCTCAGGCGGGCAGTTGCAACGCGCCATGACGGCTATGGCGCTGTGCCCGGAGCCGGACCTGATTATCTTTGATGAGCCCACCACGGCGCTGGATGTGACCACCCAGATTGAAGTGCTGGCGGCGATCAAGGACGCCATTCAGGACACAGGCGTCGGTGCGCTCTACATCACTCATGATCTGGCCGTGGTAGCCCAGGTCTCCGATGAAATCATGGTGCTGCGCAACGGAGAGCTGGTCGAATACGGCGAGACCCGGCAGATCATTGAAGATCCACAAGAGGAATACACCAAGGCGCTGGTTTCGGTGCGCAGCATTAACCACCAGGCAAAAGCGCCCGAGGAAGCGCCGATATTGTCTGTGCGTAATATCACGGCGGCGTACAACAAGAGCGCCGATCCTGTGCTCAAGGATATATCGGTGGAGCTATCCCCTGGCCAGACGCTAGCCGTGGTGGGCGAATCGGGCTCGGGCAAATCAACCCTGGCACGCGTCATTACCGGCCTGTTGCCGCCTAAGGTGGGGCAGATCGATTTTGCGGGCCGAACTCTGCCACGCGCCCTGAAACAACGAACCAAGGATGACTTGCGGGAACTGCAGATGATCTACCAGATGGCTGATGTTGCCATGAACCCGCGGCACACCGTTGGCACCATTATCGGTCGTCCTCTGGAGTTTTATTTCGGTCTCAAGGGCAAAGCCAAGCGTGAACGCGTCAATGAACTGCTGGACAAGATCGAGATGGGCGAAGGCTTTATCGACCGTTACCCGGCGGAGCTTTCCGGAGGGCAAAAGCAGCGTGTCTGCATTGCCCGTGCTCTGGCCGCCAAGCCCAAACTGATCATCTGTGATGAGGTCACCAGCGCCCTCGACCCTCTGGTGGCGGACGGTATTCTCAAGCTGCTGCTGAAATTACAGGAAATTGAAAACGTCGCTTACTTGTTCATTACCCACGACCTGGCCACGGTTAAGGCCATAGCGGATTCCATTGCCGTGATGTACCAAGGGGAACTGGTGCGATACGGACCTCGCGAACAGGTTCTCTCGCCACCCTTTGATGACTACACCGATTTGCTGCTGGCATCGGTGCCTCAGATGCGGGTTGGCTGGCTGGAGGAAGCCTTGGCTAACCGCCGCATGGCAAGCCAGGGGAACTGACGACGGTTCCGAGGTTGGTGGGTAGCCTAAGCAATATGTTAAGATTACCGGTCCATAAATTCTGTTAAAAAGTGAGAGTACCGGGATGGCACAAGCTGCAGCACGTCATATTCTTGTTCAAGATGAAGCAACCTGTAACGAACTGAAATCAAAAATTGCTGCGGGTGAAGATTTTGCCGCACTGGCAAAGGAGCACTCCATGTGTCCCTCTGGCCGAAGTGGTGGCGATCTGGGCACTTTTGGCCCGGGCCAGATGGTTCCGGAGTTCGACAAGGTTGTATTCAGTGCGCCAGTCAACGAAGTGCAGGGGCCGGTAAAAACCCAGTTCGGCTACCATTTGCTGGAAGTGACTCAGCGGACCGATTAAAACATAGCGGTAGCAGGCAGGTGATTCACCTGCCTGTATTTTATCTACCTTATCTTTATCTACCTGAGTAACTGAGGTCTGACTGAATCAGGATCAGTACTCTGCGCTGTGATAGACGTTCTGAACATCGTCCAGATCGTTCAGCATATCGAGGAAACGCTCGAACAGGGGCAGGTCGTCGCCGCTGATCTCGGTGGTGGTCTGTGGCAGGAACTGAATTGCATCGACTTCGAAATCTATCTCGCCGAAGGCCTCAATCAGCGCCTGTTTGGCTTTGAAGGATTCGGTATGCGGCGCGAATACGGTGATCATGCCATCTTCATCTTCAATATCGGTAACATCGACATCGGCCATCATCAGAGCTTCTAGCACAGACTCTTCATCATGCCCTTTGAAGGCGAGAATAACGCAGTGATCAAACATGTGGCTGACGCTGCCAGATGTACCGATCTTGGTCTTGGTTTTGGTGAAGCACTGGCGTACGTCACCGAAGGTACGGTTAGGGTTGTCTGTCAGACACTCGACAATCACCATGCAGTTGCCTGGGCCAAAGCCTTCGTAGCGAGCTACCGAGAAGTCTTCACCACCACCGCCTTTGGCTTTATCCAGTGCCTTATCAATTACATGCCCAGGCACCTGATCCTTCTTGGCGCGGTCCATCAGGCCACGCAGGCTCAGGTTGCCGGAAGGATCCACTCCGCCTGATTTGGCACAGACATAGATTTCACGGGCATATTTGCTGTAGATCTTGGTTTTGGCGTCGGCCGTTTTGGCCATTGATTCTTTGCGGTTCTGGTAAGCGCGACCCATATCCGGAGTCCTGTCAGTTGTCGGAAAAGGACTGATTCTACTCGCAATCAGTGGGCTAATCTATTCTCTGTGTGGGTTTTGGCAAACACGGGAGTGCGTGCTTGCCGTGCAGGTACTCCCGCAGCAGTAAGAAGGCTGCAGGAGTGTTGCAAGAGGGTAGACGTGATTCAGAGCGTCATACCAGGGGGCAGGGACGCAGGCATGCTGAGCGCCTTCTGCTCCAGTGATGCCACCGGGTAAGCGCAGTAGTCGGCTGCATAGTAAGCGCTGGGGCGATAGTTACCGCTCAGGCCCGTGCCGCCGAAAGGCATCGCTGAACTGGCGCCCGTGATAGGCTGGTTCCAGTTGACGATACCGGCTCTGATCTCTTCCAGGAACTGCTTGTATTCAGCCTCGTTATGGCTGAGCAGACCTGCTGAAAGACCGTAGCCGGTATCGTTGGCAAGTCTCAGTGCTTCATCGAAACTCTGATAGCGACGCACCGTCAGCAGGGGGCCGAAGAACTCTTCATCTTCAACACTCACGCCCGTCAGGTCGATGATGCCGGGTGACAACAGCGCATCGTTGCCCTCCAGCGCTTTCATCTCCAGCAGCGACTTGCCACCGGCCTTTATCCAGTTGGCATAGGCGGCCTGCAGTTTGCGTCCGGTTTCAGGGTTGATCACCGAACCCATGAAAGGAGAGGGCTCCTGATCATAACGACCGATGGTGAGTGCCGCTGTGGCCTCAACAAAACCTGCCAGCCACTCATCGCCCGCCTGACCAGCAGGGACCAGCATGCGACGCGCACAGGTGCAGCGCTGGCCGGCACTGATGAAAGCTGACTGCAGTGCCGCCCAGTGGGCCGCTTTGGTATCGATCTCGCTGCCGATGATCAGCGGATTATTACCACCCATCTCCAGCGCCAGAATCTTATGTGGCTGGCTACTGATGGCTGATTGAATCGCCATCCCGGTGAGCGCCGATCCGGTAAACAGAATACCGTTTACCTTGGGGTGCTGCGCCAGTGCCTGACCGGTGACGCGTGCGCCCTGAATCAGGTTGATGACACCCGCAGGTAGCCCAGCCTTCAGCCAGAGTTTCAGCGTCTGCTCAGCCGTTTTAGGCGTCTGTTCAGACGGCTTGAACACGATGGTATTACCGGCAATCAGTGCCGGAACTATGTGCCCATTAGGCAGGTGGCCGGGGAAGTTATATGGCCCGAATACCGCCATGACACCATGCGGGCGATGGCGCAATACACGCTGCCCTCCCGGCATCTCGAAGGCATGCTCACCGGTGCGCTCATGATAGGCCTTGATCGACAGATCAATCTTGCCGATCATTGCGGCAATCTCGGTGCGAGACTCCCACAGTGGTTTGCCGGTTTCACTGCCGATCACATCAGCAAGCATCTCCTGATTGGCTTCCAGCTCGGCCTTGAAACGCTGCGCCAGTGCGATGCGCTCATCCAGTGGGGTGCGTTTCCATTGGCTGAATGCGGCACTGGCAGCCAGTATTGCCTGTTCAACCGTGTCGGGATCGGCCTCATGGCCACTCCAGAGCAGTTCCTGAGTGACAGGGTTGCGCGATTCGAACGGGGTGCCAGTGCTGGATTGCCACTGTCCATTAATCAGATGTGTTTCAGCCATCCTGGGGCTCCTCGGGTTTCAGGCTCATGATTCGAACGGGGTCACCGGCGCTGACACGCAGCATCTCTGCCTGTTCCTGTGTCAACTCAAGCACGGGGCCGTCGCGATAAATATGGGGCAGACTGATCAGTCTGAATTCAGAAAAACGTTCGTTGCAGATCAACCATTGCGGGCGAACGCTGCTGTCGGTTTCGGTGCGATCAACGATGCGTGTGTTCAGTCGTTCACTGCGCCGAACACCATCGATGCGGCTCAGTTCGCATTCGACAGAGGGGCCGGCATCAAAGATGTCGACAAAGCCGTTCTTACGGAAGCCTTCGCTCTCGAGCATCGCCAGTGCAGGCTGTGTCAGTGGGTGAACCGCACCGATCACGTCCTGTGCCGCTTTGTTCAGCATTGGCACATAGATCGGGAATTTCGGCATCAACTCGGCAATAAACACCTTGTTGCCGGAGCCTGTCAGGAAGTCAGCATCGCTGAACTTCATATTGAAGAAGTTCTTGCCCAGCCCCTCCCAGAAGGGCGAGATGCCATTGGCATCAGAATAGCCACGCATCTCTGCAATCACGCGTTCACTGAACAGCTTCGGGAAGGACGCAAGAAACATATAGCGCGACTTCGAGAGCACAGAGCCGTTACGGTTACGACGGCTGAGTTCGCGCAGATAGAGTGATCCCAGTTCGGTTGCGCCAGTCATATCGTTGCTGAGGAAAAGGGTCGGGGTGCGGCGATAAACTCCCAGCGTTTCCGACGCCTGTATCACTTCGCCGAGGCGATAGTTGTACCAGACCTCGTCGCGGCCGATACGGGCCTCTATGCCGCACAGGCCGACAGGCGGGCCGTCGGGTGTTTCCTGCATCACGAAGATGTAGTGTGCCTCTTCCGGCGGCAGTTTTTGCTGAAAGGAGGCCACGGCACGTTTGAGTTTGCGTGCCATCAGTTCAGGGTTATCTGGCAGGCTGGTCACGCCGACACCAGACTCGCGAGCCATGGTGATCAGCGCATCGAGATCAGATTCTGCAATCGGTCTAATCAATGTCATGCTGAAGCTCCAGAGGCATCACCAGAGTCGGTGTATTATCGGACAGGATCGTCTGAGTGCTGCTCAGCAGCATGTCATCCACCAGAGCGCCCTCAACCAGCATGCAGATGAAATCGGTACCATGCCCCTGGCTGACGAGCCACTGCTGCGAGTCGAGCCCATCTTGCTGGCGTACACCACTGACGTTGCGTATCGCGCGGATTGAGTTCATTTTGCAGATCTCGCCGCGATAGGTGGGGCCACCATCAAAGGGGTCGATATAGCGGGACTTCACCAGACCTTCCTGCTGCAGCCATTTAATTGTGCGCTCAGTGCGTGGGTGAGGTTCGGCCAGCGCTTTACGGACAGCTTCGGGCAGCAGTGTGGTGTAGATGGGGTAGGGTGGCAGCAGTTCGGCGATGATGGTTTTGCCATGCAGCGCACACTGGTTGTCTGCAGTGATGAAATCCAGACCGAAGAACAGCTCGCCGACACTTTTCCAGAAGATGCTCTGCCCTTGGTCGTCCCAGATCCCCTGAATTTCACAGATCAACTCATCGGCAAAGTGTTCACGATGCGCGGCAATATACATCAGGCGTGAGCGTGTCAGCAGATCGAACGCCGCGGTTGAACGCAGCTTTTCAAGCATCGTGAAGGAGCAGAGGCTGGTCAGCCCCGTGAGTTCGTGTGACAGATACAGCACCGGCTGACGCTGATGTATCTTCAGATGCCTGGAGGCATGCACCAGCTCATCGATGCGATAGCTGTAGAAGGGCTCATCCGCACCGGCGTAGGGTTGTATGCCACAGACACCAACCATGTTGCCGTTATCTTCGTGCAGCCCGAACAGCAGCGTTGCCTTGTCGTCGAGCCCGGCAAAACCGGACTCGGCAACTGCAATACGCTCTGCCAACTGATCACGCTCAGTCGGCAGTGTGCTCAGGCGCAAAGGGTTCAAGTTCATCAGTGATTCAAGCGCAGGAAGATCCTGCGCCGTCACTGGTTTTACTTGCCACATATCCGGCACCTCAGGCTGCAACCACTTTAGCGACAGCACGCTCGAGCCTGAGCATCGCTTCGGCAATATCAGCATCCGGGATGATCAGTGAAGGTGCCAGACGCAAGACGTTGGGGCCAGCCACCAGAATCATCACACCTTCTTCCATCGCGGCAGCCATGAAGTCCTTGGCCTTGCCATGCCAGGCCTCTGTCAGTTCTGCACCGATCAGCAGCCCTTGGCCACGAATCTCTGTGAAGATATTATGACGCGCATTGATGGCATCAAGTCCCTGACGGATCTGCTCATGGCGAGAGTTCACACCCTCCAGTACCGCTGGCTGGCTGATAATCTCCAGCACCTTGCTGGCTACTGCGCAGGCCAGTGGGTTGCCGCCATAGGTTGAACCATGAGTACCAAATGCCAGGCTTTCTGCAATTTTGGCAGTCGTCAGCATCGCTGCTACCGGGAAGCCACCACCGAGAGACTTGGCAGTAGTCAGTACATCCGGCACCACACCATAGGTCATATAGGAGTAGAGCTTCCCGGAGCGGCCGACACCTGTCTGTACTTCATCAAAAATCAGCAGGGCATCATGCTTATCACAAAGGCGACGTGCTGCTTCAAGGTATTCCTTATCGGCTGGGCGTACGCCACCTTCACCCTGTACAGGCTCAACAATAAACCCGCACACCTTGTCGCTGAACGCAGCTTCCAGTGCCGCAATATCGTTATAGGGCACATGGCTGATACCGCCGGGTGCTGGGCGGAAACCTTCGGTGTACTTCTCCTGACCACCGGCTGTTACGGTAAACAGTGTACGGCCATGGAAAGAACCATAGGTCGACAGAATCTCATGCTTGGCTTCACCTGCCTTGTTCCAGGCATGGCGGCGAGCCAGTTTCAGTGCAGCTTCGTTGGCTTCACCACCGGAGTTGGCAAAGAATACGCGCTCAGCAAAGGTCAGATCGCAGATCTGTTGTGCAAGCCGCAGCGCGGGTTCATTAGTGTAAACGTTGGACAGATGCCAGAGCTGGTCGGCCTGCTCCTTGAGAGCGGCAACGAGTTCTGGGTGACAGTGGCCCAGCGCATTGACCGCGATACCACCGGCAAGGTCAACATACTCTTTATCCTGCTGATCCCAGACACGTGAACCACGGCCTTTGACAGGGATAACCTGGACCGGAGCGTAATTGGGAACCATAACCTGGTCGAAGACGGAACGATCGGGATGTGTAGTATTCATAATTTCCAGCCTTGTTTTTGTTGACCAAAGTGTATCCCTTTAAGGTTCAGAATACGTTTCAAAAACGCGACAGCGAATTTTGGAAATGCGGCAGGGGCTGAATTTTCAATGATTTATTACCTGAATCAGTGACGAGTATCGCTTAAGATCACAGATCGGAGCCATCACTATTTTCACGCTCTTTAACAATCGATTCTATTCGTACAGATGTACATTTTCATCGCATTCAACTGATACATCGCCAGATAAAGGGCTTTTGACTGGATGATATTTAGTCAATTGTTACCCGTTAGGTACGCAGGAACCTGACTGTTCGCCATGTTAAGAGTGCTCAGCTATCGGAGCGGAGCTGTCAGGTCATGTGATAAACGCGCTTGAATGCGCTAAATCCTGGGCAATGAAAGCCAAACTTCAAGGTCAGTTGTCTACTGCTTTTCACGAGTCGGCAGGCCAGATACATCAGCTCTTGCATCACTGTTTTCAATCGGCGACGTTTTGCTGAGTGACGCACAGGTGAGTCGGATTGCATCAAGCCTCGTAAACCGATCCAACGTAAGATGTTATAGGCCATCATAGCAAAGCTCATGACAAGATCATTGGTAGCAAACTTCCCTGACGGCAGTCGCTCCAGATCAAGGTCAGTCTTGAACTCGCTATGGAACTGCTCACACAGCGCGTGCCCTTTATAGAGTTTGATGATCGTCGCGTTATCTGCCACATCCGAAGGCAATGAAGTTAGCCAGCCATCCAAGCTGATCTCAGGCTCCAGAAACAACTGGCCCTTTGCATCGGAGTGTCTGACGGTGACCTTTACAACGCGACGTGTATTGGCCGCATCATCCAACTGCTGAGAGAACACGGTTTCCATTTTACCGGGCCGTGAATGATGCCATTGAGCATGGCTATTGGCTTCATCGTACCATTGCCAAACATCCTGCTTACGTGGGTTCCATTTGATCAGGAAGTCTACGTCTTGGGCTTTCAAAAAGACTCGATTTTCAAGCGCATCATGCGCGCTGTCGAGACGGATGAGCAGCGGTTGATCGGTTAGCTGGCGAGCCCGTGGAATGACACGCTTAAGCACACTGATAAACTCAGCATTGGCATGCTGGCTGCCAGGTCGTAACTCACAACCCAGGCACCAGCCTTGCTGACCTAAATACGCGGCGATCGGTGCATAGCCATCATGGCCTTTGTAAGTGTAGGAAACCCCTTCCTTTTTAGTGTCACTGTTATCCATTGGAAACACGTCCATATCCAAGGGGATATGGCCTGTTAAGAGTCCTGTTAAAGGGATGCTCGCGTTGCGTAAGAACTCGACACTGGCCGCATTTAACAGTGGTAGTAAGTTGGCTGCATCTTCATCAAAGCGCTGACGCAGCCGGGCTGATGAGGGTGACTGTTTAATCCCCATGGCGGCTTTGAAGTAGGGATCATGACGGGTCTGCTCCACCGCTTCAAAGTCACTTTTACCCAAGCACATGAGACCCGCATAGGTACGAATATTGATCTGGCAACAGTTTTCCGGACACATTTTCAAGCGGCTTCTCGTAGCTCTGACTCGTAGTCCATAGGGCTCATGTAATCATTGCTGGAGTGTAGTCGCATCCGGTTGTAAAACACTTCTATGTAC
>NZ_WBOM01000014.1 GCF_008973755.1 Nitrincola alkalilacustris | reverse complement strand
CGCCCACTTGTATTACCTGATCAACTTGTTAAAGAGCGGCTTGAGTTTCGTCTCAAGCGAGGCGCATATTCTAGCGCCTGCCGATTCATTGTCAAGGAGTTTTTTCAGCTTTTCGATCATTTTCATGCCGATCCGCGCACTCATTCAACAACCGATAAATTCACTTAAAACAATTCAAAAACAAATGCTTAACTACTGTGAACCCATCCTGGTGACTGCTCCCTTGCGGGCCAGCACCTCAATCGAGGAGGCGAATTCTACAGAGACTGAAATTTAAGTCAACAGATAAATCATTAAAATCTGCATTTTGATTTCAGCCACCCAGAATAAGCCTCCGGGCGGCCGATTACAGCACCTAATCAGGCTCTGAAAAAGAGGTGATGCTTCTTCTTGCCCAACTTCACAAGATAGAAGCGACCGAACTTCGATGCTTCAGGCGCAAACAGTGAGGCAGCCTGCATATTCTGCTCCAGACCACAGGCAGTCTCATTGACCATGACGGAGTTCCTCTGCAACGCATCTTTGATCTGCTTGCCGCTTGCCGCCAAGCCTGCATCTGCCAGCAAACTGGTCAGAGGCAACTCATCCAGTTCAGCCGGCAACTCACTCGCAGGCAAGCCATCCAACTGCAACTGAGTGTAATCATTTTCATTCAACTGACTCGCATCACCGGAAAACAGCGCCTCAGTAATACGACGCGCTGCCTGCAGCGCCTCCTCACTATGCACCAGACGTGTCACCTCTTCGGCAAGAATGCGCTGTGCCTGGGGCCGGCCTTCAGCTGCCTTATCTGCATCTTCAATCTCCTGAATCTGATCCACGTCCAGGAAGGTGAAGAAGCGCAGGAAACGATAGACATCTGCATCAGGCGTCTGGAGCCAGAACTGGTAGAAGGCATAGGGTGACGTTTTCTTCGGAGCCAGCCACACGGCACCACCTTCAGTCTTGCCGAACTTGGTACCATCGGACTTGGTGATCAGCGGCAGAGTCAGACCATGAGTGGGCGCGCCATTCATGCGTCGCACCAGATCGATACCACTGGTGATATTACCCCACTGATCCGAGCCACCTATCTGCAGCGTGCAACCATATTGCTGATTCAACTGCTGGTAATCATAAGACTGCAGGATCTGGTAGGTGAACTCAGTAAAGGATATACCGGAGTCTTCACGCTCGATGCGCTGACGTACCGACTCCTTCGCGATCATCTTGTTCACCGTGAAGTGCTTACCGACATCACGCAGGAAGCTCAAGACATCAACACTGGCAGTCCAGTCATAATTGTTGGCCAGTATCGCCCCATCTTCATCGTTGAAGTGGATGAACTGACTGATCTGCGCCTTGAGGCACTCACTCCAGTTCGACACTACCTCGGCAGAGTTCAACTGCCTTTCCTGCGCTTTGAAGCTGGGATCACCGATCAGACCTGTTGCACCACCAACCAGCGCGATCGGCCTGTGGCCGTAATCCTGAAAACGCTTCAGCATCAACAGCGGCACAAGATGACCAAGATGGAGACTGTCTGCCGTCGGGTCGAAGCCACAATAGAGAGTCACTCTATTTTCTGCCAGATGCGCAGCCAATTCTGCCTCATCCGTCATCTGGGCGATCAAACCACGTGCTTTAAGATCCTCTATCAGTGTCCGCTTGCTCATCTGTTCTGCTTATCCATTCTGGAATTGAGATTGAATCCCGTATTCTAACCGGCCGCCGCGTGCATACAAGTCTATTTACCAGCTTAGTGCTTATAGGCGTGCAGCCACTCTTGGTTTACACTGGCAGATCACCTGATGATCTGCAGACATGCTCAACTGAGGCGACACGGTGCCAGGACTTATTCGATTCTTCCATCAACATCCGCTCTCAACTCACTTTCTGGCGGGATTGATCAGTGCAGCCATTTTGCTACCCGTCATCTGGACGCTGCTACAGATGCGTGAGACCCAGCCAGCTTCCACAGTCAATACCACGCCTGTTGAAACCACCCATAACGCCAACCAGTTTCGCATTCATCAGGAAACTCCTGACAATCCACTGGTAGAGCATCTGGCAATTGATCACGACAGCGTTCAAACAATGCGCACCGCAATAAACATACCTCATGATGCGATGCAGTTGAATCACTTCACCACCCCCTTCCTCGGCACACCTGTAGAGGGAGGCCGTATATCTTCCACCTTCCAACCAGACAGGCGACATCCGATACTGGGCATCATCCGCCCTCATCGAGGGATTGATTATGCAGCACCTTATGGCACCCCCGTCAGAGCCACCGCGAGCGGTACGGTGATCCGCGCCTCACGCAAAGGCAGTTATGGCCACACGGTCATACTGCAGCATGGTGACAGGATATCCACCCTCTATGCCCACCTGAGTCAGTATCGCAAAAACCTGATTCCCGGTGAGCAGATACGCCAGGGCGAGGTAATAGGCTATGTTGGCTCATCTGGATTGGCTACCGGTCCGCATCTTCATTATGAACTGCGCATTGACGGCTCTCATCATGACCCGATCCTGGCCAAAAATGCACTGAACAACTCCACGCCTGAGTTACCACTCATGGTGCAGCAGGACACGAGCGAGCGCTCATTCTTTCGCCAGAGATCTTTTACCCAAGCATCTGACAGGACAGTTTTTTGATGAGTACACGCTATTTTATCGGCCTGATGTCAGGCACCAGCCTGGACAGTATTGATGCCGTACTGGTAGACCTGTCACAAGGATTCGAGCTCGTCGCCAATCATAGCAGCCCTATCTCTGACAGCCTTCGCAACAGGATACTGACACTGACTCAACCCGGCGACAACGAGATAGAGCTGATGGGACGGCTTGACGTCGAGCTGGCCAACACTTTTGCAGCGTCAGCATCAGCACTGCTGCAAAAATGCAATCTGAACCCTGACCAGGTGATCGCGATCGGCAGCCACGGACAGACTCTGCGCCACCGCCCTGAGGCAGGCTTCACGTTACAGGCGGGCGACCCAAGCCTGATTGCAGAGCTGACCGGCATCACTACCGTAGCCGATTTTCGGCGCAGAGATATTGCCGCCGGTGGTCAGGGAGCACCTCTGGTGCCCGCTTTTCACCACGCACTTTTCTCAGAACAGGGCACGGATCGTATTATTATTAATGTCGGGGGAATGGCCAATCTGACACTGCTACCGGGCAAGACAGACAAAACCGTGACAGGATTTGATACCGGGCCAGGAAATGTCCTGATGGACAGTTGGATAATGCAGCATCTTGAGCTCCCTTATGATGCTGATGGTAACTGGGCCCGACAAGGCACCGTTTTGCCAGACCTGTTGAAACAACTTCTCTGCGAACCTTTTTTCCAGCAACCTGCACCCAAGAGCACTGGGCGCGAACTGTTCAACAATGACTGGCTGGCCAGACATCTTGATGCCTACCCAACAGCGACAGCGCCTTGCGACGTTCAAGCCACGCTAACGGAACTGACTGCTGTCACCATCGCGGATGCCATCGCTAACCAGCCATTAAGCAGGCCGGATCTTTACCTTTGCGGGGGAGGTAGTCATAACGCACTGCTGAAAGAGCGCTTACAGGCACTGCTACCGGAGTACCGTATCGCCACCACCGAAGCACTCGGACTTGATCCAGACTGGGTGGAAGCTGCCGCATTTGCATGGCTGGCATCGAGAGCAATGGAAAAGAAAAGCGGCAACCTGCCAGCCGTCACTGGCGCAAGGGGCGAGCGGATTCTCGGCGGAATTTATACAGCGTAGGAAAGTCGGCGGAGGAACGAGGTGCCCTCTGCCGTATTCAAGATGTGAAGCAAACGATTTTCAGATGGAGAAGGAAGAACCACAACCGCAAGTGCTGCTGGCATTCGGGTTCTTGATCATGAACTGTGAGCCATGCAATCCCTCTTTATAGTCCACCTCAGCACCTACAAGGTACTGGATACTCATGGGATCAACCAATAGCGTGACACCGTCAGTGACGATGGCCGTATCATCTTCTGCAGCCGCTTCATCAAAAGTAAAGCCATAAGAGAAGCCAGAGCAACCACCGCCCGTGATGAACACACGCAGTTTGAGATTGTCGTTCTGTTCTTCTTCGATAAGACCCTTTACCTTCGCCGCAGCTGCAGGCGTAAAGTTAAGTGGTGAGTGTTGCATTATGTCCGCCATATAAATAGCCAGCCTCCCGATTCAGCGCCATCATTGTCGCTAAACCGAGTAAAACAGTCAAGTATTCATCAGGGCAACATGGCAACCTGCTGCAGACCTTCATTCTCCGGGCGGTCGAACATGATGTTCATTACCTGGACCGCCTGCCCCGAGGCACCCTTCACCAGGTTATCGATCACCGACAGCACCACGACCGTATCATCATCCTGTGGACGGTGGATACTGATGCGGCACATATTGGAGCCTTTCACACTGCGAGTTTCGGGATGACTGCCTGCCGGCATCACATCCACAAACGGCTCATTAGCGAAGCATTCCTCGTAAAGTGCCTGCAAGCCATGATCAACCGGGTCTTTCAAGACAGAGTAGAGTGTTGCATGGATTCCCCTGATCATCGGCATCAGATGCGGCACAAATGTAAGACCGACAGGGCGACCAGCCGCCAGCGTCAATCCCTGCCGAATTTCGGGCAAATGACGATGCCCGGGAACACCATAAGCCTTGACGCTCTCGCTGGCCTCACATAACAGCGTACCGACACTGGCACCGCGACCGGCACCACTGGCACCCGACTTGCAGTCCGCGACGAGACGACGATGATCCACCAGGCCTTTTTCCAGCAACGGCAGATAACCCAACTGTACCGCCGTCGGATAGCAGCCCGCACAGGCGATCAGCCTGGCATCACGAATCTGCTCACGGTTAATTTCGGGCAGGCCATAAACGGCTTCAGCCACAAGATCCGGACAGGTGTGCTTGAGCTTGTACCATTGCTCCCACAGTGCCACATCACGAATCCGGAAATCAGCCCCCAGATCGATCACCCGCACACCCCTGGCAATCAGCTCAGGCGCCATACTCATCGCGACACCATGAGGCGTGGCAAAGAACACCACATCGCACTGCGCCAGCCGCTCGACATCCGGAACACTGAACGCCAGATCGTAGTGACCTCGGAGGTTAGGGAACATCTCTGACACCTGCATTCCATCCTCGGATCGCGAGGTAATCACCTCTACCCGAACCTGCGGATGGTTTGCCAGGATGCGTAAAAGCTCAACCCCGGTGTAGCCTGTCCCCCCAACGATACCTGCCTTGATCACGTCAACCTCTCACTTAACGATTCAATAATATTTTAACCGGAACCACCTGCCGCAGATCGGGCAGGATTTTCAGTTGCGCCTTGGTCTATAATACAGACCCCGTTTATCTATGACTATCTATCTTGATGATATCCCGACTGCACGGACTCTACGCCATTACCGACAGCACACTGATGTCGGACACCTCAACACTGCTACAGTCAGTGGAGGCAGCGCTGCTTGGTGGCGCCAGCATTATTCAGTATCGTGACAAGTCTACTGACTCCGAGAAACGACTGACCCAGGCACGTTTGCTAACAGACCTTTGCCAACGCTATGCGCGACCTCTGGTCATCAATGATGATGTGGCTCTGGCTGAAGCCGTTGGCGTCGGAGTACATCTGGGGCAGAAGGATGGCGACCCGGAAGCTGCCCGCAAGCGCCTCGGCAACACCTGCATCATCGGCGTCACCTGCCATGACCGTCTCGATCTTGCACTCAAGGCCCAGCAACAGGGGGCTGACTATGTTGCTTTCGGTGCTTTTTTCCCCTCGACCACCAAGCCTGATGCAACCCCTGCGCCACTTACACTTCTACAGGAAGCGAAGCAGCAACTGAGCTTACCGGTGGTGGCGATAGGTGGTCTGAGTGTGGATAATGCCCCAAAGGTAATTTCAGCAGGCGCCGATATGGTTGCCGTGATACATCAGCTGTTTTCAGCATCCGATATCACGCATCAAGCGCAGAGATTCACAGCTCTTTTTTGATAATGCAGGTCCTAAGGCCTGATCTCCAGAGTTTGATTATAAAGGTACTTATCATGTCCCGTTCCAGCACTTTGTTTCAAGCAGCCCAGATTCATATCCCAGGTGGTGTCAACTCTCCCGTCCGGGCGTTCAAAGGGGTTGGTGGAACACCTGTCTTTTTCAAAAGCGGCCAGGGTGCCTATCTGATTGATGAAGATGACAAACGCTATATAGATTATGTCGGCTCCTGGGGCCCGATGCTGCTCGGCCACGCCTACCCACCCGTCATTGACGCCGTGCGCAAAGCGCTGGATAAGGGACTTGGATTTGGCGCGCCCACCGAGATAGAGATACAGATGGCCGACAAGGTCTGTGAACTGATGCCATCAATCGAGATGGTGCGCATGGTCAGCTCCGGCACAGAAGCCACCATGAGCGCCATCCGACTTGCGCGCGGATACACCGGGCGTGACAAGATCGTAAAATTTGAAGGTTGTTACCATGGTCATTCCGACTCACTGCTGGTCAAGGCTGGCTCCGGCGCGCTGACCCTGGGTGAGCCCAACTCGCCGGGCGTCCCTGCCTCTCTGGCTGAGCACACCATTACCCTGAACTACAACGATATCGAGAATGTGCGCCAGGTATTTGCCGAAATCGGCGATCAGGTCGCCTGTATCATCGTGGAACCGGTTGCCGGCAACATGAACTGCATCCCCCCAGTACCCGGATTTCTGGAAGGCCTGCGCGAAGTGTGTGACCAGTATAATAGCGTGCTGATTTTTGATGAGGTGATGACCGGCTTCAGGGTTGCACTGGGCGGCGCTCAGGCGCTGTATAACATCAAACCTGATCTGACCACACTGGGCAAGGTGATTGGCGGTGGGCTGCCGGTCGCAGCCTTCGGCGGCAAGCGCGAGATCATGGCTCATATTGCACCACTGGGTCCGGTCTATCAGGCGGGCACTCTGTCGGGCAACCCACTTGCCATGGCTGCTGGCCTGGCCATGCTGGATGCCCTGAGCCAGGGTGATATCTATGAGCAGCTATCGGCTGCCACTGAGTATCTGACTGAAGGCATGTCTGCCATTGCAGCCAGACATGGCATCCCCTTCACCACCAGCAGTGTGGGAGGAATGTTTGGCCTGTTCTTCACTGAACAGGAACAGGTGACAAGCTTTGCTCAGGCGACCAGCTGCGACACAGTTCGTTTCAGCCGCTTTTTCCACTCCATGCTGGATCGCGGCATCTATCTGGCTCCTTCAGCATTCGAAGCCGGATTTATCTCAGCTGCGCACACTGAAGCCGATATCGAAGCCACACTCAAGGCTGCCGATGAAGCCTTTGCCAACCTGAACAAAGATATCTGAGTCATGCAGATACTCTCCAGTATCGCCCTGTTGCTCAGCAGCGTCCTGACCTGCCTCTGGCTGCTGCAGCAACACAAGGGGCTTGAAAGCGAAGCGCACCATCTGGTGCGGGTGTTTGCCGTAAGCAGTCTTTTTCTGGCTGCCGACGCCATGGGCAATATGCTGCTGAGCAGCGAGGGAACCGATCAGGCGACGCTCAGGCTGATGCTGAACAATCTGGCACTCTATGCCGCCCTGCCTCTGATCGCGACAACCCTGCTCGCCATGGCTAAAGGCTGGCACTGGTCAATGGCTGGATGGGGGCGCTGGCTACTCGGACTGATCGCTTTTTTCGAGCTGACGCGCAGAATGGAGTATGGGAACTACTATACTCAATTGATGCTGTTACTGGTCGTGGCGGCAATAGGTTTTGGTAGTCTGCTGGCTCCGCAACTCAAGGCCAAAGCCGCAGGCTCAAGTGCGGCCCTGCTGCTTTTGCTGCTGGCACTTTTTGCAAGTCCAGCACCCCTGCTCTCTGCCAGCGCCCAACCGGCAATACAGTATCTACTGCTCGCCATCTCCCTGCCACTTATGGCAGTGACACTGCACTGGCAGCTTAAGATGGCCCCCGCTCAGTAGCGGGAGGCCTCCTGACGCGCTCTGTCGGCACCCGCCTGATCACCGACATCACCTCTTATCAGCGATATCAGAACCCACAGTCGCCGCAATTGCAGCGACTGTCCTTCTGCCACCTCGACCCCTCTCAGCGCTACCTGCTCAGCCTGAACATACTGCCCCTGCTGCCGCTGTACATCCGCCAGTTCGAAATAGATTTCTGGATCACGCGGGGCTATTCTCAAGGCACGCTCCAGACGACTCTGTGCCGAACGCAGATCCCCCTGTCCAACATCAGAGCGGGCACTATCCAGCAGAGCCACTACCGCAGGATTGGCGGAGACAGGCACTGACCCGCTCTCAACCGGAGGCTGTACACGGGAATCATCCAGCGGCTGCCCCTGCTGCTGAGGACGGAAGACAGGAATCCCCTCTATCGGCTGTACAATGACACCGGACGGAGGTGCTTCGGGCGCTGCAGCGGGTCGCTGTGTCATACCTGTTCGATCACTACGATCTTCAACAGGTATGTTATAGGGAGCTGGACTGGTACAGCCTGCTATAAACAGGGCGGTACCCACCAGAACTGTTATCTTCTTTTTCATCAACTTTCCTCACCGGAACAGATTTATGAACCAGTCTACCGGGCCACTATCTGAACCCTGCTGCTGTTGTGGTGGCTGTGCCACCCGTCCCTGACCACAATCAACTGACTGAGATGGCAGCGTGCCTGCTATGAATGGCAATTGGCGCGCGCCCTGACAGGAGGGATGAGAACGGAATCCCGTCGACTCATCTATCCAGGCCAGTTCAATCGACTCCGACCGCCCAGTATGCAACGGCTGAGATTTTTCTTCACGCATGAACTCTGTCCAGACCCGCAAGGCACCACCGGAACCGGTAAACGGCAGGCGTTCATTATCATCCCTGCCAACCCAGACAACCGCCAGACGATTACCAGTATAGCCGGCAAACCAGCTGTCTCGCTGATCGTTCGTGGTGCCCGTTTTACCGGCAAAGTTCAGATTATCAGGCAGTTGCTGGTAAGCACTGCGTGCCGTACCTTCGCGACCCGCCTGTTGCAGGGCATATTGAATCAGATGCACATGACGGGCATCCACCTGCTGACGCAATGCAAAGGGGTAGCGTGACAACTCTTCCCCCTCGGCCGTCGTTACCATGCGGATGGCACGCAGCGGTACTCTGAAGCCGTTTGCCGCAAGCGTCTGATACATCTCGGCCACTTCCATCGGCGCCATCGCCTTGGCACCCAGAAGGAGAGAGGGCAAAGCCGGGATATTGCTGCTGACACCGAGGCGTTTCATTACATCAATCACCGCAGGCAACCCGACATCCATGCCCAGATGCACGGTCGACAGATTATATGACTGTGCCAGTGCACGATATAAAGGGACCCGACCATGATTTTTTCTATCAAAGTTCTGCGGTGTCCAGCTTTGCCCATTCGGCAGACGGATGTCGACAGGTACATCGTTGAGCACACTGGAGAGAGTGTACCCCTTTTCCAGAGCCGCCAGGTAAACGGCAGGCTTAACAAGCGAGCCGATAGGACGGAAGGCATCCAGTCCACGATTAAACCCCTGATAGCGAGTATCACGCCCACCTACTATCGCCAGTACCTCTCCTGTCTGAGGGTCAGCGACCACCATGCCACTCTGTAGATTTTTTGCCTTGTCACCGTGCTGTGCCTCCAGAGCCTGCAGTGTTTTCACTACGGCCTGCTCTGCCCGGTATTGCACCAGCGGATCCAGCGCCGTATAAACCATCAACCCCTCGGAGCTGAGGTCCTCATCCCGATAACTCTCGCGGAGCTGTCTTTTGACCAGATCCAGGTAAGCCGGATAAGCCCCCTTATGCAAGCTGCCGATCTGCACCACACCCAATGGCTGCGAAATAGCCTGTTCATACTGCGCAACGCTGATATCGCCCTGATCAACCAGCATCTTGAGCACCAGATTTCGGCGATCAAGGGCTCGCTGCTGATTACGACGCGGATCATAAAATGAAGGTCCCTTGACCAGCGCTACCAGCAGAGCCACCTGAGGCAGATTCAGCTCAGTGATCGGCTGACCGAAGTAGAACTCACTCGCCAGCCCAAAACCATGAATCGCACGATTCCCTTGCTGCCCCAGATACACTTCATTCAGATAGGCCTCCAGTATCTCATCCTTTTCATAACGAAGGTCCAGCAATACAGCCATCGGCAGTTCTAACAGCTTGCGTGACAAGGTCCGGTCAGAAGTCAGGTAGAAGTTCTTGATCAGCTGCTGAGTCAGCGTACTTCCACCCTGAACAAAGCGACCTGCCCTGAGATTAACTACCATGGCACGACTAATCCCTTTGATCGAGATACCCTTATGCTTGTAATAGGCGCGATCCTCTACAGCGATGAGGGCATCGACCAGATAGGGTGGCGCATCCTGAAGCCTGATCAGATCGCGGTCTTCATTGCTGCGCGGGTAGATACCGCCTATGAGAATCGGCTCAAGTCGTGTCAGGGATAGATCTGAATCCGTCAGCTGATCCCGCATCCGCACCAACTGACCGGACGAAAACTCCAGCATCAGACGTCTCGAAGGCTCCTGGCCATCCGGAAAATCGAAACCACGCGTATGGATCAGTGCTCGACTGCCAGAGAGTTCTGCCATTCCCGGACGGGAAGCTGTTGCAACAAACTGATAACCCAGCCCACGCAATTCATGCTGCAGATCGGCAGTTGCAAGCGCCTGCCCGGGGTATAGCTCCAATGGTCGCGCATAAACCTTGGCAGGCAGCGCCCAGCGCTTGCCTTCAAACTTTTCCTTTACCTGAACATCAAGATAGGCCAGACCCACTGCAGCAAAAAGTGCCAGCAGAAGGCCCAGTTTAAGCAGGAATCTGAAAATTCTGGAGAGAATAGAGCGCCCCTTGCGAACACGTCGCCGCCCTTTCTGTCTGTTTGTGACTCTCTTTTTCGGCATCAGACTAGTATAATCCCTGACAACTTTTGCAATTGCTGAGCTGTAATGTTAACAAAACTGATTGAATCGCTGCAGGATCCATCAAGGTTTCCACACCCATGTGAGGCCATAAAGGTCATAGAAACCCACATCTCCTGGCTGATTCTGACGGGCCATTATGCCTATAAAATCAAGAAACCGGTAAACTTTGGTTTCCTGGATTTCACCACTCTGGAGCAGAGGCGTTTCTGCTGCGAAGAGGAGCTGCGCCTGAATCAACGCCTGTCTCCTGACATCTACCTGGAGCTGGTCTCCATCAGCGGCACGCATGATAACCCACTCCTGGGGGATAACTCAGCCCCGATTGAGTATGCCGTCAAAATGAATCAGTTTGATCCGCGCCAGCGCCTGGATCAGATGCTGAAACGCAACCTGTTTGAGGCCCGCTGGATAGACATGCTGGCTGAGCAGATCGCCGACTTTCATCAGCGCATCCCGATTGTCGCATTGAACAGCCCCTGGGGCGAGCCGGAAGCTATCTGGGATGCTGTTTCCGAGAACTACCAGCATATCTGCAAGGTCATAGACGATCCGAACACGCTTACTCTGATACAGCGTCTACTTCAGACAACTGCACAGAATTTTCGTGCCCTTGAAAAGGTGATTCGCAAGCGCAAGCGCTCCGGACATGTGCGCGAGTGTCATGGCGACCTCCATCTGGCAAATATCACACTGTTTCATGACCAACTGCGCCTGTTTGACTGCATAGAATTCAACCTGCAGTTTCGCTGGATCGATACACTTTCCGACCTGTCTTTCCTGCTGATGGATCTGGAAGCCAACAATCAGCCACGCTGGGCCAATCGTTTCCTGAATCGTTATCTGGAACTCACTGGCGACTACGAAGGGGTCTGCCTGTTGAAGTTCTACAAGTCCTATCGCTCCATGGTCAGAGCCAAGGTTGCTGTTCTGGGCCAGCAGCATGATCTGGAAACCTTTCACCACTACCTCAACCTGACCGCCCGCTTCCACAAACAGACACCACCGGTGCTCTTTCTGATGCACGGCGTATCCGGCAGCGGTAAAAGCTATCTCAGCGAAAAACTGGTTGAGGCGATAGGCGCCATCCGCATCCGCTCAGATAACGAGCGTAAGCGCCTGCATCGCGAGTTGAGCCTCAATGGTGAAGACCTGGAGCTGTATGGTGCCGATATGAATACACGCACCCTGCACCATCTGCAGGACACCACCAAACTGCTGCTTAAATCCGGACAAACAGTCGTTGTTGATGCAACATTGATTCGCCAGCGCACCCGGACCGGCTATATCAAACTGGCCGAACAGCTCAATGTGCCCGTACGCATCATCAGCTGCAGTTGTCAGCAGCACCTGATAGAGGCCCGTCTGGCGCTGCGTAATGCTGAGGGCAAGGACCCGTCCGACGCAGATGTATCAGTGATGCTGCAGCAACTGTCAAGCCAGCAGCCGCTGACAGCCAGTGAGCAGATGCTGACACTGCATGTTGATACCCAGGATGATGAGGCGATAGATCAGCTATTGTCCCAACTCCGGGCACAGAACCTGGTGGAGACCTGATATGCTGCTTTGCTCACTTGAACAGCTGCCGGAGCGGGAGGCAAAGGGCTTTGAACTGGAGCAGATGGCAGTTTTTGCTGTCCGCTGCGAAGGCCGGGTATACGTGTATCGTAATTCATGCCCCCATCGCGGCATCCGGCTGGAATGGCAGCCCGATCAGTTTCTGGACTATGAACGTCAGTTCATTCAGTGTGCCACCCATGGCGCACTCTTCAAGCTGGAAACCGGTGTCTGCATTGCCGGCCCCTGTCCCGGCGAGACGCTGGAGCAGATCCCCTGCCGTATAGAGGACGACAAGGTATATCTGCAGCTTACCTCTCAGGGCTGAGGCTCATCCCTGAGAGGCTGACAGGCACCTCAGCACCAGGCCCCTGAGTACTCTATACACCTCGCGCAATTCGCTGTTGCAGTCTGGCCAGCGCCATTTCGATTCGATCAATACCCGTGGTATAGGAGAAGCGCACATACTTCTGCGCCTGATTCTGGCCAAAGTCAGCGCCCGGGGTCACAGCGATGAAATCCTCCTCCAGCAACGACCAGCAATAATCAAAACTGTTATCGGTCAGGTGTGACGCATCCGCATAGACGTAAAAGGCTCCTTCCGGCATCGCAGGGACTACAAAGCCCAACTCACGCAAGCCTCCAACGAGCAAGTCACGACGCTTGCCGAACTCGGCTCTCCTCGCTTCCAGAATTGCCAGCGTCTCTGGCTCAAAGGCGGCAAGCGCTGCATGCTGCGCCAGAGTGGAGGGCGAGATAAACAGATTCTGGGCGAGCTTCTCCAGCTCTGGCACCGCTGCCTCGGGTGCCACGATCCAGCCCAGGCGCCAGCCCGTCATACCGAAGTATTTCGAGAAGCTGTTGATGACAAAAGCCTCATCATCGGTTGCCAGCACTGTCTGGGCATCAACGCCATAAGTCAGCCCATGATAGAGCTCATCCACTATCAGAGCCCCCTGTCTGTCACGAATCACAGCTGATATCTGCAGCATCTGCTCTGACGACACCAGCGTACCTGTCGGATTCGACGGTGAAGCCAGCAAAACTCCTGCCGTGTTGGATTGCCAGTAACGCTTAATCAGCTCAGGCGTCAATTGGAAATTATCTGTCGCCGTCGTTGGCACCTGCAAGCCACGTGCCTCGAGCAAGCGCAAAAACTGGCGATTGCAGGGATAACCCGGATCAGCCATCATGATGTTCTGACCCATATCAGCCAGCAGGGCAAATGTCAGCAGCAGCGCACCGGATGCACCAGCCGTGACAATCACTCGCTCAGCGGGAATACTCAGGCCATAACGGGTCATATAGAAAGAAGCAATTGCCTGACGCAGCTCAGGAATACCGGCAGCGGGAGTATACTGCGTCAACCCCTGATCAAGGGCTGCATGAGCGGCACGAACAATCGGCTGGGCAGTTGTGAAGTCAGGCTCCCCCACCTCCAGATGGATCACATCCTGCCCCAGAGCTTCCAGCTCTCTGGCCCGTTTCAACAGATCCATCACTTTGAATGACTCTATGTCATGCGCTCTTTTTGCCCATTTTGACTGCATAACTGCCCCGTTAGAATATTGATCTACAACAACAGGATTATACAGAAATGTTGCGTCCAGACGCGCCCTCCACAATACTTATCTATTGCTTTTATGACATCAGGACTGGCCTATTGGCTCAGCTTCTGGTAATTTCACCGCGCTTTTACTGTTCCTGGCAGCAAGTCAGGCACAGTATTTTGTGAAGCCAGAACATAGTTGCTGCCAGACTGGCACTATTATCTCCTTGTAATGACGTGAGGCTGCGCCATGCCAAATACAAACAATTCTCCGCTGACTTCTCCACAGCCGTATCAGGCTGAGCAGGGCGAAGATTACATGAATGATGCCCAGAAGCAGCATTTCAGAGAAATACTGCTGGCCTGGAAACAGGAGTTGATGGAAGAGGTCGACAGCACCATTTTGCACCTGAAGGAAGAGGCCACCAACTTTGCAGATCCCAGTGATCGCGCCAGTCAGGAAGAGGAGTTCAGTCTTGAGCTCCGCACCCGTGACCGCGAACGCAAACTGATCCGCAAGATTGATGAGGCACTGGAGCGCGTGGATGACGATGACTACGGCTACTGCGAAGCCTGCGGCGTCGAAATCGGCATTCGCCGCCTGGAAGCTCGCCCCACTGCAACCCTGTGCATTGACTGCAAAACCCTGGCTGAGATCAAGGAAAGACAGCTCGGCGGCTGATCGATCAACCCTTGATAAGGTGCGACCTTGAGTATTGCCGCAGGTTATACCGGCCGGTTTGCTCCCTCTCCAACCGGCCCCTTGCATTTCGGATCTTTACTGGCCGCCCTGGCCAGTTATCTTGATGCCCGCGCCCGAAACGGGCGTTGGCTGATTAGAATAGAAGACCTGGACCCACCTCGCGAACAGCCCGGAGCCAGTGACCAGATCCTGAAAACCCTGGAGCATTTCGGCCTGCACTGGGATGGTGAGGTGGTATATCAGAGTCATCGCCTTGAGCACTACGCAGAAATTGTGCAGCACCTGCTCGACAAGAAGCTGGCTTATCGCTGCCGCTGCAGTCGCAGCGAACTGAAGCAGCGCGATGCACTGTACAGTTATGACGGCTACTGCCTCTCAACCCCTCCTGACCCTGATGCTGAATGCGCCATACGCACGCGCTGTTCAGACAACCTTCTGACATTTGAAGATCTGATCCAGGGCAGGCAAAGCTGGCAGCATGATACCGGACGCGATGATTTCATCATTTTCAGACGCGACGGACTCTTTGCCTACCAGTTGGCTGTCGTGGTTGACGACCATGCACAGGGTGTCACCAGCGTCATCCGTGGCAGCGATCTGCTGGACGAAACCTTTCGTCAACTGCAGCTGCAACACCATCTGGGCTACCCAACACCCGAATACGGTCATATACCCATCCTGTTGAACAGACTGGGACAAAAACTGAGCAAGCAGAACCTGGCACCGGCACTGATCACCGACCAAGCAGTCAAGCAACTCTGGGAAGCACTGAATCTACTGGGCCAGAATCCAGACCCGTCCCTGCAGAGTGCCAGCAGCACTGAACTGCTGGACTGGGCCACGACGCACTGGCAGCGCAACTGCATACCTCGTACACTGGCCATTCGTTCGTCAGGGAGCTGAATATGTATCTTTACCGGGGGCTGCTGCTGTTGATTCTGGCGACACTGGTTATCCTGCCTGCACTGGTGGATTACTGGCTCTACCTGCCTGGTTCATGGCTGCGACCCTTTGTTATCTGGCTTGTGATCATTGCTGCCACCGCTTTCATCACCACCATAGTCAGACGCAGGCACGCATGAGTCTTGATATCTCCACACTACTCCTGATCAGCATCAGCTATCTGATGTGTCTGTTTGCGATCGCCTATCTGACCGAGCAGAACCTGCTGCCACAGAAACTGATCCAACACCCACTGCTGCACACGCTCGCGCTGGGCGTTTACGCCAGTGCCTGGACCTTTTATGGCGCCTTTGGTGTGGCAGCAGAGTTCGGTTACACCTACCTCCTCTCCTATCTGGGTGCGACAGCGGCATTCATACTCTCACCACTGATCTTGATTCCGATACTGCGCATCACACACAGCTACCAACTCAGCTCCCTTGCCGATCTGTTTGCCTTTCGCTTTCGCAGCGGTGGCGTCGGCACCCTGACCACACTGCTGATGCTGATCGCCACACTGCCACTTCTGGCGATCCAGATTCAGGCGGTCACAGATTCAGTGCATATGTTCAATGACAGCGTATCTGCCAACCGTATCGCCATCATCTTCTGTGCCATCATCTCACTCTTCGCCATACTGTTCGGTGCGCGCCACCCCTCCCTGCGCAGCAAGCACAGAGGGCTGATGGTCGCCATCGCACTGGAGTCACTGGTCAAGTTGATTGCCCTCCTGACGGTGGCCTTCTACGCCTACTTCGTGGTGCTTGGTGGACCCAGCGGCTTGAGTGAGTGGCTTGCATTGAATCCCGATACTTTGCAAAGCATGCAACAACAACCCAAAAGCAGCAGTTGGCGCACCCTGCTGATCACTTTTTTTGCTGCCACACTGGTAATGCCGCATATGTTCTACCTGGCCTTCAGCGAAAATGCGTCGGAGCGCAGCCTCTATACTGCCACCTGGCTGTTGCCGCTTTTTCTGATGCTACTGGCCCTGACCGTCCCCCCCATACTCTGGGCCGGCATCAAGTTGAATGTGGTGCAGAGCCCTGAGTATGTGGTACTGATGCTGGGTCAGGCAGTCGGCCTGAACTGGCTGAGCGTCATCGCCTTCATCGGAGGCCTCTCTGCCGCCAGCGGCGTGCTCATCGTGGCGACGGTTGCCCTCTCCTCCATGCTGCAGAATCACATCGTACTGCCTCTGGTACGCATACCTGACTCCATGCGCCTTTACACCTGGCTGCTGTGGCTGCGCCGCCTGATCATCATCATGGTGATGCTGGGCGCCTACCTGGTCTATTCGATCATCGCCAACCGTTTCCAACTCAGCCATCTGGGGATCATTGCGTTCATTGCATTCCTGCAGTTCCTGCCGGGCCTTCTGGTAACCCTCTATTGGCAGGGTGCCAGCCGCTTCGGCTTTCTGCTGGGCCTGTGCTCAGGGGTTCTGAGCTGGTTCGCCTCAATGCTGCTGCCAGCCCTATTAGGTGGCCAGCCGGTTATTGATCAGCAGATGCTGGAGTCCTGGTATCTCTATGCCATTCTGTCCCTGACGTTGAACGTAGCACTGGTTGTGATCGGCTCTCTGCTCCTGCCACCCGACGCTGATGAGAGCGAGGCCGCTGCGGCCTGCATTCTGAATACCCTGCACCGCCCACCAGGTTTCAGTCAGGATATTGAAAGTGCTGACGAGTTTTATCACAGGCTGTCACCCCGACTCGGGGCGCAATCGGCCAGGCGTGAGGTAAATCGTGCTCTACAGGAGATCGCGCTTACACCAACAATGCAGTTGCGGCCGCTGGACGCCCTGCGCCTGCGCAATCAGCTTGAAAACAACCTCTCCGGCCTGCTTGGTCCTGTTGAAGCAGCGGCACTGCTGCGTCCAACACCCTTAGGCGGAAGAGGCGGGTTCCGCGCCCGAGAGATCCACCTGCTGGAAGAGCAGCTTGAGAACTACAATGAGCGCCTCTCGGGTCTTGCCGCTGAGCTGGATCAGATCCGTCGCTATCACCGCATCACGCTGCAGCGCCTGCCAATCGGGGTCTGTACTCTGGATGCCAAGCAGCGAATTCTGTTCTGGAACAGAGAGCTGGAGCGTCACACCGGTGTCAGTCCTGACGAGGCCATCGGCGCACGCCTGACTCAGCTCCCGGAGCCCTGGTCATCTTTACTGGGAGACTTTGCCGATCTGCCGGACCTGCACCAGGCGGCATCGAGTCTGCAATTAAAGGGTATGACCCGCTGGTTCAGCCTGCATAAGGCAAGACTGGACGAGGTATCAGACAACGGCATGATCCTGCTGGTGGAGGACGATACCGAACACCAGATCATCAGCAATCGGCTGTCACACAGCGAGCGCCTGGCATCAATCGGCCGCTTTGCTGCAGGTGTGGCACATGAGATCGGCAATCCGGTAACAGGTATCGCCTGCCTTGCCCAGAATCTGAAACTGGAAACAGATGAACCTGATATTCTCGAAACTGGTGACCAGATCGTCGCGCAAACCCATAGAATAAGCCGCATCGTGCAATCCCTGGTACGCTTTGCACATACCGGCCAGCATGACTCGGCACAACATCATGAGGCCGTTTCGCTGCATGACTGTGCTCAGGAGGCTATTGAATTGATACGCCTGAACCATCGCAATGCGGATCTTGAGATCAGTAATGAGATAGCACCCGATGCCTGCACATCGGGCGATCCACAGCAACTGCAGCAGGTATTCGTCAACCTTCTCAATAATGCCTATGACGCCTCACCCGAAGGCGGACGCATCATCCTGGCCTGTGAAGAGAACATTAACAGCATCTGCATCACCATCACCGATGAGGGCAGCGGCATATCCGAAGAGCACCTGCACCGCCTCTTCGAACCCTTCTTTACGACTAAAGAACCGGGAAAAGGAACAGGATTGGGGCTCGCGCTTGTTTACAACATTATTACCGAGCACTATGGTAGTATTGAACTAATTAGCCCTGCCAACAAAAAACAGAATAAAGGCACTCAGGTCGTTATAACACTGCCCCGCCTACCCGATGCTGATACTTTATCGAAGGATGGGGATATTACTGTTACAGGTCCTTCCCTATGAGCCGAATTCTGATTGTTGAGGATGAGCGAATTATCCGAGCAGCACTCAGGCGCCTGCTGGAGAAAAATCACTACGATGTCAGTGACGCCTCCTCAGTCGATGAGGCAGCCTCATTACTGGCTGCAGAAAAATTTGATCTTATCATCAGCGATCTGCGCCTGCCGGGAGCCCCCGGCACCGACCTGATCGCCATGGCGAAAAAAATCCCCGTTCTGATCATGACCAGCTACGCCAGCCTGCGCTCCGCCGTGGATGCCATGAAGCTGGGTGCGGTCGATTACATCGCCAAGCCCTTTGATCATGACGAAATGCTCAATACCATTCACACCATCACGCATCGGACCGCGTCCGAAGAGCCTGATACGACACCACCCGTGGCAGCAGATACGCCGAGCATGATACTCGGCAACTGTGAGACCATACAGGAACTTCACAAACGTATTGCCAAAGTGGCCCGAACCGACGCCACCGTTCTGATTCTCGGTGAATCGGGAACCGGCAAGGAGCTGGCTGCCCGCGCCATACACCAGCAAAGCAAACGTGCCAGCGCACCGATGATCTGTGTTAACTGTGCAGCCATTCCAGAATCACTCATCGAGTCTGAGCTCTTTGGGCATGAGAAAGGTGCCTTCACCGGTGCCGACACCAGCCGCAGCGGTCTGATTGAAGCAGCCGACAAGGGCACACTCTTTCTTGATGAGATAGGTGAGTTGCCACTTGAAGCTCAGGCACGCCTACTGCGTTTTCTGCAGGAGGGTGAGATACGCCGTGTCGGGGCCGTGCAGTCGAAAAAAGTCGAGGTACGACTGATTGCCGCCACACATCGGGATCTCAAGTCTCTGGCGCGTGTCGGTCAGTTCCGTGAAGACCTCTATTACCGCCTTTATGTCATGGAGCTGAAGATGCCGCCGCTGCGTGAACGAGGCAATGACATTCCTGAGCTTGCCAGACGCTTTCTGGCTCGGCACAGCAGGGGCCGAGATGAGCCTCTGGCCTTCAGCAAGGCAGCAATAGATGGCATGCTCAGCTACTCCTGGCCGGGCAATGTCCGTGAGCTCGAAAATGCCATAGAGCGTGCCGTAATTCTGGTTGAAGGGAATGAAATCAGTGCCGATCTGCTGGGGCTCGATTTCGAAAAAGAGTCACTGAATGAGCTGGAGCAGAGCTATGCTCACCGCACGCATTCAGGACAACCCAGCTCAGACAATCAGCGCACAGACCTGTCGCTGGATGATTATTTCCAGCGTTTTGTGATGGAGAACCAGGAGCAGATGAGCGAGACAGAACTGGCTAAAACGCTCGGTATAAGCCGCAAGTGTCTGTGGGAAAGACGCCAGAAACTCGGCATCCCGCGCAAGGTCAAAAACAGCAAGACGTAACACAGGGTAACACTTTTCCGAGTGTTACCTTACTACACACGGATTTTTGCCAATGTGTTACCCATCATCACAAACAGCAGAGTTCAATGATCCAACCCTAGAGCAATAAAATATTTAATTCAGCAATAACAATGATTTAAAAAAGTTGGCACAAACCCTGCTCTCTAAAGGGGCAAGAAGAAGAACAAAGCGAAGCTGGCTGACCATCAATAAAAATAAAAACAGGTCTGGCAACGACGCATCCCGCCTCTAATAAAAATAATAAAGAGGCTTAGCTGATCGTAAACGTGCAACAATGCTTCCATGCATATCTGGAAACAAAAATAATAAGCCAGTGCCCCTTTGCAACGTTTGCGGTCAGCACCCCCCCCCCCAACACACCCATCTCGTTACACTCTCTTTATATAACCTTCTGCTCATCTGATATAATAGCGTCGCTGCAAGGTATTGCTTATACTTAGCCGCCTGAGCTGGTAACATGCAGCCCAATGTTTATTCTGTACATCTCGTGACCAGGAATTTTTTTGACCAATGCTAGATTTGCTTTACATACTGGTGCCCCTTGCAGGCATTATTCTGATTGCATGGGTGCTGATGAGAAGCAAGCCCTCAGCCCATAAACCCATCGCTCCCGCAGCAGCGCAATCCGAACCCAATGCAGGTGATGCACCTTCGGAGTTCACGCGCCTGCCACTGGGCGAGCGTAGAATCATTCCCGAGTCGGAGCACAAGATTTCACGTCGCCGCCTGGATGATAATGCCATGAAGGTCGTCTATCGACTGCAGGATGCTGGCCACGACAGCTACCTGGTCGGCGGCTGTATTCGCGACATGCTGGTTCAGCGCCAACCCAAGGATTATGATGTAGCAACCTCAGCTCACCCCGAAGAGGCCGTCGAGCTCTTTCACAGGGGCCGTCTGATCGGTCGGCGTTTCAAGCTCCTGCATGTCCGTTTTGGACGCGAGGTGATCGAAGTAGCCACCTTCAGAGCCGGACATGACAGTGAAGACAATGAGAGCGGGGAGCAGGGGCGCCAATCAGAAGCAGGACTGATACTGCGAGATAATGTCTACGGCACCATTGAGCAGGATGCGCTGCGACGCGACTTTACCATTAATGCGCTCTACTACTGTGTCCGAGACTACAGTATCTATGATTTTGCCAATGGATATATAGACCTGCAACAGCGTATCATTCGCATGATCGGTGACCCTGCACAGCGCTACCGCGAAGATCCCGTGCGCATGCTGCGTTCCGCACGCTTCGCCGCCAAACTCGGCTTTGATATCGAGCCTGAAACAGCCAGACCCATCGCCGAACTGGCCCCTCTTCTTGCCAGAATCGCACCGGCACGTCTATTTGATGAAGCCCTGAAACTATTGCAGTCCGGACACGGCGCAGCCTCCTACCGCCAGCTCCAGCGCTTCGGACTCTTCGGCTATCTGTTCCCTCAGACACAGGCTTTTCTGGATCGGGAGCATGCCGGCACGGAGTCCATCATTCAACAGGTGCTTCGCAACACCGACAGACGCCTTGAGCAGGGTAAAAGCGTGACCCCCGCTTTTATGTTTGCCGCATTGCTCTGGTATCCACTGCAGGAAAGGTGGCAGGAAATTCTGGATGAAGACGACCTGCCGCCTCTGCAGGCATTGCACGAAGCTGCCAACCAGATACTGGGTGCTCAAGTGAAGAGCACCGCCATCCCCAGACGCTTTTCCGGACCGGTCCGGGAGATCTGGGAGCTGCAGATGCGCCTGCCCAGACGCCAAGGTAAAAAAGCCGAGCTGCTGGTCACACATCCTCGATTCAGAGCCGCCTACGATCTGCTGCTGCTACGCGAAGCCGCTGGCGAGGATCTGGATGGGTTGGGCAAGTGGTGGACAGACTATCAGTCAGCCAACCCTGCTCAGCGTGAAGCTCTGAATCAGAACAGTTCATCTGACGAAACACGCAGCAGGCGTCGCAGACGCAGAAAGCCGACGCGTGCGAGTAATGTTGATGGCTGAAGCAGTACATTGCTTTATCGGTCTGGGCAGCAATCTGGATAACCCGACCGATCAGGTAATACAGGCACTGAAAGAGCTTCAGGACCTTCCTGACAGCACTCTGCTGTCCTGCTCATCGCTGTATCGGTCAGATCCAATGGGGCCGCAGGACCAGCCCGACTACATCAATGCAGTCGCCATGCTGGACACTCTGCTTTCTCCCGTCGCGCTGCTTGATCAACTCCAGGCACTTGAGCAGATCCATCAACGCAAGCGACTGCAGCACTGGGGACCACGGACGCTGGATCTTGACCTACTGCTGTATGGTAACCAATTGATCAGCTGTGAAAGACTGACAGTACCCCACCCGGGGCTGACTGAACGCAACTTTGTACTCTGGCCTCTGGCCGAAATAGCGCCTGACCTTAAGTTTCCAGATGGCAGCCTGATTCAGACATATCTGGATCAGCAGCCATTGGGAACACTGCAGCGACTGCCATGAAAGATGACAGTCATGCCGGGCTTAATGTTGAATCGGGAGTTTTATGAGTAACATCACACTGCACACCTTGGCCGCGCGTAAGCAGGCGGGTGAAAAATTCTCAGTGCTGACAGCCTATGATGCGACCTTTTCGCACATTATCAGTTCAGCCGGTATTGAGATGATGCTGGTCGGTGATTCTCTAGGCATGGTCCTGCAGGGACACACTTCAACTTTGCCTGTCACTGTTGCCGATATGGCTTACCACACCAACGCTGTTGCCCGGGGTAATCAGGGTGCGATGATCATGTCGGACCTGCCTTTCATGAGCTACTCCACACCCGAACAATGCATGCTGAATGCTGGTTTGCTGATGCAGGCAGGAGCACATATCATCAAGATTGAAGGTGCCGCCTGGCTGGCTGAGAGTATTGAAAAGCTCTCTGAGCGGGGCGTTCCCGTCTGCGCCCACCTCGGATTGACTCCTCAGACAGTCAATCTGCTTGGCGGTTATCGGGTTCAAGGCAAGGATAATGCATCTGCCATGCGCATGCTTGAAGATGCCAAGCGCCTGGAAAATGCCGGCGCCAGCATGCTGCTCCTCGAGTGTGTGCCGGCATTGCTGGCAGAAGAGATCACGCGGAATGTCGAAATTCCTGTCATAGGTATAGGTGCCGGTCCCCATACAGACGCACAGGTCTTGGTATTGCACGATATGCTCGGTATCACTCCGGGGCGTAAACCTCGCTTCGTCAAAAACTTCATGGCCGACAGCGACAGTATTGAAGACGCGATCCGCCGCTATGCCGAAGCGGTCAAATCCGGCACTTTCCCGAGCCAGGAGCAGAGTTTCTAGTCCCATGCAAACACTACATACCATAGCTGAATTACGCAGCGTCCTGTCCGAACACCGCAGGAGTGGCAAGAAGATCGCTCTGGTTCCCACCATGGGCAACCTCCATCGTGGCCATATCAAGCTGGTAGAGGTCGCCAGAAGCGAAGCTGATATCGTTGTCGCATCGATTTTCGTGAACCCTTTACAGTTTGGCCCCAACGAAGACCTGGACAGCTACCCACGCACTCTGCAGGATGATCAGAAAAAACTTCAGGATGCAGGCTGCGACTATCTATTTGCGCCGAACAACAGCGAAATCTATCCTGAAGGGCGGGATCAGCAGACCCTGGTTGAAGTACCCATGCTGTCGGATCTCTATTGCGGCACGACCCGACCCGGGCACTTCTGCGGCGTCACGACAGTTGTCTGCAAGCTGTTCAATATCTGCCAGCCTGATCTGGCCATTTTTGGCGAGAAGGATTATCAGCAGTTGCGCATTATTCGCAAGATGGTCAGCGATCTCTGCATCCCGGTCGAGATTCAAAGTGTTGCAACAGTGCGCGCCGACGACGGCCTGGCGCTGAGTTCACGCAATGGCTACCTGAATGAAGAAGAGCGTGCAGCGGCACCTGCGATGCAACAAACCCTTCAACTGACATGCCAGGCAATCAGTCAGGGCAATCATGACTTCAGGCAACTGGAATCTGAGGCAGAAAGCCAACTCAGCGCAGCAGGCCTGATACCGGACTATGTCAGAATCGTACGTCGCAGCGACCTTCTGCCCGCACAGGCCGGAGACAGTTCACTGGTGATACTGACGGCAGCCTACCTTGGACCAACCCGTCTGATCGATAACTGCGAGATCGACTGTAACAGTTGATTCACCTCATGCTTCTGCAACTTCATTTGCTTGACAGTCTGCGTGAGCTTCGCGCAGACTTGAAGGGCGCTCACATCGATCCTACAACAGCGGATTGATGGAAGATCAGCGCCCGTTACGCCCCTTGTTTCACAGAAATTTTACACATCAGGTGTATAACTGATTACGGGACGTATTTTTCAAGAGAATGAGAGGATCTACCATGCGCGATGTTGTGATTGTTGCTGCCGGTCGTACGGCAATCGGTACTTTTAACGGCTCACTGGCTTCTGTATCTGCTGTTGATCTTGGTGCCACCGTCATCAAGGGACTGCTTGAAAAGTCCGGTCTTAACCCCTCCGAAGTAGATGAAGTGATTCTTGGCCAGGTGCTGACTGCCGGCTGCGGACAGAACCCTGCCCGCCAGTCCATGATTCATGCCGGCATTCCTCAGGAAGTGCCTGCCATGACTATCAACAAGGTTTGCGGCTCCGGTCTTAAAGCCCTGCAACTGGCAGCCCAGTCGATCATGTGCGGCGATGCCGAAGTCGTGATTGCCGGTGGTCAGGAAAGCATGTCTCAGTCTCCACATGTTCTGCCCAACTCACGTAACGGTGCACGCATGGGCGACTGGAAACTGGTCGACACCATGATTCAGGATGGCCTGTGGGATGCATTCAATAACTACCATATGGGTATCACCACTGAAAATATCGTAGATAAGTTTGGTTTCAGTCGTGAAGAGCAGGATAACTTTGCTTCTGCATCTCAGAACAAAGCTGAAGCCGCTGTGACTTCAGGTCGCTTCAAGGATGAGATCATTCCTGTTGTGATCCCGCAACGCAAAGGTGATCCGGTAGTGTTCGATACGGATGAACAGCCACGCTTTGGCTGCACGCCCGATGCTCTGGGCAAACTGCGCCCAGCTTTCAAAAAAGATGGTACGGTAACGGCTGGTAACAGCTCCACCATCAATGATGGCGCAGCAGCGGTTATCCTTTGCTCGGCTGAAAAAGCCGCGGCGCTTGGCCTCAAACCACTGGCCAGAATCAAGGCTTACGCCTCTTCCGGTGTTGATCCAGCTATCATGGGCACCGGCCCTATCAGCGCTACACGCAAAGCGCTGGAGAAGGCTGGCTGGAGCCTGGAAGATCTGGATCTGGTAGAAGCCAACGAAGCCTTTGCCGCTCAGGCGATGTCCGTAAACAAAGAGCTTGGCTGGGATACCAGCAAGGTGAATGTCAATGGCGGCGCGATCGCACTGGGACACCCGATCGGAGCGTCAGGATGCCGCGTTCTGGTATCACTGTTGCATGAGATGATCAAACGCGATGCCAAGAAAGGCCTTGCGACCCTGTGCATCGGCGGCGGCATGGGAACAGCGCTGGCTATTGAGCGAGTGTAAACACTCACTGCCTCCATGAGCCTGGCCAAGGTCAGGCTCATGGTTTTCAGCTCAGGGCCAGCCTGCAGGCTGGCACATGGTTCTGAGCAGGCAGTCCATGCAAAGCGTCAGGCTGTCGCAATGGCCCCCTTGCCAACCCCTTCATAAGCGCGCACTACAATCTCGCTGTCCGGGTGCTCCAGCTTGATCTGCTTTGCCAGATGGGTGGCTATCTGCTCAACCGTCGACACACTCTCCATCACATAGCAAACCTCTGCCGGCAAGTGCAACTCAAACTCCCCCTGAGGTGCATCATAACGATAGCGATGCTCACTGGCACCCTCATCAGAAATGAGATGCGAGCGCGTGCCGATGTAGATATCCCTGAAGGTTTCGGCCCATTGCGCCTCAAGCGCCTGATCCCGCAGCGCATTACGAAACACCTCGATACGTGAGCGGTGACCATGCGCGATACGCTGACAGTTACCATCGTGCTGCTGCAAGCCATGACTGTAATGATAAAAGGATGATTCGATCTTTTCTGCGACAAACAGAATATCCAGGCCCTTCACCTGCTCAGGAAACAGCGCAAGCAGTTGCTCACGGCACCATTGAGCCAGTGTGGTTTCAGTGATCTCGGCAGCAGGAATCAATGCAATTGCCTGCTCTGGTGAGCGACAGTAAAAACGTTCGCCCGTGGGATAGGTCCAACTGACCTGTGTCTCTCCCTTGTCCACCGCCACCCGCACACCAGGCATATCCATTGCGACCACCAGCGCATGATCTATATGCGCGTCCAGCCAGGCCTTGACGCGCTTCTTGACGATACCAAAATCGCAGATCATCCCCTGCTGATCCAACTGACCTTCCAGTACCAGTTGCACAGCCCAGGACTCTCCCAGCAAGCCTCTTTGCGGATGCAGGTAGGAAAAGTCCACATGAGTAAGATTATCTACAAAAAGTTTCACGCCAGCCTCAACAGTAAAAGAATCATCAGTGTCTATTTTACCTGATTGTTCGTCGACAATCACAACTGACCATGTCTGAATTCGCCCACTGAGGTATACTGACGCTTTCCTGAAGTGAACAAGACTGACCATGCGACTTGATAAATATCTGTCCCAGGCCACTGATTACTCTCGTAAAGAGGTCAAGCGCCTGATCCATGCCTATACCGTGACCGTCAATGGCGAAGTTGAGCGCGACTCCGGCCGCCATATTACCCCGGAAGATGAGGTGGTAATGGATGGCATTAACCTTTCAGCACCCACTACCCGCTATCTGATGCTGTACAAGCCTGAAGGTGTTGTCTGCTCAACCGATGATCCGACTCATCCCACTGTAATAGGCCTGATCGATCTGCCAAAACCAGAACTGTTGCATATAGCAGGGCGACTTGATGTCGATGCCACCGGGCTGGTGTTGCTGACAGACGATGGCAAGTGGTCGCACCGTATTACATCGCCACGCCACAAGGCACCTAAGCGCTATCATGTAACAACTGCCGAACCCATTGAGGATAGCGCTGTTGCCAAGTTTGAGCAGGGCCTGTGGCTTAACGGAGAAAAGCTGCGCACCAAACCAGCAGGACTAAAGATCCTTGATACACATAGTGCCGAAGTGACACTCCATGAAGGACGCTATCATCAGGTGAAACGCATGTTTGCATCTCTGGGTAATCGTGTGGTCACGTTACACCGAACCAGCATCGGAAATGTTGTGCTGGATGATAGCCTTGAGCCAGGAGAGTTCCGCCACCTCACCGATGAGGAGGTTCTCAGCTTTGAATCCAATTGATGCTGCCACTTCCGCACTCTACCAGCAGTTGGCAGGTATCACTGAACCTGCACTGTGGCTGGCCGATGAAAATATCACCACCCCATTACCGCCAGCCAATCCTGCAATAGAGGTTGTCAGCAATCGCCATGATCTGGCGAGCGCACTGCATCATGCTGGCTGGCAGACAACCTTCAACGATTTTGACCTGTCTGCATTCTCTGATGGACAGTTCAACAGTCTGTTGTACCGCATATCCAAAGAGAAAGCGCTGGTCCACCATATCATCAACCAGTCATTCCGCTTACTGCAGGAGAGCGGCGCATTGATACTGATTGGTGATAAAAACGAAGGGATCAAGACCTTTGCACGCAAAGCCGCGCAACATCTGGGAGGCACCCTTCGGGAACAGAAACTGGCTGGCAACCTGTGGCAATGCACCCTGACCCGTGCGGATAATACGTTTGGTAAGCAGCCATTAGATGACCAGAACTATACACAGCTTCGTCCGATAGTGGCAGGTGAGATGCATTTCATCAGCAAGCCGGGACTTTATGGATGGCAAAAAATTGATCAGGGCAGCGCCTATCTGGTAGCGCAACTGCCTGCCATGATTAAACAGCCTTTACCCCTGCATGGCAGCCTGCTCGACCTGGGTTGTGGCTTTGGATATCTGACACTCGCCACTGCCGGACCTGACACACAGGTGATCTGCACAGATAACAATGCAGCAGCGCTGATTGCCTGCAGGGCTAACCTTGATCTGGCTGGCCTGCAGGGAACAGTGCTAGCGTCTGATGCAGGAGACTGCCTGAATGAACAGGTGGACATCCTATTGTGCAACCCTCCCTTTCATGCAGGCTTCAGTACCGCTGGTGATCTGACTGATAAGTTTCTGGCAGCCACCGCACGCCTGCTCAATCCTGACGGCATCGCCTGCTTTGTGGTCAATCTGCATATCCCATTGGAGAGGAAGGCGCAAAAATGGTTTGACCGCGTCGATCTTCACTCGGACAATGGCCACTTCAAGCTGATAACCCTGCGCAAACCACGTACCAATCGCTGAGTGACAATTCACAGGACATATTATGACATTTGAGTATCTGCGCCAGTCACTATTTTTCTTTCGACAGCATCTGACAACACTCGCCATGATCCAGATCCCCTTTCTGCTGGCACTGGCAGTCCTTCGCATGGCACTGACCGGGCGTGCAGACGCAGAGAATGACCTGGCCCACTCAAGTCTGCTGGTGATGATCCTTGAGATGCTGGTTTTGCCAGTTTACTGGGGGGCTACCATTTTCTATCTGCAGTCCGTAATAGATAATCGTACGCTGAAGCCAATCAGCGCCATCCAGTTGGGTATCGGCAGTTGGGGCAGGCTTCTGTTGACCTATATACTGAATGCAATAGCGGTTGCTATCGGACTGATGCTGATGATCATTCCCGGAGTCTACGTCGGTATTCGCTTCGCCTTTGCGGACTATGTCTGTGTACTTGAAAAGCAGGGGCCGGGAAAAGCCCTGAAGCGTAGTTGGGAACAAACGGATGGTTATTTCTGGGTACTGTTGCAGGGACTGGTCATTCTGTTCGGTTCGCTGTTCATGCTGAGCATACTGGTGAACAATCTGTTCGGTACCACGTCTCTCATCGGTATTCTGCTGTCACTGGGCATCGAGTTCGGTGGCGCACTGATAACAATTTTCGGTTTTCGCGTCTATTGTGCCATGCGTGACGAACAGTCTTCGCTTCCGGCTCGCACCCATGACGATACAGATGAAGATTAAAGCGCTGCACGGCAGTTAAATCGAGTAGGGTGAGGCGTCACCGCCTCATCCCTCTCACAGAACCGTACGTACGGGCCTCGTATACGGCTCATGCCTTTAACTTACCCCGAGCTCGGGGACAGCGATACCCGTTTTCACTTTGGTT
>NZ_WBOM01000013.1 GCF_008973755.1 Nitrincola alkalilacustris | reverse complement strand
TTAATGCATGCTCAGACAAAAACAACACTAAATGAATTTAGGTTACTTGTCTGATTAAGCTTGTGTGCTTAACCTCGACAAGCGCCCACTTGTATTACCTGATCAACTTGTTAAAGAGCGGCTTGAGCACCCGCCGTAGCGGTGTTTGTTGTCTCAAGCGAGGTGCGTATTCTACATGACTCAGCCCACCTGTCAACAGTCTTTTGTAATAAAACTACAATAAGTTTGTCACGGAGTTGAACGGCCACTGATACGCGGAATTCAATTATAGATCAGCTTTCTGATTCCTGCTCAGTTTCTTTGCCAACAGGTTTGCGGAAAGCAATTTTTGACAGAAGCAGGCCCAGCTCGAACAGCAGCCACATGGGCAGTGCAAGCAGACTCTGAGAAATGATATCCGGTGGTGTCAGCAACATACCGACTATAAAGCACACCACAACTACATAGGCCCGCTTGCTGGCAAGGCTTGCTGCAGATACGGCACCGGAACGAATCAGCAACATCGTGGCGATCGGAATCTCAAACACTATCCCAAAGGCGAAGAACAGCTTGAGTACGAAATTCAGATAGCTGCTGATATCGGTCATGATCGCAACATTTTCTGGCCCAACGCTGGTAAAGAAACCAAACAGCAACGGGAAAACAACAAAGTAGGCAAAGGCTATGCCGGTATAAAAGAGCACAATACTGGACAGCAACAGCGGTATCGCCAGGCGCTTCTCGTTAAGATAAAGCCCTGGAGCGATGAAGGCCCAGATCTGATGCAGTATATAGGGCATCGACAGACAGATCGCCGCCACCAGCGTCAGTTTGAAAGGCGCAAAGAAGGGCGAAGTGACATCCGTTGCAATCATGCTGGTGCCTTCCGGCAGCAGCGCTGTCAGCGGGGCTGACAGCCAGGTGTAGAGATCATTGGCAAAGTAAAACAGACACAGAAATATCACCAGCACGGCCAGCACACTGTACATCAGGCGCTGACGCAACTCGACAAGGTGAGAGATCAGGGGCTGTTCCTGTTCCTGGGGCGCTTCACTCATCAGGGCTTGCTTTCACTGTCAGTTGATGTGTTTTGTGATGCACCAGTTGAAGTGCTGGATGCATCATCAGTTGATGCATCTGCGGCGGAGGGTTGACCCCGCGCTTCGTCAGCCGCATCACGAACCTGTTCTCCAGCCTCCTTGAAGGGTCTGGTCATCTCACGCAGCTCTTTATCAAGCTCGTCCTTAGTAATGGCAGCGGTTCTGCGCAGCTCATCAATACGCAGCTCTTCATTGATCTCGCGTTGAATACTGTTGACTGAGCGCTTTATCTTGCCAAACCAGAGACCACAGGTCCGAACTGCCACAGGCAGTTTTTCCGGTCCCAGCACCAGCAACGCAACCACACTGACAATGAGAATTTCAGCAAAGCCGATATCAAACATCTGAGAAAGTCTTATTTATCAACGCTGCTTTCTTCTTTTTTCTGGGCGGCGCTCTGCCCATCCTTGAACTCGGCATCGTCTGCGCTCAGTTGCTTCTTGGCCGCGACATCAGCTGCGTCTTTTTCCTTCTCAGCCTCCTCTTCGCTCATGGCCTTCTTGAAGCCTTTGACCGCTCCACCCAGATCACCACCAAGGCTACGCAGCTTCTTGGTTCCAAATATCAGAATAATGATTCCCAGAACGATCAACAGCTGCCAAATACTGATTCCACCAAAGCCCATTATTATTCTCCGCTAAGATCCAGAAGGTTATGCCCTGCAGCGACACGGTGCGCAACCGGGAAAAAGTTTAGTTATCTTGCTGGCGTGACGCCTTTTCATCAAGCCCAGATATATCAAAGCGCCTTGCCAGCTCATCCAGAACCGCCTGTGAGTTCTCTCCGAGCTGAGACAGCATGACAAGAGTATGAAACCACAGATCAGCTGTTTCATAAATCAGGTCGGTATTATCGCCACTGACAGCAGCATCTTTGGCCGCAATCACGGTTTCTACTGCTTCCTCACCGACCTTTTCCAGTATTTTGTTCAGTCCCTTGGCATACAGGGATGCCACGTAGGAGCTGTCAGCATCGGCATTTTTCCGCTGCTGCAGTATATGATCCAGTTGGGCCAGTACATCTGTCATATCATCAAGCCTTGTCTGTATAGATGGCAGAGGGATCCTTCAACACCTCATCCACCACTTCCCACTCACCGGCAGAGCTCAAGCGTCGAAAAAAGCAGCTCTCACGTCCTGTATGACAGGCGATACCACCCAACTGTTCAATAGTCAGCAGCACGACATCACCATCACAATCCAGCCGCAACTCGTGCAGCTTCTGCACATGACCGGACTCTTCCCCTTTGCGCCAGAGCTTCTGACGCGAGCGGGTCCAGTATACAGCACGCCCTTCCTGCGCTGTCAGCTCAAGCGCCTCACGATTCATCCAGGCAACCATCATGATTCGCCCGGTCTTTACATCCTGCGCAATCGCTGGCACCAGCCCGTCCTTGTCCCATTTGACCTCATTCAGCCAGCTTATCGACATCACCCTTTCCATCAGCTATTTATTCAGGCGTCCAAGCATAACCGATCATCTGCCTAACAACCAGACACTGACATGGTGTCAGGCACGCCAGATCATGATCCAGCCCAGCGCTGCGAGGAACCAGGCCTGCCAAGGCCAGACATCCAGCGCTGCCTTCACTTCCGGTTCGGCCACAACCACCGCTGCTGCAAGAAAAGTAGCTCCAATCAGCAACCGTCGTTGCCAGCGTTTACGACTGCGCTTTCTTTCGCGTTCTATCTCGCGCAGTAACTCGGCACTATCGTCAGACCCTTTACGGGTATGCTGCAACGTGTCAAATATAAGCTGTGGCAACTGGGGCAGCTTCTCCAGCAACTCAGGTGCCTGCAGCTTCAGTGCGCGATAGGTTGCCCTGGGGCCGATACGGTCTTTCATCCAGTTCTCGAGAAAGGGTTTCGCCGTTTTCCACAGATCCAGATCCGGGTACAGCTGACGCCCGAGCCCCTCGATATTCAACAGCGTTTTCTGCAGCAGAACCAACTGCGGCTGCACTTCCATATTGAAACGTCTGGCAGTCTGAAACAGCCCCAGCAGTACCAGGCCGAAGGAGATCTCCTTCAGGGGCTTCTCGAAGATCGGTTCACATACACTGCGGATGGCCGTTTCAAAGGCATGCACATTGGTCGACTCCGGCACCCAGCCCGAATCCAGATGCAACTGCGCCACCTGTCTGTAATCACGCCTGAAAAAGGCAAGCAGGTTACGCGCGAGATAGCTCTGATCTTCTGCACTCAGCGAGCCAACAATTCCGAAATCGACTGCGATATATTGAGGCTGTTCCGGATTGTCGCGCGATACGAAGATATTACCGGGGTGCATATCCGCATGAAAGAAGCTGTCACGGAATACCTGGGTAAAAAAGATTTCAACCCCCTGCTCTGCCAGCTTTTTCAGGTTGGTGTTCTGGGCACGCAACTGCTCCATGTCCGCCACCGGCACACCATAGATCCGCTCCATTGCCAGCACATTACGGCGGGTAAAATCCCAGTAGATCTCCGGGACATACAGAATCGATGAGCCCTCGAAATTCCGCCTCAGCTGAGAGCCATTGGCAGCCTCCTTGCGCAGATCAAGCTCATCGAAGATGGTCTGTTCATACTCTGAAACCACCTCAACCGGGCGCAGGCGGCGCCCATCCACCCAGAGCTGGCATAGTAGCCAGGCCAGTGTATATAGGAGATCCACATCCTGACGTATCACGCGTTCGATGCCTGGCCGAATCACCTTGATCACCACCGCACGCCCATCATGCAGCACCGCACTGTGAACCTGAGCAACCGACGCCGAGGCCATGGGCTCCAGATCGAAGGATTGAAAAAGCTCATCCACCGATTTGCCCAGCTCCGCTTCGATGATGGCGCGCGCCTTGGTTGCCGGGAAAGGCGGCACCTGATCCTGCAGCCTGGCCAATTCGATGGCTACATCGTCCGGCAGCAGGTCTCGACGCGTGGACAGCATCTGTCCGAACTTGATGAATACAGGACCCAGCGCCTCAAGCGCCAGGCGCAACCTCATGCCACGCGGAGCCTTGGCTGGAATCAGATAGCGCCAGGGAAGCAACACGAAACAGACACGCACGTACCAGGGCATCGCCGCATGGTGAAAGAAGGTGTCGAGACGATAGCGTGCGATAACCCAGAGAATCTTTAAAGAGCGGACAACAGGTTGCACTCTTGATAGTCCTGTTCAGCGGTTGGGTGAATGGTTCAGAGATCACTCATGACAGATGGCGTTACGCCCGCTGCCTTTGGCTTTATAGAGCATCGCATCAGCGCGACCGAAAACACTGTCCTGATCATCGCCTTGAGCCACTTCGGTGAGGCCGAACGACATTGTGACATGAACCGGTTTGCCTTGGAAATTAAACGGGCTTTTTTCAATCGCCTGCCTGAGCTTCTCAGTTGCCTGACGCGCTTCCTGCAGACCTGTTGACGGGAAAATAACGATAAACTCCTCACCACCGAAGCGGGAGATGAAGTCACTGCCTCGCAGGTTGTGACGCATCATTTTGGCCACAAGCCTGAGCACCTTATCCCCGGCAAGATGCCCATACTGATCATTGATATTCTTGAAATGATCTAGATCCGCGACACACAGGGAAAAGGTAGTATTATAGCGCCGCCAGCGCTCCAGCTCGCTGGCAATATGATCATTATAGGAGACCCGATTGGGCAATCCGGTCAGCGGGTCGGTTCGAGCCTTGAGCTGCTCCTCTTCGATCCGTGCCTTGACGTCCTCGGCTTCACGCTCCATCGCCTCAACCTTTTCCAGCAATTCGTCATACCGCTTCTGAAGGCGCTGATCGCGCTGCTCTTCATGCACACGGTAGCTGTTCATGCTCTTGACAATAGTTGCCAGTTGGCGTGTCACGGCCTGCTTGAGATCCGTCAGATCCGTTGACTCCTTAACCGTGGAGCGAATTCTGGAAATACTGTGACGGACGGTTTTGTCCAACTCCAGATGCAACGCACCAGCCTTAGTTTCCTCTTCCCGGCTCTCTGCCAGAAACGCCTGGACATGCGAAAGCTGCTTATTAAGGCTGAGCAGATAGTCTTCAAAGTCGTCGTGTACATTCAGGCCGGCAACCCGGATGAGGCCTACCACCTCATTCAGCAGATCCGGCAGCTCAGACATGTCTGGACGACTTTCAAGACGCCTGATCAGCTCCTGGGCACTCTCCATCCTTTCACGCGGAATTCTGAGGCACTCTATCAGCTCAAGAATCTTATCGGAAATAACTGGTATCAGCAGCGTCTGCCGCTCATCCGCTTCATTATCCAGGTCATGTGTATTGGAATCTGTAGCGGGAGGGGTGTCGTACAGGCCACTTTGCAGCGCCAGCAACTGGCGTATCAGTGCCGATAGAGCATAAATCTTTTCGGACGCTTCCGGTATCTGATCACGCGCATCCTGCAGTTTATCCTCAGGAATCTGACCGCCGCTCTGGCGCTGAATCTGACTCAGCCAGAGCGACAGGGCATCTGCCACCTCACGTGATAGAGCGGTTTTTTTCTGATCCAGTTCACGAACACGCTTTTCAACTTCACGCCCGACCGAGCGAAGATCCCGCACCTCACCATTACTCAGATACTTGGCCAGTATCTGCAGATTTTCATCCAGCAGTCGATCCTGGCCCTGCAGCCCGGTAATCATTGAGTTGATAAGCTGGCGCAACTGTTCGATCATCCGCTCCGCATAGCGCTCGGACTGCTCGAACTCATGGGAAAGATCTTTGTACTTGCGCTTCCAGTCTTCGGTTTCTGTTGCCACTTATTAGCCTCATTGCGCAACGGCCGGATTTTATGCACCGCTTTTTTCACATACTATAAACACAAAAACCGCATCTGAGGAGTGATTACAGTCAATAAATCACTCCGGACGCGGTTTTAACCAACAGAAATCTGATCTCAGTTACTGTTGATTTCTTTCTCAATCAGGTAGTTCACAACCTGCAACATCTGCGCAGAACCACCAGCCATGGAGGCAGTCACGCGGTATTTGCCATTAACGACCATTGATGGCACACCAGTCACCTCGAAGCTCTGGACCTTGGCCATTCCCTGATTCAGTTTGGTATCCACAGCAAAGGAGTTGTAAAGCTTCTTGAACTCTTCAGGTTCGATACCGTAGCCGGAATAAAATGCAGCCAGGTCATTTTCATCATTGAAGCGACGGTTCTGCATGTGCACGGCATCAAACATCGCCTGATGCGTTTCATTAACCAGACCTTTCATATCAGCAACATAATAGCCACGTGCCAGAGGAGCCCAGTTCCGGCTGAAAACGACCGGGATATGGTGATAGTCGATATCGTCGGTCAGATTTTTTTCCCAGGCCTGCAGCATCGGCTCGAAGTTATTGCAGTGCGGGCAGAGGTAACCAAATACAGAAACCACTTCAACTTTATCCGCGCTGCGCGTCGGCACACTCTTGCTGATCTCGGCATAATGCACGCCTGCCTCGAATACCGGTTTGTCATCGGCAGTCACGCCAGCAGCCAGCACCAACATGGCCACGCCCAGCATTATTTTTCTAAGCATTCTCACCTCTCTATCTATGGCCGCAATGACAATACCCGCCAGTTTTAACCTGGCCTGGCCATTACAATTCATTAAGTTGAACTCTGTAGACTCATGCCGGCAAAAATAGTTCTCCATAGCTTCGCATCGAGTCACTAAATACAAAGGGCAGCCTAAGCTGCCCCTGCTGAATCAGAACTTAATCCGCTTCAGATCAATTTTCAGTTCAGACCACGGATATACTGAGCGACAGCACGCATCTCAGCTTCGGTCATCTTCACAGCGACATCTCGCATCATGCCATTAGGATCGTTATCACGCGTCCCTTCGGCAAACTTCTGCAGCTGTGAAACTGTGTACTCGGGATGCTGACCGCTCAGAGCAGGGAATTTTGCTGGCGCATTACCCTGACCACTCGGCATGTGGCAGGCGCTACAGGCAGCAACACCCTTGTCAGCCAAACCAGCGCGATAGATTTTCTCGCCCAGCTCCACCTGATCAGCCTGTGCCTGACCGATTACTACCGGCTGACTGGCGTAATAGGCCGCAATATCCTTCAGATCCTGCTCGCTGAAAGCATCCAGCATGCCGGTCATCTCAACGATGGTACGACGACCACTGAGGTGATCCTCCATCTGCTTGATCAGATATTGTTCATTCTGCCCGGCAATATTTGGAAAGTTGCCAACAGCACTATTGCCGTTTGCACCATGGCAGGCTGCACAGACAGCAACTTTGGACTGCCCGGCCGCTGCATCACCAGATGCATGTGCAACGCCCGTGATACCTACACTTACGAGTAAGCTGATCAGTAATTTGTTCATTGACTAGACCCAGACTTTTGCTTGAAAAACTGTCGATAAGCCTTCGCCGACCGGTGAAAACAGCGACGCAGACAACTCAATTCTTTGCTTACCCTGACTGGAGCATTGCTCAGTTCACAGGTAAAATTGCTGGATATTATAAACTAATATCCTCACAAACTGGAACGCATTTGTTCTTTGTGGCGATCCTACCTTAGTGAGATGACAATGACCACAAACGCACCGGCAATCCATTTCAACCAGACGCGCTTCAGTATCAGCGCCGCGAAACTGTCGCAATGCCCACCTGACAGCACTGCAGAGATCGCCTTTGCAGGCCGCTCCAATGCCGGCAAATCCAGTGCCATCAATGTGTTGACGCAACAGACCAAGCTGGCGCGCACATCCAAGACACCGGGTCGCACTCAACTGCTGAACTTCTTTGACCTGAATCTCAAGGGACTGCGGATCGTCGATCTTCCCGGTTACGGCTACGCCAAGGTGCCGGTTGCGATGAAGGAACACTGGCAGAAACATCTGGATGAGTACCTGCAAAAGCGCGAAGTACTGCGCTGTGTTGTTCTGGTGATGGATATTCGACATCCGATGAAGGAGTTTGACGAGATGATGGTGCAGTGGTGCCAGAACACCGGCATGCGCCTGCATGTACTACTCACCAAGGCTGATAAGCTCAAACGCGGGCCGGTGCAGAGCACGCTGTTGCAGGTCAGGAAGGCCCTGAAGGAGCGACTGGGTGACAACGTCAGTGTTCAGGCCTTTTCGGCACTCAAACACACTGGCGTAGACGAGTTGCAGCAACTGATCAGTGAACTGATGCTGCCCTGGTACGGCTCTGATGGATACAGTCCAGGCACATACAGTTCCGAAGAACAGGGCGCTTGATAGAAAAATCTGACTGAAAAAAAGACGCTCCCGAGACAGGGGAAGGGGAACTTAAGCCTCGGGAGCGAACGCATCCTTGTGTAAGGGAGCCTGACCTGCGCACCTAGTTAACGCAGTTTGTTGAAACAATCCAGACCCCCAAGAGCCGCTGCATCATCTGGCACAAGACAATACGGGAACTGCAGCTCTCAGCTGTATGAACCCCCTGTGGATGGAAAGTTCAACCACTGATTAAAAAACAATCAATGCGCCACTTCCCAGCTTGCTCCGCTATCCGCTTCGACCAGCAGCGGAACGGACAGACTGGCAGCCGACTCCATCAACCCCTTCACCTGCTTGATAAATGCCTCCACCTGATCAGTTCTGACCTCGAATACCAGCTCATCGTGAACCTGCATGATCATGCAGGCATCAAAATCTGTTTCGCTCAGCCAGCGATCAACGGTAATCATCGCACGCTTGATGATATCAGCCGCCGTTCCCTGCATCGGGGCGTTGATGGCGGTACGCTCAGCCGCCTGCCGGCGCATGCCATTGCTGGCATTGATCTCGGGAAGATAGAGCCTGCGTCCGAATATGGTTTCAACATACCCAAGATCATGCGCCTGAGCGCGGGTTTCATCCATATAGCGCAACACGCCGGGATAGGTAGCAAAGTAGTGGTCGATATAGCGCTGAGCCTCATTCCTGCCAACGCCCAACTGACGCCCGAGCCCAAACGCCGACATACCGTAGATCAGACCGAAGTTGATCGCCTTGGCACTACGACGCTGCTCGGTACTGACCTGATCCAGCGCAACACCAAACACCTCTGCTGCTGTTGCACGGTGAATGTCCTCGCCCTTACCGAACGCGCTCAACAGCCCTTCATCGCCCGAAAGGTGCGCCATGATGCGCAGCTCTATCTGGGAATAGTCGGCAGCCACAATCGAGTAGCCCTCCGGTGCCACAAACGCCTGGCGTATGCGACGCCCCTCAGTGGTACGTACCGGAATATTCTGCAGATTGGGATCGGACGAAGAGAGGCGCCCGGTTGCTGTCACGGCCTGATGGTAAGAGGTGTGGATTCGGCCGGTGCGAGGATTGATCATCAGCGGCAGTTTATCGGTATAGGTGGATTTGAGCTTGCTCAGGCCCCGATGCTCTATGATCACCTTGGGCAGCGGATAATCCAGCGCCAGCTCCTGCAACACCTCCTCTGCAGTTGAGGGTGCGCCCTTGGGGGTCTTCTTGGTGACCGGGATACCCTGCTTCTCATACAGAATCACCTGCAACTGCTTGGGTGAACCAAGATTGAACGGCTCGCCTGCCAGCTCATAGGCCTGCTGCTCCAGCTCATGCAGACGCTTCTCCAGCTCCTGACTCTGCTCACCGAGCATCTTCGCATCCACGCGCGCACCCTGGCGCTCGATCCGCGACAGCACCGGAATCAGCGGTGTTTCTATCTCATCCAGTACTGACTGCAGCTTGCCTTCGGCGGTGATCCGAGGGGCCAGACATTGATGCAGGCGCAGCGTGATATCCGCATCCTCAGCGGCATAGTGTCCGGCTTTATCCAGCTCGATATGGTTGAAGGTCAGTTGCTGTTTGCCCTTGCCGGCAATCTCTTCAAACGTCACGGTTTTCACGCCCAGATAACGCTCCGCCAGGCTGTCCATATCATGGCGGCCGGCAGTGGAGTTCAGGATATAGGACTCCATCATCGTATCTGCGGTGATACCCTTGATACCGACACCGTAGCGAGCCAGTACGCTCATATCATATTTAAGATTCTGGCCAATGATGCCGATGGACTCATCCTCCAGCAGCGGTTTCAAGGCGGCCAGCACCCTGTCGCGATCCAACTGGGCAGGAGCGCCGATATAATCATGTGCCACCGGCACATAGGCCGCCACGCCCGCTTCAACGGCAAAGGAAACGCCGACGATCTCAGCTTCCATATAGTTGAGACTGGTGGTTTCGGTATCAAAGGCAAACTGTCCCGCTGCCTTGAGTCGGTCAAGCCACTGTTCAAAAGCCTCCCACTCCAGAATCACGTCATACTGCACCTCTGCCGGTGCAGCCTGATCGGCTGCAGAAGAGCCTCCGGTATCAGCCTGGGTCGGTGCATCACCTGATTCCAGCTCCTTAACCCAGCTGCGAAACTCATAGCGTTTGAACAGCTCACACAAAGCCTGATTATCCGGCGACGGATGAGCGATATCAGCCAGTGCCACATGCAGCGGTACATCGGTTTTGATCGTGGCCAGAAGATAAGAGAGCTCGGCAGACTCACGATGCTCCTCCATCTTTTTCGCCATGGTTTTCGAGCCACGAAAGCCGAGGTCGGCAATTTTGTCCAGATTCTCGTACAGCGCCTGGATACCACCTATCCCCTGCAACATCGCCAGCGCAGTCTTCTCACCGACACCCGGTACGCCGGGGATGTTGTCGACCTTGTCGCCCTGCAGCGCCAGCAGATCGATCACCAGCTCAGGAGGAATGCCGAACTTATCAACGACCCCCTGCACATCCATCACCGTATTGGTCATGGTATTGATCAGTGTGACCTGCTCATTTACCAACTGCGCCATATCCTTGTCGCCGGTAGAGATCACCACCGGGCACTGCTGCGCCATCGCCTCATGCGCCAGCGTTCCGATCACATCATCTGCCTCAACCCCGTCTTCGATCAGTAGCGTCATGCCCATGGCGCGCACAATCTCGTGGATCGGCTCCACCTGCAGGCGCAGGTCATCCGGCATTGAGGGTCTGTGAGCCTTGTACTCGGCAAACAGTTCATCACGGAAGGTTTTACCCTTGGCATCGAACACCACGGCCACCGGGCTTTCGGGATATTGTTTGAGTAAACTGCGCAACATCGAGGTCACAACTCTTATAGCCCCCGTCGGAACACCTTCGCTGGTGCGCAGGTCCGCCTGCTGAGAGGCGAAGAAGGCACGGTATAAATAAGAGGAGCCGTCGACTAAAATAACGGGTGGTTTGTGGTTACTCATCGCAATTTCCGATTAACAGTGGTTGCCGGGGATCGTGTCAGGGTTCACAATCATAGACAATAAGGAAGCTGCCCATAACCCCCCGACATGCGATAGCATGGTTCAGGTGCTTATTTGCAGATGGATTCTACCCATGAAGAGAAGCAAGATGATGTTCAGATATGTAATGCTGGCGATGTTGTTGGCCTTTGTGCCACCGAGCTTCGCCCAGTCAGAGGAAGAGCTGCTGGGCCAGGAGCCGCAGATCACCATTACCCATGACGGTGACAGCACCTATTACGAGTATCGTGTCAATGGTGTTCTGAAGGAGATCAAGGTCGTGCCCGCCGTCGGCGAGCCCTACTACCTGGTCCCGAAAGGTGAGTCAGGTGAGATGATCAGAGCCGGGGAACCCTCGGTGTTGATTCCAAAATGGGTTATTTTCCGCTGGTAGGCATCAAACGTGGCAGTATATACAGAGATCACCCGTGCAGAGCTGGTCAAGCTGCTGTCTGACTACGACCTGGGCGAGCTGAAAAGCTGGCAGGGCATAGAAGCAGGCATCGAAAACACCAACTATTTCGTTACCCTCGACCAGTCAGGCACCACGCTTGATCTGGTACTGACCATTTTTGAAGAGCTGCCTGAAGAGGAGATGGCCTTCTTCGTTGAGTTGGGCCACTGGCTGTCGCAACGCGACATCCCGGTGCCCTATGCGATAGAGGACAGGAACGGCATCGCGCTGAAACAACTCCAGGGTAAGCCGGCCTTTTTCCAGCCCCGTTTCTATGGCCAGGACCTCCCTCAATCCGAGCTCGGTGAGGATCATTGCCGCCAGATTGGCGATGCACTGGCACGCTTTCATCTTGCCGGAACCGACTTCTATATGAAGCGCCAGGCGCATCGTGGCGTGTTCTGGTGGCGGCGTGAAAGTCAGGCGCTGGCGCACCTGCTGAGCAGCGAGGATGCCGAACTGCTGAAACAGGAAGTTCGCCTGTTTGATGAACTGCGTGAGAAAAAACTCGATCTGCCTTCGGGCATTATCCACGGCGACCTGTTTTCCGACAACGCTCTGTTCCGTGATGGCAAACTTGAAGCGATCATCGACCTGTACAATGCAGCGACTGCCTTTCACCTGTTTGATCTGGCAATCGTCGCCAACGACTGGTGCTGCAATCCTGATGGCACGATCGACCCGCTCAGAGAGCGTGCCCTGCTTGATGGCTATTCGGCTGTGCGGCCATTTACCACTGACGAGCAGCATGCCTGGCCGATTCTGACCCGCACCGCTGCCATGCGCTTCTGGCTGTCGCGCCTGATCCCCTGGCTGGGTGTTGAACAGGCTGCACGCAAAGGCAAGAGCATGAAACTGAAAGACCCGGATCAATACAAACGGATATTGTTGAACCGGATCCACTCCCCGGCCAGCCTCGACTGAGCCATCGACAGAGAACTGAAAAACAAGGCCCATGGACGTTACTCATATCATCGACTCGCTGAATGATGCTCAGCGCCAGGCGGTTTCGGCCGATGTCAGCAACCTGCTGGTGCTGGCCGGAGCCGGTTCCGGCAAGACCCGAGTGCTGGTGCATCGTATCGCCTGGCTGATCGAGGCAGAAGGCTTCTCTCCTTACTCCATCATGGCGGTCACCTTCACTAACAAGGCGGCCCGTGAGATGCGCGGACGTATCGAACAGCTGCTGGGTATCGATACCCAAGGCATGTGGGTGGGTACCTTCCATGGCCTGGCTCACCGTCTGTTGCGTGCGCACTGGCGTGATGCCGGACTGCCGGACAACTTCCAGATCATGGACAGCGACGATCAGCTACGCCTGATCAAACGCCTGTGTCGCGAGCTGCAGCTGGATGAAACCCGCTGGCCACCCCGCCAGATTCAGTGGTTCATCAATGCGCAGAAGGATGAGGGGCTACGCAGCCAACACCTTGAACGCAGCAGTGATCCCTTCCAGCAGACCATGATCCGTGCCTATGAAGCCTATGAGCAGGCGTGCGAGCGCGGCGGCATGATCGACTTCGGTGAGCTGCTGCTGCGTGCACTCGAACTGCTGCGTGACCGGGCACCTGCACTGCTCAAGCACTACCGCGAACGCTTCCGCTATGTGCTGGTGGATGAGTTTCAGGATACCAACGCCATTCAGTACGCCTGGTTGCGACTGTTATGCGAGGGCGAGCAGAAGCTGATGGCGGTCGGTGATGATGACCAGTCGATCTATGGCTGGCGCGGTGCCCGCATCGAGAACATCCAGAACCTGCCGGAGCATTTCCCCGGTACAGAAACAGTGCGCCTGGAACAGAATTACCGCTCCACCAACACCATACTGAAAGCGGCCAACGGGGTGATCACCAACAATTTCGGGCGTCTTGGCAAGGAGCTGTGGACCGAAGATGGCGACGGTGAACCTATCTCCCTGTACAGCGCCTTCAATGAGCAGGATGAAGCACGCTTTATCGTTGATCAGATCGAGAAGTGGATCGACCACGGCAACCGCCGCGATGAAACCGCCATTCTGTATCGTTCCAACGCTCAGTCTCGTGTACTGGAGGAAGCCCTGATCCGCAGCGGGGTTCCGTACCGCATCTATGGGGGACAACGCTTCTATGATCGGCTTGAGATCAAGAATGCACTTGCCTATCTGCGTCTGCTGGCCAATCGCGATGATGACACGGCGATCGAGCGTGTCATCAATGTTCCGACCCGCGGCATCGGCACCCGCACCATAGAGCTGATCCGCGAGCAGGCTCGCCACGAAGGGATCTCCATGTGGCGTGCAGCCAACGAGATCATATCGCTGCAACAACTGCCGGCACGTGCGGCTAATGCTCTGCAGGGGTTTCTGGATCTGGTCAACCGCCTGAATACCGAGACTGAAGGGCTTGACCTGCATGAGCAGACTGAACATGTCATTCAACACTCAGGCCTGATTGAGCATCATGAGAAGGAGAAGGGCGAAAAAGCCCAGTCCCGTATCGAGAACCTTGAGGAACTGGTCACGGCAACGCGCCAGTTTGCCGGCCAGTGGCAGAGTCAGGCGGACGAAGATGAAGCGGTATCGGTGCTCTCTGCATTTCTGGATCAGGCGGCACTGGATGCCGGCGATACCCAGGCAGACGCGCATACTGACAGCGTGCAGTTGATGACGCTGCATTCTGCCAAGGGATTGGAGTTTCCGATGGTGTTTCTGGCAGGCATGGAGGAGGGGCTGTTCCCGCACAAGATGTCGGCAGAGGAACCGGGGCGTCTCGAAGAGGAGCGCCGTTTGTGCTACGTCGGTATTACTCGTGCGATGCAGAAACTGTTTCTGACCTACGCCGAATCACGCCGCCTGCACGGACAGGAAACCACCAATCGCGTCTCCCGCTTCGTCAGGGAGATACCCGAAGCACTGATCGAAGAGGTCCGTCTGAACAACAGTATCAGCCGCCCTCTGAGCAGCCAGCGCAACAGTTATGGCGGCGGAGCCAGCAGCAGCCGACTGTTCAACAGCGAACCCGAATCCCCCAGCTTCAATCTGGGACAACGCGTGCTGCACCCCAAGTTCGGCGAAGGCATGGTTACCAGCTTTGAAGGCTCCGGCCCCAAGGCACGGATTCAGATCAACTTCGATGAGGTGGGCAGCAAATGGCTGGTGGTGGGCTTTGCCCGTCTGGAAGTCTGCTGATCGGTTCGCATTTCATGGGAGCTCCCAAACACCCTGGGTGAGACGCCGTAAATACACTCCCTGCGGCATACACTCAACCAAGGACTCCGGGAGCTCCATGATGTCAGAGATCAATCCTTCAACAGCAGCTCGGGGTTGAAGCCCATGATAAACGCCCCCCAATGCTTGCCGTTGACGAAGATCGGAATCGACAGATCGTTCAGCACCTCGCCGGTATCCCGGATAAAAGTCTGCAGCAGGAAGGGTGAGGTATTTCTGGCGCGTCGCTGTTCGGCACGCGTGCCGTAGATACGACGACGGTTACGGCTGTTGAAGTTATCCACAGCTACATCACCGGTCAGGGGTTTTGAAACCTTGGTGTGGTGCGCCGGAGCATAACCGTTGCGATCCATACCGATCGCATAGCTGAATTCGGGGTGTTCATTGATGAAGCTGTCAAACACTGGCCTCAGTGTTCTGTCATAAACATCCGTATAGGTCAGATCCAGTTTTTCAGGCAACTGCCCCGGATTGGTACACTTATACTGATCATCAAAGATATTGTGTCCTGCTGCTGCCAACTGCTCCAGATGGGCCTGAGTCTGAGCGGCCCAGCGCTTGCCGGTCTGCAGAATATGCTCGAAGCCGCCATAGCCGATGATGAACTGTGACAGCAGCTCCTGCGTCTCCTCTGTTGCCTTCTCCAGCGCCAGCGCATGTGCCTGTGATTCGTCCATCTCCTGTTTGATGGTGGCACTGATGCTGGTGATCTCGTTTACATTGCTATGCGACTCTTTATTCGTGTAAGCCAGCTCATCGATAGCGGCACTGATGCCTGTCAGCTGGGCATTGACCTGCTCGAAGTCCTGCACCAGATTGCTGAACTGCGTATTGGTTGAGTCGATGAAGGTCTCGGTACTCTGCACATACTCCAGAATCGTATGCGCGCTGGCGCTGGTTTCACCAACCAGGGCACCCATTTCACCGATATTCTTGTCTATCTCCAATGTGGCACCACTGACCTTCTGCGACAGGGTACGTACTTCATCTGCAACTACGGCAAAGCCACGCCCCGCTTCCCCGGCACGGGCCGCCTCGATCGCCGCATTCAGCGCCAGTAGATTGGTCTGCTCGGAAAAGCCCTTGACCATCGACAGGATCTGAGTGATGTTCTGCGAGTTATCGCTCAGACGCTGAACTATTCCCTGAAAATGGCTGACCTGTTCACGAATGGCCGCAATCTGCTGCTGAACCCCCAGCAGCTCCTGGCGCGAGCTGCGTACTTCGCTCAGGTTATTCTGGTTCTGCTCATTGATCGCCAGCGTGCTGTTGGCAACATTATTGATCGCCTCAGTCGCTTCACTGCTGGACTGAAATACCAGTTGCGCGGCATCTTCCTGTCGCGACATCACACCATGCGCCTGGGTCAGAATCTTCTGTAGCCGAGTTGCATTCAACGACACACCGACACTGCAGCGCCTGGCCTGAGAGATCATCTGTTTAAGAGAGCTGGAATAGGCGTTGTAACTGGCCGCCATCTCCGAAATCTCGTCATGCGTATATTCCGGCAGCGTCGCGGAGATATCGCCGTGATTGTCCTTAATAGCACGCAACACCTGGATCATATCGGTAATGGGCCGCACGATCAGATGGCGCATGAAGAACAGCGCGAAAAGTCCGGCCAGCAGACCTGCCACCAGAATCACAGCGGTGACCAGCTGCAGAGAGTCGAGACGCTGAACCAGTTGCTGAGCGACCTCTGCCGGAATACCCGTGGATCTCACCTGCTGCTTCAGATCGCTGACATAGTGCCCGACCGCCAGTGCCATACCCAGCAGAAACAGCGTGATGAACAGAAGGTTACCCAGAATTTTACGGGTCAGACTATGGAAGAAGGTCTTCTCTATCGAGGTATAAAGACTCATCGCGGGGCTCATTTTTATGGTTATTGATCTTACGGGTCAAAACTCTTCAGCATGATTATCCAGCGCTACTGTACAGGGAGCACTCAGACTGAACAGAGAAAGTAACACAAAAAAACAAACATTCAGACAGAAAAATGTATCGCTTTGTGGTGAAATGTATCGCTTTGTGAGGGGCAGGTCAATGACCAATAAAAGGTGGCCAATAACGGTAGCCGGGGTAAGGAAAGTGAAGGCGGGTGTACAGGAATGTTCACAGTGAGGGGATGACAAGTGCTGACAGGCCTGCTGTAGCGGGAGCTGGCCTGTCGGGAACATCAGGGCAGGGTGCGGATATGCCCATGGCCGTCGATGGCGACCTGCACACACTCAACCTGGGTCACCTTGCGCGGCTCTCTGCCGTCCGGGCAGCGCCCCCAGACCTCAACCTTGATACGCAACGAGCTGGTACCCCGCTCCAGAACCTCAGTATAGAAGCTGAGAATAGTGCCCTGCAGCACCGGTGACATGAACGACATACGACCGACCGATACCGTCGCAACACGGCCATCGGCCTCCTGTCCGGCACGGATTTCACTGGCCAGCACCGCCTGAGAGGCGACCCACCCACCATAGACATCACCAAACATGTTGATCGCTTCGTGGCCAGCAGGGCGTTGCAGACTGAGCACACCTTCCGGTGGCAGCAGCTGATCGTCATTCGTTGTCATTATCCGGATCTCGCTGTGTGGGTCAGAACCTAAAATGTTGCAGTGCATTATAGCGAGAATACCGCATGGAAAATAGATTGCTTATTTATTGAGCACATACATCTCATTACACCCATCTTATCGGCATGATATCGGGCTCTTCTGCTTCAGGGCTCTCAGCCACATCCAATATCTTGATCTCCCAGGTCAGTGTTTGGCCAGCTAAAGGATGATTACCATCCAGCAGCGCTCCTTTTTCCGTCAACGCCAGCACTTTCAACTCGAATCGACCCGTCTGACCGCCCGGAATCAGGGTCATTCCGGGTACAATGTCCAGATCCGGTGGCAAGTTCTGTCGTACCGCTTCAAAAACCAACTCCGGCCGATGTGGACCAAACGCTTGCTCCGGTGTCAGCGTGATTGATATCTCATCACCTACCGAGCAGCCAGACAATTGCTGCTCAATCGCAGCCATCACCTGTCGCTGCCCCGTAACAAAGCGCATCGGGTGCTCAGGGGTCGACTGATCCAGGCACTCGCCTGCACTGTTCAGAAGCCGATAGTCAGCTGTAATGCGTAAAGCAGTTGCTCTCATTATCCACACCCTCGGTGCTGCAATACCACGGATGACCGACCTTGATTATCCCCGGTGTCACGACAGGTCTCACAAACCTCAACATGACGTGTAGAAACATCAGCGGCCTGCAAACGATCTATCATCTCGGCCAGAATCCGGCCGGCCGCAAAAGAGCGGCCACACTGCTGGCAGTTTAATTGCTTATCAATATCGGCATGTTTGCCATACATCCCCTCATCCACCACTGCTTCAGCAGAGCTCACAGGGCTGAACAGCTCTTCTGACTGCATACCACGCAATCGGGCTAAATCCTCTTGAAGTTGCGCCTGCAGCAGTTGCAAAAGATGCAGCCAGATAGCGCCAGCGGTCACTGCGACATCCTTGCCTTGTAGTGTTTCGATCAGCCTGTCCAAACCTGGCAGGGTGTAGCGTGCTATCACTTGTGCAGCATCCTGCAACCCCTCATCAGCCTGATCAGCGAAAGTGATGGGATCATTGACCTGCGCATAGACCCATGCCAGCCAGTGCAGAATCAGTGACAGATGATCCGACACATCATGAAAATGATCCGATCGCGCCAGTCCGTAACGGTGATAAAATGCCTCAAGCATCACCGGGGTGTTACCCATCATGCCGCCATCAAGATAAAACCCCAGATTCAGAGGAGCCGGTGCCGGCGGCATCAGAAACAGCCTGCTGAACTCGCGCATCAGCGCATCCGTATCCGGTAAACAGCCCAGATCATCCTCTAGCTGCCTGAGCATCGCTGGCGATAGCGCAGGGAGTGCCTCGGCCAGCTGCTGCAGGTCAGGCAGCAAAGCCTCACGCATCTGTTCCAGCGTGATTGTCTGCTGGCCGAGCTGAAAAGCCCGAGACAGGCATAGATACAGCTCGGCTGAACTCAAAAGCTGCCGTGCTTCAATCACCATGGTTCCATTCATACATCAGCTCCTGTCATACCGGGCACGCCAACTGGCCTGCCCGGTTGGGTTGGGCTCAGCCTGCAGCCAGAGGCCGAGCGGACGTTGATTCAGCAACCCCATCAGGCATAGCCGACAGGTTCAGAAAGCGCTCGCCAAGAACGATCAGCAGCAGCGCCAGTGACCAGCCCACAAATGTGAGCGCCCACTCCGTCAGAGAGGGGGTATACGCGATCATATCGGGATACCAGGTACCCTTGAACAGCGGCACCACCTGCCCACCCACAACAAAGTAGAAGCGCTCGGCAAACAGCCCGAGAAACACCAGAACAGACACCAGCAGTTGCACACCTGCCTGATTACGGAAGTTACCATTCAGCATCAGCAGGAAGGGCAACAGCAGACCGACCCACAAAGAGAGATGGTAGAGAGACGATGCAAAGAGATAGTCACTCCAGACCAGATGGATTTCGGGATTATTGCTGTACACCCCGGTAATGGCGCGTGCGGCAATAAACAGCAAGGTTCCCCCGATCAGAGCTGCAAACATCTTCGGTAACGCCCCGCTCAACAGCGACTGCAGTGTCGGATGCATTCTATCCCGACTGAAGCCATGAGCCAGATAGACAAAAAACACCAGCGCTGCCATACCACTGGTCACGCCGGTGAAGTAGAAGTAGATGGGCAATAGTCCATCAAACCAGAAGGGGCGCATGCTCATCATGCCGAAGATCAGCGCCAAGTTACCGCTAGCTAGCAGAACGCCGATAAAAGACGCGATCCCTACCTGCTTGCTGGTCTTGCTGTCCCACTCTCCGGCATCCAGCTTACTGAATTTCCACAGCAGGAAGAGCAGGTCCAGGGCATAGAACACCCCCATCCAGAACATCGCTGACTGCACCTGCAGATTGAGCGGAATTGCCCAGAGCATGCGAAATACATTACCCAGCTCCAGCGCCAGCACAGCCATCCCTGAGATCAGAATGACGAATGCGAGAAAAACACAGCGCTTGGCCACCGGATAATACTGCTTGAATCCGAACACCAGAGGCAAGGACGCCAGCAGGCCCAGGCCTGACGATGCCAAGGCAAAGTAGAGGTAGGTCGCAATCGGTTGTCCCCATGGCAGGGTTGAGCTGGTATTAAAGGAAGCATGTCCCTGTGACCCCAGATTGGTCAGCGCAACAAACAGACTGACAACCAGAATCACCGCAGATAATATCAGTAACACGACACCCATGCCGCCCTTGAGCAGATTACTGTTGTTATTCATGACTTATCCCCCTTGTCTGCCGGAGTGAACGCTGGCACACCTGCGCCTGCACCAAGATAATAGACCTGAGGCTTATTACCGGTATGATCCTTCAGACGTACACCATGCTTGTCACCAATGAGCTGATTGACCTGACTGTCGGGTGCATCCAGATCACCGAAATAGCGTGCTTTGGGGGCACAGGTTCGAACACAGGCCGGTACATACTCTTTTACGGCAGGATTATCTTCATCAAAGTCCACCGTGCCGGCTGGTGCCTTGCTGACCTTGTGGTAACAGAAGGTGCATTTAGACACGACACCCGGTGGTTGTATACCGATTCCCCGGCGCCAGTCCTCGTCGGGATTCTGATAGGGCGGGCTCCACAACTGCTTGTTCTGCCCGGGATACACCTCGCGCATATCCGGTTCTATCAGGGGTTTTTCATCTGCGTAAAAACGCACCCCATAAGGGCAGGCGATCATGCAGTATTTGCAGCCTATGCACTTGTTCCAATCTACAAATACGATACCACCCGCATTTTCATCTTTATACGTAGCGCGCGTCGGACACACATACACACACGAAGGTTTTTCGCACTGCATACATGGACGCGGCAACCACTTCATCTGCCCGCTGGGATACTCCCCCTCATGGTAAAACAATACATCCTGCCAGCTCTCACCGGGCAGCGTATTGTTTTCCATCGCACAGGCTGTGGTACAGGCCTGACAGCCCGTGCATTTGTCCAGGTCAATGACCATTCCCCATTTAGCCATGGTTCAATTCCTCAATACTCTGCGTGATTAAGCCCGTTCAAGGGTCACTTTGCCGGTGTAGTAACTGGCGAGACCAGAAACTGGATCTGACACGTTGGCAGTGATTTCACCTGAATGCCCCGGTCCACGACCCTTGGCCCAACGCCCCTGTGCCCAGTGCCCAAACTCGAACGGAAGGACAATGGTGTCAGGGCGGTGCGATGCCACATAACGACACTGGGCCTCAATGCTGCCCAGATCCGAGGTGATGCGAACCCGGTCACCATTGCGGATACCGCGCTGTTTAGCTGTGTCTGGATGCACCTCGAGATAGACCGTATCGCGACCACCCGCAATAGGTTGATGAATTGCAATCGCATGAGGAACATTGGCACCACGCCCTTCAGCATGTATCGGGGTTTTGGGTGTGACGAAATACAGATCACCGTTCCCGCCCGTGTGTTTTGGCTCTACCCATTGCACCAGACCAACACGTTCAGTGGGTATCCCCAGCTCCCTGTTTATATATTTGGCGTACTGTTCCAGATAGCCGGATTTAAACTCAAACTTGCCAGAAGGTGTTTTCAGCAGTTTTTCCTTTACCTCCTCAGCCGTCATCAGATTACCGTAGCGTTGACCATCCCATTCATAGAAGTCTCCACGGATAAAGCGCCAGTGGTAGGGCTTACGATACCAGACGCCCTTTTCTTTCCAGCTTTCAAAATCAGTGACACCATTATCACCAGGGTTGTTTTCAAAGCCTTTCGCACGATGGCGCAGTACATTTTCGACATTGTCGATGATGCTGTAGTACTCGCCAGTGGGGCCGTTAATGCGTTTACCGATTTCGATCAGCATGTCACCGAAGTGTTTGGTATCGTAGATCGGGTCAACGGCGGGTACTCGCAGGGCCGACATCGGCCAGCCTTCAAATGGATAGGTCGGCGAGTCCTGCAAACGCTCCAGGTAGGTTGACTCCGGCAGCACCAGATCCGCATACATCGCGGTTTCTCCTGGAAAAGGTGATGTGTCAATAACGAACACATCTTTCAAGGCCTCTTCCCACACCTTCGGATCCGGTGCGGTCCAAATCGGGTTGGTATAGAAAAACATCGCCGTGTCCATCTTGTAGGGATCTCCTTTAAGATGGTTAGGACCCGCTTCCTGCATCATGTGCGAAGTCATTGGCCAGCGCTCTGTTCGCGCCATATCAATTCGCGGTTGAGACTTCCATGCACCCTCTTTTGCATACTCATCCATGTAATCATCTGCATTCACTGGCAATCCACCATAGGGCGTACCCATCTGGTAGAAAAGTCCGCCTTCGGTGAACATGGAGCCGACCAGAGCATTCAATGCATGGATCGCCATACCATTGTAGGTACCGTTAGTATGGCCGGTCGGGCCACGCTCAAAGATAGCGACTGCCGGACGAGTGGATCCGAATTCAATGGCTGTCTGACGAATGTGTCTTGCTGGAATACCGGTAACGCCTTCCGCCCATTCGGGAGTGCGATCCTTCAGTTCTTCATTCCACCATTCGGTCAGACCAGATACCCACTTCTCATCAAAACTGCCAGGCATGATGCGTGAACCGGTGCGGAAACGCTGATTGATATTCTTGAAATCACCGACAAAATCACGATCCCACAGACTTTCCGTAAGAATCACATGCGCCACAGCCAGAGCAAATGCACCATCTGTAGCGGGCTTGATATAAAGTGCGCGGTCAGCAGCCGCCATGGTCGGATTCATGCGCACATCAACACAGGTAACCTGTGTTCTGGGGCTCTTGCTGCGCATTTCACCCCACATCTGCATCATATTGTTATAGGGGCGAAACGCCTCAAGGAAGCTGGCCCCCATGATCAGCAGATAATTGGTGTTACGCAGATCATGAGCATTGTAGGAGTTGTTGCCATCAGTCGCGTGCTTGGCTTTTTTGGAACCTTCGGCACACATGGAAGCATGGCCAATAGCCGAATTTGGCGTGCCATAGAGTTTTCCAAAGTCACCATAGAGGCCAGCATCTGACGCCCCCCATCCGCGACCATAGAAATGAGCAAAGCGGTGAGACTCACCCCTTTCACGCAAGCTATTCAAGCGTGCTGCGATGGTATCGAAGGCTTCGTTCCAGGAGATGGGTACAAACCCCGGATCTTCATTGCGGCCTTTATTGGGATTGGTGCGTCGCATCGGGCCTTTGAAGCGATCAGGATCATAAAGGAAGTAGGACCCCAGATGCCCCTTTGGACAGAGCTTGCCATTCGCAATCGGGTTATCCGTATCACCATAGATCGCATGCACCTTGCCATTGGTCGTGTAAACATCAATTCCACAGCGGGCAGGGCATTGGGCACAGATATTTTTAGTGATAACAGTTTCACCTCTGGGTACCTGAGCTCTCGCCTCATTGACCGGAGCAATTGCGCTCAGGCCAGACAGGCCGGTAACTGCCGCACCAGCCGCTCCCGCGGCAGCACTCCCCTTCAGAAACCGACGCCGGTTCAGCAGGGTCTGAAACAGATTCATTGACATGTTGTTTCTCCACTTGGGCTGTTTTTTATTATTCGCTTCATCCCTGAAGTTCATCCATGAAGCCACTCCGTGGATTGACCTGTCGGCCAACACAGGTGGCCCATCATGAGCCACTCACTTGATACCTGTTATCCAAACAGGGCGTTGAATCCATCTGTGAACAGCGACTGATCACGCTGACAAGCCGGGCACACAGCGCTCTCATCTGAGGTTGCTGATTCGACATAAAAGGCTCGACCACATCTGAAGCAGCTCTGTGCATGCTGCTCTCGCAGGAGCTGCGGCTCTGTCTCAAGCGAGCTAGCCAGTGTCAATGCCTGCTCTGGGCAGTGAAGAGCGCAGAAGCCGCAACTGATGCACGCCTGCGGGTCAAAGCGCATTCCTGCGGCCGGGGTTATCGTGATCGCATCCGTCGGGCACACACGCGCGCACACTCCGCTGGCATCGCAATATGAGGTATTGAGCTGCAATAAAGGAAGCAGGCCCGGCCTCGTCTGCTGCTGACGCTGCAGGCGCCGCGCCCTGGGCATATCACTGGAAGCTTCGTAGAGGGGTCGTCCCGCAGAGAGAGATGAGGTAAAGAAGCCGCGACGGCTGAGCTGTGCCCCGGATGCCGGTCTGAAAGCCTCTCCGGCACCAGGCAACAGCTCGAAATGAGCCATGACAGTCTCCAGCCATGGATCTTGAATATGGCCCTGAGTGTGATCCTGAAAAGGCTTCTGTGAATGACATGATGGAGAAGCCTGACAGCAAGCGCAGTCGGCCGCCACTTTCAACTGCAGTGGTTCAGAAAGTAAAGCCTGCCAATGGGCAAGCTGATCGAGGCCAATGGCACGCAAACAGTGAAGCGTTGACTGATTCGTCAGGCTTGTCTCAGCTAACCGATGGCACTTGATGGCATAACTGATATCCGGGCCATTACACTGCTGATGCGCCACACTCCTGATCAGCTCAAGCTCAACCCGCTGCACCTCACTGCTCAGGATAGCTTCTGTTTCACAAGCGGGCAAACAGGCTCCGCAGCCATGACAAGCATCATTGACCACCAGTCGAACTGGCTGGGCTGGGTCGTCAGGCGTTTCAATGAACTCCAGCGCCTGCACAGGGCAGGCGTTCAGGCACTGGTCACAACCCAGATGATGTGGGGCGCTGCGAATACAGCGCCCACTGACCCAGCCCAGTGCGGTAGCCGCTGACAGTGCAGAAAAAGCCACAGGCAATGCCTGCTGACGCTCGGAATCTGACATGTTGTTCATACTTATTCTTGTTTGATTAAAAACCGACCAGCTTAGTAGGATATACTTATATCCATATATGATAATTCAGTATGGCAGGTGAATTTATGATCATCAATCAAATAAGCACAATTAATGTACGTCTTTAACTAAAGTATGAGATTAATAGGGAACTGCATCAGCGCCAAAGGTTTCGGTCAACGACCCTCTGTATTGCCAGTCGGGTGGCAAGCGCAGCTCATTCAACTGACTCCCGGCCAGACGGCAGATCGCCACGCTGGGGCCGGTTCCTCCAATACCGATATTCACATGGCTGAACTCAGCCCAGTCACAGGCGCTGATCAGGCCACGTTTCTGATCCGCAAAGACGACATCCGGTGAATCCTGCCCCCACCTGAAGTTCAGACCCATTGCAATCAGCTGATCAGCAAAGGCTGTCACATCCGGGGGATTAATCAGTATCACGCTGATCAACTCACCATCGGAGCAGACGCGATCTGTCGGCAACCGGGTTCTGAAGCTTTCCCACCCCCCCTCAATCAACTCATCAATCGCACTTGCGCGAATGATGACCGAGGTAACTTCAACGAGCACAGCCATAGGCAACTCCCTAATTTCCGCTATTCAAAGCTCTATAGTGTCCGCTGCGGAAAAAATTGGCCAGCCTGATTTACTGTCATAACTTCGTCACATTCGCTCCTTATAGTGAACCCCACTGAGAGTTACCAAACGTCAGAGTCTTTAACGAGGAGACGCAAGTCATGAACCTGAACAAAGTATTTGCAGCAACGGCGCTTGCCACCGCTGTCATGGTCAGCAACATTGCTGTTGCCGATGTCGATCCGAACCTGCCTGAGTACAGTGCGGTTTCCGGTGTATCCGGCAACCTGTCCAGTATCGGTTCTGATACACTGAACAACCTGATGGCACTCTGGGCTGAAGAGTTCAACCGCTTCTATCCAAACGTCAACATTCAGGTTCAGGGTGCTGGATCTTCCACTGCGCCACCAGCTCTGACTGAGGGTACGGCTACTCTGGCTCCGATGAGCCGTGGTATGCGTCAGTCCGAAATTCAGGCGTTCGAAGAGCGTTTTGGCTACGCTCCTTATGAGTTGCCGGTTGCGATCGACATGCTGGCAGTTTATGTCAACAAGGACAACCCGATTGAAGGCCTGAGCCTGCCACAGGTTGATGCGATTTTCTCTGCAACCCGTCGCTGTGGCGGTGAAGCTGATATCACTCGCTGGGGTCAGGTCGGCCTGAGCGGTGCCTGGGAAAACCGTGACTTTGCTCTGTACAGCCGTAACGCTGTATCCGGCACCTACGGCTACTTCAAGGACAACGCCCTGTGTGGCGGTGACTTCAAGTCCAGCATCAATGAGCAGCCAGGTTCCTCCTCTGTAGTACAGGGCGTCAGTGAATCAATCAATGGTATCGGCTACTCCGGTATCGGCTACCGCACCTCCGGTGTTCGTGTTGTACCGCTGGCTGCTGAAGCAGGTGGTGAGTTCTTCGAAGCAAGTGCCGAAAATGCAGCAACTGGCGACTATCCACTGGCTCGCTACCTCTATATCTACATCAACAAGAACCCGAACCAGGATCTGGACCCACAGACTCGCGAATTCGTGAAGATGCTTTACTCCAAGCAGGGTCAGGAAGTCGTGTTCCGCGATGGCTATGTGCCGCTGCCTGAATCACTGGCAGCACGCGTTCGCGCGGATCTGGGTCTGTAAGCCCTGTCATCCGAGAAGAAAAGAGGCCTGCATGGCCTCTTTTTTTATGTCCAGGGATGGACAGTATGCTGGCAATGCAGGAGCAATTGCCAGCGATGCAAAAACAAAGAGTCAGCAGATCAGATCCATCTGCCACCCATCGTTCGCCATTGCCGTAACATAACTGTCATATAACGGCATTATTCTTGCGAGCATCATTAAACTCGATTCGGAAAGAGCGATTTCTCATGAATGATACGGTGACTCCGGCGGTTCCGACCTCCATCCGCAGTCGGTCATTACTACCCGATGAAGAAGCACGCCTGAAGTTGCGCAAAAAACGTGCCCGTCGTGACAGCGCCTCCCGTTGGGGGATCACGCTGGCTGGATACGGTGTGGTCTTCGCCCTGGCGATGATCTTCATTTATCTTTTCTACGAAGTGATGCCGATTCTGAAAGGCGCCACCGTCACACCTCAGGCTACCTACCCTCTGCCGGTACAGGATGCGGGACTTCAACACCTGCTTATTGAGCGTTATCAGGAGTTGGGGATCCAGTATACAGACAATGGCCAGGTCACCTTTTTCGAAGCTGATAATGGCAATATCCGCAGCCAGTTTGATCTGCCGATTCCCGACCACGCCAAGATCACCAGTTTTGCCCATACCGAGGTGATCGGTGGTGTCATTGCCCAGGGTTTGAGTAGCGGTGAGGCGATCATTGCCCGCCATGCATTTGACCTGAGTTTCCCGACTGATCGCCGTGTGATCACCCCGAAGATCGAATACCCCTTCGGTGACAGCCCGATTATGGTCGACCCTGAAGGGATGCCGCTGCAACTGCTGGCGCTGGAAACCGTTACTCGCGGCAGCGGAGGCTCAATGATGGCAGCCATCACCGCAGATAACCGTCTGGTGCTGACCAGCCTGAACAGCCGCACCAATATGATGACCGGTGAAACCAGTGTCACTAGCCGCCATGCCAGCATATCTACAGTGCCACCAGAACCAGTGAAGATGCTGCTGGACAAGGCGCTGCGCAGCCTGTTCATTGCCGATCGCAGTGGCTTTATCTATTACTACGATATCTCCGACCTGGGTAATGTCCGCCTGATAGACAGATATGATGCCGGAAATGGCAGTGCGATCACTGCCATCGATTTTCTGGTAGGCAGTGTTTCGCTGATTGTCGGCACTGAGTCAGGCCAGCTCAGCCAATGGTTCCTGGTGCGCGATGAGCAGAACCGTTATTCGCTTGAGCGCATCCGCGACTTCAAGCCGCATGGCGCCGCCATCACCAGTATTGCACCTGAGTATACCCGCAAGGGTTTTCTGGCAGGCGATGCCAGCGGCCAGCTCGGGATCCACTACGGAACCTCTGCACGCACCCTTTATCTGGACCGACTGGCAGAGTCTGCCGTTCAGAACCTGGCAATCTCTCAGGTCAATGGTCGCCTGATGCTGCTGGATTCACAGAATCAACTGCAGGTAGCCGAACTCTGGAACCGTCACCCCCAGCTCTCCTTCTCAGCCATGTGGAACAAGGTCTGGTATGAGGGGCGAGACAATCCGGAATATATCTGGCAGTCCTCCTCAGCCTCGGATGAGTTCGAGTCCAAGTTCAGCCTGGTTCCACTGACGGTCGGCACACTGAAGGCGGCTTTCTATGCGATGCTGTTCGCCATGCCACTGGCGATTGCCGGTGCGATCTACACTGCCTACTTCATGACACCGAAGCTGCGCGGCATCGTCAAGCCCAGCATCGAGATCATGGAAGCCTTACCGACCGTTATACTGGGATTTCTTGCCGGGCTCTGGCTCGCGCCTTTTGCCGAGGAAAATCTACCGGCGATCTTCGGCTTCTTCATTCTGATGCCGGTGATGATGCTGCTGTTTGCTTTCATCTGGAGTCGTCTGCCGATCCGCAAACTGGTTCCAGAGGGCTGGGAGGCAGCACTCCTCGCTCCGGTGATCCTGCTGTTTGGTTATTTCTGTGTCGTTGCCAGCCCCTGGATCGAGATCTGGTTCTTCAATGGCAGTATGCGCCAGTGGTTCACCGATATCGGTATCACCTATGACCAGCGAAACGCATTGATCGTGGGTATCGCGATGGGCTTTGCCGTTATCCCGACCATCTTTTCAATCGCTGAAGATGCGGTGTTCACGGTGCCCAGACATCTGACACAGGGTTCTCTGGCACTCGGTGCAACCCGCTGGCAAACCGTACTGGGTGTGGTACTGCCCACCGCAAGTCCGGGGATATTCTCAGCCGTGATGATGGGCTTTGGACGCGCCGTCGGTGAAACCATGATTGTACTGATGGCCACCGGTAACAGCCCGGTCGTGAACTTCAATATCTTTGAAGGGATGCGCACTCTGTCGGCCAACATTGCGGTGGAGTTGCCCGAAACAGCGGTCGGTTCATCTCACTTCAGAGTGCTGTTCCTGGCGGCACTGGTGCTGCTGGCGCTGACATTCGTGGTCAACACCATCGCCGAAATTATTCGTCAGCGTCTGCGTACACGCTATAGCAACCTGTGATGATCGGATTGGGGAATTTGAAATGAAAGCATGGTTTAAAAGTGGTGCACCCTGGATCTGGCTGAACGGTGGTGCCGTAGCCTTCTGCATGATTATGGTCGTGGGTCTGATCGGACTGATCGCGGTACGTGGCTTCGGCCACTTCTGGCCTGCCGATATCGCCCAGGTCGAAATCATCGACCGGGATGGTAACCGACAGGTGGTGATGGGCGAGGTTGTCCGCGCTCAGACCATCACCGCGGCAGTGGCACGTGACGGTGGCCACCATGTGCCGGAAGGGGTGGATCTACTCACCCGCTATCTGTTCAAACAGGGTAACCGGGATCAGACCAGCAACGATTTTGCCTGGCATTTTGAAACCGGCATGGGAGAGTTCCAGTACCCGAAGGATGCTTACCAGATCGAGCGCCGCGAGTGGGGTAATTTTTATGGCCAGCCGGTATCCCTGTCCCGCAACGGCGAAGTAATCGCCATCGCCAGTGAGGCAAATTTCTGGTCTGACATCCAGGAATCGATCCAGCGCAGTATTCAGATCCACCGCGACATCCATACGATTGAGCGTGGCGAAATCGGCCGCATGAACACCCAGATCGAGCGTCTGCGCCTTGATGGCCGTCGCCTGGAGCTGTCCAACCCATCGCTTGAGCAGCGGGCTGCCGAAGAGGCCCGCATCGCAGCTGAGCGCGACCGCCTGGATCAGGAGTATGCGATCCTGCGTGTCGAGCTGGATGCACTTTATGAGAGCACCCGACGCGACACGCTGCGCATGCGCATGAGCGATGGCCGCGAGGTGGATCTGAGTCTGGCAGCCATTGTGCGCATCACTGCACCGAACGCCATGTCGGTACCACAGAAGATGGGGCAATATGTAGAACGGCTCTGGGAGTTCCTGACTACCCCTCCGCGTGAAGCCAACACAGAAGGGGGTATATTCCCGGCGATCTTCGGCACCGTCACCATGGTGTTCGTGATGTCGATCATTGTCACCCCTTTCGGCATCCTGGCCGCAATCTACCTGCGCGAATATGCCCGTCAGAATCTCATGACCCGCATCATTCGCATTTCGGTCTACAATCTGGCGGGGGTACCCTCGATTGTATACGGTGTGTTTGGTCTCGGTTTCTTCGTCTACTTCCTCGGTGGCAACATAGATCGCCTCTTCTATGAAGCAGCTCTGCCAACACCGACCTTTGGCACGCCGGGTCTGTTCTGGGCCTCGCTGACTCTGGCTCTGCTGACACTGCCGATCGTGATCGTTTCCACCGAAGAGGGGCTGGCGCGAATTCCGAGCACCATCCGCCAGGGCAGCCTGGCACTGGGTGCAACCAAATCGGAAACTCTGTGGAAGGTGATCGTGCCACTGGCTACGCCAGCGATGATGACCGGCCTGATTCTGGCGATCGCCCGTGCGGCGGGTGAAGTGGCGCCACTGATGCTGGTGGGTGTGGTCAAACTGGCCCCGACCCTGCCGATTGATGCCACCTTCCCGTTTATCCATCTGGATCGTAAAATCATGCATCTGGGCTTTCATATCTATGATGTCGGCTTCCAGAGCCCGAGCGCTGAAGCAGCCCGCCCTCTGGTATATGCCACTGCACTGGTCCTGGTGCTGCTGATCGTGATCCTCAACCTCACGGCCATCAGCATACGTAACCGTCTACGTGAGCGCTATCGCAGTGCCTCTGACTAAACAACAGGTAATGACATGAATAATGAGCGTACGACTATGAATACACAGGCAACCGGTACCCATTCAGTATCCATTTCTGCAGCCCAGGCACGTGGTGGCGTAGAACGTGAAGCGATGTCACTGGCAGACGAAAAAACCAAGGTTGAGGTAAAGAATCTCAACCTTTATTACGGCAATGATCAGGCACTGAAAAACATCAACCTGACGATTCCCGAAAAGCGTGTGACTGCCTTTATCGGTCCGTCAGGTTGTGGTAAATCCACGCTGCTGCGCTGTTTCAACCGCATGAACGATCTGGTGGATATCTGCCGCATCGAAGGCGAGATTCTGATGGATGGCCAGAATATCTATGATCGTCAGGTCGATGTTGCCGAACTGCGTCGCAGTATCGGCATGGTATTCCAGAAGCCGAACCCCTTTCCAAAATCGATCTATGAGAACGTCGCCTATGGCCTGCGCCTGCAGGGCGTCAACTCCAAGCGCGTACTGGATGAAGTGGTTGAACGCTCACTGCGCTCTGCCGCCCTGTGGGACGAGGTTAAGGACCGCCTGCAGGACAACGCTTTCGGCATGTCCGGTGGACAGCAGCAGAGGCTGGTGATTGCCCGCGCCATCGCCATTGAGCCTGAAGTTATCCTGCTGGATGAACCAGCATCGGCTCTGGACCCGATATCGACACTGAAGATCGAAGAGCTGATCAACGATCTGAAGAACGATTACACCATCGTGATCGTCACGCATAACATGCAGCAGGCGGCCCGTGTGTCGGATTACACAGCTTTCATGTATATGGGTGATCTGATCGAATATGGTGATACCGATACCCTGTTCACCAATCCGGACAAAAAACAGACCGAAGACTACATCACCGGTCGTTACGGTTAATTAAATTATTCAACAGGGGAATCAGAGAATGGAACCCGGAAAAGACAACTATTCACGCCATATTTCCCGCCGCTTCAATGAGGAGCTGGAGCAGATCCGCACTCAGATGCTGGCGATGGGTGGCGTGGTCGAGCGGCAGGTCAGTGACGCTGTCGAAGCACTTGTGACCAACAACGCCGAACTGGCCGAAAAATCGATCCGTGTCGATAAGCAGACCAATGAGATGGAGCTGACCATCGACGAACAGTGCACCAAGATGATCGCGATCCGCCAGCCCACGGCCAGCGACCTGCGCCTGATCGTATCCATCAGCCGCTCAATCCATGACCTGGAGCGGATGGGCGATGAAGCCAGCCGTATCTGCAAGCATGCGATTGAGATTGTCGAGAATGGTACCTCACCCCGCGGCTATCAGGAGGTGCGTCATGTCGGCTCACTGGTTTCCAACATGGTCAAGGATGTACTGACCGCCTTCGCGCGCAGTGATCTGGAACTGGCCTACAAGGTGGCCAAGCAGGACAAAAATGTGGATCAGGAGTATCGCACGGCACTGCGCTCACTGGTGACCTACATGATGGAAGACCCTCGCTCCGTCTCACTGGTACTGAACGTGATCTGGGTGCTGCGCAGCCTCGAGCGGATCGGCGATCATGCACGTAATCTGGCTGAACATCTGGTCTACCAGGTCAGCGGTACCGATGTGCGCCACACCAGCCTCAAGGAGCTCAAGCATACAGTACGTGACGAGTCTCCGGATGATGAGACTGACCTGTCTGAAGGCAACTGAGCAAGCCCTCCTCACTGTCTGGCGAGCGTTGGGCGCCAGACAGTGAACCTTTGCTGATCGTTTCGAACCGCAACTAATTTAATCTCCCGCTTACTGCCCCTGCACTCAAAATGCTACACTCGCGTGCATCTTGTTGGGCGACCTGTTCATGACCTCATCGATTCGACATCTTCTGACACATAACCTGGCCGGACAGCACTGGATTACCGCTGCCCGACGCAACCTGGTGCCCTGGCAATGGCGTAACTGGCTCTGTGATCGCGGCTCGCTGACGCTGCGACTGACGCGTGCCAGCCATAACCAATTCAGTGTGCGTCTGCTGGAACAGGGTTGGGGGTGTCCCAGCGCCAGCGAAGCTCGTGTGTTGGGAATGCCCGGCCGTCAGGTGGCGATCATCCGCGAAGTGGAACTGCTCGGCCAGGGCGAACCCTGGGTCTATGCCCGCTCCGTTATCCCTGAGGAAACACTCACTGGCCGACATCGGCAACTGCGTCATCTTGGTGCCACCTCCCTGGGGGCTGTGCTGTTCAAGGATCCTGATATGCGCCGCGGTCCGTTGCAAGTCTGTCGTCTTCACAGCCCTGAACTGGGTGAACTCTGGGCACGACGTTCGCTGTTTTATCTGAGCGAGAAGCCGCTGCTGGTGTGCGAGGTTTTTCTGCCGCCGCTGCAGCGCGTACAATACCCTCTCTGAACCTGAACCGGCGCGAAAGAATGGATCACGCAACCTCACCACTTCGTCAGAAACTGTCTGCCTACATCCGCCTGATGCGAGCCGACCGGCCGATAGGCACCTGGCTGCTGCTTTGGCCCACACTCTGGGCGCTGTGGATCGCATCCGATGGCCTGCCCAGTCTGAAGCTGCTGCTGATTTTCACTCTGGGCGTGTTCCTGACCCGCTCGGCCGGTTGTGTGATCAACGACTATGCCGATCGACATATCGATGGCCATGTCAAACGTACCGCACAGCGCCCGCTTGCCACCGGGCTGGTCGGCGAGCGTGAAGCCTTGCTGCTGTTTGCCGGGTTGATGCTGCTGGCCTTCGTGCTGGTGCTCTTCACCAACACCATGACTCTGTTGATGTCGCTGGTCGGTCTGGCACTGGCGTTCACCTATCCCTTCATGAAGCGCTATACCCACTGGCCACAGGTGGTGCTGGGCGCGGCCTTCGGCTGGGCGATCCCCATGGCCTTTACCGCAGCCGGTGAATCCCTGCCGCTGGCCGCTTGGCTTTTGTATCTGGCGAAGATCCTCTGGACCGTTGCCTACGACACCCAATATGCGATGGTGGATCGGGATGATGACCTCAAGATCGGCGTGAAATCAACGGCGATTCTGTTTGGACGGGCCGACAGGCTGATCATCGGCCTGCTGCAACTGGCGGCTCTGGTAATACTGATCCTGACCGGCCTGCACCTTGAGATGAGCATCTGGTTCTATGCAGGGCTGGTCATTGCAGCTGGTTTTTTCGTGTATCAGCAGTACCTTATCCGTGAGCGGGAGCGCGATCCCTGCTTCAAGGCTTTCCTCAACAACCATCTGGCCGAACTGGCTGTTCTGATCGGTATCGTGCTGCATTACGCCCTGGTGTAAACACGCATTAAGCGGCGATTAATACATCAAATATAAAAGAAGTGGTTTCTTTTGTATCAGCTGTCATATTTATGTAACAGAAACGTCTTGTAATAGAGTGCGTTACTATTCAGGTATGAGGCTTAACCGATGTCTGTTGCAAAAAGAGTCCTGATCATTGACGACGAAGCGCCCATCAGAGAGATGATCGCTGTAGCCCTGGAAATGGCAGGCTATGACTGCATGGAAGCCAGCAACAGTCAGGAGGCACACGCCCTGATTGTGGATAACAAACCCGATATGGTGCTGCTGGACTGGATGATGCCAGGCAGCAGCGGCATAGAGTTCGCAAGACGGCTGCGCAAGGATGAAACCACCGCCGATATTCCGATCATCATGCTCACCGCCAAGGCGGAAGAGGACAACAAGATACAGGGGCTGGAGATAGGTGTGGATGACTATATTACCAAGCCTTTTTCACCCCGCGAGCTGGTGGCTCGCCTCAAGGCTGTGCTGCGCAGAGCCACCCCCAAGGGGATAGAGGAGCCAGTCAGCGTGGACGAGCTGACACTGGATCCCGGCTCACATCGTGTCATGGCAGATGGCAAGGCCGTGGAGCTCGGCCCCACCGAATTTCGTCTGCTGCAGTTCTTCATGACACATCAGGACCGTGCATATTCCAGAAGCCAGTTGCTGGATATGGTCTGGGGCGGTAACGTATACGTCGAAGAGCGCACGGTTGACGTCCATATCAGACGACTTCGCAAAGCGCTGGGTGAGCGTCACGACTACCTGATACAGACCGTTCGAGGCACAGGTTACCGCTTCTCTTCACAGACCAGTTGAAGTGACTGTCACTTCAGTAACCAGACTGCCGCCACGCCACTGACACCGGGAACTGCGTAGCATGTACCAATCCAGGCATTTGATGCTCTACAGCCTGCTGACGACACTGGGTGTCGCGCTGCTGATCGGCTGGCTACTGGGCTATCCAATCAGCAGTGCCCTGCTGGCAGTGCTTGGCTGGGCCGGATTTCAGATCTGGCAATTCAGCAAGGTGATGGCCTGGCTGAAACGCGAAGATGGCTCCGAACCCCCACTGGCCAAGGGTGCCTGGGGAGATCTGCTGGATGGTCTGTACCGCATGCAGCGCACCGCCAGAAACAAGGAGCATGCGTTGCAGCAGGTGATCAAGCGTTTCCAGCACTCATCCGCTGCGCTCAGCGATGCTGTTGTGATCATAGACAAACGCAACAATCTGGAATGGTGGAACCGCTCAGCCGAGCGCCTGCTGGGCTTCAAGGCCCGCGCTGATCGCGGCAAATCGGTCCTTAACCTGCTGCGTGACCCGCGTTTTATCCGCTACTATCGCAAAGGCAACTACAGTGAATCTCTGGAGCTGCCATCTCCGCGCCATCAGCAGATGGACCTGCTGTATACCATCACACTCTTTGGTGAGGGGGACCGGCTGCTGGTCGCAAGAGACATCACCCGCCTGAAACGCCTGGAGCAGACGCGACAGACATTCGTCGCCAACGCCTCACATGAGCTGAGAACCCCATTGACAGTGATGCGCGGGTATATTGAAACCTTTCTGGATCAGGAGTTGCCACCACCGATTCTGCGCGGCCTGAGCCAGATGGAGAAGCAGACACAGCGTATGGAGGGGCTGGTCAGGGATCTGCTGTTGTTGTCACGCCTTGAATCGAGTCAACACGTCAGTGATGAACATCCTGTGGATATCCAGCAGATGTTGCAGCAGATTCAGCGCGATGCCCAGGTTCTAAGTGGCGAAAACTCACATCATATCGAGCTGCGACTGGAGCAGGGATATGACCTGCTGGGTCAGGAGTTGGAGCTGCACAGCGCCTTTTCCAACCTGGTGTTCAATGCCGTACGCTACACACCAGCAGGCAGTCATATTCTGATCAGCTGGCAGGTGGACAACAAAGGTGGCAAGCTCTGTGTCGAAGACAATGGGCTGGGGATAGAGTCAATTCATATCCCCCGCCTGACCGAGCGCTTTTATCGTGTCGATGAAGGGCGTTCAAGTGAAAGTGGCGGCACCGGGCTGGGGTTGTCCATCGTCAAGCATGTGTTGGTGCGACATGGCGCCAAACTCAGTATCAAGAGTAAAGTTGGCAAGGGCAGCACCTTCTGCTGCCACTTCCCAAGCGATATGCTGATCCCCAGTGAGATGCTCGACAGGGAAGAGGTAGATGAGTCAGTCTGACTGGGTACACAGTTGCTGACGCTGGCGCATCAGCAGACGACACCCTTCACCGGGAATATTGCGTGCCCAGCAGCTATGTTTGGCCCACTCCTTGGCCTCCTCATTGGGTTTCTCTTCAAAAGCGGGAACATCCTCACAGAAACCTTCCGTCTGACTGGCATTTTCCCAACAGGCTTTCAGAAACACGCCCTGTTTAATGGTGCAGCCTGAACCGCTGCAGCTGGTGAAATCGGTCAGCGCCTGATTCAGACACTGCATCTGATCCGCCTGTTGACCAAACGCCAGTCCTGACTGCCTTGCTTCCTGCGCTTCCTGCTGGCGCTCGGTATTGAAACGTTCCAGCCAGCCAGGCCCCAGCAGTTTGACCAGTACAACCAGCAACAGCACCAGAAAAGCGATGCCAATCCAGATTTTTTTACGCATGTGTCATCTTCTTGGATTTTCAAAATGATTTCAGGGGATCAGCGACGACGATACAGCGCCACCAGCGTCATCAAAAGCCCTGCACAGCAAAGCAGCAACGAACCATTCACCAGCAAGGGCCTGCGGATCAGCATCGGCACAAATGGATGTGAGCGCTCGCTATCACATAAACTCTCGAGATAATCATAGGAGCCACCGGATTCAACGCAGGCTGTCACCGCCGTATGCTCCTGGAAAAATACCAGCATCAACAGCAACCCCGGCACGACCAGCAGAAACAGACCAATACGCATCATCACTCGTCGTCGCTTATTCCGATATTGCTGATACCCTGATTCTCGGCCAGCTCGCGCAGTTGGCTGATAAAGGCTTTATCCGGATTCACCTGATGTGACACTCGCTCCAGTACCTCTTCGCGGAAGGCCTCTTCATCCATCATCAGCTCATGGGTGGAGATAAAGCGTACCAGTTCGATATCCGACATCTGCGGATCGGCATGATTGACCTCAATGAAGGTGGCCACCGATTCCTGTGACAGCTGGATAATACTGAGCACCTCCTGCGGATCTTCCTCCAGCACTGTCACCAGTGTGGAGTAGAGCGCTACCACAGCATCCAGCGCCGGCATGGCACCATACATGTCGTACTCTTCCAGCGAGGGCATATTGGCTTCAACATGATCCAGCTGCACTTCGAAATTCATGCGTGCACCGGAGCCTGTAAACTGATCCCAAAGGGCATTCAGAACCTGGCGCAGTTTATCGCTGTCACCAAATGACAGAAGTTTGGAGAAGAGCGAAAAATTGGGAAACATCCGCTCAGTGAACGCCACCGCACAGGCAGTCAGCTGCCAGGGCTTGAATTGTTCGAGTTGGTGTTCCAGTTCCTGCCACTCTTTCATCAGGTTCTCCGATGTGTATCCTTGGGTTTAAGCGCTATTGTACGGATTTGCCCACATAATCCATAGTCACAAACCAAAAACAGCTGAAATTCCGATGCTTTTTCGGATTATGCGCAACCTGATTTCATTGCTATACTGGCTGTTTGATAACAGATTGATCTTACGGGTATTAGAGTTGAACTCCTTCAATCTCCTCAAGTCGATTGCCGATTCAAAGGACAAGCTGCGTAAATCAGAGCAAAAAGTGGCTGATTATGTACTCGCCAATCCTCATGAAGTGATCCATATGCGTATCGTCGATCTGGCCTCAGAAGCCAATGTCAGCGAGCCGACGGTCGTCCGTTTCTGCCGTGCGCTGAACTACGATGGTTTTCAGGATTTCAAGCTGACACTGGCACAGGGTCTGGCCAGTAACACCAGCTTTGAGAAGTTCTCCCTCGATACCAAAGACACCGTCATTGAGTTCAAGCAGAAGATCTTCGATTCGATGATCGGTAACCTGATCAATATCCGTGAGCAGCTCGATCCGGAAACCCTCGAAGAAGCGATCGATGTGCTGGCCAAGGCCAACCGTGTTGAGTTCTATGGATTCGGCGCATCGGCTCCCGTCTGTGCCGACGCCCAACACAAGTTCTATCGCCTGATGATCTCCGCTGCCGCCTATTCCGATCCGCACATGCAGACCATCTCGGCTCTGACGCTGACTCGGGGTGATGTTGTCGTGGCTATCTCCCAGACAGGCCGCACCAAAGACCTGCTGCACACGGTCAAGCTGGTCAAGGAAGCCGGAGCCACCGTTATCACCCTCTGCCCCGGCACCACCCCTCTGGCGGAACTCGCCACCATCCCGATCCATGTCGATGTCGAGGAGGACAAGGATCTCAGCACTCTGATGTCCTCTCGCGTTGTGCATCTGGTGGTGATCGATATTCTTGCTGTCGGTGTCGCAATGAAGCTGGGACCGGCACTCTTCGACCACCTGAAGACGATCAAGCGCAGTCTGCGCAGTCTGCGTCAGAACGATCGCCTGCTCCCGGTCCGGCGCGGTCAGGAATCCAACGACTGATCGCTGCCCTTTCATCATTGTGCAATATTTAAGCGCTACCCTTGCTCTCATATTCAGTCGCAGGATATAGCTGAATTTGATTTTTAATCTCGAATAGGTTAAAAAATGGTCTAACGCAAGTATCGCAGGTAAGCGATCATTATGATGCGATCGCTATCAACGTCTGCGAACAGTTGATCGGAGCGAGTGCTATGCTGATACGGAAAGAGCAGGATCTGAACCCACTTCAGACCGAAGTTTTCGACATCATGGTTGGATTCGACATAGAGGAGCAGAACAAACGCAAACAGCACGCATCACGACGCCTGCTGGAAGCCCGTCGCGCTATAGAGCGAAGGCGCGAAGAGAGGCAACTGGCCACCTTCATTGATGAAGACTGCTGGTTCGAAACCGACGACTAGCATCGTAATACGCCTCCTCTGAACGAAAGCCGTCGTATCAGAGCAATAAGGCACTGCATCTGCCTGAAAGCCCGCAGAACGTGGTGCCTGTATACCTTCCTTTATTCCAAGCGATGGCACCTGCTGGCCTTGGCTGCTGTTCGCCCTATACAATGCACTGCATGCGCCTCGATCGATTCTTGAGTAATCAGCCTCACCTCAGCCGAAAATCAGCACGCCAGTTGTTGCGCGAGCAGCGTGTATGCGTGAATGGCTGTATTGTAATCGATGCATTGTATCCTGTGGGTATTTTCAGCCATATCGCGTTGTTATCCACATCTGGTGAAGCTGAAACGCTGCAGCTCGGCCAGCCTCGCTATCATGTCATGCTGCACAAACCTGCCGGCTGTGTAAGTGCTACAACCGACCCCGAACATCCGACAGTGATGGATTATCTCGATCAGCCCTGGAAGGATCAGCTGCACCTGCCGGGTCGACTGGACTTCAACACCACCGGATTACTGCTGCTGACCAACGATGGACACTGGTCACGACACCTTTCACTGCCGGATACCGGTTTGGCGAAAACCTATCACGTCACGACGCGAGATCCTATTTCGCCAGCAACCAAAGATATTTTTGCCAGAGGGATCTACTTTGCCTTCGAAGATCTCACAACCCGGCCCGCACAACTGGAGTTACTGGCCCCTCGTGAGGCGCGCCTGACCATCCATGAAGGGCGCTATCATCAGATTCGACGCATGTTTGCCGCTGTGGATAACAAAGTAACAGCCCTGCATCGCGAGCGAATCGGAACTGTAGCACTGGATCCTGACCTCAACCCGGGAGAGTGGCGTTTTCTCACTGTTGAAGAGATCGGCGCACTGGATTGCCGTCCAAACCGAAGGTAGAGTACTCTGGCTGCCTTGTTCAGACAGGCTGTTTTCTGGATGGATGATTACTGAATGGAGAGCGTTTCGATGTCCAAATCCGCTGCTTACGACCTGCTGCTGCAACAGGCCGATGCCCTGCTGGCAGGTGAAACGGATCAGATTGCCAACATGGCCAACCTCAGCGCCCTGATCTACCACAATCTGCCGGATCTCAACTGGGCAGGCTTCTATATTTTACGCGGCGATGAGCTGGTATTGGGTCCTTTCCAGGGGCAGGTTGCCTGTGTTCGGATACCTGTCGGGAAAGGCGTCTGCGGGACGGCTGTCGCTACAGGCGAAATACAGCGCGTGGAGGATGTACACGCCTTCCCCGGCCACATTGCCTGTGATGCCGCCAGTGAATCAGAAATTGTTCTGCCTGTGCGTTGCAAGGGTAAGATTATTGCGGTTCTGGATATCGACAGCCCCATCCTGGCCCGTTTCGATCAGACTGATCAGGATGGGCTTGCACTGCTGGTTACGCGATTTGAACAGAGTCTGGTCTGAGAATTGATCCCTGTTTAACAGGGAGTAAGAAACTCAGGAATGCACCCGGCCAGTGCTGGCGGCTCACTGAAGAGGTGACCCGCTGGCTCGACTGCTGTCCGGCGCCTGATTACCTGTTGATTTCGCGGCCGATATAACCACCCACTGCAGCGCCACCCACCGTGCCAAGGGTACTGCCGCCAGTCAATACAGCGCCACCTACAGCACCCACCCCAGCGCCTATCACCATGTTCTGGTCACGCTTGGATAGGTTGTTGCACCCTGTCAGACCTATAAAAAGCACAGCAACCAATATACTGAGCAATCCTTTGTGTAGTGTTTTCATCATGTTACCTATATAAGGTTACTATCATGCGACGGCTGTACTCAAAATGTCTGACCGCCAGGTCTGATCGTATCCGGTTCTGTTGTTATGCATTGGACTCATGCCTGCACACTTGCACACATAACCCCTTCCACTCCCTGGATAATTCAGCTCCATAGAGATTGGACTCTGATCACCAAGCCTAAGTTCATGCGGTATGTTTTTGTTTTGCCCCAGATAACAAAGCCAAGATCTGTGTACCTCTGGCCATAGGGTGTTATGTCTAACTGGAGCTGGGCTGCTCATGGATTTAATCTGACCGTTTAAGGCACTCCGGTCATCCGGCCGAGCGTTCCTCACGCGGCGTATTGCCGAAATGCTGCCGATAGCAGCGAGAAAAATAGGAGGTGGAACTGAAACCGCAGGCATCGGCAATCTGCAGGACCGACAGGGATGACTGCTGCAACAGATGGCGGGCACGCTCAAGCCGAAGGGCCATATAGTATTGTGCGGGGGTTTCCTCCAGATACTGCCTGAACAGACGTTCCAACTGACGCGATGACAAACCTATTCGGCTGCAGATCTGATCGATCGTCAATGCCTCTTCAACATGTGTCCGCATCAGCTCCAGCGCCTTCAGCAGACGCGGATGATTGGCATGATAACGCAACTGCAGTTTCATCCGCTGCTTGTCATGTGCCGGCCGGATATCAGGGTGGATACACTGCTCCGCCACATCCTGCGCCAGCGCCTCGCCATGGCGCAGACCGATCAGTTGCAGCATCATATCCAGCCCTGCCAGACCGCCGGAGCAGGTCATCACCTTACCATCCAGCTCATACAGCTCTTCCGTCACGATCAGGTCGGGAAACATCTCCTGCAGACTGTCGCGGTTTTCCCAGTGGATGGTACAGGTCTTGCCTTTCAGTAGACCGGCGCGAGCCAGCAGCAAACTACCGGTCGAGGTAGCACCGAGACTCATGCCTCGGCGCTTCAGACTACGCAGCCACTTGAACAGAGGCTCTTGATCCAACTGATGGGCACCGATCCCCGCGACCACGAACATGCAGTCCAACCCCTCCAGATCTTCCATCTTGCGCGTCGGCGGGATCACCACACCATTACTGCAGCGCACGGGCTCATCATTCAAACCATAGAAGTGCCAGGCATAGAGTGGACGCCCGCTCATGCGATTGGCCATGCGCAAAGGGTCCACCGCTGCTGCGAAGGAGATCATGGAAAATTCAGGGAGCAGAAAGAAACCGAAATGCTCTGTCTCATCTGCAAAGGCTTCACTGCTCACAGGGGCTCCTGACGTCGGCAATTTAATCAATAATGTCGGAATATTTAAAAATAAACGCCTCTCTATCCGCCATTATAGGTACCAGTAACGACAACACAACACCGTACTCAGGACTGTAATCACCATGAAAGAACAAAAAATCAGCTTCACCAGCGACGGTCTGAAACTCGACGGCGCCTTCTTTACCGACGAGCAGAACAGCCAGCCGAACCTGCCGATCATTATTGTCTGCAGCGGCTTCACCGGACAGAAAAATATCCACCCGGAACGTTACGCCCGTGCGTTCACACCTAAAGGGTTCACCGTATTCGGCTTTGACTATCGGGGTTTCGGTGAGTCTGAAGGGGTGCGTGAGCGTGTACTGATCGAAGAGCAGGTCCGCGACATCGCCAGCGTCGTCGCCATTGTGCATGAACGCGCTCAGGCAGAGGGTCGCAAGGTGGTACTGGCTGGCTGGGGTATGGCCGGTGGCCTGATTCTGGATGCCTTCCGTCTGTGCGAAGATCAGATCGATGCACTGGTCAGCATGAATGGTTTCTTTGATGCGGTCCGCGTCCAGAAAGCGCTTCGTGGCGAGCATGGCTGGAAAGCCTTCAAGCAGTTCATGGCCGAAGAGCGGCTGCGCCTGTCCAAGGGTGGTGAGCCCAAGGGGATTGATCCTTTTGATATCTATCCGCTGGACCCCGTCAGCCGCGAATATGTCTTCACCGAGCTGGTCAAGGCACCTGGCTACGGTGTGACATCCACCTTCGATTTTGCCGATTCGCTGATCAGCTTCTGTCCTGAGAAACATCTGGATGAGCGCTATGCCAGCATCCCGCTGCTGATTGCACATGGTGCCGAGAATGATCTGCACCCGGTCACTGAGGCCAAATCCCTCTATGCCATCTACCCGGGCCCTAAAGAGTTGTTCCTGCTCGAAGGCGGCGGTCATACCGAGTGGATGCTGGATGAAGATCCACGCTTTATCCGCTTCTCCGGCCATATCGCCAGCTGGGTCAGCGCTAACGTCTGATTCTCTCTCCGGTGATGGCTGCCAATGAGCGGCAGCCATCACCGGTTTGTCTGAACCATTTTTCTGAATCACTGTTTCTGAGCCATTTTTCTGAGCAACTGTTTCTGAATCACTGGCGTGTATGAGGAGTACTCAAGATGAGCAGCATCCCTGTCTGTGAAGCCGCCGACCCTTTCCCGAAGCAACCTCAAAGGCGACTGCCACCGGGTGCCACGGATACTCATGCCCATGTCTTCGGGCCAGCCAGTCGTTATACCTATACTCCTCATCGCACCTATACTCCGCCTGATGCCAGCGTGGGTGCCTACCTGCATCTGCACCGGCAACTGGGCATAGAGCGCGGTGTGCTGGTTCAACCCAGTGTGTATGGCACCGACAACAGCCTGCAAAGCGACACGCTGCTCTATCTGCGACAGATGGGTAAACAATATAAAGGGGTGGCCGTGGTACACGCCGATGTCAGCGAGCAGGAGCTGGATCTGCTGCAACAGAGTGGACATTGTGGCATACGGATGAACCTCCTGTTCAAGGGTGGCATTGCCTGGTCGGATGTCGAGCATCTGGCGCAACGTCTGGCTGAGCGCCGGTGGCATCTGCAGTTTCTGATCGATGTCTCTGACTATGCCGATCTGGAGCAGCGTATTGCGGCCTTGCCGGTTCCGGTGGTGATCGATCATATGGGACATATGCCCTGCAGCAAGGGTATTGATGATCCGGGTTTTCAGAGCCTGCTGCGCCTGCTGCAACAGGGGAATACCTGGGTCAAGCTGTCTGGGGCTTATCGCATCAGTGGCGAAGCCTTGCCACCCTATACGGATGTCAGGCCTTTCGCTCAGGCCCTCATCGCCGCAAATGCAGATCGCTGCCTGTGGGGATCGGACTGGCCACATCCGCACTTCAGCCATCCAGACACCCCAAAAGCGATGCCGAACGATGGCGACCTGATGGATGCCCTAGTCGACTGGGCACCGGATGCCGATCTGCAACAGAAGATTCTTGTGGATAACCCCGCCCGCCTCTATGGCTTCTGAGTGTTGTTCAGGTCCTCCCTGCCCTGAATAATGTCTGCCTTTGCCCGCCATGTGCGGGCTTTTTTATCTCCGGGGTGGACAGTATGCTGGTAACGCAGGGAAAAGGGGTCAGGTACATTTACGGCTCACCGTAAATGTACCTGACCCCTTTTCGCCGACCCCTTTTCGCCTTTTCGACCCCTTTTCCTTCTTATGGGTGACCCCTTTTCTTTTCAGGAGCAATTGCCAGTAATGCCAGAAGCAGGCGGTGTGTGATTCAGGAAAGCGACCAGCTCAGAGGCGTGCAGGCTGTTGCAACAACTGCAGAAAGGCACGCAACTGGTCCGCATCAAGGTTCGCCATATTTAAACATTTTATATGCAATGTATCTGAAAGATCAGCCAAGGCACTCGTTGCCAGAAGTGATCTGAACTTGTCGATCAACTCATGCCGAGGTAGAGGATTTTCCGGATTACCTCGTGCAGTACAGGGTTTAGAGATCAACTCTCGGCCATTCTTGAGCAACAGCCTGGCATGGGCCCATCTCTCGGCCGGAAAACGGGCGTTATAGCCATCCACCTCATGCATTACAACGCACTGGCTTAACTGCCGACGCAACGGGTGCTGCAGGCCCTGCGCTGTTTCTGCGATCGCTTGTATGGTAATGGTGTCGTCCATTAACGCACAGGCAACCGAAAAGGGCAGGCTATACTGGGCCTGCTCAGTGGTCTCAGGCAAACGTGTATGCAGTGATGCCGCTTCGTGAAAAGTATGGATATGAATCTGTACGATATCGATCGGGTCAAACCTATGAGCAGATCGCAATGCGCGCACAGCTTCCACGGCAGGCTGCGCCCAGCGACAGACTGGGTAGGGCTTGAAGTACTGTTCAAGAATATACCAGCGCTGTCCCAGATCCTGCCAGATCGGCGCCACTTCATGCCTCATCAGGGTCACTGCCGGAGATCCGGTAAATCCAGACTGGGCCAACAACGCCGCACTCATTCCCGCCAGAGCTCCCCAGCCCGATCCATCCTTGAGCATGGTTGGATATTCGATACAGCGCATCATCTGACTGCGCGGACCATGAAACTCGGCAATTCCCAACGCCTCATATGTCTGTGCTGGATCAAGATCAAGCAACCTTGCAGCCACCGCTGCCACACCCAGCGCATTCCAGGCACCTGAGGTATGGTAATCACTGGCCATCGCGTGCAGGGCGATACCGGCACGGGTGGCGATCTCGTATCCCAGCACCAGCGCTGTCACAAACTCCCTGCCCGTCAAGGCTGTGTCCATCAAAGACCTGCCCGTGAATATACGCTCCTGCGCACAGGCCACCAGCGCTGGCAGCAGGGCGACACCGGCATGCCCTTTGGTCAGCGCCTGGCCATCATGTGCATCGATACTATCAATCAGTGTACCTCCAAACAGCGCTACACCACAGGCACTGGCGCGCTGATTACTGAACAACAGCGGCAGATCGCCGGGATACTGACTGCAGACAAACGCCTCCATTATCTGGCTCAGGCGAGTGCCATGACCCGCTACCGCGACGCCCAGCAGATCCATCAGACATACACCTGCCTGCTCCACCACTGAGGGGGGTAAATGCTCGAAATCCAACTGATGAATGAAACTAACCATCGGGGTCATGTTCTTTCCTCAGCCGATCGTTTTCAGCAGGCGCTGAACCAGCGCGGTATTAGCATCGCGGATTGCCGGATGATCAAAGCGGGCTGCGGCGGTCTGCTCGGCATCCAGTTGTGCCATGATCAGACACTCCTGATCTTCCGCCAATGCCAGTATCTCGCCTCGAGGACCAAGAATACGGCTGCCACCCCAGAAGTGCGCATCACCTTCCGGGCCATAGCGGTTTGCCATCAGCACCGGCATGCCGTAGATCATGGCATAGAACTGCAGATTGACCGCCCAGTTCTGCTCATTTGAAAAGTGATCACTCACTATGGCTGAAGCTGAATTAGCTGGTGACAATAGCAGGTCCGGTCGTTGTAGCATGGCACAGTGCACCAGCGCCGGATTCCACATATCCGCGCAGATCATGCAGGCGGCTTGCCAGTCTGATGCACAGGAGTAAAGGTCGAGATCTTGCCCGGCATGGAACCACTTGCCCTCCTCCAGCCCGCCATAGGTCGGCAGGTTCAGCTTGCGATGCACCCCAATCACATGCCCCTGCTGCAACGCAGCCATGGCGTTGTAATATTCACCCGGACCGGCAGACTCGATAAACCCTACCCAACTGACCATATCACCACTTTCTCTGGCCAGCGCCTGCAGTCTGGGATCATCTCGCTTCATCGCCATCGCTGGCGTACGCCGCCCCACCTGATAGCCTGTCAGCGACAGTTCTGGAAACAGCAGCAACTCAGCCTGCAGCTCTCTTGCCTGTCTTATCCAGTCATGATGCATGGCAAGATTTGCATCCAGTTCGCATAGCTGCGGATTGATCTGAGCAACGGCGACATTCAATTGGCTCATTAAACCTCCTCATAAAGCCATAAACGAAAAAACCGGGCATAAGCCCGGTGCACCTGATGATCCTTCAGAGCAGACCTGCTTCGCGCAGGAAGTTTTCCGCTACCGCTTCTATCGCCTGGCGCTCAACATCAACACGGGCATTCAAGGTTGCCATGATGTCATTGTCGATCTTCGCCGACAGTGCATTCAACTGATCAGCCAGCTCGGGGTTCTTGTCCAGCGTATCCTGTCGCACCACAGGCGTGATGGCATAGTCCGGGAAGAAGCCCTTGTCATCCTCAAGGATCACGAAGTCGAATGCCGGGATACGACCATCTGTTGCAAACACCAGTGCCACATCCACCTGCTGCTCACGCAGTGCGACATAGGTCAGGCCCGAATCCATGCGCTTGACCTGGCTGCGCGGCAGTTCAAAACCGTAGGTTTCCTGCAGTGGTCGCAGACCGTCATCACGCGCATACCACTCAGCATTGGATGCCAGCACCAGTTTTTCACCACTGTTGATTGCAGCCGCCAGATCACTCAATGTGTGCATGTTTTTCAGCACCGAATCCACCTGACGGACCGCCAGTGCATAGGTGTTGTTCGCCCGTGACGGGTTCAGCCAGACCAGCCCCTTCTGCGCATCCAGCTCACGCACTTTTTCATACACGGCTTCGGGGGTATCCAGTTTCTCCTCCACCTGGTTGTAGTTCAGCAGCGAGGTACCGGTATACTCCCAGTAAAGATCGATCTGGCCATTCTCCTGAGCCGCACGCAACACGGCACTGCCCATACCACCGCGACGCTGCACGGAATAACCCAGATGATCCAGATACTGAGCAGTCATCTCGGTCAGTATCTGTTGTTCGGTAAAGTTCTTGCCGCCCACCACCAGACTGGATGCCATCGCACCGAAGCTCATGCTCATGGCCGCAAGGGTTATACCCAGAGGCTTAATGAGAGGTTTAATGAAAGGCTTGATCAGTTTGTGCATGTGAATCTCCTGTTGATATCTTGTTGTTATCTTGTTGCTGAATCCGTAATTTCACTACCGACTGCTTGTCTATGCAGGCACATCGCGATGAAGCAACGGGTTCAGGTTGTTGCTACCCAGTGACTGGCTGATGGACTCAGCTGTTCACCGGGGTGTGTCGTATTACAGCCTCAGTTGCGCAGCGGATTGACCCCTTTGGGCACAATCAGCCAGGCACAGATGGCGACGAGCATATCGACCAGGATGGCCAGCAGCGCGGTGGGAATCGCACCCGCCAGCATCATGATCGGTCGATTCAGGTCTATACCGGTGAAGATCAGCTCGCCTAGGCCGCCACCACCAATCAGGAAGGCCAGCGGAACAGTGCCGACATTGATCGCCAGGGCGGTACGGATACCGGCAAACATCACATACAGAGCGTTGGGTATCTCAACCCGAAGCAGCATCTGCAGGGGCGTCATGCCGATGCCGGCGGCCGCTTCCTTGAGGTGTGCCGGCACTTCCAGCAGCCCGGTATAACTGTTGCGCACGATCGGCAGCAGTGACGCTATGGTCAGGCCAAACACTGCCGGTACCATGCCGATACCCAGAAAACTCATCGACAGCGCCAGAATCGCCAGCGTCGGGATCGTGGTACCGATATTCAGCACCTGCATCGCCGACTCAGCCAGATACCGGACACTCGGACGGCTCAAGATTATGCCCAGCGGCACCCCGATCAGAATCGCCAGTCCACCCGAAATCACGACCAGCTCAATATGCTGACCCGTCAGATAGATGATGTCTTCCGAGTAAAACAGAAACTGCGCCAGCCAATTGTTGCGCTCTATGATCACGCCAGACAGGAACACCAACACCAGCAGAGCGAGCAGAAACAACGGCTTGAAACGTGGGAAATACATATGTTGTCTCCCCTATTCTGCCTGCGCAGCGACATGTTTCAGAGCAGCCGTATCCGACTGTGCATGATAGGTTGCACCCAGATAATGGGTGACTCCACGCTGAGTGACCTGGCCGACAAAGCGCCCCGTCGAATCAGTGCAGGGCAACCAGGTGGTGTCATGGTTGAACATCAGTGAAGCCACCTTGCGCAGATCATCCTCGATATGGGCCGTCGCCTTCAGACCGAAGTAATGCTCACCGCAGAATCCCTGAGTCGTCTGAGCCACAGCTCGTGAGACATAGCCGATCGGCTGCTGCTGTTCGTTCACCAGAACAATGGCCTGGGTATAGCCGTGCTGCTCCATCAGGCGGAACGCATGCTCCAGTGAATCCCCCATGCGTACAGAGGGTGCCGACTGTTCGATTACCTGGCCGACCCGCACCAGCCTCAGCCGCTTAAGGGCGCGATCATCACCGACAAAGCTCTCGACAAAGTCATCGATCGGATGCGCCAGCAGATTATCCGGCGTGTCATACTGCACCAACTTACCGGTGCGGAAGATCGCAATCCGATTGGCCATCTTCACCGCTTCATCAATATCGTGGCTGACGAACATGATGGTCTTGCGCAGCTCCTTCTGCATTTTCAGGAACTCATCCTGAATAATCTCACGGTTGATCGGATCTATCGCACCGAAGGGCTCATCCATCAGCATCACCGGCGGATCAGCCGCCAGGGCACGGATCACCCCCACCCGTTGCTGCTGCCCACCCGACAACTCACGCGGATAGCGTTTGAGAAAGATCGACGGGTCCAGTGCCACCATATCCAGCAGCTCTGTCGCCCGCGCTTTGTAACGAGCCTTATCCCAGCCCAGCAGGCGCGGCACCACGCTGATGTTCTCTTCAATGGTCATATTCGGGAAGAGTCCTATCTGCTGAATCACATAGCCTATCTGGCGTCGCAGATCGACGGTGTTCAGTCCCGTGGTATCCTCACCATTGATCAGCACCCGTCCGGACGTAGGCGGGACGATGCGGTTCACCATCTTCAGCGTGGTTGTCTTGCCACAACCGGATGGACCAAGCAGTACACAGATCTCCCCCTCCGGTACCTCCATACTGATATGGTCAGCTGCAGTGACAGGGCCATTCTCGGTTTCAAAAATCTTTGTCAGGTTATCGATGGTTATCATTTTTCTTTCCTGCAAACGTGAATTCGGTATTCAGATGCCCCGAGGGGTCAGGCGACGCTGCAGCCAGAGCAGCGCATAGTCGGCAATAATTGCGAGAATGCTGACAGCGATCGCACCGACGATCAGCTGTCGCGGGTCACTCTGGCTGATACCCCGACTGATCAGGACTCCCAGACCACCGGCACCGATATAGGCCGCAATCGCCATCACTCCGATATTCATCACCACAGCGGTTCTGACACCGGCCATGATGACCGGAATCGCCAAGGGAATTTCGACCATGCGCAAGCGCTGTAACGGACTCATGCCGATACCTCGCGCGGCCTCACGCAGTGCCGGACTGACATTATTGATCGCGGTATAGGTGTTGCGAATGATCGGCAGCTGCGAGTAGAGCAGCACCGCAATCACTGCAGGCAGATAGCCGATGCCATGCCCGATGATGGAGAGAACAGGAATCATGATGCCGAACAGGGCAATCGATGGAATGGTGATGATGATTGACGCAATATAGAGCACCACTCTGGCAGCCTGCTCATTCTGCGTGATTGCGATTCCGATCGGCACACCCGTCAGGGTTGCCAGACCCACCGCTACCGCCACCAGAGAGATATGCTCCAGCGTCAGTTTCAGCAGCAGATCGATGTTCTGCATCAGAAAGTTGATAATGTCCAAGGGAACACCTCTTTCTACCCGGTTTCATTATTGTTATCACAGGACTGCCAGTTCCCTCTGCACCGCCCTAAAGGTGTCTGATTAAAGTACCCTTTGGGTGTCAGAGGAAACCGAAAATATACGACATAAATAGATAAAAATGCGACGCTGCTATATCAGCGTCAGAGTAATAGAGATCAGAAGAGATTGCCTGGATGGCTTGTCTGGATGGCTTGTCTGGATAGCCTTCAGGATTGACAGATAGGGTAAGGCTGGAGGGCTGGCACCCCTGAACAGGGATGCCGTTTTGAATAATTACCAGTAATCAATGGCGACAATTGAGCCACTATGACCGTAATGTCATCGGGAATAGTTATCGACGTTTTACTTAGTCGCCACTTAGCCATTCAGTGATGCCGACCACTGCTCATACCAACTGCGGAACAGGCGGTACTGGTTTTCAGCATAGTGGCGCTGTGACTGGCTCAACGCATCCGTCTCATTGAAGTGCAGGGCGTACTCCTCGTCTCCGTTCAACACCATCAGATACTTATAGTAGAGCACCAGATCCGCGCCCTCATCAAAGGAGGAGAGCACACCCAGCGCTGATTCCAGTTCCAGAGCCAGGCGACGTGCCTGCACATCCCCCTCGGCTGCCTTCCTGCACAGGGCAACCAGTTGTAGCACCTCCCGTGGCAGGGCGTTGCCGATACCTGTGATGGCTCCTGTCGCACCGCAATTAACGAAACCATGAAACACAGTGGTATCGACCCCGACCATCAGCGTCACCGCCTCATCCTTTGAAGTGATATGCTCCGCCGCATAACGCAGATCCGCAGCCCCACCGAACTCCTTGAATCCAATCAGGTTTAGATGCTGCTCACGCAACTCAAAGAACAGATCGGCGCGGGTGGCAAAGCCATAGTAGGGGCTGTTGTAAATCACGGCTGGCAGAGCAGGGGCCGCATTCAGAATGGCTGAGAAATGCGCTTTTTGCGCAGACACTGATGTGCCCCGTGACAATACACGCGGAATCACCATCAAACCCTGTGCACCTACCGCTGCGGCATGGGCAGCGTGAGAGACAGCCTCACGACTGTTCACGGCCCCTGTGCCTACAATCGTCGGAACACCGGCCGCCACCAGCCGAGCGACGCCTTCCTGTCGTTCCCCTTCGGTCAGTAACGGCCAGTCTCCCATAGAGCCACAATAGACAACTGCACTCATGCCTATATCAATCAACTCACGGCCCTTGGCTACCAATGCATCAAAATCGGGTTTGCGCGCTGGCGTACAGGGCGTCATCAGGGCGGGGATGCAGCCGTTAAAAATAGTATCGTTCATGGCTCTACCTTCGTTAGGTTGGGTCAGACGAGGCTCGATTATAGCGCTCGCGACAGATGTCGGTTGATTCGATTAATATTGTATATTTTATACAATTTATAGAAGAGCTTGTAAAGTAATCACCTTGCTAATACCAATAATAAAACTATACTTTCATTTATTAAAAATTTATGAAAATATAGTTTTATGAATACCAAGCAAAAACGACAAGCCATTGTCTTCCCCAAAGAACAGAAGATGCTTGAGCAGTTGGGAGAGAATATCCGACTGGCAATGAAGCGTCGCAAAATCACCCAGACAATGATCGCTGAGCGGACAGGGCTCTCAAAACCCACGCTGCGCAACATCGAGCGGGGCGAATCTACTGTGTCTATCGGACACTACCTGCGCGTGCTGGCGGTACTGGGGCTGGCTGAGGACCTGGCCAAAGTGGCATCTGATGACGATATGGGGCGTAAGCTTCAGGACATTGAACTGCTCAAAGCCTCCAGGTCGAGTAACGCGCCAATCCGACGTGAGACAACAACCTCTGCACAGGCATCTGAATCAGGAGGCTCCCAACGTATACAATCACTCATGGCGTTGGCCAAGACTCGTGCAAACAAGGAAGATAATCGGGGGAGGAGCGAGCAGGACGGCCCCTCAACAGCAACGTCAAATGGAGAGGACACATGAGCCGTAATATTTATGCCTTTGCTGACTGGATCGAAAACGAACCTGTCCTGATCGGCACCCTGACGGCGGACCAGATACGCGGCAAAGAGCATTTCAGCTTCGCCTATGCCGATGAATGGCTTCAGCGGGACGATGCCCCCTATCTGAAGCTTGATCCTGATCTTCATCTGTTTACAGGCAGCCAGCATAAGGGTGATGGAAATAATTTCAGGACTTTTCTTGATTCCTGCCCAGACCGATGGGGTCGCCTTTTGATGCAGCGACGCGAAGCGGCATTAGCTCGTCAGGAGAATCGCCGCCCGAGCACTCTACAAGAAAGCGACTACCTGCTGGGTGTCTATGATGAGTACCGCATGGGCGCTCTCCGCTTCAAAACCAGCCTGGAGGGTCCGCTTCTTGATGGCGAGCTATTTGGAACTCGCCGAGTTTCTGACCAACCAGGGCACGCAAGGCAAGTTGGATCTGGCACAGCTATGGCGCCGTATCGTCTTTAATATCGCCGTGTCCAATGTCGATGATCATCTGCGCAACCACGGCTTCCTCTTCGACGGTGAGGGCTGGAGGCTGTCGCCCGCATACGATATCAATCCAACAGCGCTCGCCAATGGTTTGCACCTCAACATCGATGACAAGGACAACCGTCTGAGCTATGAGCTCGCATTCGAGGTGATCGACTTTTTCCAGCTTGCAAAGGAGGAGGCCGAGGCGATCTTCATCGAAGTGCTGACTGCTGTCGGCAAGTGGCGAGATATGGCCAACGCTATCGGTATTTCACGCGCCGAACAGGAGATGATGAAGTCAGCATTTAATATCGAATATCAATGAAGAAATGCTGCCTTCACCGTGGGTTATAAAACTGAAAAAGGGGTGCAGCGGCCAGCCAGGCCTGCTTTTGCCAAGCGCGGCTGGTCGGACGCAACGCACAGCATGCAAGCATGTAGCGTGCCGACTCCATAGCTTTTTTTCGGTTATGGATTATAATAATTCGAATCGATGCAGCAGCCTGTCAAATTGATGTTTTAAAACGCCCACCATAATGCGTTGCCACACACTCCCGAAGCTTGGAGTTAGTAAGGCTTTTGATATGACAAACAACACGAAGGCATCGAAATACTTCCGGGAGCGTCTTGAAGAGTTCCACTATCTATTGGATGGTGGTGATGACCTTTTTTGCATTATTGATGCCAATTATTGCTATGTGTGGGCTAATAGGGCGTACCTGGATGTTTACGGGCTGCAGCTGGAGGAAATCGAGGAGCGCACCGTCGAAGATGTGGTTGGCGCAGAGTATTTCAGGCAGACCATAAAACCCCGGATTGATCGCTGCTTTGCCGGAGAAGCCCAGCACTACGAAACTGAATGGAACTACGCCGGGCTCGGGTTGCGCAAACTTCTGGTACGCTATTACCCGATCGATCTGCCCCATAAGCCGAATACGCTGCTTGGCGCGGTCATTACCGATGTAACCGAGATTCGTGCGCGTGACCAGGAATTGCGCAAGCTGGCCCACATCACGGAGCAAAGCCCCAGCCCGGTTGCGGTTACCGACCTTGAAGGTCGCATCGAATACGTCAACCCTGCCTTCGAGAGAATCTCGGGGTACAGTCGCGAGGAACTCCTGGGCAATACGCCAGCGAGCATCCAGAGCGGCCATACACCAGAGACTGCCTATCAAGAATTGTGGGAAACCATTACTGCCGGGAAGGTTTGGACCGGCGAGCTGCAGAACCGGCGCAAGGATGGCACCCTGTACTGGGAGTCCGAAGTCATTTCGCCGCTCAAAGACGAATCGGGACGAATTACCAACTATGTCGCTATCAAGCAGGATATCACTGCGCTCAAGGAAGCCGAGCAAGCGCTCAACCGAATTGCTTTCGAAGACCCGCTGACAGGCCTCTTCAACTTTGTCGGCTTCACCCGGAAAATGCAAAAGCACATTGACCAACACGGCTGGCCGGTTACGGGAGCTTTAGTGACGTTCAATATTGCTCGCCTGCGAGATATCAATGACGCCTACGGTCACGAAGCTGGTGATTGGCTGCTGTCCAGGTTTGGTCGTCGGTTGAAAGACCTGCCAGGTGAACAGATTCTGGCTGGTCGTATCGGCGGCGACGAATTCACACTGTTTATTCTACCAGCTCATGGCGAGGCGCTAGAGCTATACTTGAACAGGCTGGTTGAGTCCTTGTCTCTCCCTTTCCAGCTTGCCAGCGTCAATATCGAGATAGAATTACGGCTGGGGTACACCCGTTTGGGAAAGCGCCAACGCCCGATTGAAGACCTGCTACGCGAATCGGAACGGGCTTTATCCCTGCATCGCCAGGACACGTCCGTACCCTGGGTTGCCTACAGCAAACGTATTCAAAAAGAGACTCAAAAGCGCATTGAGTTGGCCCGTGAGCTGCGCTTGGCGCTTGCTGAAGACCAATTCGAACTACATTTCCAGCCCAAAGTCGATCTGGCTACCGGTACGCTCATCGCCTGCGAGGCACTGATTCGCTGGAATCACCCCACTCGAGGGCTGATCTCACCCGGAGAGTTCATTCCCATCGCTGAACAAAGCCAGATGATCGGACCAATCGGCGACTGGGTGCTATATCGGGCCTGCCAACACCTGCGCGACTGGCGTAATGCCGGCCTGCAGCCTGTGCGTGTGGCCGTGAACGTTTCCATAATCCAGTTTCAGAGGGGTGATTTCGCAAGCCGGGTACGAACCGCCCTCGATCAATCCGAAGTGGCACCGGAAGAACTTGCGCTGGAAGTCACTGAAAGTGTGTTCGAACGTGAGTCAGCAGTTCTGCTGAACCAGATGTCCGTATTACGCGACATGGGTGTGTGGCTGTCGTTGGATGATTTTGGGACCGGCTATTCCTCACTATTGTACTTGCAGCGGTATCCCTTCAATGAGATCAAGATTGACCAGGGTTTCGTATTCAAGTTGCTCGAAGATCCCTTTAGCCGCAATATCGTCGAGATGGTGATCATGCTCGCCAAGGCATTGAATGCAGAAGTCATAGCAGAGGGCATAGAGTCCGCCGAGGTGCGAAATGCCCTTATTGAGATGGGTTGCCGTTCCGGTCAAGGCTTTTTCTACAGCATGCCGCTGGAGGCAGAGGACTTTCGCTGGTTATTGGAACAGAGAAGCAAACTTCCACTCACGACCGACCCCGGCCACTAACAAGGCGTGCATAATGAGCGAAAAAGAGACTAAATTGCAAAAGCTTAAAACCGGCATCATCGGCCTGGATAATATCACTGGTGGAGGCCTACCGTCGGGTCAGGTGACACTTTTACTCGGCCAGGCTGCAGCGGGTAAGACGGTCTTGAGTCTCCAGATACTGGCCCGTGCCATTGAGCGCGGCGAGGGCGGCGTGTTCGTAACCTTTGAGGAATCACCGGCACAGGTGAAACGTGACGCAGCCTCGTTCTCTTGGGGAGTGCACCTCCAGGAGTCTGATCGCTGGCAATTGATCGACGCTCGTCCGCGCTTCAATACCGAGGCAGCGGGCGAATTCGATATCGAGGGCCTACTCAGCATTGTCGCGGCGACCATCGCAAAGACTCGCGCAACCTGGGTTGTGTTCGACGGTATTGATCAGCTGCTGCAGTACCAGCCAGATCCACGAGTCGCGATCGACCAAGTGCGACTCATCAACGAATACTGTGAAAACAACGGGTGGACCCTCCTGCTGAGTGGCAAGGCCATCGGCGACAGCATGGCACCAGCCCACCTGGAGGGGATTGAGTATCTGCTATCAGCGACCCTTGTGCTGTCCGCGCGGTTGGTTAACCAACAGCTCAACCGGTCACTGCGCATCTCCAAGTTCCGGGGTTCCGGGCACCTGGCAGACGAGCTACCGATGATTATCGACGACGAGGGTATTCAGCTCCCCTATCATGAACATCTACCCGTTGATGAGGTGATAGCGAGCAACGAACGGCTCAGCACCGGCATCAAGCGTCTGGATAAGCTGCTTGACGGGGGCATTTACCGTGGATCGAGCCTACTGATCTCAGGCCGCCCTGGTACCGCCAAGAGCACCCTCGCCGGCAGTTTCGCGCAGACCGCCGCCCTGCGAGGCGAGCGCACTTTATATGTGAGCTTTGACGAAATGGAAGCCCCGTACGTGCGCAACCTGGCTTCTGTCGGGATCAAATTGCGCGCCCATATTGAAGCCGGACTGATCCGATTCGAGGATCTATCCGCCTACTCCTTGCGGGTGACCGAGCACTTTTTAATTCTACGCCGCCTGCTTGACTCTTTCGATCCTCATTGCCTGGTGATCGACCCAGTCTCCGCACTGTACAAGGCCAGTGGCACCGAAGGGGCAAGCATGGCGACCGAGCACCTGATAGATCTGGTGCGCCGCCGGGGTATCACCACCGTGCTCACATCATTAAGCGGCATAGACGATCCAGAGGGTGAGTCTACACTCGGCCAAGTATCAACACTGGCTGACAGCTGGATTGTGCTTGACTACAACGTGCGCGGCGGTGAACGAAATCGCTCTCTATCGATTGTGAAGTCTCGCGGTTCGGCCCATTCGAATCAGGAGCGCGAGCTGCTGCTATCGGGTGATGGCATCTACCTTGCCGATGTTTACGAGCATGGCTCTGAGGTGCTGATGGGCACCGCGCGCGCGACCCGAGAACGAGAGGAGGCTACGGCTGAGCGACGCCGGCAACTAAAGCGCAAGCAACGTTTGCTGGACATCGAACGCCGGATGGAGCTGGTTGAGCGAGAACGCCAAACCCTGGCAGCAGAGCTGGAATTAGAGAAAGAAGAGTCGGCCGAAACGGATCGACTGGAGCGCATTCAGCGCCAACAGATCAAACAGCGGCGCGACCCGGAGAAAAATAATCCGCCTTTGCACCCCGCCAGCGATGAAGGAGGGCTGTCATGAGCATTATAAAACAATCTGGAGAGTCGAGATTGCCAGTGCTGATGTTGTTCGTGACGGGCACAGCGCCACGCTCCCAACGCGCCCGGACCAACATTGCCAAGATGCTTGAGCAACTCAATTGCACTGACATTCAGCCCTATGAGATTGATCTGCTCGAACAACCTGAGCAAGGCATCAAACACTCAGTGTTTGCGACGCCCTCCTTGCTGAAAGTTAGCCCGACCGGTGGCGTTTCCGTGCTCTATGGTGACCTCTCGGAAGAGGATCGGCTTCGTCGCTTTTTGTCCGATCTGGATCCTGACCAGTAAAAACGTGGGATGATTCATGGAAGGCCGTCATCGCGTTCCACCCTGATCACAAGTCACAGTTGTAAGAGGATAATAAAGTTTGATAAAAAATTTAAATTTTACGCGAATTTTCAAATCTGAGCGCTATTAAAGTTTGATATTTTTTATTGTTAATACAGCGCCATTATCATTAAACTATTGATAATAAAGTTTGATATTTTTAGTAGCGACTATTGCCTAAGGAGGGTGTGAACATGTATCCCTCAGCAATATCACGATCCGCGCATTGAGAACAGCCGAATGGATCATCAGCCACCTTCGCTGAAAATGAGCGAAGCAACACGCGTCGCCAGATCCGATAAACCGGACAATCTCAACTGATGAAGCGGCCAAACAGCGCTGTTGCAGATACCCATGGCTGAAGAGGTGATCTGCCTACCAATGCTATTCGGCAATTACCCGCCCGAACTCAATTGCGCTGTCCAAATTATCATCTGAAAATAAGGTGTGAGCGCGACGCTGCTCTTTAAGTGTAGCCAAGGCTGAGAAGAAGCACACCTCACACAGATGTACCTCATAGCTGGCACCGTCATGCGCAGAGCTATACCCCCAATCCGCTTTGAGCGTCCCAAACTCAGATGTTTTACCGTCTGAAGTGTTGCGACCACAGACATCACACAACACATGGCTGGTCACTTCTACAGTTTGCTGCATCATTACTTTCATAATACCTAGTCCTCTCCCGATAAATTACTAGTTGTAGCCGTTCACAACAAGCACTCCAGCGGGCACTCTTTCTCATATTAGCTGGATTATTGGGTTACCTCTGGGTATAACACCAAAATGTTCTACTGAGGAGAGGTCGTGGCCATCTTTGACATTGAGAAAGACGAATTGCTCCGGCTGTCCGATACTCAGCTAGAAGAGTTGATTGCTCGCCTCTCTGAGGCTGAGGTGGCAGCACATGGTTATAGCCCTGCATGGGTAAGCTGGTCAGGTTCAATCAATTCTCCTGACGAGGGAATTGATATTCACGTTCAGATTCCTGTCGATACACTGAGCACGGGGTTTCTTGAAAGGTCGGATACAATCTTTCAGGCCAAGAAACATTCGATGCCGAAGGCCGAGATCACAAAGGAAATGGTCTCCGACAGAGAATTGTCACCAACTATCTCTGAGCAAGCGGCTAAGGGTGGTAGCTACATCATCGTCAGCTTGGCTGATGACTGCTCTCCTCCCATGAAGAAAGTGCGCCTCAAAGCTATGCAGGATGCTGTCAAAGAGGATCCCAATGGCGGCAATATTCACCTGGACTTCTACGACCTCTCGAAGCTTTCCCAATGGCTGCGCCAGCACCCGTCCGTCATGCTGTGGGTGAAAGGAAAGCTTGGTCAAGGATATTCGGGTTGGCAGCCATACGGTGCTTGGAGCAATCCACCTCATGGTGCCGACGATACGCTGATTTCTGCCTCTGGCGCTATGGTCACGCTGCCATCAGGGAAGGATCAGAAGCTCAGCATAGAAGATGCCATTGAACCGATGCGGAAGCTCATTCGGACTACGGAGAAGGCGATTCGCATAACGGGTTTGTCCGGCGTCGGGAAGACCAGGATCGTGCAAACTCTCTTTGACGAGACTGTTGGAGTAGATGCTCTTGATCGGACCGTCGCTGTCTATGTCGACACCGGTGCTGGACCTGATCCTTCAGCAGCAATGTTGGATAGGCTGATGGCTGAGGGCCGACGTACCATAATGATCCTTGATAATTGCCCATCAGAACTACACTCTTTGCTAGCCAGCAAGGTATCGGCCGCAGGCGGCCAGGTAAGCCTCATCACCGTTGAATACGACATCAGGGATGACAAGCCTCAGACAATAGAGGTGATTCACATTGAGGCAGTCGGACCGGAGGTGGCCGAGCTGCTTTTGACCCGTCGCTTTCCCAGCATCGGCCAGTGTCAGCAACAGTGCTAAAAGTCCGTAAAGGGGGTGAGGACGTTATCTTGGACTACAACGCTGCTCTTTAAGTGGAGCCAGGGCTGAGAAGAAGCACACCTCACACAGATGTGATCCCCATCTTTAAAGTATGAAAAACAACGAACTCACTGACATGTTGGCAAGGTGCACGGCAGAATTTTATCCTTGGGCCGGGTTTCCTCCCAGCCCAGACATCCAAGCCAGATAGCACGAGGAATAGCTTTGTGTGCAGTGCGATAGTAGTTCACCATGCGACGGCTGATACCCAATGCTTCTGCAGCCGTGCTCAGTGACAAGTCATTACGAGACATCCAGTCACCAAACATTTCGTGGCTGACTTCTCCGGCTTGTTCCTTCGCCCATGCGTACACATTATCTTCGCCGAACTCTGAATCAAGCCATTCGATACTGCCCCCCCACTCGGCGATGTGTGCACACGCAAAAACCTCAGGATCCAGAATGGGCGCCAGTGCTGGGATTTTATGTAGAATGTCATTCACATCAACCTCCAGCACCTCTCCCGTACTCCAGGTCGTGCGCAAGCGATAAGGTGCCAAAGCAATGACCGCCGTCATTTTCGGGGAAAAATATTCTCTCATGAGTTACTCCTTCGCCATTCATCAAACAGAAAGGTCTGGTTCGCTTCGATCCAACTCAGTGCTTCACGAATATCTCGTTCAACTATCCGCCCCTTAATTTCGAAACTGATGTAACAAATCCTGCTTCCCTGAATAAGCTGAACAGATAGTTTTACAATGAATAGTATAAATTACTTGTCAAATTTTCGGTTGTACGTCAGATAGGCAGGCCGATAAGCTGGAGTTCGAACTTCACTTGGAACCAGTCTATGAACTTTTCGTCTCTGCACCAGCAAGCATCGCCGCTGTTGATTGCCAATATCTGGGATGTCTCAAGTGCGCAAGCTGCCCGACAGGCCGGCTACAGTGCTATTGGTACATCGAGTGCTGCCATCTCTCACATGCTCGGTTACACTGACGGCGAAGGAGTAAGCTTTTCTGAAATACTCCATATTATCTCTAGAGTGCGCGCTGAATGTGACCTTCCTCTAAGTGTCGATATAGAGGCAGGTTATGCAGACACACCGGAAAAGGTGATTGAGAATCTGGTGTATCTGGCAGCACTTGGAGTTGTAGGTGTAAACATAGAAGACAGCATGGTGTGTAAAGGCCGGCGCTACTTGCTCAGCGCCGATTGCTTTGCGGCAAAGCTAGCGAAAATAAAGCTGGATCTTCAGGAAAGGGGGGTTGAGCTTTTTCTCAATGTTCGCACGGATACTTTCCTGCTAGGCCTAGAGAATGCGCAGTCAGAAACCATCCGCCGTGGCCGCCTATTTGCTAAGGCTGGAGCAGACGGTTTGTTTGTACCCTACATCACTCAAGTGCGAGACATCTCCGAGATCGTCGAATCTGTATCACTACCACTGAACGTCATGTGTACGCCGGATCTTCCAGCATTCGATAGGCTAGCTGAGCTTGGTGTAAAGCGGATCAGCATGGGGAACTTTATCCACGCACATTTACAACAGCAGTTGTTCGAAATTTTTCAGAACATCCAGCTGCAGCAATCCTTTCAGCCGGTGTTCAATCATGCTGGTTACTGATAGCACTCAGATTGAGAGGTACTACCGGGCGTTGATAGAGCGTGCAACAGACTACGTCGGAATTTTCTTTGTAGGTGTGAAAACAACTGGTGTGTTTTGCATCTCTACCTGTCGTGCACGTAAACCAAAACGTGAGAACGTCGAGTTTTATACCGACTTTAAAGATGCGCTTACTGCAGGATTTCGTCCTTGTAAAATCTGCCGGCCCACAGAAAATGCTTATCTCGCTCCACCTCCAGTCGAGCAGGCCATAGCACTGGTGAGAGTCAACCCAAAAGTTCGTATTAGCGATACACAATTGAAGCAACATGGCATCAGCCCTGAACTGGTAAGACGCTGGTTTACAAAGCACTATGGTATGACCTTTCAGGCTTTTCAGCGTATGCTGCGCGTGAATACTGCTTTGCAGGAACTAAAAGGAGGAAAGCTGGCAACGGTTACAGCATTTGATAGCGGCTATGAGTCTCTTAGTGGATTTAACTATACCTACAAGAAATTGATTGGTAAAACTCCCAAAAAAAGTGCAAGTACGAATGTAATCGTCATCAATCGATTCACTACCCCCTTAGGCCCTATGTTTGTCTGCGCCACAAACAGAGGTATTTGCCTATTAGAGTTCGTCGACCGGCGTATGCTGGAAACTGAGTTCAAAGATTTACAACGCTTGCTTAACTCCCAAATCATTGCAGGAGAGAACGATCACACGCGACAGGCCGAATATGAGATCGGAGAATATTTTTCCAGCCAGAGAAGAAGTTTCGATGTGGCATTGGATATGCCAGGAAGTGATTTCCAGAAGTTAGTATGGAAAGTATTGCAAACAGTTCCCTATGGTATGACAAGCAGCTATCAGGCACAGGCTGATAAAATGGGTAAAAAACAAGCCGTACGTGCGGTTGCTTCGGCCAACGGAGCAAACCGAATTGCTATTATTGTTCCGTGCCATCGCATAGTTGGCAAAGACGGCTCGTTGATAGGCTACGGTGGTGGTTTAGCACGTAAACGCTGGCTAATTGAACATGAAAAAAATGCAGTGTCGAGCGCTTCTCAAAAGCATGAAATGAAACCATCGAGCTTTAAGAAATGAACCCATCACCAAGTTAATTACCCTCCTGTACTTTAATCCTCGGACATCAAGGACAGATTTGGCTTCCACTACTAAGTTGCTAGGTAATGTCGTTTCATCCTACAAGCCACCACACTGCAGGAAAGTATGTCAACAACTAGGTAAAGCCTGTCTTTTATACCTCTACCAATTTGTCTTTGCTGACAGAAGGAATGCAGTAGAGTGCATCGAATGCATCAGCCACACTTGTTACAATCGACGAACTTTGCGATCTGATTCGCTGTGTGTGCCTCACATCATCAGCGAGCAGTACACAAGGATCCATGACACAACCAGCATCCAGGATAAAGTGCTCTACGCTGCTTTTACGAATTTTATCAGCCAAGACAGGTTCGACTGAGAACCCAAGCGGGCTACTAGGTGATGGATACTGCATCTCAGGAACTGTGGCCCCCAAGTGGGTCGCACCAATGGAATAGTAGTCCTCTCGATGTGCTAGGTGCTGCCCCATCGGGACGGCCATCAACTCACCAGAATAGGAGACTGGCGTCTTTTGAATATGATTGTTATGCGCAAGTAAAATCATCTTCATATCTGGATACTCCTTGAGATACCTCTCCACAGCGCTAGCCATGAATGATTCTCGCACAGAAGTATCGCCCTCAAGCGAAGTGCCATCAAATAGTGTCTTCATGATACGCAGGGTTTCCAGCGTATGCTCAATCGACAACACGCTCTCGAATAGCTTTTTGAACGGCTCCCCCCTATGTTTGGTAAAAACTGGTGCCAATCCCAAAAGTCGCAATTTCAGTCGCATTATCCCAGAGAGTGCGTTATTACGTGAAGTTAGATCCAGCTCACCCCACTGCATTGAAGAAACCACTGCCGATTCGCCAGAGACTGATGCCAAAGATTGTCTCATTAGATCCACTTCCGATTTCATAAGAGGATCAAGGACCTCAATACCCCTTACCAACTGCTCTAGATCCTCGCAAGGGCTTAGGGTGTTGGGCAGATCAATACCTATAACGATCAACTTTGCTCCAGTATCTCGGATATAGGCTTTGAGCCAGACGAGCACTGCCCCATACAGAGCGAAAGTTAATGGATTAGTAACGCTATCAAGCTTATTTGTATCTGATGGAGAATTCAGCCATTTGGAAATTCGATCACCCTGAATAGCCCCACACTCCAGTCCGATTGCATTAAACCCATGCGTCTCCACGAAATACCGGATGAAGGTAGCTCTAGCCAAAGAGAACTCAGAAACAAAGTGGGCCCCTTCACCAACACCAATGACTCTAGCTGATTTCACCAACGAGTTAAGGGGCTCAAGCTCAATGAAATCAGGGCTCCAAGGCTGTAAAAGTGTTCTGGTTGCTTTATATGACATACGTTCAGCTCGATATCTTATTGGTCTAGTCGGTAACACCATAGATGACATCCACTTGCTTTCAAACATACAACTTTCAAAGTACGGAGCATCCCCCTCCATTTCAGTTGCTGTTTGTAGGACCAGTAATTCATTGGCAATAATGATTTATGGGATGTCACGTTTTTGTGGAAGCTGAAAGTGGCTGATGCTGATCATCATCTCATCCGTCAGATTTGTCAGGGAAGCCGCAGACTCGGCAAGTTGTCTTGCTGACAGGGCTGTTTCGGTGACAGCGTTGCTGATGTTGTTGAGGTTGACGTTGATCTGCTCAGCGACAGCTTCCTGCTGTTCGGTTGCCGTGGCACTCATGACATTCATATCATTCAACTCATTGACAGATGAGGAGATGGTATTGAAGGCTGTACTGGCGGATGCGGAGAGTTGAACATTACGCCTTGCTCGGTTACACCCTTCGGTCATCGCAGTGACGGCGTTTGATGCACTCAACTGCAGTCTTTCAATCATGGAGTGGATCTCATTGGTGGATCCCTGGGTTCTGCTTGCCAGCGTGCGAACCTCGTCAGCAACCACTGCAAATCCTCGACCCTGCTCACCAGCACGTGCGGCCTCTATGGCAGCATTCAGTGCCAGCAGATTGGTCTGCTCGGCAATACCGTTGATGACATCAACCACCTGAAATATGGCCTGGCTGTCAGCCCTGACGGTTTCGATCACCCTGGCGATATCCTCGATCTCACTTGCCAGCGTGCCGATGGCATCCACACTTTCTGTCATGATACCCAATCCTTCTCTTGCATGAGCATCTGTCTCCTTACTCAGTTCGGCCACCTTGGAAACACTGAGTGCAACATCCTGTACGGTCGCCACCATCTCCGTCATGGCGGCCGCTACTTGTTCAGCCTCTTTTTGCTGATGGTCGACACGTTCACTGGCCTGCTCGCTATTATGATGAAGTGCCGTGGCTGCACCTGTAATCGATTCTGCAGCCTTGCGGGTAGCCGAAATCACATGCACCAGACTACTACGCATCGCTTCAGCGCTGGCCATGATGCTGCCATGAGTGGCGCTTGGCAGGGTGTTGGAAATGTCACCCTCGGCAATATCCTGCAAGGCTCTTGCAACTATGACCGGCTCGCCACCTATTGTTCGCTTGAGGAATAGATAGCTGAAGTAGAGCCCGCCCAGCAATACCAGCAGAATGATGAAAACAATGCCGATCAGAAGAGTGAGCCACGCAGTGGCCTGATGGTTCGCTTCTGTTACGGCAGCCAAGGTGCGTTGATCAAGGAGTTCGAAAAACTCATCCACAGGCTTCATGATCTGGGCTTTAAAGCGGTGGTAGTCATCACTGTGCATGAGGGTGCGGGCCAGTTCCAGATCCGGCTCTCCTCTCAGGGTATAAGCGCCGTTGCTGTCGGCAAACAGGCCCTTACCCGCATTCATGGCTTTGGTTTCAAGTGCGACGAGGGCATCCGAGTTCTGCTGTGCTTCGGTCAGTTTCGCAAGCTCTTCATGGCTGAAGCCTGCCTGGCGCATCAGTTGTGTCAGCGCAATCGTTTCTCCCGGAGGCTGAGGGGCCGGCTCTCCGGCAGCGACAAAGTCCCAGTAGATGCGGTGATAGTTTTGCGGGCGAGGTTTTTCTCCGTTGCGGATGGCGAGAATATCAAAGTATTGTTTTTCCCATTTTGGATCCCCGGTCACGGCATAGGTACGCGCCAGGCGAGTCAACTCATCGGAACTTTGACGTAATTCGTCTGCCAACAGGTAGGATTGATATCGGTTATGACTGGATTCAGCCAGCTCCTGCCCCAGTCCAAGCTGGCGAACTGTGGCTAGTGCAAGGAGTATCATGAGAGAGGTAACGGCAAATGCAAGGAGGAAAAACAGCTTTCGAACAGTCAGGTTTTTCATAGAAAATAAGTCCCTTTGTAGGGCCTACATTTAGTGTAATATCGAGAATTCAATAAATAAGTCCAGCAAAATCTCCGCACCCATTGCACAGTAAAAATATGAATGGGGGGGGTACTACTTGCTCAATCTACCATGCTTCCAGGCTAGTCACACTTGAGTAGTACTTGTTCTCAAACACTATTGGTATCTCTAGCATGAAAGAGTCACTCCGCTATAAATAAACGTAACTAACAATGGATAACTAACCCTGTATATTTAGTATTACGGCTCATATAAAGATATTAAGCTATGCTGCGAATTCCAATAATGAAGAGGCCGCATAACTTATAACTCCGTATCATTGCCTTTGTACTGGTATATCAAAATGTAGAACGTTTTCCTTGATGCCCAGCTTTGTGTATAAAGCGATGGCTGCTTCGTCTTCTTCTCCAGTATCAGCCTGAACAAAAATCACATAGGCACCTTGTAACATAGCTATTTTTTTGAGCTCCTGAATCAGTAAAGTGGCAACGCCCTGGCGCCGGTACTCACCTGAAACAGCTAAATCGTAGATATAGATTTCACTACGCTCCTGCTCGAATTTCTTCAACTCATAAGCAGCCAAGCCACCTATAACAGAACTATCTTTAATGGCCACAAGAGCAATGAAATAGTCACTGGCAAGTAGTTGGCGAAGGTAAGCATCTTCAGGCCGTTTTGCTGTGTAGGTCTCGGGCTCATTAAAGACCTCACCGAAAGTGTGCAAGAGAGCCACCATCAACTCCAAATCATTTGCAGTAATCTGTCGTACACAAAAGTCATTTGACATAGATGTGGCTCCTTATATGCTTTATGACAGTTATCGTTCGTAATAAAAGGCGCGAAGAGCGAGCGTATGGAGATCGCAAAAAGCGAATACCATTTTATTTATTTTCAATTTCACTTAGCCTGTCTTCGATTATTTTTATTTTTTCATTAATATCAGGAGTATGATTGGTTTTAGAGTCATCCTTATTACTTTCACCAGACCACAAACGTTTTACATAGCCTATAATGCTAGAGAAAGATGAGTCAAACTTTCCTGGGTGCTCAATCCAAAAGTAAGAAAGTATTACCAAAAGAACTGCTAAGGGAAAGTTCACTAGCATGATCAACACTAGAAAAACAATAATAAACTTACGTGAAATACCAAGCTTTTCAGATAGCCCTTGCAATATTCTATCAATTACTCCAATACTTTCATGTTTTACTTCATTATTATTTTCATCTTTATAGCTTGTCATTCTCTTATCCTCCTATGACACTTCGTTATTCAGCTTAAATAAAAAGTTAAATATGATACTTTGCTCATCGCAATTGAAAGCTCGTATTACATTCAAAGTATCTGTTCGCTTATTTTCATAAACCACCTCTACATCAGCAAGACTATCTCTTATTAAATGTATGAACACACTACGGCGATCCTTCTCATTTCTTTTACGACATACAAACCCTTGTGATTGAAGCCTATCAATTAATACTGTCACCCCCCCTGTAGTTAAACCTGTTGCCTTAGCTAAAGATCCAGGCGTCATAGGCCCGCTAAGCGCTATCAGGTGAAGAACCTGCAAATCTGAAGGTGTTATGTGCAACTGGTCAGCAATTTTTTGATTAAAGAGCCCCGAGTTTGCAATTAATACCCTGATTTCATTAGTTATTTTATCTTCAACAATACTGCTGTTAGATACTGAACTTGACATCTCTATGTCCTTAGCTTACTTTCTAAGTATCTTATTAAGTAATCTATATGGTGTCAAATGAATTCTCCTAAGAACTATCAAAGAGCATTGCATGTATCGATCGTAGGCGGAGGAATAGCTGGCCTTACAGCAGCTCTATGCCTGAAATCTGTAGGTATTAGCTCAACAGTATATGAAGCCCAAGTAACCGAGCCTGGAGGAGGGGGTATGACCATAGCACCAAATGGCATGAAGATTCTGAACCACCTTGGAATTGGCAATAGGATCGCTAGACTTGGTGCACCTATTGATTTCATAAGATTCACAGATAAGACAGATAAAGCTATTTCACGGTTTGGTAATAAGAGCTCTAAACTTGATGAGGTCGGCGCGATAGCATTGCCACGTAGTACTTTAATGCAGGTACTACGTGAAAAGGTTAGCGAAGCCGGGATCACTGTTCTAAATGACTTCTCTATCGACCACATTGATTACCATCATGACTACGTCAATTTGTATTTTAAAAATAAAGAGATGGTAAAAGCGGATATGGTAATTGGAGCAGATGGAGCTAACTCAACTATCCGACAATATGTTTGTGACGGTCAATCAACCCCAAAAATTCATAAATCCGTAGTAATAGGTGGACTTGTTAAATCAGAAAATATCAAATCAATTATTAATTATAAAGATGATAGCTCAAGAAGCAGTATAAATTTATTACTACATCATGATAAGTCCTTTGGCTTTTGTTGCGGATCTAAGGATGAATCTATCTGGATGTGGTGGTGTAGGGTGGATGATGATATTTCTGAAAAAATTTCACATACGCTCAGAGAGAAAAAAAGGGAGCTACTTCTGAATGCCTTTAGTGGATGGAAATCACCAGTTCAAGAGTTGTTGCTTGAAACAGAGTATATATCTGTGAATCACGCTTATGACTTAGAACCACTCCATTCATGGCACAAAAATAGGGCTGTCTTGATTGGGGATGCCGCACATGCAATGCCACCAAGCTCAGGCCAAGGTGCTTCACTAGCAATGGAGGATGCACTGAGTCTTGCATGTTCTTTGAGTGTTAATGATTTATGTCCTCAAATAGCATTTGAGCAGTATGCGTCGATGCGTAAAGAGCGAGTTGAAAAAATAGCCGAATTGGCTCGCCGTCAACGGCAGCCTCCAGTTAGCCCATTAAAATTCTGGTTTATAAAAAAGGCTTTATCTGTGATTTTACCAATTGTAGGACCTCGGTCTAATAAGTGGATATATGATTATGATCCTAGACAAATATCTTGGTATAAACGCGCAATATAAGAAGACATCTTAGATGAGCTATATAACATAAAATCAAGTTACTATTTATTGTGATGAAAGTACACGATTCAATCTTATATGGAAGATTAAGCAGTATATTTAAATATATAGTTTTCGACAAATTATTAGCATCAATGAGAGGTAGATAAATTGTTTCCCATCGAGATCTGGCTCGCGTATACAGCTGCTTGCATTCTTCTTGTTCTGGCGCCAGGACCAGACAACCTACTAGCGATTGGTCGTGGGTTAAGCCAGGGAAACTTGGCTGCTAGTGTCTCTGGAGCCTTTTCGGGGATTGGTATTCTCTTTCATGTTGCAACAGCAACGTTCGGCCTCACACTCTTGCTTCAAACCTCAGAGGTGGCTTTCTGGGTGATCAAGGTCATCGGTGCTAGTTATTTAATATGGTTGGGTTTTAAAGTGATAAGGTCACGTAGCCTGATTACCTTTGAGCCTGTTGCGGCAAAATCGTTGAGTCATATTGCTCTAACAGCGTTTCTCTCTGCTGCCCTTAACCCGAAGCCTGGCCTATTTGTACTCGCGTTCATTCCTCAGTTTATTAATCCTGAATTAGGATCTGTCACAATACAAATGCTGGTATATGGTGTCTGGTTCGCCCTTTTGACGGGGCTCGGATTTTCACTTATGGGTATATTTTCTTCACGCTTATCCGACTTGATTATAGGACGCTCTAGAATTATTTCAGGACTTAATTTTGGTGCGGGTATTACATTTATAGTGACTGGTCTATCCATTCTCGCCATGAGGCATAATTATTAAGCTACGCATTTGGCTGCTTATTGAAATCAATATATTAAATAAAGCAACATATTTTAGGCTTTGTATGAGGTATTTATGAGCATACGGATAATCATGAGAAGTGTTTTTGGGATAATATCTCTATTAACCACAGCCTTATTTATAACTTCAATACTTCTCAACCATAAGATGGAAAAAAGTCAGGAGCTGGCTGATTTCAGAATCAATGCTTTGCAGTTAGCCAGTCTGTCAATATATCATTCTGATCAACTTACCTCGCTCGCCAGAAAATACATTTCAACTCTTGATCCTGTATACAAGGATAGTTATAACTTACTGGTCGATCAAATTGAAGGGAATGAAAAGTGGGAGGATGGGCGTGATTTATCCTATATTGAAAGACTTATAGAGATTGGAGTTAGTGGAGAATCACTTTCACTACTTGAGGATTCGAATGAGTTATCACTAAATATTGTAGACATAGAGGTAGACGCTTTTGATTTGGTTACCTCTTTAGAGGGGAGATCTCTGGAATCTCTTAATGAAAATGAATTAAAAAAATGGGCTATAGCTTTAGATATGCTACATAGTCAATTATATATAGCCGAATTGGAAAGAGTTGCTCGCCCCGTTAAGAAATTTATTGATTTAACAGATGAACAATCAACGAAAAGCCTTGATCTAGTAAGTAATGCAGCATATTTATATAGCAGGGTTAGTATAGTCTTATGTGCAGCCATTATAGCAGTACTAATAATTTGCTATATTGTGATCGAAAATCGAGTAGTGAAATCTAGCAAAACTCTAAAAGACAAAGTAAGTGTTATGGCAGATGGTGATTTTACGCAAACTATAACAATCAATAATAAAGATGAGCTTAGTCGAGTTGCAACAAGTTTTAATAAAATGGCTGAAAAGCTTTCTGGATCTTTATCTAATATAATTAACTTATCCGGATTAGTTTCAAGGAATTCCGATAGTTTACGTGAGATTTCTTCAGCGTCGTCACAGACAACTATTGAACAGAGTAAGCTGGTAGAAATGATCGCTACATCAGTATATGAAAATTCTTCGGCTGCCAAGGAAGTTGCCCAAAGCTGTTCCGAAGCAGCAGCATCTGCTGATGAAATGAACAATATTACCAACATAGGTAACTCTTCAATAAAACAGGCTCTAGGTTCTGTTGAGCTTTTAGCTCAAACACTGAGTAACTCCATCGAGGATTTGGAGGCACTCAACAATTCTGTACATGATGCAGCAGATATATTGGATGTGATTAATGGTATTGCAGAACAAACAAACCTACTTGCTCTCAATGCGGCGATTGAAGCGGCGAGGGCTGGAAATCAAGGACGAGGATTTGCAGTAGTTGCTGACGAGGTCAGATCCCTAGCCAAGAAGACTCAAGATTCTACTATTGAGATACAAGCTAAGATCGATACTCTTGAGAAAGTTTCCAAGTCAATGAGTGAACGAATGAAGAGTAGTAATAATGAGGCACTTATTGTATTGGAAAAGTCTAGAAAAGTAGGGGAAGTATTCGAATCAATTCGCTCTTTAGTTATTAATGTTGGTGACATGTCATCCTCTATTGCAAGTGCTTCAGAAGAGCAAAGCCAAGTTTCTGAAGATATTGCCAACAGGCTATCACAACTTCAGGATGGTATGAGGAAAGCTAGTTTACAAAGTGAAGAGGTGCTTAGTTCATCTAATGAGTTATCATATATTGCAAGAGACTTACTACAAGAAACCGCAAAATTCAGGATCAATTCTAGCTGTAATAAGTAGTTCTTTTTAATTTTTACGCTATTTATATAATATTTATTAGTTTTATGCAGAACTTCACTTGAATTTATATTTAGAATGGGTGGTAAAGTTATAATGTTAGACGAAAAACGAGCTGGTGAGTTTTTTTCTATTCATCGTGTAACATCAAATGACGCTGTTGAAGTCGCCATATTAGCCGGACAATTGATTTCTGAGATTATAAAAAAAACTGGTGTTCAATCGTTTGATTTTAATCTTGAAGAGACAATAAGCAGGGTCACGCACTTTATCAAGCGTGAGAAATATTTTGCGTTTGTAGCTCGAAATAATAGTGACGAAGCTGTTGGATTTTTGTCGCTTCATGAAAACCATGCTCTTTATGCTGAAGGTGCTTTTGGTACGATTTCTGAACTTTATGTTCTCCCTAAATATCGTTCAAATAATATTGGATTCAGTCTTATAGCAAGAGCAAAGTTTTTTGGAATTTATCAAGGCTGGAAACGCCTGGAGGTCACTACACCACCTCTGCCACAGTTTGATGAGACGCTAGCATTTTACGAACGGGAAGGCTTCACGATTACTGGTGGCCGGAAGCTAATGATGACTCTGTGATGTAGGTCTAATCTGTTATTTCTATCCACTAACATTGGGGAGCTTCATTGTCAGATCATCACAATGTGTTATTTGACTCATCTCTCGCTAGTTTCCAGTCACTCCAGCTGCAGTATTGTGCCGCTCCACATTCATGCCGCAACCTGAGTGTCACAGGCGATCACAAAGAGCATGGACAGCTCTCATCATTGAACTGCCTGACCATTAGGGTTTACATCAGCAGTACAGTAGCAATACAACACTGAATCGACACTAGTAACGTTACTATCAGGCGGTTGACTTAGCTTCGTAGGCAGATCAATGAGAACACGAAAATCACCGGTCGAAATCAATATGAATGACAAACCACTGCCGGCGGTTGCATCAGTTGAAGCCAGCCAAAACACTGAAACCATGAAATTTGCTTGCCGGACCTGACGCTTGGGGGGCGGCCTCACTGAACTTCTGATCGACGACGTTTCCGCAAGCCGGCTTCAGATAACCACGTATCACGTCCATAGCTGTAGCCGGGCCACTCGTCGGCAATGGTGGTTTCGCGCTTAAGCAACCGCTTGGCAAGCATCGCCAATGCTCGGACTTCGTCTTTGGATCGAACTTCAACCGGCGCAACCAAATCGACCGTGGTAGCCGTCGAACAAAGACCAACGCGCATTGAGGGGACAATCTCTAAGTCGATGCCGGCGCGCTCTAGCTCGCTCTCGCGCTCGTTGATCGCATCGTAGAAGGCTACCCACTCATCGGCAGTTTTCGGCATCGTTTCGCGTACAACTTTCTTCCGAGAGCGGCCCAGCGTACGCCAATGCTTAGTCCCCGGCTCCTGCTCCGACAAGAATTTGTCCAAGGTGCTCAGGGTGCTCGGCGCGGAAACGTCCGCCATAGCTTGACGCTCGATGGCATCGTGATAAACGCACCGAGGATGACGCCACTGTCAATGGCCATCTATTTTGACCCCCTTTTGGCCAATAAAATTGACCCACCTAGTTCGCTAATTGGTCAGTTTTTCTTTCAGTCGATAGCTCTCACCTCCCAGCATGTAGATGTGTGAGTGATGGATGATCCGGTCCACGATCGGGATCGCCACATTGTCGTTATGGAAGAACTCACCCCAGTCTGTAAAATCCTTGTTGGTGGTCAGGATGATGGAGCGGTACTCATAGAGGCTATTGACCAGTTGGAAGAGGTTGTACCGCGATTGCCGGCTCATTGGCAGGTAACCTAACTCATCGATGATCAGTAGGTCATTTTTGGCCAAGAGGTTGATTCGCTTCTTCAGCTCACCCCGCTTCTCAGCTAGCTCCAGCTCTTCCACTAAGGCCATGGCAGTTTTGAACAGTACCTTGTAGCCCGCTTCGATGGCTTTGTAGCCCAGACCAATGGCAAGGTGGGTTTTGCCAACACCGGGAGGGCCGATGAACACCAGATTCTGGCGCGCATCCAGGAAGTTAAAGTCCAACAAGGCACTGATCTGGCGTTTGGTAATGGTTGTCTGGTGACGGTAGTCGAAGTCATCCAAGCGCTTTTCCATCGGGAAGTGAGCTTGACGGAAGTGGCGCTGGATGCGTTTTTGATCTCGCTCCTTCAGTTCATAATCCACCAGATGGTCAACACATTGTAGATATGACCACTCATTGCTCTCCGCCTCACTGAGCAGTTGCGGGAGCTGTTGAGCCATCCAGGTCAAGCGCAGGCTTCGGCAACGGGCTCGGGTTTGTTCAAGCTGCCCCATGGGTCACCTCCTGACCACTGGAGTGGCCAAGTCGCTGATACGCTGAGAGGTCCACAGTGCTGGATGGTCTGGCGACAGGATGCTGATCCTCTTCACGCCCCTTGTCCCGCGCTTGACGCTCCGCTTCCAGATACCGTTTGATCTTGCCAGCAGTTATCCCCGGCCGATCTGACAACTGCTCCAATAGTGTTCGTTCAACCGGCTCCAGATGTGTGATGAGCATCTTTAGTGCAACCAATTGGTCTTTGATGATTTTGGGTTCGGTACGCTTGATTTGCTGGCAGAGCGACGTGCCTAATTCATCGCCCAGTACCTGATTAATCTCAGCGACCAATTGCGCCACTCGTGCTTCTTTATCTCGGTAATGATGGTTGTTTTTGATAATGCGGCCTTTCTCCAGGCACAAGGGGTGCTCAGCCAGGATCTCTCTTGTATTCAGATCGGTGATGATCAACTGACTCTCTTGCTCCATCACGCCCACTTGAGCCTGCTGCCAGGCCAGTGGTACGGAGTACTTGTTAGCCTGATAGCTGATCAGTCCGGTTTTATCCGCACGCCGTATTTCAACAGCTGAAGGGGCATGAAGGCTGCCGGGGGTTAAATACGGTTTGAGTTGAGTGCGTTCTTCAGTCATGAACACGGTGTGGGGCACCAGGCCCGTGGTGCCGTGTACACGACGATTAGCGACTTCATCCAACCAGCTTTGCAGATGCTCTTTAACCGCTTGCTGACTGGCAAAGTATTCGCCATAAAAACAGTCCCGCTTGACGTATTTAACCCCGGCCTCCACCTTACCCTTACTCTGAGGGTCGTAGCCTTCACAGGCATGGATTCTGAAGCCAGCTGTGGTGGCATACTGATAAAAGCGTTGGTTGACCTCGATTTCACGGTACTGCTCTTTGATGACCACCAGCTTGGTCTGGTCATAAACACATTCTTCGGTGA
>NZ_WBOM01000012.1 GCF_008973755.1 Nitrincola alkalilacustris | reverse complement strand
TTAACTTCCTATGGCTTCCTTCAGACCCCATCGTTGGCCAATGACGCCCTTGCCATTCGGATTATCTTCCCCCCGGTCGGGGTGATCCCGCCTTCTTTCAGGCGGGCGGGTTTGCCAGCTTCGCTGGGCAAACGAAAAGCCTGCTCTGCAGGCCTACCTGCATTGGCTGATGGATCTTCTGCAACTCAATCTGGGCAACTCGCTGATCACTGGCGCGCCGGTAATAACAGAGATCCAGCATCAACTGAGTCATTCACTTCTGCTCGCTGTCACGGCAATTGCCGTGGCGGCCCTGCTGGCATTGCCACTGGGTATCCTGACCGGATTCAGGGCCGGTGGACGTCTGGATAAACTGGTGATGGTGATATCGTCAGCCTTTCGCGCGCAGCCGGTTTTTGTGGTTGGCCTGATCCTGATCCTGCTGTTCTCGGTCAACTGGCAATGGTTCCCGGTTGCCGGCTTCGGCAGCCTGTATCACCTGGTACTACCATCGTTGGCACTGGCACTGTGTCTGGCTGCCGTATCCAACCGCGTGGTGCGCAACAGCACTCAGCGCGTGGTCAACTCACCCTTTTACCTGTTTTCACGCGTTAAGGGACTCCCTGCCATGGATACCTTCATGCGACACGGTCTGCGCAACCTCTCAGTGCCAGTCATTGCTTACATGGGGATTCAGTTGGTTGGCCTGATCGAAGGAATCGTGATGATCGAGTCGTTATTCTCCTGGCCGGGAGTCGGGCACGGGCTGGCTCACGCCATCTTCTCACGGGATATCCCGATGATCCAGGGCACTGCGCTGATGATGGGGCTGATCTTCGTGATCCTGAACGCTCTGGTGGATGTCGCCTGTTATCTGGCCGATCCAAGGGGACGCCTGCAATGAAGAAAACCCTTATGCAAAGCAGCCACTCACAGCGCATTGGTGCGCTTGTTCTGTTGGCACTGCTGCTCTTTGCCGTGCTGGAGGCTCTGTTCCATCAGGGCAGCAGCGTGAAGCAGAATCTGTCTCTGTACCTCACCCCGCCCAACTGGGATGCATGGTTCGGCACTGATCAATACGGACGCAGCATGCTGGCCAGAATGGGCTCAGCAATCCGCCTGTCGTTTACGCTCAGCTTTATCTGCGTGCTGACCTCGGCAACCCTCGGAACGCTGCTGGGTGTGCTGGCGGCATCGCATGGTGGCTGGGTCGATCGAAGCCTTGGCTTTCTGGTCAATACGCTGCTGGCCTTACCCGGGCTTGTGCTGATCCTGCTGTTTGCGGCCATTGCCCCCGGCTCTTTCCTGGTGCTCTATCTGGCGATCTCGCTGGTGCTCTGGGTCGAATATTATCGCGTGGTGCGCGCTGTCACCCTCACGGTTGTCACTGGTCCACAGCTGCAGTCATCCATGCTGTTGGGGTTTGGTCGCGTGTATCTGTTCAGACGCCATATCTGGCCGGCCGTCAAACCCTCGGTGCTGACGCTTGCAGCATTCGGTGCGGCCAACTCGATACTGGCCTTGGCATCCATCGGTTTCGTATATGTCGGCCTCAAGCCACCTGTGGCAGAACTGGGGCTGATGGTCGTGGAGCTGTTGCCCTACTACAGCGAAGCCCCCTGGGTGATCGCACAACCACTGGCAGCTATTTTCCTGCTGGTGTTGGGTTTTAATCTGCTGGCAGGGAAATCATCATGAATCAGGCTATCCAGATCAAAGAACTCTCTATTCAAATTAAAGACCTCTCTATTCAAGTCAAAGACCTCCGCATTCATGCCGGCGAGGTCGTTATTGTCGATAGCTTGTCCATGACACTCAAACCGAGAATGCCTCTGACCATTCTGGGTGAAACCGGGTCGGGCAAGAGCCTGCTCGCTCAGGCGATCATGGGTTTATTACCTGACGGACTGAGCGTGACGGGCAGTATCCGCCTCGGTAATCAGGAGCTGTTGCAGATGGATCGTAAAACGCTGCAGCGCCTGTGGGGGCGCAGCATCACCATGCTTCCGCAGGAGCCCTGGCACTCACTGGACCCGGTCATGAAGGCCCGGCAGCAGGTGGCAGAGGTACATGAAGTGGTGCATGGTGTCGATAGCGCCAGCGCTGGTGCTGCCGCCGACAAGCAGTTGCAACAGATGGGATTATCAGCAGCCGGACAGAAGATTCCGACACAGCTGTCTGGTGGAATGGCACAGAGACTTGCCTTTGCTGCCGCTACAGCTGCCGGAGCCAGTATCGTGATTGCCGATGAGCCAACAAAAGGGCTCGATTACCGTCGCCGGGATGATATCGTGCGCCTGTTACAGCAGCGACTGGAACAGGGCAGCGTGTTGACCATCACCCATGATATTGAGGTGGCACGCCAGCTCGGGGGCGATATGATCGTGATGCGCAAGGGGCAAGTGGTGGAGCGAGGAAAAGCCTCGGATATTCTTGCCAACCCTAAGTCAGACTACGCCAAGCAGCTGATTGCCGCGGCACCGACACAGTGGAAACCACTGCCTGCCAAGCGCAAAGGCTGTGATTCGGACAGAATACTCAGTGCAGAAAAGATCAGCATCAGTCGCGGCGGGGCCGAGCTGTTCAAGGATCTCTCTTTAACGCTCAACCGCGGTGAAATTCTCGGCATCACCGGAGACAGTGGCGCCGGCAAGAGTACACTGGGCGACCTGCTGTTGGGCCTGACTAGGCCGGATGCCGGTCAGATTCGCTACAGCCATAAGATTCCACGCCATCAGATGCTCAAGCTCTATCAGGACCCACCCGCAGCCTTTGCACCCAACGTAAAGCTCGGAACCCTGCTCAAAGAGCTGGTTCGACTGCATAAACTGGATGAATCGCGCATACCGCCTCTGCTGGAAAGATTGCAGCTGGATCCCGGTCTGCTGCAACGCACCAGCGATAATGTATCTGGCGGTGAGTTACAGCGCATCGCCCTGCTCAGAGCCCTGCTGCCCAATCCGGTGATACTGTTTGCCGACGAGCCGACATCACGACTGGATCCGATCACAACCCAATCGATCACCGAGCTGCTGGCCGAAGTGGCGCGCGAGTACCACTGCGCGCTGCTGCTTGTCAGCCATGATCCGGTGCTGGTTGATAAGGTCTGTGATGGTGTGATAAGTCTGTAAATCACGCAAAAAAAAGCCCCATTGGCTGGGGCATGGAAAATATCTTTCCAGGGAAGGAAAGAATGAACTAAAGGTTAAATCAGCTGCTACCGGCCTGTCGGGTCGGTGCAGCGCTCTGATCGGGTTGACTCAATACCTGTTCAGCCGGCACAGCCTGATCCTTGACCTGCTCATACCAGAGATCATGATGTTGCTTGGCCCAGGCTTCATCCACATAGCCGGTTTTCATCCCCTCAAACGCCCCTTCAGTGCCGAGAGTACCGATATAGATATGCCCGAAGGCAGCAGCCGTCAGCAATAATGACGCACCGGCATGAATCAGCAAGGTGATCTGCATGGTTTCACGGCTCTGGCCGAAATTTGGAAAATCCAGTACCAGTCCTGAACCAACTACGGTGAGTCCGACAAAAACGATCATCCAGAACCAGACTTTTTCTCCTCCATTCAGAAAACCGGCAGAAGGGTGCCCCTTACCCACCAATCCACCACCTTTGAGAAACCATTTCAGATCTGTCAGATTAAAGAAGTTATGCCGCACCCACTTCACGATCATCGCCAACACACCCAGTGCAAACAAAGGCCCCAGATAGTTATGGATGTTCTTGGCCGCCAGCATAAATCCACCCCAGACAGAGGTCGGTAGCAAAGGCATCAGGAACCACTTGGCATAGAGGATCGACAGACCGGTCAGTGCCAGAATGATAAACAGGCTGGCGGTATACCAGTGGATCGTTCTATCCCAGCGACTCCAGCGCTCGACCACACGGCCGGTTCTGGGGTTGACCAGCTTGATCCTGCCAACTAACAGATAAAAGAAGGTTATCGCAGCCAGACTCCCTCCCAGTGCGATAGCTCCTCCCGGGGATACCCAGGTGTTGCGCAGCTCGCGCCAGCGTTCACCCTCAATCATGATCAGACTGTCTGCTCCGGGACTGCGTGACTGAGTCGAGCCTTTAGTACCCGACACAACCTCTCGCCAGTAATCGGATGTGACGCCCGGCATGGTCTGCATCGCCTCACGGCGCGCATCAGCTCCCTGTTGTGCAGCGACTGGCAGGCTGATCAGACAACCCACCAGCAGCAACCACACCAGCCAGGCACTGATTTGATCAGGCAATGGCTTTCTCATCATCAGCTCTCGCTATGCTGCAGTTAAACACCACGGGTAGCATCGTAGGCCAGATCCGCCTGTCTGGCTGCCGCCAGTTCAGTCTCCTGAGCCCCCTGCTCCAATGAACCCCAGGCACTGTTACGATGGCCACGATAAACCACGCGCTCGCGGAAGATATCAGCCACATCTGCCGCATCACCTGCCAGCAGTGCCTTGGTTGAGCACATCTCGGCACACAGTGGCAACTTACCTTCGCGCAGGCGGTTGGCACCGTATTTCTGCTGATCCACCTGCGGGTCGGCTTCTGGGCCGCCAGCGCAAAATGTACACTTGTCCATCTTGCCACGAGCGCCAAAAGACCCCTGTTTCGGGAACTGCGGTGCCCCGAACGGACAGGCATAGAGGCAATAACCGCAACCGATGCAGGCATCCTTGTTGTGCAGGATCAGGCCATCTTCGGTCGGATAGAAGCAGTCAGTCGGGCAGACGGACATGCACGGTGCATCCGAGCAGTGCATGCAGGCCACAGATATCGAAACCTCCTTGCCGATCTCGCCATCATCCAGCGTCACCACGCGGCGACGTTGAATCCCCCACTCGGTTTCGTTGGCGTTTTTGCACGCCGTGACACAGCCTTCACACTCGATGCAGCGCTCTGAGTCACACAAAAATTTCATTCGAGCCATGGAACTTCTCCTCAGCAACGCCCGCCGCCAGGACGGGCGTATCGCATTTATGTCCTATCACGCCTTCTCGATGCGGCAGACCGTACATTTGGTTTCCTGCATGATGGTCACCGGGTCATAACCATAGGTTGTGACCGTATTAACCGATTCACCCAGCACGTAGGGATCGCTGCCCGCGGGATAGCGACTGCGCAGATCTTCACCCTGGAACTCGCCACCGAAGTGGAAAGGCATGAAGGCAACATTGCGATCGACACGATTGGTAACCAGGGCTTTGACTCTGACCTTGCCACCTTCCGGTCCATAAACCCAGACAGTATCACCATCTGCAATACGCAGTGTGTTGGCATTGAAGGGGTTGATCTCGACAAACATATCCTGCTGCAGCTCTGCCAGCCAAGGGTTGGAACGTGTTTCATCACCACCACCTTCGTACTCAACCAGTCGACCGGAGGTCAGAATGATCGGGAACTCGGCACTGGTATCACGCGCCTGGATCGACTTGTACAAGGTCGGCATACGATAGAGCGATTCGAAATCGTCCCAGGTCGGGTATTTTTCAACCAGATCACGCCGCGTGGTGTAAAGCGGTTCACGGTGCTTGGGAATCGCATCCGGGAAAGTCCAGACAATGGTCCGCGCCTTGCCGTTTCCGAAAGGTGCGCAGCCATGATTGATCACGACGCGCTGGATACCGCCGGAAAGATCGGTCTTCCAATCCTTACCTTCTGCGGCTGCCTGCTCATCGGCAGTCAGTTCATCCCACCAACCTAGCTGTTTGACCAGATTGGCCGAGAACTCAGGGTGACCATCACCTATCTCATTGCCTAAAGGCGCTGATCCTTCCGCCAGCAGTGTCACACCATCGCGCTCAACACCGAAGTTGGCACGAAAGCCCAGACCACCATCCTTGACCGCCAGACTGGTGTTATAGAGCACATGCGTACCGGGATGCTTCATTTCGGCCGTTCCCCAGCAGGGCCAGGGCAGTCCGTAGAAGTCGCCATGGGCATCGGTGCCCACCGCTCTCAGATTGACAAAATCAAACGCATGCCAGTTTTCCTGATGATACTTGAGGCGCTCAGGGCTCTGCCCTGTGTAGCCGATGGTCCACATGCCACGATTGTATTCGCGCACAATATCTTCGATCAGTGGCTCATCACCGTTGACCTGAATATTCTTGAACAGCTCATCAGCATAGCCAAGCTTCTTCGCCAGCAGATACATGATGGTGTGATCAGGCTTGGACTCGAAGTGCGGCTCGATTACCTTGCTGCGCCACTGAATGGAGCGGTTGGACGCAGTCACAGAACCGTAGGTTTCAAACTGGGTGCAGGCCGGCAGCAGGTAGACGCCATCGGTTCTGTCATTCATGACGGCGGCAACGGTTGGATAGGGATCGACAATCACCATCATGTCGAGCTTCTTCATCGCTTCGCGCATTTCTGGTCCGCGGGTTTGCGAGTTGACAGCATGACCCCAGTAGAACATGGCGCGAATGTTATCGTTCTGCGCTATCTTCTCCTTATCTTCCAGCACACCATCTACCCAGCGGGAAACGGTGATGCCGTTGGTATGCATCGGTTTGCCACCGCGGTACTCATTCTGGTCGAAACGGTCCTGTATCCATTCGTAATCCAGACCCCAGACACCCGCCCAATGGCGCCATGAGCCTTCAGCCAGACCGTAGTAGCCAGGCAGAGAGTCTGACAAAACACCGAAATCGGTGGCACCCTGTACGTTGTCGTGGCCACGGAAGATGTTGGCGCCACCACCCTCTTTACCGATATTACCCAGCGCCAGCTCAAGAATGCAGTAGGCGCGAGTATTGTTGTTGCCGGTGGTGTGCTGCGTTCCGCCCATACACCAGACGATACAGCCGGGGCGGTGATCCGACAGCAGCTTGGCCACCTTGTACATCTGCGCACCACTGACTCCGGTGATATCCTCGACCACTTCGGGTGGGAACTGGCGCACCTCTTCACGGATCTCATCCATGCCATAGACGCGCTGGTTGATGTACTCCTGATCTTCCCAGCGGTTTTCAAAGATATGCCACAGCAGGCCCCAGATAAATGCCACATCGGAACCAGGGCGGATACGAACATATTCATTGGCTTTAGCTGCAGTTCGGGTGTAGCGAGGATCCGCCACAATCACCTTGCAGCGGTTACGCTCTTTGGCAATCAAGACATGCTGCATCGACACCGGATGCGCTTCGGCAGCGTTGGAGCCGATAAACAGCATGGAGCGGCTGTTCTGCATGTCGTTGTAGCTGTTGGTCATGGCGCCGTAGCCCCAGGTGTTGGCAACACCGGCTACCGTGGTGGAGTGGCAGATACGCGCCTGATGCTCAACGTTATTGGTGCCCCAGAGTGAGCCCATTTTACGGAACAGATAGGCCTGCTCATTATTGAACTTGGCTGAACCGAGCCAGAAGATCGAATCCGGACCAGACTCATCGCGAATCGTCTGCATCTTGTCGCCGATCTCGCTGATCGCCTGCTCCCAGGAGAGACGCTTCCACTCACCACCTTCCAGCTTCATCGGGTACTTCAGGCGGCGGGTACTGTGGCCATGATGACGCACAGCGGCCCCTTTGGCACAGTGCGCGCCACGGTTGATCGGATGATCAAACGCCGCTTCCTGTTCGGTCCAGACCCCCTTCTGCACATGGGCATAAATACCGCAGCCAACAGAGCAGTGGGTACAGATAGTGCGCTTGATCTCGGTCGCCAGATCAACTGTCTGCGTCTGAGCTTCCGCCTTGCGGATCATATTCGGGCCCAGCATACCGGTCGCAGCGATACCGCCTGCCGCCAGCGTCGTCCCTTTCAGAAAACCGCGGCGACTGATGCCGAAACGGTTCTGACCCGGAGCCAGTGTCTGTTCACTGGATTTTTTATTTAAACGCATCGTGATTCCCTCTCAGTCCAGTGTTAACGACAACTGGCGTAATAGGCCCGGATATGATCCGTTTCATGGTAGCCTTCAGCCGTATCCGGCATGCTCTTGGGTTCCAGTGGTTCCGTTGCCGCCAGGGTCTGGCCTGAGACGGCAGCCACACCCGCTGCTGCCGACACCGCCACTGCACCTTTCAGGAACTGGCGTCGTCCCACTTGAGTTGTATCGTCGGACTCATTCTTGTTGTTTTGCATCACTTCGCTCCTTTATCCACTCAAACGGACGCTTTGAACGGCATCCGACTGTTTCTGCAGGCAGATCGTTTCAGTTTTGAAGAAAGCCTGGCCCAACAGGGCCACCGCGTTGTAGAACACCGCACTGGGCGCTTTGACCAGGTCGGTAAAAAAAGTCTGTCCCCAGCTGGCAAGATGGCGTTGATAAAACACCGTCTGACGCTCATGACTGGCCCCCTGCTGAATCAGCAGACTCATCACTTCGCACAAGGCAGCGATATGATCCTCAGGCTCGCAGTAGGGCTCTGCTCTGGCAAAACCCAACAGATCAAGATCCTTGCGCAGCTCAATCAAAGGGGCCTCCATCAAAGATCCGGTCAGATACCAGGAGGCAAAAGGGGTCAACTCACCCTGCGTGATTCCAATGAACAGCTTCAGATACTCACTTTCCAAAGCGTTCGTATTGCTGTGCTGGGCTGCCAGTTTCAGCAGTTGCCAGGCCTGTGCCATCTCGCCCTGCGCGGCTTCATCCAGCTCCAGCTCACTGAGAAAGCTCAACAGTTCATAATTAGGTGCCTGACGCAACAGGGATGCCAGCAGGGCATAGATATCAGCTCTGAGGCTATCCTCTTCGCTGATCACCGGGGTGGCGTGTAAAACACTGTTCATGCCATGACTCCTGCAGGTTAAAGGCGCAACTGCGCTTCGGGATCCATCACCAGTTCGCGATAACTGTCCTTGACCCGACAGTCTTCACACATCTGTAGCCGCTTGGCCGCTTCGCCCTGAAAATAGGGGTGGGCTTCAAGTTTTTTCATGATGTGTGTGATGGTGCTGCTGGTCGCAAACGCCTTGCCGCAACTGACACAATGAAAAGGGTCTTCCTGTTTCAGTACACTGACTTCACAACGATCGCCGGTGGCTGGCAGAAAACGAGGTTCCAGCGTGATCACCTGCTCAGGGCAGCTGCGTTCACACAGGCCACACTGCACACAATCACCCTCCATGAACGCCAGCTTTGGCTGCTCTGGAGTGCCACCGCGTAGTGCCTGTGTCGGGCAGACCGCCACGCAGCTCATGCAGAGGGTGCAGGCACTCTCATTGATAAGCACCTGACCATAAGGGCTGCCGACTGGGAGACTGACCGGATCATCGCTGCCCTGCCCCTGCTGATACAGACGATCCAACGCTTCATTCAGCGTCTGTCGCTTACCGGAATAGGCAAAGGTTTCACTGGCTGGCAGATTCTGCCAATGGGAAAGCTGTTCAATCAGTTCAGGTAATTCAGTGGCAAGCGTGTCGGCCTCAACCAGACTGACACGTGCAGCAGGGTGGCCCAGTGCCCGGAGCAACTGGCCGATCAGAGTAGTCTCTTTCTGCAACAGCGTGCGCAGAGATGGCGGTGTATCGCCATCGACCTGAATCGCCACCAGCGTGGCACCTTGTGCCAGCAGTGACAGCCACAACTCAGCCCCGATACCAGCGGCTTCCTCAAGTGCGATCGGCAAGATCTGGCCCGGCAAGGTGCCCATGTCAGGTGCCGCTATCTCGCTGTGGATCAGCAGCACCGCACCCTCACCCCCTGCGGCATGATAGTTATCCAGCAGACGGCGCAGATGTTCAAGGTGCGTCGCAGGTGCCGGTGTCATGAAGCTCAGCGCGCCTGTCGGGCAAGCCGTGGCGCAACTACCGGCGCCATGGCACAGATGGGTATTGATCTCGATCTGATAGTCGTGGTCAAAGGTTTCATTATGATGGCTGATCGCATCCGCCGGGCAGACATCAAGGCAGCGGGTACACCCGATCTTGCCGCGAGTGGAGTGCGCACAGATATCATGATTGACCTGGATATACTGAGGCTTTTCAAACTCCCCGACCATCCCGCTCAGCTCATCCAGCGCCTCATGCAGATGCGTGGAATCCGGTGCAATATGGTAATAACCCGGTGGTGTCAGCTCCTGCTCAATCACCCCTTGCGGCGTCAGATCCAGCACCAGATCAAAGCCCTGCTGTCTGATCAGTGGCTCTGCTGGGTTAAACTCCTGACCATCCGGCGCTTTGAGCAACAGTCTGAACTGACCCAACCAGCCATCCAGGCTGATCAGTGGCAGATAAAGACAAGGGGCATCGGGAGCACTGGCCATGGCGCGCTCCAGATGCTCATCATCCTGTGAGCTGATATCGCCGAGCGCCAGAAGCGTGATGCTGCTCAAGCCCTTCACCTGAGCGGCAGCCAGCCGCGATTGATCTTCCGGGCCGATAATCAGCAGATGACCTTTGCTGCGGTATTGAATGGCGTCGTTTTGCTGCAGCAAAACGGGTGGCATCGACTGCAACGCAATCTGGCGTGCCTGACGATTGATATCATCAGTGGCAGTCATTGCCCGATGGGTAATCAGCGACTGAAGCGGCATCAGCCCGGCATCAGACGCCTGCAAATCTTCCTGGCAGTGATTTGATTTCATTCACACTCTCATTGACACGCTGTGGCTGAACTTTTTTATTTATGGGTCTGGCAGTGTTCAGCGCTTTGTTGTTATTGATTGCAATTCTGAAGCCAAGAGTGACAACCCAGATAAGGCGCCATGACTCCCGAGGATCCATTCAAAATGGATGGAATTTCGATTGATGCGTCATTTTGTCTGATCACCCTCCTCTTCATTGGGATACTCTGGCTCAGGACTTTGGTCGCACTGGATCTGATCCCACTCAACAGGCTGGCGCTGCTGCACTGCATCATCTGCTACTGATTGATCCACTGCTTGATGCTCACGTTGTTGATCGCTTTGTTGCTCACATTGTTGCGCTAGCGAATCAGCCTTCTCTACCGCAGCATTCTCCTCAGCCTGCAAGGCCTCTCTGACCTGCTGACCGACCCAGCCCTTCAAAGTGGCAGCCACCTTTCTATCCAGCAGCGGCATATTGGAGTAATCATCGGCATACTCATCAAGAGGATCACGGACGTTGAACTCAGGTTGATGGAACAGTTTTTTCAGCGCTTTGCTGCGTAACTCAGGGCTGACGGAAGAGGAAAAAAACATCGACACATCGCTGCGGGCATTGATTGACTCAAGATCAGGCATATCTTCATCAGTCAGCAGAGCAGGCTCAGTGATGGCTTGATCTTCAGTACTGCCACTATCCATTTCAGCGTTCGAAGAGAGATCGACTTCTGATGGCACTTGCTCTACTGACTGTGAGTGAGACATCAATTGTGACTGTGCGGTCGATTTCGCCTGATCAGATGCCGTCGCCTCAGGGTCAGAGTGTTCTGATTCGGCCTTCCCTTGTTCGTCCGGTGCTCGTTTCAGACGAGACCAGCGGGACAGAAAAGCTTCACTCATGTCCACTCACCCCCTGCTCTGCAGCTTTCTTCTGCTGGCGCATGCGACGTTTATGGCTCGCGGGATCCGGCAGATCCCCGTGTCCGGCGATAAAACGCTCCGCCCAGAGCATGATCGCTTCGGGCATGGGGATACTCAGCACCGGCTGACTGCCATCCATATAGTCAGCAGCCACATCCTGGCAGATGGTCAGCTTGCGTGGCACCCAACCTGTCTCCAGTGCTTCACAGACAACGAACAAACGGGGTGAACCAGAATCCAGATTGAATCGATAGGCTACGCGCTCATCACGATAGAGCTGCAGCCAGAGGCGGTGAAAGGATTCATGTGCGTCAGGCTCCATGGCCACTTCGGCAACGCGCCAGTTTTCGGATTCCCAACCTCGAGACATGGTGATCTGTCGCTCCAGCCTCACCCATAGTGGCCAGGTGTTCAGTGATGGTTTTTCGTCAGACATCAATCGCTCTCCATTTTTACCTACTTAATATGGCACGCAATTTACATGCCGCCTCTTTTTGGTAGATCTATTCGGCCTGAAAAGCCCAAGGGATATGCCATCACAGCCACAGCTCGATATTTTCAGCAACGCTCGGCAGCGCCATTTGGATACAACACACCTGCACAGATGAGACATTTTGACCCAATCAGATACCGCCATATCAGGCAACTAAACAAGCCCCCGCTGCTTCAAACACCAGGCTTGGTCCTGCATGCAGCGTGTCGAAGGAGGATATGCCTGTGCTATTCCCAACTGGTATGCTTGTTGCTGCACAAACAAGAAACTGAAAAAAGGATTCTGTATGGCTTACCGCCCACAGCTGTCAGAAGCCCGCGCTCCGCTGACACTGATAACACAGGTCATGGATGAGCAGGGTAACTGGCGTGAGCAGGCACTGGCCTGCGAACGACCGCTGACGATCTATCTGGATAAGCGCGAAATCGTGACACTGATGACACTGGGCGAAGATCCCGAAGCTCTCGTGCTCGGCTACCTGCGTAATCAGAATCTGGTTGAATCACTGAAGGATGTGATTGCAATTCAGGTGGACTGGGAGGTGGAATCAGCTGCCGTGGTCACCCGCCGCACACCGGATAATCTGGATGAGATGCTGTCAAAGCGTACCGTTACCACCGGTTGTGGCCAGGGTACGGTATTCGGCGATCAGATGGCAAAACTTGAACACCTGGAGCTGTCGCAATGGTCGCTGAAGCAGTCCCAGATTTACAACCTGCTTGATAGCCTGAGCAACCACAATGAAACCTACCGCAATGCCGGTGCGGTTCATGGCTGTGCTATCTGTACCCGTGAGGGTGAGGTGATCGCCTTCTGCGAAGATATCGGCCGCCACAATGCTGTCGACACCCTGGCCGGCCGGCTCTGGCTGGAACATGTCACGGCCGAAGACAAAATCTTTTACACAACGGGTCGATTAACGTCGGAGATGGTGATCAAGTCGGCTCAGATGGGCATGAGTGTGCTGCTGTCTCGATCCGGTGCCACACAGATGGGGCTTGAGATCGCCGAGCGGCTGAATATTCTGATGCTCGCCCGAGCCAAGGGAAAACATTTTCTGGCCTTCAGTGGGCATCAGCGTCTGGAGCTGGACTCAAAGCCTGAGGAACGAGGCCGCTCTGAGAAACGAGGTCGGACAGATGACTGAGCACTCGCCACCATCCCTTTCCGCCCTTCCCTCTCCCTATATGACAGTCAAGGATGTCGCCGGCTATCTTCATCTGAATGAGAAAAAGGTGTATCAACTGGCCAGTAACGGACATCTGCCTGCCACCAAGGTCACAGGCAAGTGGCTTTTTCCGCGCAAGCTGATCGATCAGTGGCTGCTGGAGTCCAGCCATCATGGTGTGCTGACCGATCGTTTGCTGCTGTCAGGCAGCGATGACCCCCTGCTGCAGGCCGCACTGCTTAGAGTGATGAAAGCACAGCAACACCGTGCACTGTACAGCTACATGCCGACCGGCACGCAGGCTGGCCTCTCATTACTATCGCAGGGTCTGGTGGATTGCTGTGCCATACACTGGGGGCGCTCAGACGAAAGCCAGTTACGCCACCCTGCTCTTATCAGACAATATGCAGGATCGCGCCACTGGGTACTGGTGCATCTGTTCAAGCGACAGCAGGGTTTGATCGCAAACCGACAGATCAGTGATTCTCTGGATCTGACAGCCCGACAGCTGGAACGCTATCGCTGGGTAATCCGCCAGGAAGGTGCCGGCTCGCAGCGCTTTTTAAAGGAGTGGTTGAGCGAGCAGAAGGTTGCCTTTGAACATCTGAACCTTGCCTGCCATGCCCTGACCGAGCGTGAGACCGCTTCAGCCATTGCACGTGGACAGGCAGAGATAGGCCCCGGCACACAGGCGGCAGCAGAAGAGTTCGGTTTGAGCTTCATTCCTGTCTATCAGGAATCTTTTGAGCTGGTGGTACCAAGGAGCGTCTATTTCCGAACCCTGATTCAGCATCTGTTCGAATGGCTGCAAGGCAAGGAAGGCGTGCGCATGTCACAGCAGTTCGCGGGCTACGACCTGAGCCAATGCGGAAAGCTGGTGTGGACTGGCGAAGAGCGCAACTGACTAGACCAGCCACTGCAGATCGAGAAATATGTGCACTGCAAAAATCAGGATCACCTCAAGGCTCCCTTCTTATATCACCAACCATTCACCCGCCTGTAATAATGATGGTTTACATTGAATTGACTGAGATGAAATAGATATGAAAATATTTTGTGCAGTGCAGCAAAATAGGGTTGACTATTAATTCACCATCTCTATAATAGGCTTCATTGTGCAGTGCAACATACGTACTGCATACCATCAAAAATCAGGAGAGATAACATGACCACAGCAAACATAGATTTCCAGAAGCCTGTTGAAGCAGTAAAGACTCTTCTGGCTACCCAGGCAGAAGCAATCAGCAAAACAGTTGAGCTGCAGAAAAAAGCTGGCGAAGAGCTGGTTTCTTTCTTCAAGTCTGAAGCTGAAAAAGCCAAAGAACTGAAAACTCCTCAGGATGTAATGAAGTTCAATGTTGAATCCAACACTGCACTGTTCAACCTGATGAAAGGCCAGGGCGAAGCTTTCACTTCACTGGCTACTGACTCCAGCAAGACCTTCATGGCTGAGCTGCAGAAATTCGGTAAGTAATCAGCTCGCTGATTAATGCCCAGAACCCCGGTTGCTTCGGCATCCGGGGTTTTTCATTTCTGCTTATGACGTCTGTATTCTGCAAGAGAGACCACAGAAGCTCTTTGCTGCGTACTATCCTTTTTCTCAGTTTTTTCCGCATCCTTGCTCTCTATCTCACCACCTGTCACAACAGCCCCACGGACACTCGCCTCCAGCTCATTGATTCCGGGCCCTGACTGCAGCCGTTGTAACAAGCCAGCCATATTCCAGAAGCGCTCATGCATCATATTGGAAAAACGGATGCACAAGCCCATAGGGTGCTGACACCGCTTGCGCTCCGCTTCAATTCTGAATGCGAGCTGCTCCAGTGATCGCCGCTGTTCTGGTGGTTTATCACGCAACAGCTCATCTGTCAGCTGTAGCCTCAAAGCCTCCAGCTTGTCTGGGTCCTGACGGTTCATCTTTATCAACTCGTCAAAACAGGGTAAATCTGATCGACTCATACTACCCTCCCGTTTTCCGGGTTATTAAGGGCCTGCTGTCCAGCAATAGCTTCGGCCCTTAGATCTCAGTTACTCCTAACTCACCTGTCGCTTGCTCCAGAACTGATCAGACAGCAATCTGAGACTGTGTGACAGTTCAGAAACACTATGAGCGGCCTGCTCTACCAGGTGCCCGGCCTGTACATTATTATCCGTACCACTTCTGATCGATGAGATACTACGGTTAACCTCATCGCAAACTGCGCTTTGCTCTTCAACTGCGCTGGCGATTTGCGTACTCATATCTGTAATAGTAGCAATTCCTGATGCAATATCCTCAAGAACCTGTGCCGCTTTTTCAGAACGGACAACACCCTTATCAACTTCAATAAGGCTATTTTCCATTGCCGCCACAGCACCTTTGACGCCTTTCTGAAGAATATCAATCATTTGATTAATATCTTCTGTGGCTTTGTGACTTCGGCCTGCCAGCGATCTCACCTCATCAGCCACAACAGAAAATCCTCGCCCATGCTCAGAGGCGCGAGCGGCTTCAATGGCAGCATTGAGTGCAAGCAAATTGGTCTGCTCGGCAATACTGCGTATTACATCAAGGATCTTCGAAATCTCATAGCTACTGGTATGCACACTCTGCACAACACTCGCGGTCTGTTTAATGTCGGCCGCCAACACACGCATGGCACTGCTGGCATCGGACACCACACCATGCCCCTGACTGGCATGAGTACGCGCCTGATGGGCAGCCTGAGCTGTATTCTGAGAGTTACCAGCCACTTCACGAATACTGGCCGACATCTGTTCGATTGCTGTCGATACCTGTTCAGTTTCCTCTTGCTGCTGACGACTACCAACACTAGTCTGAGCAACGGCAGCAGCAAGCTGACTGGCCTGCTCTGAAAGCTTGCGCGCAGAATCGCCAATTCGCCCCAGTATGCCTCCTGCTTCTGCTTCCTGGATCTTAAGTACATACTCCAGTGCACCCACCTCATCCGTTCGGCCTGTATAGATCACCTGCGCCAACGGGCTGTCTGCGATCGCCTTTGCACGTTTGATGGTTCTGTTAAGGGGTTGCAGAAAGCCCACCATCAGCAGCCCACTGATCAGCAGCATGGATACCGCCATCATCAAGGCAGAGCTCCACTGCACATTGCCCAGCAATAACGCCAGTACAAATGAAACCAGTGCACCGATGCCCACAGCACCCAGTAACTTGTTTGTCAGACTGATTCTGATGCCTCTGAGCTCTCTGGGCTTCTTACCTGCATTCAGCTGTGCATAGACTTTTTCTGCCCGCTCTATCTGCACACGTGGTGGCTTGGTACGAACCGACTGATACTCGGTCACTTCACCGTTATGGACTATTGGCGTAACAAAGGCACTGACCCAGTAGTGATCACCATTTTTGCAGCGATTCTTGACCATCCCCATCCAGGAACGTCCTGATTTAACAGAACCCCAGAGGTCTGAAAATGCTTCTGAAGGCATATCAGGGTGCCTGACAATATTATGATTCTTGCCTATCAGCTCTTCGTTGGTGAAACCCGAGATCCTGATGAAGTCATCATTCACATAGCTGATGGCGCCTTTCAGGCTGGTGGTCGACAGGATATTGGCGCTGTGCGGATAATCGATTTCACGGCCGGAGATGGGGTAGTTTTTCTTCATGGTTGCTCAAATCTGATAATCAATAGTTGATGTTTAACTCCTCCCTCATGGTGTTGCGACTCAAACAAACCGTTTGACCCTTGGATTATTATTCTCAGCAGATGTTGGGCAGGTCCGGTTATCCGAACACTTATGCTTCATACGCACGGCAGTGCTGACTGGGTCACTTGAATACTTAAATTCAGTACTTTTCCGGCAGATCCGGGTAACCAAACAGATAGCCCTGAAAACAGCGACAGCCGCAATTCACCAGGAACTCTTTCTGCTCACTGCTCTCGACACCTTCTGCGATCACATTCAAGCGCATGCTTTCACCGAGAGCTATAATCGTGCGGGCGATGGTGGCATCATGCTCATCCAGTAGCACATCCCGCACAAAAGACTGGTCAATTTTCAACTGATCCAGAGGCAGGCGTTTGAGGTGATTTAGCGATGAGTAGCCTGTACCGAAGTCATCCAGAGAGAACCGGATCCCCAGGTCCCTGAGCTGGTTCATCTTAATGATGCTCTCGTCAACATTGGCCAGCAGCAGGCTTTCAGTCAGCTCCATTTTCAGCAGGTGCGGATCTGCACCTGTTCTATCGATGATATCTTTAACCTCAGCCACAAAATCTGAATGGTAGATCTGCTTTGCGCTGACATTGACGGCAATACTCTGCTCACCCCGTTGCTCATCCTGCGACCAGGCTACCAACTGCCTGCAGGCAGACTCGATCACCCACAGACCCAGTGGAATGATCAAACCAGTTTCCTCCGCCAAGGGAATAAACTCTGATGGCGACACGAAACCTCGCAGAGGATGCTGCCAGCGAAGCAGTGCTTCAAATGCTTTTATCTGCTCTTCAACATTAACCTGCGGCTGATAGTAGACAACAAACTGCTCCTGCTGAATGCCCTGGCGTATATCCATCTCCAGGGTCGAACGCTTCAGTGCTGCCGACTGCATCTCCGGATCAAAGAAGCAATAGCCGTTGCGTCCATCACTCTTGGCTTTATACATAGCCAGATCAGCCTGAATCAGCAGGTCGTCAATACTCTCCCGGTGCCCGACGAAAAGTGTTGCACCGATACTGGGGGTGGTATGGAAATGCTCTTCGTTCAGGAGGAATGGCTGTTTGAACTTCTCAATAATGGAGTTAACGACCAGCTTTGTCCTTTCTGCTGCACTGATTGGATCACTGGATAGTTCCACCAGCATGATGACAAACTCATCGCCTCCCAGCCGTGCAACGGTATCGCTCTGCCTGATACAGCCTGAAAGTCTGTCAGCCACCTGCTTCAAGAGTTGATCACCACAGGAGTGGCCGAGTGTATCGTTGAGGGTCTTGAAGTGATCCAGATCGATAAACAGCAAGGCACCATAGAGTGCATTGCGTGCACCGACAGACATCGCCTGCCTCAGCCGATCCATCAGCAACCTGCGGTTGGGCAGCCCGGTCAGTGGGTCATAGAGTGCAAGCTGACGAATTGCCTCTTCCGATGCCTTCTGTTCAGACAGATCGTTCATCGTGGCAATATAGTGACTGATCGATCCCGCCTCATCACGTATGGCTGTAACCGTCAGCCACTTTGGAAACACTTCACCATTCTTGCGACGGCTCCAGACTTCACCCTCCCATATATGGTTCTGATACAGACAGTCCCACATGTCAGTCCAGAACTCCGCAGGATGGTGATCAGAACGAAGCAGACTGGCCGGATTACCGATCGCCTCTCGCTCGGTGTAACCGGTGATACGGGTAAAGGCGTGATTGACCTTGAGAATGCGGGTACGGGCATCGGTGACCACCATCCCTATAGGTGCCTCGAATGCATAGGATGCGATGCGCAGATCCGTCTCAATCTGTTTGCGTGCGCTGATATCTCTGAGGATGCCACAGTAGTGAATCTGATCACCCACTGTGAATTCAAACACAGCCAGATCCATTGGAAACACTGTTCCATCAGCCCGCTGCCCTCTGACCTCGCGCTGCCCCTTACCGATGATGCTCGCCTGGCCTGTCCGCTGGTACTGAGCAAGGTACCCATCATGATGGGAACGAAAGGGTTGAGGCATCAGCACGCTGACATTAGCGCCTACCAGCTGCGAAGAGGTATAGCCGAAAATCTGCTCAACTGCCCGGTTGATAGAGTGAATGATACCCCGCCTATCAATGGTGATCACGCCATCCAGAAAGTGGCTCAGAATCTCCTGATTGAACATCTCATTCAGATCGGACGTTGTGTCAGGGAATGCACTGTTTGTCAGCTGCTCTTGCATGGCGTTCAGCTTCCTTTCCCTTTGCCCTTGGTAAATAGTCCAATAACCATAACTAAACCAAGGTATTTAACATGAACTTTTTCTAATGTAAATGGGTACGCAACGGAAACTTGATCTGGATCAGGGGGGAGGAAAAAGACAGGAAGTTGCCCACATCAGAGGTGACATGGGCAAGGAGAGTGTGCTGGTGATCGAATTCTGATCAGAGCTGATTCAACGGAATTTTCAGATAGGCGATGCCATTGTCTTCAGCCGGTGGAAACTGCCCGGCACGGATATTGAGCTGTACAGACGGCAATATCAGCACCGGCATCTCCAGCGTGGCATCGCGCGCTTCTCGCAACGCCACAAATTCGTCCTCGGTCACACCATCATGTACATGAATGTTATACGCTCGCTGATCAGCGATAGTGCTCAAATGGCTCACCGGGCGCTCATCAGGAGGATAGTCATGGCACATATAGAGCCTGGTCTGACCCGGCAGTGAAAGCAGTTTTTTGATAGACCGATACAGTGTCCGTGCATCACCTCCTGGAAAATCGCAACGCGCAGTCCCGACATCCGGCAGGAACAGGGTATCGCCGACAAACAGATGCTCCCCAATCTGATAGGCCATATCCGCCGGCGTGTGGCCAGGCACATTAATGGCGGTCGCCTCCAGATCTCCGAAACGGAAGGTTTCCCCATCCTTGAACAGATGGTCGAACTGTGATCCATCCAGAGCAAATTCAGGCTCCAGGTTAAACAGCTTCTTGAAGGCACCCTGCACCTGAGTAATGCGCTCACCTATCGCGATCCTGCCCCCGAGAAGCTTGCGCAGATAAGGCGCTGCAGACAGGTGATCCGCATGAGCATGAGTCTCCAGTATCCACTCAACATTCAGCTCATGTTCCTTGATAAAGCTGACAACTTTATCAGCCGAGTGTGTCGTGGTACGACCCGCCTTGGGATCATAGTCGAGCACTGAATCGATGATAGCGGCAGAAGAACCCTGCCCCTGATGCACCACATAGGTAAAGGTCGAGGTCGCTTGATCAAAGAATGGCTGGATCTCGATATGCATGATTAACTTTCTCCCGAAATAACACTTGCACATACTATATTTTTTTATATATTATTAGTCAATAAATTAATTTATTCTAATTTTTAACTTGTGAAGTGTTTTTTTGAATATGAGCATAACGTCCGCGCCCAAGATTGAACAGATGCGTGATGCTGCCGACAAGGCACACCACCTGCTTAAAACCCTGGCTAACCGAGACCGACTGCTGCTGCTGTGTCAGATCGCAGAGCAGGAACGTAATGTCGGTGAGCTGGAAGAGGATCTGGGAATCATGCAGCCCACCCTGTCTCAGCAACTGGCTGTTCTGCGTCGGGAAGGCATGGTAGACACCCGCCGCGAAGGCAAACAGATCTACTACAGTATAGCCAACCCCAAGGCTCTGGCCGTGCTGGAAACACTTTATCAACTATTCTGTTATGAAGAGGAGTCAGTATGACTATCGATTGGAGCCAGTTTACACCCTGGAGCTCACTGGCAGGCGGCATTCTGATCGGCATTTCGGTGAGTGTGCTGTTGCTCTGGAATGGCCGCATTGCCGGGATCAGTGGCGTGGTGGGCGGCATTCTGTCAAGGAACAGAAATGAACTGGCTGAGCGTATCGCTTTTATTGCTGGACTGATTATTGCCCCTGGGCTGGTCTGGATGATACTCGAACGCCCAACCGTCCAGATTGACAGTGGCATACCTGCGATCATCCTGGCGGGCTTGCTGGTCGGCTTGGGATCACGACTCGGTTCTGGCTGCACCAGCGGACACGGTGTATGTGGTCTTGCCCGCCTGTCGGTCCGCTCACTTGTCGCTACGCTGACGTTCATGGCGGCTGGTTTCATCACTGTTTATGTACTGCGCCACCTGCTGGGAGTTTGATCATGCGTATTCTTATTGCACTGTGCAGCGGCCTGATCTTCGGATTCGGCCTGATTCTCTCCGGCATGTCCAACCCGGTCAAGGTTCTGGGTTTTCTGGATCTGGCCGGGCAATGGGATCCGTCACTGGCATTTGTCATGGTTGGTGCCATCGCCACAGCCATCGTCCCCTTTCAGTGGGTCATGAGGCGCCAGCGTACGTTGCTGGCAACAACGCCTCAGTTACCTACCTCGACACAGATCGACAAACGCCTGCTGATCGGCAGTCTGATTTTCGGAACCGGCTGGGGTGTTGCTGGCTTCTGTCCCGGGCCAGCGCTGGTTGCGGCAGGTGCGGGCATGCCACTGGCGATACTGTTCGTTGTCGCCATGCTGGCGGGTATGGGGCTTTTCAACCTGATCGATAAAAGGTTTATGAACGCATGAGACGGGCCCTGCTCCCCTGGCTTCAGCAATACAGGCAATCACTGCTTGTCGGTGATCTTAGTGCGGGTCTGATCGTCAGTATCATGCTGGTGCCTCAGGCCATCGCCTATGCATATCTTGCCGGACTGCCGGTGGAGATGGGGCTCTATGCCAGCCTGCTGCCACTATTGGGCTATGCCCTGTTCGGCAGCAGTATGACTCTATCTGTTGGTCCGGTAGCCATCACTGCACTGATGACACTGGAGCTGTTATCACCCTTTGCAGCGGTAGGCTCTGCCGAGTATATCCAGTTGGCCATCTGGCTGGCGCTGATCTCTGGCGCCATGCTCTTCGTGTTTGGTCTGTTAAGACTCGGCTTTCTGGCCAATTTTCTCAGTCATCCTGTCATCAGCGGTTTTATCTCCGGAGCTGCCGTGCTGATTCTGTACAGTCAGATCCGCCACCTGTTCGGACTGGGATCGGAGGCTTCTTCTGTCAGTGGGCTACTCACTCATCTGTCAGCCAGTAATCCTGTCGTCATGAGTCTGAGTATCGCGGCGCTGGCATGGATGATCTATGCGCGTGTCTGGATGCAAAAACACCTGCAGGCTACAGGCATCGGTAGCAGCACGGCCGGAGTACTGTCAAAAATGGCACCGATGCTTGCAGTGCTGGCCGCAATTGGTCTGACCTGGTGGCTGGATCTGAGCAATCAGCATAGCGTACCGGTGGTCGGCCATCTGCCCTCAGGCCTGCCTGATCTGGTCTGGTCGTCGCCAGAGTTTGAACAGCTGAAGTTACTGCTGATACCCGCCCTGCTGATCAGTCTGGTGGGATTTGTCGAAAGCGTTTCAGTCGCACAATCACTGGGGCGGCGCAAGCGTGAAAGCATCAGCCCCAACCGAGAGCTGCTGGGCCTGGGTGCTGCCAATTTCGCTAGCGGCATTTCCGGGGGCCTGGCCGTGTGTGGTGGTTTTTCGCGCTCCGCCGTCAACCAGGCAGCCGGTGCCAATACCCCCCTGGCCGGTATCGTATCCGCCATTATCATTGCGCTGATGCTGGTCAGTATTGCCGATATCTTTGCCTTTATGCCGCTTGCATTACTCGCGGTCACCATCATTGTCGCAGTAGCACCTCTGATCGATATCGCCAGCCTGAAAAAAGCCTGGCGCTATGACCGCGCCGATGGCGTCACGCTGCTGACCACTGCCATTGCCGTCATAGTACTGGGTGTTGAGGGGGGCATTCTGATTGGTCTGTGCCTGTCAATCGCCACTCAGCTCTGGCGAGGCAGCAAGCCGCATGTCGCGGTGGTTGGACGTATCCCGCACAGCGAACACTTTCGCAATATCAGCCGTTACGATGTTGAAACACTGCCCGGACTCGTTGCCGTCCGTATTGATGAAAACATCTTCTTCGCCAATACCAAGGCGATCGAACAGGCGATCAATCGAGCGTTGAGTGAACAACCGGATACCCATGCACTACTGTTGATTCTGTCAGCAGTGAATCAGATAGACAGCACAGGGCTGGAGATGCTCAGCGAACTGGCTGAAGGACTAGAAGCCAAAGGAATCGCGATACATCTGGCCGAAGTCAAAGGCCCATTGATGGACAAACTGAAGGACACCCATTGGTACAAGGAACAGGTGGCTGCTGTCTTTCTGAGTACACATGATGCATTTAATACTATCGGCGCTCTTGAAGAGGACGCCCTCACCACTGGAGAGACAAAATGAAAACCAATGTTGGAACAATAGATAGAGTGTTGCGCATAGTGGCAGGTCTTGTACTGATCCTGCTGGCTGTCACCGGTACCATCGGTATCTGGGGCTGGATAGGTGTACTGCCTCTGGCAACCGGAGTGTTTCGTTTCTGCCCAGCCTATCCGTTACTGGGTATCAATACCTGCTCGATTAACAAAAAAGACTGACCCAGCTCAATAAACCCTTATTTCAGCGTGGTTTTCAGGCTCAAAGCGTCTATGCTGACTGGATAGGCGCTTTATGTATAAGCATCTGAATTTCAAGGAGCTGAAAATGGGTTTACCAAGACTTCCAGCGATTCTGGCTGGTTTGATCCTGGCCCTGCTGCTGATCTGGTTCAGCCAGGGCACGGGCCTGATCCACAACGACCCGGATCGAAACATCTGGATACCAACCGAACTGACCATGCCGCTGAGCGTACAGGTCAGCCATAATGATGAAACCATTTTTTTTCGCTATCGCTGGGAGTCCGACAAGCCGCATGTCTATCACGATATGCTGCGTTATGAGGATGGTCAGTGGGTAAGGCATGGAGCGTCCATTGTCGGGCCTGACCCCGATGGCACATATGAAGATCGCATCACCATGCTGGTGGATGATGGAAGAGTTCCTGAGTTTGGCCGCTACGGCGGTTATATCACCGTTGGATCCAACATGCGTTTCTTCACCAATATGGCCGACAAAGCCGAGGTGGCAGCACACCCGCACATAGGTCAGTTGGGAACAGATGAGATTCAGAAACATCTGCCTGATACCCGGCAGGATGTCAGCGACTGGCGTACGGTTGTCAGTACTGATGAACTGCGCGAACAGCGTGAAGCTGGTTATTTTCTTGATCTGTGGCACTGGCGGGCTGGCCGTTCCAACCCCATCGGCGCGTCCGATGATCAGGTTATTGCCGAGCACCGTTTTGGTGATGCAGGCAGAGGCCCCTTCTCCACCAACTGGGATGCAGAGACTAAACAGCCTCTGTTCATGATTGATCCAGACAAAGCAGGCGTTGACCGGCTGCAGTGGAGCGATGTGACCTCCGGTCGGGTAGATTTCGACTCAATCTATTTTATCTCCGAAGAGATAGCGATGCCCTTTGATCCGGATGCCAACTGGCAGAACGGGGATGTGATACCCCGTCGACTGTTGCGCGAGCCAGGCGGTTCACGCGGTGATGTCGGTGTACAGGGAAAGGGTCTCTGGTCTCAGGGCATCTGGGATGTCACGCTCAGTCGTGCGCTGGATACAGGAAATCCACTGGATGACAAGCAGTTCAAGCCACAGGGTATCTATGATATCGCCTTTGCCGTACACCGTGATGCCACCGGCAGCCGCTGGCACTATGTATCACACCCCTTTACGCTGGGCCTGAGTCGCGAAGCCGAGATCCAGTCACACTATTTTTCTGGCGATGAACCTACCTGGCGTGAGGATGGATGGTTTGCTGTAACACTCTTTTATCCCGGTCAGGTGGACTGGCCGCAACTCCTCAGCAAGGCTCATGCCGGCGCCCCGGATATTGCCGAGGGTAAGCCTGTCAAACCTCGTCACAGTGAAGAGCAGTTGGCTGTTTACGGTGTGGAGATGGAGTTCAACCAGGAAATTATCAGGCAGTGGTACCTGACACTGTTTGCCGGTCTGGCTCTTATACTGCTGGCAGGCATGGGCTTGTTCAGACAATTCACCCCGGATGCAGGAGATAAGTCATGACTGGTATGCATCATATGCTCGTTCACTTTCCTCTGGCATTCTGGGCACTGGCAACCCTTATGATTCTGATCGCCTCTCTCACTCATGGGTACTGGGCAGATATCAGCCGCAAGGCTCTGTTGCCGCTACTGATCCTGAGCCTGCTGGGAGCCGTAGCAGCCATTATCAGCGGCCTGCTGGTGTGGCCGCTGGAAGCCAATACACACAGTCCGATGACCCGTAACCATATCCTGACCTCTTACTGGTCTGCTGCCATCTATGCCTTGCTGACACTGCTCATCTGGCGTGGCGGTGCCAGCGCCTTCAGTGGCTGCAAGCGCTGGGTACTGGTCATACTGGCACTGATCGGGTCAGTGCTGTTTGCGATCAGCGGAACACTCGGTGGACACCTCGCCGGCGCCCCCACACACTTTTCGACCCTGTTGGGACTGCTGGGCTGGAATGTCTATTCAACTCTCTACGTTCCGGACTGGACACTGATCGCCATCCTTCTGATCGGCATCAGCTGCCTGCTGGTCGGCTGGAAAACAAAACAGCAGTAATTACCCTATTGCCCGACTGTCGGTTGATGCAGTCGGGCAATTAAACGCATTAAGATACCTTTCAGTTGCAGACTCTTATTGACCCTCCAGTGGTTTCCCTTATACTCAACTTCATCTTCGCCCGATAATTCCATAAAAAACAACGGGAGTACCATGAGCCTGAATATCACTCAGCGCATCACCCTCGGTTTTGCGATCCTCGTTCTGTTTATTATCATCGTCAGCCTCGGTGGCCAATATGGCAATCGCAGCATTTCCGGCAGCCTCGAAAACGTTATGGATGAATCCATTCCGGCTCTTGATGGCAGCTATCGACAGATGGTACGCCTGCAAAGTGCCATCCAGACCTTATATGAGGGTTTGTCCGCAAATGATGAAGAGGTGCTCGAGCAGCAACGAGGCAATCTGACCCAACAGATGAGCACACTGAGTCAGTCACTGGGCGAGCTTCAAACCCAGTTCGAGCAGGCACCGGAACTCGCTGGACTGGCTCGCGAGCTGAGTGGATACAGCGATCAGCTCGGGCAACTGGCACAGGCGATTCTGACCAATCGACAGAGTCAGATCGTGATGCAGGAGCAGGCCACCCGCTCAGAGCTTAACTTCCTGATACAGGGTGATGCACTGGCCAACTGGGCGCGTGCCTACTCCTCACGCGTCACTGACATCAACAGTGTCATCGCGGTACGTAATCTCAACCGCGCCATGAATACGCATAGGTTTCACTACTTCAACTATATGCGCTCTGCTGATATCGAACGCTTTCGTGCCGATTTCGCCGCCAACAGCAATGAACTGCGTAAAGCCTACGATGATTTCCTGAAAGTGGACCAGGATGCGGCAGGCGCCGAACTGGTGACCAATGAGATCATCAATGCACTCTATGGCGAAGAAGAGGGTATGGTTCGGCTACTCAGCGAAATGTACGACCTGAACCAGGAGATAGAAAAGCAGCTCAGCGAAGTGTCTGCACTGGTTCAGCGCTCGCTGACAACTGCCAATCAGTTGATAGAGGCAGCCAACAACCAGGCAGAAGGTGCACGAGTTCAGGCAAATGATGCCGCCAGTGTCAGTACTCTTGTGATGTTTTCGCTGTCGGCAGCTACTGTGCTCTTTGCAGTAATAGTCGCCTTCCTGACCATTACGGCCATTCGTCAGCCGCTGTCCAAAATTCGTGCAGCACTGCTGGAGGTACGTAACGGCAACCTGCGCGTAACCTTCGATCAGTCACGCAAGGATGAGTTCGGTGATCTGGCAGAGTCCTTGAATGCAGTGATCAGCAGCCTGAAAGAGGTGTTGGGTCAGATAGCCGAAGGTTCAGTTCGACTGTCCGAAATGGCCACTCAGAACTCTGCCATCAGTACGCAGGCCACTCGTGCCATGCAGGAACAGAGCCAGCAACTGGAGATGACCGCATCGGCTGCCACCGAAATCTCCAGCAGCATTTCAGAGGTCGCCAACCACAGCCATACAACACTGGATGCGGTGGGACAGTGTGAAGAGCTCAGTGTGGATGTTACCCGTAATGTTGACGAAACGCTGAAAAGTATCGAACGCCAGGCCAAAGAGATCACCGAAGCCGTCACGGTCAGCACTGAGCTGGCCAAAGCTGGTAATGATGTCGAGTCGATTCTGTCAACAATCCGCGCTATTGCTGAACAGACCAATCTGCTGGCTCTGAATGCAGCAATTGAGGCCGCTCGCGCCGGTGAACATGGCCGTGGTTTTGCCGTGGTTGCCGATGAGGTGCGCGACCTTGCCAGCCGCACCCAGAACTCAACCGGACGCATTCAGGAGATGGTTGAGAATATGCAACAGCAGATTCAGCGTGTAGAACAGGTAATGAAGGAAAGTTATGACCAGGCCCAGCAGTGTGTCGGCCATGCCACCACCTCCAAAGCATCACTGGAGGAGATGAACAACTCCATTTCCCATATCCGCTCGCTGAGCACTCAGATCGCCGAGGCTGCACAGCAGCAGACTTCTGCAGTTGATGAGGTCAGCATGACGCTGAATGGCATCAACAGTGCAGCAGCACAGACAGCCCAGGGTGCGGAGCAGGCAGCTGCCAGCAGCAGCGACCTGTTGGATTATGCCAAGGAACAACAGGTGGTTCTGAGGCGGTTTACAATCTGATAGAACAGTTGCATAGGAGCGCCAGGGATGGCGCTCCTATGCAACTCTACGCAACACTACCCTTTCTCGAACCCACGGCATTGCCGGGACTTCCTGCATTCAGGAATATACGCGGATCGCTGCGAAATCTCGTATCAATATCAGGCGTGGCAAGCTTAGACTTTGAACGTACCCAACAGCCGCTTCAACTGCTCCGTCATCGCGGCCATCTCCTTGCTGGCTGCCACCACCTGATCCGCCCCGCGCGCTGTCTGCTCACTTACTCCGCTGATGGCCAGAATATTTCTGTCTATCGTACTGGCAACGCCGGACTGCTCACCGGATGAGCTGGAAATCTGCTCATTCATCTCCACAATCGTGTGTACAGATGACGCAATACTCTGCAGGGCTGCACCTACCTTGCCTGATTCCTCCACGGTGTTTCTGGCCAGTTGCTGACTGCTCTGCATCGCTCGAACGGATTCAGCGACCCCCTGATGCAATCCCGCCACTCTTTTATCGATATCCTCGGCGGACTGATGCGTGCGCTGTGCCAATACCCGTACCTCATCGGCCACCACGGCAAACCCCCTGCCCTGTTCACCGGCGCGAGCGGCTTCGATCGCTGCATTCAGCGCCAGCAGATTGGTCTGCTCTGCCACACTTTTAATCACATCAAGCACTTGGGTGATATGATGGCTGTCAGCTTCCAGACGGTTGATCACCTCTACAGATTTTTCTATTTCATCCGCCAGTGCATGAATGCCCGTCAGTACAGTACTGACCTGTTGATGCCCCAGCCGCGTATGCTCATCGGCCTGAACGGCTGCCTCCAGAGCTTCAGAGCCAAAGCGCGACACCTCTTCCACAGACAGTGTCATCTGATTCATCGCAACAGCTACCTGCTCGGTTTCTTCACGCTGCCCCTGAATCGCAGCACTGCTCTCGATGGAGATGGATTCCACCTCGCCCGCCTTTTCAAATACCTGCTGAGCCGTTGCATGAACTTCAGTAATCAGATTATGGACACGTTCTGTCATACGATTGAACTCCAGTGTGAGCGCCGACATTTCATCACGTGTGCCCGACTTTACGCGCACGGTCATATCGCCCTCGGCGATCGAGTGGCTGGCGCGCCAGATACGGTCGATCGAAGATTGTACAGACAGATAGAAGCCTGAATAGAGATAGGTGATCAACAACAGAACAAAAGCCAGGGCCGCCAACAATAGATACAGCTGTTGACTGTCAGCCGCCAGTCGCTGTTCCAGCAGGTGGTCTACCTGCGGCAGAAGCGTCATACTCAGTTGGTGCAGTGCATCGATCTCAGCACTGGTGCTGTTGAAGTAGTCCTGCCAGGGCAGTTCCAGTGACATCGCGATAATCACCTCCTCATCCAGCATGTCACGTACATTGAGCAGGGATGCCTCTGCTCTGTCCGTCAGTTGTCTAAGCTCGGGCACACCGGCAGAAACAGGGGTGATTGCCGGTATCATGACCTGCTGCAGATTGTGCTGCGCATCGGTCAGACCATCAAAGATCAGATTCAGACGATCACTGAGGCTCGACTCCAGAAAATCACCATTCAGCGCATACACCCCGAAACTGCGACTTCTGCCCATCAACTCCAGCCCCGGAGAAAGCTCACGCACCACCAGATCAATCAGATTCAGTACCTCATCACTGCGATCCTTGGTCAAACCACTCACCTGTGCAATGGAGCGCTGCAGACGCAGCAGGTCACTGACAAAATCATGGTAGACATTGAACTGAGCATCTATCGAGCCCTGGTTACTGGCCCCCTCACTGGCCAGTCGTTGCCAGTGCTGGGCAACAGTGTCCAGATTGGACAATATTTGACTCTGAATAGCCTGGCCCTTAACAGCCTGATTGTGTGTCACCTGATTCCTGGCGACCAGAGGTGATGTCGAAGAGATCAGTGCTTGCAGGTGTTGTGCTACTTCGGAGCGCTGCCGTGTGATCTGCATCGCCAGATCAGGCACGTCGCGGTAGTGTTCCACTGCCCGCAGGTCACGGTAGCGTTCGGCAGACTGAATCAGTCGGGAAGTCTGCTGCAGCAGTTCAACCCCCTCCCGTTCCTGCTCAGTGATACGTATATTCTGATATGACTGGCTGATCAGGGCGTAACTCATGACCGATAATGGCAGTAGAAAAAGCAGACTGATCAAGCCGAATTTATAGATATATCTGAGCTGGTTCATCAGATAAACAGCAGGGTATAGAAAGCTCTTCACGGCACGCTCCAAACGTGATTCACCGGCACGGGCCCAGGTGGAATAACGTCTTTTTATTATTGTGGTGTGCGCAATCAGCCAGAAAGGTCAGGAGGAAAAATCGACCCTCCTCTTCCAGCGATCATGACACTGATGAGTACAGAGGATGTTAGCGAACCCCTGCCCAGTGAGCTATGACGGAAAAGGTCAGTGTTTGAAATGGAGTGACGCTAAGTGTCAGTCAATGGCTGTGCAGGCCTTACCTGACCGGCATAGTGAATAATGTCATGAAATTCAGTCGGGATCGAGCTGTTGTTTCGATAACCATGCGGCTGATCAGCTGCAAACCTGAAGGTCTCCCCTTGCCTGACAGGATGCCACTGCCCCTTGAGCCATAACTCAACACACCCTTCGGTCACGATCAGGTGCTCGCTGACACCCGCTTCATGCGGATCCGACAAAGTACTGCTGCCTGGCTCCAGGCGCAATTGCATCACTTCAAAGCCTGTCGCAGGGTTATAGGGGAAAAGCGCCTTGACCTGAATGCCGGGATCATCCGAATCCAGGGTGATGCCCTGCTGTATCAGTGAGCTCTCTTCAGTCAACCCGGTCAACAGGCTGGAATAAGAGATATGAAATCCCGTGGCGATACGCCACAGGGTGGCGATGGTCGGACTCGACTCACCGCGCTCTATCTGCCCGAGCATCGCCTTGCTGACACCGGTTCGCCGTGCCGCCTCATCCAGGCTCCATTGCCGATCCTGTCGCAACTGGCGAAGGTTTTGACCTAACTGCTCTGATATCTGCTCCACCTATGCCCTTGCCTCTTAGCCCTGATCGCCCTGATCGCCTTGATCGCCCTGCTCGCTATGCATGCCGCTTGATCCATGCTGAAATTTCACTTGTGCGTTATAGCGCACAATGATAATTTACACTCTTTACGCCATGTGCGCTATAACGCACGATACCAGTATTCAACCGTCTGATCCAGTTCCGGGCATGTTCCGGAAGGAAGCCAATCGTGTCATTGCTCAAGGACTTTTCACTCTCCTCCATCACGGCAGGTTTTGTCGCCGTACTGGTCGGCTACACCAGTTCAGCCGTGATTATCTTTCAGGCTGCTGCAGCCGCCGGTGCCAGCACGGCTGAAGTAGCCTCTTGGTTTTTTGCACTGGGTATCGGCATGGCCATCACTACCATCGGTCTGTCGCTGCGCTATCAGGCACCGATACTGACCGCCTGGTCCACGCCGGGTGCAGCGCTTCTGGTTACCAGTCTACCGGGTGTCAGCATGCCCGAGGCGGTATGCGCCTTTATGTTCAGCGCCTTGCTGATAACCCTATCGGGTGTCACCGGCTGGTTTGAGCGGTTGATGAAGTATATTCCGCAGTCACTCGCGGCCGCGATGCTCGCTGGCGTGCTGTTGCAATTCGGTTTATCGATCTTCACATCGATGCAAACCGAACTGCTGCTGGTATGTGCGATGTTCGCGGCCTACCTGATCGGTAAACGCCTGTTTCCACGCTATGCGATCCTTTCTGTTCTGCTGCTGGGTGTTCTCCTGGAAGGATTGAGGGGGATGCTGGATTTCAATGGCTTTGAGTGGCAGTTGACGCAACCGGTACTGACGCTGCCGGTATTCTCACTGACGGCAATCATCAGCATCGGTATACCGCTGTTCATTGTCACCATGGCATCACAGAATATGCCCGGTATTGCCGTGATACGGGCATCCGGTTATCAGACACCTCTGTCACCACTGATCAGTTGGACCGGGGTTGCGACACTGTTGCTGGCACCGCTGGGCGCCTTTGCACTCAATCTGGCCGCGATTACCGCCGCCATCTGCATGAGCGAAGAAGCTCATCCGGATAGGGACAAGCGTTATACGGCTGCACTTGCAGCGGGGTTCTTCTATCTGCTGACGGGCCTGATGGCATCCTCTGTCGCGGCGCTGATGTTTGCCTTTCCCGCCGAACTGGTGCTGAGCCTGGCAGGGCTGGCCTTACTGGCCACCATCGGTAACAGCCTGGCCGTGGCCGTCAAGGAGGAGAGCGCACGAGAAGCAGCGCTGATCACCTTTCTGATCACCGCCTCAGGCATGACACTCTTCGGTGTTGGCAGTGCTTTCTGGGGGCTGGTGGCCGGTTTTATCGCCTGGAATATCAGCAGGCGCTGATCACACTCATGTCGAGTGATATGCCGAGCGATACCAGACCAGCGTCTGATTATTCGCCGGCATGGCATGATCTGCTTCCAGCATCAGGCCATGAAGGTGTGCCAAAGCAGTCAGATCATCCAGATCCCGCAACCCCATGCCCGGGTCATTGCGCTGCAGATACTGATCAAACTGAATATTACTGTCGCTGGTGTAGCGCCCTGAGTAGCGGAAGGGTCCATAAAGCACAAAGCGCCCGCCCGGCTTGAGCACCCGACCAACCCCTTCAAACATTGCCACCACCGCAGGCCAGTGCATGATATGGGCGGTATTGGCTGAGTAAACGGCATCCACTTCGCTGATCGGCCAGTCCTCGGCCATCACGTCCAGTTCCAGTGGGTCATTCAAATTGGGTAAAGCGGCATCATTGATCCAGAGTTGACTACCAGGCAGGTAGACAGCCTGATCGCTTGGCTGCCAGTTAATATGCGGCAGATTGGCAGCGAAATGCACGGCATGCTGACCGGTTCCACAGCCTATCTCAAGTACGGTTGCCGGTACTGTCAGTAGAGGTTGAAGAATGGCAAGTATCGGGCCCTTGTTATTCTCGCAGGCTTGCGAAAACGGCTTCTGTCGAGACACGGTGTTCTCCGGCTGCATCTGATAATGGATCAGTGCAGTTTACTGGGGCCGGACGTAAGTCTCAAATATGACAAAGGCAGGAGTACCTGCCTTTGTCAGTTGAATCAGCAGGATTATGCGTTATCCTGCAAGACACCACGGCGCACCTGGTCGCGCTCCATGCTCTCGAACAGTGCGCGGAAATTACCTTCACCGAAGCCTTCATCACCCTTGCGCTGAATCAGCTCGAAGAAGATAGGACCGATCACGGTTTCTGTGAAGATCTGCAACAGGCGTCCGCCATCCTGAGTCGGTGCACCATCCATCAGTATGGCGTTACGCTGCAGGCGTTCGAGATCCTCACCATGGCCCGGCAGACGCTCATCCAGCATTTCGTAATAGGCGGCTGGTGGCGGTGTCATGAACTTCACGCCGATTTCACGCAGTTGTTCAACCGTGTTGAAGATATCGGTGCAACCCATGGCGATATGCTGAATCCCTTCACCCTGATACTGCTTCAGATACTCTTCTATCTGGCTCTTGTCATCGGCAGACTCATTGATCGGAATGCGGATCTTGCCACAGGGACTGGTCATCGCCTTGGATTTCAGGCCTGTCAGCTTACCTTCGATATCGAAGTAACGGATCTCCTGGAAGTTGAACAGACGGGTGTAGAACTCAGCCCAGACATCCATATTGCCACGGAAGACGTTATGGGTCAGATGATCGATATAGGACATGCCGGCACCGACAGGGTTCTGATCCACGCCTTCGATCGGCACAAAATCGACATCATAAATGGAACCGGCATCACCATAGCGATCCACCAGATAGATCAGACTGCCACCGATCCCTTCGATAACAGGAATGTTCAGCTCCATCGGGCCGATTTTGTTGGTCGCAGGTGTTGCGCCAAGCTCAACGGCACGTTTAAAAGCATAGGCAGCATCCGCCACGCGAAATGCCATGGCACAGGCGCTCGGGCCATGCTGACGGGCAAATTTCTGCGCGAAGCTGTCCGGCTCTGCATTGATGATGAAGTTGACATCGCCCTGGCGATACAGTGTCACATCCTTGGAGCGATGACGGGCAACAGCAGTAAAACCGAGCGACAGAAACAGTGCTTCCAGTTGCTGGGTGTCTTCGGCGGTATATTCAACGAACTCGAATCCATCCGTACCCATAGGATTGGTATCGGTAATGCGCGATGCGCGTGCTGGGTTACTCATGGGACAGCTCCTCATTTGTTATTCTGAACGGCCGCTGATGGCCGACGGTATGACTAAGCTCATAAGAGAAATTATAGGAGCTGAGACAGGAAATATCCTCGCGTATTAAGCCGGCCAGGCCTGCCATAATGAATGAAAATTGCATACAGGGTTTCGATTTGAAGGATTATTGCATAATATCAGCCATGCATATGATTACCCGTCTTGCCCTCTCGATAGATGACCAACATATGACAGCTTTTCATGACAACTTTTCATGACAACCGAAAGGAGGTAACAGATGACCGCTCTGGAACTCGACAGCTATGACTGGCGCATGATTCAGGCGCTGCAGGAAAATGCACGGATATCCAACGTCGCGTTGTCGGAGTATGTGAATCTGTCTCCTTCTCAATGTTCAAGACGTCTGCAACGCCTTGAGCAGAGTGGACTGATTGAACACTATGCCACGATTCTGAATCATGCGCAGATGGGTTTTGGGGTGATGGCATTCGTCAGCGTGACGCTGGAGAAGCATGGTGAAAATCCGGCCAAGGATTTCCATGAAGCAATTGCCGCTATCCCCAATATTCTGGAATGCTACTCCGTCACAGGTGATGCAGATTACCTGCTGCGGGTCGTACTGGCTGATCTGAAGACTTTTTCCGACTTTCTGATGGATCAATTGGTGGCGATCCGAGGCGTCAGCCATGTGAAGTCGACCGTGGTACTGGATCGCATCAAATCCAGCACCAACCTGCCATTGAATAAAGCAGATAAATAGTCTACACAGCCTTGATCAGAAGCCAACGCGATAGAGTACCGCATCATGGTAGCCGGTATGCACCGGCATCAAGCCAGCCAGCATTCTGTCCACCTCCGGCTCGCCGCTGTCGCTGATCATCGGCCGCCCTTCGAGTTGATTCAGTTTGGTTTTAGTGGCCACGATATACAGCGCATCACGTCCGAGCCGCAACAGCAGCTCCGGGCTGATCTGCTGATTACCTCGCCCGATGATATGCCCCTGCCCCCCGATCAGCGTGATCACCAGTTGGGTCTCATATCCCTCGGTCAGTTCCAGCAACTGACTGGCAGTGCAGTCTGAAGCAATCAGCTCACCACCTTGAATCACATCAACACCCAGCAGCGTATTGGGTAGCCCCAACTCCTCCATGATCGCCGCCACGGTGCTGCCTGAACCCATGATATAGCGGATATCCGGATCCATCTGCTCAATAAAGTCCGCAGCGATATCGGCCAGTACCAGTGACTCATCTTCGCGGGTACCATTCTTGACGCTCTGCATATAACGGTGCTCACTTGGCACCTTGAGTTCACCGTAATAGCGCGCCCTAACCTTGCCTGCACGGAACGCTTCTTCATCAATATCACGCACTTCACGATCCTGTAGGGTCACCAGCTCTCCCCGCACCAGACTGAGTACTATCTGCCCAGCGGCCTGGGGGGTTATCGCATAGACACCTGAGTGAATCTTGACCCCAGCCGGAATCCCCAGCACCGGATAGCGATCCTCCAAAGCATCGCAGATATTGCGGGCCGTGCCATCACCACCGGCAAACAGCAGCAGATCGACTCCTGCCTGAGCCAGTGTCCTGGCGGCCTGTATCGTATCCTCAGGGGTCGTGATCTCGGCAGTTGCACCCAGCACTTCAGGCTCGAAGCCGAGGGATCTGGCCAGATTTTCGCCCATCTCGCCACCCCAGGTCAGCAGCCGGATATCCTGCCCCTGCAACAGCTCAAGTGCCTGCCCGGTTCTGATTGCTGCACGTGGCTGTGCGCCCAGCTCAAGGGCACGCGCAGTGGTTTCGGGGCCGTCACTGCCTTTAAGCGCGACACTGCCACCCAGACCGGCAACCGGATTGATGATCAGACCCAGACGAAAACTCATATCGCTACATACTCCTCAAGACTCGTACTCTTCAAGATAGCCACTCTCATACAGACACTGCTGATAGACAAACCCGGCCAGCACCAGACGTGTTTCCTCTTCAAGATCAAAGAATTCAACTCCATGACGAAACACACCAACCGGACCAGATTCACGCTGATATACACTGCGAAGAACAGCGGGGATCAGCATCACGTGATCCAGCCCGGCCACTGATACACGAGTCGTGATAAACAGTTTTTCCCCCGGATTTCCCAGCATACGTCCGGCTTCGAGGCTGGCGCCCTTCAGGCAGATATCATTGCAGAAGACGCTCATCGGGAAACCGTTGTCTGAGGTTTCGTTATCTACCGTGACCATCAGGTTTACCGGTACTCTGGTATGCGCCCTGAGCTTGCGCACATCTATCTGGGCGGGATACTCAAGCACCCAATGTGGGAAGGGAAGATACTGAATTTTCAGCAACCGGGCCTGAAACGCACAGATATGATTACCCGCTGCCAGCTTCACGGTCAGGCTCGCACCCTCATTCGGCAGCGTTCTGCCCGCACCCGGTTTGGGTGAGCTAACCAGCACCCCGCCGCCTTCATGCAAACCGATAAAGCGGACACTGTAGCGCGCTCTCGGTATACGTGTTTCAAGCCGCACCCGTTCACCGGGAACAGGCTTCAGCTGTGCCAGAGTCAAAGCGGGTTTGATTGATAATTGAACTGCAGAGTCAGGCATCAGGCCACACATATCCGGGATTAAAAAAATTACAAATCGGGTATCTCAAAAACCGTCACCAGGCGGCAGCCGAACTTGGTGCTGATCCAGTTCGGAAAAGCCTGGCGGTTAGATGATGAGGTGCCCTATAAACGGAATCCGACAGCAGACAGCTCCCTTCGCTGTGCTGATGAGATATCACCACTGAGGCTCAAGGTAGCAAATTCACGTCTTTCAGGATAGGACTTGCGCAAGTGATCAAAGGCTTTTACCCGCTCATCCGGCCGCAGGTGCAATGTCGCTCGCAGCGCCCGATCATCCCGGTGCGGATCATACAGTAATTGCATCAACGGCAGCGTATCAGCCCCCTGCCCCAACACCACCTGGTTGAACGCCGCTGGAGGCAGCACCGATTGCAGAGTGATTTCAGGCTCTCTCTCCAACCACTGCCCAAGCGCCTGATACAGCATCCAGCTGCCGCGAATCTTGCCATCCAGACTATAACCGGCAATATGAGGGGTCGCTATGCGACACAGAGCAGCCAGCTCAGGATCCACGACCGGCTCCTGCTCCCAGACATCCAGTATCAGCGTCAGATCACACCGCTGTCGGGCTACCTGCAACAGCGCCTGATTATCGATGATCGGTCCACGTGCAGTATTGATCAGTATCGTTCCGGTTCTCAGCACTGCCAGCTGATCAGCACCCAACAGGTGCCAGGTGGGGTCTTCGCCGTCATGGGTCAAAGGGGTATGCAGACTGATAATATCCGCCTGCGCCAACAGTGTTGGCAGATCCACTCTCTCAACACTATCCAGGCTACTGTTAACTGTACTCTCAACTACAACATCAACAGCCTGCTCACGCGCTTTCGGTGGATCACACACCAGCACCTGCACCCCCATGGCGCGCAAGCGCTGGACGAGCCGACCGCCAACATTCCCCTCGCCAACAACACCGAAGGTTCTGTCTCTCAGGTCAAACGTCTGCTCCCTCGCCAGATGAAAGCAGACACTCAGCACATAGTCCACCACCGCATCGGCATTACATCCGGGGGCACTGGCAAAGGCTATGCCTGCCTGCTGCAGCCAGGCCTGATCGATATGATCCGTGCCAATCGTCGCCGTGCCGACAAATTTAACCTGGCTGTCTCGCAGCAACGCCTCACCAACCTGAGTCACGGAACGCACCAGCAAAATATCCGCCTGTTTCAGATCATCAGGAGTCATCGAACGCCCCGGCAACCGGACCAGCGATCCCAGATGGCCGAACAGAGGTTCCAGCGCCGGCATGTTTTCATCAGCAACAATTGTCAAACCAGACTTGATCACTCAGGGCTCCGCAGCATTACTTAAGGACTTTACAATAAAGGAAAAGTCAGGCTCAATCAGACCCCATTATATCGTCATCGTCTGATCAGCGCGCAAGCGGCACGATAATTATGTCGGCCAGATGCCAAAATCAGCCAACTACAGCAAGCAGTTGCAGCAGATACAGTAAACTTCCATGAGTTCAGATAAACCAACCATCCCCGGCCTGAAACGTCGTGCGGTGATGATCATTGTATTGCTACTGGCAGGACTGGCTGCCCTGATGCTGCTGCCAGAGTATCTGCAGCAAAACAACACTGCCATTGAACTGAAGCCACAACCCTGCGATCTACACACAGGTATCTGTGAAGCGGTACTGAGCGAGAAGCGGGTAAGCCTGAGTATCACACCTGGTCCGCTGTACTCCATGAAACCACTTCAGGTTCTGGTGCAGATCGAAGGTATCAATGCACAGGCGGTGTTGCTGGATATTCAGGGACGCGATATGTACATGGGGATCAATCAGACGCAGCTGCACAGTACTGATCACTCTTCTGGAAACTGGAGCGGCAATACCGAACTGGCCGTTTGTGCAACCGGCGAGATGACCTGGAGAGCACAACTGGTCATTGACGACAGCACCACAACCTATACTACCTGGTTCGATTTCAGCGCACATTGAGGCTCACTATGAACGCAAAACAGATATTTTTCTTTGTATGCCTGCTGGCACTTGCGATAGGCGGTACGCTACTGATCAACCAAAAGGATGAGCCCGCTCGCCTGTCAACCTTGACCAGCAGCTCCCTGGGCGGCGACTTCACGCTGCATGCCGACACAGGCCCTGTGTCACTGTCTGATTACACAGGTAAAGTGGTCGTGATTTTCATGGGCTTCACCCACTGCCCGGATATCTGCCCGACCGCCCTGGCCGTGATGACACAGGCGCTCGACAGCATGAGTGAAGCCGAGGCCGAGCAGGTGCAGGGGCTGTTTATCAGTGTTGATCCAGAAAGAGACACGCCTGAGCATCTGGCTGAGTATGTTGGTCACTTCTCACCACGCATCACCGGCATCACCGGCAGCAAAGAGGAGTTGGACAAGGTCGTTCGCCAGTATGGTGCCTTCTATCGCATAGTGGAAACACCCAACTCGGCCATGAGTTATACCGTAGACCATACCGCCAGAATCTATCTCATTGACAAGCAGGGAAAAATGGCAGCCGCACTGCAGCACACCCTGTCACCGGATGAGCTGGCCACAGCAATCAAGGCGCAGATTTAAGTGCGCATAAACTGCACCTGTAATATAGATCTGTGCAGATCCTGACACAGCTAACAAGAAGGCATGATGCCAACTCTCAGCAAAACACATCTGGCAATCATCGCCCTGTTTTTCCTGTCACTGATCTGGGGCTACAACTGGGTCGTGATGAAGGAGGTGATGCGCTATGTTGATCCCTTTGATTTCTCGGCACTGCGTACTCTGTTCGGCGCGATAGCACTCTTTATCGTGATTATTCTGCGCCGTCGTTCACTGCGCATTCGCGCCTTCGGGCCGACGCTGCTGCTGGGTCTGCTGCAAACGGCTCTGTTCACAGCGATGATTCAGTGGGCACTGGTTCAGGGCGGTGCCGGCAAAACCGCTGTATTGGTGTATACCATGCCCTTCTGGCTACTGCCGTTATCCCTGTTTTTTCTGAAAGAAACCGTCACGCGCATGCAATGGATTGCGATCACCGTTGCCATGGGTGGGCTGCTGCTGATCATCGAACCCTGGCGTACCCAGCCGGATGCTTTCAGTACCTTCCTGGGATTAAGCGCCGCACTGATCTGGGCAATCAGCGCGGTGGTTGCCAAAAAAATGCGCATCGGCGAAGGGGTGGATCTACTCTCACTGACCGCCTGGCAGATGCTGCTGGGTGCCATCGCGCTATGTATTCTGGCCGGGATACTCCCCTCGGAGCCACCGCAACTGACCCCTTACTTCTATGGTGCTCTGGCGTATAACGCCATACTCGCCACAGGCCTGGCCTGGCTGCTCTGGCTGTTCATTCTCGGCCACCTGCCTGCTGGCCTGGCCGGCTTATCCACCCTGCTCGTCCCCGCTGTCGGCGTGCTCAGCGGCTGGATAGAACTGGGCGAACGCCCCAGCGGGGCCGAAGGCCTCGGCATGCTTTGCACCGTTACCGCACTGGGGTTGATCAGTTACAGTAGTTATAAAGCGAGAACCAACCGGCGTGATGCCAAATAGCAACTTTGAGTAATCACCTCAACGCAACCTCTCCAGCATCTGGTAATACCACATCCCGGCCGCCAGCATCGGGTTGCCGAGCAGGTCGGCGAAGGGCACACGGATCTGTTTGCAGGCTGCAAAGGTGTCAAACTTTTCCAGATGCCCGCTGATCGCATCTGCCATGATCTCACCCATGATATGGCTACTGGCGATACCATGCCCGGAATAGCCCTGGCAGTACCAGACATTGGGTGACAGGCGTCCCAGCTGAGGAATGCGGTTGATCACGATCCCCATCGCACAGCTCCACTCAAACTCGATCTCGACCCCTTTCAGGCGCGGAAAAGTGCGTTCGATCGCTGGCCGCAGTTCGGCTGCAATATCACGCGAGTCACGCCCCGAGTAGTTGCAGCCTCCACCGAAGAGCAAACGTTGATCCGCCGTCATACGGTAATAATCCAGCACGAAGCGGCAATCATACACCGCCAGATTGTGCGGATTGATCTGCTGTGCCAGTTCGCCCAGCGGTTTTGTCGTCACAATCCCTCCCATCGCCGGAAAGATCATCCCCTTGAGTTTTTTCTGCTCCAGACGGTGATACACATCACCTGCCAGCAGTACATGACGGGCATTGATACGTCCCTGAGAGGTGATCACTGCTGGCCGCTCGCCATGCAGGATCTCCTCGACCCTTGTCTGCTCGAAGATCTGCACACCCAGACCGGCCGCCGCTTTCGCTTCGCCTACACAGAGGTTAAGCGGGTGCAGATGCATATTACGGTTATTGCGGAGCGCGCCGCAGTAGAAATCAGTATCCAGCAGCTCACGCACGCCAGCCGTATCCAGTAGAGTTACCTCCTCACCCATCCCGCGCTGCTGCGCTTCCCGATAGCTGGCTTCCAACTCTTTCATATGTGCAGGTTTGCAAGCAGCATGCAGATGGCCATAACGCAGATCACACTGGATACCGTATTTTTCAACACGGCTTTTGATGATCTCATGACCACGCCAGCGCAGATGCCAGATGAAATCGTCCACTTCGTCGCCCAGAGTCTTACGCATCTCCCGGCGCATCGCCTCATCGCCCGACAGACTGCCGGTCACCTGGCCGCCATTGCGCCCGGAAGCGCCCCAGCCGAGTCGGTTAGCCTCCACCAGCACAACCCTAAAGCCCCGCTCGGCCAGCTCGACCGCCGATGCCACACCGGTAAAGCCTCCTCCGATAATCACGACATCGGTCTCGATAGTATCTTGCAACACCGGGTAATCGATCTGTTCATTCAGCGTTGCACTGTAGTAGGAGCTCACACGCCCGGCAATCGTCTGCTGTTGTTTCATACTGTATTCCTTACTGACGTGGATATCAGGCCTGATTCAGATACCAGCGCCAGTCCTGCTCACTCACTTCTGACATGAACTGACGATACTCGGCCCGCTTTACGGTGAGATAGATCTTCAGAAAACCCGGATCAAGCACACTGCGCGCCCAGTCAGAACCCTGCAACGCATCCAGTGTCGTGAGCCAGTCCCCCGGCAGTTGCTCGCTGACCTGCGCATAACCATTCCCGGTGATCGGTTCACCCGGATCGATCTGCTCCTGAATACCTCGCAAGGCACCCGCCAGTATCGCGGCTGCCGCCAGATAGGGGTTAGCATCAGCCCCACAGATACGATGCTCTACATGGCGACTCTCGGCGGGACCACCGGGAATCCGCATGGATACGGTACGGTTATCCACGCCCCAGGTCGGTGCCAGCGGTGCATAGCTCTCGGACTGAAAACGGCGGTAGGAGTTGGCATGGGGGCAGAAGAACAGCAGCGATTCGGTCAGCGAAGCGAGCATGCCGCCGATCGCCTGCCGCAGCAGAGATGTACCGGCAGGATCTTCACTGGCAAACAAATTATTGCCAGCGGCATCATTCAAGCTCAGATGCATATGCATGCCGGAGCCGGACAGCTCCGCAAAGGGTTTAGCCATAAAACAGGCCTGCATGCCATGCTTATGGGCAACCCCCTTGACCAAACGTTTGTAGCGCACAGCCTGATCCATTGCACTCAGCGCATCGCCATGCTGCAACGTAATCTCCACCTGGCCCGGTGCATACTCCGAAATCGCCGTGCGCGCCGGAATTTTCTGTACCCTGCAGGCTTCATAAAGATCCGCCAGAAACGGCTCAAACTGCTCCAGCTCACGCAGTCCATACACCTGAGTTGCATCAGGTCTCAGCCCACCAGGCTCCTGTGCCAGTTGTGGCTTACCCGACGTATCACGCGCCTGATCCAGCAGGTAAAACTCCAGCTCACAGGCCATGATCGGATCATAACCCAGCGATTGCAGGCGCTGAATCACCTGAATCAAAAGATGGCGTGGATCTGCCACCGCCGCTGGCATCCCCTCCTCCGGATGCATACTCACCTGCACCGCGGCAGTGGGTATCTTGCGCCAGGGCAACAGCACCAGGCTATCTGGTAGAGGATAGGCCCGACAGTCCACATCGCCGACCTCCCAGACCAGCCCACTCTCCTCAACATCCTCACCCTTGATCGACAGGCCGAGAATCGTACTCGGCAAAGGCCTGCCAGACTCGTACACCGCCAACAATTCCTCTCGATGCAGCAGCTTGCCACGCGGCACACCATTAGCATCCAGAATGAACAGCTCGAACAGCTCCACCTCAGGGTGAAGGCCCAGAAATTCCTGGGCCTCTTCAATCTTCGCAAACTCCATGATATGACTCCCAATTCCGTTCCCGGCCACTGAAGTGCCCAATTGAGTGAACGGCTCATACCATCATACTATGCGATACGCCGGTGAAAGACATACCTACCGGGAGGTAAATTGGGTGACCCTCATTTGTTCAGATCAAATACCTGCTTTTTCATCTCAGACTGCTGAACATACTCTCCCCGCACCCAGAAACCCCTCAGCAAAGCGTGACAGGCGATCCGTCCGTTTGCCCACTTCGTATTGCACCTCAATCAACATCATCTTGTCCGGTGTGTTTCGAGCCTTCGCGAAGGCATCTGCAAAAGCATCTGCATCACGCACCACTATGCCCTCGCCACCCATGGCTCGCGCCAGTTCGGCATACTGCCATTCACCCATGCCGCTGCACTGCAGACTGGGGGCAAAAGCGCGGATCATCTCCCAGCAGCCATTATTGAACAGAATAACGATCGGGCTCAGGCCGTAACGTGTGCAGTGCCCCAGCTCCAGCCCTGTCATTCTGAATGCACCATCCCCCACCAGCACCACCGGACGCAACCCTGTGGCCAGTTGCACACCCAGCGCAGCAGGCACGGCATACCCCATCGAGGCATAGAAGGCCGGTGCCAACAGCAGCGTTGGATCTGCTTCAAGTGATGCGAACAGACAGTCACCCACATCCGAGATAAAGGGTACCTTTTCATCCTGCTGCGACAGCAATTGATGGATATGCTTCACGACCCCGGCTGGGGTCAGCTCATTGTCGCTGGCATCGACAGACTTATGATCGGCGTGGTGGCGATGTATCAGCATCTGTTGTTCAAAAGGCTCCAGCCCTGAATCCTTTGCCAGCGCCATGAAGATGGATGAGAGTGGCAAACCGATAAACTGCTCAGCACCAACCTGACACCTGCCCTGCTGCAGATCGATCACTCTATCTTCAGGAAACAGTGCCAGATTAGCCGCAAAGTTACTGTCTGTCTGGATCACGCCCGCCAGAATGATCAGATCCGATTCTGCCAGCAGTTCAGTCGCGCAGCTGTCTGATCGATCCAGAAACAATCCAGCGTACTGCGGATGGGTACTGCTCAGCGTACCACGACCGAGAAACGTGCTGATCAGCGGAATACGCATAGCCTCCGACATCGCTTCCAGTGCAGTAACGGCATCAAAGCGCCGCACATCGACATCCACCAGCACCACAGGACGCTTTGCCTGCTTCAACCGTTCAGTCATGGCGAGGGTGCAGTGGTTTAACAGATCGAGATCCAGCGAGGCTGGCTGGCTCGGCGGCAGGGGCTGCAGATCAAATGAAACAGCATCTCTGGGTAGCTCGATCAGCACCGGCAACGACTGCTCAACACAGCAGTCGAGGGCGTCACGCAACTGCTGGGCGGCAGTGATCGGATCGTCAAGGCGCACCTGACAGGCGGTAATTTCACGATAGATTGCCTGTTGTGAATCATAGTGCCGGGCCTGATGGTGGATCATCAGATTTCTGGCCTTCTCGGCAGCCGATGGGTAACCGGCAATCACAATCAATGGCACATGTTCAACATAGGCCTGGGCAACCGCATTGACGGCATTCAGTGCACCGGCACCATAGGTCAGAATCACAGTAGCGGGTTTGTTAAGCACCCGTGCCGCGGCATCTGCCGCAAAGGCCGCCGAGGGTTCATGGCTGAGATAGGTAATCGGCATCTGTTGTCTCTGCTCCAACTGCTCGAACAGGGGCAACACGAAATCACCGGGAATACCAAACAACTGGTTAACACCAACCGTTTCAAGCTCTTTCAATAACAGGTCGACTAATTGCATAACTACCTCCGTTTGCACCAGTATCCTGATAAAGGCGTCCGACTGTATTGATGCATATCAAATGCAACTTAATCAGACGGGCTCAAAAGAGGTATCTCTGGTATGATCGCGCGGTTTTTACGCAGCCTGCCCCACTGGAGCCCACATGTCACTGCAAGGCAAAGAGATCTATCGCTCATATGATGAGTTTGGTGCTGTCCGCGTTCTGGATGACGGCAACAAGCGCTACCTGGCATTCGGGGATCATGATGAACAGAGCTGCTGGTTCAAGCATGATCCCTATCTGCCTCAGCATGACTATGTGCGCACCATGCTGCTGGCACTGCTGTTCTGCAACCCGAAGCAGAGCATCTGCCTGGGCCTGGGTGGTGGCAGCCTCAACTCCTGCCTGCACTTCCACTACCCTGAACTGAAACAGCAGGTCATCGAGTTACGACCTGCCGTAATCGAGGTGGCCTACCGTTATTTTCAGTTACCGCGCAGCAAGCGCCTTGAGGTACAGAATCTGAACGCAGTGGATTATCTGCAGGCACCAACAGGCAAGAAGGCGGACGTGCTGTTCAGTGATATCTATACGGTGGATGGCCTGGATGAGCAGCAGCTGCAACCTGAGTATCTGCGCCGCTGCCATGACCTGCTCAAGCCCGAGGGCTGGCTGGTGCTTAACTGCTGGCGTGAACATCGCGAGAGTGGTTCACTCAATACCCTGCGCCAGCTTTTTGCAGATATCCGCACCTGCACCACGCAGGATGGCAATTGGATCATCTTTGCTGGCAAAACACCCAGTCAATTCAGTAATAAGCAACTCAAGGTCAATGCGCAGCAACTCAGCCAGAAGTTCGGCTTTGCCATGACACCCTATCTGGCGCGACTGAAAAGTGTCGAGATGTGACAGGCATCAGATATCAGTACGTAGTGAATCACTTCTGTTTGATCAGCTTCTATTAAGCTGAGTTAAACTAGACTTGATGAGTTCATGGGCATATTGCCCACATCTGACAAAAGGATTCGACCGATGAAAGAGCGTCAACTGCTGCTGGTTTCTCTGCTGGGTATACTCTTTATATTCAGTGCCATTATTCTTGGCCCCTCCCTGCTCGGTACACATATCCGAGATGGCCTGACCGGCTCGGCGGGTGTGATCACCAGTGCAGATCGTAAAGTCACAGTACGCGGACTGGCTGAGCGCGAAGTTGCCGCCAATCAAGTACTCTGGCCCCTGGTGTTTCAAGTACAAGCGCAGGATCTGAGCAGTTTGCAGGAGCAGATAGATCAGCAGCGTGAGCTGGTAAATGCCTTTTTGCTGCTGCAGGGTTTCACACCTGAGCAGATACAACCCGTGCCCACCCAGATCAATGATCGTGAGCAGCATGCCTACGGTGAACATCGTCCGGCCTTCCGCTACGGCGCCGATGTCGTGATACTGATACGCAGCGATAATGCCGTACAGGTCAAACAGGCCATGAATTCGACCGATGAACTGGTTCGCGGGGGTATCAGCCTGACTCAAAGCTACGAGCACATGCCACGTTTCCTGTTCACTGAACTCGAATCGATCAAACCGGAGATGGTCGCCGAAGCTACACGGGACGCGCGCCGGGCTGCAGAGCAGTTTGCCGAGGATTCAGACAGCCAGGTCGGTGCCATTCTGCAAGCCACACAAGGGCTGTTCAGCATCGAAGATCTGGATAACTATACCCCTGAGATCAAGCGAGTCAGAGTAGTGACCAACGTTGCTTTCCGGCTGGAATAAGGGCCTGGCTGAAACTTGCTGAGCTTGTGCTTTAACACACAGCAGCACATTCCTGGACTCACACCTGAATCAGACTTGCCCAAAGCGTGCCAGCTGCATCTCAGTAAGTCGGCTCAGTGTCCGACGAAAGGGAAAGGCCAGATGGCCATGCGGATAAAGCTGATCCAGTGGTACTGCGGCCTCCAGATACAGCGGCACCTGTCGGTCATAGCACTCATCCACCAATGCGATGAAACGACGCACACCATCATCCTGACGTGACAGGCGGGGCAGCTCGCGATCACCCGTCTCGACCTGCTCAGCAGCATCTTCGGTGCCTCGCGCAATCCGGGATGCGTGCTGTTCGGCACTGAGGCATGGTACTTCGCTTAACAGGATCGTGCCGAACTGATCACAGAGATGGATAAAATCCATCGCCGCCAGAGGTTGCTCACAGAGGTCGGCATAGCGGAACCAGACCAGATCTGCGCAGCGCTTTACCACCTGAATCTGCCGATGCCCCAGTTCGACAGGCTCACAGATCGACTCTCTCTCCTGCTCATTAACAAAAGCCTGCCCCCGGCACAGTTGCTCAAACACAACACCCAATGGCTGCCCGTCACCTGCCGTCCTGACCCAATAACGCTGATGTGCCACACCGGGATGCAAGCGGTGATCCTGTCCGCCATCCAGATTAACCACCTGCATATGCTGCTTAATCGCTCTCACGGCCGGCAGAAATCTGTCATGATGAAAGCCATCAGCATACAGCCCTTCAGGTGGCTGATTCGAGGTCATCACCAGCAGTATCCTGTGTTCAAACAGATGTTGTACCAGACGCCCCAGCAGCATCGCATCGCCGATATCGCTGACAAAAAACTCGTCCAGACACAGTACTTGCGTTTCACCTGCCAGATCGGCTGCCAGTTTACGGATGGGGTCGGCTGTGCCGCTGAGTTGAAACAGGCGCTGATGTACCCAACGCATGAAGTGATGAAAGTGTTGTCGCCGTGCCGGAACACTCAAGCTGGCATGAAAGTGATCCATCAGCCAGGTTTTACCACGGCCGACCGGGCCCCAGAGATAAACGCCTCCGGCCTGAGCACGCCCGCTTCGTATCTGCTGATATAACGCTTCAAGCTGATCAACAGCGTGATCCTGCGCCGCATCTGAGAAAAACCGTCCCTGCTGCAGTACCAGTTCATAAGCGGCACGCGGGGATAGACCCGACATCAGATACTGAACCTTTCGGGCGTCAAAGGAGGTGTTTGATAATGGCGTTGAAGTGCCTCAACCAGTTGACCAACACGTGGCGGAAAACCCTTTTCCAGCAGTTCCAGCACCGTGTCCCGCACCTTCTGCTTGAAAGTATCGCTGGCACCGAGTCCGCTGCTGAGATTATCCGCGCTGAAGTGGAACCGATGTCCGGCTGCCTCTGCCAGCAGCCATTCGAACGCCTGAGGCCGAACCTCCACACGTTCAAACTCCTCCTGCTCCAGCTCAGTCCGGCCATCCGGCTTATACCAGTAGCCAAAATCCACCTGCTTGCGCCGCTCTGCCCCCGCGACACACCAATGAGCGATCTCATGCAGTGCACTGGAATAGAATCCATGCGCAAAGATCACTCGGTTGTGCGGCGACGAGTCATCGGCAGGCAGATAGATCGGCTCGTCATCACCAGCCACCAGCACTGTATTGAAAGGTATCAGAAACTGCTGATTGAACAGTTCGATCAGCTCATGGTAATCGTGTTGCATCAGAGATCGAATGCCTGCCAGGTATCGCCGTTCAGCCACCAGCTTCTGCCGCTGCGACGGTCTATTCGGGTTGCCACATAGCCTTTTTGATCCTGATCAGCACGCTGCACCGATATCTCAAATGAAGAGCTTCGCGGGCTGCTGCTTTCCTTCAGTGGTATCCATCCACCCCGTTCGGCCAGCCAGCTCTCGCCGCTTTCGGTATGATAGCGCAATACAATCCAGTCACCGCTGCGGGTATAGGCGCTCACAATGCGATAAGGTCCAGACACCATAGCCTCGGGCGACTGCATATTTGCCACCTGCATCAACTGGCTGATCGCAGCGTCGATATCCTGCACCAGTTGCTCCGCCATATCCTCATCCATCCCTGCTCCACCCGACGATTGCGCCAACGCACGACTTTCCGTGAGCATCTGCAGACGCGACAGGAGTATCTGATTTTGCTCCATCAACTGCTGAGTACCTGAGCGTATCTGTATCACCTGCTCCTGTAACAGCGTCAGACGACCGGTCAGTTGATCCAGCTGTGAGCTGATAGATGGTGGTGCAGATGATGGCTGCATCGACTGATCACCGAAACCAGACATCCCGGATGAGCCATCGGCGGTTTCAAGACGGGATATCGGCTCAGGCATATTATCCTGATTCAGTTCATGCAGCTCGGGTATATCGGATGCGCCAGCAGAAGGTGCGGCGGCGGGTGCAGATGGCTGTACATTGGCATCCTGACAACCCAGCAGCAATACAGACAACAGCAACACGGGCAAGACAGTATAGTGCGGTTTCATGATGCATCCTGACGTTAAAAACGCTGATTTACTCGATTTTGGCACTCTCGGTAGCGGCATTACCGGTGTTGGACTTCCAACTGATTTCCAGCTCGTCACCCCTTGCGCCACCATTGAAACTGAACGCCAGATAGGGATTGTGCGTCAGTGCCGGCCCCATATTGACATGAAACACCTTCTTGCCTTGGTGAGTGACCGTGATCTCCTGCAGATAATTGGCCGGTATCGAATTACCCTGCTCATCCACCCGCAGGCCTGACTCCATCTGATGATCTGCCAGCAGGCGGACATTCGTTTTGCCGCCCCGGCTTTGTGCTCGTACCCGAAAAATACTCATCGCAACCTCTCCTCGCCAGCCAGCTGCCAGTTACACACCGCATCCACCCACGGTGACCGAAACCACACGGCTGTTGCTGTAAAGCTTGTCACCAACCTTGACCACTGCCGTCACCTTAGAAGTCTCCTCCATGCGTATCCGAGTAGAGATATCCGCCTCTGTCCCGTCCATGATCATGAACTGAGCCACCAGCGGTAAGGGATTGTTCTCGACAAACAACGAGATGGATTCAGTACCCGACAAGGTGGAGATCAGCGTTACAGGTACCACGGCGCCATTCTCTGCAATATCCGCCATTCTGATCGTTACCTGATCCGACTCTTCGATCGGCAGATCACCGAACAGCGCCTGCATCGCATCTGGCTCGGCCGTCGCACGAAAAGCACTCTCGGCCCAGGCCAGCACCGTGCGCGGCATCACCATAGCCAGGCTGAACAGCCCGGCCGTGACGGCCAGAGATTGGATCAGACTACGACGGGTTAAGCTCATCATTACTCCTCACAACTCATCTTTACACTCATCGGCAGCTGACAATACTGAATGTACACTGCCATTTGGACCACACCCGTAGCTCCGAGTGCCGTCTGAAACAGTTTATCAGAGCGACAGAATATCAATACGGTCCTGCATCTGAACACCTGCGACTTCAGCAACCTGCGCAGACTCAGCACCCGGTACAATACCGTGCGCATAACCGCGCTGCAGCCCTTTGAAGTCGAACAGCTCGGGATCCGCCAGATGCGAAGGTACAACATTGCACAGCGAACGAAACATGGTTTCGATACGCCCGGGATGTTGCTTATCCCAGGACTGCAGCATCTCCTTGATCACCTGACGCTGCAGATTATCCTGCGAGCCACACAGGTTGCAGGGAATGATCGGAAATTCGCGCAACTCGGCATAGGCGGCGATATCCTTCTCACGTGAATAGGCCAGCGGCCTGATCACCATGTTACGGCCATCATCCGATACCAGCTTCGGCGGCATCGACTTCAGCTTGCCACCATAGAACATATTCAGGAAAAAGGTCTCCAGAATATCGTCACGATGATGCCCCAGCGCAATCTTGTTGGCCCCTATCTCCTCGGCAAAGCCATACAGAGTACCCCGGCGCAGACGCGAACAGAGTGCACAGGTGGTCTTACCTTCCGGCACAAGCTCCTTGACCACGGAGTAGGTATCACGCTCCACAATATGGAAAGGTACACCCAACGTTTCCAGATAAGCTGGCAACACATGCTCCGGAAAACCGGGCTGTTTCTGATCCAGATTTACGGCTATCAGCTCAAAATGGATCGGCGCGCTCTTCTGCAGATTCATCAGAATATCCAGCATCGCGTAGGAGTCTTTCCCCCCAGACAGGCACACCATCACACGATCGCCATCTTCAATCATATTGAAGGCTTCGATCGCCTGCCCCATCTCACGACGCAGCCGCTTTTGCAGCTTATTGAGACGGGTCTTCTGCTTCTTGTCTGGGCTGTTGCTGTCAGAGCTTTGATCAAGACTCTCTTGTGAGTGCTGATCCGAGCTGTTTGCGATGTCCTGAATGTGCGCGTTCATCTGGTCCGGCCGATAGGAGTTCAAAGGGGTAAGATTATAGCGGAAACTGGACGTTTACACATCTTTAGCCTTCAGACTCACAACAAATTGCCAGCACCTGTGGCCGGCATTATGATCATGCTCGCCAACCTGAATTAATTCCGGAGTTAGTATGCCATACGTAAATATTCAAATAACGAAAGGCGCTTCAAAACAACAAAAGGCGGCCCTGGTTAAAGACGTTACTGATTCACTTGTACGCGTTTTAGGCAAAAAGCCTGAGCATACACACGTCGTGATACAGGAAATTGAAGAAGAAGATTGGGGCTTCGCAGGGTTGCTTACTGACGAATGGAAAAGACAGCAGTCAGAGTAACTTCCCCGCAGCAGCACGTCAAAAAAGACTTACAGCCCCCAGCATAGCCACATTCTGCATTACGTAATCAGGGACTTATGCTCTACTTCGGATTGCTCTACTCAACCGCACTGATCCTCCTTGGCCTCAGCAAACACGCTCAACTGCGCTATGGAGGCGCCGCTTTCATACTGCTGACTGCTGCAGTCATCGGATACTCCAGTTGGATGTTTTTTGCCGGCGCTATAGCCTATATTGCTCTAACGGCCTGGATGCTGGAGCAGACTGTACCCACAGTCTTACGCTGGATACGTTATGCGCTATGGTTTCTGGCCAGTACGGCGCTGGTCGTCCATGCCATGCCCGGTTACGAAGGCTTATTGGTTGCTGAGCAAGTGGTACTTAAACCCGGTAGTGCTGCAACCAACCTCTATTTCAATCACGACAAAGTACTGGTCGCCTGGTCTTTGCTCAACTTCATCCCCATGTTTCGGCAAAGCACCTCACCCCGGCCTCTAAAGCCCCTCTGGTTGATGCCCTTGATCATAACGCTGGGCATAGCAGCAGCCCTGACCTTGGCTGTCAACCTAGGGCTTATAAACTGGCAGCCAGTCTGGACTCCCTTATTCTGGATATTCGCGGCTGGCAACCTGCTGAACACCTGCATTACCGAAGAGCTTCTGTTCCGTGGCTTATTACAGCGCCAACTGCAACAGCGCTTAACGCCGTTACTGGCACTAGCCGCAGCAGCACTGCTATTCGGCCTCGCACACCTGGCTGGTGGGTGGGCTTATGTAGGTGTTGCCACCTTGACGGGTGTACTTTATGGACTGGTCTACTACTGGAGCGGGAGAGTTGTCTGGGCTGTGCTCGTCCACTGGTTTCTGAACCTTAGCCACATCATGCTGTTCACTTACCCATTGAGTGCAACTTAATGATCTATGCGCACGGCTAGATGAACAGCTCCCAGAAATACACCGACACCGCCCTACAAAAAAATCCCAGCCACTATCAAATACCGCAGCAGCTTACCGATAAAAATGGCGATCACACTGGGTGCAAAACGCACCCCGACCCAGCCGGCAACAAAACACAGTGGATCGCCGACAATCGGCAGCCAGGCCATCAGCAGCGCTACGGCACCGTAGCGCTCGATCCAGCGGTGGGCGCGTTGGTGTTCGGGCTTATCCAACACCTTCAGTGGGTAGTAACGGCGCAGCATCACGCCCATGCCGAAGGTCACCAGGCTGCCCAGCACATTACCGAGTGTCGCGCTGGCGATCATCCAGCCAACGGGATGCTCACCCTGATGTACGTACCAGGCCAGCAGCGCTTCGGAACCGCCCGGCAGTAGCGTGGCGGAGATAAATGCGCTGGCAAACAGTGCCCAGAGTGCAGTCTCCATCAGGCATTTCCCATCAAACTGCGTCCATCAAGCAGGTTCTACCCAGGCGTGGTTGGCATCGATATGTTCCGCGATCAACTCCAGGAAGGGCTCACCGTAGAGCTCCAGCTTGCGCTCACCTACTCCACTGAGACGCCGCAGTTGCACCTCGTTCTGTGGGCGGTAGATCACCATCTCCATCAGCGTCGCATCATGGAAGATCACATAAGGCGGTACATCCTGCTCCTGTGCGAGTGTTTTACGCAGAGTGCGCAGATCTTCCCAGAGCTGCTGTTCCGCCAGGTCCAGATTCCGCGCCACGGCAGAGGGTCGTTCCTTGCGCACGGCCGATGATTTGGCAGCAGCAGGCTTGAGGTCACGGCGCAGCTCCAGCGTCTCCTCTCCGCGCAGCAGATCACGGCAGGCATCGTTCAGATGCAGCACACCATGCCCATCGGCATCCACATTCAGATAGCCGCGCGCCACCAGTTGCCGGAAAACCGAGCGCCACTGATTGCGGTCCAGCTCCTTGCCGATCCCCCAGGTGGACAGTTTGTCGTGCCCCCAGGATTGGATCTTGTCGGTTTTCTGTCCCAGCAGGATATCGACCACGTGATTGACACCAAAGCGCTGGCCGCTGCGAAACACAGCTGAGAGTGCTTTGCGCGCCGCTTCGGTGCCATCCCAGACCGGCACAGGGTCCAGACAGGTATCACAGTTGCCACAAGGGGGATGATCCGCCTCACCGAAATAGGTCAGCAGCGCCTGACGACGACAACTGGTGATCTCGCACAACCCGAGCATCGCTTCCAGCTTCTGCCGCTCAACCTGCTTGAAGATATCCTCAGCCTGAGAATTTTCCAGCATCTGGCGCAACAGCAGAACGTCCTGCAACCCATAGACCATCCAGGCCGTGGCCGATTGGCCGTCACGCCCGGCGCGGCCGGTTTCCTGATAATAGGCTTCGATCGAACGCGGCAAGTCCAGATGGGCAACAAAGCGCACATTGGGTTTGTCGATCCCCATCCCGAATGCGATGGTCGCCACCATGATCACCGACTCTTCTGTCAGAAAACGGTGCTGATTGTGTGCACGCAATTCAGATGAGAGGCCGGCATGATAAGGCAGAGCGGTCAGCCCCCGCTCACACAGCCAGGCGGCAGTTTCCTCGACACGTTTGCGCGACATGCAGTAGACAATACCCGCCTCCTGCTCATACTCACTGCGGATAAAGCGCAGCAACTGATCGCGCGCGCGCTCCTTGAGCCCGATGCGATAACGGATATTGGGGCGATCAAAGCCCTGAATAAAGCGTCGGGCGTCGGTCAGGTCCAGGCGATCAATGATCTCCTGACGGGTACGGGCATCTGCTGTGGCAGTCAGTGCAATACGAGGCACTTGAGGGAACATCTCGCGCAGGCAGTTCAGCTGCAGATATTCAGGGCGGAAATCATGCCCCCACTGCGACACACAGTGAGCTTCATCAATAGCAAACAGCGCGATTCTGGCTCGCTTGAGCAAACCCAGTGTGCGCGGCTGCATCAGCCGTTCGGGGGCGATATAGAGCAGATCCAGCTCACCCGAAAGCAGGTTCTGCTCGGTCCACTGCAACTGTTCCTGTGTCTGAGAGGAGTTCAGACAACCGGCTTTTATACCGAGCTGTGACAGGGCCGTCACCTGATCCTGCATCAGCGCGATCAACGGTGATATCACGATACCCGTGCCTTCGCGTACCAGCGCCGGTAACTGGTAGCAGAGCGATTTACCACCACCGGTCGGCATCACGACCAGCACATCCTGTCCATCAAGTACCGTCTGAACCACCTCATCCTGAGGTGGACGGAACTGATCAAAGCCGAAGACTTCGGCCAGTACCTGTTTAGCTTTATCTGTCATGCGGGAAACTATCCAAGACCTCTGCACTGCCGGGGTTGAATGCCCGAGCCTGGTAATGAAAATCAGGCGCGACTGCATTGAGGGGTCTGTAAAGTGAGCAATTGGGCAGGATTTTAGCACAGCCGTCGCTCAAAAGGGGCACGCAACCGGCCACTTGAGCCGTAAACAGGATGCACAAGTGCGCAGTAAAGCGTAGAATGGCGGCTCAAAGAATCATGGGATATTGTAAAATGAGCGCTGACACCACCGGGCTGATCACAGAAGCCGAACTCGACCAGCTTGAAGCCTTTTTGTTTTCATCTGCCGTATCGGAAGATGCACTGGATCTGATCGGTGCACATGGTCTGCTTTGCGCGATCAACATCAGTCCCGTCAAGATACCTGAACAGGAGTGGGTCGACCTGCTGTTCGAAAGCGAACCCAAATGGGAATCAGACGCACAGAAAGCCGAAGTAATGGCACTGCTGCGCAAGCTGAACCACACCATCGCGGCCGATCTCTACAGTGATGAAGAGATACTGCTGCCTTGCGATCTGACACTGGATGTTGATGAAGAGGAAGGCGTTGCTGAGCTGACTATCTGGGCGCAGTCCTTCATGGAAGGTGTATTCCTGCGCGAAGAGGAGTGGTTTGGTGACGACGAAGAGACCATTGCCGGCCTGCTGCTGCCGATCATGGTGTCATCTGATCTGTTTGATGATCCTGAAATCATCGAAGTGCGCCAGGATCGTGCCCTGAGTGAAGAGATGGCGGAACAGATTCCTGATGTTCTGGTGGATCTGTACCTGCACTACCATTCACCAGAGAAGTGATTCTGCTTATCTGACTGACTGTGCCCTACCTGAATCAGGAAGGGCACACTCTTATATTACCTACACTCATTAAGCGCTAGCTCAACAAGCTGTTAGCATCTGTCAATAAGTGACGCGTGTGGTAGTACCACTGCCTAGTACACGAACCCGCTGACCAGCACCGAACATCATGCCATCATCCAGTTCCTGCACCACCGATATGGTTGTCCCTGTGTCCAGACGCACGGTCAGCTCCTGACCCTGACGACGTGACACCGCCTCCTCCACTCGCTGACCCGCAATACCACCTGCTACTGCCCCAATGACCGTGGCAAGCGTTTTGCCGCTACCACCACCGACATTACTACCGGCCACACCACCGATGACCGCACCGGTACCGGCGCCGACAATACCATCTGTGCGACCTTCAATCACAACCGGCGTGACCGATTCAATTGTGCCATAACGTACCGTCTGGGTCTGGCGCGCCTCGCCCCGGCTGTAACTGGTACCTGTCAGAGATGATTGAGCACAACCGGCCAGTACCCCTGCACTGAGCACTATAACCAGTGCCGTTGCATATTTTTTCATCCTTATAACCTCCTGATGACAGAATAATCCTGTCTTTGTCACGATATTAGCCATTACTCCAGCTACAATATTTGTATCTACTGGCGCCATGATAGTGCCAGCTACCTGTATGAAAGATTAACATTCTCAATTACTGGTGCTGTCCATATAGACGCGCATACAGGCCTTTCTGTTCAATCAGATCATAATGACTACCCTGCTCACTGATCTGGCCATCCTCAAACACATAGACATGATCAGCCTGCCTCACAGCGCTCAGCCGGTGCGCCACGATAATCGTCGTGCGACCTGCCAGAAAGCGGTTGAGCGCCTGATGCAGTGCAAACTCTGTTTCGGTATCCAGAGCTGAAGTGGCTTCGTCCAGAATCACCACTTTCGGGTCTGCCAGAACCATCCTTGCTATCGCAAGGCGCTGTCGTTGACCACCTGATAATCGAATACCCTGCCGTCCGACCACGGTATCAAGCCCATTGGACAACTCATCTGTGATAAAAGTTTTCAGCTGTGCCACCTCAAGCGCCTGCCACAGAACCTCATCCTCAATCTGCTCACCCATTGTCAGATTGTCCCGAATCGTGCCATTGAACAGCGCCGGCTGCTGCAGCACTGTAGCGACATTATCCCGTACCGTCGGCAGACCTATCTGACTCACCGGCACGCCATCAAACCGCACCTCCCCTTGTGAAGCTGGATAAAGCCCCAGCAACACCTGTACCAGGGTTGATTTACCACCACCGCTGGCCCCGACCAAGGCGATCTTCTGACCGGCATCTATCTTCAGGGTGATGCCGCGCAGCACCTCCTGCCCCTCTATGTAACTGAAGTGGATATTATCCAACTCGACACTCACGGTACGCTTGCCTTGGAAGGGATCGATAAGTGCGTCCCAGGAGGGTTCGAGCTTCAGCGCCATCAGACGATTGACTCGCAACAATGCCGCTTTAGCGCCAAACCAGGCGTACTGAATGCCCAACACTTCCTGCACCGGTCCCATCATGAACCAGAGGTAGCCGAACACCGCAATCATCTGACCGACACTGAGATCCGAAAACACCACCATCAGCATCGACAGTGAGCGAAACAGATCGAACCCGACCAGAAACACCATGAAGCTGAAGCGGTTGGCCGCATCCGACTGCCACTCGAAGCGGCTGGAGTGATCGCGAACACCGGATGCCTGATCTACAAGTCGTTTCAGGTAGTGCCGCTCACGGTTACTGGCACGGATCTGCTGGATCGCATCCAGCGTTTCGGTCAAAGCCGACTGAAACAGTTCATAGGCGCTATTCTCTTTGCGCTTGAGCTCTTTAACATATTTACCCATGGTCATGGTGAAAAAAATCACCACTGGGTTCAGTACCAGAATGAACAGCGCCAGTTGCCAATGCATCAATAAAAGGATAACTGCGGCCCCGACAATCATCAGACAGGAGATCAACAGACGACTGATCGAGCTGCCGACAAAACGATCAATGGTGTCCAGATCCGTGACGAAATGAGAGGCGACATTACCACTGCCAAGCGTTTCGTACTCCGCCATGGATATTCGGCCCAGCCGCTGCAACAGGCGTTCTCGCATGCGGTAGATCACATCCTTGGAGATGATCGTGAACTGTCTGGCCTGCAGCACAGTCAGCACCAGCGAAATCAAGCGCAGCACTACCGTGAGCGCAAGTACGGCAAATACATAGAGTACCGGCCCGTGCCAGCTCTCGGGAAAGAACCGGTCGATACTGCCCACTATCCATCCGGGTTGATCCAGCAGTACCTCATCAACCAACAGCGGCATCAGCAACGGCAAGGGAACAGAAGCCAGCGCCGCCAGAAAGGCAATCACATTTGCCTGCACCAACTGTCGCCGATGTTCAAGAGCCACCTGCCAGATGTATTGCCAGGTAAAACTCGTTTCTTCCCTCTTTTTCACTCAAGACTCCCTGATTACAAAGCATGACTGACCAACATGGAATCACATACGCTGAATCGGATCGATCAGATGCCTGTCACTGCAGCAGGTTTTATGATCTCAGACTCGACGCCAGCATGGAATCAAGGTAGTTTATGCCCTTCCAATCGCATCCACCAAAGAAAAGACCGCTCAATGGACAGCCTGACACTGAAACCGCTTGTACACGCTAATGGGGAAGTTCAGCTTCCCGGCTCCAAAAGCCTCTCCAACCGTATCCTGCTGTTGGCTGCGCTGGCACAGGGCGAAACCCGCATCACCAATCTGCTCGACAGTGATGATATTCGCCATATGTTGAACGCACTGTCCAGTCTGGGCATCCACTATGAACTGGCGGCAGATCGTCGCAGCTGTGTAGTACATGGAGCGGGTAAGGCTCTGTCATCCACTAAGGCACTTGAGCTGTTCCTCGGCAATGCCGGCACGGCAATGCGCCCACTGTGTGCTGCGCTGTGTCTGGGCGAAGGCGAGTTCACCCTGACCGGTGAGCCACGCATGTATGAAAGACCGATTCGTGATCTGGTTGATTCACTCAGGCCCCTCGGTGCCGATATCACCTATCTGAAAGATGAAGGTTTCCCTCCTCTTCGCATCAAGGCTAATGGCCTTCAAGGTGGCAAGGTCAGTGTACGCGGCAATATTTCCAGCCAGTTTCTGACCGCACTGCTGATGGCTGCACCTCTGGCACAGGATGATCTGATACTGGAGGTTGAGGGTGAGCTGGTATCCAAACCCTATATCGATATCACCCTGCATGCGATGCGCCTGTTCGGTGTCGAGGTGGATAACCAGCAATATCAGCGTTTTGTAGTCAAAGGCCAGCAACAGTACCGCTCGCCGGGCGAGGTGATGGTGGAGGGTGATGCCTCATCGGCCTCCTACTTCCTGGCGGCGGCGGCGATTGCCGGCGGCACGGTACGTGTCTATGGTGTGGGTGCCGACAGTGTTCAGGGTGACAAGGCGTTTGCCGAAGTGCTGGGCAAGATGGGTGCGCAGGTGACCTATGGCCCGACCTGGATCGAAGTGACCCGTGGCGATAGTTTAAAAGGCGTGGATCTGGATCTTAACCATATCCCGGATGCTGCCATGACGATCGCCACCACCGCCCTGTTTGCCGAAGGCCCCACCGCCATCCGTAATATCTACAACTGGCGAGTCAAGGAAACCGACCGTTTGAGCGCCATGGCGACCGAGTTACGCAAAGTGGGTGCCACGGTAGTTGAGGGCGAGGACTACATCGAAGTCACCCCACCGACACAACTGCAGAGTGCCGCCATAGATACCTATGATGATCATCGCATGGCGATGTGTTTTTCACTCGCTGCCTTCGGTGATGTACCTATCACCATCAATGACCCGGGTTGCACCAGCAAGACTTTTCCAGAGTATTTTGATCTGTTTGGGCAGGTAACGACAGAGGCTTAACAAAGAACTGACAAACCGGAAGAGGCAAGGACATGCCCAAGTTTCAGGAATATCAGGCGTTCATCAGTATTTATGAAACCCGAAGCATTACCAAGGCGGGAAGACAGCTCAATCTTTCCGCCTCATCCATCAGCAAAAAACTGTCGAAGCTGGAGGATGAACTGAGTGTGCAACTGGTGGATCGCAGCACACACAACCTGTCGATCACGCCACTGGGAGAGCGCTTTTACCTGCGCTGCAAAAGCATACTCGACGCTGTTACCGAGAATGAGATCCTGATCCGGGAAGAGAACCAGATTACAGCTGGCAGGATCAGAATTGCCCTGCCGGAGATGCTGGTCACCCCTCTGCTCCTGAATGCAATCAAGTCATTTGGCAATCTGTACCCCGATGTCCGCTTCGAGCTCAATGTCTCCAACGAATTGCAGGATCTGATCGCTTCGGATATCGACTTCTGCTTCCGCTCGGGAGTATTGGAGGACTCGCAGTTGATCAGAGTACCGCTGTTTGCCACTCAGCATATCTTCTGTGCCACGCCTGATTATCTGGATCAGCATCCCCTGACCGATTCCTATGAGTCACTGTTTGAAAACAGGCAGCTGATCGTCCCCACCTTCGTCAATCTGTCTATGATCGCAAAGAAGTTTTTCCCGGATGCCAACATACGCGTGCAACAGGTAGTCAGCAGCCACAGCACCAATCATCTCAGCGCTATCGTCTCAATGACGCTGGCGGGGCTGGGAGCATCCATCCTGCCACGCATCTATATACAACCTCTTCTGGATCAAGGAAAACTGCTGCAGATCTACCCGCATTACGCCTCTCCAGCAATGGATATCAGCCTGATCTATCATAAGAAACTGGCCATGACGCGACTGATGTCGCTGTTCAAATCCTTTATCCGGGAGTGGGCAGAGCATCAACCACGGGTATTGTGAAGAGTGCGCCACCCCTTGTGTCGAGCCAGCTCACGGAGTTCCGGATTATGACCGACGACTACCGGATACCCGACCAGTTCCAGCATGGGCACATCGCTGATATCGTCACCATAGGCATGAGACTTTTGCAGGTCGATACCCCTGCCTGCCATCCATTCGGTAATAGCCGTCACTTTTCCCTGGCCGATCACCTGCTGCTCAACCCTTCCGGTCAGACGACCACTAAGGCACGCCAACTCAGTGCAAAGCACAGCGTCTGGCCGAATCATCGCCACCAAAGGATCGAGGCAGGGAGTAAATGAGCCTGACACCAGCACAATCAGGGCCCCCTCCTGGCGATGTTGTTGCAGGCAAGCGAGTGTTTCGGGTATCAAGTGATCACTTATCCGGCACTGTGTAAACCAGCATTGTCCGACAAGATGAACATCCGACCAGCTCTCACCTTCAAGCAATGCGTAGAAATCCAGATTGAGCACCTCTCTGGATGCCCCGGCTTCCTTGATGGCTTGCAGATGAGTCAACGCCTGTTGATAACGCGCTTCTCTTGCCGAAACCCGGTAATAGTACTCCAGAAAACTTAGCATACTCTGTATCTCAATCAGCGTGTGATCTACATCAAAGAACGCAACTGGCTGACTCATCCGTCTCTCCTAAAAAGCATACTTCATTATCAGGCTGACACGGTCGCGCTCCCTGAACTGACCGAACAGACCTGTTGCCTCACCATAGAAGCTGTCCACACCGAGGCTGATCGACAGATGATCTGTTGTGTTCCACAGCACAGAGGCTCGCAGCAGGCCATCTTTCTGATTAAGACTGTGAATCAGTGACAGATCCAGGCGATAGATCTGGTTCAGGAAATTCTGACTGAGCGCAAGGCTCAGGCTTGTATCGACCCTGTCTCTGACCAGCGCCGTTGCTGATCCAGCGAGTACGCTCTGCAACAACTGCATACTCAGCAGGCCATCATCCATACCATACCAGTCCAATGCTGCTGCATAACGCCATTCAGCCCGACGATTCAGGCCACTGCCACGACCCGGGATGCGCTGATAGAAATACTCTCTGGGTGAGTAGGAGAGCTCTGCGCGAAACACAAACTCATCCAGCGCTTCGGAGTAGGACACCCCTGCCAGATGGCGCATGAAGTAGGTCGGTGTCAGTGTTCGTATCTGTCCGGTTGCATCCAGGGAAGCAACGGCCAGATACTCATGACTCTGCTGCCTGAGCAGAATCAGATTAAGGTCTCTGCCGGCCAATGAGCGCCCAAGCCTTAACCCCAGATCGGCATACTTCAACCCGGAGCGACCACCCGGATCAGGATAAATAACCGGATCCTGCGCACCTGCAGCCTGGCTGGGTGCCAGAACAGGTGTCACCAGCGGGCTGCTCGGCTGAAAACGCCCATTCGGCACATAACTACGCGTCGTATCGGGGATGAACAGAAACTGGTAGGCATACTCCTCACCGATCCAGGAGTAGTTCAGCATCCATACCAGAATACGTATCTCGTCAAACGGCGCCAGCACAAACTCCGACAGATCCAGCGGGTTAACCAGATCCAGCACCCTCATGCCATCGGTTTCGCCCCAGGCAACCTGCTGTTTACCCAGTCTCAGCAGCCCACTCCCCATCTGCCAGTCCAGGTATAACTCCTGCAGCGTGAGCTTTCCCTGCTGTCCGATATAGTGTGGTCTGGAATAATGACCGTAGCTCCGCTCCTGTGAATAATCATTACTGTCACGGCGATCGTGATTGAAACGCAGATTGCCATGCAGTCCAAGATCATCACTCAACTCCGCATCCAACTTATTCACAATAGACAGATTGAGCTTATGTACCGTGCCTGATCGGGTGGCATGCGCCTGCTCAAACATCAGCTCGGTCGACAGATTGAGCGGCCCTGCCTGCAGGTCAGCCTGCATGGCAGACATCAACAGAAGAGCACTGATACCAGCTGTTTTATTGATCCTGATACGCATCACCGGATCAACCGCGCGACAGATATTCACGCGTGAACATGCGCGGGTCCAATGGCTCATTAAGTACAAAATCACGGAATTCGATCACCGTGCGATGCCCGGTTTTCAGGGTTTCCATGATCAGCCGGTGAGGCCGCATCTCCTCACTGTCGCCACCCGCTACAACAGCAAACTGATCGGCAGTCATCACCTTGAACAGTTCACCATGATGATCATAAAACTCGGTATATACGGCATGATAGTGTGACTTCGCAATCCAGATCACCCGCTTGCCATAACCGCTTATGGCCCGCTCCTCATCAGTGGCAGGCACCGCTTCGATTACCCAGCAATCCACGCCATCTCGGATCTCTTCCCGCAACAACTGATAGTTTCTGTTCTGGCCCGCCACCTGACCATCCAGAATTTCAAAGTCCTCAAAGCTGAAATCGGTACCGACAAAACTGTCCGTTTTGGTATTTCCCGAGATACGTCGTGTGCGTCGCTGGGAGGGCAGATAGAGCCAGCGATCGTTATCGGCCTGCGCATGTTCAAGCTGCACGAAAGCGATCCCCTCGACATTCTGTGGTGCGATAAAGCGAAGATAGGATTTACGCAGTAATGGATCCGTATCATCAAGAATAAAGCTCACCCGCCTGACCCGCTCGCGCCCCTGATGGTTGATCAGTGTCATCTGCAACTCAGCCACTTCACTGATATCGGCTTTTCGGGCAGACTCGTTGCGGATCATGATCTCTCTGGCCGTCAGGGCTTCTGCCAGTACAGGCGTCATCATGAAAAAAAACAGCAGAGCAACCAGAATAGATTGATTGGTTTTGCACATAACAGATCCTTTTGAATAGATTATTGAATGCTCAGGCAGGGGCGTTTTACACATCGGCCCTGACACCCTCAGGAATTACCTTGCCCCCTTCCGATGACGGCCGATGCGCGGCAAAAACAAAGCCCGGACGCGTCAGATGCAGCAGCGCCGGAAACAGCACCAGGACACTCAGCCCCATAATCAACATGGTGAAGGAGACCAGGTATCCAAACACCTGTACCGGCTGAAACTGCGAGAAGATCAACATCGAAAAGCCCAGCATATTGGTGAAGGTATCGAAAAATACCGCCTTGGCTGATGTGGTCGATGTGGCACGCAGTGCACTGACATAATCCGCAGACTTGAGCATCTCCTTGCGCACACGACTGAGATAGTGAATGGAGAAATCGATCCCTATGCCGACCGCAATACCGGTGATGATTGATGTCGGCATATCCAGGCGAAGCCCGTAAAACCCCATGAACGCAAAAGTGATCAGCACCCCTGCAGCAATCGGGGCCACCGCCAGCAGGCCCGCAGAGACAGAGCGAAACGCAAGACTGGTAATCAGAATGATCAGTGACAGCGCCAGTGCAATGTTCTGCAGCTTACCCATCACCACATAATCCACCCGCGCCAGCCACAGGATGATATCGCCACCAAACTCGGCTCTGGCACCCTCAGGCAGATGGTCAGCCAGATAGTCCCGGGCAACTTCATAGAGTGCACGATGCTGATCAGGATCGGATGTGGTCAGCATCACCTGAATCCTGGCACGGCGATAGTCATAGTCGACCAGATTGGAAAAATCGCCCGGGTCCCCCGACATCTCGTACAGCATCAGATATTCGGCCACCTGCGCGTCCGACACCAACCTGGCACCTGCAGCATCCTCCATGGCAACGGCCTCGGCGATCTGATCAATCACATCGGCAATCGAGTGGGTATAACCGACACCCTCCTGCTGATCCATGAAGGACTGGAAACGGGCTATCGACTCCAGATACTCAAGTGTCTGAATATCACCCTCCCCTGTACCCTCCACCATGATGCTGAAGGATCTGGCCCCGCCAAGGGAGTCATTGAACACATTGAATGCAACCCTGGCCTGGTTGTCCTCCTTGAACAGGTTGAGAAAATCCAGGCCGGTCTGCACCTTGCTGATACCGACGCCTGCTACCAGCAACAGCAGCAGGTAGCCGGCAACAACTTTTTTACTGTTGTGATAGGAAAACAGCGTCACCCAGATCAGCAGCCTGTCCAGCCGTGAGGGTTGATTTACTGTCGCAGTTTTCATCCGCGAAGAGCGGCTGTTAAGCTGAAGTATGGCGGGAATCACCGTCACATTGATCAGCCAGGCAGACAGTATTCCGACGGCTGAGGCTATCGCAAACTCCCGAATCATCAGTATCTGGAATACATAAAGCGAAGCCGCTCCCAAGGCGGAGGTGATGCCAACCAGGAGTAGTGATGGCATTATCTTGCTCAGCGCCTTTACCACTCTGTCCGGATCATCCGCCTGTTCATCATTGAAATAGATCAGAATATGGATCGCATAGGAGCTGGCGATAGTCACCAGCAACAGTGGCAAGGCGGTTGATACCGCGGTTTGTGGCAAGCCCAGATGCCCCATCATCCCCATCGCCCAGACAATACTGAGTAATACCGCCAGCATCGGCAGCAGCACCCCACGCAGCGATCTGAAGCAGAGAAACAACCCCACAAGGATCAGCAGCAGCGCCAGCGGAATCAGCACGGCGGTATCACTCTGTATCCCTCCATCTATCTCCTGTGTAAAGATCGGTTCACCCGTGACAAAAATCTGCTCCGGCCCTTCATACTCCTCTACGATGGCATATATCTGCTCATAGAGTGTGGCCTGATCATAGCCCTCCTCTACCCGAGCCGTGATCACGGTAAAATCCTCATCGAAGGAGACCAGACGACCATAGACCAGACGGTTATCCCTGACATCCTGAACCAGCTTCTTCAGTGCAGCAGCACTCTCAGGGGCAGCTCGCATGAACACCCCTACCTGCATGCCCCACTCTTCACCTATGACGTTGTTGAGGGTAGACAGGCTGTCAATCTGATCAGGCACCACATGATCCACCTGTTTCAGGCGCTCAGAGATGGCAACCACCTTGCTGAGGGTGGAGGTGTTGAAAATATTGTCGTGCTGGATACCGATCATCACTTCGGTTCTATCACCGAAGACCGCATCGATCCGCTCTTTGGTCTGCACGATAGGGTCAGATACCGGCAGATCCGCATCCTGATTGGTGCGCACTGTCAGGTTTGCCAGCCCACTGGCCACCAGCAGCGTCATGATCAGCATACTCAACAAGACCACCATCGGCCTGTCGGTTATCAGCCGGGCATAATATTTTGATAGGTTCATGAGCGACTCTTTAATCCGGTAATCAGAATATTATTCTTGATGAGAAAATTGCGTATCTCGCACAGCGCATCAAACATCGGCATCATCTCGATCACCTCCTGCAGATAGCCGTCAGGTCGGATAAACAGAAAACAGGGGGCTACAATCCCATGATCACGCTTCAACACCTGTCGTGAAGGGCAAAAGGTATAGGCTGACGCATCATCATCGGCACTGACATGAATAAAATTGACGTGTTTGAGCATGAATGCCGGGATCTCCGGCAGTGGTCCCTCTACGCCGTAGCCCAGTACCAGAAACCTGTCGGAGCCCAGAAACTCATAAAGCCCGACAGATTTGCCCTGACGCCTCAATTCAAGATTCGCGATACGAGCGCCACGCCGCGCTTTGCTCTGCCTCAGCACCCCCTTTCTGCCTTCGCCATAGTCATGACCCAGCCCTGAAATGCTCATGACCTGAGCACGATTCACGACCTCCAGTCGCCCCAGTACTGGCAAAAACCTGTCACGGATCAGTGATTTCAAAGGATGCGGGGAGGTAAACAGGTGATGCATGCGATCCGTTTTTTTCAGTACTGATTCTGCAGCCGCATACCGTTCATGATGATAGGTCTGTAATAGCGAGTCATCAGAGTGCCCCTTGCAGGTCAGTGACAGCTTCCAGGCCAGGTTGAAAGCATCCTGAATACCCAGGTTGATTCCCTGCCCGCCAATTGGGCTATGTACATGGCAGGCATCACCAGCCAGCACGACACGCCCAAGGCAGAACTCTTCCGCAATTCTGGCAGCCAGAGACGCTTCGGAAATCCAGTGCACATTGCGAAAACCTATATGCGGCAAACCTATCAGCTTCAGTCGCTCCATCAGTAGCACTTCCAGGTCTGCAGGCGCACTACTCCGGGATTCAGCTGTTAAATCCACGACAACACGGTGCATGCCTCCCGGGAGTGGAAACAGCATCGCATAGCCGTCAGAAGTCAGATAGGTATGCCCCTGAGCCTGAGTCTGAGCCTGAGATAAGTCTCGTGCTTCGAACACTTGAGTTGTGTCGAGCACACCATCACATACCAGAAAACGATTGTCATAGGACTTGCCGGTAAAGCCTGTACCCATCAGATCCCTGACCTGGCTGTTCTTGCCGTCACACCCCACCACATAGCGATAGCACTCATGAGAAGTGTGCGCCCCCTGAGCCAGCTCCACGCCAACATGATCACGATGCTGTTCAAGAGTCTGCAGCTCGGTCGCGTAACGCAGACGACCACCCAGTGCCACAAATCGGGATTCGAGCAGTTGTTCGAGCCGATGCTGCGGATAGCTGAAAATACAGGGATCCCCATAAGGCTTCAGATGGCTGAAATCAAAATTGATAATCGGCTTTTTATCTGAGTAGATGGTCATCCGATCGACCTGAAATGCATCGGATCTGATCCAGCTTCCCAGCCCCAGAATATCGAGCAGTTCAACCGTGCGGGCATGCAGGCTGAAGGCTCTGGATTGCTTAAGTCGCTCGGCATGTTTTTCGATAATGCAGCAGTTGATTCCATAGGAGCGCAGCAGACACCCCAGAGTCAGTCCTACCGGGCCGCCCCCGACGATCAAAACATCCTTATCCACCATGACGTCAGGCACTCTCAGCAAAAGTCTCAAGAAAATATCGCTTTCTTGCGTTGGTTATTTTCTTGAGCAGAATGGACTCGAGCTTCTCTATCTTCTCTTTCGACAGTGCCTTGAAGGTGCCATAGGTCAGTGCCACAACCTCATCATTCTGCAGGAACTCGACAGTCAGCTCATACTCCTCTTCAGAGAGTTTGCTCAACCGCACATCGATGGGAAGACAAAAGGGAAATGCGAATTTCTTATACTCACAATGGATATCATTGATCACCATGGCAACATCATCGGCATCCTTGCCCTCGTAGGCTGACCAGGCAGCGATGGATATCTGTCGCGTGGCTTCAAGTACCACCATGCCCGGGATATGTGCCCCACTGAAGTGATCAAGCAGCAGTTCATTATCATTATGAAGATTAAGGTAGGTTCTGAAATGACCTTTCGACAAGACCTCCAGCTCAGTGACCAGAATATTAGCCGCGTTATGCTTATGCGCCTCGCGGCAGGACAGTTTTCTGGAGCCCTTGTCCAGATACTCCCTGACCTGCTGATTGGGCATCCTGCTAATGACCAGTTCACGCCGCTGTTCATCTAGCCCCTGGCCAGGTATATAAAGCACATCCTGGTTATGTTCCAACTGTTCATGACTGTTTGCATAGTCGGTGAACGGAATATACTGATCACACCGCTCAGCCAGCTTTCTGAATCTTTCCCCTACCACAATTCTGAATGGCATTCTCAACATCCTTGATGAAGTTAATGATCAATCCACGGTTAACCATAACTGCCAATTATATAGCTTGAATTTTTTAATGATTTTTCTTTATTTGAAAAATGGTTTTTACAGGCGTGGCATTTCGGCAGACGGCAGGATACGTGCTCGCCAGACAGTAAAGAGGCAAAGGGAGCTACAAGGATGGGTAATGGAAAATCAGACCGCTTGAGGCCGTCTCAAAATCATGCGCCAGCGGCTGACCAACAGTGCACCGAATATCAGACCGCATCCCAGCAGCTGAATGGATGTCATGGTTTCAGCAAACCACAGGATACCAAACAGACTGGTCCATACCGGCTCCAGTGTCATGATAACAGCCGCATGACTGACAGGTGCCATACCCTGAGCCTTGACCTGAATGAAGAAGCGCATGCAGGTACCTATCACAATACTGGCCAGCAACCAGCCAAAAATGGCACCGCTGGGCACCGTCGGGAGCGGTTCGATGAACAGAGACAGCAACAGTGCCAGCACACCTGTCACACCCAACTGAATAGTAGTTAATGGCAAGGCAGGTAGTCGGGCAGCGAAACGACTGTTAAGGTTAAAGTGCAACGAGAACACCACGGCCGCCCCCAGAAAGCAGATATCAGACAGGGAGAGAGACAGGCCGCTTTCCAGTCGCAGACATGCCAGGCCTGCCAATGCGATGATCAGAGCAACCCAGGTACTGCGGGCAGTATGAGCACCAAACAGCAGTTTCCCGACTATCGGGATAAGGACCACACCCAGACTCGTCAGAAAGGCACCGATTCCCATATTCTCGGTATGCTGCAGTCCCACGATCCACAGACACATGGCCACCCCCATGACAGCACCCGTCAGCAATGCACGACGCCAGGACTCTCCCGCCAGCCTGAGCAGGCCGGTGTAACCGGGTACAGCCAGAATCAAACCGGCACAGAGGAAGCGCACACCTATGAAAAAAATCGGAGTCATGCCCAGCAGAGCTTCGCGAGAAAATACCCAGCCAAGTCCCGCCAGCAGCGTGACCAATACCAATAGCAGATCAGAACGCCAGGTGTCCTGAGTCATCATGAGATTAAATCCCGGAATGGCCGTGATGAGGAGGTTCGTCAGAAAACGAAATATCACCCCACCTTACATAAGTGACTTGCGGTTTAAAAGAGTTCGCTTGAAGAGATTCGTTTTAAAAACAAACGGTAACTGCCCGCTGTGTCTGATTCACTGTAGCACCTGCCCCATCAGGGACTGCATTTTTCCGACATGCCTTTCGGTGCCGACAGTTGAAAGATCACGGTACCGGCAAGGACCAGAGACCCGGCAAGAGCCAGGTTGGATGGCGCAGCTTCTCCCAGCATCAGGATAGCGATCAGCGCCCCGACCACGGCTGCAACTATCCCTATCTGACTCAGATATACAGGACCCGCCAGTTTCTGCAGCACAAAGTAAAAAAAGTAGAGGACAGAGAAGACAAGGATCTCCAGCAGCAGAAGTTTCACGATTGTCAGATCCAGTATCAGCTGCGGTAATTGCCCAGGCTCGAAGTACAGCACAAAAGGCAGCAGCGACAATACGGCACCAAACATCATCAAGGCAGCCAGATAGATGGGAGAGGCACCGGTTGGCCAGCGCAGCGTTCTGAAGATATTACCTGCCGCCAGCGCCAGCGGCATTGCCAGTACAAGGATGACCCAGCCAGTGGCTCCATTCAGATCCATCACTTTGCCTGAAGCCAGAATCACTCCACCGGCAAGGCCCAGCAATACACCCAACAAGCGCAAGCCCCGTGCCGCTTCCATACCCAGAACGACCGCCATCAGCCAGGTCAACAGAATCGGGAAGGCATAGCTCATCGACAGGAATCCAGCACCCACGTGGCGCACCGCCAGAAAGCCCAACGCATTAGGCAGGGCCAGAAAGGCACCCGTGACCAACGCATACTCCAGTACTCTCAGGTTAAGCGGTACCAGATTACGCTGCCAGATGGCCAGCCCCATCAGTAGCAGACCAGTGACAAGAAGCGCCACCATCAGAAAGCTCAGACGTGGTGCACCAGCCGCATCAGCCAGCTTCGCCACCACCAGTGATAACGCCAGAAAACTTCCCACAATCAGCAGGCAGGCAAATGCCTTGAGTCCTGCGCTGCCATTACCCTTTCCAATATCTTGTAGCTTGCCCATCATCGACTCCAACTGCTTGGTACAAACACTCTTGAAATGGCCATCTGCTTAATGACAGTCTCTAATCAGTGTTTCTTTATAAAAAGTATCTTATGCGAAAGATATATGCAAAGCAATGAGCAACAACAATTTTTGCCACCCACCAATGACATCATAAATTTCCGCATCTGGATCTTCATAAGTTATAAATAATCCGTGTGATATAGCCATTTTCTGCTAACCTTAAATTTAATGGCATGGACAGATCGGGCAGTGGTGTCAATGAGTGGCGATACGCCAGCACCGATGGAGATCCAGAGCCTGCAGTAAAATGGATGCGCTGTCAGGCTCAATATGTGAGATTGACATGACCATCAAACTCAAGCTGACACTGCTGTGTGTATTTCTGGCGGTGATTCCGGCTCTTCTGGGGGCTTCCATATCCGGTATTCTTGCCTATCGATCCGGCCATGATGCCATAGCCACTCTGGTCGAGAATCAACTGACCTCTATTCGTGAGAACAAGCGCCAGCAGGTTGAGGATTACTTCAGCACCATTCATGACCAGCTCAGAACCACAGCCATGAGCACCATGACACTGGATGCCATGCGCAGCTTTTCAGCAGCCGTACCCCTCTATCAACAGCAACGCAATCTGGATAACACAGCCATCCAGCAGCAGCGCCGAGAATTGCAACGTTTCTATACGAATGAGTTCGGACCGGTCTATGAGCAAGCCAACCCTGGAGCGAGCAATCCAGGATTGGCATATTTCAATGCGCTAAATGATCTTGCAGTGATCTTTCAGCATCAATTTATTGCAGCCAACCCCCATCCTCTGGGTGAAAAAGACAGCCTTATCGCTCCGGCAGACCAAACCGATTACTCCACTATTCACCGGCGATTTCATCCTGCATTCAGGGAGTTTCTGGTCGCTTTCGATTATTACGATATTTTTCTTGTCGAGCCAACCGATGGTGTGATTGTGTACAGTGTTTTCAAAGAGCTGGATTACATGACATCATTGCAGCGAGGGCCCTATGCACGTACAGGTATCGCAGAGGCCTACCGGCAAGCGATGCAAAGACCTTCAGAAGTGGTGCTGATAGACTTTGCTTCCTACCCACCCTCTTATGAAAATCCTGCATCCTTTACAGCCATCACCATCCACGAGGATGGGGAGTTACTGGGCGTTCTGATCTTTCAGATGCCTGTGGATCGTATCAATAATATGATGACCCATGGAGAGAATTGGCAGGCTTCCGGGCTGGGCGACAGCGGCGAAACCTATCTGGTCGGAAGTGATGGTACGCTGCGCAGTCAGAGCCGTTTTCTGCTTGAAGATAAAACCGCTTATCTGGACGCTCTGCGCAGTGCCGGAGTTTCCGCTGAGCGCATACGCCTGATTGAGGCGAAGGACACAGCCATCGGCTTTCAGCCAGCCGATACGGAAGGGGTCAGGCGCGCACTGGCAGGCCAGAGTGGCTTTGATATTTTCCCCGATTATCGCAACACCCCCGTGCTGTCATCCTATACCCCACTGGCAATACCGGGGGTGCGCTGGGTACTGATGAGCGAGATGGACGAAGTGGAAGCCTTTGCAGCCAGTCAACAACTGGCACGTCAGGTATTGATCAGTGCATTGCTACTGGGCCCGGTCATTCTTGTGCTGGGAGTACTGATCGGCACCTGGCTGGCAATAGGTTTGACAAGGCCGATTCAAGAACTTGCCACCACACTGACCGATATCGAGAAGAATTCTGATCTCGTCCAGCGCCTGCCAGCAAAAGGCAAGGATGAAATAGCCGACTCGGAACGCGCCCTAAATCAGATGCTCACCAGTTTTCATCGCATCATCAGCAAGATGACCGAAGTGTCAGTGTCGCTGAGCAGTGCTTCCGACCAGATGGCCCGCCTGACAACCCTCACGCTGGAGGGTGCCAGACATCAGGAACAGGAAAGTGACCAGGTATCCACAGCTGCAACTGAGATGGCGGCCAGTATTGAGGAGGTTGCACGCAGTGCACAGAGTGCGGCCACTGCAGCACATGATGCGGATCTGGCAACCCGCAAAGGTACTGAGGTGGTCAGAAAAGACATTGAAGGCACACACAACCTTGCCCACCAGATTGAAGAGGCTGTTCAGGTCATTCGTCAGCTATCCGAGGACTCCGACAAGATCGGTACGGTACTGGGAGTGATTCAGTCAATTGCTGAGCAAACTAATCTACTCGCGCTGAATGCGGCCATTGAGGCTGCAAGAGCCGGTGATCAGGGTCGAGGGTTCTCAGTGGTGGCTGATGAGGTACGAACGCTGGCGCAACGCACCCAGCAATCGACCCACGAGATTCAAACCATGATCGACCAGCTGCAAGGCAATGCGGGCAAGGCAGTCAGCACCATGGACAACAGCTATCAACAAGCGCAGCGCAATGTCGAAACAGCCGGTGAAGCTGGTCAGGCACTTGATCTGATCGCCCAGTCAGTACAGACCATCAAGCAGATGAATGAACAGATTGCAGCCGCCGCAGAACAACAGCTGGTAGTAGCCGAAACCATCAGCGCCAGTATTGTGCAGATCAGCGAAATTGCCAGACGAAACGCCGAAGCCGCCGGTGAAAGTGCCGAGACAGCGGGGCAAATAGAAGCACTTGCACGACAGGTGCACGAACAGGCTTCCCGTTTCAAAACCTGAACGTCGATACAAAACACCGTGGCTGAAGACCAGTTCAGCCGGCCTTCGAACCACCCCGGCAGTTGGGTGAGTCCGGCACACTGTTCTGCGCTGTAACCCACTCTTCCGGAGTAAACAGATGCATGGTCAGGGCATGGATCGGGTTCTGCATCAGCTCAGACAACTGTCCGTAGATCAACTGATGCCGACGGACTTTATTCAGGTTCGCAAAATCGGGGCTGACCAGGGTCAGTTTGAAGTGACTTTCAGTGGCAGGGCCTGAGTGCATATGGCTCTCGTTTTCGAGGTTGAACACCTCGACCTGCATCGTTTGTGTGAGTAGCTGTTCGATTCGTTGTGCTGTACTCATCTCGCGTCCTCGGCAGGACTGTTATCATCCCGCCTGTTCTGTATACTGTGATCGTTATTTGCCGGTCATTTTACCCCACAACCGGTTCGTGTGCTGCAAGGATAAAAAGTTAAATCATGATCATCCGTGTACTTCCGGAGCTGGAAAACCGTGAGCAGTGGCTGGCCTTCATGCGCCGCGACATGCCCTACTGCCTGGTGGAAAATCCTGAATGCATGCTCGATTTTCAGACTACCTTCCTGCAACTGACCCTTTTTCCTCAGACCAGTGATCCGGTCCGTTACACCCTTGGGTCCCGGCGTTCAATGGAGCCTGCCTGGAATCTGATAAAAGGGTGCGGCTGGCGTCTGTCGGTGGTGCTGGAAGGGGTGAAAAAACTGGATTTCAGCAGTAATGTGCGCGACAACCATCTATTGCAACTTCAGGGAGAGCTGACGGCACGCAAGTCCTTTCCAAGGGATCGCCATATGATTGCTCCCTCTGCCAGTGGCTTGCTGCATCCGGTAGCTCAGTATCCTGAGAGCTGGGATCATCAACTGGTGAGCCGCCTGCTTGCCAACCGACAATACCGCGCCTTGCAATTGAATCTGGCCGAACACCATGCACCTGAGCAGATGATGTTGTCACTGCAGCAGGAACCTCAACGCTGGCGTATCGAGCAGGATGGTCAACAGTTGCACCTGCTGTTGGACGACCAGCCCTATGCCAGTCTGATACCGCAACCGGGCCCTGCGATCCGTAGATTGCAGAGCACCGGTGTATTTTAGTTAGATCAGCTCGCCCTGCTCCTCGACCACTTCATTCAACTCATCCTCCTCCAGCGCCATGATCTTATAGGGATGATCCGATGCCAGCAACTCCTTACCCTTCTCGGTCGGGAACTCGACATCGATATCGACGATACGTCCATCACGGCAGACGTTGATAATCGTATCCATGCAGGAGCTGAGCAGTGAGTATTTCTCATCCGGCGCGGCGATAATGGTCTGCAGACCCAGATCGCTCATGAACGCCAGCGAGGTCATGGTGTTTTCGGAATCCAGCTTGTTGAACGCCTCGTCAAACAGTGACAGGCTGAAACCACCGACCGGCTTGCCATCACTGCCCTCTTTCAGACGATAGGTTGCCCCCAGCGCTGCCGCCATCGCAACATAGAAAGGCACCTGATGCTCACCACCGGAACCCGTCTTGATACGCTGGGTCAGGGTTGTCTTGCGGTTGCCGTCCAGATCCTTGACCACCAGCTCGAAGTTATAGAAGTTACGGTAATCCTGCAGCAGATTACTCTCACCTTCACTGCGCAGCACGTCATGGATCTTGCTCAGTGCATCACGATGGCTGTTGTCACCCGTGTGCTGCATATCGAACAGTGAGCCGACATTGGCCTGGTCCATTCGCGTGTAGGCCTCGACCAGTTCGAGAATATCCTTCAATTCCGGGTTGGGCATCATCTCGAAGTTGTACATCTCCTTATGGAAGGGACGATTCTTCAGATGACTGTTCAGCTCACGGATCAGATCCTTGATCTTGTTGATCTGATCATTCAGGTGCGCGACAAAATCGGAGCGGAAAGCCGTTTCGGCCTCCATGCGTGCGCGCTCAGCCTTCTGGGTATAGAGCGCCAGCTCTGAATCCTGCAGCGCGACAACGGTTTCGTTGACATAGCGTTCCAGGTCTTCGTGACTGGAATCGGGACTGATATTATCCAGCCCCTGATGGCTCATGCCTCCACCATGATAGCGCGCCTTGTATTGAGCCACGGCATCGCGCACACCGTTCTTTTTTTTCTCATGCAACTGCAGTTCGCTCTGCGCTTTTTTTGCTGCTTCGAAAATTACCCGCTCCAGCTCGCCATCACAGGACTCATCCAGATAATCGCGTTTTTCCTGAGCGGACTGGGCATCAAAATGGGGGCTCTCTTCACACTTGCTGCGCGCCTGTGCATGTTCAGACAGTTCCCGATCCAGCACTTCGAGTGCGGCATTGTCCTTGATCATGCCGGTACGTGCTTTCTGCAGCTTATCCATCAGCGACTTCTGACGCGCTTCGAGATTTTTCTGCATCTCTGCCAGCTCGCCAATCCGGCGCTGGATACCAGAGTCATCATGGTTACGCAGATCAACGATCGCCTGCTGATAGCCCTCTATCTCACTGTTGAGCTGCTCACGCTGAGTGACCAGATCAAATACACGCTCGTTGATCTGAGTCAACGCGCTGGACATGTTGATCAGCGAGTCACGCAGTTTTTCCAGCGTCTCATGCTGCTGCCCCAGGGTGGTAAATTCGACAATCAGCTCATCGACCTGTTTGCCCTGCAGCGCCAGTTGATCGCCACGGCGCCTGATACCCATGATCGGGCTCAGCTCGTTGATCGAGGTGGTGGAGCCTTCCGTCTGCAGCATGCAGTCATAGGTCAAGGCACGCTCATGACGCAGCAACTCGTTTTCTGTTTCGACCGCCATCACGCCGCCCAGTGCACGGTTCATATAGGCCAGTGCATGGTCGTTATCGGTTTCGACAAACTGTGACAGCGTGCCGGGTTTGCCGCGATTCAGCCAATCACCTGACTTAGTGGTGTTGATGATACGGCAACCCTTGAGATGGCGGCCCTTGCGACGATACAGGGTGATCGCTTCCTTGACACGATCCGGTGCCACGACCAGGGCTTCACGGCGGGCGCCGAGGAAAGACTCAATGGCGATACGCCACTTGTCTTCAGTGATATCCACCAGCTCACAAATGGGAGTCGATTCGATACCGTATTCGGACAACAGATCCATCAGCTCTCGCGTGTTGTGCCGTACCGGAGCACGCCCCTGCTGCAGCTGCTCCACGGCGCTTTTCTGGCTCTGAATCTGAGTGCGCAGCTCATTGATGCGGATCACCGACTCTTCGAAGCGGCGCGCCACAGCGCGTCTGACCGGGTCGATCTGTTCACGCAACTGTGCCAGATTGTTATCTACCTCGACCGGCGACTGCGGCCACTGATCGGCCAGCAGATTTTCACCTGAGCGCCAGAGTTCTGCCGACTGCTCCACGACAGGGCGGAATTTTTCAGGCAGCAACTGCAACTGCTTGGCGAAGCCGACATTGGTTCGCATCAGGTTGTAAACCTGCTGGATCTTGTCCTTCACCACCGACTGCTCATGCTGACGCGAACGAATAGTGGATTCCAGCGCATTTACCTTATGTGCTGAGTCGGAGTTATTCAGCTCAGCGCGGGCGTTGGCCAGGTCCTGCATCGTCTGGTTGAGTTGTTCGCTGTTGCCAGCCAACTCCTCCTGCAGCTGCCCCTCCTGCTCGGTGAAGTTTTCCAGCCGCTCAGCTGATTCCTCTTTTTTCAGATCGGCATGTTCAAAACGGCTCTCATGAACAACCCACTCATACTCCACCGCATTCTTGACGTTACGGCTGATACCGCGACACAGCTCCTGAACCTTTTCCAGCTCGCCGATGCGGTCAGACACTTCACGTGTCTTCTGCTCCATCGCCCGATACTCATCCAGCGACTTGCGGAACGCACCGACATGCACGATATTCTCATCCAGCACAAACTCGCGGATAAAGCGGGTCGGGCTGTCGATCGGCACAAACTTTATCGCGTTCTTGAAATTCTTGATGAATTTTTCATCATCGTTCGGCATCTGTGGATCATGGCTCAGGTGCGTCACCATCTCGCGCACGAAACGACTGGCACGCTTCTCCAGCACCATATCCGGGCACTGTTTAAGCAGGCTCTCGCGCACCTCCTGCCAGGGCCTTGGCATGCGGCCGGAGCCTTCCTTGTAGGAGAAGTCATCCAGACTGACGGAAAAGTCCGGCAGAATGAAACGACCCAGAATCTCCTCATCGGCACTCGCGGTGGATGCACTGATCGCGATCCCGACACAGGACTCTTTTGCTGTTTCGGTATCGAAGAAACTCAGTGCCATATAGGTCAGGGAGTCTTCACGAGCATTCACCTTCTTGCCCATATCATCCAGAAAACCCAGACAGTAAGTGCGCAAAGAGCGCTCGCTCTTTTCACCCGCCGAAGCGTTGAAGCTCAGATGGCGCTTGTGACCACCCATCAGAATTGTCTGAACCGCATCCAGCAGCGAGGATTTACCCGAACCGTTGGGACCGACGATGGCGACGTTGCCCTTGATCGGTATCTCAATCGCACCCAGCACATACCAGTTGACCAGCACCATGCGGTTAAGCAGTTTCATCAGTGCTCTCCTCCAGCAGTTCGCTCTCTTCACGTGGTTCAAGATCACACAGGGCTTCGAGCTGACCGATATAGTCCTCGACAACCACCTGACGAATCACCGGGTTTATCCGCAAGGGCAGATTTTTAGGATCCGTCTCATCCGCTTTGCCACGCTCAATGATCCCATGGCGACTGAACAGCGACACGATCTCCTTCAGACGTGTCTCGTTGGGGATCTCCTTGCCGGTCAGGTTCTCATACAGACGCAGCAGCTCATCGGTAGTTGTGAAGGCGCGGCCATTTTCAACCTCGAAATTCTCCAGCTTCTGCTCATAGATCTGACGCATGCAGAGCATCAGCAGCGACTCATCCAGCCGTAGCCGCATCACGCGTTCCTCCCCTTGAGGCAGAATGCCGAGATAGGCTTCATCCGGTTGATAGACCAAACTCCAGCCGATCGCCTCGAACAGATTGCGGAAGTAGTCGACATGGCTGGAGACCAGGAAGTAGCTGTCTCGATGCACCGGACGATCAGCATAGAGGAACTGATTGACCAGCAGGAGATTGGCAGCATGGATGAAATCATCCGCCTGTACCTGCTCGGTCTTGGATAGAATTTTCTGCAGATCACCTAACATGGATTAGTTCCTGTGAATCTCGAAGCCACGGCATTCCACCACATCGGCGACCTGCACATAGCTGTCATCAAACTGAATTCGGTATTTTTCCATTGTTTTGCGTGCCTTCTTGCCCAGCGACGGCAGATGGCGCACGTAGCTGAAACAGATGTAATCCTCGACCGAATCAATGGAAAAATCGGTCGCACGCAGTGTTCGTCGGCCATCAAAATGACGTTCCAGATAAGCCTCGATACGATCCACCCTGACCTCACGACGTGACTTGTACTCTTTGAACAGCTGTCGCAACTCCAGCACGCGGGGGTCGATGGTGGCCTGAGTGATGATGCGTGGTTTGGACTCAACCCGGCGTCTGATCGGCGAGCGCACACTGGCCGGAGAGATAAAGCCGATCGACTCCAGTGACGTCAGCTTCGGCACACTGGCGGCAGGCTTTTTGGCTATCGCTGTGATGATACGAGACAGGCGAGCCGCCATACCCGGCGTGGTCTTGTCCATGTAACGCACCGTGTCCGCGACACGTTTTTCGAGCTGATAGCGGAAATCATCAATCGCACCCAGGCGCTGATCCACAGACTCAAAAATACGGATGATACGGTTGATATGCTGATGCACCATCGCTTCGGCCGACTCGTAATCCAGCTCATACTGCAACTGATAATGCTGGCTGAGCTGCTCGATCTTCAGTAGATCAAACTGCAGATCACGCAGCATGGCCAGGATCTTGCGACGATAGCGGAAGGGGTTGTTGCGTGTCTTGAGCGTTTTGTAATCCGATACCAGCATGTGCTCGACAAAACGATCGAAGAAGCTGCGCACAATATCCTGAGCATTGGTGCTGGCCGCGAGGCTGATTTTCATCTCGCGCAGCCCCAACAGCATATCGGTCAGATGTGCGCTGAACTCTGCTGCCGTTTCACTCGCTTCAGACAGGGTGATACCACGCCCGACCGGATCGTTGATCGCAGCCTCCAGCGAGCTGAGCACGTTCAGCACTGCACCGCCATAACTGCGTTTCTCGTGTCGGGCAATCGCCACCAGAGAGCGCAGCAGATAACTGATGGAGGGCGTCAGCAGCACATAGGTACGATAGATACGCTGCTCCTCTTCGAGCCAGCCACACAACACCAGCCTGCGATAGATGCGATTGGTGTAATCGGCACTTGAGCGTGGAGGCTCGGAGTCCTCATCAGACTCCGCTTCCCAGCGCCGGACACCCAGCCTGACCACGGCATTCTCAATGGTGGAGCGCACCAGATCCTTGGCGATGAACGGATCGATCAGATCCTCATCAAAGAACAGATCCGACAGTTCAAGCAGCACAGCCTGATAAACCTGGCGATTCTGGCCGGATAGCGGCAGAAATATATCGTCTGGAAGCTTGTTGAACAGCATGCGTTTACCCGGTCTCACAAATGAGATGCCGACGGACGTATGAAACGCCCCTCAGCCTGGTGAATTCAATTGGGTGATTCTAGCGAAAATCGATGCGGGTGCCTAACCTTTGTCACGAATCTATCGGTTTTTCCTGTGAGCGCTTTTCCTGCGAGCGTTTGGCCAGATCGAGCAGATGCCAGGCTGAAAGCAACTGCTGGTGCAGCTTGAAACGCTTGAGGCGCTCGTCGTGGCTGCCGTAATCACTGAACAGCTCCTGCCCCTGAATCATTTCGCGACAGCGTTTGACCAGCTCCGGTGTATAGATCCTCTTGAGCACCGACAGATAACTGTCCAGCTCACGACTTTCGCTCAGCTCAATACCCAACACCTGATGCAGGCAGCGGAACAGCCGCATGCGTGGTGCAGGCAGATGCTGGAAAGCCAGCAGCCATTCACTCATCTCGAAAGCGCCTTGCGGATCTTCGAGCTGCAGCGCCAGCAGACATTTAAGCTCCCCGATTCGCAGAGTTTCCCAGGGGCTGCCGGCATCGGCCACAATACCGATCAGTTCCGCGACCTGATACTGCTCATCAAAGCCCGCCTCATCCAGCGCATCATACAGATCCGCATACTGCTCCTGATCGAGATCGGGCAAAGCCAGCAGCAGCGGACGCAGATGAGCCGCCGCATTATTATTGCTCCAGATCAGCTCATCGACCGGATAGATCTCGGACATGCCCGGCACCAGAATGCGACAGGTGTAAAAGCCCAGATGCTCATAATCGGCGATATAGATATCCATATCGACACGGTGAATACGTCGACACAGCTCTTCAAACTCAGCCCGGGTATCACCCTCGATATTCCACTCCGTAAAGGGATAGTCGGTATTGGCAGAGAAGAGATCCCAGGCCACCACACCACTGGAATCGATGAAGTGCGCTTCCAGGTTGTGCGGCTCGGCAGCTTCCTCGATATCGAACACCGGCATCGGGAACTGGTCCAGTTGATCCAGCGCCCGGCCCTGTAACAACTCGGTCACGGCCCGCTCCAGTGCCACCTGAAATTTGGGATGTGCGCCAAAAGAGGCATAGCAGCCACCGCTTTGCGGATGAAACAGGCTGACATTGACCAGCGGAAACTTGCCACCCAGCGACGCATCACGCACTTCAATCACAAAACCGTGGTTACGCAGTGATTTGAGGGCCGCCCTGACCCGGGGATAACGGTTGATAATCGCATCCGGGATAGAGGGCAGACTGATACCGGATGAGATGATGGTGTTCTTGATATGACGCTCGAAGATCTCAGACAGCGCATGAACCCGCGCCTCCCACATGCTGTTACCGGAGGCCATGCCATTGCTGACATAGAGATTGCCGATCACATTCACCGGAAACCAGACCGTCTCGTCGGTGCGCTGTTTCACAAAGGGCAGTGCGCAGATGCCGCGCTCGGCATTGCCTGAATTGATATCGATCAGCGATGCCGGCGACAGCTCGCCATGCAGGTCGTAATGGTTACGCGTTGCCTCATCCAGCAACCCTTCCGGCCAGCCCTTGGCTGACACCTTGAACCAACGCTCCTGAGGATAGTGCACAAAATCAGCCGCAGCATTATCCGCACCCAAAAAGTAGTCGGCAAAGTAATAATTAGTGCTCAGACGCTCGAAAAACTCACCCAACGCACTGGCCAGGGCAGCTTCGCGGCTCATCCCCTTGCCATTGGCAAACAGCAGATTGCAGTTACGATCATGGATGTGCACCGACCAGACATTAGGGATAGGATTCAGCCAGCTGACCTCCTCTATATCAAAGCCAAGACGCTTGAGTCCTTCGCTCATGGTCGCGATGGAATCCTCAAGTGGTGCGTCTTTACCCAGAATGGTTGTCATACGATACGTCTCCCTAAACCCCTGTCTCTGTTACAGGGTACAGCTTGCCACATCTTATTGATTGCTCAAAGATTATACTTAAAAGTGTGATGACAGACAGTTTATAAATTATTTTTGCCAATCAGTTGACGGCCACCATCAGGACCATTAATATACGCGGCCTGAGTTGAGCAGTTCCTCGATAGCTCAGTTGGTAGAGCAGTAGACTGTTAATCTATTGGTCGCTGGTTCGAGTCCAGCTCGAGGAGCCAATTCAGCGATGTTCATGCAAGATGATCATCGCGAAACGTCGGAGTGTAGCGCAGTTTGGTAGCGCATCTGGTTTGGGACCAGAGGGTCGGGGGTTCGAATCCCTCCACTCCGACCATTAATTCCCCTCTTTTTTGTAAAAATCCTGCATCATCCAAATACTAGTCAACACAGATAAACCCTCTTACCTTGATCTATCGCCAACCGATATCATTGCTTAAATTTTGTACAATTCGAAGCTGTCCAGTCTTTTGATTTAAAAAGAATTTTCAAATCTCCTCATTCTTCTGTTGACCCTGCCAGCACTCATCATTAATATACGCGGCCTGAATTGAGCAGTTCCTCGATAGCTCAGTTGGTAGAGCAGTAGACTGTTAATCTATTGGTCGCTGGTTCGAGTCCAGCTCGAGGAGCCAATTCAGAGATCGCCATGCAATCTGGCAATCTGAACAAAAGTGTCGGAGTGTAGCGCAGTTTGGTAGCGCATCTGGTTTGGGACCAGAGGGTCGGGGGTTCGAATCCCTCCACTCCGACCATCTTTATTTATCCTCCCTTCAATCACACCGCTCAATCAACAGCTAGCAACAGATCAGCCTCGAAGAAGGAAGTGCACAGCAAAGTGCTGTTTATAATCCGTCCTTTACTTGCTCTCTAACACTTGCCAATAACCACCTTTTTTCGGGCCATGAAAAGCAAGGCGTTGCTGCTCTTTAAGCCTGGCCACCGCACGTTCAATAGTACTGGGTGAGCGCCCCAAATGTACTGCCACATCGACCAGCGACATTTCCGGGTGTTGTGCCAGCAAGGCTAAAATCTGTTCGGGGGTTTTTACCCGCGTTTCTACCTGCGTTTTTACCCGCGTTTTTGAACTGGTTTCCGACACATTGGCCAGCGTCTCTTGCAGCGTTGCGGTAATAACACCCAACATGAACTCAATAAAGGGGGAGCAATCAGAACGAGCTGTACTGTCTCGCAGCGCTTGATAGTATGCAGGCTGGTGCTGGTGAATCAGGCTTTCAACAGGGATGTCGGTAAACACCGGTTGCCACTGACTTAAAATCAAGGTTTGCCACAACCGCCCTATTCGACCATTGCCATCAGCAAAGGGGTGAATAAATTCAAACTCGTAATGAAACACGCAACTAGTGATTAACGCAGGCGCATCAATGTGCTGTAACCAGCGGAGCAGATCGGTCATTAGCCTGGGCACCTGGTTAGCCCCCGGTGCCATATGCACCACCTGATCACCCGACATCACCCCCACACCGCCTTGTCGATAATGCCCAGCGTCTTCTAACAAGCCTGCCATCAACACCCGATGTGCGTGCAGCAAGTGTTGCTCATTTGCTGGCTGCCAATGGGGTAATTTATCATAGGCTTTGAGCGCATTCTGTACTTCCAGCACCTCTTTGGGCGGTGCTATAACGTGCTTGCCCTCCAAAATAGCCGTTATCTGAGCTTCGCTGAGGGTATTACCCTCAATGGCCAATGAGCCTTGTACGGTGCGAATACGATTAGCACGGCGCAAACGCAAAGCATTGCTCATATCAACCTGTGCGCTTAAGCGGCCTATAGCCTCACTGATATCAGCCACTTGCTTAAGGATGATCGGTGTGATGCTGTATGGAGGGTTATAAGGCATGGCAGCTACCTGCAAAGCTCTGCTTCTTTAGTACCTCAGCCGCTTCTTCTCTCGTTCCCGTCAGGCAAGCTTCAATCATCAACACCATTTCCTGATCTTTAATGTTGCTGAACATAGAACATCCAGCTATTGATCCTTTTTAGTTCAGACATCGACATCACTATCACCTGAATCCGTGACTTCGAGGTATATTCTGGAGGTCTTGGGTGAGTGTGTGCCGCAGGGATGCGGCACTCAAGCCTACAGGGACGTATTTACGGCGTCTCATCCAAGGCCTTCAGAATATCCTGCACATACAAATAGTTGTCTATGAAATCACGGATCCAGTTATCAAATAATGGCTATTCATCCAACTAGTCTACCACTCGCCGTGATCGCATTGCCCATTTTCTCCCTCACAGTATTCCAGTACCAGTTTTTGATACAAGCCGTGAGGATATTGGTCATTTCATTTCCTCGTGATTATTCGCATTTAAGAACAGCGCAGCAGCAGGGCAATCAACACTGTTCATTCAACACCGCTCAATTAACATAGCAATCCCCTGCCCACCACCGATACACGCCGCAGCAATCCCATAGCGCCCTTTCTGCGCCTGCAAGGCTCTGGCCAGCGTTCCTGCCAGACGAATCCCGGTTGCTCCCAACGGGTGCCCCAGCGCAAGCGCGCCTCCATTGATATTCACACGCTCAGCATCAATACCCAGTTGCTGCATCGCATAGAGCGGCACGATGCTGAAGGCTTCGTTGATCTCCCACAGATCAATATCCGCCACTGCCAACCCCGTTACCTGCAGCAGTTTTTCCACCGCTGGCACCACCCCCTGCCCCATCAGTTCGGGACGAGTACCGCGATCAACACAGGCGATCACTCTGGCCAGTGGTTCAAGTGAGCTGCGCTGCAAGGCCGATTCGGACATCAGCAGCGACAGCGCCGCACCTGTTGTCAGCGGCGAGCTGTTACCTGCCGTGATCAGGCCATCCTCCTGAAACACCGGTTTCAAACCCGACAGTGTCTCCAGGGTCGTCGTATCCCGGATACAGGCATCAAGCGCATAGGCATCCACTGACGGGGTCTTGATCGGCAGAATCTCACCTGCATGAAAGCCGCGATCCCTGGCATCTGCTGCCAGCTCATGCGAGCGGCAGGCAAATCGGTCCATCGCTTCGCGCCCGATGCCGGCATGTGCCGCCAGAGACTCGGCGGTCAGCCCCATATTCATTGCACGCTGCATATCATAGTGTGACTGCACCTCTGGCACTGTCAGCACTCCCTCCTGAAACAGGGAGGGCCCCATCGGCACACGGGTCATATGCTCAAACCCGCCCGCCAGCGCAATCTCAGCCGCGCCTGACTGGAGAATCATGGCGGCTGTCCGCATCGCCGCAAGACCGGAGCCACACTGTTGATCGATCATACGCGAGGCACACTGATCCCCGAGCTGGCTTTGCATGACCGGATAGCGCCCACCAAAACTCCACTGCTCTTTTACCGGCAGCGCACAGCCTAGCGTCAGATCATCAACCAGCTCAGGATCGAGTCCCGTCTCGTCGAGCATCGCATCAATCAGACGCGCCAGCAGTTCAGGGCCGGAGATCTCTGCGAAGGCATCGGTTTCGGTTTTAACCGGATGCGCGCGGCTGAACGCCGTACGGCGATAGTGGGTCAGATAGACAGGTTTCATAAGGGCTCCAGTTTGCACCAGCGGCTGATGAACAGGGCATAGGTTTTAAGGGTATGTCGCACCGATTCGATATCCACACACTCATCCACCCCGTGAATATTGCGTGCAATCGGGCCGTAACAGGTGCCAGCCGTACGACTGTAGAAGTGGAAGGCGCGCAGATCCGTGGTGCAGGTAGATAGATACTGCTCCGGCTCTGCACCCACCAGGCTGCGATGACAGTCAGCCAGCAATCCAATGCCTGCATGCTTGAGATCGACCAGATGCCCCTCTGAGCGGAAACCATGGAAGCGCAGGATCGGTTTACCAGCACCCGACAGATTCATCGCCTGGCTGGCCTGCTCAATCACATCACTGACCTTCTGCATGATCTCATTGGCAGACATCCCCACCGGAAAGCCGATGCGACCCTCCATCTCGGCATAGGCTGGCACACTGGAGGGCCAGTTACCGCCCTGAATGGTGCCGATATTGAGGTTGAACGGGTTGGCAATCGTATCGTAAGGGGGCTGGCGATAATCGCTGTTCAGCCGCTCTTCAAGCTGTTTCAGTGGAGGAATAAAGCGTTGCAGCTTTTCAATCGCATTCTCACCGGCTGCCGTATCCTGCACATGAACCGGTTTGCCCTGAACCGTCAGTTTGAACCAGAGCACGCCAACCTGACCGGTATAGATCTGCGGGCCGAAGGGCTCGGGAATCAATACAAAATCACCACCAAACCCCTGCTGCAGACAGGACAGTGCACCATTACCCGAGCACTCCTCCTCCACCACTGCCTGAAGCGTCAGCGGTGATGCGATCTTGAAGCCTGCGTGCCTGACAGCATGCACGGCATAGATCATCGCCGCCACACCTGATTGCATATCACCGGCACCACGGCCATAGAGCCAGCCATCCTGGATCCAGGGCTCATGCGGGGCACGCGTCCACATATCAGCCGGTGCCGCACTGACCACATCCAGATGGCCGTTGAACACCAGTGTTTTACCCTCTGCACCGGGGTTAATCTGCGACACCAGATTATATTTATCTTCGTGGTTCCAGGGCACCGGCGCATAGAGTGGATGGCTGCAGAGGGCTTCATGCTTCATCGCCACACGCTGCACCGGCAGCTGCAGATCCGCCAGCTGCCGTTCTACTACATCCAGCACACCCTGCTCCTGATTCAGCACGCTGTATTGCTTGACCATATCCTGGGTGAACGAGAGCAGATCGTTGAACACCTCATCACAACTCTTGACGATCGTCTGTTCCACACTATTCATGACAGCTTGACCTCCTCCGTCAGATCCAACGTATCTGCAGCGAAGATCAACGGCGCTTCGGTGATCGCCTGCAACGATTCCGGTGTCATACCGGCGGCCATTTCAGTCACCAGCAATCCATCCGGCGTCACATCCAGCACCGCCTTGTCGGTAATGATGCGCGACACACAGTGATAAGCGGTCACCGGCAGGCGGCATTTTGTCAGAATTTTCGGCTTGCCATGTTTGTCGCAGTGGGTGCTCAGCACCACGATGCGCGGTGTTTTCTGCGCCAGCTCCATCGCGCCCCCGATGCCGGGAGAGAACTTGCCGGGAATCTTCCAGTTGGCCAGATTACCCTCCTGATCCACCTCGAAGGCGCCGATCATGGTCAGATCGATCTTGCTGCGCCGGATCATCGCAAAGGAAACAGCGCTGTCGAAAAAGCTGCAGCCCTTCACTGTCGAGATATAGGCACCAGCCGCATCGATCAGCGACGCACTCATCTCCTCACGTGGCGCCTGCTTCCAGGCACCCAGCACACCATTCTCGGAGTGGATCATTACATCCAGATCATCCGGCAGATAATCCAGCAACTGTGTTGGCAGGCCGATCCCCAGATTCAGAATGCTGCCAGGATGCACCTCGTGCACGGCACGTTTCAGTATGATTTCAATGTCTGACATGATGCTCCATTACAGCATATTCCTGCGTCAACAAGGGCAGCAGGACCAGTGAATTAACAAACGCACAGGGGGTATGGATCTGGTTCGGGGCGATCTCTCCCGGCTCACAGCACTCAGGCGTTTCGACGATCACCTGATCCGCCGCCATCGCCATCAGTGGGCTGAAGTTCATCGCACTGCCTTCATACACCAGATTACCCAGACGATCAGACCGCGCCGCATGAATCAGCGCAAAATCCGCCTTCAATGCCATCTCCACCTTGTAGCGCTCCCCCTCCCAATCAAGTAGCTGATCCTCACGGGTGATTTCACACCCCAGCCCGATATCGGTCAGAAAGCCAAAGCTGCCGGCACCGGCGGTGCGGATCTTCTCTGCCAGCATCCCCTGAGGATGAAACTCAACCTCCAGCCGCTGTGTGTTCATCCACTCAATCGCTGTCTTGTTCAGGCCGATATGGGTGGTGATCAGACGATCCACTCGCCCGGCCTCTATCAGCTTGCTGATACCGATACCGGCTTCGTTGGCATCGTTCTTGATCAGCGTCAGATGCTTCTGCCCCTGGCGCAACAGCTCATTGATCAGGCTGAAGGGTGTGCCGGGGCTGCCGAACCCACCCACCATCACCACGGCACCGGAAGGTATCGCGGCGATCGCCTCTTCTATGTGTGTTACTTTGTTCATATCGCTTTATCCGGTAGTGTCTGTGCAAACTCTGTCAACGACTGATCCAGCAACGCGATGATCTCGTCGATCTGCTGATGGGTCGTATTCAGCGGTGGTGTCACCAGAAAATGATCGCCCAACACTCCATTCAGGCAGCGACGGGGATAGATCAGCAAACCATTATCCTTGGCGATCTGTGTGATCTTGTTGAAGGCGTTGAACTCAGCCGGAAACGGCTGTTTACTGCTTTGCGACTGCACCAGTTCCACGCCCTGCAGAAATCCGATACCCCGCACATCACCGATGCACGCATGTCTGGATTTGAGCCAGTCCAGTTGCTCACGCAGATACACGCCTTCTTTACGCACATTCTCCAGCACCGCCTCATCCTTCATGGCGCGGATCACGGCCAAGCCGGTGGCGCAGGCCAGTGGATTACCGGCATAGGTATGCCCATGCATGAAGCCACTCTTGCTCTGGATGGTATCCACCAGCTCATCGCGTGCCATGATGGCAGCGATGGGGTAATAACCCGCCCCCATCCCCTTGGCCAGCGCCAGAATGTCCGGGCGGATATCCCAGTGCTGCCAGGCAAACCACTCGCCGGTACGCCCCATGCCGCTGAGCACCTCATCCATGATCAGCAGGCATCCGAAACGATCACACAGGCGCTGCACACCCTCCAGATATTGCCGATTGAGCATCCGACCACCCGTACTGGCCCCGCCTACCGGCTCCAGTACGAAGGCGATAATGCTGTCAGCCGGTTCTGCCGCCATCGCCGCTTCGGTCTGTTCCAGCACTGCCGCGATATGTGACTCGACATCACCCTCTCGGTAGCGATAAAAATCAGGCGATGGCACCTTGATCGATGGCATCACCAGGTCCTTGAAGGGTTTTTCCAGCGGCTCATAACCGGTCAGGCCCAGCGCACCCAGCGTGCTGCCATGATAGGAGGGGCTCAAAGACACGAAGCGTTTGCGCTGTGGCTCACCCCGCTCAAAAAAATACTGCCGCGCCAGCTTCATCGCGCTTTCGACCGCTTCCGAACCACCACCGACAAAGAACACCTTCTGCAGATGGCCACGACTCAGTGCCACCAGCTCATCCCCAAGATCTACCGCCACCTGGCTCTCGAACTGTGTCCGGTAGCTGAACGCCACCTGGTCCAGCTGTGCTTTCATCGCAGCCGTGATGGCCGGGTGCTGATGCCCCATATTGCAGGTGATCGCACCCGAGCAGGCATCGATATAACGCGTGCCCTCGGTATCCCAGAGATAGATCCCTTCACCATGACTGACCAGCGGCAGATCCACACCGGTTTGATAAAACAATGCACTCTTGGACATACAACCTACTTGAATTCATGTCTCACATGAGACGGAGTGATAGACGACCCCGATGAGCTTCAGGGCACCTCGAATAACCTACTGCACGACTTGCAGACTGTGTTGCGACCTTTAATGATTCGAGTCCAGATGCTTTTTAAGGAAGCTACGTGTCCGCTCATGGTCCGGGTTGGTGAAGAATTTATCCGGTGGCCCCTCCTCCACCACAACGCCACCATCCATGAACATCGCCCAGTCGGACACATCGCGTGCAAATGCCATCTCATGAGTCACGATCAGCATGGTCATATGCTCCTTGGCCAGGCTGCGCATAACCAGGTTCACCTCCTCCACCAGCTCCGGATCGAGCGCTGATGTTGCCTCATCGAACAGCATCACCTTGGGCTGCATCGCCAGCGCCCTCGCTATCGCGACCCGCTGCTTCTGACCACCCGACAGGTGTGACGGAAAAACTTCCGCTTTGGCAGCCAGCCCCACACGCTCCAGGTACTCCATGCCCAGCTCACGGGCGGTTTTCCTGTCCATCCCCTTGAGTTTGCGCGGAGCGAGGGTCACGTTGTCGAGGGTCGACAGATGCGGAAACAGATTGAAGTGCTGAAACACCATGCCCATGTTCTGGCGGATATGGTTTATGTGGCGCTCAAAGGCCAGCCCCTTCATATCCGGACGATTGACCTGCACGCCGTCCAGCAGAATCGTGCCCTCATCGATCACTTCCAGATGATTGACTGAACGCAGCAGAGTGCTTTTGCCTGACCCGGACGACCCGATAATGGACACGATCTTGCCTCGATCAACTGTCAGATCTATTCCCTTGAGCACCTTGAGATCGCCAAAGCTTTTATGGACATTTTTTATCTCCACCATCGGAGTTTCGGTCATATTCTGAGTACTCATGGTTGCTCCATGTTGTTTTTGCCGAACGCAGTATTGGTTTCAATTCCAGTCATGGCGAGTTTCCTTATCGACGATAGGCCGTCAGACGCTCCAGGCGAGACTGGCCAAATTCCATGAAGAGATTGATGACGTAGTAGATGACCGCAATCACGATGAAGAACTCAAACGGCCTGAAGCTGACGCTGATCGCATACTGCGAGGCATACACCAGCTCCGCCACACCGATCGCAGACAATACTGAGGTATCCTTGACCATCAGAATCAGGTTATTACCTATCTGAGGCACCGAGCGAATAAACGCCTGCGGTACGATGATGTAATAAAGCGTTCTCAGATGACCGAAGCCCAGCGAGCGCGATGCCTCATACTGGCCATTGGTGATCGACCTGATCGTGGCGATGAAGATATCCGCGTTGTAGGCCATATAGTGAAACCCGAGCCCCAGCACACCCACCACCAGCGCCGGTATGAGTATCCACTCCCCCAGGCCGAAGTAGAGGAAATACAACTGCAACAGCAGAGGTGTTGTCATGAACAACCAGATGAAAAAGCGCAAAGGCCAACTGACCACCTTATTGGTGTAGATCGAGATCACCGCAACCAGCAGGCCACCCACTACAGAAAAAAGTCCGACCACCACTGCAATCACAAAGGTCACACCAACCCCGGAGATGAGTGTCGGCAGGTAGGTTAAAACCGGTGAGAAATCCAATTCCATCACTGCATCCTCCTATTGGGTGGTATACCGGGTAGCGCGTCGGTAAGCCAATTCGACAATCCCCATCACGGCATACACGATGACGATGTACATCAATGCACTGAGCGTGAAGATCTCCAATGGCTTGTAGGTGGAACCGATCAGCCGCTGTGCCTGATAGGTCAGCTCGACAACGGAGATGATGGATACCAGGGATGAGTTCTTGACCAGTACGATAGCCAGCACGCCGACTGAACGAATCATCAGACCCGCCGCCTGGGGCAGTTCGATATAGCCCAGCGTCTGCAGGCGACCGAAACCGAGTGATCGCGAAGCCTCGTTCTGGCCGGAATCGACCGACTCCAGCGCGCCGCGGATCGCTTCACTCATATAGGCCCCGATATTGAACGCGCCAACCATCACCCCACAGGTGAAGGGGTCCATTTTCAGGCCGATTGTCGGCCCTCCATAAAACACCAGCAGTAGCTGCACGAAATAAGGCGTACCGCGCACAAGACTGACATAGCCACGTACAAACCATTGCAGCGGTTTGAATTTGATGGAACGGAGAAAAACAAGTGTGCTGGCAACCATAAAGCCGATGACGATAGCTCTTGCCGAAATATCGATCGTCACCCAGGCTGCTTTTATCAATAATGGCGTGATATCCGCCATTAAATTAAAGTCCATGAGCTTACCCTTTTATGTTTTTATAGATCTCTCAAGGGGGCAGTGCATTCTGGATATGAGCAGGTTCTGATAAAAATAAACCTACTCATATCACATGCTGATTAATGATCTTCTTCCATGAATAATGGTTAATTATTCTATATTGGCACCTTCACCAATCCATTTATCAACGATCTCCTGGTAAGTACCATCATCCTTGATCTCCTGAAGCGCAGTATTCAGAGCAGCCAGTAGCTCAGGTTTGTTTTTCTGAATCGAAATCGCCGCAGGCCATCTTGGCAGCTCGCCGACATCGACTATTTTGATATCCGGATTGTTTTCTCTCAGCGCCACATACACTGGCACGTCATCTGCGATCATCGCATCGACACGACCGGTCGTCAGACCTGTCAGCATATCAGGCAGGCCCTGGAAGGTCTGATTGCGCCATTTACCCTGTCCGTTTTCAACGGCCCACTGATTTCCTGTTTCACCCAGTGTCGATCCGACGCGCTTACCGGCCAGATCATCCAGGCTATGGATATCGTCATTGTTGCCCTGAACCCAGACAGACAGACCGGCGCTGTAGTAGGAGTCGGTGAAATCCACCGCACGCTGGCGCTCTTCAGTTACACTCATGCTGCAGATACAAGCATCAAAACGACCACCGGCCAATGCGGCGATAATCCCGTTCCAGGGCGAGGTCTGAATATTGACTTCGACACCCATTTTTTCTGCCACGGCTTTGGCTATATCAACATCAAAGCCAACCAGATTGCCGGCAGTATCAACAAAGCTGAAGGGAGGATAAGCACCTGAGTTGGCAACCTGAAAAACATCATTCCTGATTTCAGACAGATCACGAGAATAGGCAGGTGTGGAGATCATGGATGCTGCGCCCAGAACGAGGGCAGCTGCGGTAAGAGATTTAGCCAAATGCTGTTTTATTTTATTCATCTTTATATCCCATGTTGTAATTATCCACTCAGGCAGAACGGATACTGCCCTGGTATTCAGACCCCCTCTTTCAGATCGAATATAACCTGATGAAAGGTTTCTTCTGCATTTTTATAAGCCAATGACTCTTTCAAGCGAGCCTCTTAATATCCGACTTCAACTGAGTGTATGAAAAAATCACATAATATCAATGCATAATGTTTTTTCATGATATTATGATTTTAAGTCATGGCAGGAAGCTGTAATGCAGTTATCCGACCCTATTGAGCAGAAAAGACAGCGAGTCACAAGTATGAGCGAACTTCATCTCAACTCACTGAAATCACTGATTGTTTTCAAAACACTTTTCGAGTCCGGCACCGCAACAAGAGCGGCCAGAGAGCTGGGCATAACCCAGTCGGGAGTGAGCCGATCACTGGCTCAACTGGAGGAAAACATCGGTATGGCGCTGTTCATGCGTCATAAAAATCGCCTGATTGCCCTGCCCGAGGCGGAAGAGCTTTATCAGGAGATCATGGAACTGATGGGCAATCTGGATGAGATGAAGCACACCATCGTGGCGCTGCGCGAGTTCGGCGCCTCCAGAATGAGACTGGTTTCCGCCCCTGCCCTTGGTTTTGCCTATATTCCCCAGGTGATCGCTTCAATCCTGAGGATCAATCCCAAATACAGCATCTACTTTGACATCATGCCAAGCCCGGACGTGGTGCGTGCCGTGGAGTCAGGACATTTTGATGCCGGATTTGTCACCCTCCCGGTTACCAGCGAAAGACTGATTATTGAAGAGTTGTTTACGGTAGAAGCCGTTTGCATGATTCCAGCCAATCATCCGTTGGCGGCAGCTGATCATATCGAGATCACTGACCTGAAGAATCAGCATCTGGTCATTCCCAACCAGCCCAATCTGGCCGCCGATCAGGTATTGAGGCTGATCTCACAGAATAAGATCCGCATCTCTGGCAAAACAGAAGCGAATATCGCGGCGATCTGCAGTCTTGTTGCCAATGGGGTTGGCATCAGCCTGATCAACCCGATTACTGCCTACGATACAGTCGCAGTGCAGCGTGGCATTGTCATCAAGCCCTTTCGGCCCGCTTTTCATTACAGCTTCGGTTTGATCTATAAGCGTAGCTGGTCTGATACTCAACTGATCAAGCTGCTGAAAGAGAATCTGCCGAAAACACCTGACTGCCTGGAGAGATAAAAGCAGCCCTCCCCCCCCTGAACAGAAAAATATACCCGGATAGGTATTTATCCCCTGTTTGCCCTACCCGTATTGTTACTTACCAGATGGCAGTTGCTGCGACTCATCTCTGAAGCCGTCTGCCAGGCCGATCCAACACTTACAATAAATCCAACCAGGGTGTTTTAATGAGTACCAATACCACTCCATTAAACTCTTCGCTAGATTCTTCCCTTAACTCTTCACTGGTGGTCAACAAGGCTACCAAAGAAAGCAACTCTCCTACCCGCTGGCTGATCTTCTATGGATTGATCATGGCCGCTTTTGCCTACCTGTCCACCCAGGTAGCCGAAGGTGAAGCCTATGGCTTCTACAGTCTGCTGCCTGCGCTCCTGATTCTGTTCGTGGCGATCAGCACCAAAAAGCCACTGGAGTCTATTTTTGCCGGTGTCATTGCCGGCTTGCTGCTGCTTGATCCAGCCAATCTCGTTTCAGGACTGGGCGACCTCTCCATGGAGGTGGTGCAGAATGACACCATCGTCTGGATCGTACTGGTGTGCGGCATGATGGGAGGCCTGATCAACATGCTGGAGCGTGGCGGCAGCGTCCTCAGCTTTGGCAAGCTGATGGCCAGACGGATCAAGACACGGCGAGGCACCATGCTGACCACCTGCGGCCTGGGTGTGATGGTGTTTATTGACGACTACCTGAACTCTCTTGCCGTGTCAGCCTCAATGAAGAATCTCACGGATCGCTTTGGCATCTCGCGCGAGAAGCTGGCTTTTCTGGTTGACTCAACCGCTGCTCCGGTCTGTATCCTGGTTCCTATCTCTACCTGGGCAGTCTATTTTGCAGCACTGCTGGAAGATAATGGCGCCGTCGATAAGGGCCAGGGGATGTGGCTCTATATTCAGTCGATCCCTTACATGATCTATGGCTGGGTAGCACTGCTGGTGGTGTTTCTGGTCGCCATGGGCATACTCGGTGATTTTGGCCCGATGAAGCAGGCAGAAAAACGCGCCAAGGCGGGCCAGCCGATTCCAGATGACGCCCCGGTGACTGACTTTGACACCTCGCATCTCAAGCACACCTCCCCCTGGGTAGGTCTGATGAACTTTGTGTTGCCGATGATCGTACTGGTTGCCGCCAGTGTATATTACGAAATAGATCTGTTGTTCGGGGCACTGGTCGCTTCCATGTTCACCATGGTGCTCTATTTCTGGCAGCGACTGCTCAACTTCGGCCAGTTGGTCGATGCGATGCTGGATGGCTTCAAGGTGATGCTATACCCGATTGCTGTCGTCTGCGCCGGTTTCATGCTGAAAGAGGTGAACGACCAACTGGGTATGACACCCTATATCATTGACGCACTGTCACCCTACCTTTCCAAAGAGATGCTGCCGGCACTGGTCTTCCTGTCCATGGCTGCCGTGGTGTTTGCGACAGGTTCAAGCTGGGGTGTCTTTGTCGTGTCACTGCCGATTGTGATCCCGATGGCCCTGACACTGGAGATGTCCATGCCACTGACTGTCGGTGCTCTTATGTCTGCCTCTGCTTTTGGCAGCCACGCCTGCTTCTTCAGCGACTCTACCGTACTTTCGTCCCAGGGCTCAGGCTGCACACCGATGCAGCATGCACTGACCCAGATTCCCTATGCGCTGATCGGCGCGGTGCTGACCTTCTTCCTGCTGCTTGGCATGGGTTACCTGTTCAGCTGATCCCTCGCGTGCCTGATCCCACTGTCAGGCACGCGTTCCTCCGCCCTCAAAAACTGACAACTGCTTGTATGTACAGGCATATCCCGGAGACCTTGGGTGAGTTATGTCCAAGGATGGACTGTACACTGGCAACGCAGGAGCAGTTGCCAGTGTATGCCTACAGGGATGTATTCACGGCGTCTCACCTAAGGCCTCCGGGATATGCGTTGAAGCAGCGGATTCAGGTATAAAAAAACCTCCGATCATCACAACCGGAGGTTTCTGTTTATCCCGATTTCAGATCAGAGCAAGCCGAGGTAGGACTCGTACTCCACATCCGAAATGCGTTCATGCAGCTTGCGTAACTCCTGGCGCTTGGCTGCCGAATAGACACGGACGAACTCTTCGCCCAGATACTCCTTCAACACCTGACTGCGGCTGAACACCTCGGTGGCGACATCCCACTTGTTCGGCAGCAACAGCTCGCGGTTAGCCTCAGCCTCGTTGTAGGCATCGCCCTCGATCGCTGCCATTGGCATCAGCTTATTCTCGATACCGTAGAGCGCGCCTGCAAGCACCGTAGCCAGCACCAGATAGGGGTTGGCATCCGCCCCCGCTACACGATGCTCGATACGACGCGCCACAGGTGGGCTCTCTGGGATACGGATGGCCACAGTACGGTTCTCGTAACCCCAACTGGCAAAAGTCGGTGCATGCGCCCCGACCTTGAAGCGGCGATAGGAGTTCATATGTGGTGCAAAGGTCAGCATACTGTCTGACATGGTGCGCATCAGGCCGCCCACAGCATAGCGCAGCAGATCGGTACCCTCCTCTCCACCATCATCAAATACGTTGATACCGTCTTCATTCAGCAGGCTGAAATGAACATGCAGACCATTACCGCTCTTTTTGGTGTAAGGCTTGGCCATGAAAGTCGCGGCGTAACCATGCTTGCGTGCAATCCCCTTGACCAGACGCTTGAACATGGTCGCCTGATCACCGGCCAGCATCGGGTCAGCGACATGCACTAGGTTGATCTCGAACTGCCCTGGCCCCAGCTCAGACACAATCGTATCTGCCGGTACACCCTGCAGCTCACAGGCTTCACGCACATCGGAAAAGAAAGAGGACAGGCCATCCATCTCATCAATGGAGTAGCAGTCGGTTTCGGTCAGACGACGACCATGACCTTCGGACAGTATTGGTGGCTGAGGGCGCTGACTCACCTCGGAATCACCATCCAGCAGGTAAAATTCAAGCTCAGTCGCAACCACCGGGGTCAGCCCATGTGATTTGAACCGATCCACAATCCGTGACAACACCTGACGCGGGTCGGCGCCAAAAGGGGTGCCATCCGGGTTGAACATGGTAGCCAGAATCTGATGCCGCGGCGATTCCGACCAGGTGACCGGCACTGGTTGCTGCACCGGCATGCAGGTACCATCGATATCGCCTGTCTCAAAGACCAGACCGTTTTCAAGCACATCATCGCCCCAGAAATCGAACCCCAGCACGGAGCGAGGCAGTTTCACACCCTCCTCCATCACCTTGCCGAGCGCTTTCCAGGGCATCCGTTTTCCACGCAGGTTGCCATTAAGATCCGTGATGAACAGATCAAATTCAGTATTGTTATTAGACGACATACAGAGACTCTCTTAAGTACGGATGTACTTTTTTCAGCTGAGACGAAAGCTTTTTGATCAGCTTTTGTGGGTTTTTACTTGGGAAATTGATATAAATTGTGATCACAAAAATATAAATCAATTTGATCACAAAATTTAAAAAAGGTCAATCTGCCCTGATCGCTTCACGCTGATAAGCGAGCAGGCTACAATGCAGCCGAAACCATCTGGCCAGCCGAGACAATGGATAAGAAATCTCCGATACAGATCACCCCACCCGAGCGCGATGACAACGGCACCGTGACACAATGGGTATACACCTCCCTCAGAGATGCTGTGATGCAGGGGCAGATACTGCCCGGCCGCGCACTGACCATCCGCGAGCTGGCCGGCATTCTGGATGTCAGTCCGATGCCGGTGCGCGAGGCGCTGCGCCAGCTCTCGGCCGAGGGTGCACTGGAGATACAGGGCAATCGCCGGGTGATGGTGCCAAAAATGACGGCCATGAAGTTCACCGAACTCTGCGAAGCCCGCATAGCGATAGAGTGCCATGCAGCCGCCCGCGCCCTGCCCTACATCGATGGAGAGCAGCTGCAGCACCTGCAACAACTGGACCGACAGATAGATAACGCGCAGGCAGAGGGCAATCTGGAGCAGATCAGCATTCTCAACCAGCGCTTTCATCGCGCCCTCTACAAGGCTAACCCACACCAGATCACACTCCCCCTGATCGAAAGCCTCTGGCTGCAACTTGGCCCCTTCATGCGCCTGGCCTCCAGCAAGCTGCAGGAGCACTATGTGATCGATCGCCACAACGAAGCGCTTGCCGCCATTCGTGACCGGGACGCCTTCGCCCTGCAGCGCGCCATAGCTGCCGATATCCGCGAGGGATTTGCCTTTGCCGATACTCCTGAACTACTGCAGAGCTTCATCGAACAATCCAATCAGGCCTGACCTCTCCATCAGGCCCGAGCTCTCCTTATCTGCACTTTCAGATTCACCTCAATCACTTAACCCCTTTTAAGCCCTCAGCCGACTCACCCAGAGCCTTGGCTGGGTGTTTATTTGTATTGACTTTATAATTTTGTGATCACAAAATAGAGTTAATATCAGATCAAGCATATCTGTATTCAACTTTAATGATCACATAACAAGACAACACCAGCCCTGCATTAACCAGTGCTGCCGGGAGAAACATCATGCTCAACAAAACCCAGTCCCCCTCCGCCAAAACCCTCGCCGTTCAGTGCATGGATGCCGAGCACCATATGCACCCCTTTACCAATACCGGTGCTCTGAACAAAAAAGGTGCCCGTGTCATTACGCATGGTGAAGGCGTTTATCTGTGGGATAGTGAAGGCAACAAGATCATCGACGGCATGGCGGGCTTGTGGTGCGTGAACCTGGGCTATAACTGTCAGGAGCTGGTAGATGCCGCGCATCAGCAGATGCAGCAGCTACCCTTCTATAACACCTTCTTTCAGACCACTCACGCACCGGCAGCCGAACTGGCCAAAGAGATTGCCAGCGTGACACCGGGTGATCTGAACCATATCTTCTTTGCCAACTCAGGCTCTGAGGCGATCGACACCATTATCCGCATGGTGCGTCAGTACTGGTGTATCAAGGGCAAGCCCTATAAGAACATCCTGATCAGCCGTGAAAACGCCTACCATGGCAGCACTGTCGGCGGCGCCAGCCTCGGTGGCATGAGTGGTATGCACAAGCAGGGCGCACCACTGCTGCCCGGCATTGAACGTATTCGCCAGCCTTACTGGTACGGTGAAGCCGGTGACATGAGTGAAGAGGAGTTCGGCATCGCCTGCGCCAAGGCGCTGGAAGATAAGATCCTGGCCGTAGGACCCGAAAACGTGGCAGCCTTTATCGGGGAGCCATTGCAGGGAGCCGGTGGCGTGATCGTGCCACCCGCCAACTACTGGCAGGAGATTCAGAAGATCTGTAACAAGTATGATGTGCTGATTGCAGCCGATGAGGTGATCTGCGGCTTTGGCCGAACCGGTAACTGGTTCGGCAGCCAGACCTTCGGCATCCAGCCGGACATCATCTCCATGGCAAAAGGCCTGTCATCCGGCTATCTGCCGATTGCAGCAGTCGCCGTCGGCAACCGCATTGCACATGCGTTCATTGAGCACAATGAAGACTTCAACCATGGCTTCACCTATTCAGGCCACCCGGTTGCAGCAGCCACAGCGCTGGCCACCATTCGCCTGATGAAGTCGCGCAAGCTGGTGGAGTATGTGGCAGATGATATCGGCCCCTATTTCCAGGCCAAGCTGAGAGAAACGCTGGCAGATCACCCTCTTGTCGGTCATATCGAAGGGGTGGGCCTGGTGGCTGGCATGGCGCTGGTCAAGGACAAGGCGAGCAAGACCCTCTTCCCGTCGGATATGGATATCGGCCTGATCTGTCGCGACCACTGCTTTAACAACGGCCTGATCATGCGCGCTGTCGGCAGTCGCATGGTGCTGTCACCGCCACTGGTGATCAACCGCAGCGAAGTGGACGAGATCTGCGACAAGGCACGCCTGTGTCTGGACCTGACCCTCAAGTCGGTCAAATAACAGATCCCCGTTACAACGGCCGGGCAGCAATGTCCGGCTCGTTCCACTGCCATCAATGAAACACATCACGACAAACCGTAAGCCTCCAGAGAGACATCATGAAGCGCATATCAGAAAAAGATAGCGGCTGGCAGAAAAGTCTTGCCTCACTGATCGATCAAACCCGTCTGCGCACCTTTCCCAAAGCCCTTGAGGCCTTTCTGGCCACCCAATGCAACTTCGACACCCTGCTGATCGTGACCTACAAGCAGGACTGCAAACCGATTATCCTGCACCCGACCGATCCCGCCGAACAGAGCCAGACACTGCACAGCTATATCAAGCAGGCCTACGTACTGGACCCGCTCTACAACGCTATCATGTCGGGCAGCATCTCCGACGTCAGCCGCCTGAGCGACATCGCCCCGGACTCCTTCGAGATGACCGAGTACTATCAGAGCTGCTATCAGAACTTCGGCCTGGTGGATGAAATCAACCTGGTGATTCAACTGGAAAGCGATATCACCTGTAGCCTGTCACTCGGGCGGCGCTCACTGCTCGGCAGCATTACCCGCGCTGAAATGCAGCGACTTCAGGATATCTACCCGATCATCAACTCCCTGATGCGTCAGTTCTGGCTATCTCAGCATCAGGAGTATGTGCAGTATGAAAAAGCGGAAGGGGCCATACGGCAGGCTTTGAATACCTTTGGCAGTGGTGTTCTGACACGCCGAGAGCAGGAGATCACCGGCTTGATCCTGCAGGGGCACTCCTCCCAGTCGATTGCAGATCGGCTGCATATCAGCCTGGGAACGGTAAAGGTGCATCGCAAGAATATACACTCCCGCTTTCACACCTCCACCCAGTCGGAGCTTTTCACCCTGTTCCTCAGCCATCTGAATGAGCTGGAGCCGGCATCATCTGCCAGAGTGGCGGTACAGCATCACTGATATCGATAACGGGGCTGAATAAGGGAGCTGGATAAGGGGGCTGGATAGCCCCTCACGATCACAGGCGTATCCAGACGGTTTTCAGCTCGGTGTACTTCTCCAGTGAATGCAACGACTTGTCGCGTCCGTTACCCGATGCCTTCACACCACCAAAGGGTACTGTGCTGTCGCCCTCACCCCAGGTATTCACCCAGACCATGCCGGTTTCCAGTTTGCGACTGACGCGATGAGCGCGCGACAGGTTAGCGGTCCATACGGAAGCACCCAGACCATAAACCGAGTCATTGGCGAGTGCAATGGCCTCCTCCTCAGTTTCAAACTCACACACCGCGAGCACAGGGCCAAAGATCTCCTCCTTCACGAAGGTCATGCCATTATGCGCCTGATCAATGATGGTCGGCTGCACGAAATATCCCTTCCCTGGTACATATTTCGGCAGGCCACCCAGCACGCACTGACCACCCTCCTCCAGCGCCGAACTGATATAGCGCTCCACCGTTGCCAGTTGCACGGCATCCACCACCGGGCCCATGCAGGTTGCCGGGTCAAGCGGATCAGCAGGCTGATACTGGCTGGCCGCCTCAATCAGCTCAGCCAGGAAGCGCTCCTTGATGCTTTTTTGTACATAGATGCGTGAACAGGCGATACACACCTCACCCTGATTGGAAAAAATCGCCGCAGCCGCCGTGGCCGCTGCCTTTTTAACATCTTCACAATCATCAAAGATCAGATTGGGTGATTTGCCGCCCGCCTCAAGCCAGACACGCTTCATATTGGACTGGCCGGCATACTCCATCAGCATCCCCGCCACTCGGCTGGAACCGGTAAACGCCAGGACATTCACATCACGATGCAGCGCCAGTGCTTTACCGGCAGTATGGCCAAATCCAGGCAGCACATTCAGTACACCATCAGGCAAGCCCGCCTCGGTGGCCAGCTCAGCCAGTCGCAACGCGCTCAAGGGTGATTTTTCAGAGGGTTTGAGTATCACACTGTTCCCGGCTGCCAGCGCCGGTGCCAGCTTCCAGGTCGCCATCATCAGCGGGTAGTTCCAGGGCGTGATCGCTGCCACCACACCCACCGGCTCACGGCTGATCAGTGCCAGCGTGTCATGACCGGTAGGAGCGATCTCGCCATATACCTTATCGATACTCTCGGCTGTCCAGCGGAAGCAATCGATCGTATCCGGCACATCGATATTCACCATCTCGGAGATGGATTTTCCCATATCCAGCGTATCCAGCAGCGCAAACTCATCCTGGTGTTTCTCCAGCAGGTCGGCCAGCCTCAATAGCACCTTTTTGCGTGCCTTGGGTGCCATCTCGGACCAGATACCCGAGCGGAACACTTCTCGCGCATTAGCCACCGCCAGATCGACATCGCCCTGATCGCAGCTGGCCACATTAATCAGCAACTGCTCGGTTGCCGGATTGATACAGGGGAAGGTCTCACCACTCAGCGATGGCTGAAAACAGCCATTGATATAGGCCTCGCCCCGCAGCGTCATGGACTCACTCAAGGTTTTCCATTCTTGTAATGTTTTCACAGTCGTACCTCTCAGACTCTGGTAATGATCCAAGTCTAGGGAGGTGCAGGAAGGAGTGATATATACACCAGGGGGTATTCTGCGCGGATGCCCTTTCATTTTTCTGGTGCAGAGCGTTAGCATAGGGTCACCAAGCAAGCACAAGGAATGGACACGTTGATGAAGATTCTCTTTGCCACCGAAGACCCGAAAGCCGAACGTTGGAAAGCCCCACTGCTGGAGCAGCTACCCCAGGCCGATATCCATATCTGGGATGCAGCAAACCCAGCGACCGATGCCGACTATGCGATTGTCTGGCAACCACCCGCAGAGGTGTTCGCACAGACACACTCGCTGAAGGCCATATTCAATCTGGGAGCCGGTGTTGATGCCCTGCTCAAACTGCCTGGGCTGCCAGACAATCTGCCGATCTACCGCCTTGAAGATGCCGGCATGTCGGCTCAGATGGCCGAATATGTGGCTTACCATGTTGTCGAAGCAAGCCGCGATATGGCCGACTACCGCTCCCAGCAGGCATCCGGAGTCTGGAAAATGCTGCGCCCTATTCGCCGTCAGGACTGGAGTATCGGCGTGCTGGGTCTGGGTCAGATAGGCAAGCGAGTGGCCACCACACTGGCGGGACTCGACTATCCGGTTGCTGGTTGGAGCCGTTCCAGGCATCCGATAGAGGGTGTCGAATCATTTGCCAGCCAGGAGCAGCTCAAACCCTTTCTTGCGCGGACTCGCGTACTGATCAACACCCTGCCACTGACACCCGAAACCAGAGACCTGCTCAACTACGATACCTTTAGCAGCCTGTTGCCGGATGCGGTGGTGATCAATGTTGGTAGAGGCGAGCATCTGGTTGATCACGACCTGATCCGCGCCATTGATGAGGGCCTGATACGCCATGCGGTACTGGATGTGTTCCGCCAGGAACCTCTCCCGATAGAACACCCCTTCTGGAGACACCCATCCATCACCCTGACGCCACACGTATCGGCGCGCACCCTGCGCGATGAAACCGTGCAGCAGATCTGCGAGAAGATCAAGCTGCTCGAGTCCGGCGAATCCCCCAGTGGGCTTATTGATCGCCAGCGCGGTTACTGAGTCTGAACAACAAGGCAAAGGAGTGCCCGCATGAAAATAAATCAAATAAGGTTTGACGACAGGGTACCAATCTCATACTATGGGTTCAGCAAGATCACTCAAGTTGGCGCGACCCTAGTATTTGTTGGATCCTTACGGTACTTCAGTCTTTCAGTCCCCTCTCTTTGATTTTCATTGCATTTTCCGAGCATTGCTCATCAATATTTTTATAAGGTAAGACTTAAATGGCTACTGGTACAGTTAAATGGTTCAACGAAGCTAAAGGTTTTGGTTTCATTACTCCAGACGACGGCAGCAAAGATCTGTTTGCACATTTCTCTGAAATCGTTGGTAATGGTTTCAAAACTCTGGCTGAAGGCCAGCAGGTATCTTTCACCCCTGCACAGGGTGCTAAAGGTCCTCAGGCTTCACAGATTCAGGTACTCTGAATCCGGGCTGACGCCTAGAAAGATAAGCTCCGCATAGCGGGGCTTTTTTTTGTCTGAAATTTGCACACCAACCCAAGCAATACCAACATACTTCACATCAAACCCAGCAGCATCAACTTAAGCAACCACAACCTCTGCAACCTCAGTGCTTACGCCATCTCGGTGGCACCAGCCAGAACGTCATTGCAACCAACACCCCAAACAGCGAATAGATCAGTACAAATACCCACCAGGGCAAATCATAATAGAGCAACTGCCCCAACCAATACTCAATGAATGAGATATCGTAATAAAACTGCCCCGCCACCCGCCTTAATTCCTGCTCCCAGATTGTCAGCGGACAGATCATCCCGAACCATGCCTGCGCGGCCACTATCAAAATAGTGAGCAAGTGGATTGATCGAAACCAGATATTGCGCACCCACTGCCAGTTCAGCCACCCACCCAGCAGCGTCAGCACCAGGCCAAAGATAACAAACACCACAATCAGGCTGTGCAATATCAGAATAATATCTGCCACCAACCCCGGCGCGGGCACTCTGTCATACCAACTCATCTATTCAGACGCCTCATCAAACAGAACAACTCTCTGAAGGATAGAGCATCAACCCATCAACTGCTGCAACAGACTGATACCATATGGCCAGTCACCCAGACCGGTTTCTGTATTGATATGCCCAGCTTCGCCAAGATTGATAAACTGACAACCCCAATCTCGAGCACAGTGCTGTGCAAAGGACAACTCACCATAGGGATCATTACTGCTGGCGACCATGATGGAGGGAAAACCAAAAGCCTCAGCTGGCAAGGAACCGAAACCCATAGCAGATGCAGGAAACTGAGCACCACCCGGGTCTGGAGGGGCGACCAGCAATGCGCCTTTTATTTTCAGCCGAGTGCGCGATGACCAGTGCGCGACCAACAAGCAACCCATGCTATGCGCCACCAGCACCGTTTCTGGACCTGCAGCTGCGACCCGCTTCTCCAGCTCAGCCACCCACTCATCACAATCCGGCCTCTCCCAGTCGCGCTGCATGACTCGCGAGCAAGAAGGATAAGATTGCTCCCACAGACTTTGCCAGTGATCCGGATCAGAATTGAGATAACCGGGAAGTATCAGAACATCAGTAGTCATTTCAGCATCCTTGAACAGGCCAGTAACAGGTCAACGCATGAAACGCGCCAGATAACGATCCAATTCATTGGCAAATGCCTGTCGTTCACGCTGACCCAAGGGCGGTGGCCCACCACTTTGAATACCGCTTGAGCGCAGCGTATCCATAAAGTCGCGAATATTCAGTCGCCCGCGAATATTCTCTTTGGTGAATGCCTCACCGCGTGAGCTCAGGGCATGACCACCCTTCTCGATCACCTCGGCTGCCAGCGGAATATCGCTGGTGATCACCAGATCATCAACCTGAACCCGCTTGACGATCTCATCATCTGCCACATCAAAACCGGAGTTCACCTGAATCGAACGAATATTAGATGCAGGCGGCACACGCATCGCCTGATTGGCAACCAGCACCAGCTCCACTTTTGTCCGCTCGGCAGCTCGGAACAGAATCTCCTTGATTACCACCGGACATGCATCGGCATCGACCCATATAGTCATTGCTGTTTCAACTCTCTGACCTGTCAATGGCCATCTATTTTGACCCACTTTTGGCCAATAAAATTGACCCACCTAGTTCGCTAATTGGTCAGTTTTTCTTTCAGTCGATAGCTCTCACCTCCCAGCATGTAGATGTGTGAGTGATGGATGATCCGGTCCACGATCGGGATCGCCACATTGTCGTTATGGAAGAACTCACCCCAGTCTGTAAAATCCTTGTTGGTGGTCAGGATGATGGAGCGGTATTCATAGAGACTGTTGATCAGTTGGAAGAGGTTGTACCGCGATTGTCGGCTCATGGGCAGGTAACCTAAC
>NZ_WBOM01000011.1 GCF_008973755.1 Nitrincola alkalilacustris | reverse complement strand
AAGCTCACTTCCCGATGGAAAAGCGCTTGGATGACTTCGACTACCGTCACCAGACAACCATTACCAAACGCCAGATCAGTGCCTTGTTGGACTTTAACTTCCTGGATGCGCGCCAGAATCTGGTGTTTATAGGTCCTCCCGGTGTTGGCAAAACCCACCTTGCCATTGGTCTGGGCTACAAAGCCATCGAGGCGGGCTACAAGGTACTGTTCAAAACTGCCATGGCCTTAGTGGAAGAGCTGGAGCTAGCTGAGAAACGGGGTGAGCTGAAGAAGCGCATCAACCTCTTGGCCAAAAATGACCTACTGATCATCGATGAGTTAGGTTACCTGCCCATGAGCCGACAATCGCGGTACAACCTCTTCCAACTGATCAACAGTCTCTATGAATACCGCTCCATCATCCTGACCACCAACAAGGATTTTACAGACTGGGGTGAGTTCTTCGTAAGCGCCCATAAACCAGCACCTGTATTCCATGATCCAGCCACGTCACACTGATTCCATTGTAACTGGATCAAGGAATCAAGTGATGACCACTCACGAACGTCAGCAATATTGGCAGCAACAGATGGCAGACTGGCAGGCATCGAATCTGTCCGGTGCCGCATTCTGCAAACAGCATGCACTGTCATATCATCAGTTTGTTTACTGGCGCCAGAAGCTGCTCAATGATGAAGACACGCCTCCCGAAGTGAAGAAGGTTGGATTTGCCCGGGTCGCACCGCTTCAAAGCCCTGGCTCTGCAGCGGAGCTGACGCTGTCACTACCCGGTGGCGTATCGATTACTGGCCTGCATGCCGGGAATATCGATCTGTTGGGCGCGATTCTGAGGCAGTTGTAATGCGTAGCCGCTACCTGCGTCCGGCACAGGATATACCGGAGATCTATCTCTACCGTGCGCCGATCGACTTCCGCAAACAGGCCAACAGTCTGGCATTGTTGATTGAGCAGGAGCTGGGGCGCAGCCCCTTTACCGGCGCGCTATATGCCTTCACCAATCGCCAGCGCAATAAGATCAAATGCCTGATGTGGGAAGACAACGGCTTCGTGCTCTATTACAAGGCGCTGGCCGAGGAGAAGTTCAAGTGGCCACGCGCCTCGGAGGAACTGATGCCACTGACCGGTGAGCAGATCAACTGGCTTCTGGATGGCTACGACATCACCTTGCTGAAGGGACATAAAACCCTGCAATATGATGCGGTTGGATAGCTTTTTTACGTGCTCCAACCAGCTGTTTTTGCTACAATTTGCGCATGAAATTACCGCCGGAAAAGCCTGCCATCACACCCGATCTCAGCGGCCTGTCTGCCGCTGAGCTGCTGTCGGTTGTGGCAGGACTTCAGCAGCAGTTAGCGGCTAAAGATGCTGTTGTCCAACAGCGTGACCAGTATATCCAGATCCTCGAAGAGCTCCTGCGTCTGAAGAACATTCAGAAGTTCGCCGCCAGCAGTGAGAAGTCCGCTCACCAGATCCATCTCTTCGACGAACCTGAACTGGAAGCCGAAATCGACCTTCTGCGCGATCAGCTACCCGAGGACGTGGTAGAAGCCGATGCCCCCAAGCCTGCACGCAAGTGCCGTCAGCGTGGCTTCTCCGATACGCTGCTGCGTGAGCGCATTGAACTGACTCTCTCTGATGAAGAGAAAGCCGGTGCCAGCAAGGTGTTCTTCACCAAGGTGAAGGAAGAACTGCAGTTCATTCCGGCACAACTGAAGGTGCTGGAGTACTGGCAGGAGAAAGCCGTGTTCGAGCAGGAAGGTTACGAGCGCATCATCGCCGCTCAGCGTCCGGTTCATCCACTGGGTAAGTGCATCGCCACCACGTCACTGCTGTCTTACATCATCACTTCCAAGTATGCCGATGGTCTGCCGCTGTACCGGCTGGAACAGATGCTCAGGCGCCTGGGTCATGAAGTCAGCCGTACCAACATGGCGCACTGGATCATCCGCCTGGATGAGGTGTTCAAACCACTGATCAACCTGATGCGGGAGGTACAGAACAGCAGTGACTACCTACAGGCTGATGAAACCCGTATCCAGGTCTTGAAGGAGGATGGTAAAACGGCCCAATCCGACAAGTGGATGTGGGTGACACGGGGTGGTCCACCCGACCACCCCTCAGTGCTGTTCGACTACGATCCATCACGAGCTGGCAGTGTGGCGGTGCGCTTGCTGGATGACTTCACCGGTATCCTGCAGGCGGATGGTTACTCCGGCTATGGGCAGGTGTGTACGGCTAATGGTCTTACCCGTATCGGTTGTTGGGATCATGCGCGTCGCAAGTTCTTTGAAGCCTCCAAAGCGGCACAGGCAAAGGGTAAAAGCAAAAAAGCCGTTGTCTCCAAGGCTGATATGGCATTAAGTCATATCAGCAAGCTCTATGCGATTGAACGTCAGATCAAGGACCTGAGTGTAACCGAGCGTTATCACATCCGTCAGGAACTGAGCCTGCCGACACTGGCCGTGTTCAAAACCTGGCTGGAGAATAACGTCAATAAAGTGATGAAAGGCTCGCTGACCCGCAAGGCGATGGAGTACACGCTAAACCAGTGGCCCTATCTGATCGGCTACTGTGAACGGGGTGATCTGCACATCAGTAACGTGCTGGCCGAGAATGCGATCCGCCCGTTCGCACTGGGTCGCAAGGCCTGGCTGTTCGCAGACACACCGCAGGGCGCTCGTGCCAGTGCGACCTGCTACTCCCTGATCGAAACGGCCAAGGCCAACGATCTGGAGCCGTCAGCGTATATCCAGTATGTGTTGGAGCGCATCGCACAAGCTGACACACTGGAGAAGCTGGAACAGTTGTTGCCCTGGAATACTGAGCTGGAGCGTACTTCAAAAAAGGTGGCGCAGCTCGACTGAAGGCAAGAGTGTCTATTTAGCGGCGCTTACAGTTCTTCCATAACGACAATGTGGCGATCCCGATCGTGGACCGGATCATACATCACTCACACATCTACATGCTGGGAGGTGAGAGCTATCGACTGAAAGAAAAACTGACCAATTAGCGAACTAGGTGGGTCAATTTTATTGGCCAAAAGTGGGTCAAAATAGATGGCCATTGACAATGCGGATCTGAACGACTTTCGTATGGCTGCCACGCCTGGGGATGCGCAGATGCGCAAGGCGCTTCAGGGCGGCGAAGCGGAGTCGTGAGGCGGATTTTAGAGCGGTGCGCTGGCTGTCACTGAATATCTCGAAATTCTGGCAAAAACCCTGTCAAGAACTTTTTGCAAAAAATTGAGCTGAATAGTTACATCGAGATTGAACAAGTCCTTTTCCGAAAAAGAAATATGATGACTGTTAAAGTTTATAAACTGCTTGCCATCTATTCTCATCTGAAAGTGGTAATGAGGAAAGCTAGAGTTACCACTTCCGTGACCTTCATAATCGGTTTTTGAACAATCAAATGTCCACTCGATATTTTTCCACTTGATTGTTGTTTGTATTATTTTTCTTTCGCCTTTCTCGTCAACAAGGTCATTGATATTTCCTTGGAATCTTTCTTGGTTAGCAACCCATCTAAGATACGAAGATATTTGATGATAATCGAACGCCTGATATATTTTTGAAAAATCCTTTGCCTTAAATTTGCACCTTCTAAGGAGCCAGTGAATACATGGCTCACTCTTGCTTAGTGTCTTAAATGGCTTTCCACACAAATAGCATTCTTCACGTTCATAGTGCTCCTTGAATCTTCTGTGCTCATCGAGTGCTTGATCGTGCTGAAGCTGATGTATACGGTCAAGCTCTCCGGCAGGCAGGCTTTCTATCATTTCTTTGAATGATTTGGGATTCACCCTCTTAAGATCATCCACCCACATCTCCTAATGAAATATAATGTTTAGATCACCTTCACTGCATGAAACAAAAAAAATGATCACGGTGGTAATGCTGCGAGATCACTATGTAGCACGCTTGCAGTGTATGGTGCATCGCCTGGTTGGACAGTACCGCTGGCACCCAACTCGGGACGACTGTTTATAAAGGAATTTCCTTTTGGAGCATGTCGCCAAACCCGTCCCTGAAGCTGGGCAGGTGTGCCGCAGGTTTTACAGCAAAGTAGCATAGTTCGAACATCCAGACCACGTCGAACGCTCAACCCAGCAAGATTGCCATGCCAGCTCAGTGCCTGCTCATATTTCTGCTTTGCAGCCGGTGCATAAAGCCCGTAATAGCGCACAGTATGGATACCATCGGTTGGGACATGCTGTAGCAGTCGCTGGATCAGTTGCAGTGGTCTGAGTTGCTGCCGCCTGATGCGCTTGCTTCGATGATCCAGATAGCTCATCTCGATCTGTCCCTGGCTCCAGCCCTTGATCTGTTCCGGGTTTAAGGGGCCGCCCTTGCAATACCGGGCCAGATACAGCATCACGCCCTTTCCATGCGCGTAGCGCTCCTCTATCCGCACACTCCACTCTTTACGATACAGCCCCCGGTATTGCTGCCAGAAATCCGCCTTGCTCATATCCGGCGGTAGCACCAGATCGCCAGCCTCCATTGCCTCCTTCAAAAAGGCTTGAATCTTGCCACGGTAGTAGCGTCTCAGCACGGCACTCGGAAGTAAAAATGTGCCTGAGTCTTGCCAGCCATTCGCCTTTGTCAAACCACCAGCGGTCACCAGACAATGGGTATGAGGGTGCAAATTAAGCTGTCTCCCCCAGGTGTGCAGGGTCATCAACAGCCCAGGAGTCACACCACCATATTTGGCGTCAGCCATCAGCTCCATCAGCGATTGCTGGCTGGCCTTGAACAGAATCCGTGTAAACAGTGTCTCGTTATACCGCCACAGTGACAGGTACTCATGAGGCAAAGTAAATATCACATGAAAGTGAGGTGTGTTAAGCAGCCGCTGTTGTTGTTGCTCCACCCATTCCACACGCTTTTTCTGTGCACACAGGTAGCAGCTTCGGTGTCGGCAGGAATGGAACTGCTCCCAATCCTCATGCCCTTCCGGGCAGCTATAATAACTGACGCCCATGTCACGTGTTCGGCACTGGCTGAGCGCCTGAATCGCCTTGCGGTACTTCAGTGGCTGGGGTGTTTTGTCCAATGCTGGCTTGTACGCCAGAAATAACTTTTGTATGGTTCTATTCGGCATGTCCATATGCCTCCTGATCCTTGAATTACGCTCTCCACCGCGTAGCGGTTATGTCCAACGTTTAGATCACCTTCACTGCATGAAACAAAAAAAAATGATCACGGTGGTAATGCTGCGAGATCACTATGTAGCACGCTTGCAGTGTATGGTGCATCGCCTGGTTGGACAGTACCGCTGGCACCCAACTCGGGACGACTGTTTATAAAGGAATTTCCTTTTGGAGCATGTCGCCAAACCCGTCCCTGAAGCTGGGCAGGTGTGCCGCAGGTTTTACAGCAAAGTAGCATAGTTCGAACATCCAGACCACGTCGAACGCTCAACCCAGCAAGATTGCCATGCCAGCTCAGTGCCTGCTCATATTTCTGCTTTGCAGCCGGTGCATAAAGCCCGTAATAGCGCACAGTATGGATACCATCGGTTGGGACATGCTGTAGCAGTCGCTGGATCAGTTGCAGTGGTCTGAGTTGCTGCCGCCTGATGCGCTTGCTTCGATGATCCAGATAGCTCATCTCGATCTGTCCCTGGCTCCAGCCCTTGATCTGTTCCGGGTTTAAGGGGCCGCCCTTGCAATACCGGGCCAGATACAGCATCACGCCCTTTCCATGCGCGTAGCGCTCCTCTATCCGCACACTCCACTCTTTACGATACAGCCCCCGGTATTGCTGCCAGAAATCCGCCTTGCTCATATCCGGCGGTAGCACCAGATCGCCAGCCTCCATTGCCTCCTTCAAAAAGGCTTGAATCTTGCCACGGTAGTAGCGTCTCAGCACGGCACTCGGAAGTAAAAATGTGCCTGAGTCTTGCCAGCCATTCGCCTTTGTCAAACCACCAGCGGTCACCAGACAATGGGTATGAGGGTGCAAATTAAGCTGTCTCCCCCAGGTGTGCAGGGTCATCAACAGCCCAGGAGTCACACCACCATATTTGGCGTCAGCCATCAGCTCCATCAGCGATTGCTGGCTGGCCTTGAACAGAATCCGTGTAAACAGTGTCTCGTTATACCGCCACAGTGACAGGTACTCATGAGGCAAAGTAAATATCACATGAAAGTGAGGTGTGTTAAGCAGCCGCTGTTGTTGTTGCTCCACCCATTCCACACGCTTTTTCTGTGCACACAGGTAGCAGCTTCGGTGTCGGCAGGAATGGAACTGCTCCCAATCCTCATGCCCTTCCGGGCAGCTATAATAACTGACGCCCATGTCACGTGTTCGGCACTGGCTGAGCGCCTGAATCGCCTTGCGGTACTTCAGTGGCTGGGGTGTTTTGTCCAATGCTGGCTTGTACGCCAGAAATAACTTTTGTATGGTTCTATTCGGCATGTCCATATGCCTCCTGATCCTTGAATTACGCTCTCCACCGCGTAGCGGTTATGTCCAACATTTGTATTCTGCGCATGCGCATTTTGCCATTTCTGATATACCGATCATGTCTGCGTATCGGCTTGATTTGCATACACTATCACAGATACTTACTCAATCCAGTAAAAGCAATCCGCGCATGCTCGAATTGCCCTGCACGCATGCCTCATATCTCAAACATATGAATTATAACTAATTGAATTTAAATGCTTATTTATAACCTACACTGACAAAACGAGCAACATCACTTGTCAAAACGAGCACTTATCGTCTACCCTGCTCAATATACTGTACAAATATACATATTCTGGAGTACATCATGGCAGGAAGCCCCTTCATCGAATCACTGCGTGCCGAAATCCGCGTGCGAGGCTACAGCCTGCGCACTGAAAAGACTTACATTTTCTGGATCAAGCGCTTCATCCTGTTTCACGGCAAGCGCCACCCCCGTGACATGGGGCCAGAAGAGATAAAGGCTTTTCTGAGCTGGCTGGCGGTCAGTCGTCATGTCGCTGTCAACACCCAGAAGGTGGCACTCAATGCATTGGTTTTCCTGTACCAGAAGGTGATGCATCGACAGTTGGGTGAACTTGGTTTTCAGCCAGCCCGAAAGCAACGTCGCTTACCTGTGGTACTCACACCGGAAGAGGTCTTCAAAATCATTAATCAACTGTCTGATCGCAATCAACTCGTTATCCAGATGCTCTATGGCAGTGGTTTGAGGATCAGTGAATGCCTGCGACTGCGGGTGCAGGATATTTGTTTCTCATCCCTCGCCGTGACTGTTAAAGATGGCAAAGGAAATAAAGATCGTATCACGCTGCTGAGCAAGCATCTTGTAGCCCCCTTGCAGGAAATGGTCAACCTGGCGTTAGCTGTGCAAAAAACCGATAACGAGCAAGGACTCGGTCCCTCCCTGCCCGATGCACTGGGACGCAAGTACCCCAATGCATTCAGATCACCGGGATGGATGTACATTTTTCCTTCATCGACTCTGTGTCCACACCCATTGACTGGCGAACTCTGCCGCCATCACCTGCACGACACTGTCATTCGCAAAGCCTTGCAAGCAGCCGTGCGTGCATCAGATATAAGGAAGAAAATAAGCTGCCATACATTTCGTCACTCGTTTGCTACTCATCTGCTTCAATCAGGCTGTGACATACGAACAGTTCAGGAGTTGCTGGGCCATAACGATGTCAGTACAACACAGATTTACACACATGTTATTGGTCAGCATTTTGCTGGCACAACCAGCCCACTAGACCGTTTCCAACTGTTGAAATAAAGGGATTTAACTGAGCGCGAGACACGCTACCGCCCCGCCGGTGCTCCATCACAGCAAGTCGGTACTTCCATATTGTTCTTGAAACTTAACCCAGAATCTTTGTGTGCGCAATGTCGATGGTGCTGCCTGGTGCAAGGTCAGCCATTATCGAGGCTTCGCAGTGCATACAGGCGGCTGGCAGGATCTGCCAGCAGTGCCTGTGGTGTGCCCTGCTCCAGCACACACCCCTGATCCAGCACGATCACTCTGTCAAACCGCTCAAGAGCGTGCAGGTGATGGGTGATCAACAGCAGGCTCTGCTCAGGTTTATAGGCCAGCACCAGATCAAGCACCCGCTCGCTGGTTGTGGTGTCCAACCCTTCGCAGGGCTCATCCAGCACCAGCAGGTGCGCTGGCTTCAGCAGGGCCCGTGCTATGCCAAGCCGTTTGCGTTGTCCGCCAGAGAGCCTACTGCCACCCTCGCCCACTTCACGCGCCAGGCCGTCAGAACCCAGTGCATCGCTCATGCCCAGTTGATCCATCAGGTCGAGCATCAGTTCATCCTTCAGCTCTGCATCGGCCAGCAGCAGATTACTGCGTACACTGCCTGCAAAAAGATGGACCGGCTGTGCCAACACGCTGATCTGTGCTCGCAGCGCCTCTTCCGAGAAGGACTGAATCGGTTGCCCGGACAGCAACAACTGTCCACTCTGCGGCTCCCAGAAGCGTGCCAGCAGATTGATCAGTGAGCTTTTGCCACTGCCGGTATGGCCCAGCAGCGCGACCTTCTCTCCTGGCGCTATCTCTAATGAGATCTCATTCAATACGGGCCGGTCATCGTAGGCAAAGCTGACTTTATCAAACACCACGCGCCCGGGCTCACTGGCAATCGCCACTTCGGTCGCATCAGGAAAAGCGATATCCGACTCCTGATCGGCAATCTCCTGCAACCTTTGTGCTGCCGCACGCGTTTTGCCCAGATACTGATAGGCCATCGGCAAGGGAGCCACCACCTCGAAAGCGGCCAGTACACAAAAGAGCACCAGCGCCAGGTTCATCGACCCCATCAAACCCTGCTGTACCAGGTTAAGCCCCACCGCCAGTGCTCCGGCTATGGCAAAGCCCGTCAACAGCAGCATCAAGCCACTAGTGAGGCCCGCTATGAGGCTCATGCGCAACTGCGCACGCACCAGGCGCGCTTCCTCCTGCTCGATTCTGAGCTTTTGATCCAGCACACCATTGTAAATGGTGAGTTCTGCCATGCCGGAGATGTAGGCAAGGCTGCGATCACGCAAGGCTGCCGTAGAGCTGACCAGTGCGGGACCAACCAACACTCCAAGGCGATAACCGAACAATGGTACGAAGAACCCCGCACCCAGCAGCATCAGTAATACCAGTGGTGCAATAACCGGAGCGAGGTAGAGCAGCAGTGAAAAAACCAGCAACGATACGACTATTGCAATCAGCGAGGGTGACAGAACACGCAGGTACAGGTTATCCATGGCGCTGACATCTGCAATCAGTCGATTCAGCAGGTCAGCAGATCGGTACTGTTGCAGGCGCGCTGGATTAAGAGGTTCCAGCCGCTCATAAAACCAGCAGCGGATTCTGGCCAGAATGCGGAAGGTGGCCTCATGGCTGGTAACTCGCTCGAGGTAGCGCCCGATGATGCGGGCGCCAGCCAGGGTGCGGATCGCCTCGATACTGCTCAGCCCGGCCAGGCTGCGCAGCACCACAAAGCCACCGCCAAGTGCGGTTGCCGAAACAAACCACCCGATCAGGGCCATCATCCCTATGCCCGACAGAGCCGTGATCAGTGCCAACAACATGCCCAGCAACACCCAGATCAGATGACGCCGCATCAGGCGGAGGAATGGCCAGAGCTCTCTCATGTGGCACCTCCGGCAAGCAAGGCGCTGCGCTCATCTTCATCCAGCATTTGCAGCCCGCCAGCATCGAGCCGACACACCCTGTCTGCCCGGCGCATGCTACCCAGGCGATGGGTGATCAGCAGCACCGTGCGCCCCTTGCACAGCTCTGCCAGCGCTTTTAACACCTGATCTTCGCTGTCTTTATCCAGGCTGGCTGTCGGCTCGTCCAGCAGTAACACGGGCGCATCCTTCAGAAAGGCGCGTGCCAGCGCCAGACGTTGAATCTGACCGGCCGACAGGCGACTGCCCATCTCGCCCAGATGACTGTCCAATCCCTGCGGCAGACGTTCTACAAACTCAAGCGCCGAGGACTGCCTGCAGGCATCAAGCAGCTGCTCATCAGATGCATCCGGTGCTGCAAGCAGGAGGTTTTCTCTCAAGGTTCCGGGAAACAGTGTGGTCTGCTGACTGACCCAGGCTATCTGTTGCAGCCAGTTGTCTCGCTTCAGCTCACTCAGCGGTATGCCGTTAATGCGCACCTCACCTGTCGATGGTCGCAAAAACCCAAGCAGTAACCCCATCAGTGTGGATTTGCCAACGCCGCTGGGACCAACCAGCGCCAGCATCTGACCGGCTTCGATAGTCAGGCTGATGTTTTTCAGCACCTCCTGCTGCTGCCCCGGGTGCCAGGAGAAACCGATCTGATCCAGTTCCAGACTGATCGGGCCGGGTGAAAGTTCGCGCTCACCAGACTCTGTGGTTCTCTCCTCCTGCTCCAGGATCTCCTGCAAGCGCTCAGCAGCCGCCACTGCCTCCTGTTTGGCATGGTAGTGTGTACCCAGTTCCTTCAACGGCAGATAGAACTCCGGTGCAAGAATCAGAATCACCAGCGCATGGTAAAGCGTCAGCTCTGTTCCACTCCAGGTGCCAAAGCTGACAAGACCGGTGAAGTGGTAGGCCAGATAGATCGCCACCAGCGCCATGGATACCACGGCAAACAACTCCAGCACAGCCGTGGAGAGAAAGGCCAGCCGCAACACCTGCATGGTTTTACTGCGAAAGGCTTCGGCATTATCCGCCAGGATCTTGTGCTGGAACTTGCTGCGATTAAAGAGCTTCAGCGTTCCCAGCCCCTGTACTACATCCAGAAAGTAGGCGCTGAGATTGGCCAGGGTACGGAAGTTCTGTCGGTTAGCCTCTGCAGCCCGACGCCCCACCAGTATCATCATCAAGGGGATCAGAGGAGCCGAGACCAGAAATATCAAGGCTGCAGCCCAGTTAAGTGTCAGTACAAATGACAGTATCACCAGCGGCAACATGGCAGCCAGCGCCACCTGTGGCAGGTAGCGCGCGATAAACCCATCCAGCGCTTCGATCCGTTCCAGCAGTGCACTGCTCAGCTCACCACTGCGCTCTCCCTGAGTATAGGCAGGCCCCAGACTGGCAAGCTTCTGCAGCAACAGCTGTCGCAGATGTCGTCTGACGCCGATTGATGCGCGCTGTGCGCTCCACTCACGCAGGACACTCAGCGCTACACGCCCGACAAGCGCGGCAAGATAGTAAAGGAAATAATCCGACAGCTGTTCCAGTGAGCGGTGTTCAAACAGCCCGAAGTAGATGACTGAGGCCAGCAGGTGCGCCTGATAGATCAGCAATCCGCCCGACAACAAGGCAGACACAACAGACAACTGAATCCAGCGCCGCTCGGTAGCAGCAGCTCGTTTCAGCCACCCTTTTCCTGTCCTGTCTGCGTCACGGCTGCGTTGCTGCATTCAGCGCCATCCTCAGTATGGGGGATGTTGGCAAGCCCTCAGGCCTGCATGGACAAAAGCTCCCCGGCGGTATCACGCGCCGCTGCCAGACGTGCTTCATCTGCTGTAAACGGCTTACCGAGCATACGCGGCAGGCGTCCCGATGATTTGATTCCGCTGGCCTTGATATGCGCCAGCACTTCACGGGCGGCGGCCGGTTGATTACATACCAGCACCATATCACAACCGGCGGCCATCGCCTGATCGCAGCGCTGCGCATAGCTGCCGGCGACACTGGCGCCTTCCATGGTCAGGTCGTCACTGAAAATAACGCCGTCAAACCCCAGCCGCTCACGCAGGATCGTGCGCAGCCAGTATTCGGAGAAGCCTGCAGGCGAGTGACATACCTGAGTGTAGACCACATGAGCCGGCATGATCGCATCCAGCCCTTGTGTGATCAGATCACTGAAGGGTTGCATGTCGACATCACAGATTGCACTTTCCAACCGCTGATCGATAGGCAGTTCCAGATGGGAGTCGGCCTCTACCCAGCCGTGACCGGGGAAGTGCTTGCCGGTGGCAGCCATACCCGCCTCGTGCATGCCCGCCATGAAAGCACCTGCCAGCACTGATACATCCGCCGCATCGGTCGCAAAGGCGCGATCACCGATCACCGAGCTGCGCTGCCAGTCGAGATCCAATACCGGTGCAAAGCTGATATCGATATCAAAAGCTCTGAGTTCCGCCGCCATCAGCCAGCCCAGCTCGCGTGCCTGAATCAGCGCCTGCTCGGGATCCTGCTTATAACGCTGCCCCAGCGTTGCCATGGCTGGCAGGCGAGTAAAGCCTTCACGGAAACGCTGTACGCGCCCCCCTTCCTGATCAACTGCCACCATCAGATCGGGGCGCACCGCACGTATTGAGCGCATCAGAGAGGTCAGTTGCGCCGGATCAGAAAAGTTGCGACTGAACAGAATCAGACCACCGACATCGGGATCGCGGAGCACTTCTCGTTCGCTGTCTGTCAGGGATAGCCCTTCAAGATCCAGCATCAGAACACCAGTTGTCATTCAGGATCACTCATCAAAAATTTCGAAAAATCAAACAGCACGCGTCAGTCAAGGCTTACTCAGTCAACACACGTCAGTCAACAATTTCAACTGGACAACCGACCGGAACACGATCAAAAAGATCCACCACATCCAGATTACGCATACGCACGCAGCCATGTGATCTGGGTATACCCATCGGCTCCGTATCCGGCGTGCCATGGATGTAGATATAGCGTTGCATGCTGTCTACCTGCCCCAGGCGGTTACGTCCTGGTTCACAGCCACTGAGCCAGAGGATACGACTCAGAATCCAGTCCCGTTCCGGCATCTGCTCAGCCAGAGTTGCTGAATAGATTTCGCCGGTGAATCGCCGCCCCACCAGCACTGCATTCAAGGGCAGGTCTGCGCCGATTCTGGCACGGATAATATGCAGACCTCGCGGTGTACAACCGCTGTTTTTCTGCTCGCCAGCGCCATTCAGAGCGGTCGACACAGGATACTCAGCCAGAACACGGCCCTGATCCAGCAGTTGCAGGGTCTGAGCAGGGATGGATATACGGATCAGAAGATCGTTCATCACAGCCTGCAGAAGTAGTTGTTTTCTGCCCTGGCCTGCAAGCCTGCAGTCAGAACTGGAATCATGCGGTGCAGGATCTGTTCGATCTCGGCACTGTCCTTGAAGCTGCGTTTTTCAAGAATCAGCAGTGTGTGGTAGTTGGACAGCGTAAACACGACGGCACCGAGCATGAAGTGCAGGCGCCAGAAGAACTCATTCTCCTCCATCGGAGCAGCATCCGCCTGCAGGCAGCGCAGGTAGTTTTCCAGCCTTGGAGCATATCGAGATACGAAGAACTCCCGGAGCTCTTCCTGATTTTTCATATAGGCCAGTTCAAGCAGACGCATGAAGACAGACAGGGAGTAGGTATTCTGCTGATTGACATGCAGCAGGGCCCGCATCAGCATTTCCAGCAACTCCTCAAGCTGAACCTTGCCGTTGCTGGCCAGACGGTCAGCCAGCGCCACTTCAATCTCATCACACAGCGGCTCCATCAGACGTTCGGTGACTGCATTGACCAGCCCCTGTTTGGAACGGAAGTGATAGTTGACCGCTGCCAGATTGACATCCGCCTCAGCCGTAATCTGTCTCATGGTGGTTTCTGTAAAGCCCTGCTCTGCAAACAGGGCCTCAGCCGCCAGAATAATCCTTGTCGCTGTGTCTATACGGCGCTTCATGCACATCTCCCGGTGATGCCAGCGTTTGAAACTCTCGGTTCAATCATATACCGATCAAGAGGTTGAAGTCAGCTATTGAGTTGCTTACCACAACAAATCGTGAGCTCAGCGCACGAAGAAACGGGTCTGCGAAGCCCTCTGCCACCAACGCATCAGCACCTTATCCGACGACTCAACCGCCAGTTCGCTGAGCCGCTCCTGCAACCCGCGTCGCTGCTCGTAGCGTACCTCAAACAGATCTGCATTCTCGGCGCACTGAAAAAGGTACTCATCACTGGTCATCAGCTCATCCACCAGTTTGTGCTCCAAGGCGCGCTTGCCGAACCAGATCTCACCGGTTGCCACTTTTTCAAGATCAAGCTGAGGGCGATGATCAGACACGAACTCCTTGAACAGGCAATGAATATCCTCAAGATCTTCAAGGAACTTCTCGCGCCCTTTTTCGGTATTTTCACCAAACACCGTCAGAGTGCGTTTGTATTCACCTGCTGTCAGCACCTCTACATCGATATCATTTTTTTTCAGCAGACGGTGAAAGTTTGGCAACTGCGCGACCACACCGATAGACCCCAATACCGCAAAAGGCGCTGCGATCAGTCGATTGGCAATGCACGCCATCATGTAGCCACCACTGGCTGCTACGCGGTCGACACAGATCGTCAGGGGAATCTGCTTACGGCGGATACGCTCCAGTTGTGATGCAGCAAAACCATAGTCATGCACGACACCACCGGGACTCTCCAGTTTCAGCACTACCTCATCTTCAGGGCGTGCCAGACTGAGGACGGCGGTTACCTCTTCACGCAGCAGCTCGACTTCAGAGGCATGCATATCACCGTCAAAACTGAGCACATAGATACGCTTACGCTCAGGAAGTTCATCCAGTTTACCCTCTTTGGCTGCTTTTTTACGCGCCTTGGCTTCGGCCTTCTCTTTTTTGCGCTCTGACTTTATCTGCTGCTTTAGCGTCTCTTCATCCAGAACCGCATGTTCCAGTTCATGCTGCATATCCTGATAGCGATCGTTAAGGCTGCGTACCTCTACATGCCCTTCCTGCTGATGCTGCCTGCGCCTGTGCGCAATCGCGCCTATCGCTGCAATCACCATCACAATGGCAAGCACCAGCGTTAACGTTTTGGCGAGAAACAAACCGTACTGCATTAAAAAATCTACCACTACACTCTCCCTTTACAATACGAGCAATACAATACGACTGAGAATTTTTGCCTGAACCGGCACCTCAGAATCGAGCTATGATAAAAACTGCTGCCGTGAATTGATATAGTTACTTGTAAAGCAACTCATTACTATTAGCCTGATGGAGCAAATATCCGTCTTCCGATTTGCTTTCATAACAGTCACCCGTTTATTCTTCCCAACCCTAAATCACTTAACTTATCCGGCTTAGCTTCCGGTACGATCAGGAAAAACGCTTCATGAGCGAACCGATTACTCTGGAAAAAATCATCCGCAAGTTTCCCGAGCGTTTCAATGCAGAGCAGGGCAAGGGACTGCAGGCGGTTTTTCAGTTTCTGCTCAACGACAGCGAGGCCTTCCATCTTGTCATCAAGGATGAAGCCTGCGTCAGCGAGTATGGCGAACACCCCGACCCCGACATCACGCTGATCATGGATGAATCGACCTTCATGCAGGTGATCTCCGGTGAGCTGGATGGCATGAGCGCTTTCATGAAGGGCCAGCTCAGAGCAGAAGGCAACGTGATGCTGGCTACCCGTCTGGGAAAACTGTTCAGCCGGAGCCAGTAGCACTCGGCATCGCCAGATAGTGATCAATCAACTGACGAGAGATGGAGAACGAAGGCGGCATGTCGGGCATCGCATCCCGCCGGAACCATCTGGCATCCAGTATCTCAACCCCATCCGGCTTCAGTTCCCCCGCAAGATAATCAGCAAAAAAGCCGAGCATCAGAGCATGCGGAAAAGGCCAGGACTGGCTGGAGAAAAAGCGGATATTACTGACCTCTATCCCCACCTCTTCCCGTATCTCTCTGGCCACTGCCTGTTCAGCACTTTCTCCGGCTTCTATGAAACCTGCCAATGTACTGAAGCGCCCGGGCGGAAAGTTCGCACCATTAGCCAACAGGCACTCATCCCCTTTCATGACCAGAACGATGATACAGGGTGATATCCGCGGGTATTGGGCCAGATCGCAGGCCGGACACACTTTGGCCAGATCCTGATGATGCACGAGTGTTTCGGTACCGCAGCGCCCGCAATAACGGTGCTGGTCATGCCAGATACTGATCTGCGACGCCCGCGACAGCAGTGCATAGGCGTATTCGTCCTGTGCCGCCAATGACAGCAGACTGCGCATATTACCAGCCTGCAACCCAGGCACCTCATCCGTGGCGGGAATCAGCAGCTCAATATCACTGTCGGCGAGGGGGTAGCGCGCCTCCATGACATCGCGCAGCAGCGCATCATTGATCTGCTCATCGCCCTCGCGCCAAAGATATTGCCCTGCTTCATCCGTATAGATATTGCCCTGCCGAACGATCAGACGCTGCCTCATACACTTTCCTGCTGTGCCTCTGACCCTACTCCCCAGTATCGCTGGCCGGATTTTTTCTCAAGCAGATTCAGAAAGGCCTCATGAGCTTTCAGTTCCTCTTCATTCGCCCTGAGCACCGGAAGCACAAACTGACTGCCCACTTCTCGAATCAGTACTCGGGCTTCGTCATCACTGTCATCGACATGAGCCAGATGCAAAGCGGTCTGCCCACCGGTCAACATCAGATAGACATCAGCCAGAATCTCGGAGTCAAGCAGTGCGCCATGCAGCTGTCGATGGGAGTTATCGATACCGTAACGTCGACACAGAGCATCCAGACTGTTTTTCTGCCCCGGATGCTTCTGCCGCGCCAGCTTCAGGGTGTCGGTGATCTGACAGATGTCTGCCATGCGCTCCTTGAAGCCATTGCGCGCCAGTTCGGTATCCAGAAACCCTATATCGAACGCTGCGTTATGGATGATCAGCTCGGCCCCGCGGACAAACTCCAGAAACTCAGCCGCTTTCTCGGCAAAGCTCGGCTTATCCTGCAGAAAGTCATTGGTGATGCCATGAACAGCTATCGCTTCAGCCTCGACTTCACGATCAGGCTTCAGATACTCGTGATAGGTGCGCTTGGTGATGCGACGCTTCACCATCTCGACGCAGCCTATCTCTATAATATTGTGACCCTGTGCCGGGTCTATACCGGTTGTTTCGGTATCAAGCACTATCTGACGCATAACTCTTCCGTTTTCCGCACTCATCTACACCCAGGTTAGCCAGCTCATCTGCCCGCTCATTGCCCGGATGCCCACTGTGACCCTTTACCCAGCGCCACTCCACCTGATGTCTGGCAGCCTGCTGGTCCAACTCTTGCCATAACTCCGCATTCTTGACCGGTTTTTTAGCGGCGGTTTTCCAGCCATTACGTTTCCAGCCATGAATCCACTGCATGATTCCCTGGCGCACATACTGCGAATCGGTCGAGAGAATCACTTCGCAGGGCTTTTTCAGCTCCTTCAGAGCCATGATCGCCGCCATCAGCTCCATGCGATTATTGGTGGTATCCGGCTCTCCGCCAAACAGCTCCTTTGTATGTTCACCGTAACGCATCAATACCCCCCAGCCCCCTGGTCCGGGATTGCCTTTGCAGGCACCATCGGTATAGATTTCGACCTTCTTCAAGTGGACTTTCCTCTGGCTGTCGGTTCTGCAACAGGAAAGGATATCAGTTTTCGATGCCTCAAAGCAGGTTTAAGTGGTGTCATTCCCGCCACATCCTTACGTGCCAGAATCACCATCAAGCCACCACTGCAGGCCGGTGATTTTTCACCCCAGCGCTCCAGAAAAGTACAACGCTCCCGCCACCGCTGACTGCTGACAGGTGGTCGATGATAGCCCGACATGGACTTGAGTTCGGTCAACTCCAGCAGCCCCAGCCAATCCTGCAGACGCCCATGACTGAGCGCATGTGCATTCCAGGGCACCCCCTTACGGCGCTTGAAACGACTCCACAGCCCCCAGAGACTGGTGGGGTTGAAACCAACGATCAGAAGATGACCTCCGGGTCGAACCACTCGTGCCGACTCTCGCAACACCTGATGGGGATTCTCTGAAAAATCCAGAGTGTGGTGCAGAATCAACAGATCCACTTCGTTACTCAGTAACGGCAGCTCGGTACTCAAGCCGATAATACTGCTCAGCCCCATCCCAAGTTCAAGACGCGGGCAGAGCATCACTTTGTGCGAAATAGGACTGTCGGCATAAAGCGAGTAGCGGCAATCAAACCCGACCTGAACCAGATGATAGCCAAAAAGGGTGGGCAGCAGCCGACTGACGAGCTCCTGTTCGATCGCCAGAAACTCCTGACCGACCGGTGTTGAAAACCAGGCAGAGATCTCAGAAACCAGTTTATCCGGGGGTATCAACTGTTCAAACTTCATGCCGTACTCGACTCAGGGTGCATTGGCGTTAATAGTAACAGTCAGAAGGCCCACATTATAAGAAGCCACCACTGTTTTGAGTTACACTTACCTCATGACAGCTGCCAGCCATACAGGAGGAGAAGGGTCCATGTTCAAGGTTACACCCATTCCGGCATTCAACGACAACTATATATGGTTGATTCACAAACCCGGATACGGTTCCGCCGTTGTTGATCCGGGCGATGCCGACCCAGTGATACGTTTTCTGGAATCCCATGATCTGACACTGGATGCCATTCTCATCACTCATCACCATGCCGATCATACCGGTGGCGTGCAGAAGCTGCTGAGCCGATATCAGGTGCCGGTCTATGGACCACACAACTCGCCCTTCGATGGCATTACCCATCCGCTGGCAAGCGGCGACACACTTGATCTGTTCGGTGAACAACTGGAAATACAGGCCGTACCTGCTCACACTCTGGATCATATCAGCTATTTCAAACCCGAGGGACAACCTCAGCTCTTCTGTGGCGATACGCTGTTCATGGCAGGCTGCGGCCGGCTCTTTGAAGGCACGGCAGCCCAGATGTTCAAGGCCATGAGCTACTTCTCCAGCCTGCCGGACAATACCGAAGTCTATTGCACTCATGAGTACACCCTGTCCAACCTCGCTTTCGCTCAGGCCGTTGAGCCGGATAACGCCATGATAGCCGCAACGATTGAGCGCTGCCGCGAGTTACGCGCCAGACAAGAGCCCACTCTGCCCTCTCGCATAGATCAGGAGCGCAATATCAACCCCTTCATGCGCACATCTCAAATCAGCGTCAGGAGTGCTGCCGAAACGCATGAAGGGCAGCCACTCACTTCCGAAGTTGAAGTACTGGCGAGTCTGCGCGAGTGGAAAAACCATTTTTGAACAGCTCATTTCGGTAATGCCCATCTCAGGAATTACCCTTGTATTAACATGGTTTTTCTGTATGGGCATTGATTCAGGTTCAAACCCTGTTACAATGCCTCGTTAAGTTTTCATTCAGTTTCATTTGATCCTTTTTTGCAGACGGCCCTTATTCAGGAGTCCCTGTTCAGGTAAACACCATAATTCAGGTAACCGCTATGACCAATCGAGCCTGCGGGTTGATCTCGCTCGTCCTGCTCATCGCTCTGACCGGCTGTTCGGCCAATGCAGAGCGATATACTGAGGTAGAGCCAGCACAGGAAACCCGCGCCGATAAACAAGTGGCACTGAACATTCCGCACACCTTCCCTGTTCGAACGCGCCCAGCCGCGCGGACCGCACCGGCCCCGGATATCTGGCAACTGACACGCAGCAATATGAAGCTGCCCATTGATGCAGATGATAGCCGCCTGAAAGATCAACTTGACTGGTTGCGCAAGAACCCTGAACACCTGGAGCTGATCAGCGAGAACGCAAAACCCTACTATTTTTATGTTCTGGATCAGGTACTTGAAAGAGGCCTTCCGGCCGAGCTGGCCCTGCTGCCGATGATTGAGAGTGGTTACGACCCCTTTGCTCACTCACCGGGAGCAGCTGCCGGCCCCTGGCAGTTCATTCCAGGCACTGCCAGGCACTTCGGCCTGACCAGTAATGCCTGGTATGATGGCCGCCGCGATCTGATCGAGTCCACCGAAGCTGCTCTGACCTACCTGGAACAGTTGCACAAGCAATTTGAAGGCGATTGGCTGCTCGCTCTGGCAGCCTATAATGCCGGTGCAGGTACTGTATCCAGAGCGATACGCCATAACCGTGAACATAACCTGCCTGAAGACTACTGGTCACTCAGCCTGCCGGCAGAAACCATGCGCCATGTTCCGAAACTGCTTGCAGCCGCACTCATGATACGAGATGCACGTGTTTATGATCTGAAGCTGGCCCACATCCCTGCCAAGCCCTATTTCGCTGAAGTCGAAACAGACGGTCAGATCGACATGTCGCTTGTCGCCCAACTGGCTGACATAGATCTGGAAGAGCTGCAGCGCCTCAATCCGGGGTTCAGCCGTAAACTGACGGCTCCAAATGGCCCACACCGATTGCTGGCACCGATCGAAAGTGCTGAAAGCATGCAACAGGCTGTCGAGTCGTTGCAGTCCGAACACTCAGAGGTGCAGCACGAGCTGCTGGCTCAGGCAGTAGAAGCCGGTGATCTCGAAGTCATGACCTATCAGATACGGCCCGGCGACTCCCTCTGGGTGATAGCCAACCGCTTCAACGTCAGTGTTGATGACCTGACGCGCTGGAACCGGATCAACCTCAACACCGTATTACACCCGGGGCAGCAACTGGCACTTTATCTTGCCCAGAGCGATGGTACGAGCTGAAACAGCCCTTCCCGTCGCGCCCACAGGGAACAATTTGCAAATCACACAGTCAGTAGATCCTGAGCCGGGAAGGCTTTTTCAGCTAATACTGCACCAGCCCTTTCCCGCCGCATATAGATTGTCATAAGATGAAGCCCGTTATTCTGCCAGGAGGGTTCCGCTTTGCTACTGACTCAACAGCCAATGACTCGACAGTCATATTCCGTTCGTCGCCTTGTTTTTGCAGTTCTGGGCAGCATGGCAGGTTCATTGCTGGCCTTCTCCCTCGCTGCCGAAGAGCAAAGCGCCCCCCAACTGATCAAGTCTCACGCTTTCGCCATGCATGGCGAACCCAAATACGGCCCCGACTTCACGCACTTCGATTATGTCAACCCGGATGCGCCGAAAGGTGGCCATATGGTGATGTCGGCCATCGGCACCTATGACAATTTCCACCGCTATGCCCAGCGTGGATCTGCCGCCATCAACAGCACCGAGTTCTACGACACCCTGATGATCGGCAGTGATGATGAGATAGATGTCTATTATCCGCTGATTGCAGAGTCTCTGGAATATCCAGAAGATTACACGTTCGTGATATTCAACCTGAATCCAGACGCACGCCATCAGGATGGTGAGCCGATCACGGCAGCTGATGTCGCTTTCTCCTTCAACAAGTTCATGACCGAGGGCGTGCCTCAATTCCGCTCTTATTATGCGGGTGTCACGGATACCGAAGAGATCAACCCGCAGCGGGTGAAGTTCAGCTTTTCTGGCCCGAACAAGGACTATATTTCCGGCCTGGCCCGACTGGTGATTCTGCCAAAGCATTTCTGGGAAGAGCGTGACTTTGCAGAGCCCCTGAGTGTTGTACCGCTCGGTAGCGGCCCCTACACCGTCAGCGATTTTTCGATGGGACAGAACGTGACCTATAAGCGCCTCGATGACTATTGGGCGGCAGATCTACCCAGCCGTAAAGGCACCCTGAATTTTTCCACCGTTCGCTATGACTACTATCGTGATTCAACGGTTGCACTGGAGGCCTTCAAAGCCGGCGAGTATGACTTCCGCCAGGAAAACTCGGCACGCCAGTGGGTACAGGACTATACAGGCCCGGCCTTCACCCGTGGCGACATCAAGATGGAAGAGCTGCCACACCAGATTCCGCAGGGCATGCAGGCCTTCACCTTCAATATCCAGCGCGAGCTGTTCAGTGATCGCCGGGTGCGTCAGGCACTGAATTTCGCTCTGGATTTTGAATGGATGAACAAGAATCTGTTCTACGATCAATATGAGCGCAACACCAGTTACTTCCAGAACACCCCCTATATGGCCAGTGGTAAGCCGGAAGGGCTTGAGCTGGAGATACTGGAGGCCTACCGCGATCGCCTGCCTGAAGAGGTGTTCGGCGAGGTATGGACCCCCAACGAAACAGATGGCAGCGGTAACCTGCGCCGAGAAACACGACAGGCACTCGCCCTGCTGAAAGACGCCGGATGGGAGCTGCGCAATCAGCAGCTCACCCATGTCGAGAGCGGCCAGCGTTTCGAGTTTGAACTGCTGATCAACAGCCCGACGGATGAGCGCGTCGCATTGCCGCTGCAGCGCAACATGGAACGACTCGGCATCAAGATGAATATCCGTCTGGTTGATCCGACACAGTTTATCAACCGTCTGCGCTCCCGCGATTTTGACATGATCGCTCGCGGTTACAGTGCGCTGGCCTATCCCAGTGTCAGCATGCGTATCCTGTTCCAGTCTGATTTTATCGACTCTACCTGGAATACGGCCGGCATCGAGGATGAAGTGATCGACTCCTTGATCGAAGGCATCATCGCCGCTCAGGAAGATGAAGAGATGCTGCTCGCCTACGGTCGCGCGTTTGACAGGGTTGCACGCTGGAATTTCTACGTGATGCCACAGTGGCATAGCAATCTGTTCCGCATCGCATACTGGGACAGATTTTCACGCCCGGAGACTCGCCCCGTCTATGAACTGGGCCTGGACACCTGGTGGTATGATGAGGAAAAGGCATCCAGGATCACTCGACGCTGACCATTCAGCGATGCTCAATCCGGCTTGATTGATCATCGCTGCAGCAAAACTAACAGTACAATACCTGAACCAAGGAATCGTGCATGGCTGCGTATGTAATCCGCCGTTTGCTACTGATCATTCCGACACTGCTGGCTATCATCACGCTTAATTTTTTCATCATTCAGGCAGCGCCCGGCGGCCCTGTTGATCAGATGCTGGCCAGCATGGCCGGGATTGATGGCGGCGTATTGGATCGCGTCACGGATGGTGCCGGAGGCGAAGTGGCTGCAGGCAGTGCCCGTGGCAGTGGTGAAAGCCGAGGCGCGAGAGGGCTCGATGCTCAGGTGATCGCCGAAATAGAAGCCCGCTTCGGCTTCGATAAGCCGCTGCATGAGCGTTACTTCAAAATGCTGGGCGACTATATCACTTTCAACTTCGGTGACAGCCTGTTCCGTGCCCGCTCCGTGATTGATCTGATCGTGGAGAGACTACCTGTCTCCATATCGCTCGGACTCTGGAGTACACTGATCATCTATCTGATCTCTATCCCCCTGGGTATTCGCAAGGCAGTCAAACATCACTCCAAGTTTGATGTCTGGACCAGTTGGGTGATCGTTATAGGCAACGCGATTCCGGCCTTCCTGTTTGCGATTCTGCTGATCATCCTGTTTGCCGGCGGCTCCTACTTCAATTGGTTCCCGCTGCGCGGACTGGTATCACAGAATTTTGATGAACTGCTCTGGTACCAGAAGATTTTCGACTACTTCTGGCACATGGCGCTGCCGGTGCTGGCACTGGTGATCGGCGGTTTTGCCGGGCTGACCATGCTGACCAAAAACTCATTCCTGGATGAGATCAACAAGCAGTATGTGATGACCGCCCGCGCAAAAGGTGCCACCGAAAAGAGCATTCTCTATCGTCATGTGTTCCGTAACGGCATGTTGATCATCATCGCAGGCTTTCCGGCAGCCTTTATTGGCATTTTCTTTACCGGTGCGCTGCTGATCGAGATTATTTTTTCTCTGGAAGGATTAGGGCTGCTCGGATTCGAGGCTGTTGTGCAGCGCGACTATCCGGTCGTCTTTGCCTCCCTCTATATCTTCAGCCTGCTCGGTCTGCTGATCGGCATTCTGACCGACCTGGCCTACACCTGGGTCGACCCACGTATCGACTTTGAATCACGCTAACAGGAGCTGTCTGTGCAGTTGAGCCCTATCAATCAGGAAAGATGGCGTCGATTCCGCAAGAATCGCAGGGGCTATTGGAGCCTCTGGGTGTTTCTGGTGCTGTTCATGCTCAGCCTGTTTGCTGACTTCATCGCCAATGAGTCGCCGATCATGGTCCGTTACCAGAACCAGAACTATTACCCGATCTTCACGACCTACTCGGAACTGGAGTTTGGTGGCGAGTTTGATCTGGCCGCCGATTATCGAGATCCCTTCCTGGCCGATATCATCAATGAAGATGGCTGGATGATCTGGCCACTCATACGATTCAATTACCGCACCATCAACTACAACCTGCCCTCCCCCGCACCGAGCCCACCCACCTGGGAGAACTGGCTGGGAACGGATGATCGCGGACGTGATGTTGTGGCCCGATTACTCTATGGTTTTCGCATATCCGTGATCTTCGGCTTTGCGCTGACTCTACTCTCTTCTGTAGTCGGTATAACGCTGGGCGTGATCCAGGGCTTCTATGGTGGCAAGGTGGATCTGATCGGACAGCGCATGATCGAGGTCTGGGCCAGCATGCCATCCTTCTTCATCCTGATCATTGTTGCCAGCCTGCTGCAGCCGACTTTTTTCATTCTACTGGCGATACTGCTGCTGTTCAGTTGGATGAGTCTGGTGGGGTTTGTCCGCGCGGAATCGCTGCGCGCCAGAAACTTCGAGTATGTACAGGCTGCCCGGGCGCTTGGCCTCAGCAATACTGCCATCATGTTCCGTCACGTACTGCCCAATGCGCTGGTCGCCACCGTCACTTTCCTGCCATTTATTCTGGCCGGCTCAGTCACGACCCTGACCTCACTGGACTTCCTCGGATTTGGACTGCCACCTGGCTCACCCTCGCTGGGTGAAATGGTGAACCAGGGCAAGACCAATCTGCGTGCTCCCTGGATCGGCATATCCGTCTTCATCACCCTGTCTCTGTTACTGACCCTGCTGGTATTCATCGGCGAAGCAGTACGTGATGCCTTTGACCCCAACCGAACACGCTGAGAGCCTGCAGTATGAATAAAGAGCGAGCAAAGAGCAGATGAGCAAAGTACTGATGTCAGAAGAGCTGATTCGTATTCAGAACCTTTCAATCGCCTTCGAGCAGGAAAACACGCTGACAACCGTTGTTTCTGATGTCAATCTGAGTATCGGCAAGGGGGAGATTCTCGGTCTGGTCGGCGAAAGCGGATCCGGCAAGTCCGTCACAGCGCAATCTCTGATGCGTCTGCTGCCTGAGCCTCCAGTGGTTTATCAAAGCGGTGAGATCATCTATCAGGGCAAGGATATTTTGACACTCCCGCCTCCTGAACTGCGCTTTCTGCGTGGCCACAAGATCAGCATGATCTTTCAGGAGCCGATGACCAGTCTCAACCCGCTGCACAATATCGAGAAGCAGCTCGCAGAAGCAGTTTTTCTGCATAGTGGTGATACCGGACAGTCTGCAAGAAACAAAGTGCTGGAGTGGCTGAATCGGGTCGGCTTGCGTGATGCGGAAAAGCGCCTCAAAGCCCTGCCACATGAGCTGAGCGGTGGAGAACGTCAGCGCGTCATGATCGCCATGGCGCTGATCAATGAACCGGATCTGCTGATTGCCGACGAACCTACTACAGCCCTGGATGTGACCATTCAGGCTCAGGTACTGAGCCTGATTCAGCAGTTGCAGAAAGACCTAGGCATGTCGGTTCTGTTCATCACCCATGATCTGGGTATTGTGCATCAGATGGCCGACCGCGTGGCTATCATGCAGCAGGGCAGGATTGTGGAAGTGGGTGAGACCGATGCACTCTTTCGTAACCCACAGCACCCCTATACCCGAAAACTGCTGAGCTCAGAGCCCTCCGGCTCCCCTCTCCCCGTGACAGAGAGCGCTCCTGTGGCGCTTGAGGCTGATGACCTGAAAGTCTGGTTTGCAATGAAAAAGGGCGTCCTGAAGCGCGTCTATGACCATGTCAAGGCTGTCGACGGCATCAGCCTGAGTATCCGTAAGGGTGAGACACTGGGCATAGTAGGAGAAAGCGGTTCCGGCAAGACAACCCTTGCTCGCGCATTGCTTCGCCTGGTGCCGAGTGAAGGCAGAATCGGATATGTCGGGCCGGATATGAAAAAGCTGGACCTGAATCAGCTCAACCAGCGTCAGATGCGCCCCTTGCGACGCAATCTGCAGATCATTTTTCAGGATCCTTACGGTAGCCTCAGCCCACGCATGTCGGTGGCCCAGATCATAGCCGAAGGCCTGCATGTGCATGAGAAACTGAGCAGTGATGAAGTGGACGAACGTGTCATTGCCGCGATGAAAGCAGTGCAACTGGACCCCGACTCACGCAACCGCTATCCCAACGCCTTTTCGGGCGGTCAACGACAGCGCATCGCCATCGCTCGGGCATTGATTCTGAACCCAAGCCTGCTGGTACTGGATGAACCGACATCGGCTCTTGATCGCTCAGTACAGAAAGAGATCATAGACCTGCTCAAGGCGCTTCAACAGAAGCATCAGTTGAGTTACCTGTTTGTCAGCCACGATCTCACAGTGGTCAGAGCGATGAGTCATCGCATCATGATCATGCAGGCAGGCAAAGTCGTGGAAACAGGTCAGGCAGAGCAGATCTTCACTCAGCCCACTCAGGAGTACACCAGGAAGCTGATCGCAGCCATCCCGTCAATGCATGGCTGAGAAAAGAAAAAGCCCCCAGGGCGCTATCGCAGCGCTCTGGGGGCTTTTTTCATTCCAGCTTATCTGCGCCTGTTATCTACGCTCAATCGTCGCTGAGTTTCTCAGAGAGTTGAAGCGGCTCTGGAAATCAAGCTCACCCAAGCGTGAAGCAAGCATTGAGGCCATCATTCTGACCTCCTCATCGCTCAGATCAGGCTCACCGGCATGTACGGCATCCAGCCTGACAATCGCAAGGTTGCCATTTGCCAGGGTGACACTGTCATACAAGGGTTTCTGCTGAGCATCGCCATAAGGCAGTGAGAAAGCCTTCTGCAGAACATTGACAGGCACCTCGCGTGCATCGCGCTGCAATCCGGAGAACTCTGACCAGCTCTGCTCTGGAGCCAGCCTGTCCAACGGCTCACCACTGCGCAGCCCGACCAGCCACTGCGCTATCTGCTCGGTCAACTGCGCCTGAGCCATTTCAACCAGCAGCACCTGCTCCAGATTTTCGCGCACTTCTTCAAACGTCAGCTGGCGAGAAGGCAGGTGTTCTTTGACACGCACCACAACAGCAGATCCTGTATCCAGCTCAATCGGCATGCTGTTAAGACGCTCATTCAGCAGATCACCGCTGAAGGCGGCTGTTCTGACACGCGTATCACCAGCAACACGACCTACTCCAGCTTCACGAGTTACAGGCTCGGTCGTACGAATATCAAGACCCAGCTCCTCGGCCGGAACAATCAGATCCGCCGCTGAGAAGGAGATATCTGCCAACCGCTCAAGGGCAGCTACATATTCCAGCTCCGCTTCACGCTCAGCAATCTCGGCACGCAGTCCAAACTGCTGCTCGGCAAAGCTGGGTGGCTCCGCTTTGCGCACATCGTTCAGACGAATCAGGTGATAGCCAAACTCGGTACGTACAGGCTCGGAGATCTCTCCAACCTCCAGTGCAAAGAGGGCGCTCTCGAAGGCTTCAGCAAAAACGCCACGAGTATTGAAACCCAGGTCGCCACCCGATGACGCTGATCCGATATCGTCGGAAGCCTCACGCGCAACCTCAGCAAAGCTTGCACCGGCCCTGATCTCTTCCAGGAGCTCCTGCGCGCGCGCCTGAGCAGCAGAAGCATTACGCCCTGAACCTATCTCGATCAGGATGTGCTGTGCCTCACGCTCCTCCTGTTCACCAAAGGTTGCCAGCACCTGATTATAGGCTGCTTCCAACTGCTCCTGGCTGACACCTTCAAAATCAACAAACTGATCACGCTCAAGTAATACGTACTCCAGCACTACCTGCTCTTCTGTCTGCAGGCGTGGCGCCTCACGATCATAGCGAGCCTGAACGTCAGCAACATCAACACTCAGATTTGCCATCACATCTGCAAGGGACAGCTCGGTATAAGCCAGATCACGTGACTGCTGATCCATGGCAATGACTCGACGAACTTCCGAAGGCGTTGCGAAGGCAGACAGAATATAAGCTGCACGCTCCTGATTGAGAAGATTCTCAATGCGCAGGGCTTCACGATACATCAGCGGGGTATACCCTGAATTTCTCAGGATCGCTTCAAACTGGTTACGATCAAAGCGCCCATTCACCTGAAACTGCGGAGTCGATACGATCAGTTGATCGATCATCTCTTCTGAAAGATAAAGGCCCTGGCTTTCAGCGGACTGCTCCAGCAACGTCCGTTCAATCAGTTCATCCAGTACTAGTCGGTAAAGACGATTATCATCCAGCAGGGCCGGATCTGCGTTGGCACCCATCTGAGTCAGAATCTGGCGGCGCTGCAACTCAATACCACGCATAAGCTCCTGACTACTGATATCTTCACCATTGACCTTGGCCGGCGCCCTTTCAGCTGAACCCATTCCGATCAATGACTCAACACCAAAGAGTGCAAAGGTCAGTGCAATAAGACCCACGATCACTTTGGCGATGATGCCTTTTGAATTATCCCTTATCTTTTGAAGCATTGTTTGCCACACACCTTATTTCATATATACAAAAAAAGCGCACCCGGTAAGAATGCGCTTATTTTGACATGGGGCCCTGTCTATCAACTGACGGATCTCGACCTTCTCCGTACACTGAATATTCAAGGCCTCCTGTACTTAATCTGATGAGGGTCAGATTACTTGTTCACCGCATCTTTCAAAGCCTTACCCGGTTTAAAGGTAGGCAGAGTTGCTGCAGAGATTTCAATTGGTGCACCAGTCTGAGGATTGCGGCCAGTGCGAGCTGCACGTTCCTTGACAGAGAAGGTTCCAAAACCTACCAGTGCCACTGATTCATTTTTCTGCAGAGCTTCAGTAACAGCAGCCAGCGTTGCATCCAGAGCGCGACTTGCAGCAGCCTTGGGAATATCAGCAGACGCTGCAATTGCATCGATTAGTTCAGACTTATTCACATTGTTCCCCTTATTGAATCATTATTTTGTTCTGTACATTATTCTGTTCTAAAAACTGTGCCAAGCGACTATTCATGCACTTTATACCAACTCGCAGAAACCGGTGTCAACTGACTGCAGCCCTTTTCTGCCGCGGGAAAGCGCTTAATGGGTACTGAGTGACCCAGGCTCTCCCTTGGTTGTACCTGAATCCTTACTGACAACTTCGACCTCTTCAGCCGAAAGTGGCTCCGGTTGGCGCACCAGCGCTATCGCCAGAACCTCGTCGATCCATTTTACCGCTTTGATGCTGAGATCCGCCTTTATGTTTTCAGGTATTTCCTTCAAATCACGGCGGTTTTCATCCGGAATGATCACTGTCTTGATGCCACCACGATGTGCAGCCAGTAATTTTTCCTTCAATCCTCCGATCGGCAGCACCTGTCCACGCAGCGTAATTTCACCAGTCATTGCCACATCTGATCTAACGGGAATCGACGTCAGGGCCGACACCAGAGCCGTACACATGCCTATACCGGCACTGGGTCCATCCTTGGGTGTAGCCCCTTCAGGCACATGGATATGGATGTCATGCTTTTCATGAAAATCAGGCTTGATACCCAGGCTTTGTGCACGGTAGCGCACCACTGTCATTGCTGCCTGAATTGACTCCTGCATCACATCCCCGAGCGATCCTGTTCTGATCTGTCGCCCCTTACCAGGTACAACAGCCGACTCGATCGTCAGTATCTCACCGCCCACCTGTGTCCAGGCAAGACCCGTGACATGCCCGATCAGATCCTCCTCTTCAGCCCTGCCATAGTTGTGCTTGCGCACACCACAGAAGTACTCAAGATTTTCGGAATTGATCACAGCCACTTTCTTCTCGATACGTCCGAGTGAAAGGTCTTTCACCACCTTGCGGCAGATCTTGGCAATCTCACGTTCAAGACCACGCACACCGGCCTCACGGGTATAATAACGGATCAGATCAATGATCGCTTCATCCTCGAAGCGAATTTCCTGATTTTTCAGCCCATTTTGCTTAATTTGTTTGGTAATCAGGTAATTCCGGGCAATATTGAGCTTCTCATCCTCGGTATATCCCGGAATTCTGATGATTTCCATGCGGTCAAGCAGTGGTCCGGGGATATTCATCGAGTTGGAGGTACACACAAACAGCACATCCGACAGATCGAAATCCACCTCCAGGTAGTGATCATTGAAGGTACTGTTCTGCTCGGGATCCAGCACCTCCAGCAGAGCTGATGCAGGATCACCACGGTGATCCATACCCATTTTATCGATCTCATCCAGCAGAAACAGCGGATTCTTTACACCAGCCTTGACAATCTTCTGTACCAGCTTACCCGGCATTGAACCGATATAGGTACGGCGATGACCACGGATCTCGGCTTCATCGCGCACACCACCCAAAGCCATGCGCACATACTCACGATTGGTGGCGCGTGCTATCGATTTACCCAGCGAAGTCTTACCCACTCCCGGCGGGCCAACCAGACAGAGAATCGGTCCCTTGAGCTTTTTCACCCGTTTCTGCACGGCAAGGTACTCGATGATACGATCCTTGACCTCTTCAAGCCCATAATGGTCTTCGTTAAGGATTTTCTCTGCACGCTGCATATCAAAGCGCACTTTGGAGCGATTTTTCCAGGGAATCTGAAGCATCCAGTCGATATAACCGCGCACAACGGTCGCTTCAGCACTCATCGGAGACATCATGCGCAGCTTGTTGTGCTCGGCCAGCGTCTTGGTCAGCGCCTCTTCCGGCATCTCGGCAGCTTCTATGCGACGTTTGAGATCTTCAAGATCTGTCGCACCACTTTCATCAAGATCGCCCAGCTCTTTCTGAATCGCCTTGATCTGCTCATTCAGATAGTATTCGCGCTGACTCTTCTCCATCTGTTTCTTGACGCGACCGCGAATGCGCTTTTCGACCTCAACCAGATCGATTTCAGCCTCCATCTGCGACATCAGATATTCCAGACGCTGACGCGTACTGAGCATCTCCAGCACTTTCTGCTTATCTTCCAGCTTGAGTGCCATGTGCGCAGCAATGGTGTCGCCCAGACGGCCGATGTCATCGATATTCTGCAGTGATGTCAGCACTTCGCCGGGAATCTTTTTGTTGACCTGGATAAAGCGTTCGAACTGATCCATGGCGGTGCGCTTGTATATGTCGCTTTCGCTGCCGCTGACATTTTCTGAATCCAGTTGCGACAGGGTGGAGACAAAGTAGTCCTCCTGCTCCGTCATGCTCTTGATACCGGCGCGATACTCACCTTCCACCAGCACTTTTACCGTGCCATCGGGCAGTTTGAGCATCTGCAGAACAGTTGCGACGGTACCGACATGAAACAGATCGCCAGGAACGGGCTCATCTTCAGATGCATTTTTCTGGGCAACAAGCAGAATCTGCTTATCGTTCATCATGGCCATATCCAGCGCATGGATAGATTTCTGACGACCGACAAACAACGGAATAACCATGTGCGGATAAACCACGACATCTCGCAATGGAAGTACGGGAAGCTCGATGGTCACTGCATCATCTTTTGCTTCAATATGATCCATAGTAGGGTTGCCTCTGTGCAAAGCGGCTGACCAGTGTGGGAAACCGCAAGATAACTGTTAAACCTGATCCCTGATATTGACTAGCCTGCCACTAATTCACTATAGAAGACAGAGCTGATATTGGAATTAATTCTATTTATGGGGATCGGAAAATGGAAAACAAGCTCCGGGTGGTAATAAGCAACCCAGAGCGCCAACAGAAGGGATAGCGAACGCTCTCCCTCACATATGGACATTGCCTCTGGCCAACTCAGACTGGCTGACAGAGATAATTACCGGTAGTAGGCGTTATCTGTCACGGTATGATCAGTGACGTCACGGACGGCTATCAAGCCGGGTATGCGGTCTATCAGCGTTTTTTCAACACCATCCTTGAGTGTCAGATCAACGGCACTGCAACCCTGGCAGCCACCACCGAACTTGAGTATCGCGACATGACCCGCCTCCTCCTCCACCAACTCAATCAACTTCACCTCTCCACCGTGTGAGGCCAGGCCCGGATTGATATCGGAGTAGAGGATATAGTTGATCTGATCTTCCAGCGGACTGTCAGCCGTGACTTTGGGCATCTTGGCATTGGGTGCCTTGATGGTCAGCTGCCCCCCCATCCGATCTTCGGCAAAATCCACCCGCGCCTCTTCAAGGTAGGCGAGACTGTTGCGCTCCAGATAGAGACGAATCTTCTGAAGATCGATGATCTCATCCTCTTCATTCACCTCATCCGGACGGCAGTAAGCCAGGCAGGTTTCGGCATAGGGTGTACCTGGCTGCGTGACAAACAGACGTACAGCGATGCCGGGAACATTCTGCTTTTCGAGCAGTTGAAACAGATACTCTTCAGCACTCTCGGTTACAGTAATTATCATGGTACTTTAATACTCGCATCTGGACTCTAAGCGTGAGACAGCATACACCGAAATTAATTCCGAGTAAAATGATAGGTTATTATAAGTCAGTCGTATTGACTGGGGTTTTTATCTCTGAAACTGGTAATATTAGCGCTCCTGTTTTCGAGACTCGACCATGCACAAGCGACGCACAGCCCGACACACCCGCCAGAACCTTCCACAAACCCCGATTGAACTTGATGTCACTGGGCTCAGCATCGAGGGACGAGGGGTAGCCAGGCATGATGGCAAAACGGTGTTTGTCAGGGGCGCACTACCCGGTGAAAGCGTCAGCGCCAGACTGGAAAAGCGCCACAGTCGTTATGATGAAGCCACATTGATTGAGTGCTTCACCACCAGCCCGGATCGGATCAAGCCTGCCTGCAGGCATTATCAGGAGTGCGGAGGTTGTGATCTGCAACATCTGGATCTTGATAAGCAACTCGGCTTCAAGGAATCAGCCGTGCTGGATCAACTGTCTCGATTTGCTTCTGTCACTCCGACACAGGTGGAGGCACCCATTAAGTCAGCCACTGCCGGATACCGCCGCAGTGCGCGCATCGGTATCAACCAGCTGCAGCGTGATGGCAGCCTGATCATCGGCTTCAGGCGCAGAAACAGCAACAAACTGACTCGCATCGAACATTGCATGGTGCTGGACCCGCGTGCCGATCAACTGTTCAGTGTGCTTTATCGTGAACTTGAACACTTCTCTGACCTGAAGCTTTTGACACATCTTGATATCACTCTGGGTGATGACTCTGGCGCCTTGACCTTCCGCGCCACTCGCCAACCCTCTGACGAACTGATAGAAGCACTCAAGCGCGTTTCCAACACCCTTTCTCTGCAGCTTTATCTTGAACTGAACGACCATCAACTCACATCAATCGGCAGCACACCTCACTTAACCTACAAGCTGCCGGATGCTGATATAACGCTTCAGTTTGAGCCCGACGACTTCCTGCAGGTTAATAGTGAGGTCAATCGCAGGATGGTCTCTCAGGCACTTGAGTGGTTGAGCCCAAAGGCTACAGACAAAGTGCTGGATCTCTACTGCGGCCTTGGCAATTTCACCCTCGCGCTGGCTAAGCAGGCAGGCCAGGTGACGGGCGTTGAAGGCAGCATGAAGATGGTTGAGCGTGCGCAGGGAAATGCCGCGCTGAACCACTGCGACAACACCCGCTTCCATTGTGCTGATCTCAGCCAGGATTGCAGTGCAACTGCCTGGATGCGCCAGAAGTATGATCTGATACTGCTGGACCCGCCTCGCTCAGGGGCGGCAGAGCTGGCCAGAAGCCTGTCAAAAACAGGCGCGAGAAGCATCCTCTATATCGCCTGCAACCCTTCTGTACTGGTGCGCGACAGCGCCACTCTTACCAGTCAGGGCTATCGGATGACGCGCTTTTGTGTACTGGACATGTTCCCTCAGACCTCTCACGTGGAATCCATGGCGCTGTTTGAGAAAAAACGATGATTCCGGTGCTTTACGCGGATGAAGCGATGCTGGTGGTCGTCAAGCCCCATCAGCTGCTCTCTGTACCGGGTCTTGGCCAAGAGAAGCAGGACTGCCTCTGGCGGCGTGTACAGCAGCAGTATCCTACGGCACGTATTGTCCATCGACTGGATTATGCCACTTCCGGGCTTATGGTCATGGCACTGACCGCCGTGACTCATCGCCATCTGAGCATGCAGTTTCAGAATCGCATCACACAGAAACGCTATCAGGCTATAGTCAGCGGACAGGTACGAGGGGATGAAGGTAGCATTGAGCTGCCTCTGCGATGTGACTGGGAGAGGAGACCCTTACAGATAGTGGATCATGAACAGGGAAAATCAGCTCTGACGCACTGGCAATGCCTGGAGCGCAACGATCAGGGGTCTCGCTTGCTGCTGCACCCCATCACTGGCCGTTCTCACCAACTCAGGGTACACCTGCAGGCTATTGGCCACCCGATTCTGGGTGATGAATTTTATGCCGAAGGCGACGCCAGAGAGGCTTCACCCAGATTATTGCTGCATGCTGAACAACTGGCACTGCAACATCCACTCAGCGAGGAGTGGTTGGCGTTCGAGTCAGCTTGCCCTTTTTGACTTAAATCCTGAGGAATGAGCTGATCAGACAACCCGACGACTCGGTGATCCCTGCTCAAGGAAGGCATGTATGTTCTCAGCTGCCTGAGCAATGATTGTACTGCGCGCTTGAAAGCTTCCCCAGGCACAATGAGGAGTCACGATAAGATTAGGAATATCAGGCTCCAGCAATGGATTGCCATGACGCGGCGGCTCTTCTAGCAGCACATCCGTCGCGGCGCCCGCCAGATGCCCTTCGCGAAGCGCACTCACCAGTGCAGGTTCATCCACAATGCCACCGCGGGCTGCATTGATCAGGAAGCTACCGGGTTTCATCAACCTGAGGGCCCTGGCATCAATCAGATTCCGTGTTGCATCCGTCAACGGGCAGTGCAGGCTCAACACATCCACCAATGGCAACATCTCATTCAGAGGTAAACGACTGTCATCCGCTTGTGTCGGCTCTGCACCCGGGCGCTGTGCAACCAGTACTTTCATGCCGAATGCACGAGCTATCTCCGCCACCTTGCGACCAAGATTACCATAGCCCACCAGCCCCAGAGTCTTGCCCTGCAGCTCCTGTATCGGATAATCCAGCAGGCAAAACTGTTCTGATCGATTCCAGCGCCCCTCTCCAACCGCCTTGTGATAATCCAGCAAGCGCGTATGCAGTGCCAACATCAGGGAAAAAACATGCTGCGCTACAGATGAAGTACCATATCCCTGACAGTTGCACACAGGAATATCACGCTGCTTTGCTGCATCGAGATCAACATTGTTGACCCCTGTCGCCACCACACAGATCAATTTGAGAGAGTCAGATTGAGCAATGGTTTCAGCCGTCAGCACCGCTTTATTGGTAATGACAATATCGAAGCCACGAATACGATCCAGCACGTCTGCTACAGCGGTCTGCTGATGACAGACCAACTCACTGACAACGCTGCGCAGTGGCTGCAGATCCAGGTCATCCAGGCTCTGAAGGTCAAGAAATACTGCCCGCATCTACCTCTCCTTTACTAACATGGACCTGCTTTTGCATGAAATTGATACCGAGGCCTCAATATCGACCTGATAATCAGTCGAAATTGATACCGAGACGACGCCCCACCTCTTCATAGGATTCGATAACACCACCCAATCCCTGACGGAAGCGATCCTTATCCATCTTTTTGCGTGTTTCCTTGTCCCACAGGCGACAACCATCCGGAGAGAACTCATCACCCAGCACGAGCTGTCCCTTGAACATGCCAAACTCCAGCTTGTAATCAACCAGCAGCAGACCAGCATCGTCAAACAGTTGCTTCAGCACATCATTGACGCGAAAGGTCAGTGATTTGGCTGTTTCCACCTGATCGCGCGTAGCCCAGCCAAAAGACTCAATATGATACTCATTGACCATCGGGTCACCAAGCGCGTCGTTCTTCAGAAACATCTCAAACGTTGGCGGGTTAAGTGTCAGCCCCTCTTCCACACCCAGACGACGGCAGATAGAGCCAGCTGAAACATTGCGCACGACGCACTCAATCGGCAGCATATCCAGACGTTTGACCAGACTCTCTGTGTCGGACAGACACTTTTCAAAGTGCGTCGGGATACCGGCAGCTTCCAGCTTTTCCATGATAAAGGCATTGAACTTGTTGTTAACCATGCCCTTGCGATCCAGCTGATCGACCTTCTTGCCATCAAAGGCCGAAGTGTCATTACGGAACAGCATGATCATGTAATCCGGGTTATCTGTAGAGTAAACCGATTTGGCCTTACCCGAATATAAAAGCTCTGTACGCGTTGTCATCAAGGTCTCCAGACGAAACCGCCCCCTTATTGGGGGCTGGTTTTGCAATCAATCTTTTCAGCCAGCCGTGTTGGACGGCAACTGGTCTTTTATCTGCCACAATATCTCTTCAGCAACCACCGCAGGTGCATCCAGCCCCTGATCCGTCAACACGGAAATAATCACACCTGTTCGTGTCCGGTTCAGTTTCAACTGGTAACGCCCCGTATGCTCGAAGCTGCCACTCTCGGTGTTGAATACACCGCGCTGAGAGCCACCGAATACAAAGATTACCCTTCCACCCAGCCAGATTTTGTACCCTTCCTGATTGGCAAGATTATTCGGGTCACTCAGATCTGCAGCCATCTCCTCAGCCGAACGGCCACTCAGTCGGCCGTCAGTGGATGAGTAAGCCACCGCCTCGGCCTGCTCCTCCTCAGAGAAACCCAGTGCGCTACTCAGGAAGCCGGTACTCAGCTTGATCTCCTCGCGCTCCGAGGTCAGCCACTCCATGAAACCACGTCGGCGCGTTTCAGCTATCGGTGTGGAAGTAGTGTAGCTCATGTAAAAAACACCACCCTCCTTGTCTCTTGTGCCTACATCAAGCGTCGTGCCATCAATGACGCTATCAAGCAGGTCCCATACCTCATCAACCGGAGCATTGATACGCAGTGCAGGGTTGCCGCGCGAATCACGACCCAGCAATGGACGAGCCTGTTGTTGTTGCTGCATCGCCATCAGGCTCTGTGCTGTCGTCGGTGCAGAAGCACGGCTGAGATAACGCAGCATCTCAAACATCATATCCGACTGATAGCTGATATCCATCTGCTGCAGATCCCAGTCAACCTCTTCATGACGATCGCTGGCCGCGAAGGCAACATGGCTCATACGAATAGAGGTGCGATCATAGTCATCCGGATCAGGACGAATGCTCACACGCAACTTGTTATCAACTGGTCCTTCCAGCCCCTGAAACGTAAGACGCTTGAACCAGCGATCAACAAACCCGTATTCTCGCCCATCGGTGCGGATCCAGTCCGTCTCCATGATGCCCAGTCTGGGATCTGCTCTGGCTACATCGATGCCGTTATAATCCCAGAAATCCTGAATCTTGACCCAGACATCTGCAATCGGCTCATCCACCATGATAATCCGCTCGCCATCAAGACGCGCAAGACTCACCGAATCGGAAACAGGATCAGCATAGAAAAATTCGGGACGCGGTACCTGAAAGCGGCCTTCAGTCCGGGTGGCTGTCACGCCCACATCAGGCACCTGAAGCTGCTCATAGGTTTCACGCGCATTGATATGCTCTGGTATCTGCAGGCGACTTCCACCTTCAGCCTGCATATAGTCCTGGCTGCGATCACGAATTATTCCATGCTCACCATAGACCGGATTTTTTTCGATATAGCTACAACCGACCAGCATCACTGCTGCCCCGGCCATCGTCAGTATACCTAAGCCTTTATTTATCATTTGTAAGCCTGTCAGATTATGCCGCTTTGCTTTAAGGCGCCGCGAACCACGTCATGATACTGCTCGGACAAAGGCGTCAGTGGCAACCGGATACCGGAGTCAATCATACCCATCTCATGCATGGCCCATTTTACGGGGATAGGGTTCGCTTCAATAAAAAGATTGGTGTGCAATGGCATCAGTTGCTCCTGCAAGGCTCTAGCAGCCTCTATATCACCTTCAAGACCCAACTGGCAGAGTTTTGCCATTTCGCCGGGCGCAACGTTAGCCGTGACTGAAATATTACCGTCACCGCCCATCAGTATCAGCTCAATGGCAGTAGCATCGTCACCGGAATAGACTGCAAAACCGTCAGGAACCGAGTCAATCAGAAAGCGTGCACGTTCGAGATTGCCGGTTGCTTCTTTGATACCCACGATATTATCAATGCCCACCAGCCGCAAAACTGTTTCCGGCAGCATGTCACAAGCTGTACGGCCGGGTACATTGTAAAGTATCTGGGGTATATCCACTGCTTCGGCGATAGCTTTGTAGTGTTGATACAAACCTTCCTGCGTCGGCTTATTGTAATAGGGTGTCACCAGCAACACCGCATCCGCACCAGCCTCTTTTGCCGCTTGCGTCAGCTCAATCGCTTCGCTGGTTGAATTAGCGCCTGTGCCAGCTATCACAGGTATACGACCAGCCACCTGATCAACAATGAACTTGACCACCTCGATGTGTTCATCGCAGTTCAGTGTCGCCGATTCTCCCGTTGTTCCGACAGCGACTATCGAGGCTGTGCCCTTTTCTATATGGAGCTCTGTGATTCTCTTCAATGCATCCCAATCGACATCGCCATTGGCTTTCATTGGGGTTACAAGGGCTACAATACTGCCGCGAATCATCATTATCTCCAAAATTCAATCAGATGCCGTATGGTACTCACCACTCAGCGGCCACACAACACTCAAGGTAAAGTTTCAACCCCACTTTACCTTCTGCTATTGTGAACAGCACAATATTTTAAACGAATATGCCTCTTTTAGCGTAGTAGGATAGATCTTTTTTTAACACAGGATGAAACACCATGAGCAATGTAGCACTCAACCAACCCGTACCCGAGTTCACTGCACAGGCCACCAGCGACAAGGAGATCTCACTGTCCGCATTGCGAGGACGCAATGTCGTGATCTATTTCTACCCCAAGGACAGCACCCCTGGGTGCACCACTGAAGGACAGGAGTTCCGCGACAGGTACGAGCAGTTTCAGTCTGCCGATACGGAAATTTTCGGCGTTTCCAAAGACAGCCTGCGCAGCCATGAAAACTTCAAGGCCAAGCAGTCCTTTCCGTTCGAGCTGCTGAGTGACCAGGATGAAGCCCTGTGCAAACACTTCGATGTGATCAAGCTGAAAAAAATGTATGGACGCGAGTCACTTGGAATCGAACGCAGCACCTTCCTGATAGACAAGGAAGGCGTGCTGCGACAGGAGTGGCGCAAGGTTTCTGTCAAAGGACATGTTGACGAGGTACTGGAAGCCGTCAAACAGCTCAGCTGAAGCACGCCCTGCGGCACCAGCCATAAAAGCCGGTGCCGCCTACTCTTCCTCCTTCGCCGCAACCTCTTCAATCACACTTGGCCAGGCATTGATGACCGACTTGATCAGAGTCGCAAGCGGAATGGCAAAAAACACTCCCCAGACACCCCAGAGACTGCCAAAAAGCAAAACTGCCACGATAATGGATACAGGGTGAAGATTGACAGCCTCAGAAAACAGCAGTGGCACCAGCACGTTTCCATCCAACGCCTGAATCACGAAATAGGCAATCATCAGATACATGAACTCACTTCCCCACCCCCACTGAAACAGGGCGATCCCAGCGACCGGGATAGTCACCAGCGCTGCACCTATGTAGGGAATGACAACCGAAACACCCACCATGATCGCCAGCAGTGCGGCATAATTAAGACCCAGAAAGGCAAAAACCACATAGCTGACCGCACCGACGATAAGAATCTCGATCGCCTTGCCACGCACATAATTGGCAATCTGAGCATCCATTTCGATCCATATGGTGCGCATCATCTGGCGCTTCTCGGGCAGAAATCTGGCCAGACCATCCATCAGGTGCGAACCATCCTTGAGAAAAAAGAACACCAGGATCGGCACCAGAATCACATAGATCAGCAGCGCCACGATATTCGTAATGGAGTGCAGCGAGAAAGTCAGCACCCATTGCCCAGCCTTGCTCAACTCGGTGGCGGCTACGCCGATCAACTGCCGCACCTGCTGTTCGGTGATCAGATCGGGATAGTGCTCAGGCAGTACCAGCAGCATCGCCTGAAACTGTGAAATCATGCGCGGCGTTTCGTTGAACAAGGTTACCAACTGCTGCCAGACCTGCGGCATCACTATCAGCATGAACGCCAGAAGCGCTGCTACAAATGCAAAAAAGACCAGCAACACCGATACCGTGCGAGGAATATACTTCTCTATCCGGTTAACAGCACCCTGCATCAGAAATGCGACAATAATACTGATGAAAACCGGGGCAAGTGCTCGCCCCAGCATCAGAATAAGAAAAAGCCCCGCCACTAACAGGAAGAAAAGAAGCAGTGCTTCCTCATCCGACAGATAGCGATGAATCCATTTACTGATGATCTTCAGCATGATCTCTCCTGCCCATCCTAACCGCGGCGAATGATATAGATGTAACTGTCTTGCTCAACGAACGATTCAAGCAGACAATGGTCTGACTGATCAGTGTAGGCTTTGAAGTCCCTGACAGACCCCGCATCAGTGGCGATGACACGAAGTATCTGCCCTGGCTGCAGGTGATTAAGCGCCTGCTTGGCTTTCAGCAACGGCAACGGGCAGTGCAAGCCGGATGCATCCAACTGTTGATCAATGGGGTAATCTGTCATGACCTGGAACCTCGGAAACCGATACAAAATCTTACTGATGAGTCAATCAGGTAAGATAGATAGATGACACAAACTTTCGCTTCAGAATCAAAGCGCACCTTATACTATTACAGATAACATGGTAACCAAAGAACTTCTCGTCAGGACCTTTATGATCCGATTTTTTCTGCTACTAACGCTTGCATTGGGTTTTCAAACCACCTATGCCGATACTCGCCTCCCCAGCCTCACCGGCCCCGGTGCTGCGATGGTTGCCGCTGATGCAGAGTATCGTCTGGGCCGAAACTGGGCTCGCATACTCAGAGGCAGAGCGCCGCTGCTTGAGGATCCGATTGTCTATCACTATGTTGATGACCTGCTGTGGCGACTGGTACCAGGCTCCCAGATCACTGACAGACGTCTTGAACTGATCATGCTCGACAACCCCACATTCAACGCCTTCGCTGTTCCGGGGGGCATTATCGGGGTGCATGGTGGACTTTTCCTTGCTGCAGAGAGTGAGGATGAGGTGGCATCCGTACTGGCGCACGAGCTCGCGCATCTGAGTCAGCGCCATTTTGCTCAGCGCCTGGAAGAGGAGCGACGCGCCAGACCTCTGGTCCTGGCAGGCATACTGGCCAGTATTCTGATATCAGCCGCAGATGTACAAGGAGGGACAGCCGCTCTGTCCACCACTATCGCTGCCCAGGCGCAGTCTCAGCTATCCTTCAGTCGTCGCTATGAGCAGGAGGCTGATCGTATCGGCATGCAGACACTGGTTGCTTCCGGTCTTGACCCTCATGCCATGCCACAGATGTTCTCTCGACTGCAAAGGAACTATCGCTTCTACGGGCAACGACCTCCTGAGTTTCTGCTGACACATCCTGTCACTGAATCCCGTATTGCCGACTCGCTCAATCGTGCCGAAACTCTGCCAAGACCTGCAGAGCGAGCCTATAACCCGGAATTTGAGATCATCAGAACCAGGCTGGAAGTACACTTCAGCAAGCAACCGGCACAAACCCTGCAGCGTTACCAGGCAGACAATACAGTTAATCCATCAGCCAAAAATGACTACGGCATTGTCATGGCAGCCATGCGCAACGGCCAGACCTCACTGGCCCGCGAACATCTGGAAAAGCTGCCTGCCAACTGGCGCCAGCATCTCTACATTGCACTGACCGAAGTGGAGATCATGCTCGCAGCCGGAGAGTACGCCCAGGCCTTCGAGCGCAGCAATACCCTGAACAAGATCTATCCGGGCAGCCTGCCAGTCAGGAAGCTACTGGCCACAGCTGCCAGAGAAACAGGCAAACTTCAGCAGGCAACGGCTCTTTATCGTCAGATACTGCGTGACTACCCCACGGATACCGACAGCCTGTTCCAACTCGCCGAAACTGAGGGGTTGCTTGGAAATATTCTGGCGGTGCATGAAGCACGGATAGACTATTTTCTACTGACCGGCAATTTTGACCACGCACAACGCCAGGTCGAATTTGCCAAGCGAGACAGCATCCATAGCCCATCAGATCTCAGTCGTTTTGAAGAGAAGGAAGCGGAGGTCGAAGAGATAAGAAGGCAGATCAGAGAAGATCTTTAAGCGCCAGCCCGTTCTATTTGATAAGCGCAAGGCTGACAAGAGAAAGCGACTGACAGGCTGTGCGGTCACCAACAGCCTGCCAGAGCACAGTCAGTCTGAATACAGATATCAGACCGGGAAATCCAGCATGCGCTGCAGCGGTATACGTGCCTGCCTGATCAGCTCAGGAGAAACGATCACCTCCTCGGTCTGATTTTCCAGCGCCTGAACAATATTATCAAGACCGTTCATTGCCATCCACGGGCAGTGCGCACAACTGCGACAGGTTGCACCATTACCACCTGTAGGCGCTTCAATAAAGGTTTTACCCGGCGCAGCCTGCTGCATCTTGTAAAGGATGCCGCGATCCGTTGCAACGATGAATAACTGATTTGGTAAAGCACTGGCAGCACGAATCAACTGGCTGGTCGAACCGACCACATCAGCCAGATCCACAACGGCAGCAGGTGACTCTGGATGCACCAGAACCGCCGCATCCGGATAGAGTGCCTTGAGATCCTTCAGCCCTTTGGCTTTGAACTCTTCATGAACAATGCAGCTACCATCCCACAGAATCATCTCTGCGCCCGTCTGGCGCTGTACATACTCACCCAGATGCCGATCCGGTGCCCAGATAATTTTCTTACCCTGGTCAGACAGATGCTCCACCACTTTCAATGCAATGCTGGACGTTACCACCCAGTCAGCACGCGCCTTGACCGCAGCTGACGTGTTGGCATACACCACGACTACATGATCAGGGTACTGATCGCAGAAGGCAGAAAATTCATCGACAGGACAGCCGATATCCAGCGAACAGGTGGCTTCGAGTGTCGGCATCAGTATCCGTTTTTCCGGATTAAGAATTTTTGCCGTTTCCCCCATGAATCGCACACCTGCCACAAGCAGTGTTGATGCGGAGTGCTGGCTACCGAAGCGTGCCATCTCCAACGAGTCGGCCACACATCCCCCGGTTTCTTCGGCCAAAGCCTGAATCAAAGGGTCGGTATAATAGTGCGCCACCAGACAAGCGTCTTTTTCATGTAACAGTTGCTTAATCTTCTGACGATATGATGCTTCCTGCTCTGGAGTCACTGCTGAAGGCAGGTGTTCCTGAGCAAAATGTTCCTGAACCAGAATACGCTCGGCAAGTTCGCTTGTCTGTGACATGAAAGTATCTTATTCCGAAAAAATTGAATAACGCTGGATTAAGAGATGCTGAATTGAACAGCACTGGTATAACCCTGAACGAATTATACCATAGTCGTGCTGTAAATCAGATGTGGAAGAGACTCACTGGAAGTAGTGTGTCGGGTCTGGAACACCGGCTTCGACAAACCCCGCTGCACGCAGGCGACAGCTATCACAGACACCACAGGCGCGACCCTGTTCATCAGCCTGGTAGCAAGATACCGTTAATCCATAATCAAGCCCCAGTGCGACACCTTTTTGTATGATCTCGGCCTTGGTCAGATCAATAAGTGGCGTTTCAATCGTCAGTGGATGGCCGGTAACACCCTGACGTGTCGCCAGGTTCGCCATCACCTCGAAGGCCTTGATGAATTCAGGACGACAATCCGGATAGCCGGAATAATCCACGGCATTAACCCCGATAAAGATTGCCTGAGCATCAAGCACCTCTGCCCAACCCAGAGCAAGGGACAGAAAAACTGTATTACGTGCTGGAACATAGGTAACAGGAATACTTTCATCCTCGAAGGTTTCGGGCACATCTATGGAGTGATCCGTCAATGCAGAACCGCCGATATCCTCAAGATGCAGTCGCAGAATCTTGTGCTGGGCAACGCCAAGCTGGGCAACCACTGCACGAGCGGCATTCAGCTCAGTCAGAGAGCGTTGACCATAGTCAAAGCTCAAGACATGGCACTCATACCCATGACTCCTGGCAATAGCCAGAACCGTTGCGGAATCAAGACCGCCGGACAACAGAACCACTGCCCGTTTTAAATCACTACTCATGAAACAGAAGCCCTTAATCAGCTGTTTGCAGCTCTGAAATTTCTGGCAAGACTGGCAGCAGTACTTTGCGGAAACTCATCAATCACACGCTGCATCATATTTCGTGAGCGCTCTTGCTGACCCAGATTGGAATAGACTACACCCAGCTTATAGAGTGTATCCGGCACCTTGCCATGACTGGGAAAGTCGCTGAGCACCCTTTCAAACTGCACTCGAGCCATATCCAATGACTGCTGAGCCAGATGAATCTCACCTAACCAGTAATAGCCATTTGCCGTATTGCTGCTGTTCGGAAACTGGATAACGAAGGCTTCAAAGGCAGCGATCGCCTCATTAAACTTGCGCTCACGCACAAGATTGAAAGCCTGGTCATACGCCTGCTGATCAGCGCGGGTTGCATCCGGCACGGAAGCTACTTCCGGTGCCGGCGCAACTGGTGCCGAAGGAGGACTTACTGAAGGCGCACCAGCCGATGACTGTATCGGCTCAGGAGCCGGCACAGCAGGAGGTGCAGCGGGATCAGGCAGAGCGTTGATCAGGGCACTGAGGCGCCGATCGACATCACGATACCGGTCCCGCTGATCTGTCTCGAGCCTGTTCAACTTGTGCTGCTGAGCTTCTAGCTCACCACGAAGCTGGCGGATCTCTTCCTGCAGTTGATAGACAACCAGCAACAGCTCACTTTGCCCGGCCATGGAGCCAGCTGTCACATCTGGCTGACGCTGAGCCTGCGACTGCTGACCACTGGTGCTGATCTCGATGACCTGTACATTATCTACCTGAGCATGTACAAGCCCGGATACACCAAGACAAAGCGCCAGAACACCTTTCAGTAAGTATTTCATAATTAACGCGTTACGTATTTCAGCTCAACACGACGGTTCTGAGCCCAGGCACCTTCATGGCTACCAGTGACTGCAGGACGCTCTTCGCCATAGCTGATGGCTTCAATCTGATTGGCTGCTGCACCGTTAACAACAAGCAGACGCTCAACCGCATTTGCACGACGCTCGCCAAGAGCCATGTTGTATTCACGGCTTCCGCGCTCATCAGCATGACCTTCCAGACGTACAGAAACAGATGGGTTACGTGACAGGAAACGAGCATGCGCTTCCAGATCAGCAAAGCCTTCCTGCTGTACTACTGAGCGATCGAAGTCGAAGTAGAATACGGTACGCAGCGTAGCCACTTCTTCAAGACCTACACCGGAAACGCCTGCCCCTGTTCCAGCTCCATAAGCGCTGGCTCCGTCAGTGCCTGTACCCGTGCCTGCCGCTCCACTGGTATCACCGGCACCGGTTCTGGTGCTCGTTGAACTACAACCAGCCATGATAGCGACAGCAGCAACCAGTGCCAAAGCTTTACCAACATTCATTACACGCATTTTTCACTCCTGAGCACAGACCAGCATGGTCTGAGACATGATTAAGGGTATTTGATTTCAATCTTATTGCAGATATGGAGACCAGGCTGGTTCTCTCACATCCCCACTTGGAGCCGGCATTGTAAAACGTACCCGTCCGTCAAGTGAAACGGCGGCGAGAACGCCCCGATTCCCCTGCTGAGTGGCGTAAATTATAATGCTGCCATTGGGTGCGATGCTAGGTGATTCATCGTAGTCGCTATTGGTCAGAATATCGATACGGCCACTCTGGAGATCCTGAACGGCAATCTGGAATCTTCTGCTTTGACCACGATGTACCATTGCCAGGAACCGACCATCCTGTGTCAGGCGCCCCCTGGCGTTGTAATTACCTTCAAACGTGACGCGCTCGACATTTCTGCTGGACATATCCAGACGATAGATCTGAGGAGAGCCTCCACGGTCAGAGGTAAAATAGAGAGAGCGTCCATCAGGCGCCCAAAACGGTTCAGTATCAATCGCGCTGTTGTGGGTCATGCGATCCAGCTCACGCGTATTGAGATTCAAAACATAAATTTCCGGGTTACCATCCTTCGACAGCACCAAAGCCATGCGGTTACCATCAGGTGACCAGGCGGGAGCACCGTTCAGACCAGGGAAGGACTGAATCCGCTCACGACGACCTGTCGCCAGATGCTGCACATAGATCGACGGACGAGTTGTCTCGAAGGATACATAGGCGATTTTGCTGCCATCGAATGACCAGCTAGGTGAAAGTATGGGCTCACTGGATTCCAGAATAGTTCGCGGGCGCATACCATCCCAGTCTGCAATCTGCAGCCTGAAGCGCTGGCGATCCTGCGCCAACTGCTCTGCTGTCACATAAACGATACGCGTCGAGAAAGCACCCTTGATACCGGTCAGGGCTTCGAAAATCACGTCTGAGATATAGTGCCCGGCATCACGCAGACTACCTGTGGTGCCTGCCACCTGCTGACTGACAATGCGCTGCTCTTTAAGGACATCATAAACCTCAAAGGTAATACTGACCTGATCACCACCGACAGGCTCTACGCGACCAATAACCAGATAGTCCGTTGAACTGATGCGCCAATCGCGGAAAAAGACCTGATCTCCTCGGCTCGGAAAACTGAGCATATTGTCGCGCGACATCATACGGAAAAAGCCACTGCGCTCAAGGTTCTGAGAGACAACCTGGGCGATATCCTCCGGCAGCGGGCTGGTGCCACTCCAGTTGAATGGAACCACGGCAACGGGGCTAGGGCTATCGACACCCTGCGTCACCTCCACCACCAATTGTGCTTGCAGCCAGGTGCTGGTCAGCATCAGAGTCAATATTGCGATCAGTTTTTTCATCATTGTTTTACCACCTCAGGCCTTCTGGTCTGAATGTTACTAAAGTCCGTCTTACCCGTCGCTCGAATAGAATCGGATCGATCTCCGCCACACGCGGGAAACGCTCTGTTCTCAATACCGCCTGTACTGCAGAGCGGTCGAATACTGCATCGCCACTACTGGTGTGTATATCCACCGAGTTTATCTCACCATTAGGCAGCAGATTGATCGAAACCACCGCCTGCATGCCATTGCGTGCAGTGGATGGAATCTGCCAGTTACGCTGCAGCATGCCAGCGATGTAGGAGGAGATATCCGCCACTACAACATTGGCTGCCTGGGCTGCAGCAGCCTGAGCCGCTGCAGCTGCAGCGGCAGCTTCTGCCTGTACTCTTTCCGCCTCTGCCTGTCGCTGCTGCTCTCTGGCTCTGGCTTCGGCTGCTTCGCGCTGAGCTTTTGCCTCTGCCTCGGCTTTGGCCTGTGCCTCCTGACGCTTACGCTCCTCGGCGGCCTTCTGCGCGGCGAGCTCCTGCTGACGCTTGCGCTCAGCTTCTTCCGCCTTGCGCGCTTCCTCAGCAGCTTTCTGCCTGGCTTCAGCCTCGCGGCGCGCAGCCAGCTCCTGCTCATTACGACGGGCCTCCTCAGCTATTCGCTGCTGCTCAGCCTGTCGCTGCTGCTCTGCCCGTTGTTGTTCTGCCCGTTGTTGTTCTACCCGCTGCTGTTCAACACGCTGCTGCTCTGCCCTTTGAACCTCAGCCTGACGCTGCTGCTCCGCTCTTTGCTGTTCCGCTCTCTGTTGCTCTAGCCTTTGCTGCTCAGCCTGACGCTGCTGCTCAGCACGTCGCTGCTCTTCTGCCTGCTGCGCCGCCTGCTGATTTTGCTGCGGTGCCTGCTGCAGTGTGGACAAATCAACCATCTGTGCCTGAATATGCCTGGGTGTTCTATGCTCTGGCTTGGAGTGATCGAACCAGTATCCACTGACAGTGACAATCACCAGCAGATGAACAGCCAAGGCCTTCAGAGATGGAACAATGTAACCGCGTATTTCCACGATAATGCCTACTCGGTCACCAGGCCTACGCTCGCAGCACCGGCCTGTTGCAGTAACACCATCAGTTTGACCACTCGGTCATAATCAACATGACGATCCCCTCTGACCAGTATCATCTTCTGCGGTGAACTGTTCAGTACCTTACCGACACGATCCTGAACCGTTTCAGCATCCACAGGATCAGTTTCCACACCACCTACATTGATGAAATACTGCCCCTGAGCATCAACCGTGACGATCAGAGGTTCGTCATCCTGGGTTTCAACCGGCTCTGCACTGGCTTGAGGCAGCTCGACATTCACCCCCTGCGTCAGCATCGGCGCTGTTACCATAAATATGATAAGTAACACCAATGTGACATCGATATAGGGCACGACGTTCATTTCTGCGTTCAGCTTGCGCTTTTTACGGTTCCGCCTGATCATCAATTAAACCTCAAAGCACGTGAACACGGCGGTAGAGGATGCTGGAAAACTCGTCAGCAAATGTCTCATAGTTACTCATCAACGCTTCCGATTGAGCGGAGAAACGGTTGTAGGCGATAACCGCAGGAATCGCCGCAAAGAGTCCGATAGCTGTCGCAATCAAGGCCTCTGCAATACCTGGAGCTACTGCAGCAAGCGTCGCCTGATGTACGTTGGCAAGGCCTCGAAAGGAGTTCATGATACCCCATACGGTTCCAAACAGACCGATATACGGGCTGGTCGAACCGACAGTAGCCAGAAACGGAAGGTGTTTCTCTAACTTTTCCTCTTCTCGTGAAAAGGCAACGCGCATACTGCGCTGAACACCGTTCATGACAACATCGGGATCTGCGTTCCCACTTTGTGTCAGACGCGTGAATTCTTTCAGGCCTGCACGAAAAATATTTTCAGCGCCATTATCAGGATTTGGATTCTGACTCACTTCACGGAAAAGATGCCCAAGATCTGTTCCAGACCAGAATCGTTCCTCAAAGGCTGCAAACGACTTTCTGGCACGTTGAAGAACGGCTCTGCGCTGGAAAATCATGACCCATGACAAGAAGGAAGCAAGCACCAGCACGAGCATCACCAGTTGCACCAGGAGGCTCGCCTCAAGGATCAGGCTCCAGATTGACATCTTATCTTGCACTTTTCTCTCCCTCGGAGTGGCATTGACAATATTTTTCCAGACCGGTCGAAATAGCAGCCGGCCATCGACAGGGTTTCATGGATGTGGAATTTACACATGCTACCTGAACCTCAGCTTGACAGAGTTCAGATGCGTCGCGGATGCGTATTATTTTCTGTCGAAAAACGACACGTGCCGCACCCTGCTCTTTGAGAGATGTTTCGACAATAAGTTCATCATCCAACAACGCTGGAAGCTTATACTGACAGTCGACCTTATGCACAACAAAGAGGCGTTGCTGCAAGGCCAGCTGTTGCTGAGAGAAGCCCAGGCTACGGAGCAGCTCAGTTCTGGCACGCTCCATGAACTTCAGATAGTTCACGTAATAGACAATACCGCCGTAATCGGTATCTTCTATATAAACCCTCAGCGGCCAGCTGAATACCATCTCAAAACCCAATTAAAGCAAAGACTGCACACAATAGCAGTCGCGAGAATTTATACAAGAGGGGGGCATCAGAATGGTAAGGAGATTTATTCAGTGGCCTAATCCGACGCGCGCCAGCCCTCGCCTAATGCCTGTGCTGGCATTCCAGGCAGCGAGTGGTAAGAGGGTCGGCCTTGAGGCGATTGAGTTCTATCGGTTCCGAGCAGATTTCACAGCGGCCGAAAGTACCCTGCTCAATCCGCTGCAGTGCCGCCTCACAGGATGACAGTTCATCCAGCAGGCTGCGCTGCAGAGACTGTAATTCTCGCCTGTACTGAGCTTTATCAAGTCGGCTGCACATGCTGACACCGTTAGTGGAAAGTGATTACACATTGTAACCCCCCACACAGTACAGACCTTGATCAGTATCAACTCAAATGCAGTCAGCCAAAAAAATATACGCTTGTTTCATACCGACATTTCAAACCGCAGGCTTTGGCAACCCGAAATGCTGATAGGCATGATCCGTTACCACCCTTCCACGCGGTGTGCGCATGATAAACCCCTGCTGAATAAGATAGGGCTCCAGCACATCCTCAATGGTGTCCCGCTCCTCACTGATAGCGGCAGCCAGGCTATCTACACCTACCGGGCCACCACCAAACTTCTCGATCATCGCCAGCAACATCCTTCTGTCCATATGATCAAAACCACGCTCATCTACCTTCAGCATATTCAGAGCCAGATCCGCAATTTCACGCGTGATCACACCATCACCCTTGACCTGAGCAAAATCCCTGGCACGACGCAACAGACGATTGGCAATACGCGGGGTACCACGCGAACGGCAAGCCACTTCACGTGCTCCGTCAGGGTCCAGAGGCGTCCCGTACAGCTCAGCCGTTCTGACAACTATCGCGGTCAGATCTTCGATGGAGTAAAAATCCAGGCGCTGTACTATGCCAAATCTGTCCCGCAGCGGAGATGTCAGCAACCCGGCCCGGGTAGTAGCACCCACCAGCGTAAAAGGTGGCAGATCTATCTTGATGGAGCGCGCAGCAGGCCCCTCACCGATCATGATATCCAACTGATAGTCTTCCATCGCCGGGTAGAGTATCTCTTCCACATTCGGGCTCAGACGATGAATTTCGTCGATAAAGAGGACATCCCCAGGCTCAAGACTGGTCAGAATCGCGGCGACATCTCCGGCCTTTTCCAACACAGGCCCGGATGTCGTCTTGATCTGACTACCCATCTCATTGGCAATGATATTGGCCAGCGTGGTCTTGCCAAGACCGGGAGGACCGAAAATCAGTGTATGATCCAAAGCTTCATTTCGCTGCCTTGCAGCATGAATGAAGATCTCCATCTGTTCACAGACGGTTGGCTGACCACGATAATCACCCAGCGTCTGTGGCCTGACAGTTCGATCCTGCTGCTCCTCACTCTTGACGGGCAGGGCACTGATAAAGCGATCAGCTTCTAACATGATTTACCTGTCTTATATTAGCTTCAATTGATGGATCGCACGTTCAGTATCAGGCACTGATGCAGGCTCAGGCACTGACCATCGACTTCAGCGCCAGCTTGATCAACTCCTCCGTTGAAGCCCCCTCGCCCGCCTGCTTGCTGGCCTGCTCCACTGCACGTGTCGCCTGCACGGGTTTGTACCCGAGTGCCAGTAAAGCACTCTCCGCTTCTCCGCGAAGATCCACTCGCGCCTGTTGCAAATGCACCGGCATCTCGGCAGGGTCTCCTGACAACAGCGGCATATGCAACTGCTTCAGCTTGTCTTTCATCTCTATGATAAGACGCTCGGCGGTCTTTTTGCCAACGCCCGGCACCTTGATCAGAGTTGCGCTATCTTCCCGCTGGATGCAATTGATAAGAGCATCGGCACTGATCCCCGAAAGCAGCGTCAGCGCCAGCTTTGGGCCGACACCATTGGTTTTGATCAGTTCCCTAAACAGCGTGCGCTCCTGACGATCAGCAAAGCCGAACAGTAGCTGAGCATCCTCACGCACGACAAGATGCGTATAAAGACTGGTCTCACTGCCAACAGCAGGCAGGCGATAGAAGGTATTCATGGAAGCCTCAACTTCATAGCCCACACCCTGCACATCCAACAGCAGTTGGGGTGGCAGCTTCTCGAGAACGATACCCTTGAGATGACCGATCATGAATGATTATGTTCCTGCAATGACGTGAATTGGATGAGCCTGCCCGCCCGACTGAAAATCTGAGCAATTAGTCGAGCAAGGGTTCTGAAGAGGATGATCATAGCACCAGCGAGCGCCCTGGTCACAGCACTGAGCAACTCGTGTCAGCGCCAGCGGCCGCCCTTACCGGAAGCAACACCGGCAATACTCACCAGTGATAGACGGCTGTGAGCATGGCACAAAGCAATAGCCAGCGCATCAGCAGCATCAGCCTGAGGCATGCCGGGAAGCTTCAGCAGCATCGCCACCATATGCTGAACCTGCGCCTTATCGGCGGCACCCGTTCCCACCACTGACTGCTTGACCTTGCGTGCCGAGTACTCATGTACGGGCAGCAATTGGTTACCCGCTGCCACGATCGCCACCCCTCTTGCCTGCCCAAGCTTGAGCGCAGAGTCAGCATTTCGGGCCATGAACACCTGCTCTATGGCAACTTCCTGAGGCAGATAACGATCGATCACCTCAGTGATACCGGCATAGACCTGACTCAGCCGGTCGGCCAGTTCGTCACCCTTGATACGGATACAGCCACTGGCGATATACTCATTTCGAGAGCCCAGCGAGCTGATCACACCATACCCGGTAATCCGGGAGCCGGGATCTATCCCCAGAATCACCATGCGTCAGCATTCCTGACCAACAACCGGCTCACGCCATCGCCTCTTCAGGAATGTCGGCATTATGGTACACCTCCTGGGTGTCATCGAGATCTTCCAGCACCTCCAGCAGGCGCATGACCTTCTGACCCGCCTCGACATCCAGCTCAACGGTGGTTGCTGGTATCATGCCGATTTCGGCATGCACAGGTTCGTGCCCGGCATCAATAAGTGATTGCTTTACATCCATGAAGTCAGAAACGGCTGTGAATACATCGATACTGCCATCCTCATGGGTGACAATATCATCGGCACCAGCTTCAAGGGCTGCTTCCATCAGAGCATCTTCATCGGTTCCTTCGGGATAGGTAATCTGTCCCTTTTTCTCGAACAGATAGGAGACAGAGCCGTTGGTGCCGAGATTTCCGCCATGCTTGTTGAAAGCAGCGCGCACCTGGGAAACGGTACGATTGACATTATCGGTCAGACACTCGACCAGAATGGCAACACCACCGACACCATAGCCTTCATAGGTAAGTTCATCATAATGCTCACCATCAGCCCCACCGACACCGCGCTGGATCGCTTTTTCGATGGTGTCTTTTTTCATATTGGCACCGAGTGCCTTGTCAACCGCCGCACGCAAGCGTGGGTTATCTTCCGGCAAACCACCGCCAGCCTTGGCTGCAACGGTCAGTTCACGAATCAATTTGGTGAAAATCTTGCCACGCTTGGCATCCTGGGCGGCTTTTCTGTGCTTGATGTTAGCCCACTTGGAATGACCAGCCATACTACTTTCCTCGGTAAATCAGCGGGCTGCATGGCAACCCGCTCAAAACAGACGATCAGGGGGTTTTGCGCAGTTTGATGTTAAGCTCACGCAACTGCGCCGCACTCACCTCACCCGGCGCATCAGTCAGCAGACAGGCCGCACTCTGGGTTTTCGGGAAGGCGATCACGTCGCGAATCGAGCTGGAACCGGTCATCAGCATCACCAGACGATCCAGACCAAACGCCAGACCACCATGCGGAGGTGCACCGAAGCGCAGGGCGTTCAGCAGGAAGCCGAACTTTTCTTCCGCTTCATCATCAGCAATACCCAGCACCTTGAACACTGCACGCTGCATCGTCTGATCATGAATACGGATCGAACCGCCACCCAGTTCAGTACCGTTCAGTACCATGTCGTAGGCGCGCGACAGCTTGCCTTCTGGCTCGGCGATCAACTCTTCAGGCGTGCAGCTTGGAGAGGTGAACGGATGGTGAAGTGCTGTCAGACTGCCATCGCTGGCCTCTTCAAACATCGGGAAGTCAACCACCCACAGAGGTGCCCACTCGCGCTCGACCAGTCCCATCTCCTCGCCGACACGAATACGCAGCGCACCGAGTGCTTCATTGACGATCTTGGCTTTATCAGCACCGAAGAAGACGATATCGCCATTCTGTGCACCCAGACGCTGCATGATCTTCAATGCAACCTCTTCGCCCAGGAACTTGACGATCGGAGACTGCAGACCTTCTGCGCCCTTCTCCAGCTCATTAACCTTGATCCAGGCCAGACCTCTGGCACCGTAAATGGCAACAAAGCTGGTGTAATCATCTATCTGCTTGCGCGTCAGAACAGCACCACCAGGCACTTTCAGAGCAGCGACACGGCCCTTGGGATCCTGCGCAGGCGCAGCGAACACCTTGAACTCAACCCCTTCCATCAGATCAGCAACATCGATCAGTTCCAGCGGAATACGCAGATCCGGCTTGTCTGAACCGTAACGCTGCATCGCCTCGGAGTAAGGCATACGTGGGAAATCACCCAGATCCACGTCGAGCAGCTCCTGGAATAACTCACGGATCATCCCTTCGGTCAGACCCATGATATCGTCTTCACCCAGGAAGGAGGTCTCAATGTCGATCTGTGTAAATTCAGGCTGACGATCGGCACGCAGATCTTCATCACGGAAGCATTTGGCGATCTGATAGTAACGGTCGAAGCCAGATACCATCAGCAACTGCTTGAACAACTGTGGTGACTGAGGCAGCGCAAAGAAGCTGCCTTCATGTGTGCGGCTCGGTACCAGGTAGTCACGGGCACCTTCTGGCGTTGCACGGGTCAGAATCGGCGTTTCAACATCAATGAAGCCGTTCTTTTCCAGATAGTTGCGGATGTTGTGTGTGATTTTGGAACGCAGACGCAGCTTGCGCTGCACTTCTGGACGACGCAGGTCGATATAACGGTGGCGCAGACGAACGTCTTCACCTACCTGCTGATGTTCATCCAACTGGAATGGCGGCGTATCGGCACGGTTGAGGATAACCAACTCTTTACCCAGCACTTCAATCGCACCGGTGCTCATGTCGGAGTTTTCAGTTCCGGCAGGACGGGCACGAACGGTACCGCGCACTTCAACCACGAACTCATTACGCACGCTGTCGGCGAGTTTGAAGCTCTCTTCTCTGTCAGGATCGAATACGACCTGAGTTATCCCCTCACGATCCCGCAGATCGAGAAAGATCACTCCACCGTGATCACGACGGCGGTGAACCCACCCCATCAAGACTATATCCTGATCAACATGTTCTTTACGAAGATCGCCGCAATAATGACTGCGCATGGTTGGCTGTTCCTGTTCCAGAAGCGTTTATACTGTATACACAATGACTTAGCCATTATCAGCATCAGTTCTGCTGATACCCCGGCTCAACCGATTACCGTCTGAACAAGCGCATGAACGGCACTCGCAATTTCGATAAAATTGCCAGAACGGTAACCACGTGTAATGAAGGGGAGGAATTATACCTGATTATCCGAGCGCTGACAGCGCCCGAAAAAAGATATTGAGATATTGCGGCTCAGCTTCGACAGTCGGCCTTACTACCCCCCTTCCGGGACATAATGCAGCTCTCCATCAAGCATGACTTCAAGCTTGCGACGAATCTCCTGCTCCTTTTCCGGCGTATAAGCAACAGCCGGTCTGACACCCCAGACAGGGCCGGGCCAGGCAGGATCATTTTCATAGCGAACAATACAATGCACATGCAACTGATGAACGACATTGCCCAGCGCAGCCACATTCATTTTCCTGGCCTGAAACAGATCCGCGAGATTTTCGCTCAGGCAGGAGATCTCATTCATCAACTGCAGTCGATCTTCAGGCGAAAGGTGATAGATTTCGGACACCTCTGCCCGCTTCGGTACGAGTATGAACCAGGGGTACTGGGCATCATTCATCAACAGCAAGCGACACAACGGGAAATCCCCCATGACAATGCAGTCAGACTGCAGGCGAGGGTCCAGTACAAACTCAACAAACTCAAGTTCCAGTTCGTCCATTACATTCTCCAGTCGGCAGGATAAGATGGATGCCAGTTTCTCAAAGGTTACTCAGGGAAGTATAGAACAATATGCTCGAAGTTAAGGTGTGTGAGTCGATTGACCAGATCAGCCGTGAGGAGTGGAACGCTCTGTGCGGAACGGACTATCCCTTTCTGCGCCATGAATTTCTGCAGGCGCTTGAGCGCTCTGGCTGCGTCAGTGCCAGCACCGGCTGGCAACCACTGCACTTGAGGCTTGAGCAGGAAGGCAACCTGGTCGGGGTCATGCCGCTGTATCTGAAGAACCACTCCTATGGCGAATATGTGTTTGACTGGGCCTGGGCAGACGCCTATTCACGCCATGGCCTGGATTACTATCCCAAGCTGCTGACTGCCATCCCTTTCACTCCTTCACAGGGCCCCAGATTCGGGATCAGCATTCCACTTGAACAGGCCATACCTGCCATAGCACAGGCCATCAGGGTATTGTGTGAGCGGTTTCAGACCTCCTCATGGCATGGCCTGTTCACCGAGTCTATCACCAAGGACCATTTCAGCAGTTGCGGCATGCTGCCAAGGCTGGGAACCCAGTATCACTGGCATAATGAAGGCTATGAGAATTTCGACGACTTCCTGTCACGCTTCGCTTCACGCAAGCGCAAAAATCTGAAGAAGGAGCGCCAGAAAATTCGTGAGCAGGGAATTGAGATACGCGTGGTCGAGGGCAGTAATATTCACGACGGACTACTGGAGGAGTTCTATCGCTGCTACCAACTGACCTATCTGAAACGGGGTCAGCGTGGATATCTGAATCTGGATTTTTTCCGCCTTATTCGCAACACCCTGCCACAGCATCTGATGATGGTCGTGGCTGAAACGCGGGAAAAGACCGTCGCCGTAGCGCTTTCATTCAAAAGCAGCAATACCCTCTATGGACGCTACTGGGGGTCTCTGGATGAGTATGAAAATCTGCACTTTGAAGCCTGCTACTATCGCGGTATCGAGTATTGTATCGAGCAGGGGTTACGCTGGTTTGATCCCGGCGCCCAGGGCGAGCATAAGATTCAGCGTGGCTTCAAGCCGATTGAAACCTGGTCCGTACACTGGATAGAGGAGCCAGGGTTCAGACAGGGCATCCGCCAATTCCTGACAGACGAAACCCGACTGATGCGCCAGCGTATGCTGCACCTGTCAGAAGGCCTGCCATTCAAGGCGGACAACTCTTCAGGAAAAGCAGATCCGAAATACTGATACAGATCAATAAACAACTGTTATTTCTGTTCAAAAAATCACCATCCGAGAACAGCATTTTCCGCAGCTGCTAAGCATCATTAGTCACTGTTTCAGCTAGTAAAAGCACCAAGCTGAAGCCTTAAAACCCGCAACTGCAACATGAAACCCTTAGCAGCAACACTGAGATTAGATGAAAAATACTCTCACAGAGACTCTAGACTCCCTATACAGGTGTTCTACACTGGAGCTAGCCACAGGATGTCATGCAGTTTTCGGATCTGAACAGATCATCAAACCATAACAGGAGGTGAGGCATATGCTGACCTACGACGAATGCCTTGAAATGTGCGATCTTACCCCCGAAGAGATCGATGCAATCGCAGAGCATGAGCACGTTGATCCGATGATCGCAATGGCACTGGGGCATTATCTGGTAACACATGAGGGGGAAAATCGTATCAAGAGTATCATTCTTGATGATATAGAACATGCCAGAAAGTGCGGCAATCATGAGCGCGTTATCTTGTTAAGAAAGACACTGCTGCACTTCATGGCCACTCATCCTGATCCCAGGATAACCGGCGCAGCTTAAGCGTCTCCGGCTCTTGTCTAACCAACAGAGCTGAATGGGCCCTCCCGCCTGTCGCAGGGCGGGAGGCCCTTCTACAGATCACCTTTTACAGTGACTTTTCCAGCTCAGGCACAGCTTCGAACAGATCCGCCACCAGACCATAGTCGGCAACCTGGAAGATAGGCGCATCCTCATCCTTGTTGATCGCAACAATCACCTTGGAATCTTTCATACCAGCCAGATGCTGAATCGCACCCGAAATACCCACTGCAATATACAATTCAGGCGCAACGATCTTACCTGTCTGCCCTACCTGCATATCATTCGGGACAAAGCCGGCATCGACTGCAGCGCGTGACGCGCCGATAGCAGCACCCAGCTTATCAGCGACTTTCTCAAGCAGCTCGAAGTTTTCCTTGGAGGCCATACCACGACCACCGGAGATCACGACACGTGCGGCTGTCAGCTCGGGACGATCCGAAACGGCCATATCTTCAGAGATCAGACGGCTCAGACCCAGATCCTTGACCTGGCTCAGCGACTCAACAGTTGCACTGCCGCCCTCTTCGGCAACCGCATCAAATGCAGTGGTCCGTACCGTGATCACCTTGGTGTCATCCAGTGACTGTACCGTCGCGATGGCGTTACCGGCATAGATCGGACGTACAAAGGTATCGGGTGATTCAACCTTGATGATATCGGAGATCTGACCAACATCCAGCAGGGCGGCAACACGAGGCATGAAGTTCTTGCCGTTGGTGGTCGCGGGAGCCAGCAGATGCGAGTAACCCGGCGCCAGCTCAATCACCAGCGCCGCCACGTTCTCGGCGATTTCATGATCGTAGGCAGCGTTATCGGCGACAAGCACTTTACGTATACCCGCTACTTTCGCAGCGCTATCTGCAACCGCGCTGCAACCACTGCCGACAATCAGCAGATCGATCTCACCACCGATTTCACTGGCGGCCTTGACGGTGTTGAGGGTTGAAGGCTTCAGTGCTGCATTGTCATGTTCAGAAATTACCAGAATAGCCATCAGATCACCTTCGCTTCGTTTTTCAGTTTATCCACCAACTCGGCAACGCTGCCAACCTTGATACCCGCCTGACGCTCAGCGGGCGGCTCAACTCTCAGCACCTTACTGTGAGCCTTCACACTGACGCCATAATCTGCTGGTGTTTTAGTATCCAGAGGTTTTTTCTTCGCCTTCATGATGTTCGGCAAGGATGCATAGCGCGGCTCATTCATACGCAGATCAACCGTGACAACCGCAGGCAGCTTGATCGACAAGGTCTGCAGACCACCATCCACCTCGCGGGTCACCTTGAGCTGATCACCATCGGACTCAATGGCTGAGGCAAAAGCACCCTGAGACATACCGGTCAGTGCCGATAGCATCTGGCCCGTCTGGTTGTTATCCGTATCGATCGATTGCTTACCCATCAGCACCAGACCCGGCTGCTCCTCTTCGACGATTTTTGCCAGTATTTTGGCAACCGTCAGGGATTCAAGCGCCTCATCGGACTGAACCAGTATGGCACGATCAGCACCCATCGCCAGCGCTGTACGCAGTTGTTCCTGAGCAGTAGCAGGCCCCATCGATACGACGACCACCTCTGTTGCCAGCCCTGACTCTTTCATGCGCACAGCCTGCTCGACTGCGATCTCACAAAAGGGATTGACTGCCATCTTGACGTTTTTCAGATCAACATCACTGTTGTCAGACATCACTCTGACCTTGACGTTGTAATCGATCACACGCTTGACCGTTACCAGCACCTTCATTGTGAATTCCTTTGTTGCTTTATTTTGACCAAAACTGTTGGCTCATCATACCAGCCATCTCATATAGGTAAAATCCCTTATGGCAAAAACGATCAACTTTGCAAAAAAGATGAACTAATTACATGAATAAGGGTTTTTACTTATGCCCAATAGCATAAAATAGCCTTTAGTATATCGTAACTGGATAATTTCATAAGAATCCGCTCATTCATAGATTCTATGAACAGAAATTATAAAAAATGAAGCTGAGCATTTTTTGAGGAGCCAAATCGTGAGTCGTGAATCGATGGAGTTTGACGTAGTAATCGTCGGAGCCGGTCCTTCCGGACTGTCAGCGGCATGCCGACTGATGCAGCAGGCACAGGCCAACGAACAGGAGATCACCGTCTGTGTGGTTGAAAAGGGTTCAGAAGTCGGCGCCCATATCCTGTCAGGTGCCGTCATGGAAACACGAGCACTGGATGAGCTCTTCCCTGACTGGCGCGAGCGCGGCGCGCCCCTGAACACAGCCGTAACCGCTGATGAAGTCTTTCTGCTCAGAAATGAGAAAAGCGCCATCAAGCTACCCAACTTCGTCGTGCCCAAGACCATGCACAACGACGGTAACTACATTGTCAGCCTTGGCAATGTCTGCCGCTGGCTGGCGGAGCAGGCGGAACAACTGGGTGTCGAGATCTTCCCCGGCTTTGCCGCCGCAGAAGTGTTGTTCAATGAAGATGGCAGTGTCAAAGGGATCGCCACCGGTGATATGGGTATTGGTGCCGATGGCGAGAAGAAAGGCAGCTATACCGAAGGGATGGAGCTGCACGCAAAATACACTCTGTTCAGTGAAGGTTGTCGTGGCCACCTCGGTAAACAGCTTATCGCCCGTTACAAGCTGGATGAGGGGAAAGACCCTCAGCATTACGGCATCGGCATCAAGGAGCTGTGGGATATCGAGCCTTCTCGCCACAAACCAGGCCTGGTCGTACATGGTTCCGGCTGGCCGCTGACAGATGGTGCCAGTGGTGGTTTCTTCCTCTATCATGATGAGAGCAATCAGGTGGAAGTCGGCCTGATCGTGGACCTGAACTACTCCAACCCACATCTGAGCCCGTTTGATGAGTTCCAGCGCATGAAACATCACCCGGAGATAGCCAAGTATCTCGAAGGTGGCAAGCGCATCTCCTATGGTGCCCGTGCCATCACCAAAGGAGGATTCAATACGCTACCCGAAATGGTAATGCCTGGCGCCCTGCTGCTGGGCTGCGATGCCGGCACGCTGAACTTCTCCAAGATCAAGGGTATCCACACAGCGATGAAGTCGGGCCTGCTGGCAGCCGAAGCGATTGTGGATGCGCTTGCGAATGGCGATGAAGGCGGTAAAAAACTGGACAGCTACACCGAAGCCTACAAGAACTCCTGGCTGTATGATGAGCTGTATCGCGCCCGCAACTTCGGTCCGGCGATGCACAAGTTCGGTGCCTACCTCGGCGGTGCATTCAACTTTGTCGACCAGAACCTCTTTGGTGGCAAGATCCCAGTGACCTTGCACGATCTGCATAAGGATCACGAACAGCTCAAGCCGGCCAGCGAATGCGCCAAAATCAGTTATCCAAAACCGGATGGCAAACTCTCATTCGACAAGCTGACTTCGGTGTTTCTGTCCAACGCGAATCATGAGGAAGATCAGCCTACGCATCTCAGGTTGACAGACCCGAGCATTCCGACCGGCAAAAATCTGTCGCTGTATGACGAACCTGCCCAACGCTACTGCCCGGCGGGAGTCTATGAGGTGATTGAAGAGGCAACAGGCCCCCGCTTCCAGATCAACTCGGCCAACTGCGTTCATTGCAAAACCTGCGATATCAAGGATCCTGCCCAGAACATCACCTGGGTGGTACCTGAAGGGGGCGGTGGCCCGAACTATCCGAACATGTAATGGCATACAACCCGCCATCAAGCAGAAGGGGCCCGCAGGCCCCTTCTCTTTTATTGATTCGTGTTGTTCTATGATCAGTGCAGTGTCTGCTCGTACTTCTGCTTGATCGCAATCAGTGCCGGTTGAATATCCAGCGGCGCATACTGCATCGCCTGTTCGAACAGCTCTTTATTCTCTTCGGATAGCCGCTCCTCTTCACTCATTGCAGATAACTTGCGCATCGCTTCCATGAATTTGGGGTGGGGGGTTGTAGCACTCATGATGCGGCCTCCTTTATTGAATTAAAGGCGAATTAAAGACGTAAACCAAGTGGCTTACCCCTTTAATTTTGCACATGCGGAAAAATAACGCAATCAGATCCGCAAACCACCATCCATTTCGACAACTCTTCCCGTGAAAAAATCATTCTCGATAATGTACTGCAAGGTGTGAGCCATCTCGCCGATTTCGCCCAGGCGACGAAGCGGTACAGCCGCCAGCATCCGCTCGACCGCCTCCGGCTTCATCTGTGCAGTCATCTCGGTGGCAATCACACCCGGCGCGATACCACCAACTCGTATGCCGAATCTGGCCAGCTCCCGTGCCCAGCAGACCACCAGTGTCGCCACAGCCGATTTGGTCGCCGAATAATTGGTCTGCCCCGGATTACCGGCCCGTGAAACGGATGAGATATTGACTATCACTCCACCATCACCCTGCTCTGCCATGATCCCGGCCGCTTCGCGACCACAAAGGAAGGTTCCGGTCAGATTGACATTCAGCACACTGTTCCATTGCTGCATGGACATCTTATCCACCAGCTTGCCATCTCTGATCTTGATCAGCATCGCATCCTGCATCAGACCGGCATTATTGACCAGACCATGAACAGCCCCGAAGTCACTGCGAATCCGGGCAAAGGCAGATTCAACCTGCTCCTCAGACGTGATATCGCACACATAGGCGCGTGCTTCCACGCCATGCGCACTGCAACTGGTGACGGCGGTATCCAGATCCGTCGCGCTGATATCAACCAGCGCAAGCCTGGCACCCAGCGCTGCCAGGTGCTCGGCCATACCAAGGCCCAGCCCCCGGCCGCCGCCGGTTATCACAAATACCCTGTCTTTTATGTGCATCGTCCTCTCCACTGCCGTACCACAGGCACGGGCTGTTTGCGCCCTCAGTTCAGGCGCCGATAAAGCCTGCCCTCTTCAGGTAGGTTTCAATTTCGGGCAGGATGCTCTCATCATCTATGGTGGATGGCATCTTGTAAGACTCGCTGGCTGCAATCTTACGCAACACTGCACGCAGAATCTTGCCGGAGCGTGTCTTTGGAAGGCGCTGCACCACGATTACACGACGAAAACATGCCAATGCCCCCACCTGATCACGCACCATCTCAACCAGCTCGCGCTCCAGTTGCGCCTCGTCCGCCTCAACACCAGCCTTGAGGACGACCAGGCCTACAGGCACCTGGCCTCTCAGCTCATCCGTAACACCGATCACCGCACATTCGGCTACTGCAGCATGTGCAGAAACCACCTCCTCCATCTCGCCGGTGGATAGTCGATGACCAGACACATTGATTACATCATCAGTGCGCCCAGTGATGTAGATGTAGCCATCCTCATCCTTATAGCCGCCATCTCCCGTGTGATAATAGCCCGGAAAAGCGGTCAGATAGGAGCTGGTGAAACGCTCGTCATTGCGCCAGATACTCCAGGCAAAACCCGGTGGCATCGGCAGCTTGACGCAGATATTCCCCGACTGCATCGGTTCCAGCTCGGTACCATCGCCATCCAGTACCCGTATATCATAGCCGGGAATCGGTCGGTTGGTTGAACCCAGACGTGGTGCAGAGGGTTGATCCCAGCCCATCATCGGTGCCGTCATCGGCCAGCCGGACTCGGTCTGCCACCAGTGATCCAGCACCGGCACCTGAAGCAGATCATCCAGCCAGTAGTAGGTGGAGGAGTCCAGTTTTTCACCTGCAACGAAGATCCAGCGCAGGCTGTTCAGATCATACTGGCGTGCCAGATCACCGCTTGGGTCCTCCTTGCGGATCGCACGGAAAGCGGTCGGTGCGCAAAACATCGAGTTGACACCATACTCACTGATCACACGCCAGAAGGTACCGGCATCCGGTGTTCTGACCGGCTTACCCTCGAAGAAGATCGCACTGCAGCCGCCCATCAGAGGGCCATAGACAATAAACGAATGGCCAACCACCCAGCCGATATCCGACGCGCCCCACCAGACATCGCCCGCCTTCATGCCATAAACATTATGCAGCGCATACTTGAGCGCCACCGCATAGCCGCCCGTATCCCGTACGATCCCCTTCGGCTGACCGGTGGTGCCGGAGGTGTAGAGTATGTAAAGAGGATCACTGCCCTTGACAGGCACACAGTCGGCAGGCTCAACACCCTGCTGCATCTCATACCAGTCGATGTCACGAGCCGGATCCATCTCTGCCTTCAGCATCGGGCGCTGACACACGATCGTGTGGGCTGGTTTATGCCTCGCCAGGCTGACCGCCTTATCCACCAGCGGCTTGTAGGCGATCTTCTTGTCGAACTCTATGCCACAGGAGGCCGTCAGTATCAGTTTGGGCTCGGCATCATCGATACGCAGGGCCAGTTCGTTCGCGGCAAAACCTCCGAACACGACCGAATGTACGGCACCCAGTCTGGCGCAGGCCAGCATCGCTACCGCAGCTTCGGGAATCATGGGCATATAGATGACCACGGTATCGCCCTTGCCTACATTCAGCTTTTTCAACGCACCGGCAAAACGCACCACACGCTCGTGCATCTGGCTGAAAGTGATCGCCTCCTTTGTGTCGGTGACGGGAGAGTCGTAGTAAAGTGCCACCTGATCGCCACGGCCCTGCTCGATCTGATAATCGAGCGCCAGATAGCTCATGTTCAGCTCGCCATCAGGATACCAGCAGTAGGTGCCGTTTCCGGTTGGTTGCAGGAAGGTTTCCGGTTGTTTGAACCAGGCCAGAGCGGTTGCCTGCTCAGCCCAGTATTGTTCGGGGTTATCTAGATAAGCCTGATACTGATCCGTGTAGATCATCTGCCACCTCTGATTATTATTGTTTGCAGAATCACTGGGCGGCCATTACGCCGCCCATCTGACTGATTAGCTGATACTGACTGAATAACGGACGCTGATCACTTATCCTTGTACAGCTTGATAAGGCTGGAAAAATCCAACCCACCATTTCCAGCCGTCTTGTGCAGGTTGAACAATGCACGTGCAGCTGAACCCATCGGGGTGGGTGCAGCACTGTGCTGACTCAGATCCATTGCCAGCCCCAGATCCTTGTACATCAGGTCCACCTGGAAACCGCCCTGATAGTCGCGTGAAGCCGGTACGTTCTCCATCACACCCGGTACAGGATTATAGACCTGCAGCGCCCAGTTATTACCGGAACTCTGCTTCATGATTTCAGAGAGAACCGCCGGATCGAGTCCGTTTTTGATCCCCATGTTCAGCGCTTCACAAGTACCGGCCATCAGAATGCCCAGCATCATGTTGTTGCACACCTTGGCGATCTGACCGGCGCCATGATCACCGGCATGGAAGATGTTCTTACCCATCGCCTTCAACACAGGCTCTGCACGGGCAAACTGCTCAGCAGTGCCGCCAACGATAAACGTCAGTGTACCCGCCTGCGCACCACCCACACCGCCGGAAACTGGCGCGTCGACAAAATCGATACCTTTTTCTGCCGCTGCAGTAGCTACGCTGCGTGCTGTCTGGACATCGATGGTTGAGCTGTCGATCACCAGTGTACCCGGTGCGATATGGTTGAACAGCGCGTCCTCACCGCTGACCAGCAGCGCCTGGACATGACGCCCGGCTGGCAGCATGGTGATGACAAACTCAGCGCCTGCCACCGCCGTTACGGCACTCTGCGCCGCCTCACATCCGCCCTCGACGGCATGCTTAAGCGCCTCTGCCGACAGATCAAATGCTTTTACCTGATGTCCTGCTTTGGCCAGGTTCACGGCCATCGGCCCACCCATATTGCCCAGACCAATAAATGCAATTAACGCCATGATACTATCCCTCTGTTTTTATTCTGTTTTATTGGACAATCCACTGCAGGTCAGCTGATCAATTTCTAAGCTCTTTACAAATCCTGCAGCGGGTTTACCGGCCAGGGTGATTTGAACAACCCAGCCACAAATTCCGGTTCGACCTTGTCCAGCGAACTGAATACCCAATTCGGTTGATTGTCCTTATCTACCAGCAAGGCACGCACACCCTCGGCGAACTCTTCGTGCCGGCAACACTGCACCGACAGAATCAGCTCTTGCTGGAACACCTCTTTCAAAGACAGATGACGTGACCGTTTCAACTGCTCATGGATCATGACGATCGACAGCGGGCTACCATGAGTGATCGCACGTTTTGCACGCAACACCCATTTATCATCCGACTCAAGTGCGCTGAGCGCTGCCACCATACCCTGCACGGTGTCATGATCTGTGATCTGACGTATCAGCGCTTCGTGCTCGCGAATCGGCGCAGGCATCTCAGCAAAACTGGCTGCTGCTTCCTGCTCCAGCTCACGCAGCACTTGGCTGATCAACCCACCAGCATCGCCGTTCCAACTCAGGGTTTGCAGCCGCTGCAGAAAACCATCACGCATATCGGACCTGAGCGCACGATCCGCGAGCCCAAGATACAGAGCATCAGGTGCATTGATCGGATTTCCGGTCAGCCCCAGAAACAATCCACTGCGGCCCGGCATCCTGTTCAGAAACCAACTACCGCCGACATCGGGATATAGCCCAATAGTCACTTCCGGCATCGCCAGATGTGAGGTTTCAGTGACCACACGATGGCTGCAGCCATTCATCAGCCCCATACCGCCGCCCATCACGATACCGCTGGCCCAGCAGATCACCGGTTTGGAGTAAGTATGCAGGGTATAGTCCAGGCGATACTCACGGGTGAAAAAGGCTTCCGGAAAATCAGGGTCTCCATCCCCCTTGATAGAGCGATACAGATTAACGACATCACCACCGGCACAGAACGCCTTGCTGCCGGCGCTGTCGAGAAAAACGGCCACAACACGTTCATCCTGCTGCCAGCGATCCAGTTGCGGCTGAATCAGATCGATCATCTCCAACGTCAGCGCATTCAGCGAGCGCTCGGCATTCAGGCAGATCTCACCGATCAAATGACCATCAGCCGTTGGGTGTTCGGTAAAAAGGACACAGCTCATATTGATCTCCAGATCAGCGATTTTTCCACTCAGGTTTGCGCTTCTCGAGGAAGGCATTCACCCCTTCGCGCTGATCTTCAGTATGGAACAGATCGACAAACAGCTCCCGCTCCAGAATATAGCCCTGATCCAGCGTACGTGTGCGGCCTGATTGGATCAGCGTCTTGCATGCCGATACTGCCGAAGGGCTCTGGCTACCGACCTGTTCCGCCAGTGCCAATGCCTGCTCCAGTGCCTGACCCCGCTCAACCACCTCTTCTACCAGGCCGATCGCAAGCGCCTTGTCGGCCTTGACCTGCTCACCGCACAGAATCATCCGCTTGGCCCAGCCTTCGCCGACCAGCAGCGTCAGGTTCTGCGTGCCACCAGCACAGGGCAGCAAGCCGACTTTTGCCTCAGGCAGTGCCATGACCGCCTGCTCCTCGGCAATACGCAGATCACATGCCAGCGCAACTTCCAGTCCGCCACCCATCGCATAGCCATTTATGGCTGCGATAGAGACACCACGGAAACGGCTCAGTGTTTCGAATGCCTGGCCAAACAGACGCGCCATATCCCGCGCGACGCTGCGATCACCATCGGCAAACAGTTTGAGATCGGCGCCGGCTGAGAAAAATTTCTCACCCTGGCCTGTCAGCACCAGACTCCAGATATCACGATCGGCATTCAGCTCTTCGATAATGCTGACCAGCGCCTGCAGGCTGTCTGCCGTCCAGGTATTGGCTGGCGGGTTGTTCATGGTCAGTAGTGCTACGTGACCGCGTTTTTCTACCCGAATCGCATCGGACATATCGCTTATCTCCCTCACAGTTCGTTGTCGGCGTCTGCCAGCAGACGGCGTGCAATGATCACACGCATGATCTCGTTGGTGCCTTCCAGTATGCGATGAACACGACTGTCACGCAGATAGCGCTCCATCGGATACTCCTTGATATAGCCATTGCCACCGTAGAGTTGCAACGCCTCGTCACAGATCTGATAACCGGCATCGGTGGCAAAGCGTTTGGCCATGGCGCAGTATGTGCTGGCGTCCGGATCCTGTCGATCCAGTTTGCTGGCTGCCAGCCTGACCATCTGTCGTGCGGCCACCAGTTCGGTCGCCATATCGGCCAGACGGAACTGCAGCGCCTGAAAATCCGCCAGACGCTGACCGAACTGCTTGCGCTCCAGCATATATTCACGCGCCTTGTTCAGCGCCTGCTGCGCCGTGCCGACCGAGCAGGCAGCGATATTGATACGCCCGCCATCCAATCCCTTCATTGCCAGCACGAAACCTTCACCTTCCTCACTGAGCAGGGCTTCAGCCGGTACTCGGACATCCTCAAAGGTGATCATCCGTGTCGGCTGGCTATTCCAGCCCATCTTGTCCTCTTCACGCCCATAGCTGATCCCTTCCGCTCTGGCATCCACGGCAAAAGCCGATACGCCGCGAGCGCCCGGACCACCGGTTCTGGCCATCACCACCAGCAGATCGGTGCTGCCGGCACCGGAGATGAACATCTTGCTGCCATTGATCACATAGTGATCGCCTTCACGGCGGGCGGTTGTTTTCAGCGAGGCGGCATCCGAACCTGAGTTGGGCTCGGTCAAGCAATAGGAGCCGAGCAAGGCACCCGTGGCAAGCCCTTCGCCCCACTGCTCTATCACAGCAGGTGAGCCAAAGCTGGTCACCATCCAGGTCACCATGTTGTGAATAGTCAGGTACGCCGTAGTCGAGGTGCACCCCATCGACAGACGTTCAAAAATGATGCTCGCATCCAGACGGCTCAAACCCAACCCGCCGACGCTTTCGGGTGCATAGATGGAACAGAAACCGAGTTCACCGGCCTTGCGCAGCACATCGACCGGAAAGATGTGTTCATGATCCCACTGGGCAGCATGAGGCTCCAGTTCGTTGCGCGCAAAGGCCGATGCCATATCGACAAACGCAACCTGATCTTCGTTTAATTCAAAATCCATCCTATCCCCCTGAAACAGGGCGCCAAGCGCCCTGAAACTGATGACTACACTGACTCAGCGCTGATTATCTGAGCTGAATCGTCATATTGGGACCGGAGGCGATATCGTCCTCGAACCAGCGCGCCGTAACGGTTTTGGTTTCGGTATAGAAACGTACCGCCTGCTTGCCATAGGCGTGCTGATCGCCGTAGAAAGACTTACGCCAGCCAGTGAAAGAGAAGAATGGCAGTGGTACCGGTACTGGCACGTTGATCCCAACCTGACCGACCTGTATCTCATGCTGATATTTACGTGCAGCAGCACCCGATGCAGTGAAGATCGAGGTACCGTTGCCATAGGGGTTCTCGTTGATCAGCTTGATCGCCTCTTCCAGCGTATCCACCTCCAGCACGATAAGTACCGGGCCAAAGATCTCCTCACGGTAGATCGACATATCGGTGGTGACATTGCGGAACAGTGTTGGCCCCACCCAGTTACCGTCAGGGAATCCCGGTACAACGCACTCGCTGCCATCGAGCAGACACTCGGCACCGGCATCCTTACCCTCCTGAATAAAGCGCAGCACACGCTCTCTGGACTGAGGATTGATCAGAGGGCCATAGCCTGCCTTCGGATCGTCCCAGGCACCTGGCTGAACCTGCGCCAGTGCCTCTTTCAGATCAGGGATCCACTCACGCGCCTGACCGACAAACACCGCTACCGAGATCGCCATGCAGCGCTGACCACCAGCACCGACCGAAGAACCAACGAGGTTGTTGATCACCTGCTGTTTCTGCGCATCCGGCATCACCACCATATGGTTCTTGGCGCCGGCAAACGCCTGTACACGCTTCATATGATCGGTACCGGTCTTGTAGATATGCTCACCAACAGCCACTGAGCCGACAAAGGAGATCGCCGGTGTATCCGGATGAACCAGCAATTGATCCACCACCTCTTTGGTGCCATGCACTACCTGCAACAGTCCATCCGGAGCGCCAGCTTCCTGGAACAGCTCAGCCAGACGCATTGGCGTCAGCGGGTCCTGCTCGGAGGGTTTCAAAACAAAAGTATTTCCGCAGGCGATTGCCATCGGGAACATCCACAGCGGGATCATCGCAGGGAAGTTGAAAGGTGTGATACCGACACAGACGCCCAGTGGCTGGGTGTAGCTGTAGCAATCCACCTTACGCGCGACGTTTTCAACTGTTTCACCCATCGACAGAGAGGCGATATTGCAGGCATGCTCTACCACTTCAATACCACGCCAGACATCACCCTTGGCGTCTTCGAAGGTTTTACCGGTTTCGCCGCTCAGAATCGTGGCGATCTCATCATGATGCTCCTTCAGCAGCGCCTGATAGCGCAGCATCACGCGGGCACGCTCAGATACGGGCACCTCTTTCCAGGTCTCGAATGCCGCCTTGGCCGAAGCTACCGCCTGATCCACCTCTTCAGCTGTAGCACAGGGCACCTGAGCGATCACCTCCTGTGTGGCCGGATTAGTCACGGGAATCCACTGACTGGTCTGACTCTGCACCATTTTACCGTTGATCAGGAGAGGAACTTGATGTGTCATGGTCGATACCTTCAATTAATGATTTATTGTTATTCATTGCACTTTACTGTGTTAGATACGCCCCTGGGCAAAGGGTTCTTACGTATACGTCAAGCAAGGTGCTGAAATCGTTGTCATGCCTCTATTTTTATCACATGGGCGGGAACGCAAGGATTGATAATATTGCTGATATGATGGACTATATTGCGCATCAATAAGGGAAATTACTCATACCAAGGTATAAGAGGTGACACAATATGAGCCATCCTTCCGACTGGCCCTTGCCACAGGACAGCATTCGCTTTGTACTGCCACGGAGAATGGTATCCCAGCTTGCAAATCACCCCTTGAGCAGACAGCTCTACCCATTGGGTATCGGTTACTATCAATATGCCAAAGGGCATCAGATGTCGCGCCAGCAGCATGATGACAACCTGCTGATCTACTGCCTGGAGGGTCAAGGGAGGCTGGAGGCCTGCGGTAAAAAGAGAATAATCCAGCCGGGTGAACTGATGCTGCTGGCAAAAGGTACCGAGCACACCTACCATGCAGACCCCTATCGCCCCTGGACCATCTACTGGATCCATTTTGATGGTGAGCTGAGCCAGGATTTCATCGACCAGATCAATCCCGACGTTCAGAACCCGGTTGTTCCGCTGGGTCTGCATTCAAGACTGGTGGCAGACTTTGAGGCGCTGCTGGATACCCGCCAGGCCAGCCACCATCTCAATGCGTTTCTGCATAGTGCCAATCTGCTGCGCCAGATAATGACACATATTGTGCTGCTCAAACCGCTGGGCAAGCGGCAAGCCAACGACACTTTCGATCTGGAGAAGATTCACAGTCTGATGCAGGCACGGCTGCATGAGCAACTGGACGTCGACACGCTGGCCAATGCTATTTCGATGTCCAAGTTCCACTTCATCAAGAAGTATGGTGAACTCACCGGAACCACCCCGATCAACCACTTTATCCAACTCAAGATAGAACGCGCCTGCCACCTGCTGGATGTCACCAGCAAGAGCATCGCTGAAGTAGGCTGGGCGATCGGCTATGAAGATGCGTACTATTTCTCGCGTATTTTCAAGAAAATCATGGGGATATCACCCAGCCATTATCGCCGTATCAGGCTGGGAGCCTCCTCCTACAAGAGCTGATCAGTTGACAGGGGCACCGGCCGCATTGGCCAGCACGGCTGCCTGCTCAGTATCTCTGGCTGGTGATGAGAGCCAGTGCTCCAGATGAGGTCTGATCAGCTCTGCCAAGGCATCAATATGAACAGGCTCGGCATTCAACGCAGGAATATATTCATAACGTTGACCACCAGCATGCTCAAAATACTCGCGATTCTCTTCCTCTATCTCCTCCAGTGTTTCCAGGCAATCCGCTGAGAAACCGGGGCAGAACACCTGTACTGACGTGATACCTTCGCCCGGAAGTGCCTTCAGGGTCATATCGGTATAGGGCTTGAGCCACTCTTCACGACCGAAACGAGACTGAAATGTGGTGCGATATTGACTGGCATCCAGTCCGAGCCGTTCGGCCAGCAATCGTGACGTCTTGAAACATTCACAATGGTAGGGGTCACCATTAAGGAGATAGCGCTTCGGGATACCATGATAGGAGAGCAGCAGCAGATCTGCCCTGCCCTTGTCAGCCCAGTAAGCTTCGATATGCTTCGCCATCGCCTCGATATAGGGGGGGAAATCATGGTAGTGACTGATGAATGTCAGATCCGGAAGCCAGCGACGCTGCATGAAATCCGCGGCAACAGCATCAAAGGTCGACCCACTGGTGGAGCCGGAGTACTGAGGATAGAGGGGCAATACCAGCAAGCGAGTCACCCCCTGCTGTTGCATTTTATCCAACACCGAACTGATTGAAGGATTTCCGTAGCGCATGGCAAATTCGACCACCACACGATCACCATGGATCTGCTGCAACTGCTCTCGCAGCGCAGCGCACTGATCCTGGGTATGCAGCAGCAGCGGCGAACCGCGCTCGGTCCAGACCTTGCGATAAGCAGCGGCTGATCTGCGTGGGCGGATATTCAGAATCACACCATTCAGTATCAGCCACCACAGTGGCCGTGGCACTTCGACAACACGAGGGTCTGATAGAAACTCCTTGAGATACCGGCGCAGGGCTGACGGGGTTGGTTCATCCGGTGTTCCAAGATTGGTGATCAATACACCCAGCTTGTCAGCCTGACGATGAGAGAAATTTTCTACACCCTTGAAGCCCATGAAATCCTTCCTGTTTCGCGTGAAATTGCAGCCTGCTGCCAGGCTCCTGAAGATAGCTAAACGCTATTTAACCAGAAATCGGATCACAGTTCGGCAAGTTTTCGTTCTCACCGCACTGTGACCCTGCAAGATCCGACAGGAAGTGATGGCGATCAGATCAGCTCGATCGCAACAGCAGTCGCTTCACCACCGCCGATACAAAGCGAGGCTACGCCACGTTTCAGGCCACGACGCTGCAACGCATAGAGCAGTGTGACCAGAATCCGTGAACCACTGGAGCCGATCGGATGCCCGAGTGCGCAAGCCCCACCATTGACATTGACCTTCTCAGGATCCAGTCCCAACTGCTGCTGGGCCAGCATGGTAACCACAGCAAAGGCTTCGTTGATCTCATACAGATCGACGTCATCTTTACTCCAACCTGCCCTGTCCAGCACCTTGCTGACAGCACCGATCGGCGCCAGCGTGAACTCATCCGGCAGTTGTGCGTGGGTTGAGTGAGCAACGATACGCGCCAGCGGTTTCAATCCACGACGCTGCGCCTCGCTGTCACGCATCAATACCAGTGCCGAAGCACCATCGGAAATGGAGCTGGCATTGGCTGCAGTTACTGTTCCATCTTTGGCAAACGCGGGTTTCAACGTGCGGATTTTATCCACCTTCGCCTTGCCCGGCTGCTCATCAATTTCTACCAGGAGATCCCCCCCACGCCCGCTCACCGTCACAGGTGTGATCTCATCTGCAAAGTCACCCTGTTCTATGGCCCGCAGTGCACGGGTCAGTGATGAGATGGCAAAATCATCCATCGACTCACGTGTCACCTGATACTGGTCTGCGGTTTTCTGCGCATAGCTGCCCATGAGACCACCCTTGTAGGCATCCTCCAGACCATCCAGGAACATGTGATCCAACACCTGACCATGCCCCATGCGCATCCCTTCACGCGCCTTGGGCAGCAGATACGGCGATTGGCTCATGTTTTCCATGCCACCCGCAACCATGACATCAGCGCTGCCAGCCAGCAATTGATCATGTGCCAGCATCACCGCCTTCATACCGGAACCACACATCTTGTTCACAGTGGTACAGCCTGCTGCTACCGGAATACCGGCACCCAGCGATGCCTGTCGTGCTGGCGCCTGCCCAAGGCCTGCTGGCAGCACGCAACCCATGACAACCTCATCCACCTGATCAGCACCAAGCCCTGCGCGCTCAACGGCAGCCTTGATGGCTGCTGCACCCAGCGCTGGCGCTCGCACGGAGCTGAGCGATCCCTGCAAACCACCCATGGGGGTGCGGGCAGCACCTACGATTACAATGGCATCAGACACTTTTACTTACCTCGAATTGCTCGGCTCACACTCTGGATTTAAAACCTGGGCTCAACCCCTGCTTTAAACCCAGCTTTAAACCAAAGGGTCAATAACATTACTTTCAACAGCAGATCAGTTGAAGTTCTTCTTCATGAACTTCTGCACCTCACCCACAATACCGGCACGGAATGCCAGCACACAGATCACAAAGATCCCGCCCAGTATCACGTTGACCCAGTCGCCCAGAGGGCCCTGAGCCAGTTGATGCTCCAGACTGACCACAAAAGCGGCACCAATAACAGGGCCCAGTAAGGTGCCGACACCTCCGAGCAATGTCATCAGGACCACTTCACCGGACATATGCCAGTGGGCATCAGTCAGCGAAGCCAGCTGGAATACGATAGTCTTGACCGAGCCCGCAAGCCCAGCCAGTGCAGCCGAAATCACGAAAGCCACCAGCTTGTAATGATCCGTGTTATAACCCAGCGACGTGGTCCTGGCTTCATTTTCCTTGATCGCCTTCAGAACATAACCGAAGGGAGAGTTGATGGTTCGCTGGACCAGTGCAAACCCCAACACAAAGATGGCGAGTACGAAGTAGTACATCGACAGATTATCCTGCAGGCTGATCACGCCAAACAGATTCCCTCGCGGTATACCATGCAGACCATCTTCTCCCCGGGTGAAGTCGGACTGAACGTAGAAGAAAAACACCAACTGTGCCAGTGCAAGCGTGATCATGGCAAAGTAGATCCCCTGCCTACGAATCGCAATGAGTCCAAACACCAGTCCAAGCATTGTTGCCGTCGCAGTACCGGCCAGTATTCCCAGCTCAGGCGTCAGACCACTGTATGTTGTAAGCAGGTAACCGGTGGTATAACCACCGGTTGATAGAAAGGCCGCATGCCCGAAGGAGAGCAGGCCCACATAGCCCAGCAACAGGTTGAATGCCACTGCAAACAGCGCGAAGCAGAGGACCTTCATCAGAAAAACGGGGTAGATCACGAAAGGTGCTGCCAGCGCCAGCGCCAGCAGAACCAACTGAAAAATCAGACGTCGACGATCAGATCTGCGCTGCTGCTCCAGACCGACATTATGGACAGCAACGGAAGAGAGAGACTGTGACATGATTATGCCTCCTTACCAAACAGACCTGCAGGACGCAGCAGGAGAACGACCACCATCACCAGGAAGATGACAGTTGATGAAGCTTCCGGATAAAACACCTTGGTCAGCCCCTCTATGATGCCCATTCCAAGACCGGTCAGAACAGCACCGATAATGGAACCCATACCACCGATGACAACAACGGCAAACACGACAATCAGAAGATTAGCTCCCATCACCGGTGATACGGAGTAGATGGGTGCAGCCAGTACCCCGGCAAACGCTGCAAGCATGACACCGAAGCCATAGGTCAGTGTCACCAGCAGTGGGACGTTGATACCAAAAGCCTGCATCAGCTTGGCATTTTCAGTACCCGCTCGCAGATAGGAGCCGAGCTTGGTTTTCTCAATCATGAACCAGGTACCAAAGCAAACCACCAATGCGGCAACAATGACCCAGGCACGATAATAAGGCAGAAACATGAATCCGAGATTCACGCCTCCCCGCAGTGCTTCAGGAATGGGGTAACGCATACCTGAAACCCCGTAAATATTGGTAAAGACCCCTTGTATCACTAACGCGATACCAAAAGTCAGCAACAGGCTGTAGATATGATCTTCATGGGCTATACGGCGCAGCAGAAAGCGCTCCAGGAATATTCCGAAGATGCCGACCAGCACTGGAGAGAGAATCAATGCCACCCAGTAATTGACACCCAGGGTGTTAAGCAGCACAACAGCGCACAAAGCACCCAGCATATACAGGGCACCATGAGCAAAGTTGATGATTTTGAGCAGGCCAAAAATAACCGCCAGCCCCAGACTCAGTAAGGCATAGAAAGCCCCGTTAATCAGGCCCAGCAATAACTGTCCATAGAGAACAGCCAAAGGCACTCCGAATAGCATGGTCATGTGATACAACCTCAATATGTGGCTTTGTCAGGCAGCCGGTATGACACCGACCTCTGAGCAGCACCCCCCACTTTTTCTCGGGCAGGGAGTGCTTTTTTCAGTTTACCGAATCAGTTGTTAACCAGTTTGCACTGGCTTTCAGACAGAGGGCGGTAAGCCTGATCACCTGGAATGGTACGAATGATCTTGTACAGATCCCATTCACCGGTTGACTCCGCTGGTTTTTTCACTTCAGCCAGATACATATCATGAACCATGCGACCATCTTCACGGATATAACCGCCTTTGGCGAACATATCATTGATTGGCGTGGCTATCATCTGTGCACGTACTGCCTGAGCTTCATCGGTACCCGCTTCCTTGACCGCATTCAGGTAGTGCATGGTGCTGGAGTAGATACCTGCCTGAACCATGGACGGACGAACATTAGTGCGCTCATAGAAACGATCTGCCCAAGCGCGCGCATCATCATCCATATCCCAGTACCAGCCGGTTGTCAGCTGAATACCCTGAGCGGTTTCGACACCCAGTGCATGCACATCGTTGAGGAACAACAGCAGTGCCGCCAGTGTCTGGCCAGACTGAGTCAGACCGAACTCACCCGCTGTAGTGATGGCGTTGATGGTGTCGGAGCCAGCGTTAGCCAGTGCCACAACATTAGAACCGGAGGTCTGAGCCTGCAGGATGAAAGAGGAGAAATCAGAAGTCGGGAAAGGATGACGCACAGCCTGAGAAACCTTGCCGCCATTTGCCTCAACCACACTGCGGACATCACCTTCCAGAGCATGACCAAAGGCATAGTCGGCAGTCAGGATAAACCAGTCATCTCCACCCTCATCAACCACCGCCTTGGCTGTTCCGTGAGCCAGTGGGTAAGTGTCATAAACATAGTGGATATGGTTGGCGGTGCAATGCTCATTGGTGATACTGGATGCAGCTGAGCCGGATACGATACCCAGACGGTTGCTCTGCTCCAGAATACGGGTAGCGGCGATAGATACGGATGAAGCAACCAGGCCGGCGACCATGTCGACGCCATCACTTTCAACCCACTGACGCACAGTACTTGAAGCAACATCAGGGCTGTTACGGTCATCCGCGCTGACTACCGTGATGCGCGCACCATTCACTTCTCCACCAAAATCCTCAACCGCCATACGCAAGGCTTCCAGACCATTGGGACCTGCAAGATCACGATACATGCCGGACATATCCGCCAGATAGCCGATCCGAATCTCATTATCACTGATCGTTGCCTGCGCTCCGCCAGCCATAAGGGTTGATGCGATTGCTGCAACTAACGTCTTCTTGATCATTTTCATTGATTTCTCCGTCGCCGTACCGGCTATTGTTTTTGTTTTCTGGTAACTCTGCGAAGCCCTGCAATCCCTCAGTCAAACCTGAGTCAGCTTGCAGGCATTCTGACGATCACACGCATCATGCGAGTCCCGCCCAGCACCTAAACACCCAGATAGGTGTTCAGTAGGTCTTTCTTGGATTCCAGTTCATTGGCTCCAATCTCATGCACTATCTGACCATGCTCCATTAGATAGTGTCGGTCTGCCAGCGGAGCCGCAAAACGGAAGTTCTGCTCCACCAATACAATCGTCAGCCCCTTGGCCTTCAATCGCATCAGCACCTCTGCCAGTTTTTGCACGATAACCGGAGCAAGACCCTCTGTGATCTCATCCAGCAAGAGCATGTTTGCACCCGTGCGCAGGATGCGGGCCATCGCCAGCATCTGTTGCTCACCACCCGACAAGCGTGTTCCCTGGCTGCGCCTGCGCTCATACAAATTGGGGAACATGTCGTAAATCTCATCCAGGCTCATACCGTCACTGCGTACCTTGGGCGGCAACAACAGGTTTTCCTCAACGTCCAGGCTGGCAAAAATGCCGCGCTCTTCCGGACAGTAGCCAACACCCAACTGTGCGATATGATGCGGAGCTGTCTGAATGGTCTCGTTACCGTTGATCATGATGGAGCCGGTTCGGCGCCCCACCATATTCATGATCGACTTCAGGGTTGTACTGCGCCCTGCGCCATTACGACCAAGCAGAGTAACCAACTCACCGCGGCGGACAGTCAAGTCTATCCCATGCAGAATATGGGACTCACCGTAGAAGGCGTGCAGATCGGAGATACGCAGCTGCTCGTAATCAGGTTTAACTGCATTAGTCATCAGTGGGCTCCCTCTACTTCAGCTTCTTCGCTGCCCATATAGGCCTCACGCACCTGAGGATTGGCAGACACCGTTTTGTAATCGCCTTCAGTCAGGACAGCACCGCGTGAGAGCACGGTGATTCGGTCACAGAGCTTGCTGACGACGCCCAGGTTATGCTCAACCATCAGCACAGTTCGCCCCACTGCCGCCTGGCGAATAAGCTCCACCACTCGATCAACATCCTCATGCCCCATACCCTGAGTCGGCTCATCCAGCAGCATCAGCTCCGGCTCCATTGCCAGGGTGGTAGCCAATTCAAGCGCCCGTTTGCGGCCATAGGACAACTCAACCGTCTGCGTATTGGCATACTCCTCCAGCCCCACAGACTTGAGCAACTCATAGGCTCGCTCATTCAGGCTGTTAAGCACTTTCTGAGATTTCCAGAAATGGAAGCTGTGACCCTCAAAACGCTGAAGTGCCACGCGCACATTTTCAATTGCGGTCATATGTGGAAACACAGCCGAGATCTGAAAGGAGCGTACGATACCCTTGCGGGCAATCGCTGCCGCTTTCATAGAGGTGATATCAGTACCATTGAACAGTATCTGTCCTGATGTAGGGGTCAGAAACTTGGTCAGAAGATTGAATACAGTGGTCTTGCCCGCCCCATTAGGACCGATCAGAGCATGTATATGGCCACGCTGAATCGATAGATTGACATCATCGACTGCAATAAAACCCTTGAAACCCTTGACCAGATTGCGGGTTTCGAGCACGTAGTCTGTACTCATGTATACCAAGCCTCTTTTTATTGTTGTTAAAGGGGCAAATTCCCTGCTTGCGACTTACCTTAACGTAAGCCTGAGATGCAAACTAGCAATTTCCACTAAGGGATTACAACTACTACTTTAGTCTAATATACCCATCACAAACACCACAAAATAGTAGATTTATACTTTAAATTCAAATAATTAAAATAAAATTAGCACTTCTTTAAGTGAGGATATTTTTTTATTTTTCACTTTACGTTAACGTCAACTTTGATTAACCTGATTTCAACAATCCAGGTGCTATCCATGAATAAGACCCATGAATAAAAAGAAATCCTTTTCCATCAGCGAGCTTGCCAGCGAGTTTGACGTCACCACTCGCAGCATCCGCTTTTATGAAGATCAGGGGCTGCTGAAACCCACACGCCGCGGGCAGACACGTATCTACAGCTCAAAAGATCGCGTCAGGTTGAAACTGATCCTGCGCGGCAAGCGCCTGGGCTTTTCTCTGGCAGAAACGCGCGAACTGTTCGACCTGTGGGATGAAACCCTCGTCGGCAGCGAAAAGCAGCTCAAACTGATGTTGGCTACAGTTGACAGCAAGCGTGCGCAACTGGAGCAACAAATGAAAGATATCGCCATGGTTCAACTGGAGCTAGACAGTGCCGAGATGCGCTGTCGCGAAGCACTCAACGAACTGAAACAGCAACAGCTCTCCGACAAGCAGGCTGATCAGCAGCCACTTGAACAGCTATAACAAAGGTAATGGACATGATCTCTCAATACTCTGAACTGAACTTCGGCCTGGGCGAAACCATCGACATGCTGCGTGAGCAGGTCAACAGTTTTGCTGCCAATGAAATTGCGCCACGTGCCGAAGCGATAGATCGCGACAACCTGTTCCCTAATGATCTGTGGCGCAAGTTTGGCGACATGGGCTTGCTGGGTATCACCGTCAAGGAGGAGTACGGCGGTGTCGATATGGGTTATCTGGCACATGTGATTGCGATGGAAGAGATCAGCCGTGCGTCTGCATCCGTCGGCCTGTCCTACGGCGCTCACTCCAACCTTTGTGTTAACCAGATCCATAAGAACGGCTCTGAAGAGCAGAAGCAAAAATATCTGCCGAAGCTGCTCAGCGGTGAACATATCGGTGCACTGGCTATGTCTGAACCGAATGCCGGCTCCGATGTAGTATCGATGAAACTGTCGGCCCGTGATGCCGGTGACCACTATGTGCTGAACGGCAACAAGATGTGGATCACCAACGGCCCTGATGCCAATGTCTATGTCATCTATGCCAAAACAGATGTGAATGCCGGCCCCAAAGGGATCACGGCTTTTATCGTCGAGCGTGACACTGAAGGCTTCACCCAGGCCCAGAAGCTGGACAAGCTCGGTATGCGCGGCTCCAACACCTGCGAACTGGTGTTCCAGGATTGCAAGGTGCCTAAAGAGAACATTCTGGGTCAGCTCCATGGCGGCGTTCGCGTACTCATGAGCGGTCTGGACTATGAGCGCCTGGTCCTGTCTGGTGGTCCTCTGGGCATCATGCAGGCAGCGATGGATATAGCTGTTCCCTACATTCGCGACCGCAAGCAGTTTGGTCAGGCGATCGGCGAGTTCGAACTGGTTCAGGGCAAGATTGCTGATATGTACACGCGCATGAATGCGGCCCGCTCCTATGTCTATATGGTGGCCATGGCAGCTGATCGCGGTGATACCACACGTAAGGATGCAGCAGGAGCGATCCTCTACTCAGCCGAGATGGCCACCCAGATCGCGCTGGACTCCATCCAGCTGCTCGGTGGTAACGGCTATATCAATGAATACCCGACAGGCCGCCTGCTGCGTGATGCCAAGCTGTATGAGATCGGCGCCGGCACCTCCGAGATTCGTCGTATGCTGATCGGCCGTGAGCTGTTCCTCAACAAATAATTCGGATATCAGGAGCTGCCCATGACGATATTGCAGAGCAAGATCAACACCCGGTCCGATGAGTTTCGGGCCAACCATGAGTCGATGGCCAGTGCGGTTGCCGACCTGCGTGATAAAGTCGCCACCATCGAACAAGGCGGTGGCCCCAGCTATCAGGAGCGCCACCTGGCACGCGGAAAACTGCTGCCACGTGAGCGTATCAACCGCCTGCTCGACGAAGGATCACCCTTCCTCGAGCTGTCGCAGATGGCTGCCTACAATGTCTACGGTGAGGATGTCCCGGCTGCCGGTATCATCACCGGTATCGGTCGTGTGTCCGGTATCGAGTGCATGATTGTTGCCAACGATGCGACTGTTAAAGGGGGCTCCTATTACCCGCTGACAGTGAAGAAACATCTGCGCGCTCAGGAGATCGCCGAGCAGAACCATCTGCCGTGCATCTATCTGGTCGATTCCGGCGGCGCCAACCTGCCCCGTCAGGATGAGGTGTTCCCCGATCGCGATCATTTCGGCCGTATTTTCTACAATCAGGCACGCATGTCCTCCAAGGGGATCCCTCAGATCGCCGTGGTGATGGGCCTGTGTACTGCAGGTGGTGCCTATGTGCCGGCGATGGCGGATGAATCAATCATCGTTCGTAATCAGGGCACTATCTTCCTCGCGGGGCCTCCGCTGGTGAAAGCCGCTACCGGCGAGGTGGTCAGTGCCGAAGAGCTTGGCGGTGCCGATGTGCACTGCAAGGTGTCCGGTGTTGCCGATCACTATGCCGAGAACGACCTGCATGCATTGCAGATTGCTCGCAGTTGCATCGCCAACCTGAATCGCCGCAAAAAAGTCGAGCTGGATATTGTGGCGCCGGTTGAACCGCGCCTCAGTGCCGAGGATATCTACGGTATCGTCGGCACTGATCTGCGCAAGCCCTATGATGTGCGCGAGATCATCGCCCGCATCGTGGATGGCTCCGAATTCGATGAGTTCAAGAAACTCTACGGCCAGACACTGGTCACCGGATTTGCGCATATCTACGGATATCCTGTCGGCATCATCGCCAATAATGGCATTTTGTTCGGCGAATCCGCACAGAAAGGCGCCCACTTCATAGAGCTCTGCTGTCAGCGCAATATCCCCCTGCTGTTCCTGCAGAACATCACCGGCTTCATGGTCGGTCGCAAATATGAATCGGAAGGTATCGCCAAGCACGGTGCCAAGATGGTGATGGCCGTCGCCTGTGCCAATGTGCCCAAGCTGACCGTCCTGATCGGTGGCAGCTTCGGTGCCGGCAACTATGGCATGTGCGGTCGCGCTTACAACCCTGACTTCCTGTGGATGTGGCCTAATGCCCGCATCTCGGTGATGGGTGGTGAGCAGGCAGCCGGCGTGATGGCAACCGTCAAACGCGAAGGCCTTGAGCGCACTGGCAAGGAGTGGTCAAAGGAGGATGAAGCCAGCTACAAACAACCGATCATCGATACCTACGAGCATCAGGGTCACCCCTATTACGCCAGTGCGCGCCTGTGGGATGACGGTGTTATCGACCCCATCCAGACGCGTGAAGTGATCGGCATGGGCCTGTCAGCCACACTGAACCGACCCGTGACGGAAACCCGTTTCGGCGTGTTCAGAATGTAATCGGAGACAGCCATGAGTGATAAAACAGAAGTGGTCCTGCTCGCGCGCAACCCGAATGGGGTTGCCGAGCTGATCCTGAACCGCCCGGATAAGCACAACGCTTTTGATGACACCATCATCCAGTCTCTGATCAGCCGACTGGAAGAGGCTGAGCAGGATAATACTATTCGCGTTCTGGTGCTGCGCTCCAACGGTCGCAGCTTCTCAGCAGGGGCTGATCTCGGCTGGATGAAGCGCATGGCGCAGAACAGCCATCAGGACAACCTGGAAGATGCTGGCCATCTGGCGAAGCTGATGGAGCGCCTGAACCATCTCAGCAAACCGACCATCGCTCTGGTTCAGGGTGCTGCCTATGGTGGTGCCGTGGGCCTTGCAGCCTGCTGCGATATCGTGATCGCCAGCGAGCAGAGTCAGTTTTGCCTCAGTGAAGTGCGTATCGGTCTGATACCTGCCGTGATCAGCCCCTATGTTGTGCGCGCCATCGGCGAGCGTCAGGCGCGGCGCTATTTCGTCACGGCGGAGCCCTTCTCGGCACGTGAGGCGCAGCAGTTCGGCCTGGTGCATGAAGTGGTCGCAGACAATGCACTGCTGGACGACGCCTGCCAACGCTATATCGACGTGATGAGCAAGAACAGCCCCTGCGCGATGCAGGCAGCCAAATCACTGATCCATGCGGTCAGCCATAAAGTGATCACTGACGAGGTGATCGATGATACCGCACGCCGTATCGCCGATATTCGCGTCAGTGAAGAGGGACAGGAGGGCCTGAGCGCATTCCTGAACAAGCGCCAGCCTAACTGGATCCAGGAGACAGATAACCATGTTCAGTAAAATTCTGATAGCCAACCGTGGTGAGATCGCCTGCCGGGTCATCCAGACCGCACACAGGCTGGGCGTCCGCTGCGTGGCAGTCTATTCCGAGGCGGATCGCAATGCCCGTCACGTAGCCATGGCGGATGAAGCCTTTCTGCTGGGGCCAGCTCCCAGCAATGAAAGCTACCTGCGTATCGACAAGATCATCGAGATCGCAAAACAGAGCGGTGCTCAGGCGATCCATCCGGGCTATGGCTTCCTGTCGGAGAATACCGATTTTGCACAGGCCTGTGCTGATAACAATATCGTCTTTATTGGCCCACCCTCCTCCGCTATCGCGGCGATGGGTTCCAAGTCAGCGGCCAAGTCGATCATGCAGGATGCCGGTGTACCCCTGGTACCCGGCTATCACGGTGCCGATCAGTCACCTGAACTGCTGCGCAAGGAGGCTGAAAAATGCGGTCTGCCCCTGCTGCTCAAAGCAGTTGCCGGTGGCGGCGGTAAAGGGATGCGTGTGGTTGAGTCGCTGGATGAGTTTGACGCTGCACTGGCAGCCGCTCAGCGCGAGGCGAAAAATGCCTTTGGCAACCCTGACATGCTGATTGAGCGCTACCTGACCCAGCCACGCCATGTCGAGATCCAGGTGTTCTGCGATGCGCATGGCAATGGCGTCTATCTGGCTGAGCGCGACTGCTCGGTGCAGCGCCGCCATCAGAAGGTACTGGAGGAAGCACCGGCACCTGGCCTGTCGGATGCCACGCGCAAGGCGATGGGTGAAGCAGCGGTCCGTGCAGCCCAGGCGATCGACTATGTCGGCGCTGGCACGGTCGAGTTCCTCTACGATGTCGATGGCTCTTTCTTCTTCATGGAGATGAATACCCGCCTGCAGGTGGAGCACCCGGTCACCGAGATGATTACAGGTCAGGACCTGGTGGAGTGGCAGCTGCGCATCGCCTTCGGTGAACCACTGCCGCTGCTGCAGGAACAGATCCGTATTCGCGGTCATGCGCTGGAAGTACGTGTCTATGCAGAAGACCCGGACAATGATTTTCTGCCCGCCACCGGTACCCTGCGTTATCTGCGCACCCCGGATGAAAGCGCTCATGTGCGGGTCGACACCGGCGTGGTTGAGGGTGACGAGGTCAGTATCCATTATGACCCGATGATCGCGAAACTGATTGTCTGGGACGACAGCCGCGAACAGGCGATCAATCGCATGGTACAGGCGCTGGAGCACTATCGCATCAGCGGTGTTAAAAACAACATCCGCTTCCTGCATGCACTGGCCGATGCCCAGCCCTTCCGCGAAGAGCAACTGGATACCGGCTTCATCACCAAGCATGAAGCCCTGCTCTTCCCGACACCCCGCCTCGACCCACATCGGGCGCTGGTATTGGCGGCTGGATTCTTCCTGCAGAAAAGCAAGGCACAAACACAGCGCAGCAATGATCCCTGGTCGCCCTTCGGCCGCCAGAACAGCTGGCGCATGAACTCCCAGTACGCCAGACCGATGCAGTTGATGGTTGGTGAAACCCTGCACGATCTGAAGATTCTGGAGCGTGATCAGGGTTATCAGGTCTGTGTCGGTGGCAGCGTCTATGACCTGAATGCGTCACTCCAGGACGATCACCTGCAGGCTGTCATCAACGGCCACCGCATGAGTGTTCACGGCCATGTGCACGACAATCAACTGACTCTGTTCCATGAAGGCGAGAACTTTGTCTGCACCCTGCATTATGAAGATTTCGGCAGTCAGGATCAGGCAGCAGAGGGTAGCCTGCAGGCACCGATGAACGGTGCCGTTGTTGCCGTGATGGTGAAAACAGGCGATGACGTGAAAGCCGGACAGACCCTTGTCATCATGGAAGCGATGAAGATGGAGCATGCGATCAAGGCACCCAAGGCAGGTGTGGTGAGCGAGATCTACTTCCTGGAGGGTGACATGGTTGCAGAGGGTGCAGAGCTGATTGCCGTGACTGTTCATGACGAAGCAGAGAATAAAGAGGAGGAAAAGTAATGGCTTTTCCGACTCAGGTACGCCTGTTTGAAATGAGCCCACGCGATGGCCTGCAGAACGAAGCAGGCCCGGTGATTGCGACCGATATCAAGGTTGAACTGATCAACCGCCTGAGTGCCTGTGGCCTGACCCATATCGAGGCCGCCAGCTTTGTATCACCCAAGTGGGTTCCCCAGATGGGGGATGCTGCAGAGGTGATGGCAGGTATTGAGCGCAAATCCGGTGTGGTGTACTCCGCTCTCACTCCCAATTTGAAAGGGGTTGAGGGAGCGATCGCTGCACAGGCTGATGAGGTGGCAGTTTTCAGTGCCGCCTCCGAAGCCTTCACCCAGAAGAACATCAACTGCTCCATCGCCGAAAGTCTGGAGCGTTTCGTGCCGGTGATTGAAGCAGCCAAGGCTCAGGGGATACGAGTGCGTGGTTATGTTTCCACCGTACTCGGCTGTCCCTATCAGGGCGAGATAGCACCAGCTCAGGTCGCAAGCGTCGCACGTGAATTGCTCGATATGGGCTGCTATGAGATCTCACTGGGTGACACCATCGGTGTCGGCACCCCCCTGAAAGCCAAGCGGATGCTGGAAGCCGTGACGCGGGAGATTCCGGTTGAAAAGCTGGCCGCTCATTTCCATGACACTTACGGTCAGGCACTTTCCAACCTTTATGCTGTGCTGGAAGAGGGTATCAGTGTGGTCGATGCCTCCGTGGCCGGCCTTGGTGGTTGCCCCTATGCAAAAGGTGCCTCCGGCAATGTCGCCAGCGAAGATGTGATCTATCTGCTGCAGGGGTTGGGCATTCAGACCGGTGTCGATCTGCAGCAGCTGGTCAACACCGGCTACTGGATCACACGCCAGCTGGGCCGACATAACGGCTCAAAGGTCGCTCAGGCACTGGGTGAGAAAATCTAACTCAAGCAAATAAGATATGGAGCAACTGATGTCACAGTCAGAACGGATTACAGCACTCGACCTACGCATCCCGCAGACTACTGATCTGCCGGAGAATGTGCAGAAGTACTTTGCCAAGTGTGATGAAAAGCTCGGCATGATCCCCAATGTGCTCAAATCCTATAGCCAGAATCTGGCTCAGTTTGAGGTGTTCACGCGCTTTTATAATGAGCTGATGTTTGGCGAGAGCGTTTTGACCCCGCTTGAGCGGGAGATGATCGCCGTGGTGGTCTCCTCCGAGAACAAATGCTTCTACTGCCTGACCGCTCATGGCGCCGCCGTGCGTGAATATTCCGGCAATCCGATGCTCGGCGAGCAACTGGTCATGAACTACAGAACAGCAGAGCTTGATGCACGTCAACGCGCCATGCTGGACTTTGCCTGCAAACTGACCCAGTCACCCGATGCCATCATCGAGAGCGATCGCGAAGCACTGCGTCAGGCTGGATTCGATGACCGGACCATCTGGGATATCGCCAATATTGTCGGTTTTTACAATATGACCAACCGGATCGCCAGTGCGGTAGAGATGCAACCGAACCCGGAGTACCACGCACGCTTCCGTTAAACCGGATTATTCAGCTGTTCACCTGTTCATCTGGTGAAGAGCAAGCGACGACTATTTTAAAAATAATATTGATCCAATAACAAAAACAATTGGAGTCAGAACATGAGTAAAACGCTACCCAGCTACACCAGTGGCACGGCAGAACAACCTCTGATCGGCATGACGATCGGCGACATGTTTGACGCAACCGCCAATCGCTACCCGGACAATGACGCACTGATCGTACTGCACCAGAATATTCGCTGGAGCTACCGGGAACTGCAGGCAGAAGTGAACCGCTGCGCCCGCGCCCTGCTCAGCATCGGTGTCAAACCCGGTGATCGCATCGGCGTCTGGTCACCCAACCGCTATGAGTGGACAGTCAGCCAGTTTGCCACCGCCAAAGTCGGCGCAATACTGGTCAATATCAACCCCGCCTATCGCCTGCATGAGCTGGAATATGCGCTGAACCAGTCAGAAACACGCTTCCTGATCTCGGCAGACAGCTTCAAGAGCTCCGACTATCGCCATATGATCTATGAACTGGCTCCCGAGCTGAAGATGTGCGGAGAAGGCCAGTTGAAATGTGCCAAGCTGCCGCATCTTCAAGGCGTTATCAATCTGGACAGCAACAAGCACCCAGGGATGTGGAGCTGGAACGAGTTCATGCTGGGCAGCGAAGCAACCACTCAGGAAGCGGTCGATGAGATCCAGGCGCAACTGCAGTTTGACGATGCGATCAATATTCAGTACACCTCCGGCACTACAGGCTTCCCGAAAGGGGCTACGCTGTCACACCACAATATTCTGAACAACGGCTTTTTTGTGGCCGAGAGCATGCGCTTCACCGATCAGGATCGTCTGGTGATACCGGTGCCGCTGTACCACTGCTTTGGCATGGTGATGGGTAACCTGGGCTGCGTCACACACGGCGCCACCATGATCTACCCTGAAGAGGGTTTTGAGCCAGGCGCAGTGCTGCGTGCCGTGCATCAGGAGCGCGCAACAGCGCTGTATGGCGTACCGACCATGTTTATCGCCGAACTGGAGCACCCTGAATTCAACGATATGGATCTGTCATCCCTGCGTACCGGCATCATGGCCGGCTCCATCTGCCCGACCGAGGTGATGAAGCAGGTGATCGAAAAGATGCATATGAGCGAAGTCCAGATCGCCTACGGCATGACCGAAACCAGCCCTGTATCCACCCAGACAGGTGCCGATGATCCGATTGCCAAGCGCGTCTCCACTGTCGGTCGTACCCAGCCTCATCTTGAAAGCAAGGTGATCGACCCTGCCACAGGCCGCATCATGCCTCGTGGCGAGATCGGCGAGCTGTGCACTCGAGGCTACAGTGTGATGCTGAAATACTGGAATAACGACAAGGCGACTGCCGAAACCATAGACGAAGCAGGCTGGATGCACACAGGTGATCTGGCGATCATGGATGATGAGGGTTATATCCAGATCGTAGGCCGTATCAAGGATATGGTGATTCGCGGTGGCGAGAACGTCTACCCGAAAGAGGTGGAGGAGTATCTCTATACCCACCCGGCCATATCCGATGTACAGGTGACCGGCGTGCCAGACAAGAAATATGGTGAAGAGCTGATCGCCTGGGTAAAACTGCACCCGGGCGCAGAGGATGTGACAGCAGAAGCGCTGCGTGAATTCTGCAAAGGCAAAATCACTCACTTCAAGATCCCGCGTTACTTCAAGTTTGTCGATCAGTTCCCGATGACAGTGACTGGCAAGATACAGAAGTTCAAGATGCGTGAGATTTCCATTGAGGAGTTGGGACTGAAGGACGACTGATCCGTACTTCTCTGGATCAGCCGGAGGTTAGCAGGAGGGTGTTGAAGCACCTCTCCTGCTGCGCTTTGATACTCAGATTGTAACTACCGAGCAAATATTGCATCAAACGTACCGTCACTCTTCATCGACCTCAATCCAGCATTGAATTTTTCCAGCAAGTCGGTGGCATCATTATTAGCTCTGGAAAAAACCAGATAAGACTCAGAGGCTTTCAGCGGCTTTTCACTGACCGTCACTCTCGACAACTCATCCTCAGACAACTTGTCCTGAAACATCTGCCACCCCACCACCTCATCCATCGGCAGCAGATCTATCCTGCGCGACATCAACATCAGCAGCCCCTGCTCATCAGACGACACCACCTGCTGATGCAGCAGTTTGCGCTGTCCAAGCGCCCAGAACTCGGGTGTATAGGTATAACCCCGGGTTGCCCCGAAAGTGAGATGGGACAGGTCAGACAACTCCTGCCAGTGCGGTACGTCAAGACTCTTCAGGTGAAAAAACACTTCACGATGTTCATGAATCGGATCACTGAGCAGATAGTCCTTCTCCAGATCAGGACTGTAATACCAAAAGGAGCTGGCATCACTCTCACCGACCGCAACACTTTCCAGCGCTCTGGCCCAGGGCAGAAACTGATACTCGGCCACCACACCCTGACGCCTGAAGGCCTCGGTGATCGCCTGATTGATCAAGCCATAATGTTCATGCTGCTCTGTCGTGAAAGGTGCGTACTCACCGGTGCTGATTGTGATATGAAGCTCATCGGCCTGGAGGTTGGCACTCAATATCAGCAGTACACTGCCCAGTAATCTGATCAAAGCTGACAACATGACGACATGTCCAATAAAGGGGTGTCTAAGTATTGATCAAAAATGATGATGGCGCTTTAACTCTGGCGACAAAAAGCTGTCTGTATACTCCTTTATACGTATGGAGGATGCTTTATTTTCGGGGCGGGTCACAGCTTAGCGGGTAATCGCTGCTCCACTGCAGCTAGCTGATCATCCCTGAAAATAAAAAGGCGCTCATAAGAGCGCCTTTTACAGCCATTACAACACCTCAACGTGTGTCAATATCAGTGTTCAACATGCCTTTTCATGATGGCATAGTTGGCTAGAACGCTCCCGCCCTGCAGAGTGCCATTTTGAAAGCTGGTCAGCTTATAGGCAACAGCAGCACGGCCGTACCTGGCTGGACTCCACCTCACATAGCTCACGCCCTCAATCAGCTCATTGCTCGCAATGGCGTAATGTCTCACATCACCTCCATCAATGATCATGGCGCCCTGGTCACCGAAGCTGACCACATTCACGCCGTAGCACAGCGCCGGTTCAACCTGAATAGTAGGGAGTGGGGTTATTTCAACGTCCAATGCCATTCCCTCCTGATGTTTCAACGCTGGTAACTTATTCATCTGCCACAACGGTACAACATTAAATACAACACTCAGACTTGGACCTCCCGGCTTGGCTGGGAATGCAAATGAGTCGCACTGTCTTAGCTCACCATTGACCATAATCTCGTCCCATGGTGAGAGTGGCTCTTCATATCCGATTAAGGGGTAGCTGATGATCCAGTCTGTCTGAGCATTGATACTCGCATCCATCGTGACATCATTACCGAGCATGTCCTCAGATACCTGTAACAGCTGATTCAAACGATACGCCCCCTCCCTCGCACTGCTCAGATCAGGCTTGTCTGCCTGTGGCTTAGCGTGCACTGGGTTGTGCATGAACTCACGAAACGCAATAGCCGGATATTCAGTCGCCAGCCCCTTGGCAACATTGACCAGCATCATCTCACCCGACAGTTCAGCATAGGGTGGTACCAGCGTCTGTTGTGCAACACCTGATAGCCAGCGCCCACCTCGCGACCAGCTACCTATCTGGTCGCAGCTTTCACCCACTGTTTCCGGTGGTGTTGGCAAGGCATATACCTCAACCATCCCCATTGAAGTCGGCAATGCAATTTCTGCACCTGCACCCTCCATCTGAGTCGACCCTGTCACCAGACAGCCACCCTCGGCTACCCTCAGCACGCTCCCATCGCCTTGTGCACTCAGGCTGGCACGCCAGGTTGAGCTGTTATAGACATTGAAGCTGGTGACCTTCTCGCCATCATATCCTTCACGGATCAAGACGCGGAAAGCGCCGCTGTCACCCGGCTGATGGCTGATATTCAGATAGGAGTCCCACCCCTGCTGCGTACTGAAAAAGGAAAACAGCAGTACCTCTCCCACCCCATCATCACCCAATACCTGAGCCTGACCCGGCAGTGCGTTTAACAGCAGACTTCCAGCAGCAAGCGCTTGCAGGCCCCAGGTTTTGATCTTTGATTGACTTTTCATCATCTCATCCTTGTTTCTATTCTGTCATTGTCAAACTATCAGGGCTTCTGTGTCTGATGCTGCTGCATCACGGCGTAGTTGGCCAGTACACTGCCACCTGAGAGCGTCCCATTTACCAGGGTCGTCAGTCTGAATGCCACTACCGGCTGAGGCTGTGCCATTGTCCACTTGACCCTGTTGGATTGACCGACTAATAGATCTGCGGGGATACGGTTAAGCAGGCTGCTCTGCTCATCAGCCAACCAGGATTGCTTATCACCGAATGCAACGAAGTTAACGGCATTGCACAGCGACACATCCGCTTCAGGCGAAGCGTTGCTTACCTGAGAGTCGGTCCCGGCACTGCTGATCAACATCCCTGTTTGCACCGCGGGAACCAGCGTAACAGAGGGGCGGCCAGCTTTGGCCGGCAGCCCGAAGGTATCACAATAGCGTTGAACGCCATTCAGTGTGACCTGATAGGGCTTGGTATAGCCATAGCCCTGCAACGGGTAGCTGATGATCCAGTCAGTGCGCGCATCGACGCTGTCCAGTAACGTGACATCATTCGTTAATGAGGAGGCGCGCAGGGCATCGGCAACCAACTCCAAGCCTTCTGCCGGGGTAACATCACCCCACAGTGGGGGATCAAAACTGTTCAAGCGCGGCCTGGCATCTGTCAGGTTGGGGTGCGCACTGGAAGGGGCTGTATGAGGCAAGCCTGCATTGAATCGGTTTAGACCAACTGGAATATACTGAGCGGCAAGCCCCCTCTGAACATTGATCAGAATCATTTCGCCAGTCAATGTGCTAGGGTAACCAATGCTGGGAGCGTTTGCTGACCAGCTTCCTCCCGGCCCCCAACGCCCTGAAATTGTAGAGCAACTGAGGGAACGGATGTTTTCCCATTCAACAAAATTTCCGCTTTCAGCATCACCTTCTGAATAGACTTCAACCATCCCTACAGATGCACCGATCTGAATTTCAGCGCCAGCTCCCTCTACAAAGCCGTCCTCATGGACCAGACAGCTCCCTTCGGCCACTCGCAGGGTGGTACCACCTGCCTGCTGGCTGAGACTGGCACGCCAGACAGAGCTGTTATAGACATTAAAGCTTCTGACTACGGTTCCCGACTCTGCATCACGAAACACAATGCGGGCAAAACCATGTGGACTTTGAATATTCAGATAGGAATCCCAGCCCAGCTCAGTGGTATAAACCGGAAAAAGGAGAACACTCCCTTTACCAGATTCAATAGTGACTGCCTGAGCAGACAGACTACCGAGCATGGCAGCAGCAATACCTAATTGGAGTGTGTGTTGCTTGAAAAACTTCAGCATGATCAGATCCTTGATTCTATTCAGACATCCATGCCCTTTTTGATGGCTTGAGTTCAAGCCTGCACTGCTGATAAGACTGCTTATAAAAATCAGCCAGCGTATATCAAACGCATACAGCTTCTAGCCATCATGCGTGGTGTCTGAGTACTATAATGAAAAAGGCCTGCAGTACTGAATAGACTACAAGCCCATATTTTCGATTATCCTGATATTCGATTTACTTGTCACCTGATAATGACAAGCATCATCAATATCAGATTTCAATCACATCAAACGGTACTTCCGGATTCACATCCGCTTCGTAATCTATGCCTTCGATGCCAAATCCAAACAGCTTCAGGAACTCATCCTTGTAGAGGGCATAGTCCGTCAGCTCGAACAGGTTCTCGCTGGTGACCTGAGGCCAGATCTTGCGGCAGGCGTCCTGCACGTCAGCACGCAGCTCCCAGTCATCCAGCCGGTAGCGCTGATCTTCATCCATCTGCGCGCTGCTGCCATACAGACCGGTGCTGAACAGACGATAGACCTGCTCCATGCAGCCCTCATGAATGCCCTGCTCGCGCATCACCTTGAACGCCATCGCCAGATAAAGCGGCATGACCGGAATTGCGGAGCTTGCCTGAGTCACAACAGACTTGAGCACAGCAACATTGGCCTGGCCATCGAGACTGTTCAGGTGCTGGCCCAGACGCTTGGCGGTATCATCCAGATGCTGCTTGGCCTTACCCAGTGCACCATCCCAGTAGATCGGCCAGGTGATGTCTGAACCAATGTAGCTGTAAGCCACCGTTTTGCAACCTTTGGCCAGCACTCCAGCATCCGACAGTGCTTCAATCCAGAGTTGCCAGTCTTCACCACCCATGACGGTCACGGTGTCCGCCACTTCCTGCTCGGTCGCAGGCTCGACAGCTGTCTCGATGATCACATCTTTATTGGTGTCAATTGCGGTTGAGTGGTAAGGCTTGCCAATCGGCTTCAGTACAGAGCGCACCACTTCGCCACTATCGGGCAACTTGCGCACCGGCGATGCCAGCGAGTAAACCACCAGATCAACTTGCTGCAGGTCGGCGCGAATCAGCTCAATCACCTTCGCTCGTGCTTCATGAGAAAAGGCATCTCCATTGATACTCTTGGCGTAAAGACCCGCTTCATGAGCCAATTTTTCAAAGGCTGCGGCATTGTACCAGCCTGCCGTGCCCGGTTTTTTATCCGTTGCAGGCTTTTCAAAAAACACACCCAGTGTCGCCGCTCCCGAGCCGAAAGCAGCCGCAATACGCGACGCCAGGCCATAGCCACTGGATGCACCGATAACCAGAACCCGTTTGGGTCCGTCCTTGATCTCGCCCTGCTGACGAGTGTAGGCGATCTGTTCACGCACATTGGCCTCACAGCCAACAGGATGAGTGGTTGTACAGATAAAGCCGCGAATCTTAGGTTTGATAATCATATCGGTCGTGTTTTCTTTGTCAGGTCTCAGGGTTTGGAGATATCGTCAGCTCGACGAATCGAAACAGTGAGTTAAGATAGCCTATTTCACTGTTTTTTGACAGTAGATGTGCTTCAGCGCGCTTCCAGAAAAACAAAATACACTTCAACAACCACTTCCTTCATTAGTCTTGCCAAGAGCCAAAAAACTGTGCCATCTGCACATCATCTCTTACGACGACAGTGTTCAAAAAGCACTGTTACACAGTGCATCCTGTTCAATTCTAAAAACTGGTATATGCTTCCAACGGTCATAAATCGTACAAAAACAATATTAACGGGACGATTAATTATGAAAGAAACGGACTATCCACTGAGTGAAGTGCCAGCGAGTGCACGTAAGGGGCTACTTTCAACATCCCTGGTTTTGCTTGGTTTCACTTTCTTCACTGCCACCATGTGGGCAGGAGGGTCTCTGGGGACCTCATTCAGTTTTTATCAACTGCTGCTGGTTATTCTGATTGGTAACCTGTTGCTCGGCATCTATGCGTCAACACTGGCTTATATCGCCTGTAAAAGTGGTCTTAACTCGGTATTAATGGGGCGCTTCTGCTTTGGTGAACGAGGCAGCAAGCTATCCGACTTCATTCTCGGTTTCACACAGATCGGCTGGTATGCGTGGGGAACGGCGACACTCGCTATTGTATTAATCAAAACAACCGGGCTCCCTGAGACGCTGGAAACACCACTGATGATCCTGTTCGGTTTTGCCTTCTGTGTGACGGCCATGGTCGGTTACAAAGGATTGGACTGGCTCTCACGTTTTGCGGTGCCGGCGATGATGCTGTTCATTTTGCTCAGTCTTTACACTGGGCTGACTGACATTGGTGGCCTGAGCGTACTGGTGGGACTAACACCCACCGACAGTATGAGCATGACTGCTGCGGTCACGGTTATTATCGGTACGTTTGTCAGTGGTGGCACTCAGGCAACCAACTGGAGCCGCTTTGCTGCCAGCCCAAAAATAGCCGTTATCGCCACCATGGCGGCGTTCTTCGTCGGAAACGGCTTGATGGTGTTGACCGGCGCCTTCGGTGCTCTGATCTATCAGCAGGCTGATATCGTCGATGTTCTGATTGCACAGGGTTTTGTTGTTATTGCTGTTTTGATGCTCTTCCTCAACATCTGGACCACTCAGGATAATACGATCTATAACTTTTCCGTGGCCGGTTGCAACCTGTTGCGTACGGATAAACGCCAGTTGATCACCATCTGTGGTGCAGCCATCGGCACAGTCCTGGCAGTAGGTGGTATGTATAACTTATTGATCCCTTTTCTGATTCTGCTGGGCACTTTCATACCCCCCATCGGCGGCGTGATCATGGCCGACTTCTGGCTACGCCACAAAGGGCGCTATCCAAAACTGGATGAGGTGTCCCTGCCGGCATTCAACTGGTGTGGTCTGGGCGCCTATGCTGTGGGATCTTCCGCCGCCTATTTTTCGCCAGTACTCCCTCCGGTGGTGGGCGTTATCTGTGCCGTCCTGGGCTATATGGTCCTGAGTAAAGTCCCCGTGGCAAACCATGATTTGAGTACTGAGCGTTCATGACTATCAGTTGTGCAGATATAACGCGCTTGCCTGGCCTCGAAACCATCCGGTTTCGGGCCGGGCTTAAAGGTGCTGGACGAGTTGTACGTTGGCCCTATATTGCCGAGAATGAATCCATCTCCCTTTGGATTAATGGGGGAGAGTTGGTTTTTGTTACAGGCATCAACCTCCTGCGCTCTGAAGAAAGCCTGTGCAGTCTTATTAGGGAATGTGTTGAGCATCATGTCGCAGGGCTCGTTGTGCTGACTGGAGACACCTATATTCGAGCAATTCCACAATCGGTACTGAGACTGGCCAACGCACTGAATTTCCCATTATTGGAGCAGCCCTATGCACTGAAAATGGTCACCGTCACCGAAGTGATCAGCCAGGCAATTGTTCAGGATAACCTTCTTGGGCAATCGGTCCGGATATTTCTGACAAGGCTGATGAATGGCTTTGCTGATGCACCTGAACTGATACATCTGCGAAGCAACGAACTAGGACTAGCTGATAATGGCCAATATTCCGTTATGGCGCTCGGTTTCAAAAATCAAACTGCTGATCAAATCGGAACCAAAGAGCATCTGTATCAACATACGCTGCTTGAGCAGGAGCTAAATGAACTATTGAGGCGCCGCAATAACCATTGGCCGGTTCTTGTGTGTGAGCAGGACTTTATCGTGCTGTGGCCTTCGGGCTCAGACAGCCATGAAAAAATGGAAGATGCCGATCAAGCCTTGAAGACACTGTCACGGCTGATGCACGGCCCAGAACTATCCATAGGCATCAGCGATTCCCAGGTGGATCTTATCTCTTTTTCCCAGGCTGTAGAGCAAGCCAGGCAGGCCTTAAGTTTTGCGATCAATCACTCTCACCAGTCTATTTTTCTGTATGAGCAACTCGGTATTTGCACGCTGTTTGCCGCGATACCACAGCGCCACCTACTGGTCGATTTTTGTCAGAAACAGTTAGGGAAACTCTGTTTCTCCCGTGAACCGAGGCTTATAAAGCTCAAAAAAACGCTGCATGTTTTTCTCAGTCACTCAGGTCATCATGTCGAGACGGCCTATGCCCTCGAAATTCATCGCAACACGCTGACAAATCGCTTGAAAGCGATTGAAAAGCTGACTGAACGAGATCTCAACGACGCTTTTCAGCGACTGAACCTTCAAAATGCACTATTAATTGAACAAATGTTACTGCATCACCACTCCATCGGTAATTAAACGAGGCTTTCATGGATATTATCAACGCACGTCTTCGACAGAACCCATCTCTGTATAGAATACGTATCGACAATGGACTGTTCAGCAGTATGGAGCGCCAGAACGGCACTTTGAAAGGATCAGACGGACAACTGGATGCTGCCGGAAAACTGATCTGCGCCCCCTTTATAGAGCCACATATTCATCTGGACGCAGCCCTCACCGCAGGCGAACCGGAGTGGAACCACAGCGGTACCCTGTTCGAAGGCATTGAGCGCTGGAGTCAGCGCAAGCCGATGCTGAGTGCTACTGATATCCGCAGCCGCGTGTTCAAAACGCTGAACCTGCTGATCAACAATGGTGTTCAGCATATTCGTACGCATGTCGATACAACAGATCCGAGCTTGCTGGGGCTACATACGCTATGCGCGCTGCGAGATGAATTGAAGGATCGCATCGACATTCAGGTGGTCGCATTTCCTCAGGAGGGGATTCTCTCCTATCCGGATGGGGCGAAGTTGCTTGAATCTGCCATAGAGGCCGGTGCTGATGTCGTTGGCGGCATCCCACACTTTGAATATACCCGCGAGCTGGGTGAGGCCTCAGTCAAAACACTGATTCAACTGGCCCTCAAATATGACAAGCTGGTCGATGTACATTGCGACGAAACGGATGACCCTGGTTCTCGCTTTCTGGAGGTGCTGGCCGCAGAGGCACTGTTCAACGATATGGGCGCCAGAGTCACGGCCAGCCATACAACCGCCATGCACTCCTACGACAATGCCTATTGTTCTAAACTGTTCCGCCTGCTGGGCCGTTCCGGTATCAACTTCGTATCCTGCCCGACAGAAAGCATCCATCTGCAGGGGCGCTTCGATACCTTTCCAAAACGCAGAGGTGTGACGCGCGTAAAAGAGCTGCACGCAGCCGGAATCAATGTCAGCTTTGGCGAAGACTCGATCTTCGACCCCTGGTACTCGCTGGGTAACGGTCGCTTGCTGCGAACACTGGATTTCGGGCTGCATATCTGCCAGATGATGGGTTATGAAGACTTCAGCCATGCACTTGATTTCATCACCGACAACAGTGCCCGCACGCTGGGGATACAGGATAGCTATGGTATAGAGGTGGGCAAACCGGCCAGCTTTATCCTGCTGGATGGTGAGGATGATTATAGCGTCCTGCGCATGCAGAGTGAGGTGTTGATGTCGGTAAGAAAAGGCAGGATATTGATGCAGAAGGAACCCGCAAAAGTCATGACTCCAGCACTTTTCAGCATCTGATGCTGTCCAAGGAATCAGCTCCTGTTCATGTCACGTGCAGTAAAGTCTCGTACATTAAAAGTCACGTACATAAAACCAAGCTGATTCCAAGGTTCCAGGGGACATTCATGATTATCAGATATCTACTCTTAGTGAGCCTCGCTCTTGTACTATCAGCCTGCTCGATCTATCCGAGAACGCCTGAGGCTCAGGCAGCTTATCATGCCAAACAGGCTGTCTCTGCCATCTCAAAGGATAACTGCACCAATGCAGTCGTTCACGTAGACAGCGCACTGTCCCGGGCAACCGGTGAGGGAAAAATCAGCGAGGTGATGAACAGCAATCCGGCATTGCTGGCCTGCTATCTCGATCTGCTTGAGACCGCCTCGCGCCAGATCACCAATCCTGCCCATGCCAACACCACTCATGAAAGAATCATCAAGGCAGCATCGGCAGGCTTTCTACCTGCAGCTCAGGCCCATGCTTTGCATGAACAGCTCAACATCACGGTTGCAGAGGGCAACAGATCCCGCGCCATCGCATTTGATCTCGGAGATGACCTGGGTTACTTCCCTGCCCTGCAACAACCCGAACATCAAACCCTGATGATGAGACAAACCATCAGAAACCTGCAGAACCCCGAGTATCAGCCCCGTTCAGTATCACAGTTGATCGCCTATGCTGGCCAACAACCTATCGGTTCGGAAACACGTCAGTATATTGAAAACCAGCTACCGAACCTGAACATCAGACGTGACGAAATTGCAGCAGTCAGTCCGCTGTTTCCAGATTTCGCTGCCAAGCGACTTCGGGAGATAACCGCAGAGGTATACCTGCTGCTCGTTCAGGGTGACCGACTACTTGAGGATGATTTGATCCTTCTGATGAATGAGCATATTCGTGGCATAGCCTGGCGCTCGGCACCAGAACCGGGTGTCATCACCCTGGAGATAGAGCGGGTACGCCACAATGAACAGCAATCACCAGAGGCCTTGCAGAGTGTTTACTACTCGGAAGAGCCACTGTTTCTTTCCAGCGCCTTTCACTCAAGACACCAAAATGTGCTCTATATGCATGAGGTGCGTACCGGTGCATTTGAGATCGACTATGGCTATGTTGTGCGAGCCCGCCGGAATGGCGAAGAGATCCACGACAAGGTGCTGCGTGGTAAGGTTCAGAATCAGTATACACGCTGCCAGAGTGTGCAGATCCATCACCTCTTTGGCACAGCGATGCCTGCACACTCAGGCATCAGCTACTCAGCACAGGCGCAGTGCCGGGGCAATGAGCCAACAGGCTTCGAGCCCCTGCGTGAGGAGATACTGATGCTGCTGGTCGATGAGGTACTCAGCATTCCCGAGATCAAGCGGGTACATGCGCTGAACTGAAACTTGAGGGTATATATCACGAACACCAGGTTCACTTTTCTGCCCGGGGAAGCTGGGAGTTGAGTACCAATCGGTACTGGCCTCAAAAGATTCAGAGCAGGCCGCTCGCCAATCTACAGGGCGAATATGCAACTATCATCGATTCTGAAGCACTGTTAAGGAGATGGCTTTGATCACGATACGTCGGATAACAACAACCGAACCAGATACTCTTATGCAGCTCAGTGAACTGCTTATTGATGCGATTGAAGGCGGCGCGTCGGTTGGTTTTCTGTCGCCTGTTTCACGCAGCAGTATTGAGCTGTACTGGCAAGGCGTCCTGTCGGCACTGGACAAAGGACTCGTACTGTTGCTGGCTGAGGAAGAAGGAAGGATTGTCGGTTCAGTTCAGCTTGATCCCTGTCAGAAGGAGAATGGGCGACATCGTGCCGAAGTCCAGAAACTCTTTGTGCTAAGAAGTCATCGTGGCAGGGGTATTTCATCCCTGTTGATGCAAGCGACTGAAGAACAGGCCACTGCCCTGGGCCGCACTCTGCTCCACCTGGATACGCTGGCTGGCTCACCTGCTGAGTCGATCTATCAGCATCTGGGCTGGCAGCGTGTCGGCGAGATCCCGGATTACGCTGCTGAACCCGGCGGAGTTCTGTTTCCAACCGTTATTTTCTACAAAAAGCTCCCCATGTTCAGTGAGTGAGCATCCGATGTGGAGTCGGTGTGACCACTAACCGAATAGGCAAACCTGCTATTCATAAAACATCGCTGACAATTGCTCCTGCATTGCCAGCATACTGCACATCCCTGTGCATAAAAAGGGAAGACATGGTGCCCTCCCTTATCTGATCTTATTCAGCTCCACTCAGATCTGGATCTGATTACCAGGCACTGCTGAACTGTTCTTCCGGCAGTTCAGTGATGGTGGCACTGCCTGCATTGATCATCTGAGCAAAGCCGAGATAGCGCGGCAGGATCTGTGCAAAATAGAAGCGAGTAGTGCTCTGCTTGGCCGCATAGAAGCTGTCATCACTGCTTTGCTGCATCGCTTTGGCCGCTTCAGCCTGACGCAGCAGCTCCCAGCCACCTGTTACTGTGCCAGCCAGCATCATGAAGTTGTAGGCAATGGCACCCGGCAGCTGTGCATCCGCCTCGTACCCTTGCAACAACAGATCACGGGCGACTTCCAGCGCCTTGACGCCATTTTCCAGTTCAGCGGCAAGATCAGAAAAATGCTCAGCACCAGCGATAGTTGCGCGCATTTCAGCGATCAATGCTGTCAGCGCACGACCTTTATCCATCGTGGTTTTACGACCAACCAGATCCAGAGCCTGGATACCATTGGTGCCTTCATAGATCGGCAGGATACGTGCATCACGGAAGAACTGTGCAGCACCTGTCTCTTCGATAAAGCCCATACCGCCGTGAATCTGCACCCCCAGAGAGGTGACTTCCTGAGCGATTTCGGTACACCAGCCCTTAACGATAGGCGTCAGCAAGGCTGCTCGGGCACGCTCATCTTCACGTTGTGCAGCATCCTCGGCATGCTCAGCAAAATCCAGGCTGCCACAGGCATCATAGGTCAGAGCGCGTGCCGCTTCGGTCAATGATTTCATCGTCAGCAACATGCGACGCACATCACCGTGGCGAATGATCGGACCCGGTTCACGGGAACCGACTGCAGGCCCTTGAATACGCTCACCGGCAAAAATCAACGCCTTCTGATAGGCCCGCTCAGAGATGGATACGCCCTGCAGACCGACACCCAGGCGGGCATTATTCATCATGGTGAACATGCAGGCCAGACCACGGTTGGGTTCACCCACGAGGTAGCCCACAGAACCATCAAACTCCATCACACAGGTCGGGCTGGCATGGATACCGAGCTTATGCTCCAGTGACAGTGCACCGGCACGGTTACGCTCACCCAGGGAACCATCAGCATTGACCAGATACTTGGGCACGAGGAACAGCGAGATGCCCCGCACACCAGCCGGTGCGTCCGGCAGACGAGCCAGCACCAGGTGTACGATGTTCTCAGTCAGACTGTGATCACCCCAGGTGATGAAGATCTTCTCACCCGAAATAAGATAATGATCGTCTTGCGGTTCTGCCTTGCAACGCACCTGAGACAGGTCGGAGCCCGCCCCGCCTTCGGTCAGGTTCATGGTGCCTGCCCACTCACCGCTGATCAGCTTGGGCAGGTAGATATTTTTCAATTCATCGCTGGCATTCAGATAGAGGCACTCAACCGCGCCTTGGCTCAGCAGTGGGCAGAGACCCCAGGAGAGGTTGGCCGACTGCCACATCTCCATAACCGGTACAGACAGCAGGTATGGCATCCCCTGGCCGCCATATTCGGGATCAAACTGCAGTGAACCCCAACCACCTTCTGCGTACTGCTGATAGACCCCGTGGAAGCTTTCAGGGCAGACAACACCGTCCGGACCAAGCTTGACGCCCTGCTGATCCCCTTCCCAGTTAGTGGGTGCAATTACATCACGGGAAACGCGGGATGCCTCTTCCAGAATCGCATCAACCATATCGGCCGATGCATCCTCAAAACGCGGCATTGCCGATAGCTGCGTCATCCGTGCAACCTGATTCAGAGCCAGTTTCATGTCTTTCAGCGGTGCGTTATAGTCAGCCATACATCAACCTTCTGTTACTGTTCAGATTTTTGCTCTTGATCCATCACCCGTCTGCGTAGTGATGATGCCGCAGCGTTAATAGGGTTTTTACCTATTCTAGCATGACAAATGTGACGAATAAGTACAAAATCACCCAGATTGGTGCTGAACATGAACCATTTTGATAATTAATTTCCCGAGGAGTGAAATAATGCAGGATCTGCACGGCTACTATCTTGAAGACCTTGAGGTCGGAATGAGCGCATCCTATGCCAAAACCGTTTCCGAGGCCGATGTGTATATGTTTGCCGGGGTATCGGGTGATAACAATCCGATTCACATTAACGAGGAATACGCCAAGACCACTCCCTTTGGCACGCGTATCGTGCACGGTATGTTCAGTGCTGCGTTGATCTCCACAGTGGCCGGTACCCGTCTGCCTGGCCCTGGTGCGATCTATATCGATCAGCAGATCAAGTTCAAGGCACCGGTGCATATCGGTGATACGGTCAAGGCAACACTGACCGTAACAGAGATTGATGAGCGCCGCCGTCGGGTCAAGATGAGCACAGAAGTAACCGTTGGCGAAACTGTTGTTGCCACCGGCGAGGGGACCTTCATGGTCGACAGACGCCCGGCAGACGCCCAACAGACAGCTGCTCAACAAGCAAACAGCGGCGAGTAAGACTGTGGACCGCATCAGCGAACTGGAGCAGGAGCTGGCGGAGTGTCGCCGCAAAGCGGATCGCTATCGTCTGTTGGCTGAGCAGTCCACTGATATGATCTCACGCAATGCGGCGACCCCGGACTGGACCTATATCGATGTCAGCCCGGCGGTCGAGCGTATTCTGGGGTACAGGGTGGACGAAATTATCGGCATGTCGGGCTATGCGCTGTTTCATCCCGACGATGCCGATAATCTCAAGAAACGCGCCGACAGTGTTCGTTACAGTCGCGGCATGTACACCAACACCTACCGCTATCGACACAAGAATGGGCATTATATCTGGCTGGAAACCACCAGCCGTACCATCCGTGATGAGGATGGCAAGCCGCTGGAGGTGATCTGCGTTTCACGCGATATCACCGAGCGGGAGCTGGCCCAGCAATCCACCCGCCGCCTCGCGCGCGTAGTTGAAGCCGCCTCGGATATGATCCTGTTCTGTAATCACCGCACGCATCAGCTTACCTATATCAACGAGTCCGCTTACCGGACTCTGGGGCTGGAGCAGGAAAACCCGGTCGTGCTTTACCTCGACCAGCTCTTCCCGAAGCAGGTTCTGCAGGAGATGATCGAACCGGCGTTGCAACACGCTGCGCTGCATGGTGTCTGGTACGGCAGCATTCCTCTGTTACCGCCCGGCAGCCTGGAGCGGGTCGCTGAGCTGCGTGAGATCATCGCGCATCGCAGCCGTAATGGTAATCGGCAGGTGGAGTACTACTCCATTATCGGACGTGATATCACCCTGCAGCGCAAGGCCGAGGAACAGTCCAAGCGTCAACAACTGGAAATGGCACACATGTCGCGGGTGCTGTCGGTCGGCGAGATGGCCACCGAACTGGCGCATGAGATCAACCAACCGCTCGCGGCCATTCTGAACTACTGCAACGGTACTCAACGACGTATCGAAGAGGGCAAGATCCGCGAAGTAAGCGAAGTCGCCCAGGCGATGGAGCTGATATCACGTCAGGCGCACCGATCCGCAGAGATCATCAAACGGATTAGACGTTTTGTAAGGCGCACCGACTATCAGCGCATTCTGTTTCCGATCAATGAGACCTGTGAGGAGGTCACCCGCTTTCTGCATCAGGAGGCCAGTGATTACAACATCAAATTCACATTCCGTTTTGAAGGCAACCTGATGGTGGAGGCTGATCGGGTTCAAATCGAGCAGGTGCTGCTCAATCTGGTCAGGAATGCGATTGAAGCATACGATAATCAACAGGGGCGCGAACGTCAGGTCATTATCCAGACAAAACAGCTGGACCAGCACCTGCAGGTCAGTGTGATTGACAAGGCCTGCGGCATCTCTGAAGAGCGATTGCGGGGACTGTTCGAGCCTTTCATGACAACCAAGGCGAATGGCCTTGGCATGGGATTATCAATCTCGCGCACCATCATAGAACAGCATGGGGGCCAACTCTGGGCCGATAGCGACCCGGCGTCAGGCACCCGATTTCATTTCAAGCTGCCATTAAAGAGCGGCGAATAAGAAAAATATACGCATACAACACAAAGGGCATCAACATGAATACATCAGCTCAGGAATCAGTGTTTATCGTCGACGATGACGATGACTTTCGCGAATCGGTGAAGTGGTTGCTGGAGTCTTCCGACTACCCGGTTGAAGCCTTTGCCTCTGCACGGGAATTCCTCGAGGAGTATGACGGCAGGCAGGGCTGCATGCTGCTGGATGTGCGGATGCCAGAGATCAACGGCCTGGCGCTGCAGCAGATCATGAAGGATCGGGAGATACTGCTGCCAATTATCGTGATCAGCGGACACGGTGATGTGCCGATGGCGGTAAACGCGATGAAAAATGGCGCGGTGGATTTCATCGAGAAGCCGTTTGATGAGCAGCAGATGCTTAGGCTGATCAACAAGGGCTTGCAGGAGGCGGAAAAACGCTTTCAGCAATTGCGGCAGCAACGTCAGGTACAGGCTCGCTACGACAGTTTGAGTCAGCGCGAATGCGAAGTGATGCAACTGGTGGTAAACGGTAAGGCCAACCGTGAGATCGCGGATATTCTGGGGATCAGCCCGAAAACGGTGGAGGTGCACCGTTCACGGGTGATGAGCAAGATGCGTGCAGACAATCTGGCCCAACTGGTGCGCATGAGTGCCGAGATTAAAGCGCCAGAATAAAACGCCGAATCTCCTCAATGCTGGCTTCGGGTTGCTCCAGATGCGGGCTATGGCCGCAGGCCGGGATAAAGTGAGGCGTTGCCTGTGAGCCTATGCCACGGGCAATGTCTGTCACCTGCTCCGGCAGGCCGTAGCTGTCATCCACTCCCTGCATGATTAGAGCTGGACACTGAATCTGATTGAGCCAGGGTGTCAGATTGAATGAGGACTGAAAGGAGTCTCTGAGCCAGGTTTCATGCCAGGCACGGAACAGTAGATCGGTACGATCACCATGGTAGCGCGCCAGGCGCTCCGGCAGATCGGAGCTCTGGTAACGCTCAAGGGTTTGCCTTATCCCTGCCAGCGTCAGATCATCCACCTGAATGTGTGCCGCCATGGTGATCAGCCCGATGACACGGGGCGACACCGCTGCGCCCACCAAAGCAACTGAGCCGCCATCACTGTGCCCGAGCAGTATCGCCTGCTCCAGCTCAAGTGCATCCAGCAGTTTCGGCAGCCAGATGCGCCCTTCCTGCTCCAGATAATCATCTGGGCGAGGCAGCGTGATCGGAGATGATGCCCCATAGCCAAGACGCTCATACACCAGCACATCCAGCCCTGTTGCCTCGCTGATCTGCTCGGGGAAATCGCGCCATAGCGCGATATTGCCTAGCGCCTCATGCAGCAGCACCAGCGTCGGCCCGCCACCAACCCGCTCGATATGCCTGACCTGAAGCTGCACCTCCGGGCTCAGTTGCACAGGATAATCTCGAACCACCGGCATCATCATCAATGCTCCGGAATCGAATAGGTCAGTGTGGCGTGGGCAACCGGATCATCGTTTCCTTCGGAATAGAGATAAACTTCCCCCATCCCCAGCCTACGCCCCACCTTGAGCATACTGGCCTTCGCCAGAATATCCCTTTCAGGCGAAGGCTTGCGCAGAAAGTTGATATTCAGATTAATAGTCACCGCCAGTGCTACCGGGCCGATTCGGCTCAGCAACGCACCATAAAGGGCTACATCTGCCAACGCCATCAGAGAGGGCCCGGATACGGTAGCACCGGGGCGCAGATGCTCGTCGCTGATCGGCAACCTGAAGTGCGCCCAACCATCCCCTGCTGCTTCTATCTGGCCAAAACGAGCCCCCTGGGGGAACTGCTCGGCCAGAAATATCTGCAATGCCTGCAGATCCATTTTCATAGGTTTGCTCCTCAGATCGCCTGATCAAACTCTTCACGGGCGCGGTTACGCAGAATAAAGCGCTGAATCTTTCCACTGGGTGTTTTCGGTAGCTCAGTCACAAACTCGACCTCACGTGGAAAGGCATGGGTCGACAGGCGCTCACGAACCAGAGTCTGCAAGTCATGCCGGAGCGACTCATCCGCATCATACATGGGCTTGATCACGACATAGGCCTTGATGATAGCACCCCGCTGCGGGTCTGGCTTACCGACAACCCCCGACTCGGCCACCGCCGGATGCTCCAGCAGAGTACTCTCGACATCAGCAGGCCCGACACGATAGCCCGCCGTGGTAATGATATCATCGTCCCGACCCGAGAAGGAGAAGCTGCCATCACCGTGTGCAATCACCACATCACCGGTCAGGTAGTAACGCCCCTGGAAGGGGTCCTTCTCGCCCCAGGTGTAGCCGTCAAAGAAAAACAGCGGCGACTCCTGTACATCTACTGCCAGTTGACCGGTCTCACCCGGGCCCACCTCTTCATAAGCACCGTTGAGTGCCACGACACGATGACCGGGCATGGAGTAGCCCATCGAACCGGCACGTTCCAGGTGTTCAAGCGCGTGATGGTTGCAGCAGGTCATACCGGTTTCAGTCTGGCCATACTGGTCCATTACCGGGCATCCCAGACGGCGTTTGACCCAGCTCACCACTTCGGGATTCAACGGCTCACCGGCACTGCTGGCTACTCGAAGGCCCATGCTCTCCCCTTCAGGCAACAGATGGTCGTTTGCCATCAGCAGTCGATAAGCGGTCGGCGCAGCTGCCAGATTGGTGATGCCGTATTTACGAATCATCTGATAGGTCGTATCCGGGGTGAAACCGTGCTCATTGAAATGCGTGGCATGCCCCAACAACAGCGGGCCGGTCACAGCATAATAGAGGCCATAGGCCCAGCCGGGATCCGCCACATTCCAGAACTTGTCTTCCGGGCGCAGATCCAGCGCGTACTTCATGTAGACATAAAAGGAGAGCAAGGCTCTGGCAGGCACAGCTACCCCTTTGGCTTTACCGACAGTACCCGACGTAAACATCTGCAGGAAGGGGTCATCGCCCGAGATCATCACCGGCTCAAACTGGTCAGACTGCTGCTGCAACTGGGCATGGAAGTCCGCATCCTCATGCGCATCGGCTCCCTCTTCCGTCACTCTGAGTATCGTCGGGCAATCCTTGACGTCATCAAGCTTGCTGCGGTTGGCACTGTCTGTGACGACCAGACGCGTCTCCGCACGCTCGAAGCGATAAGCGATGGCGCCTGAGCCGAAAGCTGTGAACAGCGGTTGATACACGGCACCGGCACGCAGCGTACCGAGAATCACGACCAACAGCTCAGGACAGCGAGGCAGCAAAGCGGAAACTCTATCGCCCTTTCCAATCCCCTGGGACTTGAGATAGTTGGCAAAACGGGCGGCTGAGGATTGCAGCTGCGCAAAAGTCAGGGTCTGGGCCGGGCGCTCGACCCCCTCATAGTACAAAGCTACTCGATCGGGATCACTCGCCCACTTGTCACAGATCTCGACACAGACGTTGAGCCCTGTGTCCAGGCTGCCCTGCAGCACCTCGGCCGCCAGTTGCTCCGGATTGAATCTGGCATAGAAAGCTGAATATGCCTCTGTACTCATGCTGGAAATCCTCTGTTCACCGCTCCTGCGCATCCTGCATCAACGGTTTGCTGTACATCCTGTACAGTGGTTTATTATTAGGGTTATCCCCTAAGTAATATCACTTATCAGTCTTTACGACAACACTCTTTTACAGCACAATGCGCACAAAATTCGCCAGCCATGCAATAAGACGGTAAAATTTGTGGCGGATAATAATAAAAATCACCAATCAAGAGTTTATGCGTTATGGGTAATATTCTGGTCAGTGCCTGCTTCATGGGCGAGAAAGTCCGTTTTGATGGCAAACACAGCCTTCTGGACCACCCGGCACTGAAAAAATGGAAAGAAGAGGGCCGAATTGTGATGGCCTGCCCTGAGGTGCTGGGAGGACTCCCCACCCCTCGCCCACCCGCCGAAACACAATCGCGGTTTCCCATACTGATACAGACCAGCGAAGGTGAAGATGTCACCCCACAGTATCTCGCAGGAGCCGAGGCCGCTCTGGAGCTGGCACGCAAGCACAACTGCTGCTGTGCTCTGATGAAGTCACGCAGCCCCTCCTGTGGCAACAAACAGATTTATGATGGCAGTTTTTCCGGCAAACTGACCGATGCGCCGGGCGTCGCTGCGGCCGAACTGATTCGTAACGGGATCCCCGTTTTCAATGAGCGCCAGATCAATGAGCTGATCACTTTCATGGAGCAGCAGGGAGATGCTGCGGCCTGAATAACGCGCGCTCTTATTGAGCAGAAATTGAACTTCGACTTGTTACCGCTTCGATAGCCCCCTAAAATGGGGGCTATTTTTCGTCTGATACGGAACCCAAAGATAATGCGTGCGAGTCAATTCCTGATCTCTACCCTCAAAGAAACCCCGACCGATGCCGAGGTGATCAGCCATCAGCTGATGCTGCGTGCCGGCATGATCCGCAAACTGGCATCAGGCCTGTACACCTGGTTGCCGATGGGCCTGCGCACCCTGCGCAAGGTAGAGCGTATTGTTCGCGAAGAGATGGAAGCCGCAGGCGCTCTGGAAGTGTTGATGCCAGCCATCCAGCCGGCAGAGCTCTGGCAGGAATCAGGCCGCTGGGAAAAGTATGGCCCTGAACTGCTGCGCCTGAAGGATCGTCATGACCGCGATTTTTGCGTTGGTCCGACCCATGAAGAGGTGATCACCGACATGATTCGTCGCGAGATCAAGAGCTATAAGCAGCTCCCAGCCAACTTCTATCAGATACAGACAAAATTCCGTGACGAGATACGCCCACGCTTTGGTGTGATGCGCTCACGTGAGTTCATCATGAAAGATGCCTACTCCTTCCACAGCAACCGCGAGTCGCTGCAGGAAACCTACGACCGGATGTACGACGCTTACGTTCGCATCTTTACCCGTCTGGGTCTGGATTTCCGTCCAGTACTGGCTGACAACGGCTCCATCGGCGGCAACTCATCGCATGAGTTCCATGTACTGGCCTCCTCTGGCGAAGATGATATTGCCTTCTCCGACAGCAGCAGCTATGCCGCCAATATCGAGAAGGCAGAAGCGGTTGCACCAGCCGGAGAGCGCGCGGCACCTTCTGAAGAGTTGCGTCTGGTGGATACGCCAAACACCAAAACGATTGCGCAACTGGTCGAACAGTATAACCTGCCGATCGAGAAGACGATCAAAACCCTGATCGTGGTAGCCAGTGACGAAGTAGACGCTGATTTTGTCGCGCTGCTGATCCGTGGCGATCATGAACTGAACGAAGTCAAAGCTGAAAAACTGCCTCAGGTAGCTGCACCTCTGCAGTTCGCAACCGAGGAGCAGTTCCGCCCGATCATTGGTGCAGGCCCAGGTTCACTTGGCCCGATCAACATGCCGATCCCTGTGATCATCGACCGTACCGTAGCGAAAATGGCGGACTTCGGTGCCGGTGCCAATATTGATGACAAGCACTATTTCGGCATCAACTGGGAACGCGATCTGCCACTGCCCGAAGTCGCCGATCTGCGTAATGTCGTGGCCGGAGATCCCAGCCCCTGTGGCGAAGGCAAGCTGGAGATCAAGCGCGGCATCGAAGTCGGCCACGTATTCCAGCTCGGCAACAGCTACTCCAGCGCCATGAATGCTACCGTCCTGGATGAAAACGGCAAAGCCGCCATCATGGAGATGGGCTGCTACGGTATCGGCGTGACCCGTGTAGTGGCGGCGTCCATTGAGCAGAACCATGACGAGAATGGCATCATCTGGCCACTGGCCTTGGCTCCGTTCACCGTTGCGCTGGTACCCCTGAACTATGACAAGTCCGAAGCGGTTCAGGTGAAATCAGATGAGCTGTATGCCCAGCTTCAGGCAGCCGGTATCGATGTGCTGCTGGATGATCGCAAGGAGCGCCCTGGCGTCAAGTTTGCGGATATGGAACTGATCGGTGTTCCGCATCGTGTGGTGATCTCTGAGCGTGGTCTGGGTAACGGTCAGCTGGAATACAAGGGGCGTCGCGACGGCGAGTCTCAGGATATTGCAGTGGATCAGCTGGTGTCTTTCCTGCAACAACAGCTGAGTTGATCACTTTCCCCCTGCCTTGATTCAGGTTCCGGTTGCATCGACTGATGCAGCCGGGATCTCTTCCTTACAGCGACATTTTCCTGACAACGACCTCCCGCTTAATACCGACCTGGCTTCCCGAAGTTTCAGCAAAATACTTGCTAATCCTGACGTTATGTACAACGCTTATCATGCAACCCGGTGCTGAATGGTTCCTCCCAGGAACAGGTGCACCCGATACGACCGGCTATCAACAACAAAAATAACATCTGATGCTGAAAGACAAGGGCTCTCCTTAAGACAAGGGCCTCCTTCGTCGCCAGTATGGGAGCTACTGCATGTCATTAACCGTTGCTATCCCCAAGGAAACCAGTAAAGACGAAACCCGCGTCGCAGCCACCCCCGATACCGTCGCCAAGCTGATCAAGCTGGGCTATTCGGTTGTGGTTGAGCGAGGTGCAGGTGCCGCCGCTCACTTCACTGATGAGGCCTATCAAGCCGCAGGCGCCGAGATCACTACACCGGCCAAAACCTATACCCGAGCTGATATTCTGCTCAAGGTTAACGCCCCTCAGATTCGCCCTGACCTGAAAAACGGCGATGAGGTGGCCCTGATGAAACCAGGCACTTATTTTGTCAGCTTTCTGCAGCCAGCACTCAACCCGGAGATGCTGCAGAAGCTTGCCGATAGAGGCGTTACCGCCTTTGCCATCGATGCAGTCCCCCGTATTTCACGTTCGCAGAAGATGGATGCCCTCAGCTCGCAGGCCAATATCGCGGGTTATCGTGCGGTGATAGAAGCTGCCAATGTGTTCGGTCGCTTTTTTACCGGTCAGATCACGGCAGCAGGCAAGGTCCCGCCTGCAAAGGTGATGATCATTGGTGCTGGTGTAGCTGGCCTGGCTGCCATCGGCACGGCCAAATCAATGGGCGCAATCGTGCGTGCCTTCGATACCCGACCGGTGGTCAAGGATCAGATCGAGAGTATGGGCGCAGAGTTTCTGGAACTGGATTTCAATGAGGATGGAACAGGTGCAGGGGGCTATGCCAAGGAGATGAGCAAGGAGTTCATTGAGGCCGAGATGGCGCTGTTCCGGGCGCAGGCGAAGGATGTCGATATCATCATCACCACTGCCCTCATTCCCGGCAAACCAGCGCCGAAACTGATTCTGGCCGATATGGTGGAGTCGATGAAGGATGGCAGCGTCATAGTGGATCTGGCCTCTGCCAATGGAGGTAACTGTGAACTGACAGTACCTGAAGAGGTAGTGGTGCGGCACGGCGTCACCATCATCGGCTATACCAACCTGCCTGCGCGGCTGGCTGCTCAGTCGTCACAGCTCTACTCAACCAACCTGGTACATCTGCTGAGCGACCTGACACCCGAATCCAATGGCGAGATCGTGTTGAATATGGAGGATGAAGTACAGCGCGGCTTCACGGTGGTGCATCAGGGAGAGATCACCTGGCCACCACCGATTCGCCCGGCACCTCAGGATGGCGGCACCAAACTAGCGGCAGCAGCCCCACCCATTGAAAAACCAAAAGAGAAACCAAAAGCTTCCGCCAGAACCATCGCCACTTACTGGGCGATTGCCGGTGTTCTGCTGCTCTCGCTGGGATCGGTTGCGCCACCTGATTTTGTCGTGCACTTCTTTATCTTTGTGCTCGCCATTTTTGTCGGCTGGCAGGTGATCTGGAACGTGAAACACAGCCTGCATACACCACTGATGAGCGTGACCAATGCAATCAGCAGCATCGTGATCGTCGGGGCTTTGCTGCAGATCTCGGTTGAGGGCAGCGTGATAGTGCCGATACTGGCCACCATTGCCGTGTTTGTTACCAGCATCAATATTGCCGGTGGCTTTTATGTCACTCACCGCATGCTGAAAATGTTCCGGAAATAAGGAGAGCGTTATGATAGGCACTATCTCGATGGCGTACCTTTTTTCCGCCGTGATGTTTATTCTGAGCCTGGGAGGGCTGAGCTCACAGGAAACCGCCAAACGCGGTAACTGGTATGGTGTCACCGGTATGGTGGTGGCTGTGCTGGCCACTATCTTCAGTGCATCGGTACAGGCTTACTGGCTGATCGCACTGGTAATGACGATCGGTGCGGCGATTGGCCTCGTCCTGGCACATCGTGTCGAAATGACTGCAATGCCGCAACTGGTAGCGATGCTGCACAGTTTTGTCGGACTGGCTGCTGTTCTGATTGGCTGGAACAGCTATCTGGACCCTGGTTATCATTACACCGGCTCAGCGATGGTGATTCACAATACCGAGATCTATCTGGGGATCTTCATTGGGGCGATTACCCTGACCGGCTCACTGGTGGCGTTCGGTAAACTGCAGGGCTTTATCTCCGGCAAACCACTGACGCTTCCGGCACGCCACCTGCTGAACCTGGTCGCACTGATCGTTATAGTGCTGATGCTGTTTATCGTGGTGCCTCAGTCGCCCAATGGCGGTGCAGCCTTCCTGATACTGGTGATGACTATCATCGCGCTGCTGCTGGGTATCCATCTGATCGCGGCTATCGGTGGTGCCGATATGCCGGTCGTGATCTCCATGCTCAACAGCTACTCCGGATGGGCCGCCGCTGCCACAGGCTTCATGCTATCGAATGACCTCCTGATCGTGGTCGGCGCACTGGTCGGCTCGAGCGGTGCAATCCTCTCCTATATCATGTGCCGTGGCATGAACCGATCATTCATCAGCGTGATACTGGGTGGATTCGGTACCGACTCCTCAGCAACAGGTGGTGATGAAGATCATGGCGAGGTGGTCGCGACAACCTTTGAAGAGTTGGCTGATGCGCTGGATATGGCCGACAGCGTGATCATCGTGCCAGGATTCGGTATGGCGGTAGCTACAGCTCAGACCGCTGTCAGCGACCTGACCGATGTGTTGCGCAAAAAAGGCAAGACGGTACGCTTTGCGATCCACCCGGTGGCTGGCCGACTACCCGGCCATATGAACGTACTGCTGGCCGAGGCTAACGTGCCCTATGATATCGTCATGGAGATGGACGAGATCAACCCCGACTTTAAAAAGACCGATGTCGTGTTGGTCATCGGGGCCAACGATATCGTCAACCCGGACGCCATCGAACGCCCCAACAGCCCGATTGCCGGCATGCCGGTGCTGGAAGTCTGGAATGCTCGCCTGTGTGTGGTACTCAAGCGCAGTATGGCAACTGGTTATGCTGGTGTGAAGAACCCGCTGTTCTATAAAGAGAACACGCGGATGCTGTTTGGGGATGCGAAGGAGAGTGTGCACAGGATTGCGCATGCGTTGGAGTGAGTTGATATCAGTCAGGAAGTGTACAAGAATAAGGGTTCAGAGCTTGGAGAGGACACATCATGACTGATAACCCGCCGCCAATGGCAATAGACCTTCAGGGAGAGCGTTGGCGCCAATGGATACTGGATAACCTGCAGCGCAACTGCTCTCCTGCAGAAATGCTGAAGCGTATGGCATCTGGCGCCTGGGATAGAGAGAAAGCGGCACAGGCACTGGATGAGGGGCTGACTCTCCTGGGTATACCCAGAGACTGGCGTAAACCCCTGCCTGCAATCAAGCAATCCGCCAGCGTGACCAATGGTGATGGACAGCCAGTCCGTGTACTGAGTCGTTTCGAGAAACCACATGCTGTTTTGCTCGACCAGCTCCTCAGCGCTGAGGAGTGCAAGGCGCTGATCGATTATGCCTACAGCAAGGGGTTAAGAAAATCCGGCGTTGTAGACAGCGGGACAGGCCAAAGTATCGAACACCATGCGCGTACAAGTACCAGCGTGTTTTTTACCCGTGCAGAAACCAGCTTGATCGATATGCTGGAAACACGCCTGGCCAACCTGACCGGATGGCCGGTCGAGAACGGTGAAGGCCTGCAAATGCTGCAATATGAACCCGGGCAGGAGTATAAGGCCCATTACGACTGGTTCAACCCCGAAAACCCTGGCTCGGCATTGCACCTGCAACGTGGTGGGCAGCGCGTCGGCACGACTGTGGTCTATCTGGCGATACCGGAAGAAGGGGGCGGCACACGATTTCCAGGCAGTGGAATAGAGGTCTACCCGAACGCTGGTGGTGCTATTTTCTTTACTGACATGGATGTATCGGGCGAACCTGATATGACCTCCCTTCATGCCGGCACACCGGTAATCAAGGGAACGAAGATCATAGTGACCTATTGGCAACGGGAGGGGGCTTTCAGGGTTAAAGAATGAGAAAAAAGGGCCGGTTAATAGGCCGGCCCTTGGATTTCAGTTCAGTGAATATGCACTATTCCAGACCAGAAATGCCCTGATCGATCAGGTGATCGATTATCTCTTGTGTAGTGGTATCAGCTACTACAATGGTCTGATCAGCACCAGCACCGGACTCACCCAACTCTCCAGTAGTGCTAATGAATATAGTAGTATCATCGCCGGACTGCGTTATCTGGATATAATCCTCTATAGAGTCATCATTTCCCTTATTTGACAGGAGGTCTTGGATATCCAATGCATCCTCCTCAGACAGGTTGAAGTTGTTGACCTGGTCCACCCCTCCGACATCTGACAAGGTCCAGACGAAAGTATCAACGACTCCATCTTCTCCATCGAAGGTATCATCATCTGTAGTCGCATTGTAAGTAGCTGTTTCTGTTTCTATTTCTACTTCTGTTTCTTGAACTACAAAGGGCTCAAAATTCCCAGAGTTACCACCCATGTCTACATAACTTAGAGGCTTGATCAAAAAGTCTGCCCCTAAAGGCTGGCCACCGCCAGTCAGTTGCCCTCCATCAAAAGCGATATACTTGAAATATTCACCCTCTCCTTCAAGAGCGAACGTTTGCTCACCAATGCCGGACAGAGGTCCACCGCCCACACGACCGCCATCTGCATTGAACGCATGCCAATAGGAACCTGCGACCTGGCCATTGATTTCAAATGTCACACTGCTTACTGGCCCACTCAGGTGTACAAGCAATGCTTCATTCGTATCAATACCCATGCTATCAGTCTGGCTTTTGTGATCAACGCCATAGTAACCATCAACATAAGAAACAACTGCAGACTGATGGTTTGCTATAGCAGCAGAGGTAAGTCCGTTGTTGTTTGCATAATTACCAGAACTTTCACCCTGGCCTGAGGTATGTGCGGTCATATTCGCAATACCAATTGGTTCTGGCTCTGGTTCTGGTTCTGGCTCTGGCTCTGGCTCTGGCTCTGGTTCTGGTTCTGGTTCTGGTTCTGGTTCTGGTTCTGGTTCTGGCTCTGGTTCTGGTTCTGGTTCTGGCTCTGGCTCTGGCTCTGGCTCTGGCTCTGGCTCTGGCTCTGGCTCTGGCTCTGGCTCTGGTTCTGGCTCTGGTTCTGGTTCTGGTTCTGGTTCTGGCTCTGGCTCTGGTTCTGGTTCTGGTTCTGGTTCTGGCTCTGGTTCAGGAGCCGGCTCGGGAACGGGTGCAGGAATCGCAGGATCAGTTGGAGGTGCTACAAAAACTGGCTCTTCTTCGGCTGGCTCTTCCTCTTCAGGCTCCTCTACTACAGGTTCTTCAACAATCGGCTCTTCAACAGGCTCCTCAACGACTGGCTCCTCTTCTTCGGGCAGCTCACCAGCAGCAAACTGGACTTCAAACCCGTCAGTTTCAGTACCTTCAAAGTTAAACTCCTGATCCCCTACCTCTTCCGAGATACGATCCAACCGAACAAAGCCATGGCCATCACCACCATCGCCCCCTTCAGCTCCGGCAGCAGGCGCTTCGAGGTCATCCAGCAGGTCGCCCTCGCCCTCAAGAGCTGCCAGCAGATCATCGATGCTCTGATCCTGAACAATATTTTCAACAGGTGCCGGAACTGTGCCCGCCGCCATGCTTTCTGTCATCGGGATATTCTGTTCGCCGGTGAACACTACCTGCTCACCGCCGCCAAAATCCAGACTGATTCGGGTACCCGCTGCGGTTACCAGCACTTCGCCAGTCGACAGCGTGTCGCCCACTTGTAAAATTCGTAAGGATCCATCCTCTCCTCTTGCCCAGGCATCGCCGGCAAGCTCCATGACAACAGCTATATCACTCATGGTCTTTACCTCTATCAGGATATTGGATGACTAACCTTTAAAAGCATGGCTTCTAGTATTAGCACAATCTGATTATGACTGAATCATAGGTGATTAATATTGTACTACCGTACAATTCGTACGGAATTAGATTCAATTGCACAGGCTGTGAAATGAAAATGCAGCATATAGATACTGTCGTGACAGTGTCATGGTGATAATCGAGTAGGGTGAGGCGTCACCGCCTCATCCCTCTCACAGAACCGTACGTACGGGCCTCGTATACGGCTCATGCCTTTAACTTACCCCGAGCTCGGGGACAGCGATACCCGTTTTCACTTTGGTTA
>NZ_WBOM01000010.1 GCF_008973755.1 Nitrincola alkalilacustris | reverse complement strand
AAGTTGATACCGCGGATATCGGCAAGGCCCGTCAGCTCCTTACGGAACCAGCCACCGGCCTGAGTACCGGTATCACCGGACAGGAAGCCTTTAACGCCGAACTGATCGTAGACTTCGTCCCAGATCTCCTGACCGCCCATGTAACGAACCCAGGCTGCCAGCTCACGTGAGGTCATGCCGTAAGGCACCCCGGTGAAGAAGTTGGTGGCGCGGCTCTTGTTCTGCCAGTAGTAGGCAGCACCATGACTCATCTCGGCAGAGCCTTCGATAACGGCATCAAACACACCCAGTGCCGGTACCAGTTCGCCTGCAGAGTAAACCTGTACGGTCAGACGGCCATCCGACATGGCGGTGATGCGATCCGCCAGACGCTGCGCGCCCACGCCCAGACCCGGGAAGTTGCGTGGCCAGGTGGTGGCCATACGCCAGGTGATGCGACGTTGCGCAATGGCTGGGGCTGCCAGAGTGGTTGCGGCAACACCGGCACCGACGGCAGCGGTTTTGATAAAGTCACGACGTTTCATTGTTATTCCTCGATCGATTGTTGTTTTTGTTGGTCGGGAACACGTCCGAGCAGACGCTTTTCCGGACTCAAGCTTTCATGGCTGACTGTGCAAATGCTCGACAAAACAGCGTACATGCTTTAGCCAGCTTTAATCATCAAACACCTGATGGCCAGAAACCATTCGTATGACTACGGAGTTTATCAGTAGAACTACGTAGTATTTGGCGCCCGATCAATGTGTCTTACGCAACTGCCCGCACACGGCAAGGATCGCTGTCAGCATATCCTGCCCGAATCCGAGGGAGCGAGTGTCCGACCAGCCAAACAGTTCATCCGGCAGGTCGGCGTTATCTTTAAACGGCATCTCCACCGTGTAGGAGAGACACTTGAAGTGCTCACCGACCCAGGTGCTGCCCATGGTCAGATTGGCCTTGCCCGGTTCATCGATCGCATAGCCATGTTCAGTCTGAAAATCCGGGGTGGCTGCCAGCAGCGCCGCTTTGAATCGATCCTGCAGGTTTTTCAGGTGTGCATCAAAAGAGGGGATGCCTTCCGAGCCTGCCACAAAGTTGTAGGGGAGGTTCTCATCACCATGAATATCGAGGAACAGATCAACACCTGTTTCCATCATCTTCTGACGCACCAGAAACACTTCGGGGCTCAGCTTCATGCTGGGTTCGAGCCATTCGCGATTCAGGTTGACGCCTGCTGCGTTGGTTCTGAGGTGGCCGCGCACGCTGCCATCTGGGTTCATGTTGGGGACGACATGGAACACGCACTCCTGCAACAGTTTGCGGGCCACAGCGTCATCTTCATCCAGCAGGCGATCCAGCATCCCTTCTATAAACCACTCGGCCATGGTCTCGCCCGGGTGTTGTCTGGCTATGATCCAGACCACTTTCTTTTCGGGGGCGGAGTCGCCGATCACCAGCATCGACAGATCGCGGCCGTCGAGTGTTTCACCAAGATCAACCATTTCGCACAGAGGTGATAGTTGCGACTGTTGCAGCAGATCCTGATGCCGCTCAAAGCTGTAGGGAGCAAAGTAGGCCAGATAGAGCGTGTTCTGCTCTGGGGTCAGATCGATGCTCAACTCCTTGCCATCATACTCTGTCTCGACACGGAACCAGCTCTCGCGGTCGTAGGAAGCAACAGCCCGGTAATCATGCCAGCCATCGGCATAAGCGGCTTCGGACGCATTCATGATACGCAGTCGATGCGGAACACCGGCAGTGGTATGCAGGCGGAAATGGAACCATTGAAAGAAATCCGACTGGTTATCCTTGCGGATGGCGAGTCGAATATCAGAAGGATCGTTGGCTGAGATAACCTCAATATTACCGCTGTCGAACTGGCTGCTGATCTTCATGGTTACTTATTCCTTTTGGCGGATATTTATTGTTGTCTGTTACTTCAGGTCCAACTGCTATTTCAGGTCCAGCTGCATATGAAAGGTCGTACCAACATCAACGTCGGAGGTTACGGCCATATGACCCTGATGCTGTTCGGTGATAACAAAGTAGCAGAAGGAGAGCCGCTTGCCAGCGTCATAGTCATCGCCATCCGGCTGGTTGCTGAAGAAGGGCTCGAACAGATACATCTGCTCCTCACTCGTCAGCCCCTTTCCGTTGTGCTGAATCTTGATCCAGAGGGCGTCATAACATTCGCTGAGCTGAATATGGATGACCGGCTCCCGGTCCGGGTGTGCCGTGCTGAGCAGTGCATCGTAGGCGTGTCGGAACAGGTTAAGAAACACCTGCTGCAGCTCCACCACGTAGCAATTGATGCTTGGCAGGTTGGCCTCATAATCGCGTTCTATGCGGATATCGCGGAATTTGAGGCGCTCATGAGAGGAGAGCACATCGCGAGCCAGGCCCAGTGCATGCTCCATGATATCGGACATGAGAGCCGGCTGCTTCTTGTCAGTGCGGCCGCGGGCAAAGGAGAGCAGGTTGTTGATGATCGAGGCAACATGACGACCCTTTTCGGAGGCATCCGTCAGCAGGTTGCTGAGGCGATCCAGTTCAGGGTTGTTCTGGGTGCCATCACGCAGCACGGCGCTTTTTCTTAACTGGTTCTGATAGCTGTTCAGATCGAACAGGATCGCCTGCAATGGGGTGTTGATATCATGCGCCATGGTGGCTGCCAGCTCACCCATGGAGGATAGCTTATCATTATGAATCAGCATGTTATCAGCCAGAGTCTTACGTGTTACATCATCTATCAGGATCACGACGCCGGTTTCTGTCTGATCCTGTAGTGGATAGATGGTGATATCAAAATAATACAGGCCACTCTGGCTCTGTTTGATGTTGATGGTTTCATTCAGCTCACGTGCGCGGTCGATCTGATTGGGCGACACGGTGATGCCGGGGTAGGTGTCCCACAGATTTCTGCCCAGTGCGGCATCGGCTGGAATGCCGGAGATATCTTCAGCACGCTGGTTCCATTGTGTAATCTGGCCAGCCTTGTTAAGACCGATCAGCATCAGCGGCATCGATTTGAGGATGCTGCGGATGTAAGACTCGGATGAACGCAGCAGATTGGTGGTGATCACGTGCTGGGCGATCTCCTCCTCCAGCAACTGGTTCGATTCCTTCAGGGTCGCTGTACGCTCTTCAACGCGTTGTTCGAGGTCGCTGCGAATGGCTTCAAGTTCACGGTTATAACGTCGTGCCTTGAGCCAGGTGAAAAACAGGGTGGTGATGACGATCGACAGAATGATGATCAGTATGCCGCTTGACCAGTTAGCCACATACTGCCAGTTTGTTTTGCCTTGCTCATCCTTGAATAATTGAACCAGGCTGGCCTGAGCGAGGGGGCTGGAGAGGAGCGTAAACAGAAATAACAGAGATTTATTCATCATATAAGTCAGGTGTCAGCGTCAGGTTCTGGAAAGTTATCGCCTTTTTGCAGTAAAGGTGCAGCAACTGCAGGCAAGATCTATGATGTTGTTTATTATGCGCTAATCTACCGCATGTTACTATTGATCCAGTGACATCTGCCAGTCTGTATCAGTTCAATATTAAGCTCAGTATTAAGGACTCCACATGCTCGACACCCTTATCGCCGGCAAGCCACTCAGTGAATGGATGAAGTCACACCCCTTGATCTCATCGCTGCAGCTGGCACAGGAGCTGTTCTGGTGGAATCCGGGGCAGCAGCCGTTCGCCAGTCTGTCATCCGGAATCAGTCTGGAGAGTGAGGTTCGGCAGGAGGCGTCTGCGCGTCTGAAACGCTTCGCGCCTTATATCGCCAGCAGCTTTCCCGATACGGCTGATCAGGGTGGGTTGATCGAGTCGCCCCTGATTGCGATACGCAATACCCAGCGTGCGCTGATACAACGTGCTGGCGTTGATCTGCCGGGGCGGTTGCTGCTCAAGTGCGATAATGAACTGCCTGTTTCGGGTTCCATCAAGGCGCGCGGTGGCATCCATGAGGTGCTCAAGTTTGCCGAGCAACGCGCACTGGATGCGGGTCTGCTGACGCCCGACGGCGATTACTCGGTGCTGAGCAGCCCTGATTGTCGGGCTCTTTTTGCTGGGCATCGAATTATCGTCGGTTCTACCGGTAACCTTGGGCTGAGTATCGGCATCATGGGAGCACACCTGGGGTTTCAGGTCAGCGTGCATATGTCTGCCGATGCTCGGCAGTGGAAAAAGGATCTGTTGCGCAGCAAAGGGGTGCAGGTGATTGAGCATTCCGGAGATTACGGTCAGGCGGTGGCGGCGGGACGTGACGAGGCAGCACAGACACCCGGTAGTCACTTTGTGGATGATGAGCAGTCGCTGGACCTGTTTGCCGGCTACAGTGTCGCTGGTGAACGCCTGGCTGCTCAGCTCAGGCAGATGGATATTCAGGTGGATAACGAACATCCGCTTTGTGTGTATCTGCCTTGTGGCGTCGGTGGTGGGCCAGGTGGTGTGGCATTCGGGTTGAAGCAGCAGTTCGGTGATCATGTGCACTGTTTCTTTGCTGAGCCGACGCACTCACCCTGCATGCTGTTGGGGCTTTATACCGGACTGCATGAGCAGATCAGTGTGCAGGATATAGGATTGGATAATCATACCTGTGCCGATGGGTTGGCAGTTGGGCGACCCTCAGCATTTGTCGGGCGCCTGATGTCGTCGCTGCTCAGTGGGCTCTATACCGTTGAGGATCATGTTCTATACGAGCTGCTGGCGCTGATCTACGATGCCGACCGGATTCGTCTGGAGCCTTCGGCTCTGATCGGGCTGGTTGGACTTGAGCGCTTGCTGACGCAGTCGCCCGAGATGTTGGCGCAGAAAGGGCTGGCAGGGCATCTGTCGCAGGCAACCCATATTGTCTGGGCTACCGGTGGCAGCATGGTGCCGGTTGATGAGTGGCAGAAGGACTATGACAAGGGTAAGGTGCTCAACACAAATTAAGGATATGCGACAAAGAGTTGTGTGATTGTGTCCGGGAGCTGAACAGCGCGCGGGCTTATCGTTATAGTGGTTGATCAGAACTGTTTTCAAAGCTATTCATAGATCTCTGCTTATAGCACTATTCATAGCATTACATTCAGAAGGATTTTTTGTGTCAGCCATCGCCTTTCTTGAAACCAGCCTTAACGCTTCTACTCTGCCATCTGACCGTGTGATTGCCGGTGCCGGATTTCATTGGCCGGCGTCGGGTGTGATCAGAATTGAGCCGGAGCAGGAGACAGCTCTTCCTGCGATGATCCTCAGTGTTGGCGTGCATGGTAACGAAACCGTACCGGTCCGCCTGATAGACCACTGGCTGGACTCTCTCACTCAGCGTGAGTTACTGATCCGTCGGCCGTTGCTGATTCTGCTGGGTAATCCGGCGGCAGTGATCAAGGGAGAGCGGTTCGTTGAGGAGAATATGAACCGCCTGTTTTCGGATTCATCCGCACGCGGCAAGCTGCCGGAGCATGAGCGTGCACGCATGCTGATGGCCGAAGTCAGATCCTTTATCGAGCGTTATCCCGATGGCATGCACCTGGATCTCCACTCAACCATCAAGGCTTCGCAGCAGGATCGCTTTGCGCTGGTACCGGGCTTATGCGAAGGGCGCGATCTGAGCCTGCTGCAGCACTGGTTTGCACAGTTTGAAGTAGATGCATGGGTGCAGAACCGCTCCGTTGCATCAACCTTTGCCAGCTTTACTGCCTCACAGGGTTATCAGAGTGCCACGCTGGAGTTGGGTCAGGTCAGTTCACTGAATGAGCCGATTGACCGTTTTCTGCCGATGACCCGGGCACTGGATCGCCTGGCCAGCGGTGAAGAGAGTCAGGCACTTCATCGTCCCATGCACTTCGAGGTGATTGGAGAGATCATCCGGCCCGAGGGCGAGTTTGATGTCGCGCTTGATGGCTTCGTTAACTTCCGTGAACTGTCTGCCGGCACCTTGATCGCTCACAGCGGCGAGCGCGAGTGGTTCGTTGAGCGCGATGGCGACTCACTTCTGTTCCTGAATCCCGACGTGCCGGTTGGTCATCGCGTAGCACTAGTGATTCGGCCGGTTGGGTGAGATGGCTGGTTGCGGCTCGCTTAAATGGATTTGAGTGGGAGAAAGAGCCGATGATTTCCTGAACAGAGTGGGATAAATCCGAACTGCTCATAAAAGCCCAGAGCCTGTTCGTTCAGGGCATCGACTACCAGAGCATAGATTGCAATCTCATCACTGACGGCAAGTATTCGCTTAATGGCATCTGCAAGTAACATATTTCCGACACCTTGTCCCTGAGCCGCCAGGCTGACAGCCAGCCTGCCAAGTAGTGCTGCTGGTACAGGGTGCCGAGGCAGTTTTTGGGCAAGCTGCTGTGGTAGGGCGTTCAATTCAAGTGCCAGGGTGGAAAGGGTGTAGTAACCCAGAATAGTGTCTGGCTGCTTCTCTGTTGTGGCGACAAATACACGGCTGATGCGGCGTTTTATATCCTGGCGAGCCTGTTTTTGAATATAGTCGTCCAAAGAGACTATCCCGCAATGGAAGCCTGCTCGGTCATGGCGAGTGTCCAGTGGCCCTATATTCAGATTTGAAACAGGGGTCATTTGCTACTGACGCGCTGATCATGCTCAGTTAAAGCGGCTGTCAGTTTGTCATTGAAGCGAATCGGTTTGGTCAGTGCACTAAAAAATGCTTCGGCATCCTGCCTGCTCAGGCTCATGACTTCGTGCTCATGGATGGTCTTTTCTGCCTGCGCTAGTGCACTGCTCAAGATAAAGTTACTGACATTTTTGCCTTCAAGACTTGCTGCACGCTCAATCATCAGCTTTTTACTGTGCTTCAAGCGGATATTGATTCTGTCCTGTTTCGTATCAGTCGCAGTGTTCATGAGGTCACCCTTCGGGTATCAGTGTTAACTGAATTGTACGTCAAAATGGTGCCTCTTCCAAGAGGTGCGACTGCAAGCTTAGTCTTCTCAGAGATTCATCACTGACTGCAGCACCTCACAGATGATCTCCATATCGTCCTGAGTAGTACGCCAGTTACTGAAGGCGGCTCGGATACCCTTATGGCCCTGCCAGACGCCGGGTGTCATGAATACCTTGCCGCTTTCATTGATACGCTGCAGAACCCGACCTACCTCGGCATCATCCACCCTGGGTTTGAAGATCACCACATTCAGCTTGCAGGGAGTCAGTAGCTCATAGTTGGGCGATGCATCAATCCAGTCGGCCAGACAGGATGCTTGTCTGCAGTTTTCCTCAACCAGCACCTGATAACCCTCGCGACCATAGGCCTTCAGGCTCATCCAGACCGGCAGCGCTCTGAAGCGGCGTGAGTTTTCAATACTCCAGTCCATCAATGATTGTGTTGCCACGCCAGTTGCCAGATAGGGGGCGGCGACGGAACAGGTCTGCTGCAGCAAATGGGTGTGCCGCGTATAGAAAATGCCACAGTCATAGGGCACATTCAGCCACTTGTGTCCGTCGCTGGTGATGGAGTCGGCCAGCTCTATGCCTTTGCTCAGATGGCGACGTTCAGGCAGCAGGCGCGAGAAGAGGCCAAAGGCTCCATCAACATGCAACCAGGCATTATGTGTTTTGCAAAGTGCTGCGATCGCCTCCAGATCGTCGAAGTCTGTACCTGTGACGGTGCCAGCACTCGCCAGTACAATTTTACCGGGGCTTTTGCTCGCTTCCAGGGCAGCCTTGAGTGAGGTTACATCCATCGCTTCCGTATCGGGCAGGCAATTTATCTGAGTCAGCTGTTCACGGCCAAGACCAGCCAGACTCAGGGATTTGACCGAGCTGGCATGGGGCGTGGCGGAAAAAACCTCAATCTGTGCCTGTGCCAGCCCCTGGCGGGCGATATCGATTCCCTGCTGCAGGCCTGCAAACTGACGACCGCAAAGTATGCCCAATAGGTTGGATGCCGTAGCACCAGTGGTCAGCAGTCCTTCGAAGTGATCCGGCAAATGGAAAAGTGAGCGCAACCATTGCATTACCTGCAGTTCGACGGCGGTGCTGATGGAGTCGCCGGGCGAGGAAACATTCTGATCAGCCGTGGCAACGATCCAGTCGGCCAGCATGGCCGCCGGTGTGGTACCGCCGGTTACAAATCCCATATAGCGTGGGCCTGCCGATGCGCTGAGCAGAGGGGCAATATGCCGGGTAAACTGCTCAAATGCTGCTGAGGCCCCGATCCCTGCATTCTCCAGTGAGTCATCTGTCAGTGTTGGGTCGCCCAGTATGGCAACCTTGCGATCCGGCAGCGATTGCAGAAAGCTCTGACACCACTCAGCCACGTGTGTGGAGAGTTGGTCGAGTTGTTGAAAATCATCGGTCAGGCGGCTCATGAACATCCTCCAGAAAAAGTGTGTTGACTCTGCCTAGTATCCTCCGGTAGAAAAAAGAATACAGATTCAATTTTTGATATAAAAAAGAGCACAATATGGCATTTCGTTATCGTGAGTTGGCCGATGGCCTGATCCAGGAGGTGCAGTCCGGTCGATTGCAGCAGGGGCAAAGACTGCCCTCTATCCGTGTCATGAGCCGACAACGCGGTGTCAGTATCACGACGGTGAAGCGTTGTTATGAACTGCTTGAGGCGCAGGGCTACCTGATGAGTCGTGCGCAGTCGGGTTTTTATGTTCGCGAGCGTCCACTGAGTCTGTCACAGCCTGAGTTTCCTGTGTTTGATCCTGCCAGTCACCAGATCGACAATCTGGCATTGATTGCCGAGATACACCAGTCAGCCATTGATGAGCGGCGTGTGCAGTTGGGGACGGTTCAGCTCGCACCTTCTCTGATCCCGATCCAGGCGCTGCAGCGCAGTCTGATCCGCGCCAACCGTCGTGCGCAGGGGCGTGCATTGGCATACAGTCAGTCTGCCGGCGAACCCTTGCTGCTCCAGGCATTGAGCGCGCACTTTCAGGAAGATGGTATCAGCTGTTCGCTGCAGGATCTGATCATCACCAACGGTTGCATGGAGGCACTGAGCCTGGCAGTCAGTGCCGTCACGCAACCGGGTGATACCCTTGCATTGCCGTCACCCTGTTACAGTGGCCAGTTGCAACTGCTGGCCAGCATGGGGCGGCGTGTAGCAGAGATACCCTCGACATCCTCTGGCTTTGATCTGGATCGGCTGGAGCAGTTGATGGCTGATAAATCGATCAGTGCCTGCCTGGTCAGCACCTCTTTTCAAAACCCCTTGGGGTATTGTCTGAGCGCCGCCGATAAGCAGCGACTGGCAGAGATGGCCGAGCGCTATCAATGCCCGGTGATCGAGGATGACGTGTTCGGGGAGTGTGGGCATACACGGCAGCGACCACTGCCGCTCAGATCCTGGAGTCAGAGTGGCTGGGTGATCTGGTGTGGCTCGGTGTCCAAAACGTTGGCGCCGGGCTATCGTATCGGCTGGTGCGCCAGCGGTCGTTTTCATCGGGAGGTGAGGCAGGCGATGCTAGCCAGGCGCCTTGCCGTGAACACACCTTTGCAGTTGGCTTTGGCGGATTTTATTCTCAGTGGAGAGTACCGTCGTCATTTGAATCGACTCAGGTTGCAGCTTGCGGATCAGGTCAGTAGTTTGTGTGGCAGCCTTCAGCAGCATCTTGGAGAGCATGGCAGGCTGGTCAGACCAGATGGTGGTTATGCGGTCTGGGTTCAGTTGCCCGAAGCCTGCGACGGTTTAAAGCTGTATCAGAAGATGAAAGAGCAGGGGATTAATCTGGTGCCGGGGGCCGTGTTCAGCGCGCGTAGCCTTTATGCCAATGCGATACGTCTGAATGCCGGGAATCCCTGGAGTGATGAGCTGGAGCGAGCGGTGAAGGTGCTTGCAGAGTCTGTTCGAATGCTTTAAAAGGCTTGAGCAATCCAAAGTTAACGCTGGATGCTAATATTGTATCTACTGAAGTCCTCTTTTTAACACCAGAGTGGAGCACTGCGTAATGAGTGATATTCCGGCAGTACAAGTACCGGACTACGCCGTTTACAAGACACTGCTTGAGTCCACCAAGGCGATACCATGGAAGATCGACTGGAACACTATGCAGTTTGCTTATATCGGTCCACAGATAGAGCAATTGCTGGGGTGGACGCCCGAGAGTTGGGTCAGTGTGGAGGATTGGGCAGCCCGCATGCATCCGGAGGATCGTGAGTGGGTGGTCAATTTCTGCGTGGCCCAGTCACAGGCAGGGGCTGATCACGAGGCGGATTATCGCGCGCTGACCAGTGAGGGAGACTACGTCTGGATCAGGGATGTGGTGCATGTGGTGCGCAAGGAGAATGGTGATGTCGACTCTCTGGTCGGTTTCATGTTTGATATCAGCGAGCGCAAGAAAACCGAGCAGAAGCTGATGCTGCTGCAGAAGGAGCTGGAGGAGCTGTCGTTCAAGGATGGGCTGACCGGTGTTGCCAATCGCCGCATGTTTGATTCGGTGATGGCGGTGGAGTGGTTGAATGCTCAGCGTACTCAGCAGCCTTTGTCACTGATACTGTTTGATATCGATTATTTCAAGCAGTACAACGATCACTATGGGCATATTCAGGGTGATGAGTGCCTCAAGGAGGTAGCCCGTCTGCTCAGCTCCGGGGCTACTCGCACGCGTGATTTCCTTGCACGTTATGGTGGTGAGGAGTTTGTGTTGATCCTGCCAGAGACGGATATTGATGCTGCCCGAAAAGTAGCGGAAAGGTGCAGACAGTTGATTTTCAAGGCACAGATCGGACACGCGCAATCGGCTGTCAGTCACGTTTTGACGATCAGTCTGGGAGTGGGTAGCATTCTGCCTTCGCGCAGCGACGAGGCCACACCTTTTATCGAAAAAGTGGATAAGATGCTGTATCAGGCCAAGCAGGAAGGCCGTAACCGCATTATGGCAGGTGCGTGATCACTTGCTGAATGTTTCAGGTGATAATTGATAATGACGAGTAAGTCGGATCTGTTCGGGCTGCATTTTGCAGCCCTTTTGCTGGGCGGCACTGCACTTTTTTCCAAGCTGATTCCGTTGCCTGCGCTGGATATCACCGCGCTGCGCGGTGTGCTGGCTACCCTGTTACTGGCGCTGTTGCTGTTGGCGACACGTCGCTCTTTCCGGCTGGAGTCGCGAAGCCACTATCTCATGATGGGGGCGGGTGGTCTGCTGTTTGCCTTTCATTGGCTGACTTACTTCTATGCCATGCAGGTATCGAGTGTGGCGGTTGGTGTGATTGCACTGTTCACCTTTCCTGTCATCACTGCGTTGATGGAACCACTGATGGACTTTAAACGCCCCGATAAGCACAGTCTGGCGATGAGTGCGGTGGTGCTGGCGGGTGTCGGTCTGATCGGGCTGGAGGGCAATATCGCTGGGAATGTGGTGCTCGGGTTGACCCTGGGCGTGCTCTCGGCCATCGCCTACTCGGCGCGCAATATACTGCAACGGCGCAAGCTGATGGGGGTTTCCGGGCCCGTTACCATGTTCTATCAATGTATGATCACGGCACTGGTTTTTCTGCCGTTTCTGGGTCCGACTGTGGCTGAGCTGTCGCTGAATAGCTGGTTGCTGATTCTGTTGCTGAGTTCGGTGTTCACTGCTTTGCCACACAGTCTGATTGCTCATGGACTGCGCAGTATCAATGCGACCACTGCGTCGTTTATTCTGGCGCTGCAGGTGTTCTATGCCACACTGTTGGCTGCTCTGGTGCTGTCTGAGGTGCCGGGCCCGGCAACCATCGCAGGTGGATTACTGATCGTGCTGTCGTCCATCTATGTTACACGTCAGTCCAGGCGCTCTGCGAGGCAGGCTGATAAATCGCCAGCCACTGTTCAGGCTGGGGCTGAAAAATAAAATACATCACGCTGCACAACTCCCGCCGGCTAAAAAAGCCGGCGGGATTGTTTCAATTATTAACAAGCCTCTGTAACAGCAAAATTTCCCGTTAATGCGGCTGGATTCTAATCAGACTCATCAGCCGGGTCATCGTCAGTTAACTGACTTCCCGGCTGCTTTGAGCGTCATCAGACGATTGATCCATCGACAAAAATAATAACGGGAGTATTCTCATGAAATTCAAAGCTGGCTTACTGGCTCTGGCCGTTTCCGCATCACTGATCTCTCCACTGACCCTGGCCGACAAAGTGGTCGTCGGTTTGATCACCAAAACCAATACCAACCCCTTCTTTGTCAAAATGCGCGAGGGCGCTCAGCAGCAGGCAGATGAGCTGGGGATGGATCTACGTACTTTTTCAGGCCGCTTTGATGGCGACAATGAGTCTCAGGTACAGGCGATTGAAAACCTGATTGCATCCGGTGCCAAAGGCATTCTGATCGCGCCAAGTGATCCGGTGGCGGTTGTGCCTGCTATTGATCGTGCGCGTGAGGCTGGCCTGCTGGTGATTGCGCTGGATACGCCACTGAGCCCTGCCGATGCGGCTGATGCGACTTTTGCCACCGATAACTATAAGGCGGGTGTATTGATCGGGATGTGGGCCGCTGAGCAGTTGGGTGATAAGGCGGCTGATGCCAAGATTGCGATGCTGAACCTGAACAGCAGCATGATCACGGTGGATGTCGCACGTAATCAGGGTTTCCTTGAGGGGTTTGGTATTGAGGTGTTCGACCCGAACCGCATCGGCGATGAAAATGATCCGCGGATTGTTGGTCAGGATGTCACGCAGGGGGCAGAAGAGGGAGGCCGCACTGCCATGGAAAACCTGTTGCAGCGCGAACCGGGCATCAATGTGGTTTACACCATCAATGAACCAGCGGCTGCCGGAGCCTATGAGGCGCTTAAAGCCGCCGGACGTACTGATGATGTTCTGATTGTGTCGGTCGATGGTGGTTGCCCTGGCGTTGAAAATGTCCGTGATGGTGTGATCGGCGCGACCTCCATGCAGTTCCCTTTGCGCATGGCGGCAATGGGTGTCGAGGCCATCTACGAATTTGCAAATACAGGGAAAAAACCAGATGCCTCTGAGGGGCTGGATTTTGTGAATACCGGAGTTGAACTGATCACCGATCAGCCACTGCCTGGCTTTGATTCAAAGTCGTCCAAGGACGGCATGGATTTGTGCTGGGGTTAAATGCTGGGGTTAAACCCATCATGGTCAAGGGCGGAGCAGTTGTCTCCGCCTCACTGAGTCAATCCGGAGAATCTCATGTCACAGCCTGATACTTTAAAAACATCACAGGCGGCGGATCATGAACTGGTCGCAGCAGCCGCTGGCGGAAATTTCGCCTCCTTCGAGGTGGAGAAAGTCGCATTCAAGGATAAGCTGCATCGCTTTTTTCACAGTCATCCTACCGCTGCTCCCACCATCGTTCTGCTGCTTGCTATCCTCGCTTTCAGCTCGATAGTCGGGGAGCGCTTCCTGCAACCTTTCAACATGTCGTTAATCCTGCAACAGGTCACTATTATTGGCATTCTGGGGATTGCCCAGACGCTGATCATCCTCACGGCGGGTATTGATCTATCGGTTGGTGCCATCATGGTACTGACATCTGTCGTGATGGGACGCATGTCTATCGAGGTGGGGTTACCACCCAGTGCAGCGCTGGCGATTGGCCTGCTGGTCGGTGCGCTGGCCGGGTTTATCAATGGCCAGTTGGTCACACGCTTTCGCCTGCCGCCTTTCATTGTGACGCTGGGCACCTGGAACATCTTCTTTGCACTGAACCTCTGGTACTCCAAGAGTGAGACGATCCGCTCACAGGCGATCGATCAGGCGGCTCCCTTGCTGCATTGGACCGGGAAAACCGTTGAGCTGTTTGGTGCCAAACTCAGCTATGGGTCATTGCTGATGCTGGCGCTGTTTTTTATTGTCTGGTATGCGCTTAACTGGACCGCCTGGGGACGTCATGTCTATGCCACGGGGGATGATCCGGCTGCGGCGCGTCTAGCTGGTATTCGTACCGACAGAGTTTTGCTCTCTGTCTATGTCGCAGCCGGATTTATCTGTGCTATCGGAGCCTGGGCATTGATCGGCCGAATCGGTTCAGTGAGCCCTCAGGCAGGGATGACGGCCAACCTTGACAGCATCACTGCCGTGGTGATTGGTGGCTGCAGCCTGTTTGGTGGTCGTGGCGCAATTTTCGGAACCTTGATCGGCGCGCTTATCGTGGGTGTGTTCCGCAATGGTCTGGCGCTGGCCGGTGTTGATGTGCTCTGGCAGGAATTCACCATCGGGGTGCTGATCATCGTGGCGGTTGGTATGGATCAATGGATACGGAAGGTGTGATCATGAACAATCAGAAAATGGTGCTTGAAGCGCGTAAGCTTGTTAAACGCTATGGTCATGTTACTGCGCTGGATGGTGCGGATCTGGAACTCCATCAGGGTGAAATTCTGGCGGTCATCGGCGACAATGGGGCTGGTAAGTCTTCGCTGATCAAGGCGCTTTCCGGTGCCTTGGTGCCTGATTCAGGTGAGATACTGCTCGATGGTGTGCCGATCTCCTTTCGCAGCCCGATGGATGCCAGAAATGCTGGTATTGAAACGGTCTATCAAAACCTGGCAGTGTCGCCATCACTGAATATTGCCGACAACCTTTATCTCGGACGGGAAAAGCGCCGCCCTGGTATTCTGGGTAGTGTGTTCAGAATGCTGGATCGCAAGGCGATGCATGATGAAGCGAAGCAGAAACTTGGCGAACTTGGTTTGCTGACGATCCAGAATATCAATCAGGCAGTGGAAACTCTCTCTGGCGGACAGCGACAGGGGGTGGCTGTAGCTCGTTCGGCAGCCTTTGCTCGACATGTTGTGATCATGGATGAGCCGACCGCTGCACTGGGGGTGAAGGAATCGCGTCGCGTATTGAACCTGATAAGAGATGTCCGTGATAAAGGGCTGTCGGTTATCTTGATCAGCCATAACATGCCGCATGTGTTTGAGGTGGCTGATCGCATCCATATCCATCGGCTGGGCCAGCGCATCGCCGTGATCAAGCCGGATACGCATACCATGTCGGAGGCGGTGGCGATCATGACCGGTGCGATGGCGCCTGATGAGCACCAAGCGGGTGCATTTGCGGCTTGATTGCAGCCGCTCTTTACCAACCGTCGGTCTGGTTGGCATTTTCCGAAGTGATCAGTGTAGCGGGGAGCAGATGTTCAGTCTGATCAGGCTGCTCCCCCTGCAGTAACTGATAGCCGATTTCGACCGCCAGTTCTGCCATTTGAGCCGGTGATTGCGTGGCGGTTGCACGCAGCAAGGCATCTGGATCCCGAATCCTCTCCACTGCTGCCGGCGCGCCGTCGACACTGACAATCATAAAATCTTTGCGGTTTGCGAGTTGGCCTGCCATCTCGGCACCAAGAGCCGCAGGATCATTAATCGCGAAGACCCCTTTGATCTGAGGATGCTCCAGCAGCAGATGGGTCATCGCTTCCACACCTCCTTCAAGGCTTCCACCGCTGTTACGGTCACTGGAAAGCAGTGTAATGTCAGGAAACAATTGCAGCGCCTCCCGACAACCTTGAACCCTTTCGATAATCGAGGACACCGGTGGTCCGTTCAGTATCACCACTTCGCCGCTACCTTGCAGCTGGCGGGCCAGATGGTCACAGGCTATATGTCCAGCTTGCAGATTGTCGGTTGTGACAGTTGCATCCGCACCTCTCGCCCTGACATCAACAGCCAGCACTTTGATGCCGGCTGCCTGCGCGCGCGCGATCACTGCATCGAAAGCATCATAGGCCGCCGCCGACAGCAGGATCATATCGACCCCCTGTTGAATGAATAGATCCAGTTGCTGTGTCTGCCTCTGAACATCATAAGCGCTGGAGACGAGCAATACCTGTGCTTGCCCCCCGGTCAGTTCTGCTGCCTTGCGCTCAGCCCCCTGAACAAGGCGTGAAAAATAGGGGTTGCCAAGGTCCGATACGGAGACGCCAATGGTTAGCTGTCGCTCTGGAGAGGTTGCTGTATCTGCCAACGCTTGAGCGCTCAGTGCCAGAGTAGGAGACAATAAAAAAGATAGTATCAGAACCTTGGCACTGAACCGCTGCCGGGTGTAGGGGAGGATCATTCCGGTGACTCCTTGGGTGTTGGCTGCAGCAGGATCGCCACCGCTTGTGACAGCGTTTCCCGTGTATAGGGTTTGGGCAGCAATGTGATATCGGTGCTGTGATGGTCCGGTTGCTGGTATTGGGGTAATCCGGAGGTGTACAGCAGTGGCAACTCGGGCCAGCGATCGTGAATCTGCTTGCCGAGTTGAAGCCCATCTATGCTGCTGCCAAGGTTGATGTCAGTGAACACAAGCGCGATGTCGTCTGTTGCTGCGAGCAGAGCCAGCGCATCTGCGGCTGAATGCACAGTCGAGATCTGATAGTTGAGCGTGGTCAGCATCGCGGTGGTGGATTCGGCCACCTGCCGATCATCTTCCACCACCAGCAGATGTTGTCCACGACCCAGCAGGGGAAGTGGTTGTGGCAGGGGAGCTGTCTCAGTCACTCGGGTCAACTGGCGAGGCAGGAGTATGTCGATCCGGGTGCCACGACCGACTTCGCTCCAGACCTGTATATCCCCATTCGACTGCTTGACGAAACCATAGACCATGCTCAACCCCAAGCCACTGCCTTCACCGATCTCCTTGGTAGTAAAGAAGGGCTCGAATACACGACGTATCAATGGTGCCGGGATGCCGCAACCGGTATCGGTTACACTGATGCAGATCAGATCCTGCTGCTCACCATTCAGTAATTGTTGCGCTCGGAAACGGGTTGTAAATGTCAGAACGCCTTTGCCCTGCATGGCGGCACTGCTGTTGATCGCAAGGTTGAGCAGGGCGTTCTCCAACTGACTCGGATCGACGGATACGAGCCAGTGGGCTGCTTGCAGATCCAGTCGAATCTCGATCTGATCACCGACACTGTACTCTATCAAGTCCAGCATCCCTTCGATCAGTCCATCGACCTCGACCTCTTCCGGCTGAAGGTGCTGTTTACGTGAAAATGCGAGCAGGCGTTGCGTGAGCAGGCGTCCTCGCTCAGCGGCGGCCAGAGCACGACCAGCAAATCTGCGCTCTCTGGCATCCGGGCTGAGTTGTTCTTCCAGCAGTTGCAGATTGCCGAAAATCGCAGTCAGCAGATTATTGAAGTCGTGTGCGACACCGCCGGTGAGTTGTCCCAATACCTCCATCTTCTGTGACTGGCGCAGCTGCGCTTCGATGGTTTTGCGCTCAGTCAGGTCACTGTAGAGGGTGACAAAACCGCCGTCTGGCATGGGGTTGCTGCGAAACTCAACGACTCGCCCACCGGGGAAGTGGCGCTCAAAGCGCTGTGCCCGTTGTTTACGTAGCTGGTTGACTTCGTCCCGGTCCAGCATCATGCCATCAAGCGCCCAGCCTTCCTGTGCTTCCTGCGACAGCAGTGTGTAGATGGTTTCTATCGGGAGTCCCGAGTGCAGTTTATCAACCGGTAGTTCAAGTATGTCGGCATATTGAGGGTTCCACGCCACCAGACGGTTCTGGCTATCGAAAACACTGAGCCCGTCGTTGATGTTGTCAAAGATGGTCTCCAGCAAGCGTGACTGCTCTTTCAGGTGCTGGCTCATCTGATCTATCGCCAAGGCGTTTTCCCGGAACACCTCAAAGGCTCTGGCCAGCTCACCGATCTCGTCCAGGCGTTCAACCGCCGGTGTCTGTCGCTCACGATCGCCAGCGGCAAGACGGCTCATCACGGAGGTCACTTCGCCCAGACTTCGGGTCAACTCACGGACCACCAAGATGCCGCCAACCGCCGCGGCAAAGCAGAGCAGGGCGATCATCAGAATGCCGGTTTTGCCCGATTTAACGACCACTCCCATGCGTTGACCCTGGTGGGTGATACGCTGTTGAACCTGATCAACGAACTGTTTGACCTCGGTGCTGAGCTGCTCAGACACGGCTCGTGTCGATGTCAGTAGAAACGCGCGCCGTTGTTGCAATTGTAGCTGTTGGCGGCGCTGTTCAAACAGGTTGAGATCGGAAGTCCCCAGAAATTGAAGTTCATGATGAAAGGCAGCGATCTGTGGGTAGCGATGAATCAGGCTGTCGGATTCATTCAATGCCAGAGCAAACTGCTGCTGCAACTGAGTTATCTGGCGGCTATCCTCCAGATGAAGGGCTGTGCTGAGCTGATCAAGCAGTATCAGAAAAGAGGGTAGCCAAACATGAGCATCTGTATTCTGTTCGTGTTGGTACAACTTCTCGCGAAGTAGGCCGAGGCGGTATTCAAGCTGACGTATATCTTCACGCAGCAGCAGGTGCTCATGAGTCAGCCCGGTCAACTCGGTGATGGTGATTTCCAACTGACTCAGCAGGGCGGAAAGGCCCGGTGCAGCGTTGTCCAGCTCGGGTATATCACGGGCGATCGCCAGTACATTGTCGATTCTTTCCTTCAGCGACAGGTTCAGTTCATTGAGCAGGGATGGGCTACTGGTATTGGCAACATAGGGGGCAACTGCTGCCAGATTAGCGGTGCGCTCAGCCAGCGCCAGTGAGCGCAGAATATCCGGCAGCGCCTGCTGCTCAAACTCATTCAGCGCAGTATCCGTATCGCTCAGACCTGTCCAGCCAACCAGTGCCAGCATAATGGAGGAGCCAGCCAGAATGGTGAAGGCCAGCATCAGACGGGTGCGTGCCCGCATGCCGTGAAAGGGGTTGCGCCAGCGTAAGCGGCTCATCGGCTCAGCACTGCATTACGGTGGCACTGAAGATATAGCCAATCCCGCGTTCGGTGCGGATATATCTGGGTTGCCTGGGGTTGGGTTCAATCTTGCGTCGCAGTCTCAGTATCAGTACATCAATCGTGCGATCAAACACATCCGTATTGTAACCACGAGTGGCCTCAAGCAACTGGTCACGACTGAATGCACGGTTGGGGGATTTGACCAACGCCTCCAGTAATACGTATTCTCCATGGGTGAGTGTTTCCGATGAGCCATCGGGCCGCAGCAGTTCACGACTGGTCAGATCCATCACCCAGCCATCAAAGCTGAGGCGCTCATGGCTGTAGCGATCCTCCTTGCGTACCATCGGGGTGCTCAGCTCGGTGGTGCGTCTGAGCATGGCGCGCACACGGGCCAGCAGCTCGCGGTTGTTGAAGGGCTTCATCAGAAAATCATCTGCCGCCAGCTCAAGCCCCAGGATACGATCGGTTTCATCCCCCTTGCCGGTCAACATCATGATGGGGATGCTCGACTGGGCCCGTATCTCTCTGGCCAGTTGCATACCATCTTCGCCACGCAAACGCAGATCCAGTATAACCAGAGAGCAGGCGTGTTCCTGCAGGGCAAGGCGCATCCCTTCACCATTGGCCACCGTGATCACCTCATAGCCGCCTGATTCAAGCAGGTCCTGCAGCAGTTCACGCATGGGGGCTTCGTCATCCACGACAAGCAGTCGCTGTCGTACGTTTTCGCTCATGCTGTTGTTACCTCTTATTATTACCTACCTGAATAACACATCTGAGCAGGGGAATTATTTCAATTATTACAAAAGCGGGAGAATCAATACATGCGTTATTAAAACAACTGTGTTTGAATGCGGTTTTGCTTGTGTTCTGATAATACGTTTTCTTATAACAAAAACTCAGTATGGAGCTGTAGATGAAAAAAGTGATTGCGTTCGGAGAAGCCTTGATCGATATGCTGTCAACCTCGTTCAGTCAGGACGCTGGTGATGAGCATGAAGCGTTTATCAAGTTTCCGGGCGGAGCGCCGGCCAATGTGGCGGCTGCCGTGGGCAAACTTGGCGGTCGCAGTTACTTTGCCGGCATGGTCGGCAAAGATATGTTCGGTGATTTTCTGGTCGAGACGCTGGCTGCTTCAGGTGTGGATACCAGCTGCATGCTGCAGACCCGTGAGGCCAAGACTGCGCTGGCTTTCGTTTCTCTGGACGCTACAGGTGAGCGCAGTTTCGAGTTCTACCGTTCGCCGTCGGCTGATCTGTTGTTTCGTGAAGAACACTTTGATGATGCCTGGTTTACTGAACCGGGTATCTTTCACTTCTGCTCCAACACCCTGACTGAATCTGCTATACGCGAGACTACGCTGGCCGGTATTGCCAAAGCGCGTGAGACGGGTTTTCTGATCAGCTTTGATGTCAATCTGCGTCACAACCTCTGGTCGGATGATCAGGACGCTTTTGCTGCGGTCTGGCAGTGCATCCCTCAGGTGGATCTGCTCAAGCTCTGTGTGGAAGAGTTGGAATATCTCTGTGCCGGGCAGGATGAAGATGCAGTGCTGAATAAGATGCTGGAGATGGGGCCCAGTGTCATTCTCGTAACAGATGGTGGTAAGGGCGTGCGTTATGTCAGCGCTTATGGGCAAGGGAGTGTGGTGCCGCCCAAAGTTACCATGGTTGACAGCACTGCAGCCGGTGATGCCTTTGTTGGTGGCCTGCTCTATGCACTGGCCGAGCAGTCAGTGGGGCCTGTTGAGCTGAAGGCGATGGCGCAAACACCGATATCACTGTTGCCGGCTTTGCGCATTGCCTGTGCCTGTGGGGCCTATACCGTAACGCAGAAAGGAGCGATCAACTCGCTGCCGATGCTGAAGGATATCCAGTCGCTGCTGACGGATTGATAGATCTATCCGGAGGGCGGCAATCAGGAAGGAGGCTGGTTGCCTGGTGTCGTACGCTGTTAACCTTGATTCAGACGGGTTAATTGTCCTGTGTTGATGAAGTGCTCATAAGTTACTGATTGGTTTCGAATTTAGGAATTTTTCCTATATACAGTCATATTTTCAGACGATAAGGTTATATCTGGCAGAGGGTGGCTATGGATGGCCGCGTGCTCAGGGCGTTAGCCTATGCTTCTTCAAGACAAGAATGAGTTCTGCAGGGACGCAGCTGAAGCTGAATAGTCGTTGATCACGTGAAAATATTGTCAGAGGAAGATAATGAGCAGGCACAGTCTGGTGACCAGAAAGGGACAGGTCATGTTCCAGGAATCAAATAAACTCTTTTATGAATACCGGCCAACCATCTATGTTGCGGCAGGTTTGATCTCCGCGTTAACCATAGATAACGATATTGGTCAGTACTCGGGCGCATTACTGGTATTCATGGGGGTTTTGATCTTCAACCTTCGGATATCAAACAGGACGTCAACTAGATAAGGAAGTTTACAAAAAGACCTGTCAGGGTTTTGGGCGAGAGTTCATCCACTTTCAGTGCGTTCTTTCTGAGGCAGTATTTACTGCTCAGAGTTTGCTATAGCTAACATGCATACTCGCCTGAGTCGTATGACTCGACCCTGCCATGATTTTCTCAAATGATAGTACCAGGTAAATCCTAGGCTCTTGTCAGTCAGGTGGCGGAAGATCGCGTATCGGCCGTACCTCAATGCTGCCCAGCTGTGCCGGTGGTATCTTTTCGGCCAGTTGGATCGCTTCGTTCAGATCACGTGCTTCCAGCAGATAAAATCCGGCGAGTTGCTCCTTGGTTTCGGCGAAGGGGCCATCGGATATCAGGGTCTCGCCATTGCGGACGCGCACGGTGGTGGCGGTTTCAACCGGCTGCAGCGCCTGGCCTGCAATGAAGTGGCCAGCCTCCGCGAGGCCAGCGACACATTGAATACACTTCTGATTGAGGTCATGCCACTCCTTCTCGGTCATGGCGTTGATGATGCTTTCCTGGTAATAGACCAGTGCAAGATATTTCATGGTCAACTCCTGTTGCTGGCAGTGGCATGGTTGATTGTCAGTCGTTTACATCTAGCCAGATCACTTTTGAGCGGGGCAGGTGTCTTGCCCAAGCATTCCAGCGTTAATCATCCAGGCAATGCCGAAGCGATCGTTCAGCATGCCGAAGCCGCGGGCCCAGAAGGTGGGCTCAAAGGGCATTACGATAGTGCCACCTTCGGCCAGTTGTAGGAATATCTGCTCTGCCTTCTCCAGACTCTCATATTCTAACTGCACGCTGGCGCCCTGAACCGGTCTGTAATATCCAGCAGGTGCATCGGCTCCCATGATCCGCCTGCCACCGATATTGATCTGCGAGTGAATGATCAGGTCCTGCTGATCACCCGGCATATCATTGGCCATTGGTGTTTCACGATAGGGGAGCATCATCTCTATATCGCCGCCAAGCAGTTGGGCATAAAAGGTCATAGCCTCTTTGCACTGGCCGTTAAAGCCCAAATGCATGCAGATGCTACTCGGCATTCTGGCCAACTGCTCACCCATCTTGCGATGCCTGTCAATCGCTGCTCCCGGCGTAAAGTCTTCCAGCTCATAGAATCGACGCAGTTCAAGGGTAACGTTGCCATTACTGTCCAGAGTGGGCCAGCGTTTGGCCCAGGTGATCGCTTTTTCCAGTGAGTCGGCTTCCAGCACGGTATAGCCTGCCAGCAGCTCTTTTGTTTCGGTGAAGGGGCCATCGATAACAGTGGGTGTGCCGTTGTGAAAGGCAATGCGATAGCCATCTTTACTGGGTGTCAGCCCATTTCCTGTCACGAATATGCCTGCCTTCAGCATCTGCTCGTTGTAGTCCACCATGCTTGCCAACAGCTCTTCCGAAGGCATGATCCCCTGTTCGGTATTGGCATCGGCTTTACGCATCAACATGAATTTCATCATTATCTCCTTGCTAAGATCTGCGATTGATTTTGGACTAGTCGCACGGGAGAGGGCTGAATCGACAGGCCCTGAAAAAAAATCAGAAAATTATCACAGTGATGCCAGGCGCTTTTGCAAATAACGCTGCTCCGGCAGTTGCTGTGTCAGGTTGAGTGCGGTCTGATAGGCAGCTCGTGCTTCTGGAATCCGATTCAGGCGTCGATAGAAATCCGCCTTGGCGGCATGCAGCAGGTAATAGTTCTGCAGTTCCTCTTCAAGGGGGTGCAGGGCTTGAAGACCTGCCTCGGGCCCATCACGCATGGCAAGCGCCACTGATCGATTGAGTGCAATCACTGGTGATGGGTTGATGCGCTGGAGCAGGTCGTATAGCCCCGCAATCTGAACCCAGTCTGTCTCATCGCTGCTTTTGCTTTGTGCATGTAGTGCAGCGATGGCAGCCTGAAGGGTATAGGGACCAACGGGTGGTTGAGCCATGGCGTGATCCAGCCAGGCAAGACCTTCCTGAATCTGCGGCTGATTCCAGCGTGTACGATCCTGCTCATCCAATGTGATCAGATCACCCTCAGGGGTCTGCCGGGCTGCTTTGCGTGAATCCTGCAACAGCATCAGCGCCAGCAGTCCCAGCACCTCTGTTTCGGGAAGGAGTTCGCAGAGTAACCGACCGAGGCGGATGGCTTCTTCAGCCAGGTTATGGTTTACGACAGAATCACCCATACTGCTGGAGTAGCCTTCGTTAAAGACCAGATAAACTACCTGTAATACATTGTGAAGACGTTCCGGTAAGGCTTTGATATCAGGGACTTCATAAGGGATCGCTGCATCACGGATTTTGCGTTTGGCCCGTACGATCCGCTGAGCTATGGTGGCTGGCTTTTGCAGCAGGCCTTTAGCCACCTGCTCGGTGGTGAGGCCGCACATCTCGCGTAGTGTCAGTGCCAGTTGTGCCTCGGTGGCAAGGCTGGGATGACAGCAGGTGAAGATCAGCCGGAGCTGGTCATCTTCAAGGGTGTTATCATTGAAGGGCGTCGCCAGAGGTTCCTCTTCATCCAGTAACAGCTGTTGGTGCTGGCGCAGGGTCTGGCGTCGGCGTATCTGATCAATTCCCTTGTGGCGTCCGGCCGAGATCAACCAGGCGGTCGGATTATCGGGTACACCCTGATCCGGCCACTGTTGCAGTGCTGCAACAAAGGCTTCGTGCATTGCTTCTTCAGCCAGTTCAAAGTCACCCAGAAGTCGGATCAGCGTTGCCAGCACCCGGCGTGAATGGGTCTGATATAACTGCTCTAATTGAGTTTCTATGGTCACTACACACTCCATGAGTTTGACGTGATCAGGTTATAGCGTAGAGTCTGGATAGATGCAAAACCAGGCAGACACACTTTAAGGAGCTCTGGACATATTGTTCTGGACAATGTGTTCTGGAGAACAGGAGAGAATAGCGTGGATCAGGTCATCATCATTACCGGGGGCAGTCGTGGGATTGGCGCGGCAACAGCGCGGCTGGCTGCAAAGCGCGGCTATGCGGTGTGTATCAATTACATCAGTAATGGGGCGGCTGCGCAGGCGCTGATGCAAGAGATAGAGAATGCTGGTGGCAAGGCGATCGCTGTGGCTGCAGATGTAGCAAAAGAGGCAGACATTATCAGATTGTTTGATACCGTGGATCAGGCGCTGGGACCTGTTACGGCGCTGGTGAATAATGCTGGCATACTGGAAACACAGATGCGCGTTGATCAGATGGATGCTGAGCGCCTGACACGAATCTTCACGGCCAATATTACCGGCACTTTTCTCTGTGCTCGCGAAGCGATCAAGCGTATGTCGACACGTCATGGCGGGCAGGGAGGCGCCATCGTGAATGTGTCATCTGTTGCTGCACGTCTGGGCTCACCCGGTGAGTATGTGGATTATGCGGCGTCGAAAGGGGCAGTGGATGCGTTGACCATCGGCCTGTCAAAGGAGGTTGCGGATGAGGGGATTCGAGTCAATGCCGTGCGCCCGGGATTCATCTATACCGATATCCATGCAGCAGGCGGCGAACCGGGTCGTGTTGATCGGATTAAGAATGTCATTCCGATGAAACGAGGTGGTCAGCCGGAAGAGGTGGCGACTGCAATTCTGTGGCTGCTGTCGGATGAGGCCTCTTATGCCACAGGTACGTTTATTGATCTGGCGGGTGGGCGGTGATTTGGAAGGCGGCGTGGTAGATGACATGATAGTTGCCCCATTCTGAGTGCCCATGCGATTACTATCCATCAGTCGGAAACTTTTGCTTCTGATGGAGTACACGCATGATGCGAATGACTGAACCATCGACCCAATAGGACACAATCATTGAAATCTCAGGGATAATCAGCAGCCTTCCACGAAGGCCCTCCCGTTGAACCCCGATAAGTGGTTGTTCCAGTAAACTCTCTACTTTAGCTTCAATGATATTGTCGGTTTTTTCTGCTGCGACAGGGTTGAATTCATACAGGTACTCGAAGATTTTTTCACGATCCTCCAGCGATTTTTCTTCCCATAAGATCATTGATGAACTCGATTACGAATTTTCGCTTTCCGTTCAGCCATTTGTGCTTTGCTTGCTTCATGGTCGATAAAAGAAGCCTCTCCCGAGTCAAGCTTCTCAAATGCTTGGTTTACTTGTTGGGTAAGCCACGCATCGTGAGATATTGCTTTACGCTGTTGCTCAGCCAATTGTTCAGTGAGCTCACGGCATGCATCGCTGAGAGTGCGCCCTTGGCTTTCCGCCATTTGTTGGGCTAAACGTTTTGTTTCGTCATCGACACGAAACTGTATTCTAGAGTCCATGATGAGCTCCTTATTCTGTGTGTACAAATGTTAGCACCAATTGTGTCAGCTAACAAACATCTCAATCCAGGCCGCTAACGGCCATGAAGCTTTCAGGTCGATCCTTAAGAAGATGGTCTGGCAAGAGGATGTCGGATTAAGGCAGTAGGGTCGATACCATCAGACAGTTACGTCCCTGGTCTTTGGCTTTATAGAGTTGTTTGTCAACTTCGTGAAACAGGGCGAAGGGCTCATGGGGTTGCTGAAAGAAGATACAGCCAATGGATAGGGTAAGCATGGCATAGGGTGGGTTTTCCTCATGCGGAATGCCCAATGCCAGCACCTTGAGGCGGGTGTTTTCTATATGTTTCAGCAGCGATGCACGATCACGACCACTGAGGAGTAGAACAAACTCCTCACCTCCGTAACGGTAAACGTGATCACTATGGCGTTTGACCTGCTTTTTCAAAACGGCAGATACTTTTCTCAGTGCTTCATCACCTGCCAGGTGCCCATAATTGTCGTTGTAGGGTTTAAAGTGGTCAATATCAACCATCACCAGTGCACTCCAGGGGCGCTCACTGGCGCTGGCCACCCAATCGGTGTAACTGTTCTCGAAACAACGACGGTTATAAACATCTGTTAATACGTCGATATCCGCTTCTTTCAAAGCCGTGATATCAGTAAATATCCAGATTCTTGCTCTGCCGTGCATGTCGCTATTGAGGGAGGCTGAACGTCGAGAAAAGACTCGCCCATCGATGAATTCCAGCTCATCTATGAAGTGCCTTTCCGTTTGATAGGCGCGCTCGACCACTTCAATGAAGTGGTCCGGGTCTTTGAGCTGGTTCAGCACCAGGGTGATTAACTCCCGATCATCTCTGGCCGTGACGTGCTTGGGCACACGCCACATTTCACGAAAGCGCTGATTGAGATACATCACCTCTCGCGCTTCGCTAATCACGAGCAAGCCATCGGGCAGGCTGTCCAGCAAAAGGGTCAGCAAGGGTTGTGAAAGGTTGTTAGGCATAGCCCTCTGCTATTTGAGGCATGTCATTAACTCTTAGGTCAGTTAGCGGGTTATGTCAATTTAGCACGTACTCATGAATCCGCTGCTCAAGTAGTTTGTTCAGGCAATTTCTTGGTGTTCGGAAGCGATCTGCCGCAAAGCCTGAATGAAGCTGTCCGGCTCCTGTGCACCTGATATAAGGTATTTCTGGTTGATGATGAAAGCCGGTACTGATGAGATTCCTGCCTGCTGCCAGCTAGCTTCATCCTCGCGGACGATATCGGTGAACTGGTCGGAGGAGATAACCGCTCTGGCCTGATTGCCATCCAGCCCAGCAGATTCGGCACAGCGCACCAGTACATCGACATCTGACACATTTTCGGCATGGCCAAAATAGGCATCAAACAGTGACTTTTTCATTTCGGTCTGCAGACCTTGTTCACTGGCCCATTTAACCAGACGGTGCGCATCGAAGGTATTTCGTGTGTAACGCTCCTGCAGTCGGCTGAAGTTCAAGCCCAACTCGGTGGCGATCTCCATCATGTTACTTTGTGCAGCTTCCATCTCTGCAACGCTGCGACCATATTTACGACTCAGTGCCTGCAGTATCGGTTCATCTGCAGAGGAGGGGTCTGGATTCAGTTCAAATGCATGCCATTCAATGCTGAAGGTGAGCTCTTCGGCCAGAGTATTCATGGCTTGCTCCAGTCGTGCATAACCGATCGCACACCAGGGGCAGGCAATATCAGACACGATGTCTATCTTTATATTGTTCATCTTTCTCTCGTTGAGGCGGAAGATATCTGCCGCTCTGTTGGGTTAGTTGAATTGTGGACCAGTGTATACGGCGATTCCAGTGTAAAAGATTGAGTCTTGAGAATGCCGCATCTGAAAAGGGAGTAGGCGATCATTTATCCTGTATTAACTGCGGCCACTATCAGGTTGCAGTAGCTGCAGCTCAGCCAGCTCACGATACAATGGGCAACTGGCCATCAACTCGCTATGGCAGCCGCTGGCAATGATCCGGCCTTTATCCAGCACCACAATACGATCCACATGCAGCACGGTCGACAAACGATGGGCAATGATCAGCGTGGTTTTGCCCTGCATCAGATGCTGCAGGGCTTCTTTCACGGCGTGCTCACTGACGGCATCCAGTGCACTGGTCGCTTCGTCCAGCAGCAGCACTGGTCTGTTGGCCAGAATCGCCCGCGCGATGGCCAGTCGCTGCTTCTGACCGCCGGATAAGCGTACACCGCGCTCGCCCAACTGGCTGTGATAGCCTAGCGGCAATTCTCGGATAAATTCATCCGCCCGGGCGGCTTTGCAGGCTGCAATGACCTCCGGCTCAGTGGCTTCAGGTTGGCCGTAGCGCACATTCTCCAGCGCTGAGTTGGCAAAAATCACCGCATCTTGTGGCACCAGCGCGAATTGTGCCCGCAAGCTGCCCAGATCCAGCTCGGCAATATCGATGTTATCCAGCAAAATACGCCCTTGCTGGGGCTGATAAAAGCGCTGCAGCAATTGAAACAAGGTACTTTTACCGGCCCCGCTGGGACCTACCAACGCGATACGTTCGCCCGGTGCTATGCTAAGCTCCAGCTCAGTCAGCGCAGCACTGCTGCCAGATGGTGGGTAGGCAAAACTGATGTGCTGCAGATCCAAACGCCCCTGCACCGGCTTTGGCAACTCCCTGGGCTCTGTTACAGTCTCGATTTGCACCGGCACCTGCGACAGCTCTATCAGCCGTTCAGTAGCACCAGCCGCTCGCTGTACTTCACCAATAACTTCGCTGATAGTGGCCGTTGCACCTGCTACCAGCACGGCATAAAACAAGAAAGCGGTGAGCTGGCCGGCCGACATCCAGCCTTGTAATACATCCAGTGCGCCGGCCCAGCCGATCAGCGTGATGGCAGCCAGGCTAAGCAACATCACCAGACCTATCAATAAGGCGCGGTAAAAGATACGCTGTTTCGCCGCCTGCATCACCTGTTCGATTTTGTCGGCAAACAGTTGTTGGTCCAGGCTTTCATGGCCATAGGACTGGACGGTATGAAGTTCGTGCAGGCTTTCATCGACATGAGCACCAATATCGGCCAACCGATCCTGGCTGGCACGTGATAAGCGCCGTACTTTACGGCCCAGCACAATAATGGGTACCAGCACCAAAGGCACAGCCAACAGTACCAGGGCAGTTAGTTTGAAGCTGGTCAGCAGCATCATCAGTAAACCACCAATGGCGGTAACACCCGAGCGTAGCGCCATTGACAAACTTGAGCCCACCACCGACTGCAGCAAGGTGGTATCGGCAGTAAAACGGGAAATAACTTCGCCAGTGCGAGTTTCGCTGTAAAATGCCGGGGATAGCTTCAGCAAATGACGGTACACATGATTGCGGATATCGGCACTGACCCGCTCTCCCAGCCAGGTCATCAGATAAAAGCGGCAAAAGGCCGCGCTGGCACTGATGGCGCTGATCAGCAAAATCCAGCCTACCAGCTCATTCAACCGGCTGGCATTGCCGGCAACAAAACCCTCATCTACCAGCAGCCGCACACCTTGCCCCAGCGCAAGCCAGGCTAAAGAGCCAACCAGCAGGCAGGTGACAGCCAGCAATACCCGCCAGTGATATGGCTTTAAAAAAGCAACCAACCAGGGCAAAACAGCGCTGGTTGTGGCGGGATGAGCAACAGACGTTGTTTCGGACACATCGAGTCCTTGAAGTAAGGCCGCGCACAGAGAAACAGTGTAAATGTGAACGACCGTAGTGCCTACAGAATGTTTATCTTGTGCATGGTGTGCCCCAGCGCGGCGGTACAGTCAAGTTGCAGTCAGTGCAGTGTATCAAGATCACCGGGTTGCCGCGAATGAGAAACGGCCCGTTTCCTCTACATTGATAAACGGTACAACACTGCCGGCATCCAGTCGCGCCCTGAAGGTGTAACTGAAGCTGTCGCGCTGGCCAGTAAAGAGATCGGTCAGTAGGCGTGCGCTGCCCAGCAGGTCGGGGCTGGCCTTTATGACAAAGTCTGCGCTGCCATAGCCGGGAACACTGGGCAGGTCAGGCGTTGCTCCACTGAGGATGCGGTACCCCTCAATCTCGACAGCATAGCTCATGCCGCGCAGGTTCAGTCCAATACTGTTGGGGTTGACCACCTGAATCCCGATGTTGAATACCGGGGCCATGCCGGCGTTGCCCTGTGCTACGCTGAATGAGGTGATATTGACATGAGGTGTCTGAAACGGGTTCTGCAATCCGGCGCAGCCTGCCAGAGGCAGGATCAGTGCGCCCATCATGATCAAACGGCGTCGTGCGTTCATTGCTGTTCCTTCCGGTTTACTCCTGGGTGTGCGCCTGAGCGCCACGGGAATTGTCTCATAGATCATCCAGATTAGCCGCCTGAGGCTGAGTCCAGACTGAACGGGGCGCTTGATTTATTTTTATATGTTTGACTAAGTCAACTACTATACTAGACTATGTCAAACTGGCTTCTGTCAGAAAGCTCTCTGAAGTGACTTATGAAATTTTCTATGAAACCTCTCCTGTGAAGGGTCTCCAATGAACAGTCAAACTGAATCCTCAACAGGGCTTGTTAATCAGGCTGCTGCTAGCCCCTCAGCAGATTGCCAAGCAAGTCGGGTCAGTGCCGTCAGGCGCTTCAACCGCTTCTACACTCAGGTGATCGGTGTCTTGCATGAGGGCTTGCTGGATAGCCCCTTTTCTTTGACGGAGGTGCGGGTACTCTATGAGCTGGCTCACAGTGCTGATCCTACAGCTGCAGCATTGTGTCAGGCGCTGAGTCTGGATGCCGGTTATTTGAGCAGGATACTGCAGCGATTTGATAAGGAGGGGCTGATACATAAGCGCCGTTCGGAGCAGGATGCTCGTCAGAGCCACCTGAGCCTGACAGAGGCCGGGCAGCAGGTTTTCGAGGAATTGAGTCAACGTTCCAGCCAGGAGATCACTGACCTGCTGCAAGCACTACCGGATACGGATCAGCAAAAACTGATTGAATCGATGCAGTCGGTTGAGCAGTTACTGAGCCGTGATCATAAGGTTCATGCACCAGTCATTCTGCGCCAGCATCGGCCGGGTGATATGGGCTGGGTGGTCTGGCGCCATGGCATCTACTATGCCCGTGAATTTGGCTGGAATGAGGGTTTTGAGGCGTTGGTGGCAAAGCTGGTGGCGGACTTTGTGCAGAATTATAAACCTGAGCATGAGCGCTGCTGGATCGCCGAGTGTGATGGGCGCAATGTCGGATCAATCTTCCTGGTGCAGGAGAGTGAGTCGGTGGCGCGCCTGCGCATGCTCTATATCGAGCCGGAGATGCGGGGGCTGGGTCTGGGACGCAGACTGGTGGAGGAGTGTGTCAACACCGCACGACAGCTTGGCTATCGCAAGATGGTGCTCTGGACCAATGCCGGGCTGCATGCTGCGCGGCACATCTATGAAGCTCAGGGCTTTAAACTGCTGAGTGAGGAAACAGTCAGCAGTTTCGGCAGGGATGAGATCTATCAGGACTGGGAGCTGATTTTCTGATCACTGTGAATGAGGCGGGGCTGAACGTTCGAAGCATCAGCCCTGATTCCTCAGTCTTCAGATAAACGCCTTTCTCACCTTGGCCGAGATATACTCAGACACCAGCACGGTGGCGAAAATCAGGATAAAGATGATACTCACCTTGTCCCAGGCCAGAGTATTAATGGCGGCATTCAACTGCAAGCCAATCCCACCGGCTCCGACCAACCCAAGTACCGTTGATTCGCGGATATTGATATCCCAGCGGTAGATGCTGATACCGGCAAAGGCGGGCATTACCTGCGGCAGCACGCCATAGCTCATCACCTGCATGCGGCTTGCGCCTGTCGCGGCTATCGCTTCCACTGGGGTGGGATGGATCTCTTCTATCGCCTCGTATAGCAGCTTGCCGACAAAACCGATCGAGCGCAGAGCGATGGCGATGATGCCGGCCAGAATGCCAGGGCCCAGAATGGTCACCAGCAGCATCGCCCAGATCAGGGAGTTGATCGAGCGTGATGACACAATCACCATTAGTGCCGCTGAGCGGATTAACCCATGGGGTGTCGTATTGCGTGCTGCCAGAAATGCGCAGGGGAACGCCATGGCAATACCCAGCAGTGTGCCCAGTGTGGCGATGGTGATGGTATCCCAGAGTGGTTTCCAGAGCAGGTGCGCATAGCTCCATTCCGGCGGCAGCATGCGGCTGATCAGATCGGCTCCCTGTCGTGGTGCATCCTCTACAAAGACCCACATGGTGTTATCGGAAATCTGCTTCCAGCACAGTAGAAACAGGCTGATGCCCAGCAGCCACGCCAGCCAGATCAGGATCTGCTTGCGTGTAGTGTGAAGCTTCCAGCGGGCATCTGCCAGATTGGTTGAATGATCAGGATATCGAACTGGCATTATTGCACCCACTTGCGAACATGGCTTGAAATGTATTCCGTGGCCATCACGATGCCGATGATGATCAGCAGGATTGCGGCGGCGGTTTCGTACTCATAGCGACTCAGTGACGTATTGAGTGTGGCACCGATACCACCGGCACCAACGATCCCGATCACGGCTGATTCACGGAAGTTGATATCCAGACGGTACATCGACAGTCCGATCAGACGCGGCATCACCTGAGGCTGCACTGCATAGTTCATCAACTGCAGCCAGCGAGCACCCGTGGCACGAATCGCTTCAACCTGACGTGCGTCAATATCCTCGATATCCTCGGCCAGCAGCTTGGCCATGAACCCGATGGTTGCGAAGGCGAGGGTGATCATGCCAGCCAGTGGGCCGAAGCCGAACATCACGACAAACAGAATGGCGATGATCACTTCCTGAAAGGTGCGCGAGATGGCGATGATAGAGCGGCAAAACAGATAGACAGGCAGCGGGGCGATATTGCGTGCCGCACCGATACCCACCGGTATCGCCAGCAGAATACCGATAACCGTAGATGTCAGGGTCATGGTGAGGGATTCGATCAGTCCATCCAGGATGTCGCCACCACGGCTAGTGAAATCCGGGCTGGCGAAAGCGGCTATAAAGTTCATGCCTCGGCTCAGGCCTTCAGCTACACGCGCCCAGTTGACATCAATACTGATCACGGCCAGCAGCAGGTAGACCACCGCAGCGATAATCAGTAGCCAGCGGTAGCGGGCATCCCGGATCAGTGGTAGCGGCTTCCAGAGGCCCTGTTCAGCGGCTGCTAATCGTTCTTGTTGGTTCATCATACCGCTCCGACTGCTGGCACCGATCTTTTGAGTCCAGCAGCATCGGTTTGAACACGTGTATCGACTGCCTCAAGATCTGATTCAATTTCGGCTTCTGGTTCAGCTGCCGTATTCCAGTCCTCTTCGCCGTAGATACGGGTCAGGATCTCGGCATCTAGCTGATCCGGCAGTCCATCAAAGACGATCTCGCCCGCGCGCAAGCCAATGATACGATCGGCAAACAGCTGTGCCAGTGCGACATCATGGATATTGATGATCGCGGCCAGTCGTCGCTCGGCGCATAGCTCTTTGATCAGACGCATGATCTGCCGCGATGTCTTGGGGTCCAGGCTTGCGGTGGGTTCGTCCACCAGCAGAATTTCAGGACTCTGCAGAAGGGCGCGAGCAATACCGACCCGTTGACGCTGTCCACCTGAGAGCTCATCGGCACGTTTGTCGATAAAAGGCTCCAGCCCGACACGCTGTAGCAGTCGGAAGGCTTCACTGACCACCGGTTGCGGATAACGTCGCAGAAAGCTGCGCCAGAAACCGGTATAGCCCAGATAGCCTGACAGCACATTCTCCATGACTGTCAGACGGTCAATCAGGGCGTATTCCTGAAAAATCATACCCATGCGACGTCTGGCACAGCGCAGCTGGCGACTACTCAGTGATGTCAGCTCGGTATTCGACAATGTAATGCGGCCTTCGGTAGGTTCCACAAGGCGATTCACGCATCTGATCAGCGTACTTTTACCCGCGCCGGATGGGCCGATCAGGGCAACCACCTGCCCCTCGGGGATATGCAGAGAAACCTGCGTCAGGGCCCGATCGCCAGTGGAGTAACGTTTGGTGAGATCTGTTAATGTCAGCATCGTGTGTGTCTCTGTTCTGGACCGGCAGCTGTCAATTCTGAGTGCAATAAGTGGCCGCCGATATCAAATGGCGACGCCTCCACATGGGAGGCGTCGTTAACGGATCAGACAAACTGATCAGTTACAGTTGTAGGTCACATCCATCGCCTGATCGATGGTGCGAATCACGGCCCAATGCTCTTTGTAGGTGATCGGAATGAACTGGGCTTCGCCGGAGTTCTTGAACTCTTCCTGCAACGCACTGCCTTCCCATTCAAAGGTAAAGAAGGCTTCCTTGACCTTTTCTGCCAACTCAGGCTTGAGATTATAAACATGGCCATAGCCGGTGGTCGGGAAGGTTTGTGAGGTATAGATCGTTGTGTAGCTGTCCGGTTTGACGACATCACGCGAGATCATGCGCTTGAGCACTGAGTTGGCGATGGCTGCGGCGTCATAGTCATTGTTGATCACGCCCAGGATTGAGTTGTCATGACCGCCAGAGAAGGATGGGGTGAAATCCTGTTCTGCCACCATGCCGAACTCGGCCTCCAGCAGGGCTGAAGGTGCCTTGAATCCGGAATTGGAGGTAGGTGATGTAAAGGCAAGGCTGCGGCCCTTGATATCGGCCACTTCGTTGATGCCTGAGTCTGGACGGGTGATGATCTCCATCTCATAACCGAAGCTGCCATCTTCGCGTGCCATCATGGTGAAGGGTACGAAACCGGCACAGTTCACCGCCAACGGGTTGGAGCCAGTGTTGAAACCGGCTACATGCAGACGACCTGCACGCATTGCTTCCAACTGCGCGGCATTTGACTGCACAGGGAAGAACTGAACGCGCTTGCCGGTCACGTTCTCCATATGCTTGATAAAACCATCCCATACCTTGGCATAGACAGAGGGATCTTCAACAGGCGTGTAGGCAAACACCAGTGTGGCTGGATCAACCCACTGAGAAGGATCGGTCGGTGCATCGGCAACCATGTCACCGTCGGCATCGGTGAAACGTGGTGCCAGGTCACTTGCCTGAGCGCTGACAATGGCGCCAGCAGCCATCAGGCCGACAAACAGGGGGGATTTCAGATGTTGGGTGATCCGTGAAATGAGCTGCATGTTAAGCCTCTTCTGCATGTTGAATGTGCAGTTACTCTATTGAGGCTTTGTGACAGGCTCGTTAAATCAATATGTTAGTTTTATGACATCAAGGCATTTGTAATATTGAAGGCTTGGTGGCTTCTGGTGTAGTTCATATCCCGCTGGCGGTTCGGGTACTTTTCGTTACCGAACCGCCAGTGAGCCATCAGAAATCGCCCGGTGCACACTGCAGGCAGGTCAGGCCCATGGCACGCCACTGAGCAACCACACTGTCGCGATCATCCAGTACCAGCCAGGGTGAGAAACCGGCATCGCGTATCTCATCCAGCAGTCGCGCCTTGACCACTTCATCCTTTTCCAGATCATCGCCTGCCTTGCGCAGAAACACGGCATCAAAAGGGATCTCGCGCCTGATCAGCCAGTCGAGTGTCTGCTCGCGATGCGTATCGGGACGACCACTGCAGATCACAATTTTCTGCCCTTGCTGCTTCAGCATCATGACCAACCGATAGACAGGCTCAATGCGTTCTGCCTCTGCCATATGGGCAAAAAACGGGTCCCACTGTTTTTCATCGCCCAATACCCAGGCGCGAACCTCTTCAGGGTTAAAGTGGGCGAGTGTGCCGTCGACATCGACGATAACGGTATCCTTAGTCAAAATAGTGCTCCTTGGTAGCAGAGGTAAATGGCTGGAAGCGCCAGTTGGGATCTGTGGCGTCTGGCGGCAGAATCAGCATGGGTTGGGCATTGCCGATGCGTTCACCTTCCGGTGTGCCGGTTGCCAGTGAGCGTATCACGCGGTAGATGCCGGAATGTGCCACAATCAGTGGCATCTCATGCTGTTGCAGCAGGCTGTTCAGATCTGTCTGTACGCGCTCAGTGAAGTCGCTCCAGCTTTCCCCACCGGGCGGTGTATCTGTGTAAGGGATTATCTGTTCCCAGGGGATGCCTTCAAGCTCACCCCAGTCTCGCTCTTTCAGGCCATCCAGCAGGGTCAGTAATTGCCCGGGTGCTGCCAGCTGCGCTGTTTCATGTGCCCGTTTCAGCGGGCTGACACCGATAACGCTCCAGGTGATTGAGGACAGCAGCTCTGATGCTGCACGCGCCTCCTGCCGACCAGTTTCATTGAGGGGGGTATCGGTGCGACCGCCGATCAGACGCTGTCGGTTCATGGCGGTTTCGCCGTGACGAAGAAATACAAAGGGTTTATTAATCAGTTCCATGTGCCTGTTCCATAAGGTCTGTTACGAAATGGTTTATGTGCATCCAGGGATTCAGTCAATTCGATATTTCGTGTCAGATATCGATAATGGGGTGTTGATTAAAGCCACTGCCCAATGCCTGCTGCCACAGATGAGCCTGCTGCATGGAGCAGAACAGTGGGGTTACGCTACGGGCGCCCAGATGTCGGGTCAGTGCCTGAAGGTCACTCAGGCGTGGATGAACATTCCAGCGCAGCCACTCGGCGCGACCCGCACTGATATCGGCACGTGCCTTGGCTGGCGTATAACCGGTATAGATCACTTGCCCTGTGTACTCCGGATCTGAAATCAGGCGCCCGGTCTCTCCGCCGACGCCATTGGCATTGCCTGCAATTCTGACCAGTCCGTCCACCTCATGATCATCAGTTGTCCAGGTGCGCGGTGTCAGCTCGCGCAGTTGCTGCTGCACCCCCGGCATCAGCAGATCAGCAGGAAGCTGCATCAATTGTGCCATGAACCCCTGACACAGAGGGTCCAGTGTCCACTCAAGCTGGTTTGCCTGGCACCAGATCGCCAGCTCCAGCGCACGTCCTGAGGGAGGTACAGGCAAGAGTGTCGCTTGTGTCAGCCGCTCAAGCAGGGCTTCCCGGCAGAGAGATTGATTCGTATCGTATACACCGTAGGAGGCATCCAGCAGGGCGACTTCTGCCGGTGGAGGCAGGTCAAAAGGGTAGAGCAGCGATTCCCTGCTGAAATCACCACTGTAAAAAATGCCGCCTGCAATATCCAGGTGTAACCAGACTCCACCCAGTGAGTGCCCGGCCTGGCCACAGGTGATGCGTACGCCCTCTATCTCGATCTGTCCGCGTGTCGGCAGAGCCTGCCATTGGCGTCCGGTTGGCAGATTACGTGCAACCAGCTCGGAGCAGTAGAGGGGAATATTTTCCGGTAGCCAGCGCACAGACCCGATATGATCAACATGGTCATGGCTGATCAGGATGGCATCGGCGGCCAGGTCCAGATACCAGTCGCAGGTTTCATCCGGCTGCATCGGGCCACCGGCATCCAGCAACAGTCGTTTGCCGTTGACATGAACCATGATGGCAGCGGGTGCTTTTTCACCCAGACCACTGATAATCTCAATTTTAACACTCATGCGGCAGGCTCCAGGCTCCAACCCTGCTCAAGTGTCAGATGGATCTGCGCACCCTCGGTCAGGCCAGTGTGGTGATAACAGGTCAGCTCATCACCATTGATGAGCTGCACCTTTATCTCATAACGCTCGCCCCGAAAAAAGCTGCTCAGTACTCTTGCCGGTAATGTTCTAGCCTGTAGTGAGTGTGCGGCAGGTGGCAATAGCGAAGGTTTTTCGTGCGGGTTGTCGTCCAGATGCAGCCGGATATGTTCAGGCCGGATCAGTACCGGGGTGCGCTGCTCGCCTGAGCGGGCAGTAAGTGCCATCAGATCGGATGCCTGCAAGCATTGGCCGGGCACCACATCCGCTAGATGAATGATGCTGCCCTGACCGATAAAACCGGCGATCCACTGAGTTTTCGGGGTCTGATACAGCTCTTCAGGTTTTGCCCACTGTACCAGTTGTCCCTGATGCATTACGGCGATCTGATCAGCCAGTGACATCGCCTCGGACTGATCATGGGTAACATAGATCAGCGTGGCACCCGTGCGGCGATGAAACTCACGAAAGCTCTCCTCCATGGATGCACGCAGGTGGCGATCCAGGTTAGCCAGGGGCTCATCCAGCAGCACAACATCAGGATCTGTCACCAGACAGCGTGCCAGAGCCACACGTTGGCGCTGTCCTCCACTGAGGTCCTGTGGCATCCGTTGTGCCAGCGCTTCCATCTGCACAGTTTCCAGCGCCAGCATGACACGGCGCGTGTATTCCCCACCCTTGATCCGACGGTGCTTCAAGGGATAGCCGACATTATCAGCCACACTCATATGCGGCCAGAGAGCATAGGACTGAAACACCATCCCCATATTGCGATCTTCGGTCGGCACCTGCCAGCCATCACTGGCGAGGCAGGTGTCATTGAGCAGTATGCGACCACTGCTGAGTGTCTCGAATCCGGCCAGCATCCTCAGTGTGGTTGTTTTACCGCAACCACTGGGTCCGAGCAGGGCCACAAATGCGCCTTGCTGTATGTTCAGGCTCAGGTTATTCACGGCCAGTGATTGACCGAATCGTTTGCTGACCTGTTCCAGTATCAGTTCTGCCAAGGTATCACTCCTTTCGGTAAATGGCGGGCCATAAGACTCAAGAGCAGCATGATGGCCATTACCATCACGACAACCAGCACGGCAATGGCGGATGCCAGAATGCTGTCGCCGCTCTCATCCAGATTGAATATCAGCACACCCAGGGTTTCTTTGCCGGCGCTCCAGAGCAGGGCGGACACAGTCAGCTCATTCACGGCGGTCAGAAATACCAGCAAGCCACCGGCAAATACCGCGGGTGCAACCAGAGGCAGCAGAATATCAATAAGGCGGCGGAGGGTTCCGGCGCCGGCGATTCTGGCCGCTTCTTCAAGGCTGCGATCCAGCTCACTGAAGCTGGCTGTTACCGGCTTGAGGCTGACGGAGATGAACCGGGCAAGATAGGCAACAAAGATGATGCCGAGCGAGCCATAGAGGGTGATGTTGAGCAGTGGCAGTGGTTTGGCAAACAGGAGAATACAGGCGATAGCCAATACCACGCCCGGCAGTGCATAGGGGATCTCGATCATGCTGATCAGTGATGAACGCTGTCGCTGCGACATGCTCTGCATCAGGTAGGCCAGCAGTGTTGAGATCAGCATCAGCAGCATTGCGGCACCTGTGGCCAGCAGCAGGCTGTTGCTGAAGGCACGCAGGGTCACGCTCTGACGGTTGACCATCTCCTGATAGGCCGAAAAACTAAGGGTATCGAAGGTCAGTTTGACACCCAGTGCCGGTACCAGTGAGCTGGTGATCAGCGCTGCCAGTGGTGCCACCAGAATCAGTACAAGCAATGTTCCGAGCAGCAGTTGTACCGGAATGCGCCAGCGCCCCAGTGCAAAGTCCTGTCCTCTGCCGGCATGACCAAGCAATCTAAACTGACTGTTTTTAAGCATCTGCTGTTGCAGCATTACACCCAGCAGGGCAACCACACCTATCAACACCGAGAGAGAGGCTACCTCAGGCAATACATGAGCACCGAAGCTGGACATGCGCTGATAGATCAAGGTAGGCAGAACATAGTAGGAGGCGGGTATGCCCAGCATTGCAGGTATGCCGAAATTGCCCAGTCCCGACACAAATGCTATCGATGCACCGGCTATCATGCCATTGCGCGTCAGAGGCAGAATCATATCAAGCCAGACATGGCGCTGATTGGCTCCGCTGATGCGTGCCGCTTCAATCAGATCTCGTGGCAGGTTGATCAGACTGGTGCGAAGTGCCAGAAATACCAGTGGTGCATGTTGAATACCCAGTAGCAGGGCGATCCCCTCTGCAGAATAAAGTGGCTGGGGTGATCCGAGAGGTGGAGCCATACCCAGTGTATTAAGCAGTGGGCTGCCAGGTCCGGTAAGCTGCAGCCAGCTCAGGGCAGTAACCTGAGGCGGTATCATCATCGGCAGCATGAAGCTGAATACCAGCAGGGACTTGTAACGGATATCGGTCAGAGTCAGGGTGAAGGCAAACAGACTTCCCAGTATTACTGCGATCAGAGTACCCAGACCTGAGGTATAAAGGCTGTGCCACAGTGCACGCCAAGTGGCGCTTTGCTGCAGAACACGCATCATCGGCGAGTCAGATCCCAGATGCCATCCCTGTATCGCCTCCAGCAACAATCGCAGAGTCGGCAGCAGTGTCAGCAGACTCACCAGGGTAAGGATGGAAAACAGCAGCCAGCGATGCTGACTGCCGGTATCAAGCGTTGCAAACATGAATCATCAACCGCCGAAAATGTTGCTGAAACGCTGCTTGTTAGCGTCGGCATTATCCAGCGCCTTGCCGGCATCCAGGGGGATCAGCTTGATCTCGTTGCGTGCAGGAAATCCAGCCGGCGGGTCAATATCCGTACGTGCCGGCAGATAGCCCTGTTCGCTGACCAGTTGCTGGCCGGCTTCAGAAAGCAGAAAGTCGACAAATTTCTGAGCGGCTTCCGGGTTGCTGGCTTGCTTGAAAATAGCCACAGGCTCAGTAACCGCCGTGACACCTTCTTCAGGGAATACAAACTGAATCGGTGATCCCTTGGCGGCTTCGCGTATCGCCATGAAGTCAACAATCACACCATAGGGCTTGGAGCCTGAGGCGATCGCTGTCAGTACGGCGCCGTTACCACCATGGGCGGTTGTGCCGTTCTTCTGAAGCTGCTGATAGTAATTCCAGCCCAGATCCGCCTGATCCGTGATGGCTGCCAGATGAATCAAGGCTGCACCGGAATAAAGTGGACTTGGCATGACAACCTGATTCTTGTACTCAGGCGCAATCAGGCTCTGCCAGCTCATCGGTTGCTGAGTGGCCTGTGTATGGTAGGCGATACCGGTTGTGATCATCTTGGTGCCATAGTAGTAGCCCTCCTGATGATAGAGGTCAACGTCATAGTGTGAGCGCTCAGGACTCAGGTAGGCCTGCAGCAATCCCTCCCGATTAAGCGCTTCCATGGTGACGCTGTCGGCAATCAGCAGGACATCAGGTTTGGAAACGCCAGCGCTGAGTTCTGCCTGCAGGCGCGTCATCAACTGTGTGGTGCCATCGCGTACCCACTCCACCTTGATATTCGGATGAGCGGCAGTGAAAGCATCGACGGTCATCTGGGCATCGGTGTTCGGCTGGCTGGTATAAAGAATCAGGGACTCCTGTGCCATCGCAAGTGTTGGCAGGGCCAGTGCGGTTGTCAGTATCCAGCGGGTCAAATTCGAATAGGGCATGTCGCATCTCCGGTTTATTGGCTGAGAGATGTCAGCGTACTGTCATGGAGTGACAGTACAGTGACATTAACCTTTCGAATCAGTCCCTGAGGCTTTCGCTTTAAGCCATTTTATTTTCGTTTTAAGGAGGGCGCATGACAGCAAGTGAGCGTCGACAGCAGATAGTCGTTCTGATCAATCAATCCGGCAGGCAGAATCTGGAGCAACTGTCTGAACGGTTCAATGTCTCTGTCCAGACCATCCGCTCCGATATCCGCGTGCTGGCAGATAGAGGTTTATTGATGCGCCGCCATGGCGTGGCTGCGCCATTTCCTGGTCGGGAAAATGTGGAGTTTGACCAACGCCAGATACTTAATCGCACGGGTAAGCGAATCATAGCTCAGCACTGTCTGGAACTGATCAGTGATTATCAGAGCCTGTTTCTCGGTACTGGAACCACGGTTGAGCATCTGGCTGCTCTGATCAGCATACGTAAGGGAGTTCGGATCATGACCAATAACCTGCATGCGGTTTCACATCTGTGCCACCACCCTGACTGTGAGCTGATCATCGCTGGTGGCGTAGTGCGCAAGCGCGATCAGGATGTGGTCGGGGGTGATGCGCTCAGGTTTTTCTCCCGCTTTCGGGCGGATATCGGGATTGTCTCAGTCGGCGGTATGAGTCGCGATGGCAGATTGTACGACTACAACACCGACGAAGTGATGGCACGAGAAGCGTTGCTGGAGCAATCACGCCAGAAAGTGCTGCTATTGGATAGTTCAAAATTTGATACTGAAGCCAGTTGCAGCGCGGGTCATCTGACTGAGTTCGATGTGGTGGTGATGGATCAGCCGCCGGGTGCGCTCCTGCGCAGTGAGCTGTCGGCAGCCGGTGTCAGGTTGATCTGTTGAGCAGCCAGTTGTTCATCTGGTTGTTCATCTTGTCGTTGATATGGACTATGAGGGGGTCTGAAGCACTACTACCAAGGTACTGTTTTTCTGCTGCCAATGCGCAATGTCGGATCTGATGTCTGCCCGCCTATCATGTAGTTATGAAAATTGAGTCATGAAAATTGAGTCATGAAAATTGAGCCATGAAGAAACACTTCTCCATGCCTGCACGATAGAAAACTGCACGATATAAAAAAAAGAGGCAAACATCATGATATACGCACAACCAGGACATCAGGGCTCCAAGGCTACCGTTAATGAGCGCTATGGCAACTTTATTGGCGGTGAGTGGGTTGCGCCGGTAAAAGGACAGTATTTCAAGAATATCTCGCCTGTGAATGGCGAAGCCTTCTGCGAGATTCCACGCTCTACCGCTGAAGATATCGAACTGGCACTGGATGCTGCACACAAGGCCAAGGCGGCCTGGGGCACCACCTCCGTGACCGCACGCTCCAATATTCTGCTCAAGATTGCTGACCGCCTGGAAGCTAATCTGGAGATGATGGCCGTGGCTGAAACCTGGGACAACGGCAAGGCCGTTCGTGAAACCCTGAATGCCGACGTACCACTGGCGGTTGATCACTTCCGCTACTTTGCCGGTACCATCCGTGCACAGGAAGGTGGCATCAGCGAGATCGATCACAACACGGTTGCCTATCACTTCCACGAACCGCTTGGCGTCGTTGGGCAGATCATCCCCTGGAACTTCCCGCTGCTGATGGCCTGCTGGAAATTGGCTCCTGCACTGGCGACCGGTAACTGCATCGTGCTCAAGCCAGCCGAACAGACACCTTGGTCAATCCTTAAGTTTGTTGAGCTGATTGCAGATCTGCTGCCACCCGGCGTACTCAACGTAGTAAACGGCTATGGTGCCGAAGCGGGTCAGGCACTGGCGACCAGCAAGCGTATCGCCAAGATCGCGTTTACCGGCTCTACCCCTGTTGGCGCACATATTCTGAAATGTGCGGCTGAAAACATTATCCCATCTACTGTCGAGTTGGGTGGCAAGTCACCAAACATCTATTTTGAAGATGTGGTGAGCTTTGAAGACAACTACCTGAGCAAATGTGTTGAGGGTACAGTACTGGCGTTCTTCAACCAGGGTGAGGTCTGCACCTGCCCGTCACGCCTGCTGATTCAGGAAACCATCTATGATCAGTTCATCAGCATGGTGATCGACCGTACCCGCCAGATCAAGCGTGGTAACCCGCTGGATACCGAAGTAATGGTTGGGGCACAGGCGTCGCAGGAGCAGTATGACAAGATTCTCAGCTATCTGGATATCGGCCGCGATGAAGGCGCTGAAGTGCTGATCGGTGGTGGTCGTGAAGCGCTGGAAGGTGGCCTGAGCACTGGCTATTACATCCAGCCGACACTGCTGAAAGGCAACAACAGCATGCGTGTGTTCCAGGAGGAAATCTTTGGGCCAGTGGTATCTGTAACCACCTTCAAGGACGAAGCTGAAGCGCTGGCGATTGCCAACGATTCTGAGTTCGGCCTGGGTGCCGGTGTCTGGACACGCGATATGAACCGCGCTTATCGCATGGGTCGTGGTATCGAAGCGGGTCGCGTCTGGACCAACTGCTACCACCATTATCCTGCTCATGCTGCTTTCGGTGGTTACAAGAAGTCTGGTGTTGGCCGTGAAAACCACAAGATGATGTTGAACCACTATCAGCAGACCAAGAACATGCTGGTCAGCTATGATACCAATCCGATGGGCTTCTTCTGATCGATCGGCTTGTCTTGAAAGCAGGTTAAATTAAAAACTTAACCTGCTGATTTAAAAGCCCATCAGGTTTGCGTCTGACGGGCTTTTCCTGCTTTTGGAGGACGGTTACCGGCAGGGGGCCGCTTATTGGAAGGATTAGACCCTGCAGCCGCCTTGCCTTTCCCCGCGGGAGCCTTATGTGTCCGTGGTGGCAGGCCTGTGTGTTGGGTCAGTACTCGACCCTTGGCAGTTCTGGCTGCTCCCGGGGTATTCTTTCGGCGCGCACTGGTATACTGACTGTCGCTGTCTTCGGACGGAATCAACTGATGGGGTGCATCGCCGATCAGATCCGCACGTCCCATATTGGCCAGTGCTTCACGCAGCAGTGGCCAGTTGTCTGGATCATGCCAGCGCAGGAACGCCTTATGCAGGCGGCGCTGCTTCTCACCCTTTACGCTCTCAACCTTCTCAGAGCTTTTCTTATAACTCAATTTGCGCAGCGGGTTGCGGCCGGTATGGTACATCGCCGTGGCTGTTGCCATCGGGGAGGGGTAGAAGGCCTGAACCTGATCCGCCTTGAAGCCGTTTGTCTTCAGCCAGAGTGCAAGGTTCATCATATCTTCATCGGTGGTACCCGGGTGGGCGGCGATGAAGTAGGGGATCAGGTACTGATCCTTGCCGGCCTCTTTGGAGAAGCGCTCAAACATCTTCTTGAAGGTATCGTAGGCACCGATGCCGGGCTTCATCATCTTATCCAGCGGGCCGCGTTCAGTGTGTTCCGGCGCAATCTTCAGATAACCACCGACATGGTGCGTGACCAGCTCGCGTACGTACTCGGGGTCCTGAACCGCCAGATCATAACGCAGGCCGGACGCGATCAGGATCTTCTTGACCCCTTTCAGGCGGCGCGCATCACGATAGAGCTGCGTCAGGGCTGAGTGATCGGTGTTCAGGTTGTGACAGATGCCGGGGTAAACGCAGGAGGGTTTTCGACACGCGGCCTCGATCTCAGGCGTTTTGCAGGCGATGCGATACATGTTCGCAGTCGGCCCGCCAAGATCAGAAATAACACCGGTAAAACCGGGTACTTTGTCGCGAATCTCTTCAATCTCGCGCAGAATCGATCCCTCTGAACGGTTCTGAATGATTCTGCCTTCATGCTCGGTGATGGAGCAGAAGGTGCAGCCGCCAAAGCAGCCGCGCATGATATTGACCGAGAAGCGGATCATCTTGTAAGCCGGAATCTCCTCCTTGCCATACGCAGGATGAGGAACGCGCGCATAGGTGAGGTCAAAAACGTAATCCATCTCTTCGGTGGTCAGGGGTATCGGCGGCGGATTAAGCCAGACCTCCTGATCCCCATGCAGCTGTACCAGTGCCCGTGCATTTCCGGGATTGGTCTCCAGATGCAGCACACGGCTGGCGTGCGCATACAGCACAGGATCCTGACTGACCTTCTCGAAAGAGGGGATACGGATCACTGTTGTGGCACGATCCAGCTTCGGCTTAGGCAGAATATGCAGCACCTGCTCCTCGTCTGGATCAAACGCGAGTGTGTTGTTGACAGTGTCGTTCTCCAGTGAGCATTCCGGCAGGTCACGTGTGTTGACGTAGGGATTGATGATCTTGTCGATCTTGCCGGGGCGGTCGATGCGCGTGGAATCGATCTCCATCCAGCCTTCAGGCGTGTCTTTGCGCACAAACGCCGTGCCGCGCACATCACGGATATCTGCTACCGCCTCACCAGCTGCCAAGCGGTGCGCCACTTCGACAATGGCGCGCTCGGCGTTGCCATAGAGCAGCAGGTCGGCACGCGAGTCCAGCAGTATGGAGCGACGCACCTTGTCCTGCCAGTAGTCGTAATGAGCAATACGCCGTAGCGAGGCTTCGATGCCACCCAGAATCAGGGGGACATCCTTCCAGGCCTCGCGGCAGCGCTGGCTGTAAACAATACTCGCGCGATCAGGGCGCTTGCCAGCGATATTGCCTGGTGTGTAGGCGTCATCGGAGCGGATCTTTCTGTCAGCCGTGTAACGGTTGATCATCGAGTCCATATTGCCGGCCGCAATACCGAAAAACAGATTGGGCTTGCCCAGCGCCTTGAACGCTTCGGCACTGTGCCAGTCTGGCTGCGCGATGATACCGACACGAAAACCCTGAGCCTCCAGCAGACGCCCGATGATCGCCATACCGAAGGAGGGGTGATCGACATAGGCATCCCCCGTTACGATGATAATGTCGCAACTGTCCCATCCCAGCTTGTCCATCTCCTTGCGGCTCATCGGTAGAAAGGGGGCAGGTTTGCTGCGGGTAGCGGACCTGAACTGGGCGCGGGTATGGATGGGTGTTACGGCTTGCGTCATGGCGGAGGTACTATCTGAGGGATTGATCAAACTTGCAATTATACGCGTATTGCCTATAAAGATCTTTGATTACTTGAGTCATTTACAGGGATAAGAAGTGGCGTTTTTTATTTTCCAACAAGGTGCAATTCACATACCGGTGCTAATCTACCTTGCACAGGAAGATCATATCAGCCATGAAATCAGTAACCTGACATCTTGTCGAGGAGTGTACAGATGACAGAGAACATGCGTAAAAATGGTCGTTTTCCGCTTCATGTTCATATCAGCGTTCTGTTCAGTCTGCTGCTGCTTATGACTGGTGCTCTGGTCGGTTTATTCAATTTCAATCAGACCACAAGGATTATTCTGACCAACAGCCATCATCTGATTGAGCGTATCGAGCAGGAAGTGCAACAGGACCTGACACTGACCTATCAGCCGATTCGTCAGATGCTTAGTCTGGTGTCATTGAATGAAACACTGATAGCGCCTGATCTGGCTGGTAGGCTCTGGCTGTTGCCGCTTTTTTCCCAGGCGCTCCATGATAATCCACGTTTGTCATCAATCTATGTAGGGTACGAGACAGGTGATTTTTTCATGCTTCGACCTTTACGAACGGAAGCATTGAAAAGCTTTTTTGGCGCGCCGGATGATGCCGCCTATCAGGTCTGGTCAATTGAGCGCTCTTCGGGTGATGCACAGGGAGTATATCTTTTTCTGGATCAGAGTCTGAACCTGATCAGCCGAGTGGATAAGGATGAGGAGTTGTATGATCCGCGTGAGCGTGGGTGGTTTATCAGTGCGCAGGATGAGGATTCACAGATCACCACTACACCCTATCTTTTCTTCTCCACACAAGAGATAGGAACAACTGTCGCCAGGCGGGCCAGCCTTGGCCCGATTGTAGGGGCTGATCTGACCCTGCAGAATCTGTCTGATGCTCTGGCAAATCATCTGATAACTCCATCAACTGAAGTACTACTCTACGATCCGGACGGGCTTGCAGTGGCTTATCCAGATACTGAGCGACTTCTTGTGAACGATGACGGTCTGCAGCGTGTACCCGCTGGTGCGCTGAGTCCTGCGTTAAATGAGATGATGTCGCAGTCTGCAAGGCTGGATAAGCAAGGTATGCTGGTTCTCGGGGACGAACGCTGGCTGGTGGCTCAAAGCCATCTGGAAGAGGGTGGTCCTGGTGGTTTGTATCTGGCCATGCTGGTACCTGAGCAGGAGATGCTGGTGGGCGCATATCGAATTCGTTGGCAAGGTGCTTTGATCACCATAGGAATTCTTGCGCTCTGTCTGCCGGTCGGTTGGATGCTCTCTGGCATGATCGTCAGGCCGCTCAGAGCTCTGGTTGGTGAGGCTGAAGCGATCAGGCGTTTTGATTTTGATACACCGATACGTGGGCGCTCTTTTGTGCTGGAGGTAGATCAACTTTCCTTGGCGATGGCGAGCATGAAGGACACCATCGCCAGTTTTCTGCAGATCTCGGCCAGCCTTTCGGCTGAAACGCGTTTTGATTCTCTGCTTAAGCGCGTATTGAAAGAAACCATTTTCATCAGTGAAGCAGACAGTGGTGTGCTCTATCTGCTCGATACCGAAAAAGGTCGCCTGGAACCACGCAGCGTGTTTCAGCGAGGTATCGGCCAGAAGGAGAAAGAGCATGATGAGCCGATACAGCCACCTGCCTTTGATCAGGACAGCCCTGATCTGCCTATCTGGCTGCGTGATCTGGCTTACCACTCGTCCGCTGTGACGCTGACTATTCCACAGGATGAGGCTCAGCTGTTTACGCAACTGTTCCATAACGAGTCAGATGCAGAGTTGATGGCTATCGCATTGCATAACCGCCAGGGAGAAACGGTCGGTGTGTTGTTGTTACTGCACACTCAGGATGTCTCTGCAAAGGGTAGCCAGTCGACTAGTATGGCGCGCAAAGCCTTTATCGAGGCTGTTTCAGGAGTGGCAGCGATCTGTATTGAGAGTCAACGCTTGCTGGAACGACAAAAACAACTGATGGATGCTTTCATTCAATTGATGGCTGGCGCGATTGATGCCAAAAGCCCCTACACCGGAGGGCATTGCCAGCGGGTGCCTGAGTTGACACTGATGCTGGCCAAGGCCGCTGCAGACAGCGATGAACCTGGCTTTCTGGATTACCAGCCGACACCTGATGAGTGGGAGGCGCTGCATATCGGAGCATGGCTGCATGATTGTGGCAAGGTCACAACGCCTGAATATGTCGTCGATAAGGCCACCAAGCTGGAAACCATCCATGACCGCATTCATGAGATTCGCATGCGCTTTGAAGTGCTCAAGCGCGATGCCTGGATTAACTACTGGCAGCAATGCGCAGAGGGCGCAGATGAGGAGCAACAGGCCGCGCTGAGAGATGAGCTGCTCACTACACTGGATGAGGAGTTTGGGTTTGTAGCTCAGTGTAATCTCGGTGGTGAAGCGATGGAAAAAGCGCATGTTGAGCGGCTGCATAAAATAGCGCAACGAACATGGTTGCGCACGCTGGATAACCGTATCGGTATCGCCTGGGAGGAGCAAAAGCGGATGGAACGTACGCCCGCTCCTGATTTGCCGGTGCTGGAACCTCTGCTCAGCGACAGGGCGGAGCATCTGATCGAACGACCGGCCAGCGATAATGTGGTGCATAACGCAGGGCATGAATTCAAACTGGATGTTCCACAGTGGAAGTTCAATCGTGGTGAGGTCTACAACCTCAGTATCGGGCGCGGAACTCTGACCAATGAAGAGCGTTATATCATCAACCACCATATCGTGCAGACGATTCTGATGCTCAGCAGTCTGCCTTTTCCTGCTCACCTCAAATCAGTGCCGGAAATAGCCGGGGGCCATCACGAGAAGATGGACGGTACGGGTTACCCTAAAAGGCTGAGTCGAGATGAGATGAGTCTGCCCGCAAGAATGATGGCGATTGCCGATATATTCGAAGCGCTGACGGCGGTGGATCGCCCCTACAAGAAGGGAAAACTCCTGTCTGAGTCACTGAATATCATGGCTGGCATGTGCCGTGGTGCCCATATCGACCCTGAGCTGTTCAGTCTGTTTGTGCGTAAAGGGATATACAAAGCCTATGCCAGCCGATTCATGAAACCTGAACAGATCGATTTGGTGGATGAGGTCGTAATACTGGAAAAGGCAGGAGTCATTCCTTGATGGCTACAGCTGATGTAACATTCAGCGCTGTCTAGTAAAAAAAAGCGAGCCATGGAAATGATTAGCGAAATGGAGTGAATCTGATGATAAAACGTATTGCGGCATCTTTGGGTATTGTCACACTGAGTTTGAGTAGCACAGTTACGAGTGCGGATGAAGCATGGCGTGTTCAGGTTACGCCCTATATCTGGGCATCCAGTATGGCTGGGGATATTCGACCTCTGCCTGGCGGGCCTTCTATAAGTACTCGCCAATCTTTCAGCGAAATACTGAAAAATCTTGATGCGGCACTTTTTATGAGTGCTACTGCCAGGCGTGATCGTCTGGTGTTGTTGGGTGACCTGACCTATGCATCATTGAGTGATTCAGAAAATCTTTCCGGCATACCTGTAAAAGGTAGTGTTCGCCAGTCATCTTTCACTGCCGCTGCAGGCTATCAGGTGGTAAATGAACCTGATCTGAGTATTGATGCTTTGTTTGGTGCCAGATTCTGGCAGGTGCGAGCATCTGTCAATACACCAGCACCTTTGCCGATTCAATCAGCCAGTAAAACTGAGAGTTGGACAGACCCCATTCTGGCAGCCCGTATGAATGCTCGCATCAGCCCTGAGTGGTCATTTATTTTGTATGGAGATATTGGTGGATTTGGTGTCGGGTCTGAAAAAACCTGGCAGTGGGTGGGGACGATGAACTATCAACTTCGGGACGATCTATATCTATCGGGTGGATACCGCCAAATGAAAGTTGACTTCGATGATGGCAGAACCCGTGTAGATGTTGAAATGAGTGGACCGATTATAGGCATGACACTGCGATTCTGAGATGCACAGGGTAGGGAGAAAATAAAAATGAAAATGATTAAGGCACTGCTTACGCTAGGCTGTTTACTGTTGGTGTCATCTGCCATGGCGGCGGATAATAGATTAACGCTGTTCGAAAATGTGCGGATATTTGATGGCAGTGGTACATCGATTACCGATCCGCGGCATGTTTTGGTTCGTGACAATCTGATCGATACAATTTCATCTGAGCCGATTCAGATCGACCCTGCTGATACTGTAATGCGCATCGACGGTGCTGGCAGAACCCTGATGCCAGGATTGATCGATACGCATACACATCTTGCAATGGGCACTATCTCACAGGTGCGGCTGATGACTGGAGATAACAATTACGCGACTCTGTTATCCGGGCAGGCGGCTGGAGAAATGCTGATGCGTGGATTCACATCCGTGCGTGATGCTGGTGGTCCGGTATTCGGGTTAAAAGCCGCGATTGATGAAGGCCGAATTCCAGGGCCACGAATCTGGCCTTCAGGTGCTTTGATATCACAGACATCCGGGCATGGTGACTTTCGAATGCTGGGTGAGTTGCCAAGATCTGATGGCGAGATGCACATGTCTGAACGTTTCGGTTATGCCGCGATAGTAGATGGCGAGCCTTTGATGTTGCGACGTGTGCGTGAGCAACTGATGCGTGGCGCAACACAGGTCAAGTTGATGGGCGGGGGTGGGGTTACTTCCTTGTATGACCCGCTGGATGTCAATCAGTTTACTGAGAGAGAAATACGCGCCGCCGTTGAGGCTGCCGAAGACTGGGGAACCTATGTCATGATACATGCATATACGCCTCAGTCTGTGCAACGTGCCTTGCGGGCAGGTGTCAAGTCGATTGAACATGGGCAATTGGCAGATGAAGAGACCATCAAAATGATGGCAGAACATGATGCCTGGTTGAGTATACAGCCATTCTTGGGAGATCCAGATCCACGATTACCAGAAGGCTCGCCGCGTCGCCTGAAGCAGCTTCAAGTGGCAGAAGGTACTGATCGTGCTATTAGACTGGCAAAAGAGCATGGTGTACGTATTGCCTGGAGCCTGGATATATTATTTAACCCCGCAAAGGCTGAGGCCCAAGGGCGTGAGTTGGTGCGAATGACGCGCTGGTTTGAACCTGAAGAGGTACTGCAAATGGCAACCAGTACTAATGCGGAGTTGTTGGCATTATCCGGTCTTAGAAACCCTTATCCAGGAAAGTTGGGGGTGGTCGAAGAGGGTGCGCTCGCTGACCTGTTGCTTGTTGATGGTGACCCTGTAGAAAACCTTGATCTAATAGCAGAGCCACATAAGAGCTTTCTGATCATCATGAAGGATGGCCGGATATTTAAAAATATTCTGTAAATGGCTCAGAATGTCTAGCATGATTGCTCTCTGACATGCTGTTTTTGATGGGGTTTCTGTCATTTAATTATTACTGATGCTACCTGTGACAAGCCTTATCACAGGTAGCATTAAGAGCCTGAATCAGATCCGCTCCCCACTGTCCACATCAAAAAACACCGCCTTGCCCATATTCAGCATGAGTGTCATCACTTGCCCGGGTTGGCGTGCCTCATAGGGATCAACACGACAGTTCACCTCCTGGCCGTTCATCCTGACCAGCACCAGTGTATCGGCGCCGGTTGGCTCGATAACCTCCACCGTGGCATCCACTCTGGCGATTCCGGGGTTGTCATCATAATGGGGAATGACATGGGTGATCTGCTCAGGGCGGATGCCCAGAATCACGGTCTGCCCAACCATCTGTCTGACACGCTGCTCCTGATCCGGGGTCGGCAGGTAGTGGGTGATGCCATCTATGGCCAGTTCGATACAGGCTCTATCCTGTTTCTGCACAACCAGCACTTCAATGAAGTTCATTGAGGGTGAGCCCATAAAGCCGGCAACAAAGCGGTTAGCCGGGTTATCGTACACCTCCTGTGGTGATCCGAACTGCTGAATATGCCCATCCTTCATCACCGCAATGCGGTCCGCCAGGGTCATCGCTTCGATCTGATCATGGGTCACATATACAATGGTGGTGCCCAGGCGCTGATGCAGTTTCTTGATCTCGGTACGCATCTCGACCCTGAGCTTGGCATCCAGGTTGGACAGGGGCTCATCAAACAGGTAGATCTTCGGCTGGCGCGCCAGAGCACGACCCATCGCCACACGCTGGCGCTGGCCACCGGAGAGTTGGCCGGGCTTTCTATCCAGCAGATGTTCGATCTGCAGCAGTTTGGCGACTCTGTCTACCTCATTGGCGATCACATCCTTGGGCAGTTTGCGGATCTCAAGGCCAAAGGAGATATTCTTGCGCACATTCATGTTCGGGTAGAGCGCATAGGACTGAAACACCATCGCGATATCGCGGTTTTTCGGCAGTACACTGGTAATATCCTGATTGGCGATGCTGATGGAGCCGGATGTAACGTCTTCAAGGCCCGCGATGCAGTTCATCAGGGTTGATTTACCGCAGCCGGATGGTCCGACGAGGATGATGAACTCTCCATCGCGGATATCCATATTGATCCCTTTCAGAATGTGGGTCTGATCGAAGGATTTCTCTACATTTTCAATATTCAAACTGGCCATCTTATTTTTCTCCTAGCCTTTGACGCTGCCGGCTGTCAGCCCGCGCACGAAATATTTACCAGCGATCACATACACCAGCAGAGTGGGCAGGGCGGCGATGATTGCGCCAGCCATATCCACGTTGTAACGACGCTCCCCGGTGGAGCTGTTCACCAGATTGTTCAACCCGACCGTGATCGGTTGTGATGAAGGATCAGAAAAGGTCACGCCAAACAGGAAGTCGTTCCATACCTGAGTAAACTGCCAGATCACACAAACCGTCAGGATCGGGGTCGACAGCGGTAGCATGATGCGGAAAAAGATACGCCAGAACCCGGCACCATCCAGTTGCGCGGCTTTGACCAGCTCACCTGGAATGGTCACGTAGTAGTTGCGGAAAAACAGCGTCGTAAAGGCGACACCATAGATGACATGGGTGAATACCAGGCCAACGATAGAGCCGCTGATGCCCATCTTACCGAGCACGGTGGCGTGGGGCAGCAGTATCGCCTGAAAGGGGATGAAGCAGCCGAACAGCAGCAAGCCGAAGAACAGATTGCTGCCCTTGAAGCGCCAGAAGCTCAGCACATAGCCATTGATCGCGCCGATCATGGTCGAGATCGCCACCGCTGGCAGTGTCATCAGCAGTGAGTTGATGAAGTAGGGGCGCAGACCCTTCTCGGAGCGCGCACCGATCTGTGCCTGATCCCAGGCGATACGCCAGGCATCCAGACTCAGCTGTGTCGGCCAGTCGATCAATTGCCCCATGCGGATCTCATCCATCGAACGGAAGGAGGTCACGATCATCAATGCCAGTGGCAGCAGGTAGTAGAGCGCCATGATCCCGAGCAGGGCATAGAGAATGGCGCGTCCGCTGATATCGCTGTAGCGACGTTGGTTATGCTCAGTCATGTTTTTTCACCCTCAGCTCGGAGTACAGATAAGGCACCAGGATCGCAATCACCGTCAGCAGCATGATCATCGCAGACGCCGCCCCGATACCCATCTGATTGCGGGTGAAGGAGAGCTGATACATGAAGATCGCAGGTAGGTCCGAACTGATACCGGGGCCACCACCAGTCAGTGCCAGCGCCAGATCGAAAGATTTGATCGCAATGTGCGCCAGCATGATGAAAGCGCTGAAGAAAACCGGGCGCAGGCTCGGGATGATGATGCGGGTATAGATGGTGAAACGTGAGGCGCCATCGATCTGCGCCGCTTTTATGATGCTGTCATCAACACCGCGAAGGCCGGCCAGAAAAAGTGCCATGACAAAACCGGATGACTGCCAGACCGCGGCAATAACGACGGTGTAGATCGAGAAATCGGGATTGACCAGCCAGTCAAACTGGAAGCTTTCCCAGCCGAGGCTTTGTACGAACTGCTCCAGACCCACCTGAGGATTGAGCATCCATTTCCAGACGGTACCGGTTACGATGAAGGAGAGCGCCATCGGGTAGAGGTAGATGGTACGCAGGGCGCCTTCGGCACGGATTTTCTGATCCAGAAGTATCGCCAGCAGCAAACCGAGCACCAGACAGATAACGATGAATAGAAAGGCATAGATGCCGAGATTGCCCAGTGCGACCAGCCAGCGCTCATTGTTGAACAGGCGAACGTAGTTGTCCCAGCCGACCAGGCCATAGCTTGGCAGCATGCGGGAGTTGGTGAAGGAGAGCAGGCCGGTCCAGAAAATAAAGCCGTAGAAAAATACCACTACGATCACCAGCGTGGGCGACAGCACCAGTTTGGGTATCCATTGGGCTATGCGATCTGCCGGTGAGCGTGCAGGCGCAGGAGTACGAACGGCCTGCGACGAAGAAGTCAGTGTTTGAGACATGTGGTGTACCTGTAAGCAGCTTTGGCTGAATCTGCACCGGCACTGCGCGGCAGGCCGGTGCAGGATAAGGCCCTTACTGGGCTGCGCGTATGGCTGAAGCCAGCTGGCGCACTGCGTCCTGGGAGCTCATGCTACTGTTGAAGAAGGTTGTCGTGACATCATAAATGGCACCCTGAACCGCCGAAGAGGTGGACATGCCATGTGCCATTGAAGGTACCAGGCCCTGACCATTTTCAGAGGTGCGCTGGAAGGTTTCCATGGATGCCTTGGCACAACTGTCAAACGGAGTCATATCCTGATCCAGACGGACTGGTATGGAGCCCTTGTTCAGGTTGAATGTCTCCTGGAACTCGGGTGAGAGAACCAGTCGTGCCATGGTCTGCTGCGCGCGCACATTATCGGCATCGCGCTGCATGAACATCGCCAGAGAGTCGATATTGAATGCAAAGGCATCTTCAGTACCTGGGAAGGGCAGGCAGAGATAGTCAGTGCCGGGTTCCATACCAGCGGCTGTGAATTCACCCTTGGCCCAGTCGCCCATAAACTGCATGCCAGCCTCGCCACGAATCACCATGGAGGTAGCGATGTTCCAGTCACGTCCAGGGAAGCCGGGGTCAAGATATTCACGCGCCTTGCGGAACTGATCAAAGACTGTTTCCATCTGTGGGCTGAGCAGGGTGTCCTGATCATGCTCAACAAATGCCTTGCGGAAGAAATCGGGGCCACCGGAGCTCAGTGCAATGGATTCGAATACCGTTGCATCCTGCCATGACTGGCCACCATGTGCGATTGGGATAATACCGGCTGCCTTGAGCTTGTCTGCAGTTTCCCAGAGCTCATCCAGCGTGGTCGGCACTGATGCTCCAGCTTTTTCCAGCGCTGCCGGATTGACCCACATCCAGTTCACGCGATGCACATTAACCGGAACAGCGACATAGTAGCCATAGTGTTTCATGATGTCGGCGACAACGGGAGGTAGCACGTCATCCCAGCCTTCCTGCTTTGAGACTTCCTCAAGATTGGCCAGGAATCCAAGATCTGCCCATTCCTGAATCTCAAGCCCTTTGATCTGTGCAGAGGAGGGAGGATTTCCGGAAACTGCGCGAGCACGCAGAACAGTCATGGTGTTTTCACCACCGCCACCAGCCACCGCGAAATCTTTCCAGGTATGCCCCTCTTTTTCCACCATTTCGCGCAATACGCTGACGGCGGCGGCTTCACCACCTGAAGTCCACCAGTGCAGTACTTCAACCTCACCGGCAGTGGCTGTAGCAGAAAGGGTAGAAACAGAGAGAGCGGATGCGATCGCAGCTGCCATGAAACGCTTTTTCAGATACATGAGAGTTTGTCCTCAACTTATTGTTTTTATCTGGCGGACTCAGCCTGAATAAACCAGTACTGATGTTGTTGCCAGACCAAATTTAATCTCTGTATCAGTCAATTACACGTAAGGAAGAGTTACCAATTGTTACTGCGCAGATCTTGAAAAAAGCAGGCTTCAATGAGTAATTTTGTAATATTTTTATATGTAATTCATGTATTTAATCGGTTCTTATAAAGTGAATTAAATGTAAAAATCTTGTTACATTTATCATGAAAGTAACCTGGAGTCATCGTCTGTTACTCTCTGGGCACTGTGATCTGCACCTCAAGTCCCATCTCGGGCTGATTACGCAGTTTGATCTCACCACCATGGGTGTGCACGATATTGCGGGCGATGGTCATACCCAGTCCGCTGCCACCGGTGTGTCGGTTACGCGATCCTTCAAGTCGAACGAAGGGATCGAAGATATGCTCAAGCTCTGACTCTGGCACTCCGGGGCCGTTATCGGTGATGATGATCGTAATGCTGTCGGGCTCATCCAACACCTTGATCCAGGCTTCGGAACCATAGAACACGGCGTTATGTACCAGATTGGACAGGCAGCGTTTGAATGCCATCGGCTTGCCGGAAAAAAACACCGGGTAAGGCATCTCGATATGCACCTGTCGCTGCAGCACGGCCACCTCTTCCTGGATCGCTTCCAGCATCGGCTTGAGCTTGATGCGCCCCGTCGGCTCATTCAGATCACTACCGCGAGCCAGTTCCAGTGCTCCCTGAACCAGCTGTTCCAGCTCGGCAAGGTCCTGATTGATCTTGTCGCGGGTTGGCTCATCATCAAGCAACTCGGCGCGCAATCTGAGACGTGTGATGGGGGTCTTGAGATCATGTGATATTGCTGAAAACAACAGGTCGCGCTCACTGATGAATGTCAGTATGCGACGCTGCATCAGATTAAAGGCGCGTGCAGTCTCTCTTACTTCATAGGTGCCCTGTTCGGGTACGGGTACCTGATGAATATCTCGTCCGAGCGACATGGCGGCTTTGGAGAGTCGGCGTAAGGGCTTGGTCAACCAGCGCACAATAAACCAGCTGCTGAGGATCAACACCAGTGACAGTATCAGGGTGAACGCCAACTGGTCGCCGGTGAATGCTGGTATTCCTTCAACTACATAAGGATCCGGCAGCATCAAGCTGGCGAGATAGAGCCAGTCGCCACTTTCCATCTGCATTTGAGCGACCAGAACGGGGGCGGGTGGATTGAGCACAAGGTTGTTTTGCACCCAGCGAGAGGGGAGTTCGGAGAATAGTACACCGGAATTAAAAACTCTGAGCTTATCAGGGTAAGCGAAATCGACACGCAGTTGTCCCATCCGCTGACCAACCCGCTCGCGAAATGCCAGTTGGTACTCCTTTATCAGTTCCTGCTTCAGGGGGTTGTCTGGGATCGCTTCAAAATCGACATACTCCTGATTGACGCTCAGAAAATAACGGCTGCCACCCAGATTACGTTGCTGATCTATGATGATGTGCTGATAAGCTTTGGGTAGCCCCTCAAAGTAAGTCACTGTCTGCGCCATCGAGATCGCCAGATCCTGAACGCTGGCGGTGGCATCAGCTTCCTTATCACTCTGGATGGCGTGTATCCAGATGGTGGTGGCGATAAAAAATGAGCCGCCGACAGCCAGCATCATTACCAGCAGCAAGCGGCTATATAAAGAAGAAAAAGCTCTCGGTAATAGAGTCAGCGCGCGCTTGAGCACCTACAGATACTCTATGTTCGTGCTCAACAGATAGCCCTGCCCGCGCACGGTCTTGATCAGCTGTGGTGTTTTGCCGTCATCATCAAGCTTGTGCCTGAGTCGACTGATCTGGACATCGATGCAGCGATCATAGGGGCTCAGCTCACGTCCTTTCAGTCGCTGAAAAAGTGATTCACGACTGATGATCTCGCCAGGGTGGGCGATGAATATCTGCAGCAGGTCGTAATCGGCCCCGTTCAGCGGCAGCTTGTCACCACGTTCGTGGATCAACTGACGGTGCAGCATGTCCAGTGTCCAGACACCGAAACGGATCATCTGGCGGTTCGGTTCCGGGTCGGTGTTGCGCTCCTCAATCCGACGTAACACCGCCTTGATTCTGGCCAGCAGCTCTCTGGGATTGAAAGGCTTGTTCATGTAATCATCGGCGCCCAGCTCCAGGCCGATAATCCTGTCTGTTTCATCAGAGCCGGCTGTCAGCATGATGATGGGAATGGCAGAGCTGGCCCGGACTTTCTTGCACAGCGTAAATCCATCTTCACCCGGCATCATCAGATCCAGGACGATCAGATCGAAATTGCTTTTTTCAAGTTGCGACAGCATCTGCTGTCCATTGTGGGCAGTGGATACCTGGAGCTGGTTGCGAGACAGGTAGGTGTCCAGCAGTTCCGTGATCTCGTGGTCATCATCCACCACAAGGATATGCGCAGGGGAGTTTGTAGGGTTCATAATTTCTTATTGTTGGTTGATCATGAACACTATATTGGATGGTAGTGGTATGAACAATGCCTGTTTTCCCGCACTACAGCTGAAACAGGGCGATAAAAGAGTATCCTCATTCTTTCTCGGGACTTGCGCGATGATGTTAAAGAGGCAACAATAGCTGCATGAAAGCAATTTTTACAACCTGTTACTCGATCGCCTCCGGATATCCGGCTGCTCTGAAAATTCCCGTTAAAGGGCACAGCAGCTAAGCTGTGCCCATGCCCTCTGACTGACGGCTATGCGCTGGAGGTCATCGTGTTTTCAGTTTTTAATTAATTTATTATCGAACAACGCCCGATGTCATGGCGTTTTTTTGTTGGAGTAATACATGTCTGATATGCCTGCAATTATGATTTCCGAGCTGGATATTGACCGGCTTGAAGGCTTGCTGGACAAGAAACCCTACCGTGATGATCCTGCTTTTAATACACTCAAGGCTGAGTTGGCGCGTGCGACTGTCGTCAAGCCCGAGCAAGTGCCTGATGATGTTGTGCGCATGAACTCTGTCGTGACCTTTGAGGTTGAAGAGAGTGGGCAGCAGTTTCAGATGAAGCTCTGTTTTCCCCATGAGATGAAGGATGCGCAACAGGCTATTTCGGTTTTTGCACCGATTGGTGGGGCGTTGATTGGTCTGTCTGTCGGGCAGAAAATAGACTGGACTTTGCCGGATACCAAACACCGTCATGTCAAGATTATTCGCGTGGAAAATCCGGCCTGAGGGGTGATCTGTCTATCGATAGAACAGCATCTGTCACAAGAGGATTCTGACTGTGTATACGTTACTGATATTTGACTGGGATGGCACCATCATTAACTCGGAAGAGCGGATCATCTCCTGCATGCGTTCTGCCAGTCAGGATCTGGACCTGCCTCTGCCGCATGCTGAGGCAGTTCGTAATATCATAGGTCTCGGCTTGCCTGAGGCTATCAGAGCGCTGATCCCCGGGATTGCCGATGAGATGATTCCGAGGGTGCGTGAGCGCTATGCGTTTCATTATATAGAAGGTGATCAAACGCCTACGCCACTTTTCCCGGGAGTGGAGGAGACTCTGCTGCGCCTTCAGGATCGTGGTTTCAGGATGGCAGTGGCAACGGGTAAGAACCGTCCGGGCCTGAATCGCGTATTTGAGCAGACAGGGCTCGGCAAATACTTTGAGCTGTCGCGTTGTGCTGATGAAACGACATCGAAGCCGGACCCTCACATGCTGCATGAGATACTTGAGGAAGCACAGGTGTCTGCGCGACAGGCTCTGATGGTCGGTGATACTGAGTATGATCTGGAAATGGGGCAGCGAGCTGGCGTGGCTACAGCTGCTGTGAGCTATGGTGCCCATCCAATACATCGCTTGCGTCCCTGGCGCCCTGTGGTCGAATTGAATCATTTCAAGGAACTGGAGCTCTGGCTGACCAGTCATACTCTGATGACAGATACAGTGGATTAGTCTTTTAAGGAGATAGATGTGTCACAGAACCACTGGGATGACCCGGAAAAGCGCGCGGCTTATGAGTCTACGTCAGCCCATGACGCGAGGGTTGATGGGGAGCAGCCACATGCGGCATTGCCGCATGCCACATCACCTAAAAGCAGCAAGGAGTGGAAGCTGATCGAGAAAATGGTCAGTACTCTGCATGTCGAGCATCGTCGGGCACGGCGCTGGGGGATTTTCTTCAAACTCCTGACGTTCACCTACCTGTTTGCCTTGCTGGGCATCTATCTTGCCGGGCGTTATCTCAGCCCTGATGTGGTTGAGCGTGGCAATCATGTTGCCGTGATAGAGGTTTCCGGAGTTATTGCCGATAGTGCCGACGCCAATGCCGATGTCGTGATCACTTCACTGCGCAATGCCTTCTCGGCCAAGAACAGTGAAGCGGTGATACTGCGCATCAACAGCCCAGGTGGCAGCCCGGTGCAGGCGGGTTATATCAATGACGAAATCAAGCGTCTGCGAGCCTTGCATCCGGAGAAAAAGACTTATGCTGTCATAACTGATATTGGTGCATCTGGCGCTTACTATGTTGCGGTGGCTGCGGATGAGATATATGCGGATAAGGCCAGTCTTGTCGGGTCCATTGGCGTAACGGCATCGAGCTTCGGGTTTGTCGAGCTTCTGGATAAAGTGGGTGTAGAGCGCCGTACCATGACGGCAGGAGAGAACAAGGCGTTTCTCGATCCATTCCAGCCCTTGAAAGAGGAGGATAAAGCCTTCTGGCAGACCGTCCTGGATACCACGCACAGGCAGTTTGTGCAGCAGGTGATTGAGGGGCGTGGTGACCGGTTGAAAGATGATCCATCCCTGTTCACCGGCCTGGTCTGGTCTGGTGAGCAGGCTCTTGAGCTGGGGTTGATTGATGGACTGGGCAGCACCAGCTCAGTGGCGCGCGATATCATTCAGAACAGCAAGCTGGTGAACTATACCTTCAAGCCATCACCATTGGATCGACTGGCAGATCGTCTGAGTATGTCGATCGCCAGTCAGTTGGCTTCGCAGTTATCGGCGCGTTTGATTCCTGAGCTGCAGTAGTTCACCAGAGCTGGTTATTTCAGTACCTCAACACCCTCTGCCTCCAGCATCCGTACCAAACGGATCAAGGGCAGGCCGATCAGGGTGTTGGGGTCCTCGCCGCTGAGTTTCTCAAACAGTACGATTCCCAGGCCTTCCGATTTGAAACTCCCGGCGCAATTGAATGGCTGCTCTCGCTTGAGATACTGCTCAATCATGCTGCGATTCAGTGTTCGAAAGTGCACCTCGTAGGGAACGACTTCGGTTTGGCACTGCTCTGTAGCGGTGTTATACAGTGCAAGGCTGGTCAGAAATGTCAGATGGCGTCCTGAAAATGATTCAAGCTGCGTAACCGCACGATCAAATGTTCCAGGCTTTCCGATAATTTCGCCATCCAGCACAGCAACCTGATCTGAGCCTATGATCAGTGCATCAGGAAACCAGCCGGCTACTGCCATCGCTTTCTCACGTGCCAGTCTTTCTACCAATGCTTCGGGTGATTCGCCCGGTTTCGGTGTTTCATCGATATCCGGTGTTTTGCATCGATAGGGCAAACCGAGTTTATCCAGAATCTCTCGACGAAATGGCGAACTTGAAGCGAGTACCAGTGTATTTTCCATGATTTTTTCAACTTTTATCCATTTAGAGACATAATTATAATGTTAACCCTATTTTTATTGCTTTAAACCCCCGAATCCCTTTGACAGCGGGTTCCTGACTCCCTAGAATTGCGCGCTTATGTCGAACGGTCCATTACCAAAAAAAGTTGATCCGCGAAAACTCGCAGAGCGGAACGCCGAAATCAGTGGCAGCGCCAAGGTGGCTGACTTCACTCGTTTCGCATCATTCCTGTGCAGTGACAGCGGAAGTATCGATGTGGCACTGGCTTTTTCCATCGATCAGCAACATTTACGTACAGTCACCGGTACAGCCACCGGGCAGGTCTTTATGACATGCCAGCGCTGTCTGGAGCCTGTGGCTGTCGACGTTAAGGCCGAAGCCAATCTGGCTGTGGTGCTCAATGAGGAGCAGGCCAAGAATTTGCCGGGTTATTATGACCCGCTGCTTGTTGAAGATGAAGATGTTGAATTTCTGTCACTGATTGAGGATGAGCTGATTCTGAGCTTGCCGTCTGTTCCATACCATGATGACTGCACAATTCAGACCTCATTCGGTGATACTGAAACAATTCAGAATCAACAGGATAAACCCAACCCCTTCAGTGTTTTGGCCCGACTTAAAGATACGGCCGACAAGAGTTGAACCAGGAGATACCTTACCATGGCAGTACAGCAGAACAAAAAATCCCGTTCAAGACGTGATATGCGTCGTTCACATGACGCGCTGACAGGCCCGGCTCTGGCTGTTGATGCTACTACTGGTGAGACACACCGTCGTCACCACGTTAGCGCTGACGGTTTTTACCGTGGTCGTCAGGTCATCAGCAAGCAAGATGACGAGTAAGCTTGGCTGAAAGTTTTTGCATAGCTGTTGATGCAATGGGCGGGGACTTCGGTCCCCGCGTAACCATTCCCGCCGTTATAAGTGCCGCAAGGCGCTATCCTGATCTGCGTTTCCGGCTTGTCGGTGACGAACAGAGAATCCGTGATGTACTGTCCCGCTGTGGAGTTTTTCGTGATGATCAGATAATGATCCATCATGCTGAAACTGTTGTGGCCATGGATGAACGCCCCTCCTATTCGATCCGACATCGCAAGAATTCATCGATGTACATCGCTTTGCAGCTGGTGCACTCGGGTGATGCTGATGCCTGTATCAGTGCCGGCAATACCGGTGCGCTGATGGCGCTTGGGCGTATTATTCTCAGAACCCTGCCTGGCATAGATCGTCCAGCCATCATTTCTGCCGTGCCGACCGATACAGGGCACTGCTACCTGCTTGATCTTGGTGCGAATGTCGATTGCAGTGCCGAGCACCTGTTGCAGTTTGCCATTATGGGGTCGGTGATGGTTCAGGCTGTTGAGAGCAAGCCGGAGCCTTCTGTTGCGCTGCTGAATATCGGCAAGGAGGAGATCAAGGGGAATGAGCAGGTCAAGCTGGCATCACGGCTGATTGCAGAGCAGGGTGGCCTGAATTACATAGGCTACATAGAGGGTGACGAGGTGTTCAGTGGGCGTGCTGATGTGATCGTCTGCGATGGCTTCACCGGCAATGTTGCGCTCAAGAGCAATGAGGGTCTGGCGCGCCTGCTTGCCAGCAAGCTGCACCAAAGCTTTACGCGAAACCTCTATCGCAAGTTGCTGGGTTTTCTGGCGCGCCCGATACTGCAGGAGCTGCAGCAGCAGATTGATCCGGGGCGTCGAAATGGTGCCAGCCTGCTGGGACTGCAGGGGATAGTGATCAAAAGCCATGGCGGTGCTGTGCAGCAGCATTTTGAATCTGCCATAGATCAGGCGTTGACGGAGATCAAAATGAATGTTCCGGCCCGTATCAGTGAGCAGCTTGAGAGCCATTTTGAGGCTGGCAATACACAGCGTTGATTCGTACCCCCTCCTGGTTTTTCCCCGATATTCACCATAAGTCTTATTCAGGCGTTCTAATCAGTTCTCAATGTTGTAAACTAGGCGGCGAGCAGACTCGGTTCGATTTTTCACTATCCGGGTATCCGTTTTTCAGGACTACATGAGGACGCTATGTCGCAATCGCTGGCTTTTGTTTTTCCGGGGCAGGGATCACAGCAGGTAGGAATGCTGTCTGAGCTATCCAGTTCATACGGCATTATCAGAGAAACATTTCAGGAAGCATCAGATGCGCTGGGCTACGACCTGTGGGAGATGGTCCAGAAGGGCCCTGAAGATGCCCTGAACAGCACTGAGAATACCCAGCCTGCCTTGCTGGCTGCCAGTGTTGCCCTGTGGCGCTTATGGCATCAGGAGGGTGGTCAGGCTCCCGCTACTCTGGCCGGGCATAGTCTTGGGGAATACTCTGCACTTGTCTGTGCCGATGCGATCAGCTTTGCCGATGGCATTCGCCTGGTCAATTTGCGTGGCCAGTTCATGCAACAGGCGGTTCCGCAGGGTACCGGTGCCATGGCAGCGATACTCGGCCTTGATGATGCCGCTGTTGAGGCTGCTTGTGCGGCAGTTGCGGGTGATGATGTGGTGGCTCCTGTCAATTATAACTGTCCGGGTCAGATTGTGATTGCTGGTGAACGAGCTGCAGTTGATCGTGCGATGGCTGCCTGTAAGGAGGCTGGCGCCAAGCGCGCACTTCCATTGTCGGTCAGCGTTCCATCCCACTGCCGCCTGATGAAACCTGCGGCTGAAAAAATGGCAGAGATTATTGCTGGAATTGACATGCGCTTGCCATCCATCAGCGTTATCCAGAATGTCAATGCAGCGCGGCCGGCAACCACCGAAGAGCTGGCCCAAAATCTCTTGTCACAGCTTTATAGCCCTGTGCTCTGGACACGCAGTATCGAATATATGGTTGCAGAAGGTGTCACCCAAGTGATTGAATGTGGACCTGGTAAGGTGTTATCGGGTTTGAACAAGAAGATTGATAAAACCCTGGATGTTGCTTCCATCGGTGACGCAGCAGGTTTTGAAAAAGCGTTGAACCTATAATATTGAACCTATAATCCAGACAGATTCAGGAAAGATTATGAGTATTGAAGGCAAAATTGCACTGGTCACAGGTGCTACCCGGGGGATCGGCAAGGCGATTGCCGAAGAGCTTGCACGCCAGGGGGCAGTAGTAATTGGAACGGCCACCAGTGAAAAGGGCGCGCAGGCGATTTCCGAGTATCTGGCGGCCGGAAATTACAGCGGCTGTGGACTGGTACTGGATGTTGCCGCCGATAACTCGGTTGATCAGGTACTAAAAACCATTCAGAATGAATATGGTCCGGTAGCGATTCTGGTCAATAATGCCGGCATCACCCGTGATAATATCATGATGCGCATGAAGGATGATGAGTGGACTTCGGTGTTGAATACCAATCTGACATCCGGTTTTCGCCTCGCAAAAGGTTGTCTTCGTGGCATGACCAAGGCGCGCTGGGGTAGAATAATCAGTATCAGTTCGGTGGTGGCCTCCATGGGTAACGCCGGGCAGGCTAATTATGCGGCTGCCAAATCCGGCATGGAAGGATTCTCTCGGGCGCTGGCTCGTGAGGTGGCGTCACGTAATATTACAGTAAACTGTGTTGCTCCGGGTTTTATCGATACCGATATGACCTCCGGGCTGGCAGAAGAGCATAAGGCTACCCTGCAGGGGCAGATTCCGATGAATCGCCTGGGGCAGCCGGAAGAGATAGCAGCGGTTGTTGGATTTCTTGCCAGCAACGGTGGAAGCTATGTGACAGGGGAAACAATCCATGTCAATGGTGGCATGTACATGTCATGAATCAGTATAATAGCGAACAAATATTTGTTTTTTTCGCTGATATGTTGATAATTGGCGTCAGCAATTCATAAAGAAAGCCGCCACCCTTGTTAAGGCGTAACCGGTTCTAATAAAATTGCGTCTCGCAACTCGGGATGTCATAGTGTCTATAAGTATATAGGAAGAGATATGAGCAATATTGAAGAGCGCGTAAAGAAAATCATCGCTGAGCAGCTGGGCGTTAAAGAAGAAGAAGTCGTCAACAGCGCCTCTTTCGTTGAGGATCTGGGAGCGGACTCTCTCGATACCGTTGAGTTGGTAATGGCGCTGGAAGAGGAATTCGAAACTGAAATTCCTGATGAAGAAGCTGAAAAAATCACCACGGTTCAGCTGGCGATCGATTACATCAACGCTCATCAGTAATATACCAGTCACGTTTTGCCGAAAAGCCGCACCTATACCTGTATAGTGCGGCTTTTCTATTCATGGCTTGAGGTTCTGGAGGAATGGCATGTCACGCAAAAGAGTGGTGGTGACTGGACTGGGTCTGCTGACACCTGTCGGCAACACTGTAGAGGATGCGTGGGCGAGTATACTCGCTGGTAAAAGCGGTGTTGCAGCAATCGATCATTTCGATGCCACACAGTTTTCCACTCGTTTTTGTGCATCAGTCAAAGCGTTCGATATTGAACGTTATATGAGCGTTAAAGAAGCGCGTAAGATCGATCTTTTCATTCAGTACGGCATGGCAGCCGCCATTCAGGCTATCGAAGATGCCGGCCTTGAAGTCACAGAAGAGAACGCTGCACGCATCGGTTGTGCAATAGGGTCGGGTATTGGCGGGCTACCCATGATTGAGAAGACGCATGATATGCTGAATCAGTCTGGCCCTCGCAAAGTATCCCCCTTCTTTGTTCCCGGCAGTATCATCAATATGATTGCGGGCAATCTGGCCATTCGTTATGGCTTCCAGGGGCCTAATATCGCTATTACCACGGCCTGTACGACAGGGACTCATAATATCGGTCAGGCGATGCGCATGATTCAGTATGGTGATGCCGATATCATGATCGCCGGTGGCGCTGAAATGGCAACGACACCACTCGGTGTTGCCGGTTTTGCAGCCGCCAGAGCACTCTCCACACGAAATGATGATCCGGTTGCGGCAAGCCGTCCCTGGGATCGTGATCGTGATGGATTCGTGCTTGGTGACGGAGCAGGTATTCTTGTGCTGGAGTCTTACGAGTCCGCAAAAGCACGTGGTGCTGATATTTATTGCGAACTCACCGGCTTTGGCATGAGTGATGATGCGTTTCATATGACTGCACCTCCGGAAGATGGCTCCGGCGCAGCCAGATCGATGCTCAATGCACTTAAGGATTCCGGATTGAATCCGGAGCAGATTCACTATATCAATGCCCACGGTACCTCAACACCAGCGGGTGATATCGCTGAATCCAATGCGGTGAAGCTAGTGCTGGGCCAGTACGCAGCCCAGACAAGAATCAGCTCCACCAAATCGATGATTGGACACCTGCTGGGTGCTGCAGGAGCTGTAGAAGCGGCTTTCTGTGTACTGGCGCTGCGTGACCAGGTGGCACCTCCGACGATCAATCTTGATAATCCGTCCGAGGGCTGCGATCTCAACTACGTGCCACATACTGCACAGAGTTGTCGTATTGATGCGACCATGTCGAACTCTTTCGGCTTTGGTGGTACCAATGGTACGCTGGTATTCAGTAAAATCTGAATCGATCTCCGGGGCCTTGCTGGCCCCGACTTTTGAAAGCTGAGCATATGGCCGATCCGACTACCTGGCTCAACGGTGTTGAAAGAGATACTCTCGCCATCTCAGATCGAGGTTTGAGTTATGGCCATGGTGTCTTTGAAACGATCCTGCTGAAGGAGGGGGAGCTGAGTCTGTGGCCTTTGCACCTGCAGCGGCTGATACTTGGTTGTGTCAGGCTGGGTATCCCGACTGACGGGCTGGAGCAGGCGCTTGAGTCCGATCTGTCATGCCTGCCACAGGGTCATACCGGTATTGTCAAACTCATTATCACTTGTGGTCCGGGCGGAAGAGGCTACGCGACGCCCGATAATGCCCAGGTCTCTCGTATCATCCAACTGAGCCCATTACCCGAATATACGGAGCAGCCCGCCGAGAAAGGGATAGCGGTCTGCTATTGCAGTACACGTCTTGCGATTCAGCCACTGCTTGCGGGAATTAAACATCTGAATCGGCTGGAGCAGGTGTTGGCACGTGCGGAGTGGCAGGGAAGCATCTACCGCGAAGGGATTGTCTGCAGTATGGAGGGTGAATTGATAGAGGCGACCATGAGCAATCTGTTTTTTGTGCGTCAGGGCGTACTTTGCACACCGGACTTGAGTCGCTGTGGTGTGGCCGGTGTCATGCGTGCCAGAATACTGCAGATAGCACAGCAAAACAAAATGGTTATCGCTGTGGGTAGATATTGGCCGCGAGTGCTGGATGACGCCGATGAGGTGTTCATCTGTAACAGTTTGATTGGTATCTGGCCAGTGATATCCCTGGAAGGGCGTTCATTCTCACCCGGTCCAGTGACCAGGCGCCTGCAACAAGAATTGGAAAAGAGCGGTTTGGGATGTTGAAAAAACTATTCTATGTATTACTGATCAGTCTGCTGCCCATTTTTGGCGCGGTTGTGTATGGATGGCACCTTATGGAGGAGCAGATGCATGCCAGTCTGCCGTTGAATGAAGAGCGTACGCTGCAAGTCAGAAGCGGCACAAGCTTCAATCAACTGATCCGCCAGCTGCAACAGGAGGGACTGGTCGGTAATACTGAGTTGGTTCGCTTTTATGCCAGACTCAACCCAGAGATTACCGCGATTAAGGCCGGTGAATACCGCCTGCAACCTGGACAGTCTTTGCTGCAGGTACTGGATCGTATGGGGCGCGGTGATGTCGTGCGCCATTATTTTACTCTGGTTGAAGGGCACACCTTTAGGGATGTTCTGCTGGCATTGGGTGCAGATGATCGTATTACCCAAACACTTGATGAGATCAGTGACGAAGCTCTGATGGAGTCGCTGGGCAGTCCCGATGTTGCACCTGAAGGGATGTTCCTGGCAGAAACCTATCAGTTCCAGCGTCATGACAGAGATGTGGACCTGTTGCGCCGGGCGCACAGGGACCTGATGGCGTTTCTTGAGCAGCAGTGGGAAGCTCGAGACGAGTCTCTGCCTTATGCATCGCCCTATGAGGCATTGATCATGGCTTCAATCATTGAAAAAGAGACAGGTGTACCTGAGGAGAGAGCAAAAATTGCCGGTGTCTTTGTACGAAGACTGGAGATAGGTATGCGCCTTCAGACGGATCCTACGGTGATCTATGGCATGGGGGATGCCTATGAAGGCCGTATTCGCCGTGCAGACTTGCAGCGACCGACGCCCTATAACACCTATACGATCAACGGACTGCCACCGACCCCCATCTCGCTGGTTGGCCGTGAAGCGATAGTCGCGGCCTTCAACCCTGAGCCGGGTGAGTGGCTCTATTTTGTTGCCAAGGGTGATGGCACCCACCAGTTCTCACGCACGCTCCAGGAGCATAATGCAGCTGTGCGTCAGTACCAGCTTAACAGACGCAGCGACTATCGCTCTTCGCCAGGAGGTTGAACCATGCGTGGGCGCTTTATCACGATCGAAGGTATCGAGGGTGTCGGTAAAAGTTCCAATCTGGCGTTTATCCGTGATTGGATTGAGTCGATGGGTATCGAAGTGGTGGTGACTCGCGAGCCAGGTGGTACACCGTTGGCGGAAGAGATAAGAGAGCTGCTGCTTTCTCCTCGAAATGAGGTGGTGGATGAAACCAGTGAACTGCTGCTGGTGTTTGCAGCCAGGGCGCAGCATCTGAATACCAGGATATTGCCTGCCATTGAACGCGGCGCCTGGGTGTTATCCGATCGTTTCACGGATGCCACCTATGCTTATCAGGGCGGTGGCAGGGGGCTTAACAAAGCGCTTATAGAGCAGTTGGAGGAGCTGGTGCAGAAATCGGTTCGCCCGGGTCTGACCTTTCTGCTTGATGTGCCTGTTGAGATAGGTCTGGCCAGGGCACGAAGCAGAAGTGAGCCGGATCGCTTTGAGGCTGAACAGTCGGCTTTTTTTGAGCGTGTTCGCAACGCCTATCTTGAGCGTGCCGCTTTGCAGCCTGAACGCTTTGCAATCATTGATGCGTCACCTTCATTATCGGAGGTGCAGAAGCAGATAGCTGTAGTGCTGAAGGGGCTGGAGTGGCGATGATGCATCAGGCAGAGGTGCTTCCCTGGGCCTGGACTCAATGGCAGCAGGTCATAAAACAACACCGCAGTGGCAGACTGCCTCATGCGTTGTTGCTTGCCGGAGTGGCGGGTACAGGCAAGTCAGCTTTTGCTGAAACGCTGGCTAATCTTCTGTTATGCCATCACCCTGATGAGTCCAGCCCCTGTGGGCACTGCAAAAGCTGTCAGTTGCTGGAGGGTGGCAATCACCCAGACCTGATACACCTCAGTCCTGAAGAGCCCGGTAAACCGATCAAGGTAGATCAAATCAGAGATCTGGGCCAGATGCTGCATAGCACGGCGCAGCAGGGTGGCTATCGTGTCGTGATCATGAATCCGGCAGAGGCGATGAATATCGCTGCAGCGAATGCCTTGCTTAAGTCACTGGAGGAGCCGGGGAATGACACATTGCTGCTGCTGGTTTCAGACCGCCCCGGACAGTTGATGCCGACCATTCGCAGCCGCTGTCAGCGTATTGATATACCATTGCCAGATGCAGATACAGCTTGTGAGTGGCTTGCCGCACAGCTCAATGGCGATCAGACACGTGCACGGCAATTGCTGGGCATAACGCGCGGCTCTCCTTTCAAAGCTCTCAGTCTGGCAGGGGGAGACCTCATGCCGGTTCGCGCCGAGCTGTTGAAAGGGCTGAGTGATATTCTGAAAAATCGAATATCACCACTTTTACTCGCAGAGAAGATGCTAAAGCAGGATACTCTGTTGATTCTGGACTGGCTGCAAAGCGTTTTAGCAGATATAGTCAGAGTACAAAGCGCGGAGGAGATTGCGTTAGTAAACAGTGATATGAGTAAGATGCTGTTTGCTGTTGCTAAAAATACAACAGCCGCTAAAATTTTCTCCATGCTGGATCATATTCAAGCTGAAAGATTTGGGTTGTTTCAGCGGCATAATCTCAATCGCCAGCTGTTGTTGGAGCGATTGTTTTTTGACTGGGCCGATCTGGTCCGTTAGTCGAGGGAGTAAGGCATCAGATGTCGATAGTACCCAGAATCAGTCACGGTATACTGTCGCTGACTATCGAGAATAAAGAGGACTTATATAAATCCTTCATGCCTTTTGTCAGTTATGGCGGCCTGTTCATTCCAACCACCCGCTCGTACCAGCTTGGGGAGGAGGTATTCATGCTGCTGACCCTGATGGAGGAGCCGGATAAAATTCCTGTCACCGGCAAGGTGATCTGGGTAACGCCCAAGGCTGCACAGGGCGGACGTGTGCCAGGTATCGGCATACAGTTGACTTCGGATGATGCCGCGCTGGTCCGTAAAATTGAAAACTATCTTGCCGGTGCGCTCAACAGTTCGCGGCGAACCTACACTATCTGAAGATAATTATGTTTATTGATTCCCACTGTCATCTCGACAGGCTTGATCTGTCTCGCCATAACCACTCTTTTGCCGAAGTGATCCGCCAGGCCCAGGAGCAACAGGTCAATCAGATGCTCTGTGTTTCCATCGATCTCGACCAGTTTGAGACGATGCACAAGACGATTGAGGATTACGATAATATATTCGCTTCTGCCGGTGTCCATCCGATGCATGTCGACGAACAGCCTTTTAACGAGGTGCGTCTTCGCGAAGCCGCTGCACGTGAGCGGGTGGTAGCAATTGGGGAGACGGGTCTGGATTACTATTACAGCAAGGAGCATGCTGATGCCCAGCATGAGAGCTTTGCCGGACATCTGAGAGTTGCGGGTGATCTGGGGCTGCCGGTTATTGTTCATACGCGTGATGCGCGTGAGGACACGCTCAGGCTGATCAGGCAGCATGGTAATCTGGACACTGCAGGTGTGCTGCACTGCTTTACGGAGTCTCTGGAGATGGCTCAGGCAGCCATCGAAGTGAACTATATGGTTTCTTTCTCCGGGATCATTACTTTCCGAAATGCACAGGAGTTGCGTGATGTAGTAAAGGCTCTGCCGCTGGATCGCATACTGATAGAAACTGACTCACCCTATCTCGCACCGGTTCCTTATCGTGGTAAGCAGAATCAACCAGCGTATGTGCCTGAAGTGGCTCGCTGCGTAGCTGATATTCGGGGAATTTCAATAGAAGAGGTTGCACAGGCAACGCGCGAGAACTTCTTCAGGTTATTTTCAAAAGCGACACCAATCAATTAATTTACCCCTTATAGAACAAATTTTTCTATATCTCCTTCATCTATTGGACGATCTGGTCTAAGCTGGGTTTTTACCCAGCCTATTAGACCAAGGTATAAGTATGAGACGTCCTATACGCATTGCGGTAACTGGCGCTGCCGGCGCTATCAGTAATAATCTGCTATTTAAAATTGCCAGTGGTGAGATGATGGGGTTTGACCAACCTGTCATCATGCAACTGATAGAGGTTCCCGGCCGCATGGAGGCCTTGCGCGGTATCGCGATGGAGCTTGAGGATTGTGCTTTTCCTCTGCTGCACACCATAACTCTGCATGATAATGTCGAGGAGGGCTTTGAAAACATCCATTATGCGCTGCTGATAGGAGCCTACCCCCGTGGCCCGGGTATGGAGCGCAGGGATCTGCTGGAGATGAATGCCGAGATCTTTGCCCGTCAGGGGAAGGCGCTGAATGACTTTGCCAACCGGGATGTCAAAATTCTGGTAGTCGGAAACCCGGCCAACACCAATGCGCTGATTGCCAGTCGTAACGCACCCAAGTTGAGCCCTTCGCAGTTCACTGCACTGACGCGTCTGGATCATAACCGTGCCAAAGGCATTCTTGCCAACCACACAGGCGCCAATCCCAGGAATATCAGCCGCATCGTGATCTGGGGCAACCATTCAACCACCCAGTTTCCCGATCTGCATCATGCCACGATTCTGGAGGAGCCCGCGATGCAGCAGGTTTCAGAGGAGTGGTATCGTAGCGTTTATATACCCAAGGTACAGCAGCGTGGCGGTGAGATCATTGCCGCACGGGGGCAGTCAAGTGCCGCCTCTGCTGCTCAGGCGATTGTCGATCATATGCATGATTGGGTGCTGGGAACGGCGCCGGGCGAAATCGTCAGCATGGGGATATTCAGTGATGGCAGCTATGGTATCCAGAAGGGGATCGTCTACTCTTTCCCCGTCAGATGTGACTATGGCCGCTACCAGATCGTCAAGGGGCTGGAAATCAATGAGTGGAGTCGACAGCAGATGCATCTGACTGAGCAGGAGTTACTGGATGAAAAAAGTGCAGTGAATCATCTGTTGCCACCGGAAACTGCGGCCTCGCATGAAGACCTGTCGATTTGCCTGCGCTCAGGTGTAACGCTTTACGCAGATGGTACTGGCCCGCAGGCCTCATCCAAGTATCTGACGACGAATCGCGTTCTTTAGTAGACACACTTTAGCATTTTAATGAAAAGGCCGGAGCTGCTGTAGCGCCCGGCCTTATTTTTATGCCGCAGGATCAATCAATGTGCGAAGTCATCATCCGCTACAGATGGCGTGATGCTCAGCAGCATTTTGGTCAGATCAAGCAGAATGATCAGGATATTGTTGTGGTAGCAAACGCCCTGAACAAAGCGCTTGGTGGATTCGTCACTATTCAGGCTTGGCGCGCGATCCACGCGGTTCTGTGGCAGGTTGATAACCTCATCGACGCTGTCGACCACCAGGCCTATCACTTCCTTGTCATTCAGTTCAACGACGATGATGCGTGTATCATCGTTGTAGTCGACTTCAGGTAGTTTGAACAGACGACGGGTATCAATGACCGTGACGACATTACCACGAACATTGATGATGCCCAGTACAGAGGCGTCGGCACCAGGAACAGGTGTGATCTCGACAAATCGCAGCACCTCTTTAACCTGCATGACGTCTATGCCGAACAGCTCCTGTTTGACGCGAAATGTCGCCCACTGGTGATAGACGATCTCCTCTTTCTCACTGCGTCGTCCAGAATCAGCCTCTTTCTGGGCTTTGCCCTTGGCTTTGTTCTGGTTGGTACCCTGGAGCATTTTAAGCTGTTCTGCTGCTGCTTCTAGACCCATAGCTTAATGTCCTTTCTTGATACTGTTCAGTTTTTATTCCGACCCAGCAGGGCCGCTGATATTAAATTTGATTAACCAGAGTATCCCACAGCCACTATCAGTTTGAAAAGACAGAGTTTGATTTTGTTGCTCTGTTTTAAATCTCACGATTCAGCTTGGTTCTGTTTTTCGCTTCCAACTGTAGTAGCAGGCCGCTGTGGTCGACATCTTCAAGACCTTTGCTGGCAAGTTCCAGGTATTCGTTATAAGCCTGCTCGGTCAAGGGAAGTGTCAGATCTTCTTCTCGTGCCGTATCCAGTATAGTACGCAGGTCTTTGAGCTGCACTCTGGAGGTGGCACCAGGTTTGAAGTGCCTGTCGAGCATCCGTTGTCCATGCAGATCCAGAATCCTGCTGCTGGCAAAGCCGCCCATCAGTGCTTCACGGACAGCCGCCGGATTGGCCCCGCCCCGTGCTGCAAGCAGCAGCGCTTCGGCGACAGCACCGATAGTGATGCCGACTATGGCCTGATTGGCGCATTTCGCCAGCTGTCCGGATCCTGCAGGGCCGATATAGGTGGACTGTTTGCCGAGTGTGTTGAAAATCACTTCGGCACGTTTGAAGTCCTCTTCTGTGCCACCAGCCATGATCGACAGGCTTGCTGCTTCTGCGCCGGCTGTTCCGCCGGATACCGGTGCGTCAAGATATGCCAGTTCCTTTGCCTGACACTGTTGTGCATGGTTCTTGGCCAGGGACGGGGGGATGGAGCTCATATCAATCAGGAGCGTGCCCGCTTCAAGCTGATCCAGCATGCCGCTCTGGTATATCAGGCTATCCACTATCTGGCCTGTTTCCAGCATTGTAATGATAACTTGAACACCTGCGACTGCATCCTCAGGATGATCAAAAACCAGACCGCCGTCAGCAGCAAGATTCTCGGCTTTGTGGCGTGTACGGTTCCACAAATGAACTGTAAAACCGGCCTTCAGCAGGTTCCTGGCCATCGGTGTACCCATCAGGCCGATGCCCAGAAATGCTACTATCGGTTTGGACATGTTGGTTCTCCTTAAGGGGTTCTCATAGACAGTTATCAGGTCTTGGCAGACCTGCAATACGTGCAGCACGTTTGGCCGGGCTTCCGGGGAACAGTTGCATCAGGTAGATGCTTTTCCCTTTATCAGGACCCAATGCCAGGCTTACTGCTTTGCAGAGGGGGCGCATGGCGGGAGAATGCTCATACACTTGATAGAACTGCCTCAATACATCCAGAACTTCATAATGCTCCGGGGTCAGTGTGATCGACTCCTGTGTCGCAATCGCTTGCGCCACGTCTAGTGTCCAGGCTGCGGCATCGACCAGATAGCCATCGCTGTCCAGCTCATGTAAAACGCCCTGAACCTCGATATATGGCATGCTCAAAACCAGCTCACAACTCTATCGTGTTGAGTGCACAGTCCAACAAAGCCATCATCATCCACCAGCTCAGTGCCGCTCAGTTGGTGAAGGCCACGGGCAAGTACATCAGCTTTGAGGGCTCGAATATGAGACACATCATTCAGCACACTGATATGACTGGGCAAAGCCCAGTAAACACCATCCTCTATCAGCAGAAGCGTGTCATCATTGGCCATGGTCGAGAGACATTCCTCCAGACAACTGGCATGTGAGGGGCCGCGGTTGAGTGTATGTAATGTAGGCATCAGATGGTAATCACTATGTCATGCTCCGCGATCAGAGCCGGGAGTTGTTCTGCATTGATCAGCTCAATAGGAATGCTGAGTTGATCAGTCGAGAGCCCGTGTTTCTGCAGTGCGGTTTCAGGGATAAGAATTCGATCGATATCATACATCGCCAATGAGGCCTGCAATGCATTGAGGTTTTTTTGTGAGACTTCATCAGGTCTATGGTCGCGGATCAGTTGCAGCACGGCATCACCCAGCAGCAGCAGGGTCACGGGTTGTTCGAATACCGAGCAGGTGAGGGCAATATCCAGCATCTCTCTGGCGGCAGAAGTGCCATAGGGGGCTGAGCGGCTGATCAGTAAAAAACGCTTATTAATGCTCATATCAGCCTCCAAAGGTGATGACGCGATCAGAGGCCAGGCTGGCTTCAACCAGTTGTCCGAGTCCTGACAGTTCAAAGGCTGAATGAAGGTTGTCGCCGCGGCGTTCGTAACGTTTTGCCTCGGTGGCATCCAGCACACCGCGACGGATTGCGGCAGCGATGCAAACTACGATATCCAAGTCATGCTCTTCGGCGAGCGCCTGCCATTGCTCAGGCAGGTTCTGCTCATCCCGTGGAGATGATACCAGTGCACTGCCGTTGTGTACCCCGTCGCGATAGAAAAAAATACGGTGGAGAGTATGCCCCTGACGAAGCAGGGCTTTGGCGAAGCGCAGGGCTGTTTCAGGTGCCTGATGCTGATAGGGTGACGCCTGAACGATAAGGGTGAAGATCATCAACTGAATCCCGTTAAAGCAAAAACCCCGCCATTCTTGCGAAGTGGCGGGGTTTTGTAAATAGACAGATCCTGATCAGTCGTTGCTGAAAACACCTACCAGGTGCAGCAGGTGGACGAACAGGTTGTAGATGCTCAGGTACAGGCTGGCAGTTGCCATGATGTAGTTGGTGTAATGCCCGTTGACAATGTTGCTGGTGTCATACAGAACAAAACCGGCCATCAGCAGAACTACAGCGGCAGAGAATGCCAGATGCAGACCGGCAATCTGAACTCCGAACATCGGCAACACAAAGAGCGCTACCATGGCGATCAGCAACACGATGGCACCGGCAGCCAGGAAGCCACCCATAAAGCTGAAATCTTTCTTGGAAGTCAGTACATAAGCAGACAGGCCGAGAAAGGTGAACGCCGTCATGCCCAGAGCAGTCATGACAACCTGACCACCATTGCTCATTGCCAGGTAATGGTTAAGCAGTGGCCCGAGTCCAAAGCCCAGCATACCTGTGAAAGCAAAGATCAGTGGCAGTGCAGCAGCAGTGTTCTGCTTCTTGTGCAGAATGAACAGCATCACGAAACTACCAATGATACTTCCCAGGTACACAAAGAACGATGGGTTGAGTGCCATCGAGATGCCAGCTGTTATAGCACTGAACACCATTGTCATGCCGAGCAGCGTATAGGTGTTGCGTATCATCTTGTTGGTTTGCAGTACCGCCAGATCCGAGCGGTGTGCTGTATGTTGTACGTTTTCCATGGTGCCCCTCATTCTTGTATATCGCAGAAGTTACTATCATCGTTATCTGGATGACGATTTCAAGCTATTTGAACCATTTGACAACGAAAAGTTTCTCCGTAGAATCTCTTTTTCTTGTGGAGGGATGGCTGAGTGGTTGAAAGCACCGGTCTTGAAAACCGACGAGTCGCGAGGCTCCCAGGGTTCGAATCCCTGTCCCTCCGCCACTTTTCACCCTGCCTCCGTTAATCTGGTCTGCCTTGTGACTCAATCCTGCGAACAGTATACGCTTGAAATCCTCCATCTGGATGATTATCTGATATTTGTTCATAAACCCGCTGGCTTGCTGGTTCATCCGAGTTGGATTACTCCGCCAGGTGAGGTCACTCTGGTTGGACTGTTGAAAACACAATTTCCTGAGGAAACGATTCATACTGTACACCGTCTGGACAGGGCTACATCCGGCGTCATGGTGTTCGCGCGCAACAAAGAGGTGGCACAGTCGCTGCAACAGATGTTTCGTGACAGGCTGGTATGCAAAACCTATCTTTGCGTCACTCGTGGCTGGACGGAGCCTCGGGGAGTCATAGATTACGCACTCAAGCCAGAGTATGACAAGTTCGCAGACCCGCTGGCCAATCCGGATAAGGCTCCCAAGGAGGCTGTGACGCATTTCCGTCAGTTGGCTTGTGTTGAGCTTCCGATAGCGGTGGGAAGGTATCCGGTTGCGCGCTATTCGCTGGTAGAGGTGAAGCCTTTAACAGGGCGCAAACATCAGATACGCCGTCATATGAAGCATATATTCCACCCACTTGTCGGTGACACCAAGCATGGAGAAGGGCGACACAACCGGCTGTTTCGTGAACACTTCGGCTGCAACCGACTTCTGCTGATGGCGATCCGGCTGGAGTTGGCGCACCCGGTAACCGGGCAGCACCTGTCAATCACTGCCCATCCAGGCCATGAGATCGATGCTTTGTTTGCGGAACTTGGCTGGCCAGAAGTGGTCGAGCGGGAATATGGCGAAAAACGGCAATAAATACGGCTAACAATTGCGTATTGCAGCCTACATGGTAGCATGTGCCGCTATATCCCATTAAATCGTTTCCGAAGCCAGATGACAGATAATCAATCACTCTCGACCCGCCTGAAAAACCTTGATCGTCGCCCCAGAATTGCACTGATCGGTGCCATGGATCAGGAAATTGATCTGTTGAAATCCTCACTTGAAAACTGCCAGGCATCGAACATTGCCGGTTATGACTTTTATCATGGTACGCTGCATGGCGCTGAAGTCGGGCTACTGAAGTCGGGTATCGGAAAGGTGAATGCAGCAATCGGTACAACTTTGCTGTTGAATAGTTTTAATCCTGATTGCGTCATCAATACCGGTTCTGCCGGTGGTCTTGATCCTGACCTGGCAGTGGGTGATGTCGTCATCTCCTCAGAAGTTCGCCATCACGATGTTGATGTCACCAGTTTTGGTTACGAAATGGGGCAGATGCCTGGTTTTCCGCCCGCATTTCTTCCTGATCCGTTACTGGTTGAAGTGGCAACAGACAGCATCAGAAACGTTGATGGTGTGCAGACGGTTCATGGCCTGATCGCCACAGGCGACAGCTTCATGAGCTGTGAAGAACGCGTTGCAGAGATACGTCGACACTTTCCTGAGCTTAAAGCGGTTGAGATGGAAGCGGCAGCGATCGCTCAGACCTGCTACCAGTTTGGTGTTCCATTCATCATCATTCGTGCACTGTCGGATATTGCCGGCAAGGAATCCAACCTGTCTTTCAAGTCTTTCCTGGAGATTGCGGCAACCCACTCTGCCAAAATGGTCTCAGACATGGTTGAAACACTGGTAAACAAAGCGTCTACCACATCGTAATTTTTATTATCAAGGGGTGTTCAGATGGCAAAGGTTGCATTCATAGGTCTTGGCACCATGGGTTATCCTATGGCTGGCCACCTGGCGCGGAAGGGGCATGAAGTATGTGTCTATAACCGTACCGCTGATAAGGCCGCACACTGGGTGGAAGAGTACAAGGGCGCCTCTGGCCGTACGCCTGGTGAAGCAGCCAAGGGTGCAGCGTTTGTATTTACCTGTGTTGGAAATGATGATGATCTGCGTCAGGTGGTACTGGGTGATGAGGGCGTTTTGAGCACCATGCAACCCGGCACGCTTTTGATTGATCACACGACTGCTTCAGCGGAAGTTGCCCGTGAGCTTTACGCGCTGACGGCCGAGAAAGGGGTCGGCTTTCTTGATGCGCCAGTTTCCGGTGGGCAGGCAGGTGCCAGTAATGGTGTGTTGAGTGTCATGATCGGCGGAGATCAGGAGCAGTTCGAAAAGGCAGAGCCTGTGATGCAGGCTTATGCACTTTCCCAGAAGCTGATTGGCGATGCCGGTGCCGGTCAGTTAGCGAAAATGGTCAATCAGATCTGTATCGCTGGCCTGCTGCAGGGGTTGTCTGAGGCGACACATTTTATCAAGCAGGCTGGGCTTGATGGCGAGAAGGTTTTCGATGTGATTCAACACGGTGCTGCCGGGTCCTGGCAGATGGTGAACCGTAACCGCACCATGCTCAAGGGCGAGTTCGATTTTGGATTTGCTGTTGACTGGATGCGTAAAGATCTCGGCATCGCCTTGAATGAAGCCAGATCCAATGGCGCACAGCTTCCTGTAACAGCACTGGTGGATCAGTTTTATGCGGACATTCAGGCTCAGGGCGGCGGTCGCTGGGATACATCGAGTCTGGTCAAACGCTTGTCAAAGGACTAACTTATAATCAGTTTTGAGCGTTTCTCGGTTTTTAAATGGTCGGAAATTCTATATAATGCGCGCCAAAAAACAGGCATGCATCAGTCTGAAACCGATTTTATTTTAAAAATCAAAGAAAGAGAGACGTTCTATGACTCCCATCGACAAATACAGCATGATTTCCTTCGCACCCAGCATCATGGTTATTCTGGGTGTTGTTGCCATCACTATTGGCGGCATCATCTTCCTGAAGAAGCAGATAGCCAAGGATGCAGAAGCTGCCGGCGAATAAGTTGGTATGAAAGATAAAAAACCACCTCCGGGTGGTTTTTTTATGTCCAAGGATGGGCAGTATGCTGGCAACGCAGGAGCAGTTGCCAGTTATGGCTGCTGTTCTGTGCGTTCCGATAAAGCCTGTTTTATTTTCTGGGCCAGCATCTGTTTTTTATATGGCTTGTTTAGCAGTTGAATGCCGGGCCTTAAGCTGCCGTCATGCAGCATGGTTTCTTCGGTGTAACCCGAGGTGAACAGTATGGGCATTTCCGGGTAGAGCTTTTGAGCCTCAACTGCCAACTGCCTGCCATCAAGCCCTCCCGGCATGACAATGTCGGTGAACAGGAGATCAAACCGGTCGCCCTGCATCAGTATACTCATGGCTTCTACGCCATTTGATGCGCTGACGACCTGGTAGCCCATGATTTTAAGCAGATTGCTCGCATGTGATCTGACCAGGTCATCATCCTCCACCAGCAATATTTTTTCACCACCTCCGGATGTGTTGCTCTGTACAGTTTCTGCTGCTGACTCAGAGCTCTCATGCTGAGCCCTTGGAAGATAAAGCTTGATACGACTTCCTTTCCCCGGTTCAGAGAAAAGCTGCACATGGCCACTTGATTGTCTGGTAAAGCCATACACCATGCTTAAACCCAGGCCACTGCCTTTGCCGGGGTCTTTGGTGGTAAAAAATGGTTCGAACGCCCGCTTGGCAATATCTGCCGACATGCCCCAGCCCGAATCAGATACAGTCAGTTGAATGTACTCACCAGGCATGACCTCTTCGTTCCACGCCGTCACCATCTCACTCAGCACTACATTGGCGAGCTCTATCGTTAATCGACCACCTTCCGGCATGGCATCACGGGCATTGATGCACAGATTCAAGACAGCACTTTCCAACTGGGGTGGGTCAATAAGAACGGCCCATAGATCCTGCTCGGATTTGATCTCTATATCGATATGCGTGCCCAGTGTCCGGCGGATGAGCCCCTCCATGCCTTCAATCAGTTGCCGGATGTCTGTCATTTCAGGAGTCAGTGCCTGCTGGCGGGCAAAGGCCAGCAAACGATGAGTCAGCTCAGCGCCTTTTTCAGCCGCCATTCTGGTCGTCTTGGCCAGTGAATAAAGGTCAGGGTGGCTGGTAAGCTTCTCTGACAGCAGTTCGGCATTGCCCAGGATGACAGTCAGCAGATTATTGAAGTCATGGGCTACACCGCCAGTCAGCTGTCCGATAGCCTTAAGTCGCTCCGACTGCGTCAGTTTGATTGCCATGTGTCGGTTTTCTAGCATTCTGCTGATATGAGCGCTGACTGCCTCCAGCATTTTTTTCTCTTCTCTCAGAAAGAGGGTATCTACAGGTTGGGTTGGATCGAGGCCTGTATAACCAATCTCTATGAATCCAACCTCTTTATTGTCATTAATAATTGGGGATTTGATAGAGGTCACTGGTTCTGACCAGTGTTTACAATGATATGAGACGCCATCCAGTGCTATTCGAGCAACGGCGAGGTCGCCATACTGCATGCTGGGCGGAAGAATATCGATCAGTTCAGCACAGATATCGGCCACAGGCCGATTGTGATCAGCGGTCAGGTTGAGCACCTGATACAGACATTTCAACTCTTTCAGTCTCTCTTGCAACTGCTTAGAGTGCGTCTGTATCATGACATGCCCCAGTCATCAGGCACGATAAAGCCACGTGATGAGGCACCGTCCTCTGTCAGTACAGCAGCCATGACAGGATGCTGCAACCCTTCGAGCTGGACATCAGATAACGCCTGCTGATGATGGCTGCAGGGAATCTCGATAGGAATGAGCCAGTCTTGCTTACTGATCAGTTGTATGTTGTTTACTCCGTAGTGCTCTTTCATGCATGCCAGCTCTGATTGCCTGACCCACCAGCCTCTGTCATGACAGGGGTTCACCAGTATTGGTATAGCAGGCAAAGCCTCCTGCCGCCAGTGGTAGAAGAGGGCACCCTTGATCCATACCGCCTGAGTGAACTGTTCTATTCCCAATGAGGAAAGGGTACTTATACCTTCTGCAGAGCGAGCGATCGGCAGTTGATGGTGCATCATATGCTGCCATTTAGCACCAAGTCTGTCGGCGCGTCCTGGCCCTATGAAGTGATCCATCTGATTGCCGAGGCCATCCAGCAAGTAAAATTTAACGGCAACCTCCAGATGTATCCAGCTATCTGGCATCTGGATCATGAAATCCAGTTCGCCCAGCGTGATATTATCTTTTTTTATCTGTATATTTCTTTTTATATCAGCAACATGCTTATTTAATCTAAAGTAAAGACTGGCTAACTCTTCAAACTGTTTCCCGATACGCCCCTGGCCGAGCACTCCTGTGCCGCTCTTGCCCGGAGCCTGTTCCTCAAATTTTTCCTGTGCATCGCTCAGATCAAGCGTAAGAACAGCAGGTAAGCTGAGTGGCACAGGCGGAAGGATAAGGTCCGGTGCCTGGATCAACCATTGCAGTTGTGCGTTGGCAAGTTCAATATCGGTCATGACAAGGTTCACTTCAGCGGCAAAACAGCCTAAAGTATGCCGCATCAACGCAAAGCCTGACAGAGGTATGATCATGGCGCTGAAAGGCCAGCAAAAAACTGCACAGAAAACAACAAGTGAACTGGATCGTCATCCCATGATGTCCGATTCCGACATTAACACGATTCTCGTCAATGGCGCGCAGATCGCTCTGAGCAAGCTCAAACGAGCAAAATCGTTCGATGCCCGTATCTACTATTACGCCGAAATCGGTGTGTATTTCGAGGTGGGCCTGTCCCGCGGTGCCGGAATCACAGATGATGCAAGAGACCAGCTGCGCTCGATTCATCAGGAGGCAACGCATCTGCACATGGATGCGAATAAAATTCTGAATGCCGTCAAAAGCTGATTATTGGCCATTTATACTGGTTGTCGTGTGAGTAAAACCGAAGAGAACAGTGCTGAAGAGAGCAAGCCGAAATTTGATAGTCAGGCCTTTCTGGCAACCCTGAACACACGCCCCGGTGTGTATCAGATGTATGACGAAGCAGGGCAGATACTTTACGTCGGCAAGGCGCGAAACCTTAAGAATCGGGTCAGCAGTTATTTTCGCGCCAGTGCTGTCGGTACCAAGACTCTGGCACTGGTTGCACGCATACAGCGAATAGAAGTTACCGTCACCAACAGTGAAACCGAAGCGCTGCTGCTGGAGCAGAGCCTGATCAAGCAGCAGCGTCCTCCGTACAATATTCTGTTGCGTGATGATAAATCCTATCCCTATATTTTCATTTCAGACAAAGATACCTATCCGGCTGTGCGTTTTCATCGTGGTGCCAAACGCGCCAAAGGGCGCTACTTCGGTCCCTTCCCAAGCAGTGGAGCCGTGCGGGAAAGTCTTAATCTGCTGCAGAAACTGTTTCGAACCCGGCAGTGTGAAGACAGCTTTTTCAGCAACCGCTCACGACCTTGCCTGCAGTATCAGATCAAACGCTGTACGGCGCCTTGCGTCGGGCTGATCGATCCAGAGCAGTATCAGCGTGATATCCGCCATACGCAGATGTTTCTTGAGGGGCGCAATAAAACCATCATGAGTGAGCTGGCTCAGCAGATGGATGAAGCGGCTTCTGCACTTGATTTCGAGCAGGCAGCAGAGCTGAGGGATCAGATCACCGCCCTGAGAAAAGTGCAGGAACAGCAGTATGTTGATGGTCAGGGTGGGGATGCGGACATTCTTGGATGTTCGATGGGTTCGGGTGCTGTCTGCGTACACGCATTATTTGTTCGTGGCGGGCGCATTATCGGCAGTAAGGTTTATCACCCCAAGGTCAGCGTTGAAGAGAGCGTTGATGAGATACTGTCGGCCTTTATTGCTCAGTTTTATCTGTCATCCGTGCGCGAAATACCTCAGGAGCTGATCACTACGGTTGAGCTTCAGGATGCAGACTGCCTTGAGCAGGCGCTGTCCGAGAAATCCACGCGTAAAGTATCGATCAAACATCGAGTGCGTGGTGATCGTGCTGGCTGGCTGAGGTTGGCGCAGACTAATGCCGAGCAGCAGCTATCGAGTCATCTGGCCAGTAAGCAGAATATCTATAATCGTTTTATCGCGCTGCAGGAGCTGCTGGAGCTTGATACACCCATCCAGCGCATGGAGTGCTTTGATATCAGTCATAGCTCGGGTGAAGCTACAGTGGCGTCCTGCGTTGTGTTTGATGGCAACGGCCCGTTGACCGCCGACTATCGCCATTTCAATATCGAAGATATAACCGGCGGCGATGATTATGCAGCAATGCATCAGGCACTGCACAGGCGCTATACGCGCTTGAAAAAGGGTGAGGGCAAGTTGCCTGATCTGCTGGTGATTGATGGGGGCAAGGGACAGGTGACACAAGCGATGGAAGTGCTTGAAGAGCTTCAGATCACCGAGGTGCTGGTTGTCGGGATCGCAAAAGGGCCGACACGCAAGGCAGGGTTCGAAGTCTTGGTAGCAGGCGACACAGGCAAGGAAACGGTTATCAAGTCTGATTCGCCCGCGCTGCATCTGCTGCAGCATATCCGTGATGAAGCACATCGCTTTGCGATCACGGGGCATCGGGCACGCAGGGGGAAAGCACGCAAGAAATCGCTACTCGAAGATATTCCCGGTGTTGGAGCCAAGCGCAGAAGGGAGTTGCTGAAATATTTCGGCAGCGCCAAGGAGATAGAGAACGCAAGTGTTGAAGAAATTGCAAAAGTCTCTACCATAAGTCGAACCCTTGCGCAGACTATCTACGCAACACTTCATCCCGATAGCTGATCCGCGGAGTCAGAAACATACATGATCCTGTCAATGAAACTACCTAACCTGCTGACACTGATGCGGATTGTGCTGATTCCCGTTTTTGTGCTGGTCTATTATCTGCCATACACCTATTCAGCCTTAGTGGCGGCAGCTATTTTCGGCATTGCAGCACTCACTGATTGGTTGGATGGTTATCTGGCACGTCGTCTTGATCAGTCATCACCTTTCGGCGCCTTTCTGGACCCGGTTGCCGATAAGCTGATGGTAGCCGCAGCATTGGTTATTCTGGTGGAAACCTTTGCCGACCCTTTGATCACCATACCCGCTGTGATCATAGTTGGTAGAGAGATTGTGATATCGGCCCTGCGTGAATGGATGTCTGAAATTGGCGAGCGCGCCAATGTGGCGGTATCCGCGATCGGTAAGGTCAAAACCACATTGCAGATGATATCGCTTCTGGCACTGATTGCAGCACCACCATGGAGCTCAATCTCATGGATCGGTATCTTTGCGCTTTACGGTGCAGCTCTGCTGACCCTCTGGTCTATGCTGCTGTATTTAAGGGCTTCCTGGCCTCATATGAGCAACGATATCTAAGTGGTTAATCTTTAAGCAATTTTATTTCGATTTTACTGTTGACACTGGCGCTGGGTTCTCTATAATACGCCCCACTGTTTGCAACGCGGGAATAGCTCAGTTGGTAGAGCACGACCTTGCCAAGGTCGGGGTCGCGAGTTCGAGTCTCGTTTCCCGCTCCAAACATAGATCAAGAGTTGAAAAAGGCTGGATGGCAGAGTGGTCATGCAGCGGACTGCAACTCCGTGTACGCCGGTTCGATTCCGACTCCAGCCTCCATTTAACACTTGATCGAAACACCTGCAACGCTTTCAAGGCTCTCAAGCCATATCAGAAAGCAGCACTCCCAGCCTGGGTGGTGAAATCGGTAGACACAGGAGACTTAAAATCTCCCGGGCGTTAGCCCGTGCCGGTTCGAGTCCGGCCCTAGGCACCACATCAAGTTTTATTTCAGCTTCTGCTTCAGTTTATCTGCAACTTCGGTAACAAAATGATTTCTACTCTCATCCTGAGAGTCAAAGCGTTTACTGAGTCGTGACCACTGCGGGTTACCATGCAGCTGTTTGATCCAGTCTTGGAACTCTTTCGGCAGATCCTCACCGCTCAGTGACTCAACCGAGAGTGCATCCGTAGCTGCATGACCGCGGCGCTGTAGCTTGTTCAGTAGATCCAGTTGTCGCAGCAACAATACACGCAGAGTTGGTTCAGAGGCACAAACTGAGCGATAGCCTTTGATTCTGGCGTTCAACTCATGCCTGTAGCGCTGGCCGGTTTGCAGCAGAGCGCCTGCCAGGGCGCCTGTAGCGGTTCCTGCCCCCAGCGACATGCCGGCGGTAAACAGATCGAAACCGGCGCCAAGCAGGGCTCCTTTGGCTGCTCCTGAGCCGACGGCGATGCCAAAGCGCTGTATATTGCTGTCGTCAAACAGATCAAGCTTCCACTCGCCCTGATCAATACTCAGTTCGGTACTGCTGATAGACGCCAATTGAAAACGGTATAGCTGCAACACGCTTTGCATGCAGCGGGTATCGGCATCACGTATTTTTTCTTGCAGAGCAGATTGCGCTGCGTCGATGGATGCCGTGTTATTGGCGCAGTCGATATATAAACCACCAGCATCCACCATCAGTTCAGAGATCATCAGACAGGCGCTTTCAACCAGCTCTGATCGCTGCTGTTCGTGCTGATCGATAATAGACTCCAGCAGCTCATAGCGATCGGATAGAATGGTCTGCATCTGTTTCAGCAGGCGCTTCTCGTCATCCGCCTTGAAGGCAACTGTATCGAAGACAACCTGGGTGTGGAAATTAAGTTGGGCGAGATGCTCTTTCCAGATTTTGGTTTGTGCCGATGCTGATGCTGTGAAGTTAAGGACCGGAATGACGGGCCTGGCCGCATAGGCAAGAATATCCAGCTCATTGATATACTTTCCCAGCACCGGTTCACGCACATCCACCACATAGAAAAACAGCTCATTGCTGAGTAGCTGTCTGATCACTTTGATCTCCTGATCAAAATCAGGGTACAGGTGTGCAATCTGGCAGATTGCCCGCAAAGACTCCAGGCGATCTATCCCCTCTGTTTTCTGCAACTCCTCAAGCGTTGTCAGCAATCCGATCGAGTCTTCAAAGCCGGGTGTATCAACAAAGTCGATAGCTGGCTTGCCATCAAGCAGCAGGCTTGCAGCCTCTACGTGGCGGGTTGTGCCGGCATGGTTAGATACTTCGCCAAAGGCTTCATCACGCAGCAAGGTGCGTAGCAACGATGTTTTTCCGGCATTGGTGTGACCAACAACCGCAACCTTGATAGGGTTGGTGAGTGTCATCTATTCTGATCCTTATCAATCACGAATATCTGGTGTGAGGGGATGTGGCAGCGAGCAGAGAGTTGAATCCAATCATCCAGTCGTTCAGGGTGATTGGCCATATCAGCGCTTGAGGCACTAAGACCAATCCATACCACTGTCTGGCTGGATGATTTCTGAATCTGCCTGAGAAAGCGCTCTATCCCCCGATCTGGCGTGCGCAGCAATGAAGTGGCAATTACCAGTGCGTGCCCTTCGTAGCTTTTCAACAGGTCGAACAGCTGTTGTTGTGTCTGGCGATCATTAACCAGATGAAGGACCTTGCCCTGTTTGATCGCTACGGGAGGCCAGTCTGATGAGTTGTCCAGCTCAAATCCGATCCAGTCGGCTGCTTCGGGCCCTTGAGCGGCAAGAGGGCCAACAAGGTCTGATGACGGAGAGGTTGGAGGAAGCGCATCAGGATCCAGAATGCCTGCCTGGCGGGATGGTGGATCAAGGTGTCTGATCAGTTGCTGGTAAAAAGGCTCGGAAAGATCCAGACGAAATGCTTCGCGGCGGGATCTGTAAAGGTGATAACTGACGCCTGCAAGTAAAAGGCGAGGGAGTAGCCCATATACGACGATGCAAAGGATCAGAAAAGTAGCCCACTGAGTGCGAACATCAGCCAACTGGCCTTCCGGTGCACCAAGGCGGCTCTGGGCAACGGTTGTTGCATTTGGCATATCTAGCCCAGTCAGCGAAGGTAGGTAGCTCAGCATGAGTGTCAGATGTGTAAAGGCATCAGCGTCGAGCAATGTTGTCTCCCAGACAAAATTTACCTGCCTGGCCAACAGGATCAAAAGGACACAGGCCAAACCGCCTAGCATGAAACCGGCCCAGCCAAGGTGGCTGATCAGGCTGAAAAGCCAGCGCCCATGTAATGGTTTATAAAGTGTCTTTAATATGTTGATTTGTAATGCTTTTTGATCATTTTTGGTGCCATAAATTGCTGCAACAAATTGCCTGATGATATAGCCAGGCAGAGATGTCAATGAGCTGCTGGATGAGGGGTTGTGATTAAATAGCATCATGGCAACCCAGATAATCAGCATGAGCAGATTCGGGCCAAGCAGCAGTAGAAGCAGCCAGAAAACATTAACGCCACTGATAGAGGGTTGTGCAAATGATTGCAGCGCGGCAAGGGTGCCCAGGGAAAACATCAATACCAAGAACAGTGTCGATAAAACAGATATTTTTCTGGTAGTTGAGTTGATAATCTCTTCCGAGGAGTCATCATGAAAGCGGTTGCAGGCTTTAATGATCCGTGCTTCTTTGGAGGATTTGGCTTCTGGTGATTCAGAAGGGGTGTCGATCAGCTTTGAATTTTCAGACGAAATGGCTGTAAAAATATCAATTAAGCCATTGTTATACCTGGCTTTTACCAGCTCAGCTATCTGACGATCTCGAAAAGTCACAAAGAGTTATCCTTGGCAGTCAGGGCTTGTTCAAAGAGCGATCGAGAAGAGCGTGCAACCCTCATCCATGAGGGTATTGATAGATGGATATCAAATCAGTTCAGCCCACAAGTCATACTCATCTGCATCAACAACGCGAGCGCGCACAATGGTGCCAGGCTGCAGGTGGGTCGCATTATCAATGAAGACCTGACCGTCGATCTCAGGAGCATCGGCCTTGCTTCTGCCGACAGCGCCTTCCTCAACTACTTCATCAATAATGACATCTATCTCTTTCCCGATACGCGCCTGCATTTTGGCAGCGCTGATACGCGCCTGTACGGCCATGAATCTGTCCCAGCGGTCCTGCTTCACATCATCGGGTACAGGCTCGTTGAGTTCATTCGCTGTGGCGCCGTCAACCGGGGAGTACTGGAAGCACCCGACTCGATCAAGCTGAGCCTCTTCCAGAAAATCAAGAAGCAGTTGGAAGTCCTCTTCCGTTTCGCCGGGGAAGCCAACAATAAACGTACTGCGAATCACCAGATCAGGACAGATCTCGCGCCATGCCTTGATGCGTTCGAGATTGTTTTCAGCTGCAGCAGGGCGCTTCATAGCCTTCAATACTCGAGGGCTGGCGTGCTGGAGTGGGATATCAAGATAGGGCAGAATCTTGCCAGCCGCCATCAGTGGAATCACCTTATCAACTGATGGGTAGGGGTAAACATAATGCAGGCGCACCCATACACCAAGATCACCAAGTGCTTCGCACAACTCAAGCATTCGAGTCTTGACCGGGCGCCCATTCCAAAAGCTTAATTTGTACTTGAGGTCTACGCCGTAAGCGCTTGTATCCTGAGATACAATCAAGAGTTCTTTAACGCCCGCTTTAACCAGGCGCTCTGCCTCATTCAGAACGTCGTCCGCTTCACGAGAAACAAGATCGCCACGCATGGAAGGGATGATGCAGAAAGTGCAGCGGTGATTACACCCTTCACTTATTTTTACATAGGCGTAGTGACGAGGTGTCAGCTTTATACCTTGAGGCGGAACCAGGCTGGTAAAGGGGTCGTGAGTCGCTTCGTAAGGCGCGTGCTCATGTACTGCAGAGACGACAGCCTCATAGGCCTGCGGACCTGTGACGGTTAATACCTGCGGGTGCAGTTCCAGAATTTCATCGGCATTAACGCCCATGCAGCCGGTGACAATAACGCGGCCATTTTCCTTGATCGCTTCACCAATTGCATCCAGCGACTCTGCCTTGGCGCTGTCGATAAAGCCACAGGTATTTACCACTACAACATCGGCACCGTCGTAAGAGGGGGATATCTCATAACCTTCAGTACGCAGCTGGGTCAGAATTCTTTCAGAATCCACCAGCGCTTTGGGACACCCCAGACTTACGAAGCCTACCCTTGGTGCGCTCATCTATTACAAACCTCATAAAATACGAAAACGCAATTTTACAGAAAAGTTCAGATCCGTGCGAGATGAGACGTGCCGCAGCTTCAATATAGGCAAAAATAGATCTATAATACATACCAAACAATATGTACTGTGTATTATTAATATGGCAAAACCAAATAGAACGCGTGAACTGGTCCATCAGGCGGCAGATCAGTTGTTGCAACAGGGTACGCGCCCCACGCAGCAGAATGTCAGAGACCTGATTGGTACTGGCAGCCTGACCACCATTAACAAAGCTCTGGGAGAGTGGTGGCAACAGCTGTCACAGCGCATGTCGCGCCAGGAGCAGCATCCTGAACTGCCTGAGCCCGTGTTGACGCTGGCTGCGCAGACATGGGACAGGGCGCTCGCTTATGCCGAAGACAGATTCAGGTCTGAACGTCAGGAGCTGGCGTCAAGGCAGCAGTCGCTTGAGGAGGCTCTCAGGCAGGCGGAGGCGGGTGGTGGTCAGGCAGCGCGAGGTCTCCAGGCGCAAAATGGGAGGTTGCTGGAAAAATGCGAAGTCCTCCATGATGAGAAGCGTGAGCTTGAGCGCCATAACATGCAGCTTGAGGAGCGTACATTTCGCCTGACGGCCGAGAATGAATCCCTGGCCAGGCAGGTGAAAATCGGGGGCGGAGCAGGGCAAGGTGGTAAGGCAGATCTGCTGATAGAGACGCAGGTCAAGGTCAGAATTCAGGAGGAGGAGATTGATCGACTTAAGCGCAAGAACGATGAGCTGCTGAATGAAAACGCACAGCTCAGAAAGCAACTGATGGCGCGATAAACCGTTTTATGCGATCCTCTTCATCAGATTAAGCCGAATTAAACAACACTTCACATAATCTATTTAAGATATTGATATATGGAAAGATACATTGGCGATGAGCTGTCCATCTCTGAAATAAGGGAGATGATAAGAGAGTGTCAGCAGGGCGATGTTCTGTGCTGTTATCAGGAAAGGATTTTCGAGTCAGGAAAGGCTGCGCTGGTGGCTGAGAAAGCCATTGGAATCACTGTTCAGCTTCTGGATTCCGATCAATATGTTATTCGACAAGCCTCAAGCCGCAAGCGAAGTGATCAGGCTACTGATAAGCAGTTCAGCGACCGTCAGTTGACGGTGATCAAGGCGCTTGAAAAAGTTTTAAGACACTGCAAGAAAGAGGGTATCCAACTTATTGGTTTCAGTGATGAATTGGTCGCCCAACCTTCAGGGCTTGATCCGCAAGAGCTCATGTCTGCCTATGCGCTTGAAGTGGATACGTCGGATGCCTACAAGGGAGCGGATAGTCTTCAAGGCAGGTGATTTCAGCCAGTTAAGTACTGATTATTTTGCTTCTTTGAGCTAGCATGTAGCTGAAATTACTTCGTACACACTGTCTTGTGGTGATTTAGTTGAAAAAAGAGATACGACTACTGCTGGTTGACGACCACTCCATCATCCGCGCCGGTTATCAGCAGATCCTGCAAAGAGATCCTGAGATCCAGGTTGTGGCAGAGGCTGAAAGCAGTCATTGTGCTCTTGAGGCATATCGTCGGCACAAGCCGGATGTCGTAATGCTGGACCTTGCTATTCCGCAGAAAAAGGACTCCCAGGACATTTCGACTGCGCATGGACTGGAAACCATCCGCAGGATCCTTCTAGCAGAGCCTGAGGCAAAAGTGCTGGTGCTGACTGCCATGAACACTGAGCCTTATCCATCGCAGGTGATGCAAACGGGTGCTTGTGGTTACTTGACCAAGCACTGTGCACCTGATGAGCTCCTGAAGGCATTACATGCGGTCTTTGATGGTCGTAAGTACCTGTCCAAATCAATTTCCGCCGAGATTGAGAGCAGCGTAGTTAATGAGCAGCTTGTCGGCAAGCTGAGCCATCGCGAGCTGGAAATATTCACCATGCTGGCTGAAAGCTACTCGGTTTCCGATATTGCCAATACCATTACCATCAGTCCGAAGACGGTGCATGCGCACAGGGCCAATATTCTGCGTAAGCTCTGCCTCAAGTCTAATGCAGAAATTGTCCGCCTTGCTATTCGCCAGGGCATCATTGAGTCTTGATAGACTCGGCGTACACGAAGTTGCAGCCCGCTGCATGAAGCCACCATGCGAAGGCTTCAAAAAATACACTTTCCAAAAAATCCTTCTACATAAGAGCGTCTTTGTCAGCCAGGCAAGGGCGCCGCTATTTCGCTAAGCAATCACCAGGAGCCATTCCGGCAGATCCAGTTCATCTGTACTGCTTGTATTTTGCTGCGTGGGAGTCTGGTATCGGGTTATGAAGTAGTTACTGGCTATTGCTGCAGTGCCTGTTTTATTTGAATATCTTACTTCGCATAATCTATATTATGTTAAATTAATTATTTAGATAACACTTCGATGATCCGTATCCGACTTACACTCCTATAAGATATGTGTTGTGTGATAAAACCGGCTTTTATTAGTTGTTTTTGTACTCCATAAAAGCAGCCTCCAGGTAGGCACACTTGTTTTTAACAAAATAATACAGTGTATGTATTGTGTATTATTTGAGGTATTATCGGATGCGCCCTATTAATCCTAATAAACTGCTTCATAGCAAATGGACTGCAGTAACACCCCGTAATCGTGAGAAACATTTTCTGGTGATTGATCTTGTCCGCAATGAACATGAGACTGTTGTTGAGTGTATTATCGAGGCGGTTATGTCCAAACGCGCCGTCACACTGCCCTGGCGGGAGCTGAAGAATGTTGAAGTCTGGCATCAAGGTTGGCATTAGCCAGATAGGTGATATCGCCCGCTTTATCAATTTCCTGTAAGATTGGCGGCTAATTCAAGCGTAATCTGGAATATCCATGTCATCCTTCAGCAGCCTCCAACTTTGCCCTGAGCTTCAATATACCCTGGAGTCACTGGGCTATGTTGAGCCGACAAGAATTCAGTCACTGGCAATTCCTCATGCTCTGGATGGCAAGGATCTGCTGGCAGAGGCTCAGACAGGTTCTGGAAAAACTGCGGCATTTGCCCTGCCATTGATCGAACAGCTCAGCCGGTCGCCTCTTGCATCGGGAGAGCGCCCTGTTCGTGGGCTCATCTTGACCCCTACTCGAGAACTGGCTATCCAGGTGGCAGACAATACACTGGCTTATGGGCGTGAATTGGGTATCAGAGTTGTTTCCATCTACGGCGGCGTCCGTTATGAAGATCAGATACGCAGGCTCAAGCGTGGTGCCGATATACTGGTGGCCACCCCTGGTCGTTTAATTGAAATGCTTCTGCATCAGACGGTTATGCTTGATAAGCTCGAAACGCTGGTACTTGATGAAGCCGATAGAATGCTTGATCTCGGTTTTATTGAGGATATCCGTAAGGTGATCTCTTTCATGCCGGATAAGCGTCAGACATTGCTTTTTTCTGCAACACTCGGTGGCTCAATTGCTACCCTTGCCAAGGAGTTGTTGCACAACCCTGTCAGGGTCAGTGCTACGCCATCGAATACCACTGTATCCAGCATTAAACAACGTGCTTATTATATTGATAATAAAGATAAATCAGACATTCTTTGCTACCTTGTTGATGGCTGCCATTGGTCGCAGACACTGGTTTTTACTCGCACAAAAAAGCGTACTGATGAGGTTGCAGCCTACCTGCAGCGCGAAGGCATCAGTGCTGCATCGCTGCATGGTGACCGCACGCAGCGAGAGCGTAATGCTGCATTACAAGCATTTGTACAAGGAGATGTTCGTGTACTGGTTGCTACCGATGTAGCAGCCAGGGGGCTGGATATCGAGTCCCTCCCGCAGGTGATTAACTACGACCTTCCCAATCAGCCAGAAGCTTATGTTCATCGTATTGGCCGTACCGGGCGGGCTGGCAAGTCGGGTCTTGCTATTTCATTTGTTGCCCCGGATGAGCGACGCTTCCTGGCTGACATTTGTTCTCTGATCGGTAAAGAGATCCCTCTTATGGGTGTGCCGACCATCGAAAAGGGAAAGCTTGTCGATGGTCCACTACTCTCTCAGATATGGACTAAGAAACCTTCAGGTTCAGGTGCCGAAAATCAGCGTTCTGACGGACAATCCCGCAAACCGACCAGGCAAAAGAAAGCTGGCAACCCAAAGCAGACACCAGTATCTAAGCGATCAGGCAGTGCGGCAGGAAGTAAAGCCACTTCTCCGGATGATAAAGCTAAGGCCGAAGGAAATAATGCGGGGCGACGTTCCATTTTTCAAAGATAGATCAGATCCAGGCCACTGCCAGCCTGTTCTTGCCAGTGCTTTTGGCTTCATACAGCTTTTCATCAGCCAGCCTGATCAATGTATCTGACTCTTCAATCTCAGCAGCGGCAGATGCCAGCCCTGCACTGATAGTCAGCTTGCCATATGGGCTGTCAGGGTTGGTGATATCAAGTGCTTCAACAGCTTCTATGGCGCGCATCGCGACATCCATCGCCTCTTTGCCCTCAGTGTCCGGCAGAATAATGGCAAGCTCTTCCCCACCATAGCGATAAATACGATCACTGGCACGAAGCGTTTTAGTCATGGCACTGACAACCTTTTTCAGCGCCTCGTCACCATCCGCGTGCCCAAAGGCATCATTATAGGATTTGAAGTAATCAATATCGCACATGACCAGGGAGAAGGGTCTGGCACCTCGCTTGAATTGAGCCAGGTGGCTGAGCAGATCACTGTCCAATGCTCTGCGATTATGTGCTCCGGTAAGTGGGTCCTCAAGCGCTTGCTGCATCCATTTCAGCTTATCCTTAATGCTTTGCATGAAAGCCCTCCTCTGCTTCTCATGCATCCACCAGAACCCTATGCCTATAACATAAAAAAGAATGGTGCCCCAGAGAAATACCCGCTGATGCCAGTCAATACTTTCGACCATGTCCATTGCCACAACGGAGCGTCGGTTCCATTGGCCTATCTCTATCACGGTCGCGCATTGAATAACAGGAAGCAGGTATGCTAAGGAAGTGGTTGAGTCTGGTGGATCTGGTTTGTTAAACAGGAGGTCAAAATCATCAAGTAATGCAAGGCTTGATTCCGTACACTCATACCGTTCACGGTAAAGCCCGATGTCCAGGAAGCCATAAGCTAGATCGAGGTTGGTTTTTACCTGTTTGAGAGTCTCCTCGGTGAGGGGCTCCTTACCGAGCGCTTCGAGGCTGTTCTGGATATAAGTGCGTGAACGTGTTGCCAACTGCTGGCCTGCCAGAGTGCCGGCATCACCAAAGTAGCGCTGCATTTCTGGATAAAACCATCTGACTTCATAGGTTACCCAGATCAATACAATGCTGAAACTCATGAAGCTTAGCCATAACCAACCGAGCCGGTTACGCAGAAAGTGCCATATCACTTCACCGCCTCAATGCTTTTGATCATCCATACCCAGTCATTGAAATGGCGGAGATTTTCCGGGTTGCGACCGGTATAGTCCTTCTCAAGCAGACGAACCGGGCCTTGCTGCCTCAACCCAAGCGGCCGCCCGTTCTCGTGGGTCATCAATACCCAGTTTGCTTTATCCCAACGGCTGAGAGTGCTTTTATAATCATCGTGCGCGGTCAACTCTATGGTATCGGGATAAGGGTCGAAGTGTTGTGAAATTAACTCATCCAGCATCAGGCCTCGTACCTGAATGGTTTCACGCCGGAAGGGCTCATACAGCTCAAATTCGACCACTGCCTGCTCTCTCAGGCTATCGACTGAGATCTCGGTAGTTACCCCATTTTGAATCAGATTGATGGTGTGAGTGTCGGACCAGGAATATATGCTTGGAAGTAGCAGGGCCAAGGCAAACATGAGTCGTAATGGAGTCATATACTGATTATTCCCTTCGATTGATTCAGCGCTTTGCGTATATCGTCAGATGCTAATGCTGCCATGTCTTTCTGCAGTCCACAAGCACTGCGCATGCCAAAGATGAGTTTATGAGTTCTGTTATAAGGGTCACCTGGATACTCCGCACCTGAAGAGACGCACTTAAGCACTCCAAGCCTGAAGTGTATTAGTCGAGCAGAGAAGCCTGTCGGTAGGCTGCATTAGTCACCAATGCTGCATTGCCGGGGTGCTCTGGCTGGAACTGGGCAATATTAAAGCTGCTTCTGGTAGAGTGCTTGATCAGATACTGTGCCTCGTCGGCTTGTCGCAGGAGTGTTCTCGGCTCCTCATTTATCATCCAGTCACCTGGTTTTTCTATCATGCAGGCCCCCATGCTGACAGTCAGGTACTGACTGGTAGGTGATGAGCAATGTTCAATGAACTGGCTGGCCAGAGCCACTTCAATATTCAGCATCAACTGTTCCAACTGTTCATAATCCAGACCAACCAGAATCAGGGCAAACTCCTCTCCACCATATCTGGCCACAAAGTCTGATGTCCTTTGCACCTGTGAACTGAGCATCTGGGCAACCTTGATCAGCGCATCATCCCCAGCCACATGCCCATAGCTGTCATTGAAGAGTTTGAAGTGATCGATATCAAGCATCACGACAGAGAGACTGCTGCCCGATCGCATCGACCGACGCCACTCAACTTCGAGCCTTTCCTGAAATGCACGTCTGTTTGCAATGTCGGTCAGGCCGTCAATATTGGATTTTTGAATCAGCTTTACTCTTTGTTTTTCAACAAGATGAACAAGACTATTGAATGAATCTCTTAACTGATTCAGCTCTGTGAACAACAAGCTTTGACGTATCTGTATGGGGCGCCCTATCTCCAGCATCTTGGCCACGACCAGATTCGCGCGCCTGATTGGGGTCAGTATCAGATAGGACGTAATCATCATCATCAGAAGAGGTAGAACGGCCAGAAATGATATGATCAGAATAGTCAGTAGATCCAATCGCTCCGGGATTTTGTCAAGCGTATGACGAATCTGAAGGACTCCAACCACTCGACCTTCCCTGCTCATCAGTGGGCGGTGGCGTTGCTGCTGAAGCCCTTCGAAAACACTCGTCCATTGAGTTTCCGGAACAGGCTCAATACTGACATCGCTCAACAACGACAGATCAACACGGGCGACTCTGGATATTCGCTCTAGAACCGTTCCATCAACTCGTCTGACCATGGTCAGATAGCCCGCCGCCGGGCCCTCTCTTGTTGAGGAGAGTACTGCTCGCGTCACAAATAGAAATGATGTGCCATTAAAGGTCGTAAAACCGGCATGACGATGCTCAGGATCATCAGGTACGAATGAAAAGTTTCCCAGCACTGAGTTAGTGAGCTCAATGAATGCAGGCTGCTGAATCAATATTGAACCATCAGTTCCATCCACCCAGGTGCTGCTGACAGGTTGGCGCTGAAGATCAGACAGGATCAGCATATCTATCTTTAATGCATCCAGCGCTTCCGGTATCAGGTTATCGTCGGCATATTCCGGTTTGTTTCCACGCAGGAAATCGGCTGTGTCGGTCCAGGTCGCCCAGTCGTCCACCTGAACATCCAGGCTGTCAAACTCGTTGGCAAAACCTGCGTGAATACTTTCCAATTCACGGTGCTGCAACTCCTCGGCCTGCTCAATGAATGCAGGATGCATCACCAGCACACGCACCGCGAGTACTATCAGAATCATCAGCAGACAAATCAGTGCTGTATTGATCAACACAAACGTACCAAGCGAGAGATTACGCTTAGTGCTTTTCATTCAAGGTGCCATACACGACTGAGTGGTAAATATATGCCATCAAGCCTGCGTCGACATCGAGACTGGCGCTTCCCTTCATATCGGTTCTTATTCCATATCATATATTAGCCACATTATTATTTTAGTTGAAGGATAATTAACCAGAAAGAGTAGCCTATTTTTTCTGTATGTCCATCAAGAAAATCATATTTTAAGTTATAGGATATGTTTTTCCTAATGCGCTATTGCAAATGATAATAAATACCATTACTATTAGATTTCATTGACAGGTCGAACAACTATCCTTTCTGGGTAGTCTGTTCATGGTGCTTGCACCGTTTAAGCCGCAGATCTCTGGCAGGGTCTGCGGCCTTTTTACATTCCCATCCAGTTATACAGTTACCTCTGATGCAACCACCACTCTGTTGCGACCAAGATGTTTTGCTTCATAAAGAGCAGAGTCAGCCCTGGCAAGTGGCGTATCAACATTAAGGTCTGATGTTAAGAGTATGGTTAGGCCGATACTGACAGTTATCCTCAAGTCTGTACCATCGGATAATGGCATGCTTGTCTGCTCCACTGTGGAGCGCAGGCGCTCGGCAAACTGGAGTGCACCCTCTGTTCCTGTGCCGGGCAGTGCAATTGCAAACTCCTCACCTCCCAGCCTTCCGATGAAATCCACTTCTCTGAGACTCTCCTGACATGCTCTGCTGAACACTCTCAGCACCTCGTCGCCCTGAGCGTGACCGAAGCGATCATTGATCGATTTGAAATGGTCGATATCCAGCATCAGCAGTGACACTGTGGCATCATAGCGTCGACTACGTAACAGCTCCTGGGTCAGTCGATCAAGAAAATAGCGACGATTGGTCAGGCCAGTCAGGGTATCGGTAGTTGCCAGCCTCCTCAGCTCGCTTTCTCTCTGTTTTCTGAGTGTTATATCACGATAAATCCAGAGCACCCCCAGATGTTTATCTCCTTCGCTCACTGGCAGGAAGTCACGCTCCATGGTGCGCCCATCAGCAAATATCACTTCATCATTAAACGAAGGCTGTTTATGCTCCAGTAGTGATTTCATCAGTAATTTCTGAGAGTCGGGATCATCAAATACGGTCATGCTTTCTGACATGAGCTTTCTGGCATCGGCACCGACCAGGGTTTTCATGTTCTTTTCAAACCTGAAAACTCGGCAATAGGCAGTATTGACCAGCACCACAGAGCGGCGCTCATCCTCTATCAGCAAAGCACCGGGAAAATCCTCAATAATAAGTTCCAGCCTCTTACGGGTAACTCGAAGTTTTTCCTCTGTTTCCTGCTGCTCGGTTACATCAACAAAGCTACCTACCAACTCTGTTGCTTCGCCCTGAGCATTTCGGACAATCTTGCAACGATCTTCCAGCCAGAGCCAGTTACCCAAAGCATGGCAGAATCTGTAGCGACGAACGACTCGGTCATCCTCCCATTGTGACCAGTCTGATTGAATCATGTCGCTGACGGCGTCCTCTGGGTGGATGTTATCCCCCCACCATCCTGGGTGGTCATACACCTCATGAACTTCATAGCCCAGCTTATGCTTCACATTCGGAGCAATATAGGTTACAGCATGAGTCTTCAGTGAGACGCTGTAGGTGACAGCTGGAGACGCTGCGAGCAATGAATCGAGCTGCGTATGTGTTTTCTCGAGCTCTTCAGTTGCCATATCGACACGGTACTGCAACCCCTTTCGCATCAGGTTGAGTAGCCAGATCACCAAAGTGGTGGCGATAAAAAAAGCAACCAGAAGCGCTAATAGCAGATGACGTTGATTATTCCTCCAGGTGCTTATCAACTCTGTTTTATCCTGCCACATGATGATGGTGCCGACTGGATCACGCCCCTGTTGCTGCTCTCCGAGGAAGTCCCGCATTGGAAATTGTGTGACTAGATAGGTTTTATCCTCCCATTCCAAAAGAGATGTATGCAAGGGTGAATCTGACTGATGAGGAATAATCAGCCCATTATCCAACCAGGTTATGAAGTCCGGACGTGAACTGGCTTCGATATAACAGGCACACTCCTGATTGGATGTGTATCCATCTGGATCTAGCTCAGCCCATGATACTGCATCTCGAGCGCTATGCCTGAGAGTCACGGCTATTCCTGCATCAAGATCTTGGTCCAGCCTTTCGATCATATCATTCAAAGAGGTTCCGGCTTCGAGTGTGCCGACATAGACCTTGTGGCCATCCGAGAACTCATAAAAAAAAGGCACTACACCACGCAGCCCCGAATAAAACCGTCCGATTTCAAATCCTGATTGTGCCACTTTTGTATCATCGGCCTCAGCCAGAATCGGTCTGACATCCTTGAGTTTATCGCCGTACTGGTCTGGCATATGTACGCGAAGAAATGAGGTGGAATCAGGTGGGAGGTGGAAGTGTAACTGTCTGAGGCCAAAGCTGTTCTGCATGGACAGCCAGCCATCAGAAACCTGCCTGAACAGTGCTTCTCTCAACCGTGCAGACTCATCAGCTCCAGGCCCTCCGCCTTCGGCTCTGACCATGTTGCGCGCAGCAAAGAAAAGCTCCTGTACCTGAGGGTCTGAAGTAAAGACGGTTGCAAGCACGACCATCTGCTGCCTGAGGTTGCTGATGGATATATCGTACGCACTCTTCAGTGACTGGGAGTCACGCTGCAGTGATGTATCGAGATCATTGCGATTGGTTTGCTGAAACAGGAAGAAAATGGCTACAAAAATGATTGCCAGTAATCCACTGACCTGCACGATGATCGGAAATAAGGGACGACTGTGCATCAAGGTACCATAACAGAATGAAAAACCACACGTTTTGTATATTGCCTGAAAAAGATGGGGCTATCCATCTATACAAAAGATAGACACTAAAGTGGAAAAGTATAGCGCCTCTGAAGATGGAGTCCCGGATCAGGCAGAAGTTCTGGCATAGAACCTGCTAATTACTCATGGAGGAGTCGTTTCCATGCGATGATCTGATCCATGCACCGTATTGGATCGATCAGTGTCCATCAGGGGTGATCGATGAGCGAAAATGAGGCACTGAATGCTTTATGGCTGATGATTGGCGCGATACTCGTTCTGATCATGCAGGGGGGCTTTCTCTGTCTTGAGTCAGGTCTGACCCGAAGCAAGAATGCCATCAATGTTGCATTGAAGAACGCCTTTGACCTGCTGGTCGCGGCTGTGCTCTTCTGGTTGTTCGGCTTTGGCATCATGTTTGGCGATCACCAGACAACATGGCTGGATACACAATGGTTTGCGGCTGATTTCACCCGTGATGAGAGTGTCTGGCATGCCAGCTTCTTTTTCTTTCAACTCACTTTCTGTGCAACAGCAGCAACGATCGTATCGGGCGCCATTGCTGAACGAACTCGCTTTATAACCTATATCCTTCTGACGATTCTGATCAGTCTGGCGCTCTACCCTGTTTTCGGTCATTGGGCATGGAGTGGTGTGTTGAATGCAGAGCCAGGATGGCTGGAAAGTCTGGGTTTTGTTGATTTTGCAGGAAGCACAGTGGTGCACAGTGTGGGTGGCTGGGTTGCTCTTGCAGCGGTGATTGTTGTAGGTCCGCGCCGGGGGCGCTTTGAAAAAGATAAAGTCAGGCATATTCCGGGCAGTAATCTGCCACTGTCGATGCTGGGTATGCTCTTCTTCATTATCGGCTGGATAGGATTCAACGGTGGCAGCACTCTGGGTTTCACCAAAGATATTCCTGGAATTGTTGTTAACACCCTGATCGCAGCAGCCAGTGGTGGCATTGTCGGTATGCTGCTTGGCCATGCCTCCATTGATCGTAACCAGACAACGCCACTGACAATCAATGGGACTCTGGCAGGTCTGGTGGCAATCACTGCGGGATGTCATGCTGTCAGCACCCCGTATGCTGCAGTTATTGGTGCGACTGGCGCAGTAGTCATGGTGATGGCGGAAAAATGGATGCTGCGGATGAAGCTCGATGATGCGATATCGGCTGTACCCGTACATCTCGCTGCGGGCATCTGGGGAACCCTGGCTGTTGCACTGCTGGGCGATCCTGAGCGGCTTGGCACAGGACTTTCACAGTTACAACAGTTCCAGGTTCAGTTGACAGGTATTGTGGCTTGTGCGCTGTATGTCTTTCCGTTGGCTTATCTGTTTCTTATGCTGGTGAAGCGATTCACTCCCCTGCGCGTAACGGAGCAGGCAGAAAAAGATGGCCTGAATGTGTCGGAGCATGGTGCCAGGACCGAGTTGAGCCAGTTACTGAATGCTATGCAGTTGCAGGAGCGTATGGGGGATATGAAGGCCAGAGTTCCGGTGGAACCCTTTACTGAAGTCGGGCAGATAGCAGCTCAGTATAATCGCGTAATGGCTACCCTTAACCGCATGGTGACACGAACACGGCTGATTGTCAGGGATATGCGTGATGGAGTGATCACTTTTTCAGAGTCAGGAATGATCACCAGTGCCAACCCCGGCATGGAGCTACTGTTCAAGCGTGCAAGTACAGATATAGTCGGTCAACCTGCCAGTTATCTTCTGCATGATGACTGTATCCGGCACTTCCCCGGCGTTTCACTGACTGAGCTGCTGCCCAGGCTTGCATCCAGCCATCATGAGGGGCCACATGAGTTGATGGCACGCGATGGCAAAGGCCAACCCTTCGCTATTGAGGTCACGACAGCCGCAAGCCCGACAGAAGATGGCGTTCAATACAGTGCCGTGATACGGGATATCAGTGAACGTAAGAAGATGGAGGTGCGTCTGCATCGCCAGTCTGAATTGGCACAGGTTACGCTTGAGGCGATCACGGAGGCTGTTATCACCTGTGATGACGATATGAAAGTGGTCTATCTGAATCCCATGGCATCACGTCTGACAGCCTGGGGGCAGCAGGAGGCTTTTGGAAGGCAGTTGGATGAGGTGGTTCAACTCTACATCGGGGCAGAAGAGTCAGTTTCTCTCTCATCCCTGTGCAACCTGGTTGCAACACCAACAGCTGCATCTGGTGATTATCGCCAGTTCAGTCTGGTCAATAAGCACGGTGAACGGGCCGAAGTTCAGTTGAACTTCGCTCCCCTGCATGATCATCTGGGGAAAAGAATCGGTTGGGTCATAGCGATTCAGGACATTACCCAACACAGCCACCTCCAGGCCCAGCTTACCTTTCAGGCTGTACATGACACCTTGACAGGTCTGGTTAATCGGCGTGAGTTCGAGCGCAGGCTCGATGCGCTGATCAGTGAAGCGCAGGCAAATCAGTCGGAGCACCTGATCTGCTATCTGGATCTGGATCAGTTCAAACTGGTCAATGATACCTGTGGTCATCGCGCTGGTGATGTGCTGCTGAAACAGCTTTCGGCACTGCTGAAGCCTGTGCTGCGACAGACTGATACCCTGGCTCGCCTTGGAGGGGACGAATTTGGAGCACTGCTCTCCTTCTGCCCTCTTGAACAAGGTATGGCACTTGCTGAGTCACTCAGAAAGGTGATTGCTGATTTCCGATTCTCCTGGGAGGGACAGGTGTTTTCGGTTGGCGTCAGTATCGGTATTGTGCGTATCAATGGACTGTGCGGCACACTTGATGAGGTGTTGAGCAATGCTGATACTGCCTGTTATACCGCAAAGGATCTTGGTCGTAATCGGGTGCATATCTATGAGCCGGATAATCGGGAGGTGATTGAACGACAGGGGCAGATTCAATGGGGAAGTCGAATACAGGATGCCATAGATCAGGACAGCTTTCGCCTCTTTTTCCAGACCATAAGACCGTTGGACAAGACCCGGGCCAACATCCCTCACTACGAAATTCTGATCCGACTGCTGGATGATCAGCAGCAGATCGTACCGCCCGGAGCATTTATTCCGGCAGCTGAACGTTTTGGTCTGATGCCACAGATTGATCGCTGGGTGATCCGTAATACACTGGCCTGGATGGGTGATCAGATCAAGCAACGCAGCGCCCCACTCTTCTGCTCGATCAACCTTTCCGGCACCTCAATCGGAAGAAAGGACGTGCTGGATTGCATACGCGAACAGATCAGAAAGCACAGTGTGCCTGCTGAGTATATCTGTTTTGAGATCACAGAGACTGCGGCCATGTCTGACCCTGCCCATGCTGGCAGTTTCATTCAGGAGCTGAAGCAACTGGGATGTCAATTTGCGCTTGATGATTTCGGTAGCGGCTTGTCATCCTTTGGTTATCTGAAGCTCTTACCGGTCGATTACCTGAAAATTGACGGAATATTCATCCGTGACCTTGCAGATAATGTGATAGATCAGGCAATGGTGGATTCCATCAATAGCATCGGTCATATCATGGGGCTGAAAACCATAGCCGAGTGCGTCGAGAATGAAGAAACGCTCAAGATACTGCAGGTATTGGGGGTCGACTATGTTCAGGGCTTTCATATCTCTCGACCTGCACCACTGGAAACACTCAGTAATGTGCGAGTGATGCCACGCTGAACCAGCGGCTCAGCGTGGCATTTCTGACTTGAACCCTACCTCTCCAGCGTGAACAGGATATCCGCACCGCTGCCAACACTGCTGCTCTGGGACTCTACCCTCCAGCGAGAGGTCAGCTGATAACTGAGCATCAACACATCCACTGATTCCAGAAGACCTATGCCATAGCGAATATAAAGTCTGGGTGTCAGGTATTTACCGATGAAGAATGCGGAATCACCGCCCGCATCAGTATCAAACCCCAGTTCATCAAGGCTCAGATTATCGCGCAACTGATCAGTGATCACATTGCCGCCCTGCATCCCCATCGCCATGGCAGCCTGCATCATTATCGACTGTTCCGAGGATGAGGTTGAGCCTGGGCCCCTGCCCAGAATGAGGTAGGACAGAATGCTGCTGTCCGGCATCGCTGGAACAGAGTAGAGGGTCAAATCCGGTTGGCGTAAAGTACCTTGCACTCTTGCCCCGGCTTCCACATCCTGAACATGGCGGCTGACCAGCATATCAAAACCTGGATTATCAATCGGCCCACCAGTAAAGACCAGGCCTCCACGCTGTATATTGAGGTCTTGGCCATAAAGGCGATATTGACCACTTTCCACCTGAATGCTGCCGGTGGCTCTGACGACATCAACCCCCTCATCAATCACATTCAGTCTCCCGATCAGGCGACCATTGAAGCCGAAGGCATCAACCTCGACAGAATCACCCAGAATCAACTGCAGGTTGGTTCTGATGGGCAGCCCTGTTGCCGGCTCATCCTCTTCGCTACCAACAATGAAGACATCGCTGGATGGAGAAACGGCACTTTGTGACAATTCGGGTGGAGAAATCCGTGCAAAGGGAATTGTCAGCGTTCCACCAAGGCGAATATCCTGCTCTGAAATCACCACTTCAAGCTCAGGTGAGATCAGCACATGGATATCGCGGGTGTGCATGGCGGTAAAACGCTCACCCTCCAGCACGATATTGCCTGTCAGTGCAGTAAGATCAAACTGGCCGCCAAGGTTAATGGTGCCATCACCGGATGTCAGTCGACCATCAAACAGTAGCAGATCCACTTGATCAACATTAGTCCGTACAGTCATTTCAACATCCGACAGAACGATCCCTTGAGCAGGCAGTTCGGCACTACCTTCGAGATAGCTGATTGCACCATTCACCCGAGGTGACGCCGCATCACCAGAGAGGATAAAGCGACCACTGATCAGGCCAGCGATATTCTGCACCTGCGGTACAAAGACAGAGATGATCTCAAGATCGCCCATTCGGATTTCCAACTCACCCGCCAGTGACTGAGTGGACGACAGCCCCGCTACTTCAAGCTGCGCCTTGATGCTGCCCTGAATATCATCGAGCAATGCAGACATGGACAGATTCAAGTTATCATCACGGACAACTGCGCGGGTTTCGGTCCGGCCCAGATTCAGGCTTCTCTGCTCAATGGTTGTGATGGTTCCGGGAGAGGTCGTTATAACGGCATCTACTCGGGGTTGGCCACGCACGACTGAGAATTCGGCATCCATCTCCAGTATCGAGTCGATAGTGGCACCATTCAGCCAGGGCTCAATCATCGACAAAGACAGAGATCTCAGATCAGCAACGCCTGATACAGCGCCCTCTTTGGTCATCTCTGCACGAGCACAAAGACGTCCTGATTGATTCGCTTGTTGCAGACAGGTCTGCCCTGCTGTAAAAGCTGGTGGCGTAACACTGACAGGGACCGGCTCAACCAACTCCCAAAGGCCTGCTTCAGTTCGGAACACAGTCAGCTGCTCCAGGCTACCCGTCCAACTGATATCATCCCAGCGTCCGGTGGCTGCCAGATTAAGATCCAGTGGCTTACCGGCGATGTTCAGCTCCAGACGGTGACTCAATGGCGTGCCCTGCCCCTTGAGCAGAATGCTGTCTATCACCTGACCAGCGGCATGGATCGAGAATAGCTCAACACTGATATCCGAGGCAGAATCGCCGGATAGATCTAGTTTTACTGCGCCATTGATCCGCTCAATTCTGGCCTGGTCTTCCAGTGTCAGATTCTCGCCCTCCAGCGAGGCGCTGATACGCGGCATCTCTCTACTGCCCGCCACGGCCCCAACGGCTGTGAGCGTTCCGGAAGACCCAGGCAGGGCCTGTGAAAGATCAGGAATTGACAATGACCAGTCCAGAGCTATCTGCTCCTCAATTGAGCCTGAAGCCTGCAACCTGGCCCCACCCATCGACAGGGATAAGGTGTCAATCTGCAGATCTTCACCTGCAAGACTCAACTCTCCTTCGCCTTGCAGAACCTGGTCACGCATTTCACCGCGGAACTCCTTGATGCTGGCGGTCAATTGAGGAATGCCATCCACCAGTTTACCGACGCTGGCCAGCTTGAGGTTGATATCGCCTTGCCACTCGGGCCAGTGTACGCCTGGATTAATATCCTGCAGCTCGACTTCGAGGTCCCATGCAGGCTGCGACAACCACTGGGCACTGCCTGCAACTGAAAGCTGCCCATCAAGAAGAGTGCCAGACAGACTGAACCTACGCAGTGCCTCCTGGTTGCCTGATCCGGAAAACTGCCACTCGCTTGCGGGAATCTGTTCGCCACTGACACGAGTGATCAGCGTCAGGTGATAGTCATCCAGCTCTCCCTTCAGCTCGAAGGCCCCTTCCGGGCTTGAGAAAAGCTCTGGTTCACCATCTTCTGGGAAAATGGGGTAATGCAGATTTTGCCAGTTGCCCGAGAGTGCCAGATCAGGCTCAGTCCAGTTGCTGATCTCACCCTGCAGGGTCAGCTGCATGGCAGCATCCGGCAGATCAAGGCTCAGCGCTCTGATCGCCAGCCACTGAGTGTCAAGATCCGCATTCAGATCCACGGCCAACTGTATGGTACCTGTCTCATCCAGATGTGTTCCCAACTCGGCCTGTGCCGTGAGCAGATCACCATCCAGCTTGCCCTTGAGCGTAAAATTACCTGCCTCGCTGATGAAAGGTTCGGTGCCCTCTTCGTCTGGTTGCAGCGGAAACTGCAACGAGGTCCAGCTCATCAGCAGATCAAAGTCAGGCTGAGTCCAATGCTGCACCGAGCCTGATAAACTGATGCTGCTACCCGTATCCGGCAACATCAGTCTCAGGGATTTCAGCAGCAACTGCTCATCAGCAAGGTTGATTGTCGCATCTACAGAGCTGTTCAGTTGCCCCGTCTCATGGAGCCACAGGGCAAGCTCAGTTTGCAGATCCAGCTCTCTGAGGTTACCGCTGCTTTCAAGACGTCCACTCAGAATCGACTGGGCGCGTGCCGGATCGATCAACGCCAGATCCAGCTTGAGCTGATCCAGTGATACAACCCAACTGATATCTTCAAGTGGCTGGTTCAGCTCAAGTACAAGATCCAGCTCGGCATCACCTCTGAGCTGATGTTGAAGCAGTATCTGTTGCATATCACCGGATAGTTGCCCACGACCATTGAGCGCAAGCTCTGTAAGCTGTTCAGGCAGTTCGAGTGCAAAAGGGATGTCTCTGGCATCAAATGCCCAGTCGAGATCGAAACTGAAGGGGTAAAGCTGTTGGGGACTCACCTGACCGGATAGCTGCAGATGGGTGCTGCCCTGCTTCAGCAGCAACTCGGCAAGACTCACTGAGCTTTCCTCGCTGCTGACTGATACCGAGAACTGCTCCAGTGGCAGCAGCAGTTGATCACCCTGCCAGATAGTCAGATCACGTATCGCAATATCGGTCAGCCTGAAGGCAAACGGAAGCTCTATGTCCGGAAGCTGGAAGGGCTCTGTGTCCTTAGCAACCTCTGACACATCCTCATCGGCGGCCGGAAGTCTTACATCAACCCGATCCAGGTGCAGACGATCCACGCACAGCTTTTGCTGTACCAGACATTGCGGATGCCAATCCAGATCAATCCGCCCGATACTGATCGAAGTTGCACCATCCAGATAACTTAACCCTGATATGCGTAAGGGACCTGCCAGCGCCCCCTCTGCTCTTTCATAAGTCAAGCTGCCCGGAGCAAAGCGATCTCCAATCTTGAGCAGCACTGGTAGCAGCCCCGGCATGAAAACAGCTCCGATCAGCAGAAAGACCAGCAGCAGTAGAAGAATCAGAGGAGAAAGAAAAATCAGCTTGCGTTTCACAGATCAGGTCCAAGTGTAAAATGAATTCTCCAGCCGCCATCCTCAATCGGGAAGGCCAGATCGAGCCTGATGGGGCCTACCATCGACTGCCAGCGAATACCTGCACCCACAGAGGTTTTCAACGGGTCACTGACATCATCTATGGCATTACCCGCATCCATGAATGCTGCCACGCGCCAGTTCTCGCGCACCAGATAATCCACTTCTGCACTGCCTACGACCAGATACTTGCCGCCGATCACATTTCCTGTGCTGCCACGCGGACCCAGAGATTGATATGAATATCCGCGTACACTTGCGTCCCCTCCGGCATAGAAACGATGCGAGGCTGGGAGGTTGGCAAAACTCTCTGTTACGGTCAGGCCTAAATCTGCACGAGTCAGCAGCCTTGTCTTCTCACCGAAGGAGTCAACGCGCTTGATACTGGCCAGCGTCTGGAGAAAACTGACATCAGACAGCAAAGCATCCGATGCACCTGAAACGGCAAATGACAAACGATAACCCTGGTTCGTGTTGAGACGATCATCTGCAACGGTACGGCTCCATTGCGCACGTGGTATCAACAGGCGTATCTCACGGGTGTCGCCATTAAAGCTGAATTTCTCCTGTTCAAGGTCCAGTGACAGCACCCGCTCCCAGTCGCCTACCTGCTTTTGCCACAGAGCACCGGTTGCAAGAATTTCTGAATTGACCGTATCTGAGTTTTCATCACTGTAGCGCGCCCTGATGCCATAGCGATCCGTCAGGGGATTGCCACCAGGAATCATATAACTGGTTGAGAGATCGTTGCGGATCTCGGATAGCCGCAGTCGTGTATCCAGTTTATGGCCTCGGGAGTTCACCCAGCGACGAGTCAGACCCAGCTGCATTCGCGCACCGGTATCGGTACCATAACCAAGACCTGCCTGATAGAGGCTGCGAGGGCGCGGGGTAAGCTTCACATCGATCGGAACCCGATCATCCACCATCTCATTAAGCAGAGGGCGAACCTCCACATCCGCAAAATAGTCACTGTCTACCAGAGCACCCTGCAGCCGCACCAGACGGTTGGTATTGATATAGTCTCCTTCGGCAAATTGGGGATAGCGCTTCAACAGGCGTTCGGAGATGGGTGATTCACTGAAGCGTATTTCGCCGATACGGGCACGGGCAGCTGTATCAACATGCAGTTCAACAACTGCGGTATTCAGTGATGGGTCAACCTCAATGCGCTGGCGAACAAATCGAGCACGATAATAGCCGCGATCTGCGGCAATTGATTGAAGGTCACTTTTAAGTTTTTCGTACTCAGTATGACGAAGCTGAGCACCTTCTCGAACCGGTTGACGGGACAGCAGTGCCATGAACTCCGGATCAGAGCCCCCGTCGCCCTGAATATCTATATCCGCTCGGCTGATCAATGTCGGTGGGCCTGGGTCAACCTCATAGCGGGCAACCCAATCATCATCCTGCTGGGTCAGGCTAACAAGAATGGAGGGGTTGTAGTAACCAAAAGGCTCCAGAGCTCTGCGGATTTCATCTTCTGCCAGGTTGTGCAGGAATCGCATGCGGCTTTCGCTGCTGATCGGCTGATCGGCCATCGACTGGATACTGAGATAAGCGCGAACGTTTGTCTGCTGCTCTTCGTCCAGACCCTGAATATCCAGGCGCAGAGTGTCCGAGGCTGCTGTATTGGCAACCAGCAGGACCAGTCCGCACAAACAGCTCTGAGCGGCGCGGCGTAACTTCATGAAAGGGATTATATCCATCTCCCCCAATAGCGTTTCGGTGTAAGCAAAAATTAATAGCTATAGGATCGCACAAAATGGTCTGGAGATACCAGATGCCATGGAGAAATCCTGATTTACTTGTTGCGGCTCGAAAAAACTGCCATAGCACATGTATACGCAGCTTTTGGGAAAACTGATCATCGTTGACAACTTAACGACTACAGCTTTCCTGCAGGCACTCTCGCCAAGGGTGTCGAGCGCTGGTTATACCAGGCATCGAAGACAAAGCATGCCAATGCCAGCCAGATAAATGCAAAGGTGATCAGTTTGTATACTTCAAACGGCTCGCCAAAGACCATGATTGCCATCAGGAACAGCATGCTGGGTGATATGTATTGGAAAAAACCCAGTACAGAAAGAGGCAAGCGGTTAGCAGCTGCAGCGAAGCACAGCAGTGGCAATGTGGTTACCAGCCCTGATGCGGCCAACCAGAGATTGATCTCAGTCGTATTCTGCACCAGATTGCTGGTTGGGCTGTTAGAGATGGTCAGATAGATAACAGCAAGGGGCACCAGAAGGAAGGTTTCGACACCTAGCCCGGTCAGCGAATCTACGCCCACTTTTTTGCGTACCATGCCATAAAAGGCGAAGGTGAAAGCAAGAACGAGCGCCACCCAAGGCAGTTCACCAAACAGAATTAACTGTATCAGCACGCCGATCACGGCCATGGAAACGGCAAGCACCTGCAGGCGACGCAGCTTTTCCTTGAAGAACAGCATACCCAGACCAACCGAAATCAGCGGATTGATAAAATAGCCCAGGCTGGCATCCAGCAGTTTGCCATTATTAATCGCCCAGATGAAAACCAGCCAGTTGAGGCCAATCAGTGCAGAGCTCAGCAGTAGAAACTTGACCGAACGCGGCTGTTTCAAGACATCTCGAGTTTGACGCCATTTACCCAGCGCGAGAATCAATAGTATGACCAGCACGCAGGACCAGACAACACGATGCGAAAGCACCTCCATCGGTGGCACAAATGAAACCTGATGGAAATAAAGAGGGGCAATACCCCACATGATATAAGCACCGAGCGCGAACCAGATGCCCTGCTTGTCCAGCTGCATAACTTTCTCAATTCAAGATAAAAGGGGTGGTGTTACATGACAGCAGAGATGGCCGGATGGCCGCCTGAGGTCAATAATGGCGTGTGACAGGAATGAGATGACTATAGGGCAGCGATATGGAATATGGAAGCGTAGCGGGCAGGTGAAATTGTCACCAATACAAAAAACCGCCTTGCAGGTCAGCAGGATAGAGGGGGCTGACTCCCCCTCTTAGACTTCATCTCTGGGCAGAGTAAAGAAAAAATCAGCTCTGGGTGATCAGCCCCTGTCCATCCATGATCTGCTCAATTTCTGAAAGGCTGGCTGGGTCGTCGATGGTTGATGGCACATTGTAGCTCTTACCATCGGCTATCTGACGCAGAATCTTGCGCAGGATTTTGCCAGAACGAGTCTTTGGCAGTCTTTGTACCACAATTGCACGATTGAAACAGGCAATCGGTCCAATCTCCTTCCTGACCATTGCTACCAACTCTTTTTCGAGACTGCTTTCATCCAGCTCGACACCATTTTTAAGCAGCACAAGACCAACTGGCACCTGCCCTTTCAATGCATCGCCCACGCCAATCACCGCGCACTCGGCCACAGCTGGATGAGAGGCGACTATCTCCTCCATCTCTCCGGTCGAGAGCCTGTGCCCCGCCACGTTGATCACATCGTCGGTCCTGCCCATGATGAACACATAGCCCTCTTCATCTATATAACCGCCGTCGCCGGTGATGTAATAACCGGGGCACTCACTCAGATAACCGCTTCTGAAGCGTTCAAAATCTCCCCATACGGTCGGCAGGCAACCCGGCGGTAAAGGTAGCTTGAGAGCGATCGAGCCCTGCTCACCCGTGGGCAGTTCAACACCGGCAGGATCAAGGATACAGATGTTATAGCCAGGTATCGGCAGCGTTGAGGAGCCGGGCTTGGTCTCCTTGCGCTCGATACCGGTCAGGTTGCCACAGATGGCCCAACCGGTCTCCGTTTGCCACCAGTGATCAATCACCGGCTTACCAGTTTTCTCAACTGTCCAGTGATAGGTCGGCGGGTCCAGCCGCTCACCGGCCATGAAGATGCACTCCAGTCGCGACAAGTCATATTTAGCCAGCTCAAGCGCCTCTGGATCCTCCTTCTTGATCGCCCGGAACGCGGTGGGCGCTGCAAATACGGCCTTAACACCATACTCGGCACAGACTCGCCAGAAGGCACCGGCATCAGGTGTGCGTACTGGCTTGCCTTCATAAACAATTGTCGTACAGCCAGCCAATAAGGGCGCGTAAACGATATAGGAGTGCCCAACGACCCAGCCGACATCCGATGCTGCCCAGAACACCTCACCTGGCTCGATGTTGTAGATCGCTTTCATGGAGTATTTCAGTGCAACTGCATGACCGCCATTATCACGTACTACGCCTTTGGGTTTGCCAGTGGTACCGGATGTGTAGAGTACATACAGTGGATCACTCCCTTTAACCGGCACGCAGTCGGCCGGCTCCGCTGACGCCATCGCCTCCTGCCAGTCCAGATCGCGCCCTGGCTGCAGTTCTGCAGTGACCTGCGGTCGCTGCAGAATAATGCAGGCATCAGGTTTATGTGCGGCCAGACTGATCGCTTCATCCAGCATCGGTTTGTAGGCAATCACCTTGCTGATCTCAATACCGCAGGAGGCGCTGACTATTACTTTTGGTTCTGCATCATCAATCCTGACAGCCAGCTCATGCGGTGCAAACCCACCAAACACGACTGAGTGGATGGCGCCCAGGCGGGCAACAGCAAGCATCGCAATCAGAGCCTCCGGCACCATCGGCATATAGATAACGACGCGATCCCCCTTGTCTACACCCTGCTGCTTCAATACACCAGCAAAGCGAGCAACCAGATCACGCAGCTCTGAATAGGTGTAGCGGCACTTGGAGTCAGTCACCGGTGAGTCATAGATGATGGCCGTCTGCTCACCACGCCCCTGCTCTACGTGGTAGTCCAGTGCCATGTAGGCCGTATTCATCTCACCGTCTGCAAACCAGCGATCAATACCGTTCTCATCTTTAGACAGTATCTGCTGTGGTGACTTGTACCAAGGCAGGTCAGCGGCTTTACTGGCCCAGAAGGTTTCCGGATGTTCAATGGATGCGGTGTATTCTGCTTTCCAGGACATGGGAGCGGGTCTCTCTTAAGTTGATGGACAGACGGTTTCTTATGATTGTTGACAGTTACCCCTTCAATCAGTGGATACTTTAAACAATGATGCGCTCAAATAAACTAAGACAAAAGGCTAAAAATCTATTGAATTATACCAATTGATGATCTGAATCATGTGAAATACAACTACCAAAAGGAGATCCATATTCATCAAAGTGTCGACAAAGTAGGTTAATCACTTAGTTGTTTCAGCCCGTAACACCCCCTCCGTCTTTAATCTTTTTCATGATCCCATGAGTTCTCCTCACCCTTATTCAGCATGATTGCTTTACAATAAGGGCTTTACAATAGCGGCCTTACTTTGTCAGCGACCAACAGCGGTATATTTCAGTGACCAGATCAGCACTCTTCAACAGCCTGCAGCACTCCCTTAACAATCGCATCCTGTTCCTTGATGGTGGCATGGGCACCATGATTCAGGAGCTCAAGCTTCAAGAGGAGGATTATCGCGGTGCGCGCTTCGCCGACTGGCCTAGTGACCTGAAGGGTAATAACGACCTGCTGGTACTGACTCAGCCAGAGCTGATTCGCCGCATTCACTGCCAGTATCTTGAGGCTGGTGCCGATATCATTGAGACCAACACCTTCAATGCTACGGTCATTGCGATGGCCGATTACGGCATGGAATCGTTGAGTTACGAGATCAATGTCGAGGCCGCACGGCTCGCGCGCGAAGCCTGCGATGAGATCACGGCAAAAACACCTACGCGTCCACGCTATGTGGCGGGTGTTCTGGGCCCGACTAACCGCACCGCCTCCATCTCCCCTGATGTAAATGACCCGGGCTTTCGAAATGTCAGCTTTGACGAACTGATAGAGGCCTATACCGAATCGATTGATGGCCTGATAAAGGGTGGTTCCGATATCATCCTGATCGAAACCATTTTTGATACCCTGAACGCCAAGGCCGCGATCTATGCTGTCGAAACCTATTTCGATGAGCATGAGGTTCGCTTGCCAGTGATGATCTCTGGGACCATCACTGACGCTTCCGGTCGAACTCTGTCGGGCCAGACCACAGAAGCTTTCTGGAACTCCGTATCACACGCCCGCCCGATCAGTATCGGCCTCAACTGCGCGCTGGGCCCTAAAGAGCTGCGCCAGTATGTTGAAGAACTGTCACGCATCGCCGACACCTATGTGTCAGTTCATCCGAATGCGGGCCTGCCGAATGCCTTCGGTGAATATGATGAGTCACCTGAAGAGATGGCCGCAGAGATCAAAGAGTGGGCCGAGTCGGGATTCGTCAATATTGTAGGCGGCTGCTGCGGTACCACCCCCGAACACATTCGCGTGATTCGCGAAGCGATAGAGCACGAAACACCACGCGAAATACCGGATATCAGTGTTGAGTGCCGCCTGGCAGGACTGGAGCCGATGAATATCGGTGCGGATACCCTCTTCATCAACGTTGGTGAGCGTACCAACGTCACAGGTTCTGCCCGTTTTCGTCGCCTGATCAAAGAGGGTGACTATGAAACTGCTCTGGATGTTGCCCGCCAACAGGTGGAGAGCGGCGCCCAGATCATTGATATCAACATGGATGAGGGGATGCTGGATGCCAAGGCAGCGATGATCCGCTTCCTCAACCTGATCGCCTCTGAGCCGGATATCTCCCGTGTTCCGATCATGATCGACTCCTCCAAATGGGACATTCTCGAAGAGGGTCTCAAGCGTATTCAGGGTAAGGGCGTCGTCAACTCCATCAGCCTGAAGGAAGGTGAAGCCAACTTCATCGAGCAGGCGCGCAAGATCCGTCGCTACGGAGCTGCTGTGGTTGTTATGGCGTTTGATGAGGATGGTCAGGCGGATACCTACAAGCGCAAGATAGAGATCTGTGAGCGCTCCTACCGAGTGCTGGTTGATAAGGTGGGTTTCCCGCCAGAAGATATCATCTTTGACCCCAACATCTTCGCCATCGCTACCGGTATCGATGAGCATAACAACTATGCGGTCGACTTCATCCAGGCCACACACTGGATCAAACAGCACCTCCCCTACGCCAAGATATCGGGCGGTGTGTCCAACGTTTCCTTCTCCTTCCGCGGGAATGACAAGGTACGTGAAGCGATTCACTGTGTATTCCTTTACCACGCCATCAAAAATGGCATGGACATGGGTATCGTCAATGCCGGTCAATTGGAGATCTACGATGAGCTGTCGCCGGAGTTGCGAGAGCACGTTGAGGATATCGTACTTAACCGCCGCGATGACGCAACAGAGCGAATGCTGGAACTGGCTGAGAAATACCGTGGTGATGGCGGCAGTACAATAGCGAACCATCAGGATCTGGAGTGGCGTACCTGGCCGGTGGAGAAGCGTCTTGAGCATGCACTGGTCAAGGGTATTGCCGACTTCATCGATGAAGATGTTGAAGAGTGTCGCCACCAGTTCACACAACCGATTCAGTTGATCGAAGGCCCGCTGATGGATGGCATGAGCGTGGTCGGTGACCTGTTCGGTGCCGGCAAGATGTTCCTGCCTCAGGTAGTGAAGTCTGCACGCGTGATGAAAAAAGCGGTGGCCTATCTGATGCCTTTCATCGAGGCAGCCAAAGCGGAAAATGCCAGCAGCTCAGCCGGCAAGGTGATCATGGCGACCGTCAAGGGTGATGTTCATGATATCGGCAAGAACATCGTCGGGGTCGTGCTGCAGTGTAACAACTTCGAGATCATTGATCTGGGCGTCATGGTGTCTAGCGAGACTATCTTGCGCACTGCGCGTGAAGAGAATGCCGACATCATCGGCCTGTCGGGCCTGATCACACCATCGCTGGATGAGATGGTGCATGTCGCAAAAGAGATGCAGCGTCAGGGCTTCACTATCCCGTTGATGATCGGTGGCGCGACAACCTCCAAAGCGCATACGGCCGTCAAGATTGAGGGCAACTACAAGAATAATCAGGTGGTGCATGTCACCAACGCCTCACGCTCTGTTGGTGTGGCATCCAACCTGCTTTCGGCAGATAGGCGAGATGCTTTTGTCAAAGAGATACAGGCGGACTATCAGGCCGTCCGTGAGCGCCACGCTGAGCGTCAGGGTGCTCAGCGCAGGGTTAACCTGGAGCAGGCGCGCGCCAACTGCTTCCCGATCGAATGGGACAGCTACACACCGCCGAAGCCGAAGAAGCTCGGGATCCATGTCTTCAACGACTATGATCTGAACAAGCTGCGTAACTATATCGACTGGACCCCCTTCTTCCAGTCCTGGGAGCTGGCAGGCAAGTTCCCACGCATTCTGAAAGATGAGATTGTCGGTGAAGAAGCCACCAAGCTCTATGCCGATGCGCTGAAAATGCTGGACGACATTATCATCAACAAACGCCTCAAGGCGCATGCAGTGATTGGTCTTTTCCCGGCCAATACTGTGCAGCACGATGATATTGAGCTGTATCATGATAATGATCGACACCAGTTGCTGATGCGCACTCATCACCTGAGACAGCAGACGCAGAAGATCGAAGGCAAGGCCAACATGTGTCTGGCAGATTTTGTTGCACCCAAGAGCTCAGGCAAGGATGACTGGATCGGCGCCTTCGCGGTTTCGACCGGGTTTGGCATTGATGAGATTGTTGCCGCTTATGAAGCCGATCACGATGACTACAACAGCATCATGATCAAGGCACTGGCTGATCGCCTGGCAGAAGCTTTTGCCGAGCATCTGCATGAACGGGTGCGCAAGGAGTTCTGGGGCTATGCCACAGATGAGACACTGGATAATGACGCGCTGATCAAAGAGAAGTATCAGGGTATCCGCCCTGCTCCCGGCTATCCAGCCTGCCCTGATCATACCGAGAAAGGACTGCTCTGGCAGCTGCTGGATATTGAGAACAATACGGGGATCAGCATCACCGACAGCTTCGCCATGCTGCCCACTGCGGCTGTCAGCGGCTGGTATTTCAGCCATCCCCAGTCACAGTATTTCGGAGTGGCGAAAATCAGCGAAGACCAGGTCGTCAGCTATGCCAAACGCAAGGGTATGACGCTTGAAGAAGCAGAGCGCTGGTTATCGCCAAATCTGGGCTATGAGCCTGAGCAGAACTGATCAACCAGACTCCGACTGATCGATACCTCACCTGAGCTGATCATATTTGTTCAGGTGAGGTCACTACCTAGCTAAATTTCATCATATATAAAAATTTTATACTGGAATTATTCAGCAACTTGTTCTTTATTACTTATGGGTTAGTTCCAAACTAGGAAAAACCCTTATTTTCATAGTGATAACAAGGACAAGAAACTATGCTGAACAGCCTCTCGAAACCTCTGGTAAAGATGGTCGAACGCTACCTGCCCGACCCTTATATATTCGTACTGATACTGACCCTGATCGTATTTCTGGCAGCTATGCTGGTAGAAAGCCGCTCACCCATTGATGTGATTCAGATGTGGGGTAATGGCTTCTGGGGGCTCCTGACCTTCTCCATGCAGATGCTGCTGGTGCTGATCACAGGCTTCATGCTGGCAAGCACGCCGACAGTTAAAAACATTCTGATACGTATTGCGCGCCTGGCCACGACACCGGGCAGCGCTATCCTGCTGGTAACGATGGTGTCGTTGATTGCCAGCTGGATCAACTGGGGCTTCGGTCTGGTGGTGGGTGCCCTGTTTGCCAAAGAACTGGCAAGGTTGATCAAAGTTGATTATCGGCTACTGGTCGCCAGTGCCTACTCAGGATTCATTGTCTGGCATGGCGGTCTGGCGGGCTCAATACCGCTCACGATTGCAACACCTGGCCATTTCACGGAATCGCAGATCGGAATTATCAGTACGAGTGATACGATCTTTGCTTTTTTCAATATCTGTATCGTGATCGCCCTGTTCATTGCCGTACCACTGGCAAATCGCATGATGCTGCCAAGCGAAAAGGACAGCATCTATGTTGATCCAGAACTGCTGAAAGAAGCGCCGCTGGATAGTGGTGAAATAACGCGCCCTGCGGACCATCTCGAAAACAGCCGTATTCTGGCATGGCTGATAGGCTTTGGTGGGTTGGCCTATCTGGTCCACTACTTTGTCAATAATGGGGGATTAAACCTTAATATTGTTAATTTCAGCTTCCTGTTTCTGGCGATCATTCTGCATCAAACACCACGTCGTCTGTTGATCTGCCTTAATGAAGCGATCAAAGGTGGTGCCGGAATCGTGATCCAGTTCCCCTTCTATGCAGGCATCATGGCGATCATGGTGCAGTCAGGCCTGGCCCAGACAATATCCAGTGGCTTTGTTGCTATCGCCAGCGCGGAAAGCCTGCCTTTCTGGAGCTTTATCAGCGCGGGAATCGTCAATATTTTTGTGCCTTCCGGTGGCGGCCAGTGGGCTGTGCAGGCCCCTGTCATGTTACCTGCCGCAGAGGCGCTGGGTGCTGATATTGCACGAGTAGCCATGGCGGTTGCCTGGGGTGATGCCTGGACCAACCTGCTGCAGCCTTTCTGGGCACTACCCGTGCTGGCAATTGCCGGCCTCAAGGCTAAAGATATTATGGGCTACTGCCTGGTGATCCTGCTCATCAGTGGCGTGATCATCAGCGCTGGTCTGACCTGGCTATAAAAAGCCAACAGCCGTGACACCCAGCCCGGCACTCAAAAAGAGCTGCCGGGTTGCTTCAGAAACTCAATCTCTTCTGCCGTGGATACCCTGCCCAGAATCTGGTTACGATGCGGATAGCGGTCGAAGCGATCAATGATCTCCTTATGTGCCAGCTCGAATTTGAGGTTGTTTTCCAACCCCGGCTCAGAAAACAGCTCTACCGCCTGCTCATGAATATGGCGTGACTCACTGTGCATGAATGGCATATAGAGAAATGATCGTTGCTCAGCAGTCAGCTCCTGGTTTAATCCTCGGCGGATCGCCTCCTGAGCCAAGGCGAGCGCCAGAGGGTCCTGAGCAAATGCGGCGGGTTTATCACGATAGACATTACGCGAGAACTGATCCAGAACCAGTATTTCGGCCAGCGCTCCTGCAGCAGATTCACGCCATGCAAACAGCTCAACTCTGCTTGCGGCCGTCAAAAAATATGAGAATCGACTTTTAATAAGTTCATCAACTGATTGATCCTTAACAAACCACTGCTCTGGAGTGAGCTCATCAAACCAGAAGGTCAGAACATCCTGATAGTGCATATTTTCCTCGCCATTCAAATTGTCTTGAACCTGAGATATTGCTTGAAGTGTTTCCTAGTATAGCCCGAAAACACTGCTCAACCTCTGGTGCAAAACTGCTTCCGCATCAGTACTCAGAGATTCCTCCCGCTCGAAAAGAACCGGGATCAGGATAGCTTCCCGACACAGGGCGATGGCGATAAAGTGCAGGTTTTCATCAGACCTGCCACTTGTCCTCAACCATTCACAACACCAGCTGACAAGGGATTCTTCATACGCATCCGTCAGCCGCTTTGCCTCATTAAGCTTATGACTCTCGCCCAGCGCTATGCGATAGATAGTCAACTGATCGTGTTGTGAGGCGATCAGTTTGAACGCGCCCATCAACCCACTTATCGGATCATCCTGACAGGTGCTGGCCAGTATTGACCTGGCTGCTTCGGCCTCCTGCAGGAGCTGTGTAGCAACCTCTTCAAAGAGCACCTGCTTGGTAGGGAAGTTGTTGTATACCGTCGGCTTTGAAACACCTGCTCGCTGCACCACCAACTCAATTGAGGTGCCCTGATAACCCCGCTCGGCGAACAGCTCACGCGCCACCGACAGAATCAGTTCTTTTTTGGAGGGTCTACCTCTGGCCATAAATCCCCATTGACGTCATGCTGATAATGTATTAAATTTACCAAACCGTTTAGTTAATAAATTGCTTGGCAGGGTCTGATGATGAGCGAAGAAGGTCGTTATGGTCAATACGGCGGGAGCTATATCCCGGAAATTCTCTATACCAGCCAGCAGCAGCTGCTCAAGAGCTATCGAGAAGCGATGCAGGATGAGCAGTTTCTGCAGTCGGTCAAGAAGGAGCTGCAGCAGTTTTCAGGCAGGCCGACGCCCCTGACACACTGCGCCAACCTAAGCCGTGAGCTGGGCGGTGCGCAGATCCACCTGAAGCGTGAGGACCTGAATCACAGCGGCGCTCACAAGATGAACAACGTCATAGCGCAAGGCCTGCTGGCAAAGCGTATGGGCAAAACACGCGTGATTGCTGAAACAGGTGCTGGTCAGCATGGCTTTGCCACGGCGCTGGTCGCTGCACGTCTAGGCCTTGAATGCACCGTCTATATGGGGGCAGAGGATATCGAGCGCCAGTACCCCAATGTCTTTTGGATGAAGCAACTCGGCGCAACCGTAGTACCCGTAACCACAGGGTCCGCCACTTTGAAGGATGCACTTGATGAAGCGCTGCGTGACTGGTCAGCCAATTACAGCGACACCTATTATCTGATAGGTACCAGTTGTGGTTGTGCGCCCTACCCAGAAATGGTCGCTGGTTTTCAATCCGTTATTGGGCTGGAGTGCAAGGAGCAGGCACTGGCTCAGTTCAATGCACAGCCTGATCGAATCTACGCCTGCGTTGGCGGTGGCAGTAACGCCTGCGGCATTTTCCTGCCCTATGTCGGCTCTGGCACAGAGTTGATCGGAGTAGAGGCCGGTGGTATTGGCGACGAGCCAGGCCAGCATGCCAAACGCTTCCATACTTCTCAGGCACGCTTTGGTATCGCTCAGGGCTTCTCCACCCGATTCCTGCAGGACGAGAGTGGCCAGCTGCTGCCTACGCACTCCATCTCGGCCGGATTGGATTATGTCGGTGTTTCACCGATTCTGGCTGATCTGGAGTCACGGGGTGAGATCCGCATGACCAGTGCGAACGATGCTGAGGTGATTGATGCATTTCGCAGGCTAACACTTCATGAAGGCGTTATACCGGCACTCGAGTCTTCTCATGCAGTGGCTGCGGCCTTGCGCGAAGCACCTGATATGCGCCCTGACCAGCATCTGGTGATCAACCTGTCTGGACGTGGTGACAAGGATATTTTCAATATCGCCAAGGCACTGGGTGACACGGCCTTCAACGACTTCCTTACTCACTATCTGAAACAGGATGCCTGATCATGAATGCTCTGACTGACTTTATTCACTCAAAACGCAAGACCGGCAAACGGTTACTGATGACCCATGTGGTCTTCGGCTACCCCAGCATTGAAAAGAGTCTTGAGATGATGCATTTGCTGCTCGATAGTGGTGTTGAACTGCTCGAGGTGCAGTTTCCGTTTTCGGATCCGGTTGCAGATGGCCCTGCGATCACCAGCGCCTGCCACCACGCGCTGGCTCACAAGCCAACGCTGCAACGCTGCATTGCCGAACTACAAGCATTGTCTGAGCAGTACCCAGACAGCCGCATTCTGCTGATGAGCTATCTGAATCCCTTATTGCAATTTGGGTTCGAGCGTCTGGCTGAACTGGGTAATGGTATTATCAGCGGGATTATCATTCCTGATCTTCCGGTAGAACATGATGCATTGCTTGCGCCACTGGCAAACAGCAGTATAACGCCGATCTGGTTACTGACTCCTGACACTCCCGACTCGCGTCTTGAACAGGTGGTGCGCAAGGCAGATGGCATGATCTATTGTGTGAGTCGCAAAGGAGTGACTGGTCAGCAGTCAAATGGGATGAGCGGTCTGGATAGCTATCTTTTGCGTGTGAAAGCTCTGACTGATCTGCCACTCGGTGTTGGTTTCGGTATTCAGGGTGCTGACGATATCAGAAGCCTGCCGGAGTCCGCAGCCATTGCCATTATAGGGTCCGGCTTGCTCAATGCATATAACAGTGGTGGCCTTGATAGACTGCAGAGCTTGTTGACCGAGTTGCAAAACGCCTGACAACCCCCTCTACGCGCTGCTATGATCAAGATTGAAAGCATCGCAGGGACAGGGCTTAGGTAGCACATGACGGGCAGTACATGAAAAGAGCACTCATTCTATCAGGCGGTGGTGCCAGGGCGGCCTATCAGGTTGGCGTGCTCAAGGCGTTGGCAGAAATACTACCGGCAGACGCCCCCTGCCCCTTCCCCATTATCTGCGGCACCTCGGCAGGTGCCATCAATGCGGTCTGGCTTGCAACACACACCGGCAGCTTTCGAGCTGCCGTATCCGATCTTGAAACCATCTGGTGTCAGTTAACACCTGAGCAGATATTCAGATCCGATAGCTGGTCCATTTTCAAGGGGATCTCCCGGCTGGGGTTTTCGCTTTTCAATCAGGGTATAGGACGTGACAAGCCGATAGCCCTGTTTGATAACTCTCCACTGTATGAGTTACTCAAGAGAACGATCCCTTTTCAGAATATCGAACCGGCGATTCAGGATAAGCGCCTTGATGCAGTCAGTATCACAGCCATGGGTTACAACTCAGGCGAGTCGGTAAGCTTTTTCCAGGGAAAACCGGAACTTAAGGGGTGGCAGCGCCATCGTCGTAATGGCTCGCCCTGCGAGCTGACGCTGGATCACCTGATGGCCTCCTCCGCACTGCCGACCATCTTTCCTGCTGTACATATCAATCGTGAATATTTCGGTGACGGCGCGATTCGTCAGACCTCACCTATCAGCTCGGCACTGCATCTGGGTGCTGATCAGGTATTCATTATCGGGGTCAGCGGCAATCGTAGCCCCAAACACTGGGGTAAACGCATAACAGTCAAACACTCTCCATCCATGGCACAGATCATGGGGCATATGTTCAGCAGTGCCTTTATCGACGCGCTTGAAGGAGATATCGAACATCTTGAGCGCATCAACAAGCTGGTACAGATGATCCCGGATACAGCCAGAGTGGCCGGTGGCATATCACTCAAGCCGATTGAAAGTCTGATTATTTCTCCATCCGAGCAACTGGATAAAATCGCTGGCAGAAAAATCCGCTATCTGCCAAAAGGCTTGCGCTTTGCGATGAGGGCGGTGGGTGCTACTGCAAGGGGTGGTGGTGCCGGTATTGCCAGTTACTTGTTGTTCACACCATCATTTTGCGAGGCACTTATTGCCCTGGGGTATCGTGATACAGTATGGGAGAAAGAGAAATTACAGCGTTTTTTCGGATTACCCAGGCGGCTCTGATCTGAGATCAGGGTCAAAGGTCAAAGTGTCATTCAGCCTGCAGGGGAGCAATGACCGCCTGAGTCAGGCGCATGAGATCCTGAGGTGAAAGCTCTATCTCCAGACCCCGCCTGCCCGCACTGACATAAATCGTATCAAACTGCAGAGCAGATGCATCCAGATAGGTGTTGAGCTTTTTCTTCTGGCCCAACGGGCTGACACCACCCAGCACATAACCGGATGAGCGCTCAACTGTTGCAGGCGGTGCCATGACAGTACGCTTGCACCCTGCAGCCTTGGCGAGGTGTTTCATATTGAGCTTATGATTGACAGGTATAATGGCGACCAGCAGCTTATGACTCTCAGTTTCAACAACCAGCGTTTTGAACACCTGCTCCTGACGGACACCGAGCTTTTCTGCAGCCTCAACGCCCCAGGATTCAGCGGCAGGGTCATGGATATATTCATGAACCCGATGCTGAATCGATGAGCCTTTGAGTGCTGTAATCGCCGGAGTCATGCTGATCCTGCTTTCAGCCTGCGGCTGCCAACTGGCCAAAAATTCTGAAGCCACCGATGTAGGTGCCGGCTGCAGAGCCCAGCGTGGCAAAGAAAAATACCAGCAAAGTCCGTGATACCCGGTTTCTCCACCATCCCCTGAAGGCCGTGACATCATGACGCAGATGTGAGAAATCTCCTACGGTCGGCTTTCGCACGAAAAGTTCAACCCCGGCCGCAACAAATCCGGCACCGATCGTGGGGTTCAGTGAGGTGAAAGGGGCCGCGAAAAAGCCGGCAATAATTGTCAGGGGATGGCCACCTGCCAACAGCACACCTATCGCGGTCAAAGTCCCATTGATCAGGAACCAGTCCATGACCATCTGCCAGCCCAGTTCCGAGTTACGGCTGAAACCAATGATAAAACCAAGCAGCACCAGGCCTATGATCGCAAGTGGAATGTATTTCGGCCAACGACTGCTCGGCGGAACCGAATCAAGCAGCGCGCGCTGGATTGAAGGGTCCTCAGGGAGGTGGCCCTCAAGACTTTCACTCATGCCTTGAAGATGGCCAGCACCGATCACGACCAGCACTTTTTTGTAGCGACTGTCGCCATTGTCTTCGGCCAGACGCAGTGCCATATAGTGATCGCGTTCAGTAATCAGTGCCTGATACAGATGCTCTGACTCTTCGGCAAACTCATTAAAGGTGGATTGCAAAACATCACCCTCTTTCAGCTTTTCTATCTCTTCGGCGCTGACCTTATCCTTGGTAACAAGACTGCCGATGATGCCGCCGATCAGTCCTGAGCGCTGCCACCAGGGAACACTGCGATAAACGCGCTTCAACGTGGTGCCGATATCACGATCAATCAGCAGCAACGGAATATCTGCCGCTTTAGCCTCCTCAATGGCAGCTTTCATCTCCTCGCCCGGTGCTATGCCGGACTCTTCAGCAACGCGCTGCTGATAGGCACCCAGAGCAAGGCTGGCTGCGACCATGCCAGCCTTACCCTGCCGGATGACCTGAAACAGGTCCATTTTTTCAAGGGCGTTTGGGTCAACAATAGACCTGTAGCGAGTCGGACAGAGCTCAATCGCCACTGCGTCAAACTCGCCGGAGCGAATCAGCCCACGTACTTCATCAGCACTGGCTTTGGATACATGGGCGGTGCCCAGAAGAGTGTATTCAGTATCATGCTTCTTCAGCACCTTACGTGGGCCGGCTGTAATCGCAGTAGTCATAAATCTGGCAGGTATTCCTGTCTGTTATTGGCGTAGCAACGGTATAAAGAGCTGGGATTATCCCTGAACAACCGGAAATAACCAAGTCATGCAGGGTAATCTCACGGATATTAGCCCTTCTACTCTTTCTTCAGCAGCAACCAGGTCCTGGCATAATCGCTGATATGGCGGTTATTGGCATGATAATGATCCCAGTCACGGTAGTAGCCACTGAGCCAGTCCAATTGATAAAGATTATCAGCAAAAGCTCCGCCTGTATCCGCCAGCACAGTCAAGCGATAGGTGGTTTGGCCCGACTCGGTGGTTTCAAGCAGTATCAGGCGCCCCAACCCCAACTGAAAGATATCTCCGGCTACGGTCACACGTGGTTTGACCGGAATCTTGTAGTCAGCATCACGACCATAGCCCAGAACACCCGGCACCTCCTTGAAATACCAGTAACGCTCCTGCTCCTCTGGTTTGCGGGTACGATCATAGGCAATACCGTTATTACGGTGCACATTAAAATATCGACGCTTACCGTTTTGCTCCAGCACAGCTGTTCCTTGCAGCAGAGCGCCTTCGAGGTCCGCACGGCTTAGCCAGATCAGTGGTGGCGCCAGTGCGGGCTCTGTTTCCAGCGCTCCGGCCAGAACCGCCTGCTTGCCCAGGCGGGCTCGTGTCAAACCAGGCAAACTGTCGGCCTCATCCAGCGTCAGATCAGTCTCATCATAAGGCAGACCGTACAGGGCATGGGGCTTGTCGGCAGTCTTGGTGTCGCTTCCCTCTGCCATCCGCACGTAATACTTGGTCAGCAGCAGCTTGTCCTGCGGGATGTTCTGCAACAGTGGTTTGCCTTCCGAAAGGCTTGCAGCTCTTGCTCGGTCCGGAGACCACTGAACCAGTTCAAAGGATTTCTGAATAAATGCCGGATCGGCAAGGCGTGATGCGCGACCGGCTTGTCGATCCTCTTGCACCACCTGACAGACGAATGCCAAAGTTGACTCGATACGCGCCTGCGGTACAGTGATCTGACTGAGCTTACCACCGTGGATGGCAGCGGGGTCATATGCGTGCCCCTGCTGCAGATAGCTTAATGTTTCTTTTGCTACACTGCACAGATCCTCGCTGTGCTCAGCCCAGTGGCCGGAAGCAAGTGACTTCGCAGGAGTAAATGAGGGCGCAGCAATTGCGGCTACAGGTAAAAGTGTTAAAAGGGCTGTGCACAAGCCCTTTCCTACAGATCCATATTCCAAATGCATAAATTATATTTCCATTACAAATTAACAACAGGCTACACTATAAGACAATACTCACTCAGCATCAGGTAATTATCTCACCTATACTTGAATGGACGCTTAACTCGGAAACGGAGATTCTATGAGACATACGCAGTTGCCAATTGACCAATCCTCACACCACTCCTGCAACTTGCGTAATAAGCTGATGCCTCATTTTTTCCACTCTCAGACGAAGCACACAGATCCATGGCGGACATCAAATCAACACGACCACTGACTCATATTCTCCTGACAAAAATCGTTTTCATGACGATCCTGTTTGCTGTCGCCATGGGGGCTGTCAAATCCTTTCAGACCTATAAGACAGAACTCAATCGCTTTAATCAGCTGGCTGAAGCCTTCAGCATGGCGCATGTTCCCTTGTTAATGAGTGAGTTGCTCAATCAGGATAAAGTAGCCATTGAAAAGCATCTCTGGCTTCTTGTTGTCAGGCCCGAGATAGCCGCTGTTATTGTTGATGCTTCATCTGGACAACAGTTCAGTGCTGGCTATATCACCGCACCTGACCAGATAGATCTGGATGTTGTTATTCCACATCCGCACATACCAGAGCAGCAAATCGGCACGCTGCGTGTGACCTATGATACGGAGTACCTGCACAACACGCTGGTAGCTAAAATCTCCCTTGAGCTATTGGAGCTGGCCCTGTTCACTGCTCTGATCTATCTGTTGATACGCTATATTATGGAGCGAAACCTTAATAAACCGCTACAGCAGATAGCGCAATATACTGCCACACTCTCGCCAAAGCGCCACCTGCACCCCTTGGTAATTACTCGCCCCAAACGTCGCTGGCGTGATGAGATCGACCAGGTGATCGAAGGCTTCAATACCTTGCGAAAAAGCCTGACTCGCTATGTTGATGAAAGAGACAGGGCGATGGCAGCACTGGCTGATGAAAAAGATCAGCTTGATCATCGGGTCACTCAACGAACAGAGGTGATCGCCCATATAAACGAATACCTTGATATGCTGTCACGTATCTCTGCCAGATTGATCGACCTGCCTCAGCCTGAGTTTCCAATAGGACTTCGAAAAGCACTTTATGAAGTGGCTCAGTATCATGGCGCAAATGCTTGTGCAATTGCCAACTGCAATACAGGAGAGGCCTGGTCCTGGCGGTTTATCTGGCGTGATGACAACGCGATCGTAGACTGGGTTGAAGGTCAACTGCTGCCCTCTCCCGGCAAGAGCAAGGGCTGGAGTATCAGCTATGACAAAAAACTTCCAAACACGCTCGTGTGTTGTTTCATTGGTGAGCGGGACAGTTTTCTGCTGGCTTTGCATGGAATGGATGAAAAAGCCAGAGACCAACAGGAAAGAAGACTGGCACAAATGACAGCAGAAGCCTTTTTCAAACTGACAGAGCGCTGGCTCAGCCTCAGCGAGCTTGAAAAGTGCAGAAAAGAGCTGCTGAGATTATCCAATACGGATTCATTGACGAATCTGGCCAACCGCCGCCATTTTGACCATGTCAGGCAGCTTGAGAATCGTCGTGCTCAGCGTAGCGGGCACCCCCTGTCTTTGCTGATGCTGGATGTCGACTTCTTCAAGGCTTATAACGACCACTATGGGCACGACAAGGGCGATAAGGTGTTAAAAAAGCTTGCCGCAGTGATGGATGAACAGTGCCAGCGAGCCGGTGAGCTGGTAGCCAGAATTGGCGGCGAGGAGTTTGCGATACTGTTGCCCGACCAGGGCGAACTCAGTGCACTGGCTGTTGCAGAACGTATCCGCAAGTCGATCCATGATCTGAATATTGAACATCGTTTCTCAACCCACTACCGAGTAACCCTGAGTATCGGAGTAGGCACACTCACACAACTCAACCAGCATACACCGCAGGATCAACTTGACAGCCTCATACTACGTGCCGACAGGGCACTTTATGCAGCCAAGAACAGTGGGCGTAACTGTGTAGTCAAGGAAACAGATCTGGTTCACACGGATACAACGGTAGAGCAGACCTAGGGGTTTGGTCGGGACTGAGCTGCCATTTTAATCTAGCTACCGCACACTCACCGTCACCTCAGCATATTGTGAAGCACTTTGAATTTTCGTCGATACTGTACTGGCGTCATACCCACCATCCGTGCAAACTTGCGCCCGAAAAAGCTGCTGTCCTGATAGCCGACGCTTTCAGCTATCTCCTCAACGGAAAGATCCGTTGCTTCAAGCATCTGCTTGGCTTCTTCAAGGCGCAGTGTCAGGACATAATCGATGGGTGTCATTCCCGTAGCCTGCTTGAAGCGACGCTTGAAAGAGCGTTCAGTAAGGCCCGAGAACTCCGCAGCTGAACTGACCGGAGAGGGTCTGTCATAGTTCTCAGCCAGCCAGACCTGCGAACGAGCGATGGCTGCATCCTCCGACTGGCGGGCGCTGCAAAGATAAGCATAGGGTAGCTGCCCGTTATCATGCCAGTCGATCAGATGGATCTTGGCAGTTCTAACGGCTTCCTCTGCTCCGGCAAAGCGTGCTATCAGGTAAAGACCAAGATCCATCCATGACGTGCCACCCCCTGCCATGATCAAACGCTGGTCTTCACCTGTTACCAGAAGCGCTCTGTTGGGATGCACCCGGACGGTAGGATAATGCTCTCTCAGCAGTCCACTGGTTGCCCAATGTGTTGTTGCATCCAACCCTTCAAGCAGGCCCGATTCTGCAAGGAGCAGTACCCCACTGCAGGCCGTGGCGATAATGCCTCCTCTCGCCCAATAGGCCTTCAGCCACTCTATCTCTTGAACATAGCGCCCCTTCATACCGAGCTTCAGATCGACAAAAAGCTCCAGAATGCAGACAACATCTGGCTGATAACTGGCATCTAGAGAACGATGAGGCTTGACCCAGCCATTGTTGATGACACTCAACTCCTTTCCATCCATCGAAGCGATTGTCACGGAAAAACATGGCTGCCCGATTACCCCTTTCGTCAACAGACTCCAATCACGCCCGGCAGAAGCGATCAGATCACACATACCGTAGACCGTTGATGCTGTGACATCAGGCGTTGCAAGGATAGCTATCTCAATCGTTTTATCGCTTTTTTCTGTCATGCAGGCTTTCCGCTGTGTTAAACGCTCGGGCAAGAATTGGCATATTTGACTGTTTTTTGGATTTTACCGCTTAAGTGAAAATGCCAGCAAGGTCTAAAGTATTGGCTCTTTCATTCAGATAATAAGAGGTGTCACACACATGAATCATGCTGTTGATCTTGGTATGGCTGACAAAAATATAATAGAGACAGAAGAGTTTGCCGGCCAACTGATGGAGATGCTCAATCACTCTGCCACTATGGTTATGATCTCGATAGGTCATCGCCTTGAGCTGTTTGACAAGATGGCGAGACTATCACCCATAAGCAGTCAGTTGCTGGCGGATACCTGCCACCTTAATGAGCGATATGTACGTGAATGGTTGGCTGCGTTGACCTGTGGTGGTGTCATCGACTATGACGCGGAGAATAAGCTTTACAGTTTGAGCCAGGCCAAGGCTGGCTGTCTGACACGCGCTGCAACGCCCGATAATCTGGCAGTGATGGCGCAGCTTATCCCAATGATGGGCACTGTACATGACCGGATAATAGAGTGTTTCAAATCCGGTGAGGGGCTTGCATATGGTGATTATCCCTGCTTCCACACTTTCATGGCGGAAGACAGCAGCCAGACTGTTGTGGCGGCGCTGTTTGATCACATCATACCCCTGATTCCCGGGCTGGGACTCAAACTCGAGTCAGGTATTGATGTCATGGATGCCGGGTGTGGTCGAGGACTGGCACTCCTGGAACTGGCTCAAGCTTATCCAAACAGCCGATTTGTAGGGTATGACCTGTGTGAAGAGGCTTTTGCACCGACTCAGCAAAAAGCAGCAATGCTTGGGATAACCAACTTGAGGTTTGAGGCGCTGGACCTGCAATACTTCGATAAGGAAGCATGTTTTGATCTGGTCACGACCTTTGATGCGGTGCACGACCAGTCCGACCCGGCGGGTCTGCTGGCAAGAATTGCAAAGGCTCTGAAACCTGGTGGGGTCTATCTGATGCAGGATATTGGCGGGTCAAGCTATCTGGAAAAAAATGTCGATCACCCAGTAGCACCCTTGCTATACAGCGTTTCCTGCATGCACTGTACACCCGTCTCTCTGGGTCAGGGAGGCCCAGGCCTCGGCACCATGTGGGGTGAGGAGTTGGCGATGGAGATGCTGCAGCAAGCGGGTTTCAGCAAACTCCAGGCACATCGACTGGATCATGACCCCTTCAATATCTATGTTGTGGCAGAGTGTGGCTGAAAGTACAGAGAATCAGTACCAGTCAGCTAACGCTCATTAAGCGGTGCCAGCCACTGCGCACCACCGAGCCTGCGTTGCTGCTCCAGATTCCAGTTAGCGCGATTGCGAAGATGATTAGCAGGATTTGCCGGATCATAGCGAAGCGGACTGGGCAGGGTCGAGGCCAGAAGAGCGGCTTGCATCGGGGTCAATTGTGCGGCCGGTCTGCCGAAATGGTGCAGGCTGGCCTCTTCAATTCCAAACACCCCCGGTCCCCACTCGGCAATATTGAGATACACCTCAAGAATGCGTTGTTTGCTCCAGGTCAGCTCTATCAGCAGCGTAAACCAGGCCTCAATCGCTTTTCTGATCCAACTGCGGCTGGTCCAGAGATAGAGGTTACGTGCCACCTGCTGACTGATCGTGCTGGCTCCACGCAGCTGCCCACGACGCTCACGCTCGCGTAGCGCCTGCTGAATCGCATTCATGTCAAAACCACGATGAAACGGAAACAGTTGATCTTCGGACGCCACAACGGCTAACGTCGCATGTGTCGGAATTTCATCCCAGCTGAGCCATGTCTGGCGTAATTTGAAATCCTCACTGCTGTTGTTGATCCAGCGATCAATCATCACCATGGTGATGGGAGGATTGATCCACTTGAGTGGAACGACCAGCAACAGACTGAGCAGAACCCATGCCAGCAGAGCCAGAAAAAGATAACGGAATGTCAGGCGAAGCAATCGACGCACGTACAGATCTCGGGATAACCATGGGATTCACAACAGCCGGTCAGAGGCTGTTGTGAGTGCCGTCACATAATGGTTTGTTTGAGGTTTGCTTGCAACCGCAAAAATAGACCTTGCCGGCTTTATCAGCCGTATAAACAACGGGGCGCAGATCTGTTGTCTTATGCGTGCCATCACATAAGGGTTGAGTCTGACTGCGACCACAGGCGCACCAGACGTAGCGCTTTCCCTCCTCCACCTCTGTGGCATAGGGGCCTTTCTGCGCAATGATGGGTTCTGTCATCTTGTATCTCCTGTTGTAAACTGTGTTAGCTGATTAGAGTCAGTTCTGAATGAGTTGGATAAGTCCTTCTATATCAAGATAGCAGATCACCTGACTTTCATTTCACATATGTAATAACCTGAATCCGTGACTTCGGATTCAATAAAGGTGCTCAAAAACCCTGCAACAGCAAGGCTTCCAGCGTTAAAATAGACATCACTGCCCATTCACCCAAACAGTGATGTTGATAGCATGCGTAAATTCAAGCTCGTACAGTCTAAAACCGAAGTGATCACACCTCATGGTGGGCTTGCCTTAATCGGCCACTGCCTCAACCAAATGACCTCTCTGCACAAGACAACACGTAGCGTTAGCAAGCGGCATGGTATCGCTAATATCGATCTTATGAAGTGGCTATAGTTTCCCGGACACACAACTGCAGGTAAGATCACCTGCCTACAAAAGGTGTGTGTCATGAGTCAGAAGAAAAGCAATTCCTATACAGCTGAGTTCAAAGAGTCGGCAGTCAAACTGGCGGTAGAGTCTGATCAACCCGTCACCCAGACGGCTAGGGAGCTGGGTATTAACGTCAATA
>NZ_WBOM01000001.1 GCF_008973755.1 Nitrincola alkalilacustris | reverse complement strand
TTAATGCATGCTCAGACAAAAACAACACTAAATGAATTTAGGTTACTTGTCTGATTAAGCTTGTGTGCTTAACCTCGACAAGCGCCCACTTGTATTACCTGATCAACTTGTTAAAGAGCGGCTTGAGTTTCGTCTCAAGCGAGGCGCATATTCTAGCGCCTGCCGATTCATTGTCAAGGAGTTTTTTCAGCTTTTCGATCATTTTCATGTCGATCCGCGCACTCACTCAACAACCGATAAATTCACTTAAAACAATTTAAAAACAAATCTTTAACTACTGTGAACCCATCCTGGTGACTGCTCCCTTGCGGGCCAGCACCTCAATCGAGGAGGCGAATTCTACAGAGGCTGAGATTTAAGTCAACGACTAATTGCAGAAATATTTATAATATCTGATCTGAGCCAAAATGCTGGATATCAACCAGCTCCACTTTCGAGACATCGACTGTCTCTGAGAAAAAATGCGGAGCTACGCGTGCGAAGCGCTCAGGCCCATCAGTTACCAGAAAACGCACATGCCCAGAAACCTCCCTTGCAGCACACAGATTGAAATCTGCCAAAGTTGCCGCCAGCGCATCAGCAGTAGTCACTGCTGAATCTACCAACACCACACCATTACCGACTACATTCTGAATTGCTTCCCTGAGTGCCGGAAAATGGGTGCAACCCAGCACCAGCGTGTCCAGAGCATTATCGCCGTCGGCATGCAGCAGATTCCCCAACGACTCACGCACGATACTTTCAACCAATTCACCCTGATGCCAGCCCTCTTCAGCCAGCGCAACAAAAAGCGAGCAGGCCCTTCCCCTGACAGTCGCATCAGGTCGACGTGAAATGATTGCCTTATGGTATGCAAGATTGTTTATTGTGCTTTCCGTCGCGATCACGCCAATATGCCCAGCCTTACTGGTACGACATGCCACTGCCGCACCTGGCTCGACAACGCCGAAAATCGGTAGTTCGGGATGCGCTGCACGCAGAGGATCAAGCGCTACCGCTGACACTGTGTTACAGGCAATAACCAACGCCTTGATCTTATGACTCTGCAAAGCACGCAGTGCCTGCTCTGCATAACGGGTAATGGATACCGAGCTCTTGGTGCCATAAGGCACCCTGGCTGTATCACCGAGATAGATCAGATCCTCACCCGGCAGCACTCGGCGAATCTCATTCAGAACAGTCAAACCACCTACACCCGAGTCAAAAACCCCGATCGGCATGTTCTTCAGCTCAGCCTGCTCAGTCACGTCGCTGAGCCTTTTTCTTGGCACGGTGTTTGATTTTCTGGATATGATCCTTGTTTCGCTCTTTCTTGGCGAGCTGCCTGCCTGAAAGCTTGTTTTTCTTGCCGGCAAAGGGGTTATCACCGGTCTTGAACTCAAACCTGATCGGTGTACCCTTTACCTTCAACAGGTTGATAAACCGGTTCTCCAGATAACGCTTGTAGGAGTTGGGTAGCGCATCGGTCTGATTGCCATGCACGACAATGATCGGCGGGTTAGAGCCTCCCTGGTGCGCATACCTCAACTTGATACGGTAATTATTGACCGTCGGCGGCTGATGATCAGCCACGACATCTTCAAGCAAGGTTGTCAGGCGGTTGGTACTCCACTTGGCAAACGCCGAGTCATAGGCCTCATGTATCGATTTGTAGAGGTTGCCTACACCTGAACCATGCAACGCAGAGATGAAGTGAAAACGCGCAAACTCTGCAAAACTCAGTTTACGCTCAATCTTCTCCTTGGTAGCATTTTTCTGATCCTGATCCATGCCATCCCATTTGTTCAGTGTGACGACCATCGCCCTCCCTGCATCTATCACAAAGCCCAGCAAGTGCAAGTCCTGATCTGTCACACCTTCACGCGCATCAATTACCATGATAACGACATTGGCATCTCGTATCGCCTGCAGCGCTTTTACAATGGAGAATTTTTCAACCACTTCAGTGATGTGCTTTCTACGACGCACTCCCGCTGTATCAATCAGCGTATACTTGCGGTCATCGCGTTCGTAGGGAATATAGATACTGTCACGGGTGGTTCCTGCCTGATCAAACACCACCACTCGCTCTTCGCCCAACAAGCGATTGACCAGCGTTGACTTACCGACATTCGGCCTGCCGATCACAGCGATACGGATGGAGCGATCTCTCTCCTTCTCTTCAGCCTCCGCCTCTTCTGAGCCATCATCCTCAACAATGTAGGGCTTGAGAACCTCTTCAACCAGACTCATGACTCCGCGCCCATGAGAGGCAGCTATGGGATACAGATCAGCAATTCCAAGGGCATAGAAATCACCCATGGCAACATCAGGATCGATACCATCGGTCTTGTTTACCACCAGATAGCAGCGTTTGTTCATTCGGCGCAGATGATCTGCAATCAATTGATCGGCTGGATTCAGTCCTGCACGACCGTCCACAAGAAAAAGAACAACATCCGCTTCATCCATGGCAACGAGAGACTGTTTGGCCATCACTTTATCGATGCCATCCTCATCCCCGGTGATACCACCCGTATCAATGACAATATAATCGCAACCACCAATACGGCCTTCGCCATATTTTCTGTCTCGCGTCAAACCAGGCAGGTCGGCAACCAACGCATCACGAGAGCGCGTCAGTCGGTTAAAAAGCGTCGATTTGCCAACATTCGGACGCCCTACGAGAGCAATAACAGGAAGCATAGTTTTTACCTGATAAACAAAACGGCGGCTATCCACATAATGCAGAAAGCCGCCGCCTGAAATTTTAAACCAATCAGTTCAGCCGGAGCGCCATCAAACGGCCAGCATTACTCAATACATAGAGCGTGTCATCAACAACCAGCATATCGCCTCTCAAACCTGAAGAGTCAACACGATAGCGCGCCATGAAGCGCCCATCTGTCTGCGACATGAAATGCAGATACCCTTCATAATCACCAACCACTACCGTGCGACCCAACACTCCGGGCGAGGTCAGTTGTCGATTTTCAAGGTTTGTCTGTCGCCATACACTGGCGCTACTGCCTGCATCGACCGCCTGCACAAAATCGTTGGCTTCAGCAACATAAAGATTACCGAACCCACTTGCCAGGCTACGATAGCTGGACATATCCAGCGCCCATATCACCTGTGCATTGAAAGGGTTAATCGCTACCAGACGCCCCTGATAACCAACCACATAGAGCAGGTTATCCAGCAGTATGGCACGCCCATCAACATCGACTATACGCTCAAGCTCAGAGCGCCCTTCAGTCAGTGATATACGCTGATCCCACAAGACGGACCCATTATCATTTTGCAGAGCCAGGAAACGTCCATTCGCAAAGCCGGCAAAGGTAACATCACTGGTAACCAGCGGAGAGCTTGTACCACGCAGTGTCAGGGATGGAATCTGTGCATCATAGGTCCAGCGATGCTCACCCGTTCTCAGATCAAGTGCGGTAAGACGACCACTGACCAACTGGGCGACAACGATATCCGGGTTGGCTTGCGCTGGAGATGTTACTTCAGACGCCAACTGTCGACGCCATACCTCTGTGCCATCACTTGCATCCAGGGCAACCAGCAGCCCTGACTCAGTTGTGACAAACACCTTGCCATAACCTGCACCGACACCACCCATGAGCGTATCTTTAAGATTGACACTCCAATGACGCTGCCCATTACTACGATCAAGCGCTACAACCAAGCCCTTGCTATCGGCAGCAAAGATCCGATTACCGTCTATGGCAGGTCTCATCTGATGGTATTTACGACCTGGACCACTACCAATAGAGCTGCTCCAGACAACAGAAACACTGTTCTCCGCCGTAAAGTCCACCAGCGGATTCGGTTTAACCTCTTCCACCCCACCCCAGAAACCACAGGCTGAGATCAGAGCCGCACAGCATATCAGCAACAGACCACGCAAGCTTTTCATCATGAATCAACCTCAATCCCCAAGTCATCACGCTTCATGCGCAAAATTGCCTGCCCCTGAGATGTCTGACTCACCTCAAGAGCTCTGTTATATGCAGCCCGCGCCTGATCCACGCGCCCGGACATGCTGTATAGATCACCCAGCAACTCTTGATACCCTGATTCAAAAGCTCCAGCATCAGCATTTTGAAGCAGCGCTATTGCATCATCGACAAGCCCCAACTCAGCCAACACTCGACCTTTACGCAGGTTCGCCACACGCAGGATATCCCCTTCGGCACGACCATCCAGCAACCAATCCAACTCCTGCTGCGCACGACTCAGATCACCTTGCTCCACAGCAACACGCGCCATGAGTAAAGCAGCAAACTGCGCATAAGAGGTCTTAGTGAAGTCGCCTTTAAGACGCTCGCTCAGATGCTCCGCAGTACTCACCGCACCAGCATCAGCCTGATTCCCGACAGTCTGTATGACTGCATCCACGAGATTCTGATATAGGGCTGATGCCTGGGAAGCCTGATTTACCTGATATTGTTGCCAGCTTTTCCATCCGACAACAGCGGACACAACGACAAGAATACTCAGCAATAATGATTTGCCATTTTCCTTCCACCAGCTCTTGATCGCTTCAATCTGCTCTTCTTCTGTCCGAAGTTCCGCCACGCTTTAATTCTCCAAACCTTTACCAAGATTTATTTCTTTCAACACGGCAGTTAGCTCCGCCATATCGACCAGATGCTGCTCACCCTGCCCCCTCAGAGGCTTGATCACTATCTTGCCAGCCAGCAGCTCATCCTCACCCAGCAACAAAGCATAGGGAGCACCACTCTTATCTGCCCGCTTCAACTGACTTTTCAGACTGCCACCGCCACAGTTAAGCTGTATTCTCAGTTGCATGTCACTTCGCAAACGTTCAGCCAGCAGCAAGCCTTCAGACTCGGCGCCGGCACCAGCGACAGCAACAAACAGGTCCACCTTCTGCTGTAGATTATCAGGCACACTACCTGCAGCCTCAATCAGCAGTATCAGGCGCTCCACACCCATAGCAAAACCAACAGCGGGAACCGGACGGCCACCCAACTGCTCAACCAGTCCATCATAACGACCACCGGCGCAGATAGTGCCCTGCGCTCCGAGATGATCAGTCACCCATTCGAAAACGGTTTTGCCATAGTAATCCAGACCTCGAACCAGCCGCTGATTGATCTCGTACTTCAGCCCGGCCCTGTCAAGCAAGGTACGCAACGCCTCAAAATGCTCCCTGGATTCCTGATCCAGAAAGTCATGCAGATTTGGCGCACCATCCAGCAAAGCCTGCGTTTGCGGATTTTTGCTATCCAGAATACGCAGCGGGTTGGTCGTCAGACGGCGTTTACTATCCTCATCCAGCTGTTCCATATTCTGCGAAAGATAGGCTACCAATGCTTCGCGATAGTCATTCCTGGCCGCTAGACTCCCCAGTGTATTCAACTGAAGTGTCACAATATCCTGTATCCCCAGCTCACGCCAGAACCGCGCACTCATCAGAATCAGCTCAGCGTCGATATCCGGCCCGGTCATGCCGAAGGTTTCGGCACCTATCTGGTGAAACTGACGATAACGTCCTTTCTGCGGTCGCTCATATCTGAACATGGGTCCCATATACCACAGGCGCTGTGTCTGGTTATACAGCAGACCATGCTCTTCACAGGCGCGCACACAACTTGCCGTACCTTCCGGCCTCAGCGTCAGGCTGTCGCCATTACGATCATCGAAGGTATACATCTCCTTTTCAACAATATCCGTCACTTCACCGATCGAGCGTTTGAACAGATCTGTGGATTCCACCATCGGCATCCGGATTTCGTCATACCCATAAGTACCGAGGACTGTACGAATCTTACTTTCAAAAAACTGCCAGAGCCTGGTCTGCTCTGGCAGGATATCATTCATGCCTCGAATAGCTTTGATCTTGGCCAACTCTGTTACCTGTATCCTGTAGAAAAAATTTTTAGCGGAGGGGCAGATTGAAGCGGGCTACATTTCGATTACTCATGCTCTGCAAATCAATAGACTCGCCCTTATAGGTGATGCTACCAACCGCATCGACCCGGCCGATCACAACGGATAGTGGCTCAACACCCTGCAGATCCAGATCACTACCGGCTCTGGCTACTCCAGCGAACAAAGAGGCACCTTCGGCATCTCTGATCTGTACCCAGCAATCATCAATAAAGCTTACCATCAGGCCCGAAGCAGTGAGTTCGACCTGAGAGGCCGACTCTGTAGCTTCCTCAGCCTGTGGGAGAGCCTCAGCAACCTCAACCTCAGACTGAGTCGGAAGCTCCTCAGAAACCTGTGTCTGCGGCAAAAACTCAACAGGCTCTTCAGTCAGTACTACTGATGACTCAGAGGACAATGGCTGCGACTCCTGCTGCACAGGCGCTTCAAAAGTCGGAACCTGTCCCGTTACTGCAGGTGAAGTGGATTCGTGCTCAATCACGACGACAGCATCAGCCGGCCTCTCTGGCGGCGCTTCTGTACCCTGTTCAAATAAACCGTATTGGTCACCAGACCACCAAAGAGCTGCTGCGATGACGGCCAGCACAAGCAACCAGGTCAATACACGCATGAAAGGACTTCTATTCTGATCACGCGTACCCATGGATACAGCAGAACGAACCGAAGTCGGTGTCAGATTGACCCCGGGAATGGCCTCAAACTGTCGTGCCGACAGATCAGGATCCAAGCCGAGCCGCTTCGCGTAATTACGAATATAGCCCCGTACAAACACCGGGTTTGGCAGCGTTTGCGGAGTGCCGGACTCGATAGCACGCAGGATCTTGACTGAAAGATTCAACTCCTGAGAAATCTGCTCAACACTTAACCCCAGGGCTTCACGCGCCTGAGTAAACTGCTCACCAGCAAAAAGCTGCTCTGAGTATTCCTGCTGCTCACTACTCAATGTGCAGCCTCCTTAAATTGCCTGTACTCTTCCGAATCAGGGAAGAGATTTCTAAGTAACAGCGAATAGGTCGTAGCCAGACTGGCATCACGACTCTCCCTTGCAACACGTATACCTACCCATAGACTCAATGGCGTGTGCTCTACACGCCGCTGATCCACCAGATCACGAAACTGCCTGAACCAGAAAGCAGCTTCAGGACTGTTACCACTGACCAAGAGCAGATCAGCCAGCTCTATCTGAGCGATCGGACGATTATGACTGAGATCCAGCGCTCTTCGAAACGCATGCTCAGCCACATCCGGGCGCTCTATGATGCGGTAGCAGCGCCCCAGGTTTTCAAAGGCCTGAGCCCGTAAAGGATAAAAGGGATCTTCGGTCGCCCTGGCCAGGTGCCTGCACGCTTCCTCATAACGTTGCTGAGCAAACAAGAATGCCCCGAAATTGTTATGGATCATTGCGTTCATTGGCTCAAATTCAACCGACTTCCTGAAATACTCCTCTGCCAGATCAAGGTCTCTTTCAACCTGAAACACCAACGCCATGGCATTATATGCTGGACCATATTTCGGATCGATGGCAATCGCTCGCTGCAACGAGCCTTTTGCACTTACTGTATCACCTGCCTGAAGATACTGCAGCCCCAACTGGGTATATGCCTGCAAAGCAGCATCAGGAGCGGCCTCTGCACCAGTAACCGGTACTCTGCTCTGTGCGCCACAGCCAGCCAGAGTCAGAAGCAACATTATCAATACTACACGCCTTGGCTTCACACACTACTCCTAGAAATGGAAGCTCTTGTCTCTGCTAACCTCTTCTTGTATCACAGGAATATACTTTTGGCTACGTCTGGTTCTATCATCAACCTGACCGACCAACTGTCCGCAGGCTGCATCGACATCCTCTCCCCGCGTTTTTCTGACAGTGGTAATGATACCTGAGGTAAGTACTATCTGCTTGAACGCCGCGATCGCATCTTCAGATGGGCGCTCATACCCGGAATTGGGGAAAGGGTTGAAAGGTATCAGATTGAGTTTACAGGGAATCTGGCGCAACACTTTAACGAGTTGGCGTGCATGCTCTGGCTGATCATTAACTCCGGCCATCAAGGTATACTCAATAGTTGCAACACGCTTGTCACTGAGACTCTGCAGATAACGATTAGCCGAGTCCAGCAAATCTTTTATAGGGTAACGCTTGTTAACCGGTACCAGTTGACTGCGCAGCTCATCAGTAGGCGCATGCAAAGAGATGGCCAGAGACACATCGGTAAGGCCAACCATCTTGTCCAGCGCCGGCACCACACCTGCAGTACTGATCGTAACACGGCGCTTGGACAGACCGTATGCATTATCATCCATCATGAGTGCCGCAGCATCCATGACATTATTGAAATTCATCAGCGGCTCACCCATGCCCATGAATACGACATTGGTTACACGCCTTTCACCCGCTGGGTCAAAGGGACCAAAAGAGCGGATTGCCGTTCGAATCTGGCCTATGATCTCGGCGCTGCTCAGGCTTCGATTGAAGCCCTGCTTGCCAGTCGAACAGAAACTGCAGTCAAGCGAGCACCCCACCTGAGAAGACACACACAAAGTCTTGCGCGCACCTTCCGGTATAAGAACCGCCTCAACACTTGACCCTCCCTCCACCTTGATCACCCACTTACGAGTGCCGTCAGCAGAGAATTTTTCGAAGACGACTTCAGATTCTCGAATTTCAGCCACTTCCTCCAGTTTGGCACGAAGCGACTTACTGATATTTGTCATCTCATCGAAACTGCTTGCACCGTGCTGATGCAGCCACTTCAGTACTTGAGTCGCGCGAAAGCGCTTCTCTCCAAGCTCATCAAAGAAAGCTTCGAGTTTAGCCGGAGACAGGCCCAGCAGATTAACCTTTGAATGAGACATGGTCTTTACCTGATTTACTTAACACTCAAAACAAGGCCATCAGTATTAGATGGCCTGTAAACTTACCATATAAGCTTAGCCGAAAAAGTACTTGATTTCTCTTTCTGCAGATGCAACAGAGTCAGAGCCATGCACTGCGTTGGCATCGATGGACTCAGCAAAATCTTTACGGATAGTACCTTCAGCTGCTTCTTTAGGATTGGTAGCTCCCATCAGATCGCGGTTAAGCAGTACGGCATTTTCACCCTCAAGAACCTGAACAACAACAGGACCGGAAGTCATGAATGCAACCAGATCCGCAAAGAACGGACGCTCTTTATGCTCTGCATAAAAGCCTTCTGCATCTGCTTTGGACAGAGATTTCATTTCCATCTTGATGATTTTCAGACCTGCTTTTTCGAAGCGTGTCAGAATTTCGCCGATCACATTCTTTGCTACAGCATCAGGTTTGATGATAGAGAGTGTACGTTCAACAGCCATGGTCAGATATTCCCCAAAATTAAACTAAGGTCGATAAAAGTGCGGATTATACGTGAAGGAGGAATTACTGAACAGCAGTCAATCAAAACGATCGATTCATTGGTGTGGTAACACTCATCAGTCTATTCCGGGCTAATGCTTATGCGGCAGGCTCTGCCCCGTATGCAGCTCTTTGTGTAAAAGAGCCATCAGCTCAGCCTCGGGACGCCCAATACCGCAGCTTTTTACAAGATCATCAACACCGGCACCCATCTCCATCAGACGAGCTGCCTGATTGTATGCCATCACACCAGGATCGCGATTCTCCAACTCCTGCTGCTTATCGACCGTCAGATTGAGTTTATGTTCCACTGCAACCAGTCGCTTGCCCATTCCTATGGAGCTATTGGTCATCACGTGAATCTCATTTCTCAGTACGTTGATCAGCGCGCGAAAGCGACGCTCCTGACGATTGAGTCGTACTAAAACATAGACTGCGGTCACGCTGGATACTACTGCCAGCAGTGCAAATATGACCAGTATCAATGTCAGATATTCACTCACAGAAGCATCCCAATAGGTCATAGACTGCCTTTATATCAGTTTAGGGAGAGCTCCTCAGCAAGCACTCACCTCGCCTGATTTGGAGATCAGATTATCATCAGCTCGAACTCATCGACCAACTGATCTATATCAAGAATGGCACAACGCTCAGGCATGTAAGTCCCCAACAACCAGGCCCGCGCCTCTTTGTTGGCATTGAAATTGATAGCGCTGCGGGGAATGTTAATGGATTTGACCAGCTCATCACAAGCCAGCGCCCAATCGCGACCGCTAAGGATAATGATATCCGAATAACTGGACTTTTCGAGTGAGTAGGTATCAGGTATTACCCATCGCGCCGTATCAACAACAGTTGTGCGATCATGCTGAGGTCCGAACCTCCCCAGTATCCAGTCATGATTCATCTCAATACTCATCGAGATTGTCGTTATATGCACGGCACCATCAATGTAGTCCACCGGGATCGCAAGGCTCAGCCCCTGCACCCTGACCAGCACACACTTCATCATGCTCTCATATTCCTGAGCATAGAGATCATCCGCGCCACTGACTGATGGTTGCACGGATTGGTCCTTCACTACATCAACATAGGGTTCTTCAGGCCACTCATCCGCTATCGACTGTTCTTCATGAACAGGCTCCGGCTCGCTGGCAGCACTTTCAGGTACTTCTGGCTCTTCTGGCTCTTCTGGCTCTACTATAGCCTCAGTCACCAGCCCTGGATCAGCAACAGTCTCTTCCGAAAAGAGCTCACCCTCAGGCAATACAGCATTTTCCTCTAGCTGCTTTTGCTCAGCACCCTGCTCATTCAGCAGCTCATCCGAACCTGCAGCCGGATCAGCAAGCAGAGCCTCAAGATATTCATAAACCACACGTTTCTGATCAGCCATAGGTTACTCCTGCTTGCACCGCTCCAGAAGACCTCTGAGCAGACGTGCATAAGCATGCACCCCACGACTACCTGCATCCATCGATGAAGGCACCAAGCCTTTGAGGCTGGCATTCCTGAACTTTGTATCTACTGGCACCACTGCACTGGATACAGCATCCGGATATAACCGATAGAGTTCTCGCAGACTGGTAACTGAAGCCTGGGTGCGTCGATCATAGAAAGTTGGCAAAATCGTATATCCCAGCTTATTTTTTCTGGCACGATTGATCATCTCAATTGTTCTCACCATGCGCTCAAGCCCTTTTAAAGCCAGAAATTCTGTCTGTACAGGCACCAACAGGTGCGTACAGGCAGCGAGCGCATTTACCATCAACACACCCAGCACAGGCGGGCTGTCTATCAGAACAAAATCATACTCTTCCCGCACGAATCTGAGTGCTTTAGACACCTGCAACCCTAACCCCTCTTTTCCTACGGCTTTTCGCTCCAGCGTTGCAAGTGCTGTTGAAGCAGGCATGATATCGATGCTTTCATGTGAGCTGCGCTGAATCAACCCTCTGACCAATGGCGGGTTCAACTCGACCTGCTCAAACAGATCATAAACACTTTCATCCAACTCATCCGGATCAAGTCTGAAATAACTGGTCAGCGAGCCATGAGGATCAAGGTCAACAAGCAGTACCCGGTAGCCGACCTCAGCCAGAAGCCCGGCAAGTGTTACAACCGTCGTGGTTTTACCAACCCCACCTTTTTGATTAGCAACCGCCCATACCTGCATAGTATTTTCCCTGAGGATTGTCCGAGTATGTCTGAAAAAATGGCACCAATCCTAGCGCTGCTTGCCCGCCAGCAGATCACTGATATCATCAAGATCCAGAATCGCATCCGCCAGACCAGCGTTTACCACCGCTTGCGGCATACCATAGATGGTGCAAGTCTCTTTACTCTGTGCCCACATGGTTGAGCCCGCCTGCTTAAGAAGCCTGGCTCCATCACAACCATCAGCACCCATTCCGGTAAGAATGATACCCAGCGCACCGGAGCCATAGGTTTTGGCAACGGAGGCATAGGTCACATCAGCACTTGGTTTATAGGTGAGGCGTTCATCACCCTCCAGTATTTTCACCCTGCCAGTCTGTCGAGGATCAATCATCATCTGCATACCCCCAGGGCAAAGCAGCGCCAGCCCCGGCTCGAGACGATCATTATCCTCAGCCTCCTTCACTCTGATACGCGACTGCTGATCCAGCCTCTCAGCAAAGACCTTGGTAAAGGTCTTTGGCATATGCTGCACCAACAGAATAGGGTAAGGGAAGCTGGCAGGTAAGGCCGTAATGATTTTTTGCAAGGCAGCAGGGCCGCCAGTTGAGGAAGCGATAACAACCAGCCTGCAATCCGGAACCCGCACTTTGGATACAGCAGTAGCAGCCCCTCTGGTATCCGCAACTGATCGTGATGCCAATCCCGCTGCAGCCGATGAACGGGGTTCTGGTGTTCTGGCTACTGACTGTTGCTGTGTATCCGTTTTAGGCCGCTGTGGCCGGAAAACCATACTGGAGCCCGACTGCTCACTGGATGAGGATCGCCCGAAAGGGAGCGAAGCACGGTAGCGACGAGACTTGCCAAGCGCGACAATACGATCTACCAACTCCTTTCTAAGCGTGTTGGAGCGATCCATCCAGGCTCTGATATCCTTTGGCAGATAGTCAACAGCACCCGCCTCCAGAGCCTGCAGAGTCACCCGCGCACCCTCATGAGTCAGAGATGACAGCATCATCACGTTGGTTGGACACTCACGCATGATAATACGCACAGCCTCAATACCATTGAGCTGCGGCATTTCGACATCCATGGTAATCACATCAGGCTTCAGTAGCCGTGCTTTTTCAACAGCCTCCTTACCGTTGACAGCAGTGCCAACGACCTGAATGCGACCATCATCCTTCAGGGTTTCTTCTATTCGATTTCGAAAAAACCCAGAGTCATCAACGATCAGTACTGTTACTGCCATAGTTTTTCCGTCAACAGCCGTACCGGATCAGGTTGAAGCATAGCGTTTCAGAAGATTCGGTATATCGATAATGAGTGCAATACGACCATCACCAGTAATAGTCGCACCCGAGAGACCCTGCGTACCGTGCAGAATCGAGCCCAGTGGCTTGATCACCACCTCCTCCTGCCCGACCAGTTGATCCACCACAAAGCCTACGCGCGCAGTGCCAACAGAAACGATAACAACATGCCCCTGATCCGGCAGCGCCTCATTTTCACAGCCCTTGACCATCCAGCGTTTCAGATGGAAAAGCGGGAGCGCCTGATCGCGCACGATGATCACCTGCTGACCATCAACTATATTGGTTTTGGTAAGATCAAGGTTGAATATTTCGTTGACATTCACCAGTGGCAGCGCGAATGCCTGATTCTCCAGCACAACCATCAAGGTCGGCATGATAGCCAGCGTAAGAGGCACCTGAATCGCGATCTGTGTACCCTGACCAAGGATGGAGTCGATTCCCAGCGTACCATTCAGCTGAGTGATCTTGGTCTTGACCACATCCATACCGACACCACGCCCGGATACATCGGATATCTCGGTTTTGGTCGAGAAGCCTGCATGGAAGATCAGATGAAAACACTCCTGATCAGACAGGCGCGCAGCCGACTCAGCATCCAGCATACCGCGCTTGATTGCCAGCGCACGCAGTTTTTCCGGGTCCATTCCCGAACCATCATCCCTGATAATCAGCAGGATGTGGTCACCCTCCTGCTCGGCAGAAAGCAGAACATGCCCCTCTCTGGGCTTACCCATCCGCTCGCGCTCATCCGGATCTTCAATACCGTGATCAACTGCATTGCGCACAAGGTGGATCAGCGGATCAGCCAAGGCTTCAACAAGGTTTTTATCCAGATCGGTTTCTTCGCCCCGAAGCTCAAGGCGTATCTCTTTATTGAGGCTGCGCGAGAGGTCGCGAATAAGACGCGGGAACCGCCCGAACACCTTCTTCACCGGCTGCATACGCGTCTTCATGACGGAACTTTGCAAGTCAGCCGTCACCATATCCAACGTGCCCAGCGCCTTACCCATATCTTCGTTTTCGGCAGCACCACCAAGACGTACCAGTCGATTTCGGACCAGCACCAGCTCACCAACCATGTTCATGATCTTGTCAAGCAACGCTGTGTCAACGCGAACATTGCTTTCCTGCACAACCTTCTGCGGTGTACGACCTGTAACCTCAACAGCAGGACTGTCCGATTCAAAATCATCCAGCGGCGCTTTTGGTGGAGCTACCTTATTGGGTGTAGCCGGAGCAGCCACTTTCACGGGAGCTACTGCAACTGAACTTTCCTGCCCCCCTCCTCCCTCGTTCGAGCCCGCCAGAAAAGCAAACGCTCCTTTGCCCTGAGACTGTAAATCATCCAGCAGAGACTCGAACTCATCATCGGTAATCTCGTCACTATGACTCGATGCTGCAGATGATGCTGTCTCAGAAGGCTTGGACACCTCGGCTGGTTTCGCAATACCCGGCGCACCTTTCGCACCATGCAACTCGTCCAAAAGCGCGTCAAACTCATCTTCAGTAATCAAATCATCATCTGTCGCTGATGTCTCTGCTCTACTGGAGGAACCCTCAGAACTCTGATGACTCACCGCCAGATCACTGAGGAGCATGTCGAACTCGTCATTCGGCGTATTAGGGTTAGCCGGAGCCGGCGTCGAGACTGGCGCGGGTGCAGGTTCAGCCGCAACTGCGGCCGGCGGAACGTCACCGGAAGTGTAGGCAGTCAGCCTCGCCATCAACTCATCAGAGGCGGGCTGCGGCTCAACACCGTTGCGAACATTATCAAACATCAGATTTACGGCATCGAGCGCCTGAAGAACGGCATCCATCAGCTCTGGCGTTATCTTGATATCACCGTTACGCAGCAGGTCAAACAGGTTTTCCGCTTTATGACAGCAATCAACCATGGCATTAAGCTGCAGAAAACCGGCACCACCCTTGACCGTATGAAACCCCCTGAATATCGCATTCAGAAGATCTTTGTCATCAGGACGCTGTTCCAGCTCAACCAACTGCTCCGACAGCAGCTCAAGGATCTCACCCGCTTCAACGAGGAAATCTTCCAGAATTTCCTGATCAACATCCAAACTCATATCGTGATCCCCTCATCAAAAACCCAGACTAGACAGCAACTCGTCCACATCATCCTGATTACTGACCGCTCCTGCCTCTTTTTTCTTAAGCTGCGGCCCCTGAGCCGCAATGGCATCGGCAGCCTCCGGCTCTTTATCATCATCTGCTACAGCATCAATATCCATTCCCCTCAGGCGCTCGACCTTTGAGGACATTTCCATCAACTTAACCAACTGTTTTTCAACCTGTGTCATCAGATTTATGACACGGCGTATCAGCTGCCCCGTAATATCCTGAACACTCTGTGATACCAAAATGTCTGTCAGGACATTACGCAGCTCTTCAATCGTTTTTTCTGATTCGTTTTTAACGGAGCAGGTACGGTCATATACACCGGCAAGTCCTTTGAACTCACCCTCGAGCTGCCCTACCAGCATCAATAGATCACGAAATCGCTCACTCTGATTATCCAGGCGATCCACCAGACTCAGGGAGCGATCCACGCGATCCATGGTTTCATGTGAGTTTTTATCTGTCAGCTCAATAACATAAGCAAGACGATCAGAGGCATCCGTCATGGAGGGAATTTTCTTCCCCATATCATCGACGATTTTCTCATCGATATCTGACGAGAAGGATTTGATTGCCTCATGCAGGCCGCGGGTCAGATGACCGACCTCATTGTAGAACACCTGATGTCGGGCCTGCTGCAACTCGTTGATAAGCTCCACTGCCTTCAGCAGGTCTCCGGCATCGAGCGTTGCGACCAACTCCTGTGCCTTGATTTTCAGCAATTCTTCCAGGCCTTCAAACTCCAGAACGGAGAGATTTTTTATCATAATTGGAACTCTCTATACGGATGATCAGCCAATACGCTCAAAAATCTTTTCAATCTTCTCTTTCAGCACAACAGCCGTAAACGGTTTAATCACATAACCATTGACGCCCGCCTGGGCTGCAGCAATGATCTGCTCTTTCTTAGCCTCCGCCGTCACCATCAGAACCGGAATATGTGACAGATTAGGATCGGCACGAACCGCCTTGAGGAGATCGATGCCTGTCATACCCGGCATATTCCAGTCGGTGATCAGAAAATCAATTCGCCCCTGCTGCAAAATCGGAAGCGCTGTTTTACCGTCGTCCGCTTCATCTACATTTGTAAAGCCGAGGTCCCGCAGCAGATTTTTGATAATGCGCCTCATTGTAGAAAAATCATCCACAACAAGTATTTTTATGTCTTTCTTCAAGACACTCTCCCCCACATTCAAACACTATCGAATCAAACTATAACATCCAATACTAATCACGCTTGCGGGTAATAACAAATAAAATAGCTAATGCCATTCTCGCAAACGACTTTTCAAACGCAATGCAGCCTGAGTATGGATCTGGCTGACCCTGGATTCACTGACACCCAATATGCTGCCAATCTCTTTCAAATTCAGTTCTTCATCGTAGTATAGCGCCAATACAAGCTTTTCACGTTCAGGCAGATTACTGATGGCATCAGCAAGGGCCTGACGAAAATTACTGTCCTGAAGCTGCATCATCGGCCCGGGATCATCACCCTCGAACTGCATGCCGACGCTGTCATCATCATTGTGAGCAAGCTCATCTATACTGAACAGCCGACTGTCAAGGGAGTCCTGTAGAAGGGCATGATACTCAGTAACGGAAACGCCCAATTCAGCTGCAACCTCAGCATCACTGGCATCACGCCCCAGCCTGGCTTCTATCTGATGGATAGCCTCGGTGACTCTGCGCCCATTACGATGCACAGAGCGCGGCGTCCAGTCTCCACGGCGCACTTCATCTATGATTGAACCACGAATTCTGATCCCGGCGTAGGTTTCAAAGCTCGCCCCCTTACCGGGGTCAAACTTTCTGGCCGCTTCCAGCAGACCAATCATGCCCGCCTGAACCAGATCATCCAGGATTACATTGGAAGGCAAGCGCGCCATCAAATGATGAGCGATGCGTTTAACCAGAGGGGCATACTGATCAATCAGTTCGTGAGTCGATGTAAACTGCAGCTGATTGTACATACTGCTTCTTCGTCAGCGCTAAAACTCAACCCTTGTTTACCAGGCGTTCAACAAAGAACTCCAGGTGACCTCGGGGACTATTCTGTACAGGCCACTCATCCACCTTGTTAGCCAACTGACGATAGGCCAGCGCAGACTTACAAGTAGGAAAGGCTTTCATGACAGCCTTTTGTTTCTGCACAGCCTTTCTGATCGACTCATCATAAGGTATTGAGCCAACGTATTGAAGCGTAACATCAAGAAAGCGATCCGTCACGGTCAATAACTTGCTGAACATGTTTCTACCCTCGGCCTCAGCCCGCACCATGTTGGCAAGCACGCGAAAGCGGGTCATCTGATAATCACGATTCAAAAGCTTTATCAGAGCATACGCATCAGTAATGGAGGTTGGTTCATCGCAGACGACAACGAGCACTTCCTGAGCAGCCCTTACAAAGCTGACAACCGATTCGGAAATGCCAGCAGCCGTATCAACAATCAATACATCCATCTGATCGGAGATATCATTGAAAGCATGGATCAACTCAGCATGCTCATGCACACTCAGCGCTGTCATCTCCTGGGTTCCGGAAGACGCCGGTACTATCCATAGATTCTCCGCTGCCTCCACCAGCACCTCCAGCAGAGAACACTCTCCAGACAGAACATTGGCGATATTTTTCTTGGGACGAAGACCCAGCAACACATCCACATTGGCCAGCCCAAGATCCGCATCCATCAGAACAACCCGACGCCCCATTTCACTGAGAGCGACAGACAGATTCACAGATACGTTAGTCTTACCGACACCACCCTTGCCACCTGTGACTGCGATAACCTTGACGGGATGCGTACGCTTCATATTCAATTCTCTGGCACCTTAGCCCGCCTGAAAAAAACGGCCATCCTCATCCGAATCCCGGGAGCGCTCATTATCACGCTGCGAAGTTACAACCGCACGACTGACCAGGTCACGGCGCTGAGCCACAACGATATCGTCCGGTATACGCTGACCATCCGTGACATAAGCCACAGGTAGCTGTTTTTCTATTGCAACAGTCAGGGCCTCACCCAAACTCCCTGACTCATCCATTTTACTCAGCACACAACCATTAAGCCCCAGTTCCTTATAGTTCTCATAAGCGCTTTCAAGCAACTGCCGCTGACTGGAACAGGACAGTACCAGCAGTTTTTTCAGCCGCATTGAGACTGAAGCCAGAGACTCCATCTGCTGCTGCCCTGCCGGATCACGCGCATTCATTCCGGCCGTATCAATCAATACAAGTCGCTTTCCGCGCAGGGAAGTCAACACCTCTTCAAGATTATGGTTCTCATCCACCACCCGAACCGGCACATCAAGAATACGCCCAAAAGTTCTTAATTGCTCATGGGCCGCGATGCGGTAACAGTCTGTTGTTACCAGCGCCAGGCTTGAGCTGCCATGCTGCAGCACATAGCGAGCAGCCAGCTTTCCAATGGTCGTAGTTTTCCCTACACCTGTCGGGCCGACAAAGACAACCATACCACCTCGTGCGATAAACTCCTCACCCACCACAGGGATGGCTTCTGCGAGCTTGCCAAGCGAGTTACGCCAGGCTTTATCCACCGGAAGGTCCGGCTCGATACCCGTCATGATCTGCTGCACCAGGCGACGCCCAAGGCCCATCTGCTCCAGACGACCACCGATACGGGCTGCCTGAGCATTATCAAAAGCCGGCTGATCCGCAACCTTCGATGCTGACGGCTGCACCATCTGACGCTCAAGCAGAGCTCGCAGTTGATGAATCTCTTGCTGCATAGACATCATCATCTGCTGAGACTCCTGCCCAGCAGCCGAGGCAGCCCTTTCCCCACTTGATACCTCATGATCAAGCCCGACCCGCGGTTGACGGGATGATTCCTTGTTACGCTCTTTCTGCCGCTCTTTGAGGGAATCAAGAATAAAGCGCAAATCTTCACTCTCATCATCATCCATCTGCCGATTGGCATTCATGTCTACAGATGGCTGCGGCTGTTCGGATCTTTCTCTTACCTCAGCGATACGGAACTGGGCACGCCTCAGCTCAGCCTCAAGCTCTTCATTGCGCGATGGCTCCGACCTTGCTACTGAGGACTTTCGCTGACTCTGCTGACGCGAGCGCTTAAGCTCGGCCTGAGCCAACTCATACTCCTGCTCTCTGGCAGCGACAACCTCCACTCCACCGGCAACTCGATGATTGGAGATGATCACGGCATCGGGACCTATTTCATCACGAACACGACGCATCGCCTGGCGCATGTCCGGTGCAAAAATACGCTTAACTTTCATAACCCTTCCTTATCGGCAGCGAGCCCGAAGTCTTTTCCCTGTCAGCCATTGCCACCTCCTACCGTTGCCACAATGGTAATTTTCTTATTTTCCGGTATTTCCTGATAAGAGAGCACATGTATCTGACGATCACCATAGCGCACAAAACGTGCCATGAGCGGTCTGATTGGCGCAGACACCAGCAGAACAGAAGGCTTCCCGGCAATCTCCTGCTGCTGCGCTGCCTGACCAAGTGATGTCTGAAGCCTCTCAGCCATCCCCGGCTCCAACACCGCCACCTCCTCTGACTGCGCCCCCTGTTGCATAGAGCCCAGCAGCATCTGTTCAAGCGACGGATCCAGCGTAATCACCGGCAGTTCCGGATCCGCGCCATTGATACTCTGCACTATCAATCGAGACAAGGCCACCCGCACAGCAGCCGTGAGCGCCAGCGGGTCGGCAGCCGAGCGGTCAGATGCCTCAGCCAATGCCTCGGCAATCGAGCGAAAATCCTTCAACGATACCTGCTCCATCAGCAAGTTCTGCAGCACTTTCAGCAACACACTGATGCTGACCTTTTTCGGAATCAACTCTTCAACCAGCTTGGGTGAATGCTTGGTCAAGAGATCCAGCAGCTGCTGAACCTCCTCATGTCCGAGCAACGAATGTGCATTCACCTGCAGAATCTGATTCAGATGAGTGGCCACAACAGTGCTGGCATCCACAACTGTATAACCCAGTGTCTGAGCATGCTCCTTCTGGCCCTTTTCTATCCAGACCGCATCCAGACCAAAAGCAGGGTCCTTGACCGCAACCCCTTTCAGGGTACCAAACACCTGGCCGGGGTTAATTGCAAGCTCTCGATCGGGATATACTTCAGACTCACCCGAAATCACGCCCATGAGCGTAATTCTGTATGCACCCGGCATCAGATCCAGATTATCTCTAATATGCACAGAAGGCACCAGAAAACCCAGATCCTGTGACAGCTTTTTGCGAACACCCTTGATCCTGCTCAGCAACTGCCCTCCCTGCATCTTGTCGACCATGGGTATCAGGCGGTAGCCGACCTCAAGCCCGATCATATCAACCGGCATGACATCATCCCAGTTCAGATCTTTATGCTCCTCCTCGGGTGGAGACTCAGGCAAGACGGCCTGCTCTGCTGCTTCCTGCTGTTTCAGCAACTGCTTTTTATGAATCAGCCAACCAACCCCCCCGGCAATCGCAGCCAGTGACAGAAAGGCAAAGTGCGGCATCCCGGGAACGATACCGATAACGGCAATCACACCTGCCGCCACCATCAGCGCCCTTGGAGATGAAAACATCTGCCGGAACACCTGATCCCCCATCTCCTCCGATGAGTTCGCGCGCGTCACCATTACAGCCGCCGCTGTGGACAGCAGCAACGAGGGCAGCTGTGCCACCAGGCCGTCTCCAATGGTCAACAACGAGTAATTTCGCAATGCGGTTTCGAAATCAAGATCATGCTGCAGCATACCGATCGCAAGCCCACCGATGAGGTTGATCACCAGAATGAGAATACCCGCAACCGCATCCCCTCGGACAAATTTCGACGCACCGTCCATAGCCCCATAGAAATCTGCTTCCTGAGTAATATCCTGACGCCGCTGCTGCGCCTCTTCCTGCGTGATCAACCCGGAGTTAACATCGGCGTCAATTGCCATCTGTTTACCGGGCATGGCATCCAGGGTAAAACGCGCGCTCACCTCGGAAATACGTCCAGCACCCTTGGTTACTACCACAAAGTTGATGATGACCAGTATCAGGAATACCACGATACCGACAACATAGTTACCACCAACAACCACCTCACCAAACGCCTTGATCACCTGACCCGCCGCATCACCGCCTTCATGGCCACGCAACAGAACCACACGCGTGGAAGCAACGTTGAGCGCCAGCCTCAGCAGCGTGGCAGCAAGCAGAATGGTTGGAAAGACCGCAAAATCGAGAGGACGCAAGGCATAAATACAAACAAGCAGGACAACAATTGAAAGCGCGATGTTGAAGGTAAAGAACACATCGAGCATGAACGGCGGGACTGGCAGCGTAACCATCGCCAAAATGACAAGCAACAGCAAGGGAATACCAATATTTCCATGGCTGATACTGCGCACATTTTGCAGAAAGGCTACTCGATCCACTTGCTTCAACCGTCAAAAAAACATCATTTTAGATTGCAAACATTTGATCAGCCTGAAAAATTGACTTCCAATCCTCGATTGGTCAATTATTTGACACAACAAATGCAGTCAGCAAGATTAGATGCAAGAATTGCGCCAGCACTACTCTTCATCCACCCTCATGTTGTCTGGAATTTTAAGTTCAGCTTCTCGCGGAGGCACCGGCTGCTTGCCTGTACCGATTTTGAAGGTCCTCATCTGGAAAACATAGGCAAGCACCTGCGCAACTGCGGTATAAAGACCGGATGGCACCTCTTCATTTATTTCCGTCGCATAGAAAAGGGCACGCGCCAGCGCAGGGGAAGAGAGGATCGGGACATCATGCTCCTTCGCAATTTCACGTATTTTCAGAGCAACAAAATCAGCTCCCTTGGCAATAACGATCGGTGCATCACTGGACGACTGATCATAACGAATAGCCACAGCATAATGGGTCGGGTTGGTGATCACGACATCAGCCGTTGGTACCTCAGACATCATTTTACGCTGCGAAACTTCGAACTGAAGCTGACGGATTCGCCGCTTTACCTCTGGCTTACCCTCTGTATTCTTGTGCTCATCCTTGACTTCCTGCATGGTCATTTTCAACTTCTTGTTATAGCTGTAGTGCTGCCAGGGCACATCTATGAGCACAATAATCAAGATGGATGCCGCCAGTGCCAGGAATATCCATTTCAGAATCTCTACAGCATGCACCGTCGCTGGCTCGACCGCCTCACTGGTCAACGACACCAACTCATGCCTGGCTGCAAACAGCACTATCACAGCCACAGAACCCACTATCAGCACCTTTCCTATCGCCTTGAACAACTCCACCAACGAGTTACCGGAAAACATGCGTTTTATGCCCGCTATAGGGTCCAGACGACTCCCCTTGGGCTGCAGAGCATCCGTACTGAAGTTCCACCCCCCCATGAACATGGGCGTCAGCAGTGTGACCATGAACACCAGCAGAAAAAACCCCCAGAGACTGAAAAAGGACATGTACAGGGACTCAAAGAGATGCTTGACCATATAAGAAACATCCCATATCTCATCCCCACGCAGTGAGAAGTTGTACTTCATCATCTCCATCAGCGCACTGGCCAGCATACTGCCAAACAGTATGGCTGAGAATGCCGCAGCCATCAGTAGCGTAAAGGTATTCAACTCACGCGAGCGCGGTATATCCCCCTTGTTACGCGCATCCTGAATACGCTTCGACGTGGGTTCTTGTGATTTTTCCTGACCCGATTCTTCAGCCATTCAGCAAGGCTCCCCCATTCAGGAATCCGGCAATAAAGTCGAGCACAAAATCGCTCATACGTATGTAATGGTCATAGAATATAGGAATATTTATCCAGTGAAACAGCAGCCCCATCAGCATTGAGAAAGGAAACCCGATGGCAAAGATATTCAACTGAGGAGCCGCCTTGGTCATCACACCAAACGCCAAGTTGATCGTCAACAACGCAATGGATGCAGGCAGTGCCATCACCAGCGCACCGACAAACAACCAACTGAGTGATAACGCTACGCGCATGAAAATATCTGGAGTGAATCCACTCTCGCCCACAGGGATTACAAAAAAACTGCGCACCAGTATCTCAATCATCACCAGATGACCATTCATCGCCAGAAACAGCAGCGTGCTCATCATCAAATAAAACTGAGCAACTACTACGATACTGATCCCGTTGGCCGGGTCACTCATCTGCGAAAAACCCAGCCCTGACTGCATTGCAATAATCTGCGCCCCGGCAACAAACGACTGAAACAGCAGGTGCAGCGTAAACCCGAAAACCGTACCTATGACAATCTGTTGAGCAATCACTACCCAGGTGGCAAGGGACAATCCTTCCAGACGAGGCATATCCGGCAACACCGGCATCAGCACAACCGTCACGGCAATAGCCAATCCCAAACGCACTCGCTGAGGGACCAGTTGAGTACCGATAATCGGAATAGCCATGAAGAAGGAACCGATACGGAACAGGGGCCACAGAAAATTGGCTACCATCTGCTCTATTTCGGCGATGGATACAAACATCCCGCTACCCGATCAGTCTTGGGATATTCAGGAAGAAGAACTGAAACAGGTCCATGATCTGCATGACAATCCAGGGCCCGGCATACATCACCGCCAGAAGTGTCACGACAAGACGCGGCAGAAAGCTCAGCGTCTGCTCGTTGATTTGAGTCGCCGCTTGAAAAACCGAGATCGCCAGACCCACAACCAGTGCAGGCCCCACTATCACCACCACAATAATAATAACCAGCCAGAAAGCATTACCGTAGAGGTCCAGCGTCATTTCAACTGTCATATAACCTCCTCTATACGCCGAAACTGGCAGCCAGCGTTCCGACAACCATTGCCCAGCCATCAACCAGCACAAACAGCATCACCTTGAAGGGCAGGGATACGATAATAGGAGACAGCATCATCATACCCATGGCCATCAAGACACTGGCAACAACCAGATCAATAACCAGAAAAGGGATAAAGAGCATAAAGCCTATCTGAAACGCCGTTTTAAGCTCACTCGTTACGAAAGCGGGAATCAACACCGTGAAAGGCACATCCTCGGGTGCGTCAACCATCGGCGTATCAGAGATACGCATGAACAGGTTGAGGTCGCTTTCTCGCGTATTTCGAATCATGAAGGCATGGAAAGGAGCCCCTGCTTCAGTTATCGCTTCCATTGCCGTAATCTCTTCCGCGATATAGGGCTGCAGAGCACGATCATTCACCTGATCCAGAACAGGCGTCATGATAAACAGCGTCAGAAAAAGAGACAGACCGATCACCACCTGATTGGATGGTGTCTGTTGCAGCCCAAGCGCCTGACGCAACATCGCGAACACTATCACTATGCGGGTAAACGAGGTCATCATCAAAAGCATTGCCGGCAGGAAAGTCAGCAATGTCATCAGCGCAAGAATCTGCAGCGTTACGCTGTAATCCGTCTGACCATCCTCTCCGACAGTCATGGTAACCGCCGGAATGCCCGTATCAAATGTCTGCGCGACAGCCGGCATACTGAACAGCATAATCAGAAGCAGCAACAGCCTCATGAGGATCGCTCCTTTTTAAGCGCCTGCTGCAACCGTTTCGAAAACTCGGAAGACCCTCTGACAACCGGCTCAATCACCGGCTCATCAAATGATTTGATAAGACTGACCTGGCCTTGAGCCACCCCCAACAACACCTGCTCATCACCCACTTGCACCAGCACCACACGTTCTCGATTACTCAAGGCAAGTGATGCCACGATTTTAAGCTTCGGATGCTGACCAGGCAAAACCGAAACTCGTCGCAGCAACCAACCCAAGCCAAAGATGACCAGCAAAACCAGCGCCAGACCCAGCAACATCTGCAGAACTGCTCCCGGCGAAATGGGCTCAGCCATGCGCATCGCAGGCGCAGGTGTTTCCGCCATCACGCTCAGAGGCAGATAGACAAGGAGAGCAGAGATAAAACGAGATAGTAAAGGGATAGCCACTATTTCAAACGCCGAATTCGCTCTTGCGGACTGATCACATCCGTCAGCCGAATACCATAGCGATCATTGACAACTACAACCTCACCACTGGCAATCAGCGTTCCGTTAACCTTAACATCGAGCGGCTCACCAGCCACCCGATCCAACTCGACCACCGATCCCTGACTCAACTGCAGCAGATTGCGTATCGCAATATCGGTCCCACCAACCTCAACAGTAAGCATCACCGGAATATCCAGAATAACATCCAGCTTTCCATCAGAAACAGGAGCAGACTCGTCTTTCAGTTCGTCCAACTGAACGGCTTTCGCCTGCCCCTGGCCAACCGCATCGGCAAGCGCATCAATGTCGACATCATCGCCCGAACCTGTCTGCTCCTCCATGGCCGCTGCCCATTCGTCCGCGAGCGCCTGCTGATCTACATCGTTATTCTCGTCACTCACAATCCGCTATCTCCGCACCATCAGTGTTTACTCTTCAACCCGCTTTACAGGCTCGACCACTTTAACTGCAAGATTACCACGCGAAGTACCAAGTTGGCAGGTAAACATCGGGACATTATTAGCCTTAAGCATCAGCATATCGGGAATATCGATCGGGATCACATCACCCACTTCAAATTCCATGACATCCCTGAGCGTCATCTCTTTCTCTGCCACCACCACTTCAATATCAAGATCCGCCAGCATTATGTCGCGGCGCAAGGAGGTGAGCCAGCGATCATCCTTCTCGGTTTCGCTGCTCTGAAAGGATGACATCAACTGATCTCGAATAGGCTCAATCATGGAGTAGGGCAACGTAACGTGAAATTCGCCACTCCCCCCTTCAAGATCCACCTGAAAGGTACTGACAACCACCACTTCACTGGGGTTAACCACATTCGCCATGGCAGGATTCAACTCATGCCCCACCTGCTCAAAACGCACACTTGCCACTGGGCGCCAGGCATCCACAAGATCACTGAAGAGCTGATGCACGGTTTTATACACGAGGCGGGTTTCAGTCGGTGTAAAATCACGCCCCTCTATCTTGGCATGACGACCATCACCACCGAAAAACTGATCCACGAGCTTGAACACCAGCTTGGCATCCATGATCAGCAAGGCAGTACCTCGCCAGGGATGCACTCGCATCAGCGTCATACTGGTAGGAACATAAAGGGTGTGAATATAGTCGCCATACTTCATCACCTGCACGCCGCCGACGGTTACATCAGCCGTGCGGCGCAACAGGTTGAAAAGCGTGACACGTGCCTGTCGGGCAAAGCGCTCGTTGACCATTTCAAGCGTAGGCATGCGCCCACGAACGATTCGCTCCTGACTGGCAAGATCATAAAGCCTTACGCCGCTGCCATCGTCGACCTCAGCATCATCGGTTTCTACGTCGCCATCATCGACACCATGCAACAGCGCATCGATCTCATCCTGCGAAAGCAGATCCTTGACTGACATAGGTGCGCTCCGCTACTGCATTACAAAGTCGGTGAAGAGTAGTGTCTCAATTCCCGGCTCACCGATCTTTTCCATCATGATCTGCTGAACCAGTTCAGTACCTTCAGATTTCAAGGCACGCTTGCCCTCTACGGTACGCAGTCGCTGAACGGATTGAGTAGTAAAAAGGGCATTCAGGCGCGCTACAATCAATGGCATGTGAGCATCGAGCGCATCCGCCACTTTCTGATCGCGACTTTTTGCCTCAACGTATATCTGCATGAAGTGGCGACTGCCACCCTCAGCCTGAAGCGATGCCACAAAGGATGGGCGCCCTTCAAGCGTGCGTACTTTAGTATAGATCGCTTCCTGCCTGACCGGTTCAGCGGGCTCTTTGTCGAAAAGGAAAAAATAAGCACCTGCCCCACCACCAATCAACACAACCAGCAGTATTGCCGCGCCCAAAATGATAAACAGCTTCTTTTTTGACTTCGGTGCTGCTGCACCTTCTTCCTGTTCGTTTTCGTCTGCCATACCAACCTCATAACTGCTACAGAAACTTCCGGGTTATGAGGTTAATATAACACACTGATTTTCAGGCTGAAGCATCCTGATCAGGCATAATAGTCAACAAGCCCCAATCGACGGCCGTTTTGCCCCCCTTGCTCTAGCATCTCTTCGCTTTCATCACCACTGCGATAGTCCCCTGAGCGCTGCGCATTCTGCCGCGCCCTATCCTCCTGAGCCTGATCTGACACAGATGAATCCATCAGATTCAGCCCCTGCTCAGCGAACATCTCCCTCAATCTCGGCATGTTCTGCTCCAGAGCATCACGAACAGCTGCGTTTGGCGAGCTGAAGCTGAGGCTGACCTGATCACCTGGCAAAATATGCACTCTGATCTTCAATGCTCCCAATTCAGGAGGGTCCAGCCTGATCTCCGCAAACCTTGGCCCCTGTTGCGTCATCATGATGGCACGCTCACCCATCGCCCTTGCCCAGGCGGGATTCTGCAACTGCTGCGCCAATGCAGCCTGCTTGGCTGCAGTAGTTGCATCGGCAGGCACACTATTGGCAGCCATCGTACTCTGAGCCGGTGTTGACGTCAGCCCGGACTCCAGCCTGACAGACTGCTGGGGAACATCACTCTGCTTGAGCGCTTCACCAGATACCTTCTGATCCACACCTCGCTCCTGCGGGAGCAACTGATCTGTAAAGGCCGCTCTTGCACGGTCGGTATTTTGCTGCTCAGGAGTAGCTGGTAGTGGACCCTGGCGCTCATGCAAGGGAGGAGGCGTCGAAGAGGACTGCAAGGATTCAGGCGCTCGGTTGACTAACGAAGCCTGAGACCGGCCATCCATTTCGGATTGCTTTGTGTCAGGCTGAATACCCGGCGGCGGGGTAACAGATAAGCGCTCAGCCCTGGCAGCCTCAGAAGTCATCCTGTCCTCCGTCTTGATTGATTCAACAACATCAACCCTGCCAGCTCTGACCTCTTCGGCAGCTCTCATTGCGTCCGTCCTGACCGCATCAGCCACAGCCTTAGCCTGGGCCCGGTCTTCTGCAGCAGCCAAACTCTCTGCACGCGCCTGAGCCTCCAACTGACGACCCGCCTGCCCGTCAACGCCAACTGACATATTGGCTGAAATGCGCTCACGTGAAATCTCACCCTGCTCTCTAACCTGAGCCAGCCTTTCGGACAACAGCTCAAGCACTTTTTCCAACGCTTCACGAGCAAGCAGGCGACCATCGGCAATCATGTCAGCCTGCTCAGATTCAGCCTGAAGCGCCTGCTGCAAAGCCTGCTGTAACTGCTGCAATGCAACCTCAATCCTCGCCAACTGCTCGGCGGTCAGTTCAGGCGGCAAACCGTTCGTATCAAGCTCACCGAAAAGAGCCTGCAACAGATCAGCTCCTTTGCCTTCGTGCTCGCTATCCGGGTCATTGAGAAGCGCACTCAGAGCATCCAGCCACTCTGCCAGCTTTTCTCTGGTAGAGCTGTCAATGCCGAGCTGCTCAGCATCACTATCGAATTGCCATCCGCCACCATTTAACAAGTCTTGCAGACGCGCCAAAACAGCTGAAATCGCATCAGGCCGAGAGGCTGCCTGCCCGCCATCATCTTCTTGTGGCGATAGCAGAGACAGAAGAGCATCAAGATCCTCAGTATCCAGCATCATTTGGGTGTCATCAGATGGCTGAGTAGAGGCTCCAGCAGACTCACCTGAATCAAAATTCAGGTTATTACCGCTGAACAGCCATCCAGGAGTCGCCGAACCACTCTCATTGCCACTTTTAAGATCATACCCACGACCATCTGCTGCATCCTGAGTTTTGCCGTTTTTAACAGGAAAAGGCGGCAATTGCATGCCATCCTGCGGCAAACTTTCGCCACCAGCCTGCGAAATACTGGAGGCTCCAGCAGACGCAGCCTGAGCCTGCCCAAGCCATATGGAAAAGCCCGCGGCCTGCAGTTGCCCGCCTGCGTGCTGCGCACCCGGCTGCCCTGAGACAGCAGCAGAAGCTGGCAGACTGAGTGCCAAAGTCGGGCCGGATAACATAAAACCGGTCAGTTGCGCGGCCATGCATCTCTCCTGAATAAATAGTTACAGAGACTATGCAATTTCAAGGCCAGCTCTACTTTCCCTTCCTTACACATCTACGGATGGATGGCCGGTACAACTTATATTCCTCTGGCACGCTGCAACTGCGAACGTTCATCAATTTCACTTTGCAGCCTTTTATCCTGCAACTGCTGCTCTGCCGCAAGCGCCTTGACCTGCAGTTTTTCAATCGCCTGGAAATGTCTGTAGGCCTGCCGCCAGTGCTCCGTTACCATTTCCAGCTGGTATCTGGCCTGTTTCAGCGTCTCCTCCTGCTTCAGCAGAGCATCCTGTATCTTGGCAATGAAAAAGCGATGCGTCTGCATCGCAACCGCAGTCAATCCAGACTGCCCAGCCCTGGTGAACTGCTCCTGATATTCCTGCAGATAGATCTCAAGCTGTTTTTTCTGCTGCTCACCCTGTACAACCCTTTGACGACTTTCTGCCATGTAACGATCCGCCATCTCGCGCTTACGGCGAGCAAGGTCCAGAACCACATTCAGGCGCTGAGAGCGCTTTTTTTTCATATTTTCACCCTGTTAACCCAGATATTACATGAACCGCACGCGCATTCATGAAACACGGGTCAGCGACGCGTGGTCGGTGTTGCCTTCTCATTCGTCGGTGGTGGCGACAAAACCATCGCCAGCTCCTGCACGCTGCGCTGATACAGCATCTCCTCCTGCATCCCCTGTTGCAGATAGGCATTCAGCATCGGCAGGAGTTCAATCGCTCTATCCATCAGGGGGTCACTACCCCGTGCATAAGCACCTACAGACACCAGGTCGGCATTCTGCTGATACTTCGAGTAGTAACGACGAAACTGCATGGCGAGATTATACTGTGCCGAATCGATAATCTGAGGCATCGCCCTGCTGATGGAAGCTTCAATATCGATGGCAGGATAGTGCCCCTGCTCTGCCAGTGATCGTGACAATACGATATGTCCGTCCAGAATCGCACGCGCCGCATCCGCAATTGGATCCTGCTGATCATCCCCTTCCGTCAGAACCGTATAGAAAGCTGTTATGGAGCCCGCGTTATGCTCACCATTACCGGCACGCTCAACCAGCTTCGGCAACCGGGCAAAAACTGATGGCGGATACCCCTTGGTGGCTGGCGGCTCACCTATCGCCAGCGCTATCTCGCGCTGCGCCTGGGCATAACGGGTCAAGGAGTCCATCAACAGCAGAACCTTCTTGCCGCGGCTCCTGAAATACTCTGCAATCCGCGTAGCCAACTGCGCCGCACGCAACCTCATCAATGGCGAGTCATCAGCCGGGGACGCAACAACCACAGATTTGGCCATCCCTTCCGGACCAAGACTGTGATCAATGAACTCCCTCACCTCTCGACCACGCTCACCGATCAACCCGACGACTGTGATCTCTGCCTCGGTATAGCGCGTCATCATCCCAAGCAGCACCGACTTGCCGACACCACTGCCGGCAAACAGCCCCAGACGCTGTCCGCACCCTACCGTCAGCAGGCCATTGATGGCACGAATGCCAACATCAAGTGGAGTATCAATAGGGTGGCGCTTAAGCGGATTGATGGTTTCACCTGCTAGCGGGACATAATCCTCCGCATCCAGCGGCCCTTTTCCATCCAGAGGCTTACCTATGCCGTTGAGAACACGCCCGAGCAGACCAAAACCAACGGGCACCATACTCGCACCCGCCTGAGGCCTGACAACAGCACCTGGCTGCAGGCCGTCGACAGCATCCAGCGGCATCAGGTAGACACGATCGCCGGAAAAGCCGACCACCTCAGCCTCAACACTAAGCGTCGGTGTCACCTCTATCAGACAATAGTCGCCCAGCGCCACGCGCAGCCCCACTGCCTCCAGGGTCAATCCTATCAGGCGCGTGATCTGGCCTCGCGCCCGTGGACGCGCAGACTCATATTCAAGACTGGCATAACGATTCAAGCGCTCATGCAGAGACATGTACCCTCCCCGTTAATCTGAGTCAGACGCTGACCCGGAGCCCAGGCGCAACAGTAACTGACTGGCCACTTCGGCAATACGCTGCTCAACGGTGAAATCAACATGCGTATATGAGGAGGAGACCCGACACCCCCCTTCGGTCAACTCAGGGTCATCAATCAGCGTCAGATTCTCAATATCCGGCAGCTCTGAAAAGCGTTCACAATCATCCGGATGAAGATAGAGCTTCACTACCCCGCTATCTTGCGGTATAAGCGCCAGCGCTTCATGCACACTGGCCGCCAGAAGGTCGCTACGCGACTTCAGCTCAGCTTTGACAACACTCTCGGCAAGCTTGAGAGACAGCTTAACCAGCGCCTCCTCCAGCACCGCCTCCTGCTCTGCCAGCGGTTTCTGCAGTTTTTCAATCAGCGAATCCAGCAACACCAGGCGAGCACTGATCTGGTCCTGACCTGCAGCAATACCCTGCTCGACCCCCTGCTCAAAGCCAGCTTTCTGCCCTTGCTCAAAGCCCTCCTTTTGCCCGACCCCCAACCCCTCCTGATAAGCCTCTTCATGGATCTTTTCAAGCTCGGCAAGCGTCACTTTCTCGGCAACTATCTCTTCCTCTACCACGACCACTTCAGGCGCCTGCTCGCGATGCAACGCCTTCATTTCACCCCCTCCCTTCATTTCAGGAAGTTTCCAGAGGGCAATCTCTCCTACCTCTGAGGCAGGAATTCTGACGGGTTGGTTCTGTTCAGGCTTCATGAGCTGATCAAATCATATCGTCGCCGGCACCCAGAGAGATCTCGCCCTCATCAGCCAGGCGTCGGGCTACTGACAGTATTTCCTTCTGCGCCATCTCTACCTCACTGACCCGGACCGGTCCCTTGGCCTCCAGATCATCACGCAGAAGCTCAGCAGCACGCTTCGACATATTCTTGAATATTTTTTCCTGCAGTGCAGTATCGGCCCCCTTCAGAGCAATCACCAGTTGATCTGTCTGAATTTCGCGCAGAATGACCTGAATGCCGCGATCATCCACATCAATCAGATTATCAAATACAAACATCAGATCCTGAATCTGCCTGGCCAGGGATTCGTCCGTTTCCTTGATGTTCTCCATCAACTCAGCTTCAATACTGCTCTCAATGAAGTTCATGATATTGGCTGCCGCCTTGACACCACCAATCTGGGTCAACTGTGTCGAGCGCGGGCCGCTGAACTGGGTTTCAAGCATATCATTCAATTCCTGAAGTGCTTGCGGCTGAATACGGTCCAGTGCGGCAATGCGCATCATGATGTCGAGCCTGACCTTATCATCAAAATAGCTCAATACACTGGCAGCCTGATCCGACTCCAGATATGAGATGATGACAGACTGTATCTGCGGGTGCTCAAAGCGGATAATCTCAGCAACCTGTCGCGGGTCCATCCAGCGGAGAGTATCCAGGCCGGAAGTATTGGTGCTGAACAGGATGCGATCAATCAGAGTCTTGGCCTTCTCTTCACCCAGCGCACGATTGAGCATGGTACGGATATAGCGGTCATTATTGATGCCGATACCCGTCTGATCACCGACAACATTGAGAAAATCACTGACAACAGCCTCAACCTTCGATTGCGGAATGTTATCCAGACGCGACATCGCCTCGCCGATCATCTGCACCTCTTTCGGTCCCAGATGCTTGAGTATATCGGCAGCGTCATTTTCTCCCAGACTGATCAGCAGCACCGCTGCCTTCTCAATACTGTTCAGCTCACTCATTTTCCACAACCCACTGCTTCACCGCCTGCGCCACTCGCGCAGGATCCTCAGCCACCATACTACGAATAGCATTCAACTGATAATCAAAGCTCTCGTTCGGGGTAGGCAAAACACCACTCTCAGTACCGCTGAAAGTCACCCGGTCATCGGCAACCCCGGAGGTTGCCAACTGATCAAGCTCGGCCGATATTTCACCGGCTGCCCCAAGGCCACCGGAAGGCTTGTTCTGCCCAGCTTCGGTAATATTCTTGAGTATGGGGCGCAGTACTCCGAGAATCAGAACCAGCACGAAGATGGCCCCCATCAACTGCTTTATAAGCGTCCAGAAAAGATCACTTTCCCAAAATGCCGGCTCGTCAAATTCAAATGGCTCATCAGCAATAAAAGGCGAATTGATAACATCGATACTGTCTCCTCGGAGCGCCGAGAAGCCGACAGCGTTCTGCACCAGAAGACGCAGCCGCTCCAGTTCCGCCTCCGTCCAGGCTGCACGGGTACGCGTACCGGTTTCCGGGTCTGTTACCGGCAGATCATCCACCACCACAGCAACTGTCAAACGATTGACACGCCCCATCTGATGCCGCGTGTAACTGACACTGCGATCCAGCTCAAAGTTACGGGTTGCCTGATTCCGACTGGTACCACTCACAGCCTGCTGCACACCACCTTCACCATTGGCAACCTCAGGCACGGTAGCTGCTCCCGGAGGCTGATTGGCCAGAGCACCCGGCACGCCAGCGGGTTGCGCCCCTGCAGCTCGCCGCTCCTCCATTGTCTGCTCACTGCGCAGTGAAGGCAGATCCGAGTTATAAAGCTCATCTGCCTGCTCTATCTGTGTAAAATCGATATCAGCAGACACTTCCGCCCGGAAGTTACCCAACCCGACCACAGGCTGCAGAATACTGTTGACGCGATTGACCAGGGTATCTTCCACCTGGCGGGTGTATTCAAGCTGCCTGGCCGCGAGCACCACATCCACATCAACATCACGCGTATTCAGTAAACGCCCACGCTGATCCACCACGGTTACGTCCTGAACATCAAGCTCGGGTATGCTGGACGCAATAAGATTGGCAATAGCCGCCACCTGATCACGCTCAAGCTGGCGACCGGAAAAAAGATCCAGAAACACAGATGCCCGCGGTTTGCGCTGATCGCGAATAAAAACGGTGTCCTTGGGTATTGCCAGATGCACTCGTGCACTGCGCACCGAGGTCATGCTGCTGATAGTACGCGCTAACTCACCTTCAAGACCCCGACGATACCGGGTTGTTTCCATGAACTGACTGGTACCCAGCCCCTGCTCCCTATCCAAAAGCTCAAAGCCAACTGTCTTATCGGCTGTTATCCCTTCCGCAGCCAGACGCAGCCGAGCGGTATGAACATGCGATTCCGGAACCAGAATCGATCTTGAGCTGGTATCAAACTTGTAGGGCACCTTATACAGCTGAAGCTGGTCGATGACCTGATTCGCATCCGCGAACTCCATATTGGAAAAAAGCACACGGTAATCAGGCTGCTGAGACCAGAGGACCACTGAAAAGCCAATAGCGACACTGGCCGCAAGCCCTATCATCAAACCCAGTTGGCGCAGAATCCCGAGACTGTTAAAGCCCGCCAGTATTCCACCCCTGTTACCCAATTGCCCTGATGCGTTTTCCATTTATGCTCGGCCCAGATCAAATTGGCATTTTTGAAATTTCTTCATATGCAGAAACCAGTCTATTCCTTACCTGCACCATGGCCTGAAAGGAAACAGACGCTTTTTGTGCCTGAATCATCACCTGAGGAAGATCGATACCCGGATCACCCCGCTCATAGGACTCACGCATATTATTGGCAACCTTCTGCTGCTCGTTGACCTGATCGACAGCTGACTTCAGCAAGGTTCCAAAGCCCGTGCGCTCAGGTGCCTTATCAGACTGGATTGCGCCCGGGATCTCCAGCTGGCGAACGCCCTGCTGCACCTCCCCTCTCAACGCTTTCATCTGAGCAAGAACACTGTTGATATCGGCACGTTCAATCATGCTAACAACCCATCCACAAACGGCATTTTTTTGACATTATAGTTGCATGGTGAGCGGTTACAAGAAGACTGACGCATAAAGTGATAATAAATTGACACTTTATGCTGGCAGACCAATCACCAACTACGAATAATGCAAAAAACAGGCCAATACCTGCTTCAGTAGATATGACAGCGCCGGCTCTCAGCCAACCGAAGGCGGTGAACCATGCTTGAGACGCACATACATGAGCGCGACAGTAATAGCATCGCCCAGTGCGGTATGACGCTCGATGATGGGAACATCAAGCTTTTTTGAAATGGTATCAAATCTCAGGTCAATATCGCCGCCGATACTTTTCCATTTGATGATGTCGTGATACACATGAGATAGCTCAACAGCCTTGTTTGGCAAACCAAACCCATAAATCGGGCGCATGAACTTATCAATTACCTTGATATCATAATTCACGTAATAGCCCAGTATCGGACGATTTCCTACAAAGGCCAGCACCTGCTCCAGCGCCTCCTCAACCTCAATACCGTTAACCAGGTCTGCTGCCCGTATCTTATGAATCTTGATGGACTCTCCAGTCAGACTGGCAGGTGGTTTCAAACGTATATCCAGGCGATCGCTGGTCATCACCTTGCGCCCTTTTATACGCACAGCGCCTATGGAGAGAATTTCTGCCTTGGAAACATCAAGACTGGTTGTCTCACAGTCCAGCGAAACAACCTCATCTCCTTTATAGGCCTCAAAAAGCTCGGCATAAGGGCCATCCCGATGCTCTCGTCGCTCCTTGAAGCGTCTTATCGTACGCGGAAGAATCATCGTTCAATTACTCAGGTGGTAGTGTAAAGTCAGAAACTTTTTGAAATCCTTCACGATGCGCAAGGCATCACGCAACAGCTCCCTATCCAGCTTGGACAGCTTCTGCAGATCCACCATGTTTGGTGTTTCATCAATACCCGTATCACTCTCATCCACTCTTATTATCTGCTGCTTCAGACGCTGCTGAATAAACAGTGCCAGAGCTTCAGAAAGATTATCGCCCATCGACTTCTGCATCTGACCCATCTCGACCAGCGCCTCTATCCGCTTGAAGGTATTGGTTTCCAGTATGCGGTGCTCAAGCGCCATGGTTCTGACGCCATGTACGATCGGGAACACTCCCCCTTTCTTGACATCCAGCTGCCCTTTATCCTTCAGGCTACCAAAGAATGTCAAAGGCGTCTCGAAATTCAGCGATGCCCTGGCAAAATGTGAATAGAAAATATCATTATTACGAATATTGCGCAGAAAGGCGCCGCGGGCCGCCTTGAACAGGGCACTGTTGCCTGCCACGGGCTTGCCATCAACCGCTATCGCCAGATTCATGACGGACGTCCCTTCACAACTCTCTGCCCAGCGGCTGAGCTTCGCCGCCCAGTCACTGGTAGTGTTAACCCACTCAGGATTGGATACCATGATATTGCCGGGACAAGGGGGGAAGCCAAAAGAGATCAGCGTATCACTGAAAATTTTCATGGCATCATGCATTCCCGGCCAGTCAAGACCATCTCTGTAGATCAGCCCATTATCCTGATCCGTTTTCATGATCTGCTCACCCCGCCCTTCCGAACCCATCACGATCAGGCAGACATGTGGTCGCATATCAACCGGGATCAGAAGATCAAACAGCTTCCCCAGTATCCGCCCGTTCATCGCAGCCAGCAGCTCCATCGTGAAGCGAATGCGCACACCGGTCGAGATCAGCGCCTTGATCAGCTCCGTCAGCCCCCGAGCTGCCTGACGCAACTCTTCGACCGTTTTGGCTCGCTCCACTCTCAACCCGATCACATGCGAGTGGCTGGAAAAATGACTCAACACATCAGTCAGTTCCACAACACCACACAACTCATTCCCCCGCATCACGACCACACGCTCAATCTGCTGCTGAGTCATCATGATCAGGGCGTTGAACAGGTAGTCTTCAGGATCAATACTGATCAGACGGTAACTGGCGATATCCGCCACATCCTCCTCCAATGGTTTGCCATTCAGTACCACAGCATCCAGCAGATCGGTCCCCGTCACCATGCCATAGCGGTTGCCGCGCTTTGCCAGCACGCAGTCAGCCTTATGCTCACGCATCAACTGAGTGGCTTCACGCAGGCTGGTTTTTTCCGGCACAATCAAAGGCTCACGTATGATGCCATCGGTAATACGTGCCAGCATGAACTCCGCCATATCCTGACTTTGCCCATACTGGTCAGCGATCTCACGTTTGGCCGTCAGATTCTGCTGGAAGTAGTCCGCAAACATTGGGTTCCCGGCAATCAGATCCAGCAGTATCCGTGTTGGCAGAATATGGCAGATGGTTTCTTCAACAGCGATGAAGTTATGGATTGCCTTGCCATTCAGGACCGACCAGCCACCGAAATAGTCCTCATCCTCATAATGGACAAACACATTGTGACTCTTTTCCTCTGTATCGCCCGAGGCATCCGACAGATCACTCTCACCGACCCGTCCTTTCATGATGATAAACAGCCCTTCAGGTTCCTGACCGGCTGCAATCAGCGTTTCACCTCGTTGGAAATAGCCTATATCCAGATGGTTGCGCAGCAGTTTCTGCTCCTGCTCACTCAGCAGACTGAACGGCAGATTCTCCATATTGAATGAATCGGGCATGCGCTATACTCCTGAAAATCTGAATGAAAAACTCTGCTTATCGCCCGTCTACTGCCATCTTGTACCACGCGGTATACGGACATTATCAATCAACCTCTGCACACTCTCCGGTGGAGCCGGTGTCAGACACATCACCACCAGGGCAGTGGCAAAATTAAGCACCATCGCCAACGCACCAAAGGCTTCGGGCGACACACCCAGCACCCACTGGGCCTCCTGACCACCCATGAACTTGAAGTAGATCACGTAGGCCAGGGTACTGAACAAACCAACCAGCATACCGCTCACTGCGCCGGCTGAATTCATGCGCCGACAGAAGATTCCCAGCACGATTGCCGGAAAAACAGTGGCAGCCGCCAGACCGAATGCAAGCGCCACCACCTCAGCCACAAACCCCGGCGGGTTAATCCCGAAATAGCCGGCCAACAACAGCGCCAGCACTGCAGACAAGCGCGCAAAGCGCAACTCCTGCCTGTCCGACATGTTCGGCCTCAGGGTTCTCTTCATCAGATCATGCGATACGGATGTCGATATCACGAGTAACAACCCTGCCGCTGTCGACAGCGCAGCTGCAACGGCACCCGCCGCCACCAGCGCTACCACCCATTCAGGCAACATGGCTATCTCGGGATTTGCCAGCACCAGTATGTCATGATCAATATAGATCTCGGATGCGAACGGCTGCCGTGTCGGATCAAACTCGCCGCTGGAAGGGTTGGACAGCAGTCGCTCTCCCATCTCACCACGCTCACCGCTGAAAACAGGGCGCCCACCATCAGCTACGCTCCCCGCCGCGTACTGCACCCGGCCATCGCCGTTATGATCATGCCAGGCGATCAGACCGGCACCCTCCCAGGTTCTGAACCAGTCCGGCATCGCCTCATAGGCAACCCCCTGCTGATCAGGTCCATTAAGCGTCTGAATCAGATTGATCCTGCCAAACGCGGCAACACCCGGCACAGAGGTGTACAGAAGTGCAATGAAAACCAGCGCCCAACCGGCCGACTCGCGGGCATCGCGTACATTCGGCACGGTAAAAAAACGTACAATGATATGCGGCAGACCAGCCGTTCCACACATCAGCACCAGCGTCAGCATGAAGCGATCCCAGGTAGACCTTTGCCCCTGGGTATAGGGATCAAACCCCAGCTCGGTCAGCATCTCATCCAGGGTCTGCAGCACTGTCCGACCATCATCCAGCTGTGCACCCAACCCGAGCTGAGGCAGCAGATGCCCTGACATCAGCAGTGACAAAAACAGAGCAGGCACCAGAAAAGCACAGATCATCACGCAGTACTGAGCCACCTGGGTGTAGGTGATCCCCTTCATACCACCCAGCACGGCATAACAGAACACTATCGCCATGCCGATCAGCACACCCCACTCGATCTGTACCTGCAGATAGCGGGAGAAGACAATCCCTACGCCTCGCATCTGACCGGCCACATATATGAATGAGATCAGAATGGCGCACAGCAGTGCCAAGCCTCTGGCCAGGCTTGCGTCGTAGCGATCACCGATAAAATCCGGAACTGTGAATTTACCGAACTTTCTCAGATAAGGCGCCAGCAGCAAAGCCAGCATCACATAGCCACCGGTCCAGCCCATCAGAAAGGCAGAGCCATCCCGCCCCATAAAGGCAATAACGCCAGCCAGAGACAGAAATGAGGCCGCTGACATCCAATCGGCTGCAGTCGCCATTCCATTCGCCATGGGCGAAACACCACCACCGGCAATGTAAAACTCACGCGTTGAGCCGGCGCGAGTCCATATGGCTATGCCGATATAAAGTGCAAAGGAGGCGCCGATAAACAGAAAAGTCAGCACATTGAGAGTCATGCTGCCATCTCCGAATGCCTGAATGGCGCGCTACTCCTGAACATCGTACTGCTTATCCAGACGGTTCATACTGAACATATAGCCCCATACAATCAGTACAAACACGTAGATTGAGCCCTGCTGTGCAAACCAGAAGCCAAGCGGATAGCCGAACAGACTGTACTGATCCAGCAGATCAACAAAGAGGATGCCGCAGCCATATGAAGCTGCAAACCAGATTCCAAGATAGATACCTATCAGGCGCAGATTAGCTCGCCAGTAAGCGCGAACAGTATCCTGGTGCGTGGACATGGGCTTGGGCATGGGCGCCCCCTTCACTTTATTATTTTGATTATCTGCTGATCCATCAGAGCAGCAACCATCAATCTAACAAAGGAGGCGGCCAAGAGAAGCCCGACATTAGTCTTAACCGGAAACGCCAGTGCCTCGGAGGTACCGACCGATGCCGGATGGCCCGCCTAGCGGCAGGTCAACTGCGCGAGACGACTATCCAACTCTATACGTGTGGCAAGCTCCAGTCGGGGCTGCCCCTGCTCTGTCAGAGGCACCAGATCGCCGGTCAGACAGTTCAGCAGTTGCGGCTCAATCTCAACCCGGTCGTAGGTGCGACGTTCAAAGCGGTAGATCACCATTTCGACTATCTGCTGATCATCCTGCTCAATACGGCGCAGGTTAGCCTGATCCAGCACAGTAAACTCCAGCGTTTGCGGAAACAGATAGCTCCAGGGGCGCCAGGGCAGTTTCACATCATGGGTTTCAAGCACGACAGACCCGGCTGGCAGCAGCGACTGCTTGTGATCGAACCAGGTGTACTCACCATAGATCTGATACGCCATCATTCCGACACCGGCAAACACAGGCACAAGCCAGACCGGCAAGCGCTTACGGCTCAGGGCACGCAAAAAAAACGCAACCCCCGCAGCCCCGAGGCCTGAAAAAACAGTACCAACTAAATCCCAGAACATCGCACATTTCCTTTCTGTGAGCAAAACCGCATCTTCTGCCGAGCATGCATGCGACGTCAAGGCCTGCATGGCAGATCAGCAAGAAGTGGGTTTAATAAAAAGGCCCCCATATGGGGGCCTTGATCAGCCTGAAGCCTGAGAGAGATCAGTGGCTGACTGCGCCGCCGGCACCGTGAGGTGAGCGCACACTTTCAACCAGATCCTGAATTTCCTGTGGAGGCTCTTCAGTCATCATTGATATGCCATAGGCGACCGCGAAGTTCAACATCGCACCCACTGCACCGAAGGAGAGTGGAGAGATACCGAACAGCCAGTTATCAGGCGTGTTAGCCAGAGTGGCAGTTCCTGGAATAAAGAACCAGCCCAGGAAGGTGAAGATATAGAGCAGGGTTGCAATCAGACCGGTCAGCATACCGGCAATTGCGCCCTTGCTGTTCACCCGCTTGGAGAAAATACCCATCATCAGCGCAGGGAAGAGTGATGCCGCTGCGATACCAAACGCCAGTGCTACCACCTGCGCCGCGAACCCGGGTGGATTCAAGCCCAGATAGGTTGCCAGGAGTATGGCACCACCCATTGAGATACGGGCTGCCAGCATCTCCCCTTTTTCAGATATCTTCGGATTGATGATGTTCTTGATCAAGTCATGACTGATCGCAGAGGAGATCGCCAGCAACAGACCCGCCGCAGTGGAGAGTGCCGCTGCAATACCACCGGCTGCAATCAGACCGATAACCCAGGGTGGAAGATTCGCGATTTCGGGGTTAGCCAGAACCAGGATATCGTTATTCACCACCAACTCGTTGCCTTCCCAACCACGCTCCTGCGCAATTGCGATGCCTGCAGGCGTCGTGTCGGCATACATTTGGATGCGTCCATCATTGTTCTTGTCTTCAAAGCGGATCAGACCGGTCGTTTCCCAGGTTTTAACCCAGTCAGGACGATCGGCGTACTCCAGAGCCGGCTGAGTCGGGCCATCAGGATAGATGGTGGTCAGCAGGTTCAGACGCGCCATGGATGCAACAGCAGGTGCTGTCAGATACAGGATCGCAATGAAGATCAGTGTCCAACCGGCAGACCAGCGGGCATCAGAGACTTTAGGTACGGTGAAGAAACGGATGATAACGTGTGGCAGACCAGCAGTACCGATCATCAGAGACAGGGTGAACAGCACCATGTTCAGTTTGTTATCAACATCAGCAGTGTAATCACGGAAGCCAAGCTCACGAACCACTTCATCCAGCTTCTGCAACAGTGGCAGACCAGACTCAGTGTGCTCACTGAACATACCGAACATCGGGATAGGATTGCCGGTCAACTGCAGCGAGATGAAGACGGCTGGAATGGTGTAGGCCACAATCAGTACGACATACTGAGCCACCTGAGTATAGGTGATACCCTTCATACCACCGAATACGGCGTAGATGAAGACTATAGCCGCCGCGATCCAGATACCGGCCGAGCTGCTCACTTCAAGGAAGCGTGAGAAGGCAACACCAGCACCGGTCATCTGACCGATAACATAGGTGACCGACATGATGATCAGACAGACAACCGCCGTGAGGCGAGCACCCTGGCTGTAGAAACGATCACCGATGAAATCGGGTACCGTGAATTTGCCGAACTTACGCAGGTAAGGTGCCAGCAGCATCGCCAGCAGTACGTAACCACCCGTCCAACCCATCAGGAAGGAGGAGTTGACATAACCCACGGAGAGCAGACCCGCCATGGAGATGAAGGATGCCGCAGACATCCAGTCGGCCGCAGTGGCCATACCATTGGTGACCGGGTTAACCCCACCACCGGCAACGTAGAACTCTTTGGTTGAGCCGGCACGTGCCCATACCGCGATACCGATATAGAGGGCGAAAGAAGCACCAACGAACAAGAGGTTGATTGCAAATTGACTCATCTGGTATTACTCCTCGCCTGCACCCAGTTCTTTATCGAGCGTGTTCATTCTCCAGGCGTAGAAGAAGATCAGCAGGATAAAGGTCAGAATCGAACCTTGCTGCGCAAACCAGAATCCCAGATCAGTGCCCCCGATCGAAATATTGGCCAGCAAGGGGCGGAAGAGTATTCCACAGCCATAGGACACAAAGGCCCAGATTGCGAGGCTAATGACTATCAGGCGCAGATTCGCCTTCCAGTACAACGCCGCTTTATCAGATTGGTCCGCCATAACAGCTTTCCCCCATTTTGTTGTTATTGAGAGGTTTCTCGGAAAAGGACAGGTTCAATCTAACAAACAGTCTGGTCCAGAAAATCCCCGACTTTAGTCTCAGCTTTTTTTGACCTTCATCAAATAATAAGAGAATATCTATAAATATCATAGAGTTAACAGCAGACAAAAGAGAGCGTCGTGATGACACTCCTATACAATGGTATAAGAGCCAAAGTTGTTATTTTGCTCCTGCCAGACTGCCAAACCCTTGCAATAACGCGTTACACTTGTCCCAACGTCACTATCGAAGTCGCTACTATGCTCTCCGGCTGGATTATCATCTTCATATCGATCGCCTACCTGCTGCTGCTGTTTGCAATTGCATACTATGGTGACAAAAGCGAAACCGGGATGCGCTGGGCGAGCCACCCGGTCATCTACTCTCTGTCGCTGGCAGTCTACTGCTCATCATGGACCTTCTATGGCGCAGTGGGCAGGGCCGCCTCCACCGGATGGGAGTTCATGGCAACCTATGTCGGGCCGGTCATCGTATTCCTGCTTGGCTGGCGCATGATTGAGAAAATCATACTGGTCAGTAAACAGCAGAACATCACCACCATCTCCGACTTTATCTCCTCACGCTATGGCAAAAGCCAGAGCCTGGCTGTGCTGGTGACACTGATCGCGATTCTGGGCACCATGCCCTATATCGCACTGCAGTTGAAGGCTGTTGCGATCAGCTATAACGCCATAGCTCCGGGTGCTACCGAAGCGCTCAGCAAGGGCAGCGATACCGCTTTGTTTGTTGCAATACTGATGGCGATCTTCTCAATTCTGTTCGGCACCCGGCATATTGACGCAACCGAGCATCATCCAGGGCTGGTTCTTGCGGTTGCCTTTGAGTCGATCATCAAGCTGACCGCCTTTCTTGCCGTCGGCTTCTTTGTCATGTTCGGCCTGTTTGGTGGCATATCGGAGATGATGAGCAGTGTCAGTGATCAGCTACGCCATAACAGCAAATTCAGCTCTCCTTTCTCAGGCAGTTTCCTGACAGAGATCATTCTGGCCTGCGCTGCCATCATCTGCCTGCCTCGCCAGTTCCATGTCACAGTTGTCGAAAATACCAACCCACGAAACCTGTTGATGGCGCGCTGGCTTTTCCCCGTCTACCTGATACTGATGGGCTTGTTTGTACTGCCGATTGCGGTTGCCGGGCTGAACAGTTTTTCCGGCAGTATGGTCGATGCCGACTCCTATGTTCTGATGCTGCCCCTGGTGCATGGCTGGGAGTATCTGGCTATCTTCGCCTTTATCGGTGGTTTGTCGGCGGCCACCAGCATGGTCATCGTGGCCAGCATCACGCTATCCACCATGGTGTGTAACGATATTGTCATGCCACTGCTGCTGCGCATCCGCTGGCTCAAGCTATCCCGCTCCAGTGATCTGGGTGCCTTGCTGCTGAGAGTAAGACGCATCACTATTTTCTGCCTGATGCTGATGGCCTATTTCTATTATCGCATTCTGGGAGATCATGGTCCGCTGGCCTCTTTCGGCTTGTTGGCATTTGTGGCAGCCATTCAGTTTCTGCCGGCAATTGTCGGCGGCATCTACTGGAAAGCCGGTACCCGCCAGGGCGTACTGGCAGGAATGACGGCTGGCATGCTGCTATGGTGTTATACGCTGGTGCTACCCACCATGCGTGCAGCGCAGATACTGCCGGGTGAGCTGGATGCCTTACTGCCACCCGGCTCAGAACTGCCAAGCTGGCTGCAGCCCACCTCACTATTTGGTCTGGGCGGGCTCAACCCTCTGACCCACGGTGTATTCTGGAGTTTGAGCGTCAATATTCTGCTCTTTGTACTGGTTTCACGCCTGTCGGTTACCCGCCTGGTGGATCGAATTCAGGCCAGCGCCTATATCAATGTCTACAACAAGGATCTGTCTGACCATTCGCGCCTGCTGGGCCATGTCACCGTCGGTGATCTGCAGATGCTGATCGAACGTTTTCTTGGCAGCAGCCGAACCCAGCATGCCTTTACCGGATTTGCACTGCAACGTAACGAGGAGCTGCCACTGGCTGGCGACAAGGCCGCGCCTGAGTTGATTCAGTACACCGAACGCCTGCTGGCGGGTGCTATCGGCGCGTCGTCTGCGCGTATCGTGATGGACTCGACACTGCGCGGGAAGGAGATGCAACTGGGCGATGTCGTCACCATTGTGGATGAGGCTTCGCAGGCTCTGCGCTTCAACCGCTCCCTGCTACAATCCACCATCGAGAATATCAGCCTCGGTATCAGCGTGGTTGATCAGCAGCTGCGACTGGTTGCCTGGAACCAGCGCTATGCCGAGATATTCGACTACCCGGATGGTCTGATCTGCGTTGGCAGGCCGGCTGAAGATATCTTCCGCTACAACGCACGCAACGGCGAGTACGGGCCAGGCGATGTCGAAGAGCATGTCGCTGTTCGCCTGAAAACCCTCAGAAAAGGCAACCCACACGCCTACGAGCGCTATCGGCCGAATGGCACGGTGCTGGAAGTGCGTGGCAATCCCATGCCCAACGGTGGTTACGTCAACACCTATATGGATATCACGGTGCACAAGCGCACCGAGGAGGCGCTGCGCGAAAGTGAGCAGAATATCCGTATCTACACGGATAATGTTCCGGTATTGATCGCTTATCTCGACCCTGACAGGCGCTACCTGTTCGTTAACAAGGCCTATGCCGACACCTATAATATCGACCGCCATGCTGTTTCTGGCCTGCCCTGCTACCGCGTACTGTCAAGCGAAGAGTACGAATTCAGACGTCAATATATTGACAAAGTGATCGCCGGTGAGCGCCAGCGCTTTGAGATCGAGCTTCCGAGTACCAGTGACACACCACGTTTTGCCGAAGTGACCTATATTCCACATCAGGGTGAGCATGGCGACCTGCTGGGTTACTTTACGCTCTATCAGGATATCACCGAGCGACGCAAAGCCGAGATAGCCCTGCAGGAAACCAATGAAAATCTGGAGCAGCGCGTACGCGAGCGTACTCAGGCCCTGTCTGTGGTGAACAAGGAGCTACGCAAGGAGAACACCATCCGGGCATTGATGGAGGATGAGTTACGCCAGGCAAAGGCCGATGCCGAAGCGGCCAACCTGGGTAAAACGCGCTTTCTGGCTGCAGCCAGTCACGACCTGCTGCAGCCGCTCAATGCCGCCCGCCTGTTCACATCGGCATTGGCACAGCAGAGCCATAATCCTGAGATAGGCCAACTGGTCAGCAATCTGGACGGATCACTGCACGCAGCCGAGGAGTTGATTACAACGATTCTGGATATCTCCAAGCTGGATGCCGGCGCACTGGAACCTGCACCAAGCCATTTTGCGCTGGACGTTATCTTTCAGAACCTCGGTGCCGAGTTCAGTGCACTGGCGAAGGACAGGTGCCTGTCTTTCCGCTCCGTCAACTGCCGCCAGGTCGTTTTCTCTGATCCAACTCTGCTGCGCAGAATCCTGCAGAACTTTCTGTCCAACGCTATGCGCTATACCTCATCCGGCAAGGTTCTGATGGGTGCGCGGCGCAGGGGCCAATCGCTTCGACTTGAGGTGTGGGATACAGGTGTCGGCATTCCGGCAGACAAGCTGAAAGAGATCTTCGAAGAGTTCAAGCGTATCGACAACCCTCGTCACAGCGAGGTAAAAGGCCTGGGGCTTGGACTTGCCATCACAGAGCGTATCGCCCGGGTACTGGGGCATAAGATCGATGTTCGCTCCTGGCCAGGTAAAGGCTCGGTGTTCAGCGTCACCATTCCTCTGGGCGATCCCAACAAGGCGGTACGCAGCAAGCCGGAGCAACGCGGCTGGATACGCAGCAAGGGACTCAACGGCATCAAGGTACTGGTGATCGATAACGAACCGAAGATTCTGGAGGGAATGTCTGCACTCCTGCAAGGCTGGTCCTGTGAAACCTGCACAGCCCTGTCGGGTAATGAAGCGGTGGAAAAGGTTACAACACTGGGCTTTCAGCCGGATATCATTCTGGCCGACTACCATCTGGGAGAGGTACATACCGGCATCATGGCGCTGCAGCAGCTTCAGCCCCTTTGGTCCAAACCGGTGCCTGCAATTGTCATTACCGCAGATCGTACAGATGAGGTGAAAGAGGAGATTGAAGCCTTTGGAACCCACCTGCTGACCAAACCCATCAAGCCAGCCTCGCTGCGCGCAATGATAAACAAGGTGATTGCACAGACTCGCTGAATGCGCTGAGCCTGTGTGCTCGCAGGTGTTTACATTTCGGTCTTGGGTGGCTCGACACCGAGCCGCTGAGCAGCAATCACGGCCTGGGTTCGGCTATGTACACCGAGCTTGCGCAGAATCGCCGTGACATGCGCCTTGATGGTCGCTTCCGAAACACTCAGTTCATAAGCGATCTGCTTGTTGAGCAGGCCTTCTGTCAGCATGGTCAGAACACGAAACTGTTGCGGTGTCAGCGATGCCAAGGCGGAGGCAAACTGATAATCCTCTTCCGAGACATCATCAAGACTGTCACTGATCTCCTGAGGCAACCACTCATCGCCCTGCAACACCACGGTAATCGCCTCGGAGATGGTTTCAAGAGGCGCCGACTTGGGAATGAAACCGGACGCACCATAATCCATGGCACGTTTCATCACATGCGGCTCCTCACTGCCAGAAACCACGATCACCGGCATGCCGGGATGCTGGCCGCGCAGAAAAACCAGTCCGGAAAATCCATGAGCACCCGGCATGTGAATGTCCAGAAGGATAAGGTCGGCATCACTGTTCTCTTCAGCACAGGCCTGTACGGCAGAAAGTGAGTCGGCCTCAACTATCTGAACCCCCGGTGCGGCCTGAAGAACAGCCTGCTTGAGTGCTGCCCGAAACAGCGGGTGGTCATCAGCAATTATTACCTTCTGAGCCAGTTGCATATCGTTATTCTCCTGAGCTGGCATTCGAAAACGGATCAATCCTCACGAAGTAACGCGAACACATTACCTCAAGGTTTAAACCGTTAATATACGGGATATTATCGCTGCATGAAATGCAAAAACGCCCCTCCGGTATCAACCGGAAGGGCGTGAGGGTGATTTAGTGTGATTCAGATCAGCTTTTGCGATTCATACGCTCTTCAATCAGGCTATCCACCACTGTCGGATCTGCCAGTGTTGAGGTATCCCCCAGAGCACTGAAATCATCCTCGGCGATCTTGCGCAAGATGCGGCGCATGATCTTGCCAGAGCGGGTTTTCGGCATGCCCGGCGCAAACTGAATCAGATCCGGTGACGCGATCGGGCCGATCTCGGCACGTACCCAGTCACGCAGCTCTTTTTTCAACTCATCCGAGTGGTCATAACCTGCCTTCAGCGTGACATAAACATAGATCCCCTGACCCTTGAGGTCATGTGGATAACCCACCACGGCAGCCTCGGCCACGGCTTCGTGCGCCACCAGTGCCGATTCGATCTCTGCCGTACCCATACGGTGGCCGGAAACGTTGATCACGTCATCCACACGGCCTGTGATCCAGTAGTAGCCGTCTTCATCGCGGCGCACACCATCACCGGTGACATAGCTGCCAGGGAAAGTGGAGAAGTAAGTCTGCACAAAGCGCTCATGATCACCCCAGATGGAGCGGCTCTGACCCGGCCAGGAGTCCTTGATCACCAGATTGCCTTCACCGGCTCCTTCTACTTCCTTGCCTTCGTTATCCACCAGCGCCGGCTGTACGCCGAAGAATGGCAGAGTGGCTGAACCAGGCTTGGTATCAGTGGCACCCGGTAGCGGCACAATCATGATGCCGCCGGTCTCGGTCTGCCACCAGGTGTCGACGATCGGGCAGCGGCCCTTGCCGAACACGCGGTGATACCAGGTCCAGGCTTCGGGGTTGATCGGCTCACCGACCGAGCCCAGCAGTTTCAGGCTGGACAGATCAGCATCGCCCAGCACATCCTCACCGCGCTGCATCAGTGCACGGATCGCAGTCGGTGCGGTGTAGAACTGATTAACCTTGTGCTTCTCGATCACACGTCCAAAACGGCTGTTATCGGGATAGTTGGGCACACCCTCGAACATCACGGTGGTAGCACCATTGGCCAGCGGGCCATAGACAATATAGCTGTGACCGGTGACCCAGCCGACATCGGCGGTACACCAGTAGATATCCCCTTCGTGATAATCGAACACATACTGATGGGTCATGGCGGCATACACCATGTAACCACCGGTGGTGTGCTGCAGCCCCTTCGGCATGCCGGTGGAGCCGGAGGTGTAGAGGATGAACATCGGATCTTCGGCGTTCATCGCTTCCGGCGCGCAGTCGGCAGAAGCTGTTGCAGTGATCTCGTGATACCACAGATCACGCTCTGGGAACCAGGCAGTCTCTTTCGTGGTGCGCTGTACCACGACCACCTTTTCGCAATACTTAGCCGCACCCGGCTCTTTCAGAGCCTCATCGACATTGGCTTTGAGCGGAATCTGCTTGCCCCCACGCAGCGAGTAGTTGGAGGTGACCACCAGCTTCGACTGGGCGCCTTCGACACGACTGGCCAGCGCCTCTGGCGAGAAGCCACCGAACACGACCGAGTGGATCGCGCCGATACGCGTACAGGCCAGCATCGCGACAGCGGCTTCAGGGATCATCGGCATGTAGATGGTGACCACATCGCCCCTGTTGATGCCCTGTGCCTTGAGTGCATTGGCAAAACGACACACACTCTCATGCAACTGGCGATAGGTGATCTTCTGGTCTTCGTCGGGGCTGTCGCCCTCCCAGATGATCGCCACCTGATCGCCACGGGTCGCCAGATGGCGATCCAGGCAGTTGGCTGATGCGTTCAGCGTGCCATCTTCAAACCATTTGATGGAGACATTGTGCGTATCAAAAGAGGTGTTTTTCACCTTGGTATAGGGCTTGATCCAGTCAAGACGCTTGCCCTGCTCACCCCAGAAGGCATCAGGGTCCTGAATTGACTGGGCGTACATCGCCTCATAGGTGGCTTTGTCGGCATGTGACTTGGCAGCAAATGCCGGATCGACGGGATAAAGGTTTTCTTGACTCATGAAAATGCCCTTCACTTGAGATTTGTTTTTATCGTGTTTGGCGCCATGTCTGTAGCGAAAACTGTAACCAATAGCTCAGTAAGAATCAGCTTAGTACGAATTTCTGATAGCGCGCGGCAAACTTTGATCCGATTTAAACAGATCCTGTCAGCTGCCCATAAGTAGACATTCGTCTGAGAAAGGGGGCTACATTAGTCCTATATGATACTTCGACCACCCATAATGGTGCCTATCAGATGTCAGGCTCTACGCCCTCTTCACGCATGCGCGCCAGCTTGTAACGCAGTGTCCGCGGGCTGATGCCAAGCTGTTCGGCGGCCAGTTTGCGACTGCCACGATGCTGTCGCAGCGCGTCTATGATCAGTTGGTACTCATGTTGCCGCAGATCCTGCCCGAGCAAACCACCAGACTCATCCTCCTCAACAGCAGGCACAGACTGTCGCTCGCCAGTCGGCTCCAACACTCTGGACAGCTGAATCGCACCGGCTTCAAGATGCAGGTCCTGAGGCATGATCACTGCACCAGACTGCAGAATCATCGCGCGCTGAATCACATTATCCAGCTCTCGCACATTACCCGGCCATTGATGCTGCTGGATCAATTCGCAAGCCTCTGAGCTGAGCCGCATTCCCTGACGGCGCATTTTACGCCCGTGATGCTCCAGCAGTTGCCTGGCCAGTGGGACAATATCCTCACGCCGCTCGCGCAGGGGCTGCCACTGCAGCGGAAAGACATTCAAGCGATAGTACAGATCCTCGCGAAAGCGCTTTTCGGCAACATACTCTTCGAGCTTGCGGTTACTGGTTGCCAGCACCCGCACATCCAGCTTGATCAGTTTGCGGCCGCCGATACGCTCGACCTCCTGCTCCTGCAGCACACGCAGTATCTTGGCCTGCAGCCCGAGATCCATCTCACTGATCTCATCCAGCAACAGAGTCCCGCCGTTGGCCTGCTCAAACTTACCCGGTGCACTGGCATAAGCGCCGGTAAAAGCGCCCTTCTCATGCCCGAACAGCGTCGCTTCCAGCATATTTTCAGGTATTGCTGCACAGTTGATCGCCACAAAGGGCTGGTCGGAACGCGCTGAATGCTGATGAATATAACGCGCCAGCACCTCCTTACCTGTTCCTGACTCCCCGGTAATCAGTACGGTCGAGTCGGTTGTCGCCACTCGCCTTGCCAGCTCCAGCAACTGACGCGAACCGGGTGCTTCCGCGACAGGCTCCAGCCGCTCTCCCTTATCCGGCACACCTGACACCTGCGACCGGATCAGCGCGATCAACTGCTCCGGCTCAAAGGGCTTCATCAGATAATCGACAGCTCCTTTGCGAATCGCATCCACCGCTTTTTCGACCTGTCCGTAAGCAGTAATCAGAGCCACCGGCAGTACCGGATACTGCTGCCTGAGGTATGCCAGCAACTCATGGCCGTCCATGCCGGGCATGTTAACGTCACTGATCACCATATCCACCGTCTGCTCTTTCAGCAGAGCAACGGCTTCCTCACCATTTCCGGCCTCTACATAATCAATACCGGCCAGCGCCAGCGTATCCACCAGTGCCTCCCGCAGGTCCAGATCATCCTCAACTATCAGTATCCTTGGCATCATTTCACTCAATATTTACAGATCACTATTCAAGCAGCATACAGGGCAATACGAAAGCCGCGACAGTTCCCTGGCCCGGCGTGGATTGCAACTCAAACACTCCATGATGCGCCCGCGCGATGGCATGCGCGATGGCCAGCCCCAGCCCCGTACCATGCGATTTGGTGGTATAAAAGGGCTCCTGCGCTTTCAGCAGTTCGGACTCATCCATACCCGGCCCATCATCCCGGACCGCGATTCGCAGCTTATCGGACTCCTGCGAAACCGTCACACTCAGCTCGCAACCTTTTCCGGCCGCCTGCAAGGCATTATTGACCAGATTCAGCAGCGCTCCGAGCAGCATCTCCAGATTACACTGTAGCTGAAGACTTGGTGCCTGATTGATAAAGTCACAGTCGGCATCATACTGAACCAATGGCTGATCCAGCAGTTCCTCTATGCGCAGCAGAAGATCATCACTGCTGATGCGATTCTCAAGGCGCGTCTCGCCTCTGGCGAAAACCAGCATATCGCGCACCTGCTGCTCCAGATGCACCAGCCGTGCCTTGACCTTACCGGCGAAGCGAATGCGTTGCTCATCACTGACCTCATCCGCCATCAAGTGACTGGCATAGAGCAGTGCTGCCGAGAGCGGAGTTCTGACCTGATGCGCCAGCGAAGCCATCATGCGCCCCATCTCAGACAGACGCTGATAGTGGTGCAACTTGGCCTGCAGATCACGGGTCTGGGTCTGGTCGGAAATAAACACCAGCTGGCCTGGCTCATCCGGCAACGCCAGTGTTGCCAGACTTACCCGCTTACCGTTCTTGAGCGACACTTCATGGCCATCATCCGGCCTCGGCGCAAAGCAGGCCGTGATGATACTGAGCCAGGATTCACCTTCCAGAGCGACACCCAGCAACGCCTCAGCCGCCGGATTACACTCACTGACCATCCCGCGATTATCGATGATCAACACACCGTTGGGCATCAGTGCGATCATATTGCGCAATCGACGCCCCTCAAGCTGCTCCTGACGTGCGGCCTCAAGCTGCGCCTCCAGATCCTTTATTCGCTGCAGCAGCAACTGCTCCTCAGACTCAGTCATGCTCTGGAGATCCCATATTTACGCATTTTCTCCACCAGTGTGGTGCGTCTGATTCTGAGATGTTTTGCAGCTCTGGCGACCACCTGCTCCGTGGCATCCAGCGCCTGCTCAATCAGGGATCGCTCCAGAGTTTCCAGATGTTCTTTCAGATCCAGGCCTTGTGGTGGCAGGGTCACTGGCTCTGAATTCGACCCAGCGCTCTGACAAAAAGTCTGACCAAAAGTCTGCACCGCCTCAACTGCCTGACCATTGACTGGTATTGACGCATTGTCAAATGCCATCTGCGCGGCAAACTGGTAGCGCTCCGGGTCTGGCTCTTCGACCTGTCGGAATTTCAGTGGCAACTCCGACACACCAATTACGCCATCCGGATACATGATGGTCAGCCGTTCCAGCAGATTAGCCAGCTCACGGACATTACCGGGCCAGGCATAGCGATAAAGCGATTCCATCGCCGAACTGTGCAGATGCAACCGACCATTACCCTGTGCCTGCAAACGACCACACAGCTCACCGATCAACTGCTGCAGATCCTCCAGCCGCTCTCTCAGTGGTGGCATCTCAATGGGGAAAATATTCAAACGATAATAGAGATCCTCCCTGAACTGACCCTCAGCAATCATCTGCTCCAGATCCTTATGGGTGGCGGCAATGATCCGCACATCCACCTCCAGAGTTTTGCTGCCACCTACACGCTCAAACTGACGCTCCTGCAACACACGCAGCAGTTTGACCTGCATCGGCAACGGCATATCCCCTATCTCATCCAGAAACAGCGTACCACCATCGGCCAACTCAAAACGCCCAGCCCGACTGGAGATGGCACCGGTGAAAGCGCCTTTCTCATGCCCGAACAGCTCACTCTCCAACAGCTCGGAAGGTATGGCACCACAGTTGACCGGTACAAAGGGACCGTTACAACGCCCAGAGTGATCATGCAGAGCTCTGGCAACCACCTCTTTACCCGTACCGGATTCACCGGTAATCAACACGCCGATATCCCGATCCGCAACCTGAGCAATAAGACGACGCACCTGCTGCATGGCAGCACTGGACCCGACCAGGCCATCAAACTGTGTATCCACCCGCTCGCTCAGTCCAGCAGACTTGAGCACCTGAGCCCGATGCAACAGATCCAGCAACTGCGACTGACGATAGGGAGGCTCAAAATAACCGATCACTGAGGCCGCCACAGGTTCATCCAACCGATCCAGCTCCTGCCAGCGGTTCAGCAACAGCACCGGAGTGCGGATCGAATCAGGGTTGAGGTCGTGAAGAAATTTGGCCAACGAAATCGGCAGGCTGCTTTCGCCCAGCATCAACAGTGAACAGCCAGACCAGTCAAACGTGCGACTTTCCTGCAGCCAGACAACAAACTCGAAGCCCCTGCAACTCAATCCGGCAAATTCACACAGCGCCATCAGGCGCTCACGCCTCTCTCGATTATCATCAATCAGAATGAGTTGTGTATTAACGGATTCCATGGCCCAGTCCAGATAGTCAATTTTCAGTCACAAGTATCGTGATATATTCCGAATGTGTCAATTTATTGTCCATTCACAGAACCAATTTTTCTCATCTCTACAACTTCAGACTCAAACACTCCACAACTCGGCCGATATCACTTAGGATAGGGCTACACTTAGTTAAGTGTAACGACTTGAATTATATGCAGTGCCGCTGTTGAGGATATGCACACCTCCGGGCGGTAGCGTGCCTGAAGCAGCCAGAAGAAGACAAAATATGTTCAATAATAAGTCTATCCTGATCACCGGTGGCACAGGCTCATTCGGCCACCAGTATGTCAAAACGCTACTGCAACACCACCAACCGCGTCGCCTGATTATCTACTCGCGTGATGAGCTCAAGCAGTATGAGATGCAGCAGGTGTTTGATCAGAAGTGCATGCGCTATTTCATTGGTGATGTACGGGACAAGGAGCGGCTTGTACAGGCGATGCGTGATGTGGACTTCGTGATCCATGCGGCAGCCCTGAAACAGGTACCTGCGGCCGAATACAACCCGATGGAGTGTATCAAGACCAATATCCATGGCGCCGAGAATGTTATCCATGCAGCACTGGCAAACAATGTCGACAAGGTCATTGCACTATCCACTGATAAGGCCGCCAACCCAGTTAATCTTTATGGCGCTACCAAACTCGCATCCGACAAGCTATTCGTGGCCGCCAATAATATGGCAGGCAAACTGAAAACCCAGTTTTCAGTAGTGCGCTACGGCAATGTCGTTGGCTCACGCGGTTCGGTGGTCCCCTACTTCAACAAGCTGCTGGCAGAGGGAACGGATCACCTACCGATTACCGATCCGCGCATGACCCGCTTCTGGATCACTCTTCAACAGGGCGTGGATTTTGTACTGAAGAATTTTCAGCGCATGCATGGTGGCGAGATCTTTGTTCCCAAAATACCCTCTATCCGGATCACTGATCTGGCAGAAGCTCTCGCACCAGGCATGCCACTCAAAACCATAGGCATCAGGCCGGGTGAAAAACTGCATGAGATCATGTGCCCGAGTGATGACTCGCATCTGACGTTGGAGTTTAGTGACCACTATGTCATTAGACCTACTATTCGCTATAACTCACGCAGCAATCATTTCTCACCAAATGAGCTGGGTGAAGTCGGGATTGAGGTAGCACAGGGGTTCGAATACAACTCCGGTACTAATCCACAGTTTCTGACGCCGGACGAAATATTACGTTACAACGAGCTGAGCGAAGAGGTTTAAACATGATCCCCTACGGACGGCAGGACATACAGCAAGAGGACATAGACGCTGTTATCAAGGTTCTGAAATCCGACCTCCTGACACAGGGACCTGCCGTACAGAACTTTGAGCAAGCGCTTGCCAATTATTGCAGGGTACCCCATGCAGTTGCGGTCAACAGCGCTACCTCCGCCCTCCACCTTGCCTGCCTGGCACTGGATCTGAGTGAAGGAGACTGGCTCTGGACCTCTCCAATCACCTTTGTTGCATCCGCCAACTGCGCTCGCTACTGCGGTGCCCAGGTTGATTTTGTTGATATTGATCCACAGACAGGCAACCTCTGCCCCAAAGCGCTTGAAACCAAACTGATCAAGGCGGAGCAGGAAGGAAAGCTGCCGAGCATTGTTATCCCTGTCCACCTGTGCGGACAACCCTGCGACATGGCAGCGATCAGAGCCCTGGCCGACAAGTTCAGCTTTCGCATTATCGAGGATGCCTCGCATGCCATTGGCGCACAGTATCGTGGTGAGCCGGTAGGCAATTGTCGCTATAGTGATATCACGGTCTTCAGCTTTCATCCGGTCAAGATCATCACGACAGCAGAGGGTGGTGTCGCTACCACACGTAACTCCTCACTGGCAAAACACATGGCTCGCCTGCGCAGCCATGGCATTACGCGCGACCCTGACGAGATGACACATGAGCCAGATGGCGCCTGGTACTATCAACAGATAGAGCTCGGCTTCAATTACCGTATGACCGACCTTCAGGCTGCGCTGGGGTTATCACAGCTGAACCGCCTGGATCAGTATATTCAACGCCGCCAGCAACTGGCCACACGCTACGACCAACTGCTGACAGACCTGCCTCTGAGCAGACTGCAACAACACTCCGATAGCAAAAGCTCATGGCATCTTTATGTTATCCGCCTGCAAAGTGATCATCAGATGGCTCACAGAGAAGTTTTTGAAGCCATGCGTGCTGCAGGCATAGGTGTCAATCTGCACTACATCCCCGTGCACACCCAACCCTACTATCAGGAGATGGGTTTCAGGGAGGGGGATTACCCTGCAGCAGAAGCATATTATCGTGAAGCTATCACACTACCTCTACATGCAACACTGACGGATGAAGATCAGACCCGTGTTGCTGAAACACTGTCTGGGATTCTGCACCCATGAACGTAGCCATTATTCCTGCTCGTGGCGGTAGCAAGCGGATTCCACGTAAAAACATCAGGCTGTTCTGCGGCAAGCCGATGATCGTTTGGCCAATTGAAGCCGCTTTGAAAAGTGGCTGTTTTGACCGGGTAATCGTTTCGACCGATGATCCTGAAATTGCCGAGGTGGCTCGCTCGTATGGTGCGTCGACACCCTTCATGCGCCCCGTGGTGCTGTCAGATGACTTTACCGGAACCGGGGCCGTCACTCGACATGCCGTGGAATGGCTCCAGCAAGAGGGGCATGATCCTGAAGACGTGTGCTGCCTGTATGCCACAGCCCCTTTCGTCCGCCCCGAAGACCTCAGAAATGGCCAAGCGCTACTGAGATCAGGTAAAGCGGAGCAGGTCTTTACAGCAACAACCTTCCCCTTCCCTATTCAGCGTGCCATCAGAGTGACAGACAAGGGCTGCGAACCGATCTTTCCAGAGCATATTCGCAAACGCTCACAGGATCTTGAGGAGGCCTGGCACGACGCTGGTCAGTTTTACTGGGCCAGCGCCAAAACCTGGTGTACACCGGGACGCAGCATGTTCAGCGCAGGCTCAATACCACTGATACTGCCTCGCTATCGGGTACAGGACATCGATACTGAGGAAGACTGGATAATGGCAGAGTATCTGTTCGCTGCGCTGAGCCAGCGTGCTCACCAAGGCTGATTAAAGTTACAACTTAGAACAGCACAAGCCCCACTACTGATAACAGCAATAATACCGCAGTAACTGCCAGTGCAGATGTAAGGGCTGCGGTGATTCCAGCCGGGAAGCGACGGGTAAGACTAATATAGGGTGCCCGAGCTATTTTTTCGGCAGGAACTCCCAATTCGTCGGTCAACTTTTCTTTAATTTCATGGAAGTAAGTGCTGGCAATAACAATGCAGTCAATATTATCAATGTCATCCTTTAACTGCTGGGGGCTGATGACCAGCAAGCCACAAAATTGGCTACCATGCAGCTTTGAGTTATTGTCGCACACCGCCTCCACATGAAAACCGGGGCTAAGGTTAGTTAAGGCGCGCTCACCACCAGAACCCACACCGAAGACCACAGTGCGTAGTGGTGGTGCGTAATCCACCGCCAACAGTCCATCCTGATAATCATAACGGGTGCTGCCGCACCAACTACGTATTGCCAACAGCACCTGACTGGCTGCATAGCTCAAAACGCGCAACTTTGCAGAATAACCGCCCTTCATCAGCAAGAAGCGGTGATGTCGCCATATCAATTGTAGCCACAGCAATGAGACGACGGACACATCAGCAGTAATCATCCCCAGTTGTACCGCCTTACGGTAGTCAAGCCACTGTTGCGTAATCATCTGGTGTAGCCGGAACCCACCAACCTTATCACCAGCAAACTCTGTAGGGTTGCTTAGCAGGCTTTGATACAACAGTGGTATATTCAACACCTTAGGCTTTGGTTTAGCCGGTTTTGCAGTAAAGTTGTTTGCGTGACGGCGGTATTTAACCAGCACCTGTGGAAAGTAGTGCATGCCACCACTGAGAAGTGCCCTGAAATACATGAGATGATCTTCATAAGACGGTTCGGCAGCAGGCGTACCGAACTGCAGATAGACATCGCGCCGATAAGCAAGTGCTGCACCAATATAGGGTAGCGGAAAGGGGTATTGCAGATACTCTTGCAAGGCCATTTCTCTAGGCCACTTGTCTGGCTGGGACTGCACCTGATACTGTATCGTACGACTGCTGATTAATGGCTGCCCATACTCATCAATCTCTTCAAGGGCATGTGCAATTAGCGCTGGCTTACCACTGGCAAGCCACTCGTCTACGATTCGGCTGACTCTGTTCGGTGCAGAAATATCATCGCCAGCAGAGGCGACAACCAACTCTCCCTGAGCCAACTCCTCCATAATATGAATAAAATGACGCCCTATCCCGAGATTCTGTGGATTACGGTTTAGTATAATTTCATGACGACCCTGGTATTCAGCTACTAAGGCCTGCGCAATACTGAATGTCGCATCTGATGAGGCATCATCTGAAATGATAATTTGCAGATTTGTATAATCTTGGTTGAATGCGGCTTCAATCGCTGCAGCAATGAACTCGGTTTGCTGATAACAGAAAATAAACAGTGATACCCGGGGCAACTCATTCATGATCATTCCTGCAGTAAATTTCTATTTCATTTAAAGCGTAACAATTCTAATATACTTTAATCAAAAGTCACCATAGCAAGGTATTGAATGAACTGGAAGATTTTTTGGACGTTTCTTGTCTACCATTGGTATTATCATGCTGCGCTTATTGCCACCTGGCTTATTCCACGCAGTAGAAAAATCTGGGTGGTAGGTGGCTCTAAAGGTCTACGCTTTGCTGATAATGCTCGCCACTTCGCTTTACAGGCAAAACGCACATGGCCAAATCAAAAAATCGTCTGGATATCACCCTCTACTGAAGTAAGAGCTCAGGCAATTTGCGCTGGAATTCCCAGTCACCACCCAATCAGTCTGCTAGGTATTTGGTACTGTCTCAGAGCGAGTTGGCATATTTTTGATACCAGCATTAAAGATATAAGTGAATTTACTGGTATCGGAGCAAAATGGTTAAATTTGTGGCATGGCGTGCCTTTAAAAAGTTTGGACAATATGAAACCTTGGCCAAGTAATAACAGAATAAATCGTATTCATAACTGGTGGTATCGCAAAGACAGCCAATACCATAAAAAATATTTAACACACCCAACCCCACCTCATTTTGACTATCTGAGTGAGATATTCGATTTACCCCGCGGAAATATTATTACTTCAAACTTACCCAGAAATCAGCAAATTATTAGCAGCCATTACCCTGATTTATCGACTTCAGAACTTCAATTAAGACAGGAACTTGCACAAAGTAAAAGAACTGTAATTGGATACTTTCCAACTTGGAGAGATACCGGAATGGACAGATTCTTAGGGGCAGTTGGTATAAATGATATTAATGCGTTGAATGCACTATTGAAAGAACACGACGCGATACTGGTTACCAAATGGCATAGCTGCTCTTACCAGGAGTATAAGCATCGTGGGATGAGCCGGACTGCAGCTGAAATTGATGCAACATTGACCCAATCACCACACATCATGACACTGCCTTTTCAGTGTGATCTGAACACCATTCTTGATTGCTGCGACATTCTGATAAGTGACTACTCAGGTGTAATGATAGACTACTTATTACTCGATCGCCCCATCATACAAATCCCGTATGATCTCGATGAATATCGAATATTCACGGGGTTACTACCTGATTACGAACTACTATCTGCCTCTATCGGTCCAATGACTAAGAGTTTTTCACAGCTACTGCAACAGTTAGAACAATACTTGCTCAATAATGGTGACTGGCAAAGGGAATACAAAGCAAGTCATGAAAAAATAAAACATTATTATTTTGCAACAATAGAATGCACTGTTACGCTTGAAAAAACACTACAGCCAGTATAGCAAAAATAATGAAAATACAATGAATAAAAAAATCCAAAAGCCTGCCACTATACAGCCTGAAAAATAGTACAGCGGTTGCTCTTTTTCTAAAAAAGACGCTGGCAATCGGACTATTAAAGATGAAGAAATCCCCTCTTCGCAAACTAGTTGCCGGTGAATGTGTAGAGCATAAAGACTGGCTATAATAATTTTGTCAAATTTAAGAGAAATCAGATCTTTGGCAGATACGACTGGCTTCCCAAGAAAGCTCTTGCCGTGTTTTTTTGCATCATTATCAGCAAAAGCAACAATTTCATAATCATTTTTAAAGTAGTGATAGGCGCTTATGCCTCCCTTACTTGCACCAAAAATAACAATCTGTGGCTTCGCTGTCATAAAATAACCAATTAATAACTAATAAAACACTGATTTCAAAATCAGTCTAGCTTACCAAGTTACCCGCTAAAAAGCTGATATTCTCATAGCATCTTCTTGCTAAGCGTAGTTAATCTTGTGATGAGTACTCACAGCACGTTTAATCACTTCGGGTGGACACCACATCATAACGTCTAGTATCGACATTCCATGCTCATAACAAAAATTTCCAGTTGGATAAACAAATGGAGTAAACTCAGAGAATCCTAGTCTGACAGATGATAAACTAAAGGCTGCCGGATCAAATAATTCTCTGCCACTAGCAGGATTAATATAAGCAGAAGCACCATACTGCCGGCTTATTTCCAATGCCCAATCACCAGGCCTCATCTGTGGTGGGAACTTGAGTTCAAGCTCAGAACAGAGCTCATAATTAAAAGGAATGCCCAGGTAAGTCGTAACAGCCTTAAGAGCCTGAGTATTCAGCGTTACTAAACGATTATCAGAGACAGCAGCAAAACACTCTTGCACTAGAGCAATTACATCTTTGTAGTATGGTGCAGCCCTACTATAATGGCTGAGCTTGCCTAACAAGGCTGCACGACTAGCAACTAAATCCTGTACGACCACCTCAGAAGTATCTATGCCAAGCGTAGCGTTCGCAACAGGTACAGAAATATACTGCCATCCTTGTTTAGGGTGTAAAATACGGTTCCTGTTCATCCAGCTTTTACGGGTATACTGGCTAATATCAAATACAACCCAACGCTCACAGGCCGCTATCAGCGCAAAATGACCTAGGTATGGAAAAAAGTATGGCTGCATAATGCCTAACGTCATCGGTTTATCAGCCCGCTTATGGCGCTGGCCTGTTGCTGTATGCGTTTTATGAGGTCACATATTTTACCCGCTATTTGGATAGTTACACCAGCACCGACCGGCAGTTGCAAACAAGAGTGACAAAGCTTTTCGGTGCTCGGTAGCGGAGTATTTTGAGCAGAAAAAAATGGCTCAAACTCAATTGTCCGATGGACACCGGGATAAAAATAACGCCTTGCGTTAACATTTTCTGCTATCAAGGCATTTTGCAACTGATCTCGCGTCATACCAAACCTTTCATCTTCAACCAACACAACAATGTACTGATAATTAGATCGGCTTACACCGGCAGGTTTGACCAGTCGTATTCCTGTGATGCCACTCAGACCACTGGCATAACACCGATAAATATCTTCATTATGTTGCCTGTTTTTTTCAAAGTCTGCCAGATTCAGCAAACCAATCGCCGCTTGTGCCTCTGACATGCGAGCATTAATAACTTTTATATCATCTAGTGTCTGCGGCGTACCATAGCTAGGGCGCATTGATCTCAACCGGGAAGCAAGATCATCATTATTTGTTGTAATACATCCCCCCTCGGTGGTACTAAGCATTTTCGTGGCATGAAAGGAAAATACTTCAGCACTACCAAAACCGCCAATTTTTTTACCACCAACCTCACAGCCAGTAGCATGGGCAGAGTCAAATAACAGCTTGAGGTCGTGCTCTTCACACAATGCCTCGAGCTCCATTATCTGGCAAGCACCACCCCAAAGATTGACCGCCAGTACCGCTGAAACCTCGTCGTCAACCAACTGGCTAACTTTCTTCGGATCAAGCTGATGTGTTGTTGCATCTACATCACAAAAAACTGGTGTCAATTGCGTCCAAGCCAGAGCCTGCACTGAAGCAATAAAAGTAAAAGAGGGTACAATAACTTTTCCACTAATCCCCAATGACTCAACCAGCATCATCAGGCCAAAAGTGGCGTTGCTCACGCAAATAGCATGCTTAACACCGAAAAAATGCCCTAACTGCTGCTCAAACTGAGTCAATAGCGGACCATTATTATTGTAATAATTCCGGTCAAATATACCTCTCATTGCTACTTCATAGCGTTGCCATTGTGGAAAGTAAAGCTGGCCTACATTGATAGGCTGCTCAAAACTTGGCCTCCCGCCCAAAATGGCCAGTGCACTGATGTCGGTCATAGCAGAGTCTCCTGCAATGCACAGTTAATCTCATTGGAGTTTTCAAAAAGAAAAATCATCAAGCTGGCGATACTATTGATATCATCAGTGCTAACCTGCTGACCACATGGCAAATTCACAAAGCTCTGTGACAAGCGATCTGTCTGAGGTAAGTTCGCGGTCACATGAGGATAGTGCATGGTTTTATGGTGTAACGGAGGGTCGTAATATGCACGCGCCAAAACCTGCTCAGCATTTAAAATACGAAGAGTCTCAGCCCTGCTTAGTGGCCAAATATCTTCCATCCGAGCAACAATATTCTTGTAACCACAGCGCTGAGTCTCGTCAAACGCCAACAGGCTTATCCCAGGTACGGCAGTAAGTGCCTGCTGGTAGCATTGATAACGCTGTCTGTTTAACACAACTTGCTGCTCAATATCATCTAAGCTTGCCAACGCCATAGCTGCATGCATTTCGTTTAGCTTCGCATTAAGACCACCAGGAACTCCTATATGATCTATCGCGGTAAAACCGAATCCACGCTGTGCGGATAAAGTCTTGGCTAAAATTTCATCGTTGGTTGTAAGATAGCCTCCACCAAATCCATTCAGTAGCTTACAGGCATGTAATGAGAAACATTCTGCACGACCAAACCCGCCAATACGTCCTTCTGGCAAACTCTCATAAACTGACTCAACCGAATCAAACAGCAGGGGGATGCCATAGTCTTGGGCCATATCCTGCAATCTTTGCGCTTCAGCACAGTTGACAATAGGGTGGACACCTAGTATCAGCGCTGTTTGTGGTGTGATGCAGGACCGTACAGTTTCCTCTGTCATCGCTAAGGTATTAGGGTCCACCTCACAAAATCGTGGAGCAAGACCAGCCCAAGCACAAATATCGGTCATACGCCGATATGTTAGTGATGGGATAATAATTTCAGTACGTCCAGCTAATTTCAGATATCTTATAGCTAACGCTAATGCCCAAAAGCCACTAGAAAATACCAAACAATATTGTGTTTGATGAAAATCTGCCAATCGCTGCTGTAAAGCTTTAACATTCGGGCCATTATTCGTATATTGTTTTTGCTCGAAGAACAACCTGGAATAGCTAAGATATCGTTCTACATCTGGCCGAAGTAAATTTGAGGTTGACTTAGGCGAACTAAAGAGCGGTGCACCACCGAGCAGGGCAAGATCTTCTATCCGTCGCTTTACACTCAATTGATTGCTCCGTTTGCTAGGTATCATACAAAAAGCACTCAAGTTCTGTACCAATAATTTCTGAGTTGATGGCATCTATGATGCTGGGATCAAGTAGTTGGCGCCACTGCGCAATTTTATCCGGCCGCTTAAATACAGATCGTTTATTTTCATCGTGACGACTATGCGATTGCGCAATAAAATCAGCGGTTTGTTGATCAAAAGTCAACTGGCAAAAATCAAAAACCTGGCGCACCCCTCCACAGACATTTTTCATCAATTGATCGTACGACACCAGCATAAAACGATCCGGAAATGTCTCAGAAAGTTGCAAGGCTTGCCGGGTAACCATTTTCCAGTCATCGAAACCCCAAAACTCTCCAACTCCATTTTTTCGGCACGCGCCGCTCCGCCACTGCTGAGCCGGATCTGCCTCAGCAGGGAATTCATAAGGGTTGCTCAGCCATGATGCAATGCTGGCTCTAGGATCACGTACCAAGTGTACCACCCTCACGTTAGCATTCAGGTGCAATATAATAGGTGTTAAATGGTGAAAGCGGGTGGTTTTAATCACTAAATGTGAAGGTTCTAACAGTTGCTCAAATTCTGGAACAAGCCCCTGTTTACGAAGATAATTCTGATCCAGGTAATCAGATGATGTATGAAAAGTTTGATTAAACAACCACTGCCACTGCTCGGTACTACTGTTTTCATCCAACATATTTTTAAACTCATAGGAAAACAGCGGACAAAATTTCAAGCGCACATCCTTAGCAGATGCAAATACCTGAGACAACCAAGTTGTACCAGATCGAGGCATGCCGTTTAGCCAGACCACATCACTGAGCTTTAAAATTTCATTCATAAGTAAGCACCGCATCGAATCGATATTCACTTGCATAAAAATTGGGCGGCATTTTCTGGAACTCACAATTCCAGCCCGATTCAGTTACTATGCTCTTTATATCTTCCTGACTACGCCATTTTCCAATCGCTGTTGTCGTATCATTTAGTACCGACTCATTAACAACCACCTGCTTAAAAAACTTATTTGATTGTTCTTTATCGGGAATATTACCCCAAAAAATACGCTTTATATATGGAAAATTCGTCTTGACAAAATTAAGTTTATCAACAAGCAACTCATCACTCATATACTGCACCGCAGCATAACATAATAGCTTATTATAACTGTAAGAATTTGAAGCAGCCATTAACCCTGACATGACTGACGCAGGGAAAAAAATAAAATCAGGTTCGCGTTGAAAATTTTTTCTTGCAACCTCTATCAAAAAATCCGATATATCAAACCCTAAATACCCCTTGCAGTCGGCGAATAGATAATGTGATAAACTACCATTACCACAAGCAACCTCCAGCACTCTATCGCCTTCATCAAGCGATAGTCCTGTTTTAATCGCGTCAATAATTAAATTTATTTGCTCTTGCGATACAGGTTCCCCCTGATGTGTGCGACAAATCTGTACCAGCAGATCATCTGGATTGCAACCTCTAGCATGCTCATCGTAACTAAAGCTCATATTCACCTGCTCAAAATAATTTAACGTTAAACATTCAGTGCCAAAGCATCTACTACTATCTGGCAAACAATATCGAGATGCCGCTGCGTCAAACGTTGATCAATTGGTAAAAATAAAGTTTGCTTAACTAACTGATATTCAATTGACCCTTTACCTGCCCGCGAAATAACATCTGGCCAATACGTTGGTGCAAATATATTTTTCTCTGAGAGGATTTTTTTAACACAACTCAAGCTATGCTCAGATACTCTAAGTGGGTAACATAAAGGAGCCACATAGTTATCATCTTTAAATTGTATTAAGTTGATATCGGAAAAAAAACCTTTCATAGCGAAATAATTTTTCTGCCGGCACTCTTTCACCTCCTGCCATGGGATGCTGCGCATTAGCCGCTTTGTCAGAGTAGACATTGCCTTAGGCGTATTATCACTCAGGGATTCACGTGCAATGTTAAACGCAGTATATCCATCCCTTGCACTGTAGCCATATCTGAGCAATAAATAATCCATTCTGGAAATGGAGTCTTCATCTTCAGGATAGAAATTTTCAAGTTCAACACATGACCTTACATATGCCAAGCCACCATCAGGTAAACCTACAAATTTGCGGGGTGAATAAATAGTTGCTAGGGCATCTGTCACTGAAGAATAAAGCGCATGACTATTATCAATAACCACCTGATCTGCAGGATAAATTTTTAATATTTCGTCGACCTGACTGTCACATAATCCAAAGTAGTTAACATAAAGTATCAAGAAATCAGCAGCTATATTTACTGGAATATCAATCGGCATAAAATTGTTATTTATAGCATATAGCCGCACTTCGCAACCCGCATCTCTCGCTGCTTTTATAACAGAGTCGCATACATAAGATGGAATATATATTACACGCTTGTCACAAGCATGTAGAACCGCTCGGATAGCACTTCGGGCAGAATTAAATGCTACCGCTTGGTCATGAATTGGTTTCTCATCCGGCAACCAAAGACCAAAATAGCCGCCGATTTCTTCATTATCGTTCATTCAAAGGTCCAGGTATAATGTATTTTAAAAAATGCAACTTCCTTCTTAGTGGTTGTAAAGCTAGTAAAAATTTAAAACTCAATGGTACTGCACGCCTGACACCCTTCTTAGCCTTCTGATGTACCAAAAATTGCTTCTCTTTCGTCAGTGACGACCAAACGCCTTTTTCGGTATAACGATAACAACTCATGGTGCGATTCATCCGGTGCATCTCACCACCATGTAACAACATCATGTGGCTTAGCATAAAATCGCCAAATGCATATTTTTTTTCAAACTCAGCCGGAAGAAAAAACCCCCTCTGTTCATACCAGATGTTACGCCACAGAATACTTGATGTATGGGTGTACATCTTTATTTTTTCTCTATATAGCAACAAATCAAACCTGTTCCAACGCTCCAACTCTGCTGCCATCAAACTCTCTTTCTGTATACTCTGTTCAAGTAATACTGTATCGCAACAGCATCCAACAGCCAAAGGCTCACTGTCCAGATGAGCCGCTTGCCTGTAAATTTTTTGAACATCCAACCAAAAGTCATCCCCTGCCACGAACCCCCAGTATCGACCTATAATATCAGGGCGTTGAAGCAAAAAACTTCTTTTACCAGAGCCTTGGTTCTTCTGATTAGTAAAAACGGTAATTCGATCGGAAAAAATAGCCTGATATTTTTCCAATATTTCTGCACTGCTATCGGTAGATGCATCGTTAAAACAATATATACGCATACTATATGGTGATATTTGTAACAAGGCACTATCCAAAGCTTCTGCCAGCGTCTCTTCATGATTGTAAACTGCCGTCACAACGCTTACATCTTCTTGCTCACTAAACAGCCCTGACAATTTTTCTGGCCAAATTATATTTTGATTAAAAGATTGCACTAATCCTCTGTGCGCGTACTGCACTTGAGGCGTGCTAAGTGACGCAGTTTTCCAATCGTCATAAATGAAGTTAAGATAATCTTCCGTTTGCTCCGGCACCTTAGTAATTATTGTACCAAAGGCTCTTAACTGTAATGGTTGACATAAATTATCTGGCACATAAAACAGCCCTCTACTGGGCAAATCGATCATCATGCCGTCATACTCGTATCGGCCACGAAATACCATGCTAAAGCGGCGCCCTTCAGCGTTAACTGGAGCTACCTCAATAACCAGCGCCACGGCCTCCTGGTGTGGTTGACTCATGCTATTCATTGAGTATTCCAGTGACGGCGCAGCTCTTTCCATGACCGCTGGTAACAATTTGGACAGCTGAGTTAACTGTAAATAGGGTAGTGAGAATTGCAAATCAGACTCATATTTACTTAGCGTCTGCTGCTGCAGCAGCAAAAGCAGCGTGCTAAGGTCAACCATAAGGTCCACCCCAACTAACTCAGGTGCTGTAGAAATCTCACTAAGCAGTAAGGCTGCCAGCTCGGCAGTTGGCTGATGGCGAAATGATTGCAACTGTTTGCTAAGCTGCCGCTGCGGTAACGCTATTTTATCCGGGAGTACATGCAGCTCTTCAATCAATTGAACTCGGACCTCATCTACCCTTTGAGTTGTAATAAGGATCTGATCATATTCAAGTGAGTGCAGCGCAGTAGGCGGTAACACAGGCAGTGATTTAAAACGACCACCGTGCATTTTTGCGTTGTTGTCCAGAACAGCAACAAACTCACGTTCAGCCAGTTCATTGCTATAAACCAACTCTGCCTGAGTACCTGCTCCAAACAAAACTGTCCTAATCACAGCAACTCACCATTTGCAGAGAATTTTTATTACATTGCTCTATGACCCAATTTATTTGCGTGTCAGTCATAGTTGGATCTATAGGTAGGCTCAGCACCTGATGCTGTAACATCTCAGTCACCGGCCGACTCAGATCGGCATAGTCTTTGTAAGCCTGTTGTTTATGTGGTGCACAGGGATAATGAACCAGCGTTTCGATATCATGATCGGAGAGCCATTGTTGTAACTTGCTTCGCTCATCTGCTTTTATCACAAACAAATGCCAGACATGATTTGCTGGCTCTGCACTATATGGTAACGTAATTAAAGGGTTAGTAATCTCTGATAAATAGCGTTGTGCAATAGAGCGTCGTATTTGAATATCAGATTCCAGATAACGAAGCTTGACCCTCAGCATTGCCGCCTGAATTGCATCCAATCTACTATTCCACCCTTGCAGCTGATGAATGTATTTCTGTTGCGACCCGTAATTACCCAATGCTCGAATGACTTCAGCCAGTTGCTGGTCATTGGTTGTAACAGCACCAGCATCGCCCAACGCACCTAAGTTTTTTCCCGGGTAAAAACTGAACGCAGCCGCATGACCAAAACTGCCAGCACGTTTTGACATTTGCCCAGCACCATGTGCCTGAGCGGAATCTTCCAGCACCAGCAACTGGTGCTGACGGGCTAACTCAAGCAGCGGTGGCATATCAACCAGCTGCCCATAAAGATGCACCGGGATAATCACCCGGCTTTTGTCTGTTATGACGGATTTGACTGTATCAGAAGTGATCAAAAAACTATCGGGGTCTGGCTCAGCAAATACTGGCTTCAAATTGTTATCGGTAATCGCCAGCACCGTGGCAATGAACGTATTACCGGGGACTATCACTTCATCCTGGTCCTGCAACAGCCCCTGCACTTTCCATGCAGATAATGTCAACCTGAGGGCATCCAAACCATTTGCCACACCAACACAGGCTGCAGCCCCGCAGTAATTTGCAAACTCTTTCTCAAAAGCCTCAACTTCAGGTCCGTTAATATACCAGCCTGATTTGATTACCCGCTCACAGGCCTCAAGCAACTCTTGCTGATATCGTTCGTTCACGGCTTTAAGGTTCAAAAAAGGGACTTTCATACTGCCTTGCCCCGCACCACTTCGAGAAAAGTATCATAGTCCCTGATATAGTCGGCTTCGTCGTAATGTTCACTGGCCAACACCATGATGACGCAGTCATCTGTGAAGTCATGCATCTCGCGCCAGATTAGATTGCCGATCAGTAGCCCTTTGGCAGGCCCAGACAGAACCACATCCTCCCTGCGAGCTCCATCATCCAGCACAAAACGGCAACTGCCATGGACACAAAAAGCAAGTTGTTGTAATTTCCTGTGCGAGTGCATTCCTCGGGGATGGTCACCTAAGTTAAACAGGCAGTAGACTCTTTTGATCTGAAAAGGAATATGCTTGCCCGCCTCTATCGAGACAAGATCACCACGCCCATCGCCAAACGCTGGCAGTTCAAGCAACTGAATCAACGACATTGCATATCCTTAATCAACAATTTTGGGTCAGTTCTGTACGCTCAATCGAACGAATTACTCGGGCTGGATTGCCAGCAACCACCACGCCCGCTGGTACATCTTTTGTAACCACAGCTCCAGCACCAACCATGGCAGCTTTACCTATTCTGATACCGGGTAACAGCGTGGCGTTTGCACCAATACTGGCTCCATCTTCCACTACAACACCCTTGAACTCTGCAGGGTACTGTTTGGAACGTGGGAACATATCATTGGTAAAGGTTGCGTTTGGACCAATAAAAACATCGTGACCGATGCGTGTCCCAGCCCACAAAAACACTCCAGACTTCACTGTAACTCGATCGCCTAGAATTACATCCTGTTCGATGAATGTGTGAGCGCAAATATTGCAGTCTTGCCCTATAGCAGCGCCCTTCAAGATGACTGCAAACTGCCAGACCTTGGTACCTTGCCCTATGTCATCACTACTGACATCAGCAAGTTGATGGATAAAACTCATATCACTCCTTGGTCCTGCGCCGACTGCTATAGGTAGCTTATCGGCCTAGGTACTGCTGTCTTTAGTTTGTGATGCCATGACAGGCAGTCTACCAAAGGCTCAGCTGATGAGGGCAGAAATCAACAGCCCGTCAGGAGCAAAAGAGGTAAACTCATATGGTAGCATTCCAGTTCAGCTTTGTTTGTTATTACATGTCGCAACACGTTTAGCTACCCGAAATAAAAAAATTGGTGGAAAATCCAGGCCTGCACATATGCGAGTAGTTTTCAGAACCGATGCTTCCACCGAAATTGGCAGTGGCCATGTCATGCGCTGCCTGACGTTGGCACACGCTCTAAAAGAATCTGAAGCAGATATCAGCTTTATCTGTTCACCGCTACCTGGCAATCAGATCGACAGGATTCATAACGCTGGTTTTCCCGTCAATACACTGAATGATTCAGGTAGCGATGCCGATCAGAGCCATTCCATTCTGATTGATACAAAACCTGACTGGTTGATCGTTGATCACTACCAGTTGGATGCCTATTGGGAGCACGCCCAACGACAGGCGTGCGACCAGATCATGGTGATAGATGATCTGGCTGATAGAACGCATGACTGCGACCTGCTGCTGGATCAGACGTATCAGCGCAAGAGTGACGAGTACAGGCAACTCGTACCTGAGCATTGTGAAATTTTAACTGGCACTCATTACGCTTTATTACGAGCGGAGTTTGCTCAATACCGAGAACATAGTCTCAGCAGACGCCAAAAGGGCACTCCTCAAGCGCAGGCACTTCAGCAAATTCTGATCACTTTCGGCGGTACTGACCCTGGCAACATGACTGGACAAGTACTGCACACCTTAGGCTACTACCCATCTCTGCCCGAGAACTGCAAACTGGTCGTCATAATGGGCAACCAGGCACCCCACATAGAATATGTCATGAAAATCAGTCATGATTTCCCTTATCCAGTCGATATCCTTCTCAATGTCACGAACATGGCTGAATTAATGACGCAGAGTGATCTGTGTATCAGTGCATCTGGCAGCACCAGTTGGGAAGCTGCTTGCCTGGGGATACCGACCATGATGACCAGCATCGCTGATAATCAACTACTTGCGCTGCAGATACTCAGTAACAATAAGCTGGTTTTGAAGCTAGATCCGCTTAATATAAGTCACAGCCTGATATCACAACTAAATATAGTCATGAAGGATTCGGGTACCTTGCTACCTCTGCTGAGCAGAAGGTTCAGCCAGATTTGTGATGGTCTTGGCGCTCAACGCGTGACCGAGCACTTATTAAAATCAGAACAAGTAAAATATTCAGGAAGCAACAATGACTAAATCAGTATATGTAGGTATGAGTGCAGACCTGGTACATCCCGGTCATTTGAATATTCTGCATAAGGCAGCTGCTCTTGGTGAAGTCACTGTAGGCCTGCTGACGGATGAAGCCATTGCCAGTTACAAACGCGTACCCTTCATGGAGTTTGAACAGCGCCGCCAAGTGATTGACAGCATTAAGGGTGTTGCGCAGGTTATACCTCAGACAACCCTGGACTATGTGCCCAATCTGTTGGCACTCAAGCCAGACTATGTCGTGCACGGTGATGACTGGAAAACTGGTGTGCAGCAGCAGACTCGCCAGCGCGTTATCGATACTCTGGCACAGTGGGGCGGCGAGCTGGTCGAGGTTCCCTATACAGAAGGTATCTCTTCCACCAAGCTCAATAAGGCGCTGAAAGAGATAGGCACCACACCCTCTGTTCGACTGAAATCACTGCGACGCCTGCTGAAGGTCAAGCCACTGTTGCGCTTTATCGATATTCACAACGCACTGAGTGGGCTGATTATCGAAAACACACATATCGACACGCCCAATGGCCGCCGTGAGTTTGATGGCATGTGGGGCAGCAGCCTCACCGACTCAACAGCCAAAGGCAAGCCCGATATCGAGGCGGTCGATGTCTCCTCAAGAATGAACACACTGAATGAAGTGCTTGAGGTCACCACCAAACCGATCATTTATGATGCTGATACAGGCGGCCAGACAGAGCACTTTACCTTCACGATCAAAACGCTGGAGCGCCTCGGCGTATCTGCAGCCATCATCGAAGACAAAACCGGTCTGAAGAAAAACTCACTATTGGGCAATGATGTACCCCAGACACAGGACTCGATAGAGAACTTCTGTTACAAGATCCGACAGGGCAAACAGGCGCAGGCAACAAATGATTTCATGATCATTGCCAGAATCGAAAGTCTGATACTCGGTAAAGGTGTGGATGATGCGTTCGAGCGCGCCAAGGCCTATCTGGCAGCAGGTGCCGATGGCATCATGATTCACAGCCGTGAAAAATCACCCGATGAGATTTTCGCCTTCTGCAAGCTGTATAACACCCTCGAAGAGCGTAAGCCACTGGTTGCTGTTCCTTCCAGTTACAATACGGTAACAGAAGAGGAGTTACAGTCGCAGGGCGTCAATATCGTCATCTACGCCAACCAGCTCCTGCGAAGTGCCTACCCCGCAATGCTGAAAACAGCCAAATCTATCCTCGAGAACCATCGCTCGGCAGAGTGTGATGCCGATATGCTGCCACTGAAAGATATTCTCGAACTGATACCTGGAACCAAGTAGATGATTGCCCCCGAAGCCTTCTGTCAGGCGTTGAAGCAAGCCGGAGTGCAACTCTTTGCCGGAGTTCCCGACTCGCTGCTCGCCAATCTGTGCGCCTATATTGATGACCACTGTACAGCGCAGGAGCACATCATCACAGCCAACGAAGGTAATGCGGTGGCGCTTGCCGCAGGCTACCACCTGGCTACCGGACGCTATGCCTGTGTCTATATGCAGAACTCAGGCCTCGGTAACACCATCAATCCACTCACATCACTGACTGATCCTGAGGTCTATCGCATCCCTCTGCTGATGGTGATCGGCTGGCGTGGTGAGCCGGGCGTCAAGGATGAGCCTCAGCATGTGAAACAGGGGCGAATCACGCCAGCACAGCTGGATCTGCTGGAGATCCCCTACTGGATTCTGGAAGCCGACAGTGATCTGAGCGAAACCCTCAGCGCAGCCCTTACCCGGATGACCCAAAGTAATGCTCCAGTTGCCCTGCTGGTGCGCAAGGATACCTTCAGCAAATATAAAAGTACCCGTCTCTCTAATGCGAACCTCCCTGCTGCGGACCTACCTGCTGCGAACTACTCACTGACACGTGAGATGGCACTGGCGACTCTGCTGGAACTCAGTGGAGATGATCTGGTGGTCTCCACGACTGGCAAAACCTCACGCGAAGTATTTGAGCTACGCGCCAGCAAAGGAGAGGCGCAGCGTGATTTTCTGACCGTGGGTGCGATGGGACATACGGCCTCGATTGCGCTTGGCGTTGCGTTGGGTAATCCGGACAAACGCGTTATCTGCATTGATGGCGACGGCTCACTGCTGATGCACCTGGGTGCCTTGCCAATTATTGGTAGCCTGAAGCCCGCAAATCTGATCCATGTGCTGCTGAACAATGGCGCCCATGAGTCAGTTGGAGGGCAGCCTACTGTGGCCCACTCGCTGGACTTTCACGCCATCACGATGGCCTGCGGTTATAGCGGTTACCGGCAAGCAAGCACAACTGATGAGATAGCACAGGCTTGGGCGTCCCTGAGTGGGTCATCCGGTCCAGCACTGCTGGAGATCACCATTGCTGTTGGCTCACGCGATGACTTGGGCAGACCAACCAGTACGCCAGAAGAGAACAAGCGGGCCTTCATGAGAGCAGCAGATGTATAACGCGCAATGGCAATATTTCAACCCGGTTAGCATCACAAGCGGAGCCGGAACCCTTGATCAACTCCCCACGCTGGTCACAGGAGAACGCTGGTTGCTACTGACCAGCGCAGGCTTTACCCGGCGCGGAATCAGCTCGCGATTACAGAGCGTATTGAGCCCCGTGCAACTGAACGTGCATGATCAGATTCAGCCGAACCCTGATCTGGATGCCTTGGACACACTCACCGGGCAACTCCAACAGGAAAAATTTCAGGGGATTATCGCCTTGGGCGGTGGCAGTGTACTGGATGCAGCCAAAGTTCTCTCAGTCACCTTGCCCTGTAAAATGCAGACACCACTGGACAGCGTCCTGCGCCAGCAGCAAGCCTACAACTGGCAGGATCAGTTACCCTTGATCGTGATCCCGACCACATCAGGCACCGGCGCGGAAGTCACCCCCTTCGCGACGGTCTGGGATATGAGTGCGCACAAGAAATACTCGCTGACCACACCGCGCATCTACCCAACAAAGGCATTGCTTGACCCAACTCTAACCCTAACTTTGCCCTATCGGGAAACACTCTATACGGGGTTGGATACACTTTCTCATGCGTTGGAATCTTTGTGGAATCGTCATCGATCATCTTTAAGCGAGGCCTTCGCTTTCGAATCGCTGCTACTGGCAAATAAAGCCTTACCGGCTGTACTGAAGCATCCGGATGATCTGGCGATGCGTGGACAAATGCAGCAGGCAAGCTTACTGGCGGGACTTGCCATCAGCCAGACCCGAACCGCTATTGCCCATTCGATCTCCTATCCGGTGACCAGCCATTTTGGAGTCCCGCATGGATTGGCTTGCAGCTTTACCCTGCCTAGATTACTTAAACAAAATCTGGAGCGAATGACAAATAATCCGGTACATCTGCAGATACTCAGGCAGACACAAACCCTACTGGATAGTCTGGATCTGCTCGGTGAGCTGAAAAAATATCTTACGTTGGATCAACTACTCAAGCATACGGACAGTATGTTGACACCGGATAGAGCAGGGAACTATCCATACTCATTTGATACACAAGACTTTTTACATGCTTTGACTGAAACTGAGCTCCGGAAGTGAGCATCCGGATTGAGGCGACATAATAACAGGCTTTCAGCAAGTGAAGTTTAAGGGTGTCTTTTTATGAACAATACAGTATGACGAAGAACACAACATGGAATAAGGCTGCTGTAAGCGCTGAAGAACGACGCTGTCAGAAAGGCCACAAACCCTGCCTACTCTGGTACACAGGGCTATCTGGTTCAGGCAAGTCCACTATTGCTAATGCAGTAGATCGCCGCCTTTTTGAAATGGGTTTTCATACCTACCTGCTGGATGGAGATAACCTGCGGCAAGGAATCAATCGAGATTTGGAGTTTAGCGAAGCGGATCGTATTGAAAATATTCGACGCACCACGGAAGTGGCGCGCTTGTTTGTGGATGCTGGTGTGATTGTGGGGGCTGCGCTGATCTCCCCATTTCGGGCTTATCGCGCTCAAGCGCGTGAACTTGCGGGCAAGAGCTTTATTGAAGTCTTTGTAGATACTCCATTATCTGTTTGTGAAAAACGAGACCCTAAGGGGTTGTATAAAAAAGCCCGCGCGGGCCTGATTCCTGATTTTACGGGAATTAATTCACCTTATGAAGCACCCGAACATCCCGATATTCTGCTAAAAGCAGCAGAACTCTCAATTGATGAATGTGTAGAAAAAGTTATCACATATCTGGAAGGGTACGGCATTGTTGAGTAGAAGGTATCTGTCTCAAGATTCTGAGAAAATTGGTGTGGAGGATCATTCATTGATTATGTCAGTTGCTCAAACAACATATACTCAAGCAAGTCTGCTAACCAAACACTATTTTGCTGTGCCTGTGCTGTGAGCATCTCATTGAGCAGTGGATGGATAGACAACATCTGCTCATCGCTCAATGCAGAGATCAGACTGGCCAGAAATGCGGGATACAAATGATAAGCATATGCAACCTCACCCGTGCGCAGGTAATAAACAATATCTTCTACCTGCCTTTTCAAATCACTCACTCCCCCCCCCATTGAACTGTATAGCACCGTCTATACGGGCCCCTTCCGGAGACATCGATACAAACCTCACCTTAGGGTAGAGTGCTATATAACTTTCCAGGTCCCTTAAATAAGCCACCAATGCAGGCTTGGATTCAATGAGGTCACCATGCCCATTTTCGATCTCTACCTGCCCATTGGCCTTCCGTCTTTTGCTGGCGTGTTCAACATGGGTATAACCATCCGGAAAGCCAAAATCTGCACCCACTAACCTCACTTCGCGCGCTCCCATCTGTACAGCCAGATCAATTGCACTGTGGGTCACGGTTCCCGAGCAAAAGAGAGCTGTCAGGGCTTTACACTCCGAAACTCCTTGATAGAGTGGCGTATCCAGACGAAATACGCTACGCGGGCCGAGCCAGAGTGCCAGCATAGCGGGCGGTATCGCCGGAGCGTATACCAGGGTTGAACGGTGCAGGGCAGGCAGATGAGCAACACCTTCAAAATGCCCAACCATGCCGGGGTGCCCATCGAGGGCCACAACAATATCTGGTTGCAGACCTGCTTGTAACACAGCCCTCAGGGCTGTAGAGACAACTATCAGACAATCCGAGGGCTCCGGGTTACTGAGGAACGCTGTCGCACTCGGCCCACCGGCTATGACGGTGATCACGCCACCTTTATGCTGATCAAAGAATTGATCTACGCCAGGGTCGTTCAGAGCCATCGGCAGATTCTGTAGAATATTTGGTCGATCATACTGTGCCTGTCGCTTATCGAGGCGCATTGAGACTAAGCGGTTATCGAGTGCCATGACAACCCTATCGCGCAAACTGACAGCATCGGGCTCTGCAAGCATCAATTCAGCATAGATCACCGCACGCGGCCGTGAAATTTGTTTCAAATGCCCGGCAAAAACCAGTCTGACACGGGGATCTTCTATCCAATCATGTGAATAGACAGCCAGTGATTCGGCAAGTAGCTGGTGATTGAAAAATACCAGATAGAGCGACTTAAGCGCAGGGCGTTGCAACAACTGATCGGCCAGATGGCCTGAGCCAACACCATAGACCCAAACCTCATTCGCATCATTCTCTACGACTGATGCCTGAACAGCAGCCTCCCGCACGGGATCAAACGCACTGGATAAATGCACCCCCTGATGCACCAACACCGGCACTGGTGTATCGCCAGTCACACTGTGCTGATCTGCCATCTCAGCGGTCAACCTGGCCCCCACAGTAGGCCAACGAGAGTTAATTACGGCCAGGCTTGCAGCCAGCTCACTCATACTCACCCTTATGGCTGCTCCACATTTGTACCACAGGATGACTCCAGGCGTCTGACGCTGAAGCAGGCGTCGGCAAAAGCATCATAGCTGGACTCACCCAAGTGGTTGTAGTCCTCCAGCGAGATATCTCGCTTGGGTGTTTTCCAGTCACCGTAAACAAAGGTCAGATAAGTCTCATATTCAGCAGGTACCTGCACTTCGACACCCTTCCAACTGATCACGTCCATTTTGTCAAAATGATCTATCGGTGCATACCACATACCGAGACTGGGCATATGCCGGGAGAACCCCGCTTCATTTTGCCGACTGCAGATCGATGTGATAAAGGGTACGCAGGAAGCGGAGTCAGACGGAAACTTGAGTAGCAGACTGGCACACTCACCTTGCTGATTTTCCAGCACCTCCAGCCACCAGCCTGACGGCAGCTCAAGTGACTGCAGGACACTCGGCAGCCATTGCAGCAATTTCGGGGCATGCTCCAATGGAATGGAGAAGTCCACATCATCATCCCAAGGCAACAGATTACCCTCTCGGACAATTCCCAACAGAGTACCAAAATCAACCACGAGGGGTATGCCATCCCGATGTGCTGCAATGCAGATAGAGCGGACCAGAGACTGGGCAAGTGTATAGGTGCTCGGATCCAAAAAGGGTTGTGGTTTTTTCAATTGTTGTTTGGGTGGAATCACGACACGCTCGGGGGGCACGTGAAACTGCTCCAGCAACTGTTTACGTACATCAGTTGCCCACTGTGTCGTAATCACAATTTCATCATAGGACAGCTCAGCAATCCCCTCAGGAGGTAACACAGGCAAGCCAGCAAAATCGGTACCATGCTTGCGTGTATCATTATCGATAAACCCGATAAAACTGCGCCTATGTTGTTCATTCTCCAGATAGAGAAGGGCACCAGCACCAGCACCAAACAGAAGTGTCCGGATCATGACTTATCCTCCATCAGCAACTCCCACCGCACAGGCGTGCCTCGGGTAATATTACAGCTTACCCTGCGTCCCAGAAGCGCTTCATAATCTCTAGGTGGCAATCCCAACCCCGGCCTTATGCGCCGGATATGCTCCTCAGCAATGATCTCCCCGATCGCCATATCCTTTACAAAATAGACTGAGCGCCGGTACTGTAAATTGGTCTGTTCGGCATCACGCCGGTCATATCCGGCCTTACCCAGAGCCTCCCAGGCCAGACGACTATCCCGGCACAGTCTTTCCAACTCTTCAGGTTCCAGCGAAAACGCGGCATCCGGGCCGGGATCCTGACGGCTCAGGGTGACATGCTTCTCGATCACGCAGGCCCCGAGCGCAACAGCCGCAACCGAGGCAACAGTACCAAGAGTATGATCCGACAGGCCCACCGGTACGCCGAAGCGTCGGGACATATCCACCAGCGTGTGCAGATTGGCCTGCTCCATCGGCGTCGGATAGCCACTGATACAGTGCAGCAGGACCAGATCCCGACAGCCGCCTTCACGGGCGGCAGTCACCGCTTCACCGATCTCTTCAACATCTGCCATACCCGTGGAGATAATCATGGGTTTACCCGTCGCGGCCACATAACGAATCAGTGGCAGATCCACAGCCTCGAAGGACGCGATCTTATAGGCAGGTGCATTCAGGCTCTCTAGCAGATCGACTGCTGTTTCGTCAAAAGGGGTGCTGAACAGCGTAATACCCAGGCGACGGGCATGTTCAAAGAGGGCTTCGTGCCATTCAAAGGGGGTCTGTGCTTCCTGATAAAGCTGATAAAGGTTATAGCCGTCCCATAGCCCGCCCTTGATCAGAAACTCATCGCGATCACAGTCAAGCGTCATGGTGTCGGCGGTATAGGTCTGTATTTTGACCGCATCCGCGCCACGCGTCTTGGCCATATCGATCGTAGCCAGCGCACGTTCAAGGCTGCCATTATGGTTGGCAGACAGCTCTGCAATAATATAAGGCCTGTAACCCGGGCCGATATTGACGCCATTTATCTGCATACTGCGCTCCTGAAGCTCAGGCGGTGCTGCCGCCATCGACCGTGATTTCAGTGCCTGTGATCATAGCCGCCTCTGGCCCCATCAGAAAGCCTACCATCTGCGCCACATCATCGACATCCGCCAGTTTGCCTAACGGGCTGCGACGTTTGATAGAGGCCAGTTTATCCCCCTGTAACGCCTGAGTCATGCTGGTCTCCATATAGCCGGGCGCCACACTGTTCACCGTAATGCCCGCTTTGCCGACTTCACGTGCCAGTGAACGGGTAAATCCATGCAGTGCGGCTTTTGACGCGCCATACACCGACAACCCCTTGAATCCCGTACTGCCGATAATGGATGTGATATTGATCACCCGTCCGCGCTGATTGATCAACATTGGACGCAACAGATATTTGGTGAGTAGAATCGGGGCTTCGATATTGACGCGCAACACCTGGCCTATATCTGACTCATGCATGGTCGCCAATACCCCATCCAGGCCCAGGGCAGCATTGTTGACCAGACCATAGAGCCGCCCGTGCCGCCTGGATATCGTCTGGGCAAAATCATGAATCTGATCGATGTCTGTCAGGTCGAAAGGCTCGAACGACGCCTTATCCTCACACTGCAGCCACTGTGCGGCCTCATCCGACAGGCTGCGACCAACAATAATCACACCATATCCACGCTCGACCAGATGTCTGGCGATTGCCAGTCCCAAGCCCCGGGTTCCTCCTGTAATCAGTACCTTATCCATCTCATTTCCTGACCAGTTTACCTGTCGCGTTTGTTTCAAGCTCTGTCGTGAACCCGATCAAGGCCGGTACTTTAAAACGCGCCAGTGACGCCCTGCATGTTTCCAGAATAGCCTGTTTCAGCAGATCAGGCTCGGGAGCATCCGATGTTGGCACTATCTGACAGGACACCAACTCACCGACCAAGGAGCTGCCTTTGCCTTGAACACGCACGTCGGCAACACCCGGAACCTGGCGTATTACCAGCTCCACCTCTTCAGGCATCACTTTGTTACCACCCACATTGATCGCACCGGACAGGCGCCCGATAAAAACGATCCGTTCCCCACGACGCTCAATCCGATCCCCTGTGTCGATAAATTCACCGCCCATCTGCTCAGGACGTCCCAACGCCAAAGTGCCGTCTGGGGTCTCTTTTAGCTTAGTATTCCCAGTAGATGATCGAACACCTGTCTGCAACCAACTGGCTGGAAAGCCTTCATGGCCATCGGTCACGGCGAAGCCCACGCCGGTTTCTGTTGCAGCATAGATATGGGTCAGGCGTGCCTGAGGAAAATATTTGCGCAGTGCATCCAGCAACGTCTGATCCACCGGCTCACCACCAAGGGTAACCTGCTGCAGGGGGGTGCCCTCAAGCCCGCCGTGAAACAGCACCTTACGCCAGAAGGTCGGAGTGGCAGAGAGGGCGTTGACCTTTGCATCCCTCAGGCAGCTCAACTGCTCAGAAAAAGGCAATTGATGGCAGATAATCAGCTCGGAACCCGCCATCAGACTCTGTAACAGTACCTGAAGACCGGCGAAGCGAAAGGGTTCATACACCAGCCCCCAGCGATAACCGGCTCCACGTTCGGGATTGTGTTTCAGTGCACGGGTCAGACTCGCAGTATCATGCGCAATCAGCTTGGGGGTTCCCGTGGTTCCGGAGGTTGCCAGTAACCACTGGGTCGCACCAGACTGTTTATGGCCAGAGGCACTGCAATAGTCACTGAACCGCTCGCACAACAGAGCAAAATCATCACTCTCAGCCAGACTCTCGGGTACCAGAAATACCTGGCTCGCCACACCATCCAACGCAATCAGTTGTATCAGTGCAGCAACAGGGTTACCTGCATGCAGCACAAAGGCACTTGGCGCCGCCTGCTGCTGTCGGTACATTTCCACACGTTCGAGCAACTCTGCCGCTGTCAGTGACTCCTGCTCATATTGCAACAGTGGGCGATCGCCTGGCAGCGCTGTCAGAACCTCATACAGGTTAATGGTTGGTAGAGTGCTTGTCATAGATGGCAACAAACTCCCCGAATACCCGTGGATAGACCGCTTCGTCCATCTCTACAAAAGGATCAAACCCAAGCTCCTCCTCCAGTCTGGCAACCAGTATGGCAAACCCGAGTGAGTCCAGACCTGTTCCCAGTAAGGGGGTCATATCCTGAAGCTCACCACTCAACTCAGACTCCGTGATGAAAAGTGCTTCATGCAGTAACTCAACAATTTTTTCGCGGTAACTCATGTTCTATTCTCAATAGTATAGGTCTGCGCCAGATGCCGGGCTGATGAGGGCAGTTTTTTCAACATACCTTCTCTCATCTCGCGCCACTGCTCGCGGCCAAGTGTATATTCCAGAACACTGACCTGAACACCACCGCTGCGGACAATCTCATGCTGCCCCGTCACGGGAATCCCCAGCCACGCATTCATTTGCTGAGGCTGTTTATTGTGCGCCAGCACCTCACTGCACAATCGCTCTGCATCGATATGTGTAAATGCATGGTCCGCTGCGATAAAGAGCAATGCTGCAAACAGACCTGGTATCAGAGTGTCCTGCGCAAAATAACAGCCCCAACTTACATCTGCAGATCCCACACCGGTAAAGGAGATGACCCCCGTCCCTTTGCAACCCAGCTTGATGACAAAATATTCGCGGCTGCTATCCTGCTGCAACTGCTCAATAAATGCCAGATGTGCCTCGAGTGCGATCTGTTGATCATTGATTGAGTTCTCCCTCACCCGCTGCTGGTTACGCCAGCTCAGCGTGAGCTCAGCCTGATCTTTTGAAAAAGGCACCAGCGTCAAACAGTTCATACCGGCACAACCGCCTTATGCACACTAGCCTGTTTCAATGGGATGTCACTCGCTTGGCAATTTTCTGCGCCACACGCTTAACACCATAATGATCCGGATACTCCGTGAGCAGATTACTGATCAGCTCCTGAGCCTGCTCCGGATGATTGGTATCCAGATAGATCTCGGCGATACGTGCAAGATTATCAATATCGTTAGGATATGCCTGATGGTAATCAGCCAGTTTATCCAACGCGCTGTCTGTATCACCGGTACGCAGTAGAAACTCAGCATAATATTTGAGATAAGTCTTATCCAACAGACTGAGGCACTCTATGGCCTGCAAAGCCTGCTGCTGATCACCACGCTCACTGCTGATAACCAGAACTCGCTTCAATACCGGCATCAACAACTCAGGATCCTCCTGCATGAGAATACTTTCATATGCAGACAGCGCCTGCTCCGGATCCTTCTCAAGTTCAGCAATATAGGCTCTTACCAGATCATACAAGGATGCGGGATAGCGTGAGTGATTATCTGTCAGGAGCAGATGCTGTATGTCTTTAAGCTGCTCGATCGCTCCACGTTTGAACATATCAAGCGCTTTTTGGATTAGACTGGATTTACCAGACCTCCTCTTACAACGGGCATACTCCTCAGCATCAATTTTTTCCGAAAGGGCGTCATATGCAGATGCCAAACGCAAGCAGACTGACTGATAATTCGACTGATCTTTTAGCTCTGGATGTAATTTTGTCATATGATAAATTCGAAAATACTCATCCACTGCGAGCCATTCATCAACTAGCTCAGCTAAATGATTTGAATCAAACTCTTTGAGCCTGCGTTCACACTTCTGTAAGGCGACCTTCAGTGTCTGTCGAATCTCTTTGATAATGAGGAGGTGATTTTTGTAATGAGCGGTGAAGTAACCCTGCAACTCGTGGGCAGTGATCTGATCAATGGCCTTGTTATCCAGTGTTTCGAAAAAATACCCAAAGCCCCAGATCATGAAAAAACGTACTCTGGATTCACCCAGTTCAGCAACCAACTCATCGATCTGTTTGACCTCATCCCACACGGAATTATTGAGCACACCTGTCTGATTAAACAGCCTGGGCAGGCTGGATGAACGACTTTTCAACTGTACCTGCAAGCCAGCGAGGTCATTATCAAAAGCCTGAAGCTCAGCACGTAAAGCTTGCAGGTACACTTGATCCGCTGCATTATCCTCCTTCGTGTCCAGTGATACGGCCCCCTGGGTGGCATCGAACGAAACGTTGCTGCAGTCCATATATTCGATACCCGGAACCACCGCTGCCTGTGATGACAGGTTAAACACCGGTACTCCCTGCTCATGAGCATCCTGAGCCAGCTTTTCCGCAAACTGGATGGATAACAACAATCTGCTATCTGTTTCTGCCATGGCACCACTGTAAGTTTTAACTGGAAAAGTCCTGCCGCTCAGCTTTGGACCGTTGGCTGCTTCAGCGGTACCAATCACATGGCTCTTATGGCCTTTACCATAGCAAAGATCCATGCCTGCCATAAAAATTCTTCGGGCTTTGGCTTCCAGCGCAACTAATATGGCCGAATGGGTAACTGTAGGCATTGCCGAGGGCAAAGACGGCAAGTTAAGATCAGATAGCCAAGCCAGACGGTCATCAAGTGTATAGACAGGAGAGATCCAGTTACTCACTAGCGTCTCATTGGCATGATTAGAGGCGATCAGTGGCACATCAACGGAATGCGCCAGTGCATCTCTAGATATACTAAAGCTTATGGGGTTAGGGTCGACCGTAATATAGTAGTCCGGTTTGATATTCAGTATCTTCAGAAAACCGGCGACGCGAGTAACTGCGATGATAATAAAGTGTTCTCGATGTGTTATAAGCCAATCCTGCAGATTCTCAAGTGATGGCCCGCCTGCAAGTATCAGAACATCTCGACCTTGAATGACAGGCACAATCTCTGTTGCTGGATGCTGATAATCAGGGACATTGATCAGCTGAAGCTCAAGAAATTTACGGCTCCCGATAGTGCTTGCCTGGATCAGCAGTCTCTCTCGAACAAAGCTGCTCTCAACACTCGTGAATAGTTCCTGATAACATTCTGCATAACTATCCATACAGGCAAACGACTTCAGCAGCCTGACTTTAGACATGAAAATAAAGCGCTGAAAACCCAGGGCATCCAGACTCTCACTCCAAGCATCCAGGGTGCACATAATGATATTGTCTGACTGGATAGATACCTTATCTGCAAGCTCAGCCAATACGGCTGGCTCCTCTACGATCAGATATTTCTCTGACGCATTTTTTTCAATACGTGCTTCAAGATATGGAATCAGCAACCCTGAGTCAGATCCCACAAACACTGTGAACTGCCCTGGAACCAATAAATTCTGAAAACGCTTTTCATATAAATCGAAAGAGCAACTGTTCGCAAACCTGTCTCGATGAAGTTCAAACAGATATGGCTCATTAAACTGATTTTTTACCCAGCTCAGTATCATCCTTTGTCTGCCCTCTTCGAATACTTGCAATAGCCAACGAGTCTGACATAGAGTCGAAAAAAAAGGCAGCTTTCGCTGCCTTTTTCTGCTTCAAGACTTTCTTATCGGAGCAGACCCAGTACAGCCTGTGGCGCCTGGTTGGCCTGCGACAGAATCGCAATACCGGACTGCTGCAGTACCTGGGACTTGGTCAGCTGTGCTGTTTCAACTGCAAAGTCAGCATCCATGATACGGCTGCGTGAAGCTGACTGGTTTTCAGACGCATTTCGCAGGTTCATGATGGTGGCTTCAAAACGGTTGATAGCAGCACCGTAAGTCGCACGCTGAGTGGTGATCTCATCAATTGCAGTATCGATGGTATCGATCATCGCCTGAGCAGCAGCCTGCTGGGCACTCAAAGTTGCATTAGCAGCAGTAATTGACCCACCACTGGTGATAGCAGTGATAGCAGCTGCACTTCTCAGTGCTGTTGTACTGACAGTGATCTGGTTGGTGACATCATTGTTGGCACCTACCTGGAAGACAGTTGCACCAGCGCCTGAAGAGGTGAATATATCGCGGCTGTTGAACTGAGTAGCACCCAGAATACGGTCCACTTCTTTAGCCAGTTCAGAGAACTCTTTATCCAGGTTGGCACGGTCAGTAGTTGCGTTTGTACCGTTCGCAGACTGTACCGCCAACTCACGCATACGCTGCAGAGTATCTGATACCTGCTGCAGAGCGCCTTCAGCAGTCTGAGCCAGTGAAATACCATCAGCTGAGTTACGAATGGCTACGTTCATACCACGAATCTGAGCGTTCATACGCTCTGCGATAGCCAGACCAGCCGAGTCATCCTTTGCGCTGTTAACGCGCAGACCGGATGACAATCTTTCCATCGCAGTCTTCATTCCGCCTTCTGTAGTAGACAGATTGCGCTGCGCGGTCAGTGAAAACATGTTTGTTGCGACGACGTTAGCCATTTTGTATCTCCTCACATTACGCTAGAAGTGCGTACTTAATCTCTCGTGTGATTAGGTTATCGGCGGTCAGAGGTGTTGCTTGAGGATTTTTTTAAACTTTTTTTCAGGCGGGTAAAACAGATGCAATGCAGAGCATAAAGCAGGAAAACAGAGATATTTTTAAAAAACAAAGGCGTAGCTGTCACTACGCCCTATTGGGTACTTCTCTTCAAACAGATCAGCCAGCAGAGCCGACATCAGCCGCATCCGGTTTAATCTGATCCCAGCCAGATTTGAGCTCAACAAGCAGATTGATGATATGGTCTATTTTAGCTTCACTCTGTTCAACCTGAGCACTGATCAGCTGATCCTGCATATACTGATAGAGATTTTCCAGGTTGCTGGCCAGCTGACGCCCCTCTTCTCCGGCTTTGTCAAAGTCCAGCCCCTCTTCGAGCCCGGCAATGATATTCGCAGCTTTTTTCAAATGGGAAGCTGCCTGTACAGATGTACCGCTCTTTAGCGCACCTTTCGCAGCTGAAAGGCTAGTGAGCGCACCTTCATACAGCATCTGAACCAGACGATGTGGACTCGCATTGGTCAGGGAGGTTTCAACATTAATTTGCTGGTACTGGTTAATACCCTTATTCATACATTCCCCGAAAGTCACAAGATCAGATTAAAAGCGGTTATTATTCATGGCCGATAATTGAGCCACAAGAAAGTCGCCGGAGCTGCGAATACTCCCTACCAGGGAGTCCATGGCGTTATATTGACGCGACAGACGATTGAAAAGGTTCTCTTCCCGCAAGTCCAGACGCTCCTCCTGACTGTTTGCAGACTTCATCCGCGCATCCAGCCCTTTGGTACGGTTCTCAAGCAAACCACCTGCCTGCGTGTAGCTGCGCACAGTATCATACAAGCGACTTGCCACACCATCTTCACTGGCAAATAGAGACGAAATGGAAGAGGGATTCGCATCTATCTCTTTATCGAGTTTTGTCCTATCCAGGCTCATTCGACCATCTTTGTTGATGGTTACACCCACCAGGCTCAGAATATTATTATTGCTTTCTGCCGTAGCAACGGGTGATGAAATTTCGTTACGCATCTGAATATTCAAGGTTCTGAGGGTTGAGTCGCCCAGCAGCGCACTGTTCTCATTGCCCGACAGATCTCTCATCACACCACGGAGCGTGTTGTAGGCATCAACAAATTTCTGAACATTATCGCCTATTTTCTTTTTGTCGATATCAACCGTTACGACAGTCTGCTTACCAAGCTCAGCTTGCTTGAGGTCCAGCGTCACACCATCAATAACATCAGAAATTGAATTACTGGAACGCGTCGCTGGCAATCCATCAACCAGAATCAAAGCATCGGTTGCAGCCTGCTGCTCAACCAGATTGGAGGATGAAAGGCGGTTCAGGCCTTCATTCGGCCCATTGCCAGCATCGGTATCATTGGCCACTACTGAAATTTCATTATCCAGCCCGGGGTTTCGTGCAGTCAGTATCAACCGAGCCTCAGTCCCCCCATTACCATCATCAACATTGACGATAGAGGCATTGACACTGTTGTTATTCTTGCTTGAATTGATGGCATCACGAATACCAGCCAGTGTTTTTCTCCCTTCACCTATATTCACAGTGAAGCTGTCACTGCCAGAGGTTATCTCAAGTGAACCAGTCCCAACAGTAGACGAGGAAGTTGCAAACGCTCCAGCCTGAGTGATCAGTTTCTGAGGCTCCGCCAGGCTCTGGACTTCAACACTGAACTGACCTGGGACCGCTTTTGCTGTCGTCGAGATACCGAAATATTTATCGTCGCTGAGTGTAGCCGAGCGCTGCTGGAAATTGGTCTCTTTACGCAGGTCATTCAAAGTGGTCTGAAAGGCTGTCATCGCACTTCTAAGGCGTCCGAAGGCCGAGAGCTGATTGGTAATATTGCTCTGCCGTGTTTTCAGCGCTTCACGTTGAGGCACCATCTCGGCAGCAACCAATGCGTTCACGATAGCCTTGGTATCAAGCCCCGAGCCCACACCTGAAAAAGAGATACCAGACACTGTTACACCCCACTTAGCAAATTAAGACCGCCTCACACAGTGTGCTCAGGCCTGGTCTTTGATCAGAACACCAGTTGAATCACCGAACACCTGTTCTGATATTTCGTTCATCCGCCTCATCAATGACAGCACCTCCTCGGAGGGAATCTGCCGAATCACTTCGTCATTCTGACGGTTGATCACTTTAACGACGGTAGCATTGACATCCCGGTCTACGGAGATGTTCAGGTCGCTGTTGATAACATTCAGAAAGCCGCTTAACTGCTTGGCCGCCTCCTGCACTGCGTTGGCTTCTGCCTCTGGATCTGGTCGTTTCTGCGCCGTGCTTTGAGAGGCGGCTTCGACCGCACGCGCCTCAACCTGCCCGGCTTCCACTTTTGCACGAAGGCCGACATCACCTTGCTGGGGCATTACCCGTTCAGCACCTGTGGCGCCCATAGAAGAATCAATTGCCATGACCACTCTCCGCTTGTTAGCCAGAAGCCAATCTTGTTTTCATCCAGCCGATTGTATACCTATAGAGGATATATCGGCTGTGACTGATTAAACTTTAGCTTATTGTGGCCTTTTTGTCCCTTGTCAACCCACACTCAATCCAGAAGATTGCGCTGTCAGGTAATACGTCATGAGCCGGAAAAGTCTTCATACCTCTGGGCGGCCTTGTTGTGCTGCTGAAACTCGGTGATTTTATTGGCCAGTTCCGACCTGATGTTGGCGCATTGATCGGCTATCGATTCATTCTGCTTAATCAACAACTGTAAGCGCGACTGAGTATCCGGCTGCTGCGCCAATGAAGGCCAATTCAATCGTTGCAACAACTCAACTTTTTCAGCCTCCAGCGCCGTGAGCTTCTCAATATCTGCTGCTTCAAGCGCCTTTTCCTGCTGCTCCAGCAAAGCTTCCAGTTTATCCAGCGATTCAACTGCCATATCAATTCACATAGTTGAACAGCGAAAGCTGCTGTATTTTACCGAAGCTGGCATAGGCGGCCTGCAGAGCATTCTGCTCCAATAGTAACTGACTGGTCGCTTCGTAATAATCGGTATCCTTGAATTTTGACAGGGTGTTCTGGGTGAAGAGTTTGATATCTGCCAGTGCATCACGTTGATCATCCAGCACACGCAGCCGGGCACCCAGCTCCGAACGCTTGGTTACCAGTGTTTCAAAGAACTGATCAACCTGCCCCTGAAGATCAGACACCTCTTCCGTAATCGTTTCAAATGCTGCATCCAGCGGTCTGTCACCCTTCAACAGTGACGCCAGGCTGTTGACGACATTCAACAGGTTGTCTTCACCAGACCCGAACAGAGTACTGCCAGGATCAGTGGCTGCAATCGTGGCATTTTCTCCTATATCCAGAAAACGCTGGCCGGAGTCTCCCCTGTATTCATAGTTATCATCCGCATTAAGCTGATAAGGTTCCGTACCTCCCTTGAAGCCCGAGAAAAGATACTCACCCTGCGCATCCCGGGTATTCAATGCACCAACCAGTTGCCCCAGAATCTGGCGCATCTCTTCACCGATGATCGCACGATCATTATCTGAATTGGCGCCATTATTCGCCTGTATCGCCAGATCCTTGATATTAAGCACTGACTCGGTGATTGCCGTCAGTGTACTCTCCTCAAGCCTTAGCCTGCGCTCAGAAACATTAACATTATTCGCAAATACTTCATTTCGAGCAATTACACGCTCATACTTATTGATCTGAGTTGCAGCCAGTGGATCATCCGATGGTTGAGACAGCTTCTGCCCGGTAGCTAACTGCTGCTGCACCTTGAACAGACGCGCATTGCTCTGATTCACATTATCCAGATTCTGTATGTAAAACTGCTGGGTTGAAAGTCGCATCACTTACCTCCCCATTTATATTGAGTTTATCAGAGCATCAAAGGTCCGCTGCGAAGCGGTAATGAGCTGCGCTGCGGCCTGATAGGCCTGTTGGAACTGAATCAATCTGACAGCTTCTTCATCGAGATTGACACCACTTGTTTCTTCACGCTGATTGATCGAGTTCTTGAGTACGGATTCAGAGGCCTGCCGGTCCATCTGGGCCACGCGGGTTGTAATCCCCACGCGCTCAACCAGTCGGCCATAGGTATCCTGATAAGAGCCTTCAAGTGAGGTCTTGGCTCGCATCAGATCACTCAGCATGACACCATTGCGGTTATCGGAGATACCGATATTGACCTTATCACCACCATCAACCTCAAAGTTGAAGTTGATAGTGAATTCGTCACCATCATTCGGCACGCCCTGTACAGAAACTACCAGTTCACCAGGCAGTTCGGGGTCTGCATTTCTGATCACCAGGCTTCGAGGATCAGTGGCATCAACCGTCAGCATCGGCGGCGGTGGCAGCAGTGGAGGTGCATTACCGTCTTCATCCTGTAACTGCGCAGAGTATTCGTCGGGATTGGAGGAGTCCTTGGTCAGTCTGATATAAAAGTTCGTATCCGACAACAGCAAGTTGGACAGTGCGCTTTCCGGTGTAGACTGCAGTGGATTAACCTCGCTCACCTTTACAGTCACTGCACCTGTGCCAGTGTTACCCGCTTCAGCCGCTATTGAGACCGGCGACGCCAGCGCAAGCTGCCGCCCACTGCTGATATCCAGCCGCATATCTTCCGCACCCGTTCGCACCGGCTTGACCAGCATGGTTTCATTTGTGACAAAAGGGGTCGGTTTATTGATATCCAGTCTGAAACCGTCTATTTCAAGCCGCAAGTCACCGGAGGCCGGATCAAAATAGATATCCTTGTTTGAATCAACATCATTGATATCCGCCCCTACATCATTGAAAGATGCCTGTGTCCAGCTCGCTCCATCCGACAGGCGTGTCAATCGGAATGTCTCACTGGAGGTGAAAACCAGCTTATAATCAGAGGGCAGCAGCTTTGAGCTGTCGGTGATTCTGACGCCGCCATCCGCAAATTCTGACTGCAAACGCGACTTAACCAAAGCGCCGTCGTTGACATCCCGAAACAGCAACTTGCCCATATTGCCGTCCAGATCCATTCCCTTCAGGTGCTGCTCGTTCATGGTGTCTGCAAAGATGATTGCCAGTCGTCCAAGCTCATCCAGACTCTTGTTCAGCACATCATCCCGATACTCCAGCACACCACCCAGCTGCCCGGTTGATATCAGACCATCAAGACTGTTGAAACGGTTGGCTATCACAACTCCCACATCATACTGGCTGGGCTCAAACTCGTTGGGCCTGGCCACCAGCGGGTTGGAAGTCTGACCAATAACCAGAGGTTGTCCATTCCCGATGAAAATACTGACCTCTCCTGTCGGCTGGTCAATCACTCGAATATCAATCAGCGAAGACAGCTCCTTTATCGCCGCGTCACGCTGATCCAGCAACTCGAACGACTCCTTACCGGCTGCCTGAGCGATACGAATGCGATCATTATAATCAGCTATCTGCTTAGACTGACTGGTGATCTCTTCAGCCAGCTCACGAATACGGGTATTGATTGTTGAGCTTTGCTCCGAGATTCGCTGGTACAGATCGTTATAACGGCGCACAGTTGCATTGGCTTCTGCAACGAAGAGTTCTCTGTTGGTCAATGATGAGGGATCATCATTCGCCCCTTGCAGGGCTGCGAAGTAGTCATCCAGCTTCAGCGAAAGACTGGTACTGTCGCTCGCCAGGGTATTATCGAGCTGATTTGCCAGGCCTTCAAAATATTTGGCCGCTTCAAATCGGGAGTTATCCGCCCAGACGCGTGCTGTGATGAACTTATCGGCAATGCGCTGCGTGCTCTCCTGTCGGACACCACCACCCAGCTCGCTCTGAAACTGAGGAATCTGGCGCGTATAGCCCGGTGTATTGACGTTCGAGATATTGTTGCCGACAACGCCCAGCGCTGCCTGATTGGCACGAACCGCCTGAACACCAATTGACAATAATGAAGCCATCTCTTACTCCCGCAGCAGCACAATGACTGCTTTAACGTTGCTGTCCTGTTATCGGCCAGCGATTAACTATCTTGAGCCGTGCCAGTTCCAGCCTGTGCCAGAATTGCACCGGAAAATATTCTTTCGATCTTGTCCGCATAGGCTGGATCAGTCGCATACCCTGCTGCCTGCAGCTCTTGAAGATAGCGTGCTGGATTATCGGCGTGCTCCAGCGCTATCTGATAACGGGGGCTGTTTTTCAAAAAATTGACATAGTCCCTGAAGCTGTCCTCATAGGAATCGTAGGCTCTGAAGCTGGCCATCTCCCGCTGAGGAACGCCCTGGTTGTATTCCAGAGTCGATACACGCACCTGATCCCCTTCCCAGCGGCTGCCGGTCTTGATATTGAACAGGTTATAGCTGTTACGCTGCTGATCTTGAGTGATAAAACGCCCCCAGCCCGTCTCCAGAGCCGCCTGAGCCAGTAGTACTTTTGGATCGACACCCAACTCTCCTGCAACTGCTTCTGCCAATGGCAGCAGCGCCTCGACAAACTGCTCGGGTGATTCAAACCTGCCCGGCAGAGGTTCCGAATTGCGAATGGTCTTATCTGTCGCCGTTCCATTTGCAACTGCGTCCCCTGCCTGAATCCGTGCCTCTGACCCTTCAGGATTTTCAATATCAGTTGGATCTTCCTGCCGGCTGCCTTGCTGGCCGCTTTGATAGATACGCCCCAACATCGCAGAAGCTGCCGCATTTGCAGTGGAATCAAATGCTCGGTTGAGCATCTGTTCGGTATCCGACTTGTTCTGCTTCTCGTCGTCATCATCCTGCGTGGGTTTTATATCCAACCCCTGGCTGAGCTGTCGAACCAGCACATCAGCAAGACCGATACCCCCACTTTTAGCCATACTCAGGGTAGATTGCTGGTCCAGCATCTCCTGAAACAGCTCAGTCTCACTGCTGTTGAAGATGTTATCCTCACCGAATGCCGCATTCGCTTCCCGCATGCTTTTCAGCATCATGCTCAGGAACAGCTGTTCAAACTGCTGTGCCGCTTCTTTGAGCGCAGCCTTCTCATCACTGTTAGCCTTGGCTTTCAGCGACTGCAACTGATTCAGGTCGGTATAAAGCTGTGGGTTGGCCTGGCCGAATTTATTGATATCCATATCAGATCACCACCAGCTCGGCGCGCAGTGCGCCAGCCTGCTTCAGTGCTTCGAGTATTGCCATCAGGTCACCCGGTGCAGCCCCGACCTGGTTAACAGCCTCTACGATATCCTGCAGAGAGGTGCCCGGCGCAAACTCAAACATTCTGCCTGATCCCTCTTCAATATCGATCCCTGTCCGCGGGGTGACGACCGTCCTGCCCTGCCCCAGAATATTGGGCTGATCGACATCAAACTCTTCCGTAATCGATACCGTCAGGCCACCATGCGTCACCGCCACAGGAGATACGCGCACATTCTGACCAATCACAATGGTGCCGGTGCGTGAGTTGATAATGATTTTGGCTGTTTCCTCTGCCGGCTCAACTCGCAGGTTTTCCAGCACCGACAGGAAGGAGACACGCTGCGATGCATCGCGCGGCGCTCTGACCCGGATCGATGTCGCATCCAGTGATGCTGCCACGTCTGGCCCCAGCAGACTGTTGATCTGCTCTGCAACACGCCGAGACGTAGTAAAGTCCGGGTTGTGCAGGTTCAGTACCAGGCTGTCACCCTGAGAAAAAGCATTCGGCACCACACGCTCCACCGACGCGCCATTGGGGATGCGCCCGACACTGGGCACATTGACCGACAGGCGTGAACCGTCGCGCCCTTCTGCGCCAAACCCCGCCACAATCAGACTACCCTGTGCCATGGCATAAACCTCGCCATCCGCACCTTTAAGAGGGGACATCAACAGCGAGCCTCCGCGCAGGCTCTTGGCATCACCGATGGTCGACACGGTCACATCAATCATCTGACCCGGCTTGGCAAAGGGTGGCAGATCGGCATGAATGGCCACGGCCGCAATATTCTTGGAGTTGGGATTGATATTCGGCGGAATGGCCACACCGAAATTATTCAGCATGTTACGGAAGGTCTGTGAGGTGAAATTGGTTTTATCACCTGTGCCATCCAGGCCCACGACCAAGCCATAACCCACCAGTTGGTTGCTCCGAACACCGGATACCGAGACCAGATCCTTCAGACGCTCGGCAAAGGCTGTTGTACTGTAGAGGCTAGCCAGCAGCATGATGATCAGTAAGCGTTTCATACCTGTATCTCCTGTCTTAAAAGACAATCTGAAAGTGGCCACCGTCAAAAAGGCCAGAGCGGACTGAAGAAAAATCTGGTCACCCAGCCCATCACATTGGCATCATGAGTTGCACCTGTGCCACTGTAGCTGATACGCGCATCAGCCAGGCGCGTGGAATCAATCGTGTTGTCCGGTCGGATATCCTGAGGTCGAACCAGACCACTTACCCGGATATACTCATCTCCCTGATTCAGGGTCAGCCACTTTTCACCGCGCACCAGCATCACCCCATTAGGATAGATCTCATGAACAGTCAGAGTGATGTTGCCGGTCAGACGATTACTCATATCAGAAGAACCAGAGCCATCGAATGAGCCACCACCGCTGACAGATGCGCTGAGTGGGTTGCCAAATACCGCCATATCACGACCGGCAATATTGGGTGCACCGATATTGACGTTGGTGCTCTGGTCGGTAGAGGTGCTGGAGCTCTTCGATGACTGCGTCCGCTCAGTGAGATTAACCGTGATAATGTCGCCAACCCTATGCCCACGCCCGTCGCCATACAGGCTCATACTGGTGGAAGCATTATAGATGGCACCATTTACAGGCTTTGGTGCCTGCATCATCTGCGGCTGCACCGGCGCATAATAAGGGTTGTCCGGCTGAGGCGGGCTGTTCACACACCCGCTGAGCAACCAGGCTGCCAGCAACATCAGCGTCGATCTGATCACCATTTTCATGCCACGTACCTCATTACGCTCATTACAACCATCCGATCCAACTAGCTGGTCTGACTGACCAGGCTCACTCACTACTCTGATTACAGCTGCTGCGTCGCGAAGGACAGCATCTGATCTGCTGTTGAGATCACCTTGGAGTTAATCTCGTACGCTCGCTGAGTCGTGATCATATTGACCAGCTCTTCAACGGCATTAACGTTGGACCCTTCGACCCAACCTTGGTTGATAAAACCGGTTCCCTCCTCCCCGGCAATAACCACCTGAGGTGCACCACTGGCTGCAGTTTCAATAAAAATATTGGCACCTGACGCCTGTAAGCCTTGCGGGTTGATAAAGTTGGCCAACTCGATCTGCCCAAGATCATCAAGCTCCACTTGACCAGCAACGACTGCCTGCACTGTGCCATCAGAACCAATGCTCACCTCGATAGCATCCTGTGGAACATTGATCTCGGGCAAAAGTGGAAAACCCTCAGCTGTTACCAATTGCCCCTCTGGTCCCAGATGAAACTGACCATTGCGGGTATATCCGGTTTCCCCGTTGGGCAGCAGCACCTGAAAGAAACCAGCACCACCTATCGCCAGATCAAAGGCATTATCCGTGACCTGCATCTCACCCGTCTGGAACATCTTCTGCGTGCTGACCAGACGGGTCCCGTTGCCTACCTGCAAACCTGAGGGCAACTGTGTATCCTCAGCATTCTGGGCTCCCGGCTGTCGACGAATCTGATACAGAAGATCTTCAAAGACGGCACGATCCTTCTTGAACCCCACCGTACTGACGTTTGCCAGGTTGTTTGAGATGATCTTCAGATTAGTGTCCTGTGCACTTAATCCGGTTTTAGCAACATGTAAGGCACCATGCATGGGGTCCACTCCAATTCAGTTAACAGCTCAGCGCTACATCTGAAGCAATTAGCGCTTGTTTTAATTATCAGCCAGATCAGTTTTGCAATATTCTGCCTGCAGCATTCGAATTTTCTTCGGCATTCTTCATCATCTTCACCTGCATGGAAAACTGTCTCGACAGACTGATGATGGATGTCAGCTCACTGACGGCATTCACATTACTGGATTCAACATAACCGGAGCGCAACTGTACGCCTTCTGCAACAGGTAAAGGCTCCATGGCATCTGTGCGCATCAGGCCATCCGGTCCTTTAAAAAAGGTACCCGGTTCCGGCAGCACCGTCTTGATCACATCAATCTGCGCCAGTGCAGCAGCAGGGTCACCCTCAGGGCGAATAGTGATTGCACCATCGTAAGAGATATCGATCTGTTGTGCCGGTGGCAAAACAATCGGCGCACCACCAGCACCCAGCACCGGCAAACCATTGCCTGTCACCAACTCGTTAGCGGCATTGATCTGCAGCTCCCCACCTCGCGTGTAGGCTTCAGTCCCATCGGGCGACTGAACGGCAATCCAGCCTGGCCCATGAATGGCAATGTCCAGGCTACGGCCGGTTTCAATCAATGCACCACTGCTGAGATTGGTACCCGGGCGCTCACTCTGTGAGTAGACACGTGACGCATGCCCCTCGCCAAAGACACGCATGGCACGCGCCTGCTCGAAATCGGCCTTGAAACCATTGGTGGTGACGTTGGCAAGATTGTTGGCTCGCACCTGCTGCCCGAGCATATTCTCTCTGGCTCCAGTCATGGCGATATACAGTGACTTATCCATTATCTTTCCTGTCTCATGGGTAAATATCTAAGGTAAAAAATTGCCGCCCAGAGTTACTACAGAGAAATAATGCAAGGCCTGTGCCATAACCTGAAAACAGACCAGGCAGCCAAGGAAATCAAAGGGGGATAAGATGAAAAAAGCGGCTCAGCATCCATGCGCCGAGCCGCCCATTGCAGCAATTCAGACAATCTGATCAGATATTCAGAATTGTCTGTGTGATGTTGTTGGCGGTTTCCAGGGTTTTCGAGTTAGCCTGGAAGTTACGCTGAGCCTGAATCAGGTTCACCAGTTCGGTCGAGAGATCCACGTTGGACTGCTCCAGCGATGCTGAACGCAGTGTACCGTTAAGACCGGTTCCCGGTGGATTCAGAATCGCATTACCCGATGTCAGGGTTGCTATCCATTCGGTGTCACCACTGGGTTGCAGGCCATTCTGGTTCTCGAAGGTTGCAAAAGCCACAACGCCAAGCGCCTGATTCTGACCATTACTGAAGGAGGCAATCATCTCACCGGTTGGCGCAAAGGTCACACCGATCAGGTCGCCTTTTGTGTAACCATCCTGCTGTTGATTCTTGACGATAGACGCAGATGCAAACTGAGTCGAGTTAGTCAGATCCAACTGAATCGTTGTCAACGGGTTGGCCGGGTCAGCCCCTGAAATTGTAATGGGTGGTACCTGACCACCCGCAGGAAAGGTCTGGCCATTGACTGAGCGCAACAAACCGTTAGTCGGGCTGAACTGAATCAGTATAGGCCCAATTTCCGTCTCACCATCAGTATGGCCAGGCTCTCCCGGATCCTTTACCTTACCAAGATCAAGCAATTCCTCACCATTCAGGTAGGCATACACTCGATAAAAACCACGATAGGAGTTATCGCCCTCTACCACCTCGTTTGGTTCAATTTCACCACTGGAATCATCCCCAATACTGGCTGTGCCTGTTACCTCCGGCCGAAAGAGATTAGCGGCGATATTACCCTCGTCTGCTTTAAAGATGATACGAATATTTGGACCATCCGCAACAATCTGTTCAATAGCAGGATTTCGATCGAGAATTTCTGCCTCTCTTTCGGCTATGCGAGTTGCTATCGCTTGGGGTGTTTCAGTACTGGTAACCGTAAAAGCAACACCACCAATGATAATCTGACCATCACCCCCTGCACCGATTTCATAGCTCCTCACCTCATTTGCTGGACGCTCAGATCTCTCATTCAATTCAAGTGGCGTTGTATCAGTTTTGGTAGCGACAATATCACCAGACTCTGTTGCTCTTGCATGCAACTCAAAAGTCAGCGCAGTACCATCCAACCTCAAACTATATGGGTCAATACGATCATCAGCGGCTTCCAATGCAGCAATTAATGCCTGCGCATTTGCAGGCTGATCAGCAAAAGTAGCACCAGGAATTATATCACCGATATCCGCAACCGTAATGTCTACACCAGACAGCCTGATGGTTGCCTCACCATCAGTATCAAATGAGTAAGTCTCCCTCACAGGGCGCTGCTCGGCAAAGTTATACTTGATCGTATGCTCATTACCCAGACTGTCAAAGGTTCTGACAGTTGTCGTATAGGTAAACGATCCTGGTTGATCCTTGTTGTAGACGGGCAGCAACTTTGTAGCATCAGCACGCGCATCAATATTGAATGACAGATCAATGCTTTCGGTTGCTTTTGGCGGGCTCTCTTTTTGAGTCACCGCAAGATTACCAATCGGTAAGCGGTTACCGGCATCATCAAGCCCATAGCCCTGCAGAAACTTGCCGCTCTTGGATATGATAAAGCCATCCTTATCGAGCTCAAAATTACCGGCCCTGGTGTAAGTCACCCCACCCTGGCCATCATCCAACTGAAAAAACCCTGAGCCATTGATCGCAAGGTCCAGGTTGTTGTTGGTGAACTCGATAGTACCGGCGCTGAAGTCCTGCGAGATACTTGATACAGTCACACCAGAACCCGGCGTATTACTGGAACCGGCACCGACAACAGCGGTGGCATAGATATCACCAAACTGAGTGCGCGATGATTTGAAGCCCACCGTACTGGTGTTGGCTATATTATTACCCGTCACATCCAGCATGGTGGAGGCGGCCTTGAGGCCTGTAATGGCGGTATTGAATGACATGGCTAACCTCTCATTTATCCAATCTGTCTGACGTCGTTGATACCAACCGATCCGCCATCTGTATTAACTTTCATACCGATACCGTTCTGTCCCAGCGTCACGCTGTTGACGGTATGCGCAATATAACTTTCAACGGGTTGATACGCGCCATCCCCCTGGCGAACCTCGGCAACGAAGCGATACTTGCCTGGTCCAAGATCCAATCCAGCCCAGGCAAAGTTATGCTCACCAGCACTTTTTGATCCCATATTGACAGCATCAACCAGGTTGCCCCCGGCATCGTAAACTGATACCCGCAGGTCAGATACGCTTGTTTCAAGCGGCACCATGCCGCGGACCGCTCGCCCCTCCTCCAGAATGCCGACATCTGTCTTGACGTAGGCATTGCGACCCACCATGGCCGAAGCCTGCAGCGCAGCCTGAGAGCTGAGCAGTGAACTGCTCATGCTCTCAACCGTTTTGGTCAGACTCGTCATGCTTTCGACCATGGTCATGCTGGAGATCTGCTGCATGAAGTCGGTCGTGTCCGCAGGACTTGTCGGATCCTGGTTCTGCAGTTGAGCAATCATCAGCTTCATGAACATCTGACTTTCGTCGCCCTGTCCATTGGCCTTCTGCGCCTCAGACTGGTTATTCTGATTTATCTTGTCAAAAACATTCTGACCAGTACCGTTAATAGTACTCATGAGGTATACCCTCTATTCAACTTTAATCACCGACTCTGATCACTGACCCAGAGTCAGTGTTTTCTGCAGCATCTGTTTGGTTGTATTCATTACATCAACATTGATCTGGAAAGAGCGAGACGCCGAAATCATGTCTGCCATCTCCTCCATGATGTTCACATTTGGGTAAAACACATAGCCCTGCTCATCGGCCATCGGGTGATCCGGCTCATACGCCTGACGCAGTGCCGCCTGGCTTTGAACGATATCCAGCACCTGAACACCCTGGCCTGGAGACAAACCTGACTCACCGCTCTGCATCACAGACTCTTCAGGTGAGCGCAGTGCAAAAACAGGCTTACGCGCACGATAGGTCTCACCCTCGTTTGAGCTGACACTTTCAGCATTCGCCATATTGCTGGCCGTTGTATTCAAACGAATCGTCTGAGCACTCATGGCGGAACCGGCGATAGTGAACACATTAGATAAAGACATGATTATTCACCCTTGATCGCTGAGTTGAGGCCACTGAACTTGCTGTTCAAAAACTCAAAGGAGGCCTGAAAGCGGATCGAGTTTTCGGTAAAGCGTGCAATCTCCTCCTGCACCTCTACAGTATTGCCATCGATAGATGGCTGCAAAGGCTGACGATAGAGCAGATCCGCGGCAAAATCAGGTGACACCAGAGAGGAAAAATGACCCGCCTTGGTTGCCTTCAAGGCCACCGGCTCCAGAGCACTCTGCTCACCCGCCAGTATTGATCTGAAATCGATATCACGCGCCTTGAAGTTTGGTGTATCTGCATTGGCAATATTATTGGCAATAATTTCACTGCGACGGGAGTGCACCAACAGCGCGTCGGGATGAATACCTAGTGCATTATTGAAATTGATTGCCATACTCGCCTCTGAACTCTTTTGTGATTGCAAAAACTCACTCTATGCAGAAAAAATGCAAAAGGCGTACCATAACACTCAAGTCATTGATTTAAAAAGAGAGGGGCGTAGTTGAAGAGGGCATTTGCCATTAAAGCGGCAATGATTTACCGCCCGAGCGGCAAGTGTGAATCCAAACGAAACCGAAGCGGCATCAAATCGCCTGATAAATGATGCCGGGACGGCAATGGATCATCTTGTAGATATCAGGCATTCCGGACAGGGACTCAGACGCACCCAGCACAAGATACCCTCCGGTTTTAAGCTGCTTACGCATCTTGCGCAGGATCTCGGCCTTTACATCAGAAGAGAAATAGATCAGTACGTTACGGCAGAAAATAATATCGAACTGGCCCAGAGCCGAATACTGACCCAACAAGTTGAGGCTCTGAAATTTGACCCGACTTTTGATCTCAGGCCTGACCTGCCAGACACCATCAGCCGACTGCTGAAAAAAGCGCTTAAGGCGATCCTGAGACAGACCGCGCCCCAGTGCCAGCATCTCATACTCACCACGGCGAGCCTGATTCAGCACACTGCTTGAGATGTCCGTAGCCACTATTTCAGGGGCCGTCATCAAGGCACCAGGCTTAATCTGTTTATACTCTTCCATCACCATGCTGATGGAGTAGGGCTCCTGACCAGTCGAACAGGCAGCAGACCAGATTCGCAACTTTTGAGAGCCACTTCCTGTCATCTCCGGCAGGAGCTTGTCACGAAGAATATCGAAAGGATGGATATCACGAAACCAGAGCGTTTCATTGGTTGTCATCGCATCGATGACCTGCTCTTTCAGCGTTGTTCCGCCATACTGACTGAGTTTGGAAACCAGCTCCGACAGGCTGCTGAAACCCTCCTGCTGCATGATCCGGTTCAGACGACTCTGAACCAGATACTGCTTGTGGTCGGCCAGCAAAATACCGCAGCTCTTTTCCAGAAACTGGCTGAAACTCCTGAACTCGTCAGTTGAGATCGTAAATCCACTCTTCACTCAAGCAGCCTCAAGTTGGGTCAGGTTATCTGACCGCTTGCATACGCCTGACGACGACACCAGCCAGTTCATCAGGATTGAATTTGGCAAGAAAGCCATCAGCACCAACCTTTTTCACCATCGAGACGTTGAATCCGCCACTGAGTGATGTATGCAGCACAACATGCATTTTCTGCATCCGGCTGTCACCTCTGATCATGGAGGTCAGGGTGTAACCATCCATCTCCGGCATCTCGATATCGGAGATCAGCATCAGAAAATGCTCTGTCACATCCACATCCTTGTCAGCCATCTCCTTCAGCAGCATCCAGGCCTGACGCCCATTCTTGGCGACCGTTACCTTCAACCCCAGGCTTTCGAGACTTTTCTGCATCTGGTTACGCGCTACAGCAGAGTCATCGCATATCAGCACATGGTACTGATGAGCTTCCTGGCGAACATCCTTGCTGGCCACATCTTCGCTGACATCGGTCGGCGCAGGATAGAGATCAGCCAGGATCTGCTCAACATCGATGATCTCGATCAACTTGCCCTCATGCTCAAATACGGCTGTCAGGTAGTTATCGGTTCCTATCTCGGCCGGTGGCGCCATGATCTGATCCCAGTTGGTATTCAGAATTCTGTCGACCTTACGCACCAGAAATGCAAGAGTACGTTTATTATACTCGGCAACAATCAGAAAGCAGGAGCGCTCATCTTCTGGCGGTATCGGCCGGCGACCGATCGCCTCAGACAGATCCAGCACAGGAATGGTTTCACCACGGATGTGCGCCATCCCTTTGATAACCGTTGTCTGTCTCGGCACTTCTGTCAAGTCAGGGCACTGCAATACCTCGCGTACCTTGAACACGTTAATCCCATAACGCTGCGAAGTTTCAAGACTGAACAGCAGCAGCTCCAGGCGGTTCTGCCCGACCATCTGAGTACGTAGGTTTACACTATCCAGGATACCTGACATGATTCAATCAACCCCAAGCTTTCTTTTTATGAGTTGCGTTCAGCCACTTAGGACAGAGCACACATGTGAATATGTTTAATTTAACACTAGTTATCGTGCTTTTCGCCACTTTTTTGATTTCCCCTGCTTTTTCGGCAACCACAACCGCCGAAGAGATTGAGCAGGCCGTCAGTCACTTCATCACGGAAGAGTTCCAGAACCGCCTGCCCGACAGCCGGATTGAGGTCAATGTTTCACCTGTTAATCCGACATTGGGCCTGCCTCAGTGCAGCCATCCACTGACCATATCATTACCCTTCAACAGTGGGCAACGGGTGACGGCAAGAGCCAGCTGCAACGCCCCTCAATGGAGTATTACCGTAACCGCGCAGGTGCGCCAGTTCATGACGGTAGTTGTCGCCGCTCGTCCTATTGTCAGGCACGGCAGAATTTCAGCGCAAGACCTGAAAATGCAGGAGCAGGATATTTCCCGCCTCAACCAGGAGTATTTTACCCGTGAGCAGGACCTGCTTGGAAAACTGGCCAGACGCCATATCGGCAGCAATCAGATTATTACGACGCGCATGCTGGAAGCAGCTTTGGCAGTCAATCGTGGCGACAGTGTTGCGATAGAGGCCAGGCGCGGTGGATTAGTGATCCGCACTCCAGGTGTTGCGCTCGAAGATGGGCGTATCAATGAGCAGATCTCGGTACGCAATGAGCGTTCCGGAATTGAACTGCGCGCCGTAGTGGTTGGCAACGGCGTAGTCCGGGTTCCATGACAGCAGCTCGACAACACTGACAGAGCAGGACTGGCTGAAACCCTCTCATTCCGCTACACTTCACTGTATGCAACATGCCCATGCGGTGTTACAGGGACGTGAAAATATTCAGGCAAAAATTCTTTAAGATAATCCTAAAGAAATCCAGAGCCTGACCGATAACCCTAGCATGAACAGTTTACGAGGGATGTCAGGATGGCTATAGATCTCAACGGCCTGTCCTCAAACCAGACGACAGCAGCCCGCGGCAAAGGTGCCGAATCGCAGCGCAACTCACAGGTAGCCGACAAGAGTGATAACAGCACTCCGAACCAGCTTGCCAGTGACACCGTTAAGCTGAGTGATGCTGCCCAGGCACTGCAGGAAGCCGGGAAACGTCTGGACACAGTGCCTGATGTTGATGCAGAGCGCATTGCCGGCATCAAAGCCGCCATCGCAGATGGTAGCTATCAGGTGGATAGCGGTCGCATAGCAGACAAGATGTTGCAGTTTGATAAACTTTTCAACTGATGAGTCTATATGTCCGATAAGTTGACACAAGAATTCTTTGCCTTGGTTCGCCAGGGCATTTTGCTTTTTGAGCAACTGAAGTTGCAGTTGGAAGCAGAACGCTCAGCCATTGAGGCCAGAGATCTGGATCAACTGACCAACGCCACCGGGCTGAAACAGACATTGCTCGAGCAGATCGAGCTGAATATCAAAGAACGTAACGACACCCTGATACAGCTTGGTTTAACTCCCTCAGAAGATGGAGTCAAGAAACTGCTCAGCCAGCTTCCGGAAAAGCCCGCCCAACTGCTTGAATCCGAGTGGAACAGACTGACCGATTCACTGCATGAGGTACGTGAAAGCAATCAGCGCAACGAGCAGATAGTCAATCGCAGCAAACGCAACCTGGATCAGCTCATAGCACTGCTGCAAGGTCAGAGCGGTAAAGGTGTGTTGTATGATAATCGTGGTGAAAAAGGCAACTATTCACCCCAGAGCCGTATCGGCAAGGCCTGAAACAGTGGCCAAAGCACTCATTTACCGGTAGAATCGCCGCCGTCTCCCTATAGTTCAACCGGATAGAACGGGCCCCTCCTAAGGGCCAGATCGGGGTTCGAGTCCCTGTGGGGAGGCCATTAATCATCTCACCTCAACACCAGCACAAGCCGCGCCTCAGCAACATCAAGCCACCTTCGGCGCCTGCAGCAAGTCAGCACGTGTACAGCTGATCGCAAATAGTTTTTCAGTCTTTCAATCCACGCCGGGTAATGTCAGAATCCGTACAGAATTCAACCCAATAGCGGAACCCCTCAGTCGTGAAAACCAGCATTGGACAGATCCGTCGCAAGGATCTGACAAAAGCCGCCTATTACGTCATGCTCGAGCATGGTCTGGCAGGCACTACAGTTGCCCGAGTCGGCGAAAAAGCCGGTATGTCGCATGGTATCGTCAACTATCACTTCAAGAACAAGGTGGAGCTGCTGAACGCCGTGGTGCGCTACGCCAATCGCCTGATTGGAGACCGTGTCGTAAGCCTGATGCGGGAAGCACGCACACCCAGGGAAAAGCTGTCGGCCGTGCTGCGCGGAAACTTTGATGAAGAGATTTTCAAACCGGAAAATGCCCGTGCCTGGTTGGCACTCTATGCCCAATCGCCGAAAAGTCCCGGATTCGTTCAGTTGCAGAATCTGATCTACAGCCGCCTTCAGAGTAACCTGGTGTGCTATCTGAAAAAACTGATGCCGCAGGAGCATGCGCTGGATGTGAGCCGTGGATTGAGTCTGATGATGGATGGCCTATGGCTGCAGCAGGCGATGGATGATTGCGAAGTACCCTGCCCACTGGCCCTTCACATGACCGAATCCTATCTGGATTGCATGATTCAAAAGTACGGGGCCGATCACTGATTGCAGATTAGGCCAGGAGAGATCTGAAAAAATGCTGGTGGCCAGACAGCCGCCACCAGCGAAGAGCCCGTAAGCTTTCCGTACGAAGGTTGAAAGGGGTAAACAGGCCCGACGACCTCGGGCCACAGAGATCAGCGCACAGCCTTCATGCGCTGATCAAACGCTCAGAAGTACTTGCTGATCGAGAGCACCAGCGTGTCATCGAAGTTCGGCGTATCCTTCACACTGCTGTTGACATAGTGAAGACCAAAATCAAGACCTGCCAGGTGCTTGGTCGCGCCGATACTCCAGTCACGGTAGGAACTGTCATTATCAGGTTTGGAATAACCGAAACTCGCATCCAGAGAGAGGCCATCCATCACCTCGTAAGAAGCTGATACATTGTAATAATGCACCTTGAAATCAAAATCGCGCTTGTAGGCAAAGCTCAGAAAATCCCAGGAGAGCACGCCGACAAACTCGGTGGAGTCAGTATCCTTGCTGTCGTGAGATCCCGGGAAGGTATAGCGCGCCAGACTGACATCATAGCCCAGCTCACCCACCTCACCGGCATATCCGACATAGACGTCGATCTCGACACCATCCACCCCCTCCACCAGCGAACGCTCCGACACACTGGATGCCCAGGTACCAATGTAGAGCCCGCTGTCATGGGCGTAGTCCAGCCCACCCTGAAGCGCAGGACGGCCATTCGACAGGCTGTAACCGCGTGAAACATAATCTGAAACCAGGCTGATATTGGCCGAAAACGGCCCATCCTCTGCAACAGCCGGTACAGCGCCAAACATGGGTACCGCAGCAATGAACGCAAGTGGAATCATTTTGCTACGCATGGTGTTCTCCTGTGGTAAGAAGTATCAATTATTTTTGTTTTTTGAAGCCGACACAGCAGGTTGCCGTGTCGACTAATCCACCAGACTGTCGCGTTACACAACAGCCGCCAAGCAATTGTTCAGCTACTGCTGCGGACCCTGTGTACCACCGCATGCACATCTTCACGCTTAATGAAGAGTATGGAGTAGATACCTACATAAAGCGCAATCACAACCAGTCCGACCCACTGAATTTCGAAGGGGGTAAACTGATACAACAAAATGATGCCGTACATCAGCACCCAGTTACCAAGGATATAGACCGGTTTACCGAAGCGATCAACCGTCATGCCAAGGTTCTCGGTATACAGACGAATCAGCGAATCCAGCGAGTTGACGACGAACAAGACCCCCACTACGACCATGGCCATTCTCAGGTAGCCGATCACCTCCTGATCGAACACAAAGTGGAAGTAGAGCACAGCAAACCAGATCGCCAGCGGAATGGATGGGAACACCAGCAGTGCCGCCAGCAACTGCCAGGCCTTAAGACCACCAACAAAGCGCGCCACGAACTGCCCGATCATGATACTCCAGGCAAACCACCAGAAAAGATAGAACTCATGGTATTCGGTGATAGGGGTGACAAAGCGATGGATATTGCTGAAGTAGCCACCTACATTGCTCAGACTGCTCGCCAGACCACCAACACCCATGCCGGAGCTGAACCAGATCGCTGCGATCAGCGCAAAAAACAGCCAGGTTGAGCTGATACTGAGGATCTTGACGTATTTGATATCGGTACTGGACATCACTGCAGCCATAACCACGGCAGCTACCAGCAGGTAACGCGCTGGATCACTGATCCCTTCGATGTAATCGGGCAGATAGCTGAGGAATAAAAAGCCGGTGAAGGCACAGGTGGTGATGATGACGAAGTTATTGATGATCTTGACCACAGGGATCTCGAACAGCTTCAGCCTGGGTTCAACCACACAAAAGTAGAAGGTGGTCAGGAAGTAGAGCCCCCAGACCAGAAATCCCCAGAAACCAAACTCAATGGCCAACGGGTTGGTGAAGCTGTAAGCGCCATCTTCGGCGTAGACCGGAAACTCGGTCAGTGGGAACATGATCAGCCCCACATCGAGGCCAGAGGTAAAGAGTATCGCGATAAACGTGAACATGGATACCGGCATCGGGCCAGTACATTTCACAGAGCCCCATCGCAAAACGATGAGTATGGCCGTCGCAAGGACCGCAATGAATGCGATCGACAAAATCATTTGCATGATTTTCTCCTGTTATTGTTCTGAATGTTGGGTTACGCGTTTCTATTTCCGGTCTGACTGGCAGTCTGTCAGACCGGGTGTTGCCTTTTTCTCCTGCAATCAAACAACATGTCACTGAGCGGTAGTACTAAACTAAGCACTCAACTAAGCACTCAACTAAGCGCTCAACTAAGTTCTTAAACTACTAACTCTAACTAAGTGCTCAAGCTATCCAGCTTCACTCCAGTCGATTGACTGGCGTTTGGGGGGATTCTTGCGCTGCCGGGTTTGCCACTCATTATCCAGCCAGTAGTTGGCTGTCGAGGCTGGCAGGGGATCTTTACCCAGGATCATGTCAGCGGCTTTTTCTGCGACCATGATGGTCGGCGCATTCAAATTGCCATTGGTGATGGTCGGGAAGATCGAGGAGTCCACCACGCGCAGTCGCTCAAGACCACGCACGAAACAGAACTCATCCAGCACCGCCATCGGATCATCTTCCGCACCGATCTTGCAGGTGCAGGAGGGATGATAGGCACTCTCGACATTGGCCCGCACCCAGGCATCAATTTCGGCATCGCTCTGCACCTGAGCACCTGGCTGTATCTCATCACCACGATAGGCATCCATCGCCGGCTGATTGATCAGCTCGCGGGTCAGGCGGATACAGTCACGCCAGTCGATAATGTCCTGCTCATGCTGCAGATAGTTGAACAGGATGCTCGGCTTGTCTGCGGGGCTGGCCGTGCGTATCCGGACATGACCACGGCTGTGCGGTTTGTTCGGGCCAACATGCATCTGAAAACCGTGACCTGAAAATGCGGCCTGACCATCGTAACGCATCGCCGCTGGCAGGAAGTGGTACTGAATGTTCGGCCACTTCAACCCAGCGCGTGAGCGGATAAAACCACAGGACTCAAAGTGATTGGTCGCGCCCAGGCCGGTCTTGAACAGCAGCCACTGTGCACCGATCATCCCTTTACTGATCAGATCCAGTTTGCTGTTCAGGCTGATCGGCTTCAGGCATTTGTACTGGAAATATACCTCAAGATGATCCTGTAGATTTTCGCCGACACCGGGCAACTCATGCATCAGCGGCACACCCGCCTGCTCCAGCACTGCTCGTGGCCCGACACCGGACAACTGCAGCAGCACCGGCGAACCGATGGAGCCAGCCGACAGAATCACCTCGCGGCTGGCCAACGCCTTATGCATTTGACCAGCCACTTCATACTCTAATCCCACCGCCTTTTTACCGGCAAACAGCACGCGATGAGCCAGTGCATGACTGACCACCGTCAGATTTGGACGTTTGAGTACCGGCTTCAGATAGGCATTGGCAGTAGACCAGCGCACCCCATCCTTCACCGTCATCTGCATCGGGGCAAAGCCCTCCTGCTGATAACCATTGTAATCAAAACTCTTGGGATACCCGGCATCAACACCGGCATCAATAAACGCCTGATAAAGGGGGTTCAGCGCCATATCATTACCGGCACAAGTATTCAAAGGACCCTCTGCGCCCCGATACTCATCACTACCACCCTTCCAGGTTTCAGCACGCTGAAAATAGGGCAGGCAGTTCTGATAACCCCAGCCTTTAGCACCCTGAGCTTCCCACTCCTCAAAATCACAGGCGTGACCCCGAACATAAACCATGCCATTGATCGAGGAACTGCCGCCGAGCACCTTGCCACGTGGGCAGTGCAGATGCCGCCCACCCAGCCCAGGTTCAGGCTCACTCTCGAACTCCCAGTTGTACTTGGGGTTGTTCATCGGGTAAGAGAGCGCCGTCGGCATCTGAATAAAGATGCTGCGATCACTGCCGCCAGCCTCAATCAACAGGACACGATGCTGACCTGACTCGGTGAGGCGGTTAGCCAGCACACAACCGGCAGACCCTGCTCCCACGATGATGTAATCAAATGCCTTATTCTCACTCATACCCGGATCTCACCTGAAAAGACTGATAGTCGCGACTCATGTCATGCATAAGGGCAATCCACATCACCCAGCTCGACATATACACTCTTGAGTCGGGTATAGTGGTTGATCGCTTCCGGCCCGTTCTCGTGGCCGATGCCAGACTGCTTGAAGCCACCGATCGGTAGTTCAATCGGCGTCAGGTTGTAGTTGTTGATCCAGCAGGTGCCGGCTTCCAGCTCGGCAATCACACGATGCGCTCGGCTGAGATCACGGGTGAACACACCAGCGGCCAGGGCATACTCGGTATCGTTGGCTCGACGAACCACCTCCTCTTCATCACGGAAGCTCAGCACCGACATCACCGGTCCGAAGATCTCTTCACGGCAGATAGTCATCTCGTCATGGCAGTTGATGAACACTGTAGGCGCCACAAAGGCCCCCTCAGGCATCCCCGCCACCTGTGCCCGCTCACCGCCACACACCAGTTGCGCTCCCTCCTCTACACCCTTGCGGATATAGGACAGTACCGATTCCATATGACTCTGCGAAATCAATGAACCCACCTGGGTATTCGGATCCATAGGATCACCGATCACCAGTTTTGCGGTACGCTCCAGCAGACGCTCAACAAAGGCATCTTTAATCGACTCATGCACAAACACACGTGTGCCGTTGGTGCAGATCTCACCCTGGGTATAGAAGTTGGCCATCATTGCCGCCGATACGGCGTTTTCCAGATGCGCATCTTCAAACACGATCAGAGGGGATTTGCCACCGAGCTCCATGCTGACATGCTTGAGCGTAGTGGCAGCATCGGCCATCACCTTCTTGCCGGTCGCGGTTGAGCCGGTCAGAGAGATCTTTTCGATCCCCTCATGCAACGACATGCCACGACCGATTTCAGAACCACCAGTGATGACGTTATAAACGCCATCCGGCAAGCCTGCTTCAGTAAAGATCTCGGCCAGCTTGAAGGCAGTCAGCGGAGTCAGGGAAGCAGGCTTGTAGATCAGGCTGTTACCGCAGGCCAGTGCCATGGCGGCCTTCCAGCAGGCGATCTGGATGGGATAGTTCCAGGCACCGATACCGGCACACACACCCAGGGGCTCACGACGGGTATAACCAAAAGCATTGTTCAGATCCACATGAGAGCCGCGGATCGTCGGTGCCAGACCGGCAAAATACTCGATGCAGTCTGCACCTGATGCCACATCCACCACGGAGGCTTCCTGAATCGGTTTGCCGGTATCCAGCACTTCAAGCTCGGCGAGTTCATCGTTACGCTCACGCAGCAGCGCAACGGCACGCATCAGTATGCGGCTACGCTCGGTGCCAGTCATGCGCGACCAGATCTTGAAGCCCGCCTGTGCCGACTCGACAGCACGATCCAGATCTTCAAGAGACGCCAGTTGTACCTGGCACAGCAGTTCGCCGGTAGCAGGGTTGTGAGTGGCAAACGTCTTACCGGAAGTTGCATTGACATACTGTCCGCCAATAAAGAGTTGCTGCTCAGAAAAACGTGTCATTACCTGCTACCTCTAATCAGTGAAGTTCGATCAAAAAGTTATCATCTCAACCTCACAGATGAGCGAGGTGGTGATCTGTCTATTTTTTAATCTATAAAAAGTAAGCTGTATTGTCAAATAAATAACTTGATAACCATCAAGGAAAAATGATCATACAACGGCCGAACGTGTCCGAATAGCGCCATTCACGACACTGTCTGATCCGGTTACGTCAACTCATGGAAATTGCAGGGAGGATAAAGGGCTAGTCACGCCCCTCAGGTGGTGCGATACAAAAAGGATTCGGCAAATGAGTCAACATCCACAGCGGGACTCGTCAGATACCCCTGATAGATGTCACAGCCCAATTCACGCAGAATCGCCAACTGCTCTTCTGTCTCGACACCTTCGGCAATGGTACGCAGATCGAGTGTATGGCTGATAGCGACGATGGTAGCAGCAATCTCACGATCACCACCGCCCTCTGTGATATCATCCACAAAGCTCTTGTCTATCTTGAGGAAGTCGAGAGAGAAGCGCTTCAGATAGGCCAGTGATGAATAGCCTGTACCAAAATCATCTATCGCCAGACTGACACCCAGATCACGCAACCTGGACAAGACCCGCTCCGCTTCATCTTCACGACTCATCAGGGCACTTTCTGTCAGCTCCAACTCCAGACGAGCGGCAGGATAGCCGGTTTCGAGCAGTACCGACTCCACCATCGAGGCAACATCCGTATGCCGCATCTGATAAGCGGAAAGGTTAACCGCCAGCATCAGAGGCTCATAACCCTCCTCCATCCAGCGACACCCCTGCTGGCAGACCTGCTGCAGCACCCACTGGCCTATCTGATTGATCATGCCCGACTGCTCGGCTACAGGGATAAACAGCGCAGGTGAAATAAAGCCCTGTTCAGGATCAATCCAGCGAAGGAGTGCTTCAGCCCCGATGATACGACCGGACAGAACATCCACCTGAGGCTGATAATAAACACTCAGTTGTTCAAGCTCTATCGCCAGGCGCAAACGTGCCTCAATGTCCAGTCTGTCTCTTGTCGCCTGGGTCAGCTCGGTTTTATAGAATCTAAACTGGTTTCGCCCCGACTCCTTGGCATAATAAAGCGCGGTATCGGCCTGACGCAGCAACTCTTCTGGGTCGAGCTCTGTGCCCTCTCCCAGACTGATACCGATCGAGCCTCCGATACGCACCTCTATACCGCCCGATAACCGGAAGGGAGCCTGAAGCGATGTAATCAGCTTTTGTGCAAAAACAGCGACAGAGCTTTTGTCCAGGTATGCCTGCAGATCAGGCAGGATCACAAACTCATCACCACTGAGCCGACAAAGCTGATCTGTTGGCTGCAGCATCGCCTTAAGCCGATGTGCCAGCTTACACAACAGTTCATCCCCGACAACATGTCCGAAGCTGTCATTCACATCATTGAAACGATCCAGATCCAGCACCATACACACCAGCTTGTCAGAAGCACGCTTCTGTTCAACCCTCTGGGCAATGGCTTCCAGCATCGACAGTCTGTTAGGCAAGCCGGTCAGGTTGTCATGATGGGCAATGTAATCAAGCCGCTGCTGATGCAGCTTGCGAGCCGTGATCTCAGTCACCACACCCTCAACCAGAGCCGGGCCTCCGTGATCATCCGTCAGCAGTCGTGAAGTGTCTTCAACCCAGATCCAGCGACCATCAGCCTTGCGCACCCGGTATTCAAGGGTATAGCTATCGACCCCAGAGCGGCGAAACTTCTGCCCCTCCTTAAACAGTCTGCCCCGCTCCACTGGCTCAATCAGATCGCCATAACATAGCTCACCCGAGATAAACTGCTCGGGCTCATAGCCCCAGCGCGTGATATTGTCCGACACATAGATGACCGGCCAACTCTCATCCAGGCGCCAGCGGAACAGCAGGACAGGGCTGGCTTTAACCACCTGAACGGCCGTTTCCAACGCCTGCGACTGCGCAATATGGCCCAGTGCGTAGCCAACATCATCAGCCATCTCATTCAAAGCACCCACTATGTCGGGTGTGAAAAAATCATATTCCCGAGCATAGACACAGAAGATACCAACCAGCGTATCGAGTTGTTTGACCGGGAAGCAGGCCATGCTTTTCAATACGTGTCCATACTGCAGCCTGCAGCTGTCACTGGCATCAGAAAACGGGTGCTCAGTAACCACCGACACCCCTTGGGACCCGACTCTGGAGACAACTTCAGCCCCTGCCTGCTGAATGGAGAGCAACTGCCACTCTGCATCACTCCCCTGCATATCACTTGCAGCGGCATGAATCACAGGTTGAATGCTGCCGGCCGTCAACCAGCCAAACCAGGCAAATCCCAGCCCGGACTGCTCTACGGCTATCCTGCACAACCCCTGAAGTAACTCATCCGTGTTCTGGCAACGCACTATCATCTGATTGGTTTCGGACAGGGTGTTATAAAGATCGCGCTGCCTGATCAGCTGCGCTTCATACCGCTTCTGATCGGAGATATCCTGCACTGTCTCGATGGCATACTGCACCTTTTTGCTTTCATCACGGATCGCCCTGAGATTAAGCATCACAGGCACTTCAGTGCCATCTGCCCGGATAAAGCGTTTTTCGATGGTATAGCTGTCCTGAGAGCCGTCGATAAGCCGTTGAAACTGCTGCTGTGAGGTTTCAAGGTCATCCTGAAGCGTAATATCAAACCAGCTGAGCTTGCTGAGCTCATCAGCACTGTAGCCCAGAATCATCTGGAACTTCTCATTGAAGCGTATCCAGCGACCACTCTCAGGATCAGTAATCGACATACCCACAAATGGCAACTCAAAGAACTTGAACAGCAGCTTCTCCTTTTCATCAGCCTGCTGTGCCAAAGCCAGCTGCTGCAACCGTCGACTCTTCTGCCAGACCAGAGCCAGAGCAACCGAGATTGCGGCGACGGCCGCAAGCGCCAGCAGTGACACCCAGGCCAGGAGTGCATAGAGATGTGTCAGGACACTGCTCTTGTCTATTTTCACCATCAGATACATGGGGTTTTCTGACTGAAGAGTGTTGGCAACAGGTGTTTCAGACAGCGGCCTCATGGCCAGCAGCAACAACCGACCATCAGCCCCCTTTACCTCTTCACTGACCAGGCCCTGAGCGTGCTCCGACAACAACGGGCTGCCATCAGCCAGCTGATAGGCCTGCTCCGCATGAAAAATCTCATCTCGGGAAGTGTTGGGTGTGAGTATGCGCAGACGTTGCCCCACCACTTCAACCAGACTCAGTTCAGCCGTATAGCGAGATACCGCCCAGTCGTTCAGCAGGGGATACAGCAGCCGCTCCAGATCCTTGCTGAGCAGCATATAGCCTCTCACACGCTTATCTTCAGCCAGAACCGGCACCAGCCAGTCGATATATAACTGCTCCCCATCGGCATAGATATCACTGCGCCACACCTGCTCACGCGCTTCAGGAGCAAATAGCGCATAGTCCGGCACCCCAGGAGGCAGCATTACCGAGCGCTCACCCATACTGACACTGACCTCAAAGTGCTCAGTCAGCAACGTCACACGATCAAATCCTGCATACTCATGCATCATTTCAATCACATGCTGTGCTGACTGATACTCGGGAGCGCTCGCGGACGCTTCTCTCAACCATTGATTATGGGTTTGATCATACAGCAATCGATGCGCCTCCCGCTCGCGCTCCTGCAGCCAGGCATCCACTCGGAGCGCACGGTTCTGGGCAATTATGGCTGCATCCTGCTGCGCCTCTTTGATCACCATAGGCCCATACACCTGGGCAACGGCAGCCACCAGCAGAGGAACAAGCAGCGCAAGACCGGAAAAAACCAGCAGGATTTCCCGACGACTTTCGGTTGCAGATGTGGCAGAGGAGGTATCAAGGGATGGCTGCTGCCAGACCTTAAGAGTCAGGTAAAGGAGCGTGGTTGTCGTGGCAACAAACAACACGCCCTTGAAGGTACCCATGGAAACCAGTTGCGCCTGATCCGTTATCATCATTGCAACCAGCGCGTCCGATGTCAGTATCCAGATCAGACCAAACAGACAGTACACCAAGGCGACCTTTTCTGCCTTGTAATCGTTGGCCTGTATCTCTTTTCTGGTCATGGGTGGCTCTGTTCTCGATTGTTCAGGCAACTGAAAATGTCGTCCGAGGATACGCCTGCTGTATGACTCGACAAACAGTATGGCAGAAAGGATCAGCGCAACAAAGAACCCAGAGATCCAGCGGGCAGTTCACTGACAGGCAGTTTTATCAGCTTTTTCAGTTGAGCCTGCCTGACCTTGGCGGCTGGTGACAAGGGAACGCGATCCGCCAACAACAGAAAGCGGCCGACCATTTTAATCCGCTCATCCCGCTTGGCTTCGCTGTCACGAGCCGCTTCAAGGTAAAGCTGGGCAAGATTGATCATGGCCACACCGTTCGCCGGATTGTATTCCATGGCCAGATTGAAGTAGCGCAGCGCCTGATTCAGCTTGCCAGCCATATAGTGGCGAACGCCGAGCAGATTGACCTTGTCGCTCATCGCTTCGTCGCGCACTACCTTTGTTTTCCCTTTTTTCTTATCCTCAGGCGCTTTGACAGGCTCCAGAATCGGCACATCGTCACCGGACAGCAGCACAACCTCGCGCTTCAGATCCAGTGGCTGACTCAACTGGTGATTATGTTGGCTGGCCAGCTTCAGTAAGCGCTCAGCCTCATTGATTTCGCCATTTTCCTGACAGGCCTGGGCACGCAACAGCGCACTTCTGACCTTGAACTCCTGATCCTTCGGAAAAGAGAACTCCGCATGGTTCAGCAACTCATCCAGCTCATTGTGCAACAGTATTCTGGCCTTTTTATCCGCATCCTTCATCTCCAGACGGCGGATATTGGCCAGCTTCAGATAGGGTTCCGGCGAGCGGTAACAACTGCTGCGCCCCAGTGTGATGGAGCGTCGATAGGCACCCTCAGCCAACTTCAGAGCCTTGACCTGTGTCGCGACCCGGCCCAGCTCCATCTGTCGTGGGATTCCCAGAGGCGATTTTGAAGTAGCTTCCTGCAGCACCTCACGTGCCATCGCAAGATCGCCGTTAAGTTCATGCACCTTGGCCAGAAGATCCAGCGCCGGCACAAACAGCGGATAACTCTCCACCAGCCCCATTAACACCTCACGACCATCAGCCAGCCTGTCCAGCTTCAACAGTGCCTTGGCCAGCACCAGTCCGGTGTCTTTATCAGAGGTTTGCCAGAAGCGCTTTTCAAGGGCTTCGTAGGCCTCATCAGGGCGCCCCAGTTGTAGCAACAGCTCCGATTTCAGGCGCTGTGCAAAATCATAACAGGGGTCAGACGGGGGAATATCATCGCAGTGGAGTACAGCTCTTTCCAGATCACCTGCCTCAAGTGCCTGATCTGCAGGCTTGAGCGCCTGCTTCTTGGCCACGAGTGCATCAATGCGGTGTTTGAGATCCTCAATGGAGAAGGGTTTGGTGATCAGCGAGTCAGGGTTACTGTCTATCGCGTGCAGCACCACCTGCTGCGACGAATCGCTGGTCATAAAGATCCAGCCCGAGGTCGGCCGCATGTAGCCTCTGTAGCGGGCCTCCTCCAGCAGCTGTATCCCGGTGACTTTATCGCTGCTGTTATGGCCCAGCAGAATGATGTCAAAGTGTTCTTCCTGAACAAGATCCAGTACCCGCTCATTAACGGTCATCGCCTGAATGTTCTGGATACCCAGCTCACGCAGCATATGCACGATGGTGGCTCGCATATTGCCACTGCTCTCTATCAAGAGAACACGTTTGTCTGCATAGGAGATTCTGCGCGGCGCCACTTATCTCAAATCCCTGTACTGAGTTTGTCCGGTTTGACTCCAGTATAACGATACAGAAGTCGATAGCGCCAGTGATACTGCGGTTCCTGGCTGCTCATGGCCAGCCCACCCGACACAATACTAATTCAGAAGCTCCAGCGCACGCCGGTCATCCAGTCGCATACGCCACTGATGATGAGCCCGATCCTCCTTGACCAGCCACCCTCTGGCGCGAACCAGCTTGCCCTTCAGCCGCTCCAGATTCAGATCACCAAACACACCCAGGTTCTCGCGCCGGATCTGCAGCGCCACACCACCTTCAAGATTGATCCAGATATTATCCCGACTCTCACCGATGCGCACCACTTCACCCTTCACAATCGCCGCACCACGAGTCGTCTCGGGCACCATGACACTATCGATACCTGGATGATATTCGGTCTGCGACCAGATACCACGCCTTGCGAGTCTGGCCCCCTGCTCATGCAGCATCAGGCAATCGGCATAATCAAGATTCGGTGACACAAACACCTGCATCACCAGCCCCTGCTCAAGCAGCAAGCGCTGCACATTACTGCCATCCGGCAGGAACAGCCAGGCCAGACGCCGGCCATATCGATCATGTGTTTCATTGCCATAATGCAGCACGACACGGTTATCATGCTCAGCCAGCAACTCTCTGAGGAAATCCCGCCCCTCAGCCGCAAAGGGTTCATCCGGCTGGCCATCACGCGCCAGCTCCGGCGCATCTATGCCCAGTATCCTGACCCTCTCGCCGTTAGTCAGGCGAACTGTGTCGGCATCGTGCACATGACTGACCCGCGCCGTGGCATCCTCGCGAATTATCGAGCAGATTTCGGCATATGCCGGGGCGGAAAATACCAGCAACCCCAACAGGATCGCCCTTAGCAGACTTAATGGCCGACACATTCTGATTTTCATCCTTCTTGAGTTCCTCTTGCCAGATCCTTCTGGATCAATACCACTTCACAGCCTATTTTAGATCATTATCCACATGCCCGACGACTAGTGTTTATAAAAAGCGTCATCTTCTGCTAGAATTGCGCGTTTGCAATGACAACATGCGACAACAGAGGACAGGATTTTCATGGCTCAGATGCACATCGTGACTCCGGATGAATTTTCAAGTAAATCCTGGAAGCGCGTCGACAACTTCGCGTTTGCCTCGCAGCGTAACCTGATACCGATAGTAGGCAGTGAAGCTGCCAAACTCGCAAGCTCACTTCCTCTGGCATTCATCAAGGTTGCAGATCGCTTCATGATGGTTGCGATGACATCCATGCAGCCCGGCATCAACTATTTTATCATGCCGAACGGGCACTGGTTCGGGGACTACGTACCGGTTGATCTGCGCTGCCATCCCTTCAAGCTGTTGAAGCCCGATAACCATCCGAAAAAGGTGCTCTGCATCGACATGGAAAGTGGCCTGATAGCGGATGCAGGTGAAGGTGAGACCTTCTTTGACGACCAGGGTAAACCCTCGCCGGTCATGCAGAGTGTGATCGAGTTTCTCAGCCAGGTTGAGCAGAATCGTGAAGCCACACAGATCGCCATCAATGTGCTGGCAGAAGAAAACCTGCTCAAGCCCTGGGAATTAACGCTGAATCAGGGCGAGGATACACATCCGGTGAATGGCATCTACTGTGTGGATGAGCAGGCACTGAACAGTCTGACTGATGACACCTGGCTGAAGCTGCGCAAAACCAACGCCACACCCCTGGCCTATGCACAACTGATCTCCATGAATCAGATACCCAAGCTGCAGCAGGCAATCAATCTGCACACTAACTGGAAGCAGCAGACCAACGGATGAAACCGGGTAAAACAGGCATTACTCGCATCATCGCAGCAGCGGGCTACTCCTGGAAAGGATTGCGCTCAACCTGGCAGACAGAATCAGCCTTCCGTCAGGAAGTCATTGTCTGCCTTCTGCTCACCCCCTGGATCTTTATACTTGATCTGACTGGGGTAGAGCGTGCCCTGTTGCTGGCAAGCCTGTTGCTGATACTGGTCGTCGAACTGATCAACTCCTCGATAGAAGCGATTGTGGATCGTATCAGCCCGGAGTTCAGTGAACTCAGTGGTAAAGCCAAGGATGCCGGCTCGGCTGCCGTGCTGATCAGCATCCTGCTGGCAGCCATGACCTGGTTACTCATACTCACTCTGTAGTGAAGGCATACACAGCCAGTCAATCAGTTATTTACTCACTGGCTGGCCAAGTCTTTACAATGTTAAACTTCAACAACTTCAATTTCGCTGTAGCCATGGACCCCTTGCCATGAAAATAGTTGTTACCGGTGGAGCTGGTTTTATCGGCTCCGCAGTCGTCAGGCACCTGTTGCTGCAGACTCAGGACCAGATCGTCAATCTTGATAAGTTGACCTACGCAGGTAATCTTGAGTCCCTGGCAGATATTGCCGACACCCCCCGCTACCATTTTATTCAGGCGGATATCTGCGACCGACAGACGCTTGATCAGATACTGGCAGAGCACAAGCCGGATGCGATCATGCACCTGGCTGCCGAGAGCCATGTTGATCGCTCCATTGATGGCCCGGCAGCCTTTATCGAAACCAATATTGTCGGCACCTATACACTGCTTGAAGCTGCTCGCCACTACTGGAAAACGCTGGATGCCGCCAGTCAGGCCAGCTTCCGCTTTCACCATATCTCCACTGATGAGGTATATGGCGACCTGGAAGGCACGGACGATCTGTTCACCGAAGACACGCCCTATTCGCCCAGCTCACCCTACTCCGCCAGCAAGGCCAGTTCCGATCATCTGGTCAGAGCCTGGCAGAGAACCTATGGTCTGCCAATACTGGTCACCAACTGCTCGAACAACTATGGTCCACGCCACTTTCCCGAGAAGCTGATCCCGCACATGATCATCAATGCCCTGCATGGCAAACCTCTGCCCGTTTACGGCAATGGTCAGCAGATCAGAGACTGGCTCTATGTCGACGACCATGCCCGTGCCCTGCACCAGGTTCTGCTCAAAGGCGAACCGGGTGAAACATATAACATTGGCGGTCATAACGAGATGCGCAACCTGCAGGTAGTGGAGACTATCTGTGACCTGCTGGATAAGCTGGCACCGGAGCGCCGACCGGAAGCACTCGGCAGCTATCGCGAGTTGATCAGTTTTGTCACCGATCGGCCCGGACATGATGTCCGCTATGCGATAGATGCATCCAAAATTGAGCAGGAACTGGGCTGGCGACCACAGGAAACCTTTGAAACGGGTATCGAAAAGACTGTTCGCTGGTATCTGGAAAACCCGACCTGGTGGCAACGTGTGCTGGATGGCAGCTATCAACTGGAAAGACTGGGAGCATAACCGATGAAAGGTATTATTCTAGCTGGTGGCAGTGGCACACGGCTTTATCCGATCACTCGCGGTATCTCCAAGCAGCTGGTTCCGGTCTATGACAAACCGATGATCTATTACCCCTTATCGGTACTGATGCTGGCAGGTATCCGCGAGATACTGCTGATCACCACACCTGAGGATCAGGAAAGCTTCAAGCGTCTGCTGGGTGACGGGTCAGAGCTGGGCATTCAACTGAGCTATGTCGTGCAGCCCTCACCGGACGGGCTGGCTCAGGCATTTATACTGGGTGCCGAATTCATCGGTAACGATGATGCCTGTCTGATTCTTGGCGATAACATCTACTACGGTCACGATCTCAAACCGATGCTGGATAACGCCGTCAAGAATGCACGCAGCGAGAACAAGGCAACGGTATTCGGCTACCATGTCAACGACCCGGAACGCTATGGTGTTGCAGAGTTCGATGAGCAGGGCAACGCCATCAGTATTGAAGAGAAACCGAAGGAGCCAAAATCCAACTATGCCGTTACCGGGCTCTATTTCTACCCGAACGATGTGATTCAGAAAGCACTGCAAGTGGTACCTTCACACCGTGGCGAGCTGGAAATCACCAGCGTCAACCAGATGTATCTGGCCGAAGACCGCCTCAAGGTTGAGCTGATGGGGCGTGGCTTTGCCTGGCTTGATACCGGTACCCATGAAAGCCTGCTGGAAGCGGCAGCCTTTATCGAGATTATTGAAAAGCGCCAGGGGCTGAAAATCGCCTGCCTGGAAGAGATCGCCTATGAGATGGGCTACATCAGCAAACAGCAACTGATCGACCTGGCACAGCCACTGGCCAAGAATCAATATGGGCAGTACCTGTTACGACGTGCCAAAGAGGGGCGTCACAAGTGAAGTTCACCCCTCAATCCATACCCGAAGTACTTCTGATAGAGCCCAGAATACATGGCGATAACCGCGGTTACTTTGCCGAAACCTTTCGCCAGGATCTGTTTGAGGCCGCAACCGGCCATGCCGTCAACTTCATACAGGATAACGAATCCAGATCCTCTCGGGGCGTTCTGCGCGGCCTGCACTTCCAGACACCACCACACGCCCAGAGCAAACTGGTCCGAGTCACACAGGGGCGAGTACTGGATGTGGCTGTGGATATCCGTACAGGCAGCCCAACCTTCGGCAAGCATGTTGCGGTCGAACTGAGTGATGAAAACAAGCATCAGCTATTCGTACCCAGAGGTTTTGCACATGGTTTTGTCGTCTTGAGTGACACAGCGACCTTCTGCTACAAAGTGGACGCTTACTACTCCCCTGAGTGCGATCGAGGGCTGGCATACAATGACGCTTTACTTGACATCAACTGGTTACTGCCGGAGCATGATCTCAGCCTATCGGACAAAGACCGCCGACAACCGACATTGAATGAGCTGGATACAGCCTTCAATTATGACCAACACTACTACTGAAACCAGGTTATCATGACGAACCCCAGACTTCTGATTACCGGCGCCAAAGGGCAGCTCGGACAGGCCCTGCAGGCAATGACTCAGGATGCCAGCCCCTTCGAAGTCTGTCTGATAGATCGCGAAGAGGTGGATCTGTGTGATCCGGCCGCCATTGATACCTTTTTCAAGACACACCAGTTCGACATCGTCATCAACTGCGCCGCTTATACTGCAGTCGATAAAGCCGAAGCAGAACCTGAGCTGGCTGATCAGCTGAATCATCTGGCAGTCGCCCGCATTGCTGCTCATGTCAAAAGCCAGCATGGAGTTCTGATCCATATCTCGACCGATTATGTCTTTGATGGCAAGCAACACCGCCCCTATCTGGAGAGTGACAGGCCCAACCCACAGTCAGTTTACGGCCGCACCAAACTCCTGGGTGAGCAGGCGATAGAGGAGATAGGCACGCGCGGCATCATCATCCGTACCAGTTGGCTGTACTCGGAGTATGGTCAGAACTTTCTGAGTACCATGCTCAGACTGGGCGCGGAGCGTGACAGCCTCAACGTCGTGTTTGATCAGGTCGGCACACCGACTCAGGCAAGGGATCTGGCCAGTGCCATCATGAGCATCTGCAGCAACCCGCTGTTACACAGACAGACGGCTGAGGTTTACCACTACAGTAATGAAGGGGTCGCCAGCTGGTATGACTTTGCCGCTGCCATTTTCGAGATTCAGGCGCTACCCTGTTCAGTCAGCCCTATCGAGAGCCGGGAATATCCAACCCCGGCCGCAAGGCCTCACTACAGTCTGCTGAACAAGCAGAAGATCAAGTCGACCTTCAATCTGAGCATCCCACACTGGCGGGATTCGTTACAACAGACGCTCAAGCCGGAGTAAGCTCAAGCCAGGGTCAGGAAGCGCTCAAACCCGTTAAACGGATATTAACAAGATGAATACACAGGGAAACAGGCTGTACTTCCCCCTGATAGACCTGCTGCGTGCCTGTGCTGCGCTGCTGGTGATAGTCTACCATGTCATTGTGATCGGTGAATGGACATCCTTCCCAGTCGAAGGCTGGTGGTTCCTGCTGTTCAGGGTCGGCTGGATAGGGGTGGATCTCTTTTTTGTGATCAGTGGCTTTGTAATTGCCCTGACCGCTCTGGCAGCCTATGATCGATCCGGATCACATTTCATGCCCGAGTATTTCAAGCGCCGCTGGTTAAGGATCGCTCCGCTATACTTTTGCACTCTGCTCATCTACCTGTTTCTGGTGGATCCATCCCTGTTGATGCTGGGCTATAAAAGTGCAATGCTGCATATCGTCAGCCACCTTCTGTTTATCCATAATCTGCTACCGACAACCCATGGCTCCATTAATGGACCTAACTGGTCAGTGGCGCTGGAGATGCAGTTCTATGTCATGATCGCCTTACTGACACCCTGGCTGTCACGGGTATCGCCTATCAGGCTCATCCTGCTGTTCATTTCCATCGCCATCGGCTATCGCTACTGCACCACACTGCTGCTGCCACCCGGCTCAGCAAGCACTCTCTCTCAGCACGTATACAGCACTCTCTTGCCAGGCACGCTGGACGCCTTCGGATCAGGCATTGTGCTGGCAATACTCATCACACGAGCAAAGTACAGTAAAGCAGCAGGATTCCTCAGCCCCTCATGGCGGAACGCTGCATGCTGGGGTGGTATTTCATTGGTGATGATTTATCCAACCTGGACGATTTTCTGGTCTACTGCAGACTATTGGAGTAGCACGCTCATGATCAGCCTGTGGAAAACAGCTCTGGCACTGAGCTTCACCTCGGTTCTGGCCCTCAGCATGACACTTCCGATCCAAAGACTCACACTCCTGCAGCCGGCTCTTTACCTTGGCAGAATCAGTTATGGACTCTATCTATGGCACCTGCCGGTATTGCATTCACTGCTGCAATTAGACTGGCCAGACAAAAGAGGGCTCCTGGCAATGACACTGACCTGTACAATCATTCTCTCTGCAGCAAGCTGGCACTTCTTCGAGAAACTGTTTCTGAAAGACAAACCGACTAAGCACGATCAGAACGAACTTAAACAAAGCAACGCAGCAGGCACAGCAATGAAAAAGCCAGACGATCACGCCAGCGCCGTCGGCAAAGGTGCGACCTGAGTGACAGGTAGAAAAACCCTGCCGGTGTCAACGCTATCCACGGCCTGACAAAGGCTTCTTTCTCCACACCAGTAAGTCTGGCGATCAGTGTAGCCTGGGTAAACCACTCGCCTTTGAGCACCTTGCTCAGACGGCTTCGATAGGCCGCGAGGCCACGATTCATACCCAGCTCGTTACTGTCGTGCTGACGGTAGCGCAGCCCCGGCTCCGGATCAATGAACCAGCGCAGCTCCTGTGTTCTAAACCAGGCATAGATAAACCAGTCATGTGACATGACTTCGCCGAGCGCCTGCTCATTCTGTTTACAAAAGTGCTGCAGGCGACATACTGGATCTGAGCGCATCACAAATGTACAACCAGGCCCCGGTGCTTCAAACAGATGATCCCAGGCTACCTGCGGCTGGGCCTTGCGTACCAGACGCTCACGACCATCAGGCCAGAACGCCAAGACATTACTGGAGTAGGCATCAATGCCCGGATGCTGCTCAAGAAAAGTGGCTGCCCGTACCAGCTTATCCGGAAACCATATATCATCCTGATCAGCAAGACTGACCAGGTCATAGTCCAAAACATCAGCCTCACGAAGCAGACGGAAAAAATTTGCTGCGGCACAACCGAAACGCTGTTGTGTCGGCAGCACATGGATATTATCCCGTTCTGCGGCAAGCGACTCAAACCATGCCTCAGTGCCATCAGCTGAGGGATCGATACTGATCAGCAGAGTCACATCCACACCCTGCTGTGTCAAAATCGATTCCACCTGCTCCTGCAGCCATGGCATCCCCTGATAGGCAGCCAGACAGACCAGCACTCTCGGAGGTGCCCCGCCAGACCAGCCAGCCATTATCCGTGCACACCTGACAAACGACGCAACAGGATCCAGCGCCAGCGTAACTGAGTCAGCCACCCGGCAGTCGTCTTACCCGCCGTATGACTGGCGCTGTCCTGGTGGCGTCGATAAAAGAGCAGAGGAACAGGCAAAAAGCAGACTCGACCAACCCGCTCTGCCACCAGCCCTATCCACCAGTCATGCATCGGCACATCGGTCGGTATCGGCAGGCTCGCTTCAAGAATGTGTCGATTGAATGCCATGCAGCAGCCCTGATAACTGTTACGCAAAAGGTTCTTGTAGAAACCAGGCCCTGAATCTCGGAGCTGGAAAAAAGAGGGGTACATGGGTGTCAGCTGTTCATTCACGACCTTGCAGTCCGTAACCACCAGATCATACTCGATTAACTGCTCCAGACACTGAACAAGGCGCGTGTCGTACCAGATATCATCCTGATCCGCAAGAAAGATATACTCGCCCCGGGCCTGCTTCAGCGCATGATTGAAGTTGGCCACCGGCCCGGGAAGCGAACAACTGAAGATTTTGATACGACTGTCCTGAAAGCCGTAAACGATATCAAGAGTTGAATCTGTGGAGCCGTTATCGGAGATGATCAGCTCATCCGTATCATCCAGTTGCTCCAGAATAGAGCTGACCTGGGACTCAATATAAGCCTCACCATTGAAGGAGGCGAGGCAGACACTGACTCTGACAAGAGAGGCACCCTCTTTTACAGGCATGATCAGCCTCTTACTCGGTGATGCATTACTTGGCGCTCCCTGGTTCATTCTAAACCGCCCTGAATTGTGCATCCGCCCTGACCCACATTCAAGCTCCGCTCAATTCAGTCCACTCAGGTTAAGTAGCTGATCAACGCAATAGCTGACTGAGCTTACGAATCACTTTGGATACCAAACGCCTCAAGAACCGCGGTAATCGAGGAGAACGCCCCAGCTTACCGGCTGTATATTCAAGAAACTCCACCAACACCCTGCGATAGGGTGTCTGGTGGTCAATATAAAGCGCTTTTGCGTCCTGAGCCAACTGCACGGAATCCGACACTGGTGTACGACAGTCCAGCCAGATATTCAGAGGCAAATCCCGGACTCCTGGCAGCAGTTGATTATAACCCTGAATCATATCATGACTGCTGCGCACCACTGAGCGTCGAAGGTATGCGCTCACCTTGGCCAACTCAGCACGATTCTGCTGGATCAGCACCAACTGCGCCAGCATGCTCTGGCTGTCTGGATCTGCCAGCCAGCCATTACGACCCGGCTCAATACGATCGGCAAAGGCACCCAACCGGGTTGCCAGTACTGGTACCGCTGCCGCCCAGAGCTCGCTCAAGGTATAGCTGAAGGTTTCCGGCACATTTGACAGCAGCAGACCAAGATCAGGCTTGATGCCGGCAAGGTGTTCGCCCAGCGAATCGCGTTCATACCAGGTGATTACAGTGACATTGGCGCGCTTATCGTAGCGGCGACCGTCATCTCCGGCTCCTAGCAGCCAGAGATCGGCAAATACACTCAGCTCGTCCAGCATGCCATCGAGAATATCTGCCCCTTTATGCTGTGCAAGACTACCCAGAATTACAATTCGCAATCGCTCCGGTTGACTGCCCAGTGACTGTTCAGATGACAACTCAGACAATTGTTCGACTGGCTGCTCACGTGCGGCCTGCAAGAGCCTAACCAACTCGTCGGTTAAGCCATGCTCGATGATATGACATGCCTTGGACAGCAGCGCAGGCTCCAGTTGCTTCAACCTCTCCGGCACAGAGGCCGAAGGGGCAACCAGCGTCACCTGAGACGCAAGAACTGCCAGGCTGAACTGCTTACGCAGGGCCAGCCAGTGTGCATCCGACTCAGTTGGAAAAAAACGATGATGGCTGTTCTTTTGGCCACACGCCTTGAGCGCCCCGGCATCACAACTGCCACAAGGCGACTCAAATGTTGCCACCAGAGCCGGGCAGAAGGGGTAAAAATCATGACAGACAAAGAGTGTCGGTAAACTGCTGCGCAGCGCATCCAGCGAATGCCCGATCAGAGAAGACACCATCACGATGCTGACGCGATAGTGCTCAATTATTTGCGCAAGCACCTGAGAGTACTGATGATGCTTCGCTGCGGTGGATACTATCGGTAGCGCCAGCGGCCAGGTTTTGATCGGCACATCCATCTTTGCCGACGGGTAAAGCGCCACCGCATGTCCGAATGCATCCCACTGACCGATAGAGCGGAGAACCAGGTGGTTATGCGTGTCATCGGCGGCAATATAATCCTCAACCCAGCGCCCAAGCCCACCACCCCAGCTATGGCTGACATGCAGCATGACCGGCTTGCAATCCATCTGTCGCGCCGGTAACTCCTGTCGCCCCACCAACTGGGTCAGAGCATGGCGCATACCGGTCAGCGGATGAGCATCACCCAGAGACTGCAGCTCGACATCCGTGGCAAATGCCCTGTTGTCGGGACGGACGCCGACATGACTATCATCCACAACCAACTGATCGGTACAGATCATCCCAGCGCCGTGATGTCGAAGCTGTTGCATCAGCTCCGCATCGCTGGACATATCCACTGCAAGAAAACCATCAACAGAGGGCTGAATCAAGGTAACAGCAGAAGAGATAGCTGGCACATCAAATGCCATCCCTTCAGCGTAGCAGCCTCGCCATTGATCCAGCGCATCGATGGTCATCGCCCGTGGCTGCTCCCTCTTAGGGTTCAGCAGTGAAAAGAAAGGCTCGGATACATTCAGGGGAGAAATAACAGTCAAGTGCGGAGACTGCTCGGACACAGCCATCAGACGAGCATCCCAGTATTGAGGCAGATGGCAACCGGCGCGAACGATCAAGGTCGGCACTTCCAGCGGCAGCTTACGCAACAGTGTTAACCAATAGCGCCCCATGTCAGGCACCTCTGGCAACTCAAATTGAGCAGAATACTCACTGGCAGCCACACGCAACTCTGATGTATCTGAGCACAAGAGCAGCAATCCAGCAGGATCAAGCGACTGCTCGCTGATCTGGGTCAGTGAGTCGCTCAGCAACCTTTCCTCACCGGAAAAGGCAATCAGTACAATATGCCAGCGGTGAACACTTTCCGTATGCGTCTGCCCCCTGCTGTCGACGTCGACCAATCTCATTTGATCAAACGCACTCCGGCGCTCAGCAGGCCAGACATCAATTTCAGCAACTGACGCTTCGGCCAACTATTGGCCTTGCCTGAGTAGGCGGTCTGATGAAAGAAGCTGCTCATATCCTGCACTACATCCCTGAAGCTCGCGTTGGCATCCACCGACAGCACTCTGAAATCCTGAGTCTGGCTGGCATTATTGGCAAACCACTCCTTATAGCCACCTTTGACAGTGGAAAAAGGGTCAGGAAAAGCCTTCTGCAGATCCAGACGCTCACGATACAACAAGCGGTGTGCCTTGCTGATCACCGAACCATCATCAAAAAAAGCAAACTTGGAAGGCAGCCTGCCCAGTGCAGACTGACCGTGGAGCTCACACTCGGCGATATACCAGTTACGCAGCTCATACAGAGCAGGGCTGTTAGCGCCATACTTGTTCAGCATGATCTCCTGGGCACCACTGTCAAAACCCGAGAAGTGATAAAAGCCCAGTGGCTCACCATTGATCAGCACACCATCGGCCATGGTGCCGGTAGCCTTGCGGTTGGTCAGGTTCCAGGTTGCAACATTGAATGCGGGCGAGCGCAGAACCTTGATATCTTCAAAGAAACAGGGCGCAAGGTTAACCCACTTCTGATCGGTAAACAGACCACGCGGGTGGTCATCATGGCAAAACTGCAGCAGGCGATCAGCCCACCAGCGTGAAAAACGACGCCCTTCAGAGCTGTTACGTACCCCCACAAAACCAAGATTGAACACTCCATACTTCAGGCTTGCCATCTCATTATCCATGATGGCCGCAACACTGGTTTCAGGCTCGGTCTGATGTGGTGTCAAAAGTGTACTGTGATGATCCAGCAAGCCGCTCAACTCATCCAGACGCGAAAAGACCGCCATATCCGGATCAAAGTAAAAAACCTTATCCGCGCCATGCTTCTCGAAAATCGTCTCCAGCGCCAGTCCTTTCACCGCTGTGCACAGTTCAACGACAGTATGTGAAAACACCCAGGGGCGGAAGTTTTCAATCGGAAGGTCATCAGCCAGAATCACATTATCAAACGGCTCCTGCGCCAGGTCAAAGCCACTGGGCAGGTTATCAGCCAGAACGAGATGAAAGGTGACTGACGGATCAACACGCTTGATCGACTCAGCCAGGACACGTGCCTTAGGCAGATAGTTGGCTGTGATACTGGTATAGGTATGTACGTTAGAAGTCATAATTTTCCTGAAAACTTGCTGATCCATAACTTGATATCAAACAGGCGCCCGATGCGGACAAACCATCGCTGCTTCAACGCAGCCAACTCCTGCTCATAATCCCTGACGACTCTCTGCGCATCTGCCAGTGCCTTATCCGTCTCGGCAAATGCCTCTCTCGCTTCACGCAATAACTGCTCTGTGTGTGACAAGGCATCTCGCGTCTGCTGCAGGTCCTGTTTAATTTGTCCTTTTTCCCTCGCCACCCCACTCAGCAACCACTCTCTATGCAGCTGCTGCTCTTCCAGAATACGCCTGGCCTGATCAGGAAGAGTCAATCGCAAATGATCCACTTTGTCGCGTAGAGTCCTCAAAGGATCCTGATCTATGAACAACGAAACCTGCTGTCGATATTCCGGGTAACGCTCCTGCATTATCTGTTCAGCATGAACAATTCGCTCATCACGATCCTGACCAAAGCTGACGGCTCCTTCATGGTAAACAAACAGGTCGGCACAGAGACGATTCTGCCAGCCTGCCCGGCTCGCCTTCATGCAGAAATCTGTCTCTTCCCCATAGCCACGCCCAAAGGCCTCCTCATCAAAGTAGCCCAGCTCATCCAGGGCAACACGACGGATATACAGGCAGAAGCCGACACCGGTCGGCAGGTCAGGATAAACCCCGGCATTCGCCTGGGCAAATAGCTTATCCAGCTCTGCCAGTGATACCCCTTGTGGCAGTCCGGAAGACTGACAAAAGAGCGGATAGGAGCAGATAGTGGCATTATTTGAAAAAGGTGTCACAGTCGCAATATGTGGATCTGATGCTGCTGCATCCTGCATACGCTTGAGCCAGCCCTCGCTCACCTGAGTATCACTGTTCAGGAGCACAACATCCCGGTCAGTGTTTTGTTGCATCGCCCGATTGACCGACGCGACAAAACCCAGATTCTGCTCGTTTCGCAGCAGTGTTATTTTCCCTTCACTGGAAAGGCGATCACACCAGGCAGACAGCTCCGGCTCTGGTGAGGCATCATCCACCACCAGCACATTCACTTCAGAGCTGATACGGGACGAAAGGACCGACTCGATACAACGCTGGGTTGCCGCAAGACTCCGGTAAACGGGAATCACGACATCTATCGCGTGCTGCCCTGCCTGCTCGCTCATTATGATCGCTTCCTCAGTTTCAGTACCACATTATCAGGCCAGGCCCAGGTTCTATTGACCGACCACAGGTGCTCGGTTCTGACCGCCATGTCACTGATCAATTGCTGCTGCTGCTGGGCATGCTGCAAAAACACCTGCTGAGTTTCTCGCATCTGCTGCTCCAGCGAACGAAAGCGCCGGCCCGACACAAGGCCCAGACGACGCATCAGCCTATCCCAGAAACCATAAGTGGCATCCGTATCGATCACAGGCATCTGCATGGGCTCTATCTGACTCAGAGGTTCGGGTGCCAGCTCGAAGGAAACTATCTCATGTGGCTGATCATCATAGCTGCTCCATTCACACTCCAGACCAGCAGCACGAGCAACCGTCATGATCAGCTCAGGGTGATAGAAGCGAACATGCTCCGGATCACGCCAGAAACCGAGCAACTGTGACCGAATCGACTCGGGATCTGGAAACACCAATACCAGCACACCATTATCCTGAAGCCTTGCAGCCAGCAACGAAATCAGTTTCCGGACAACATCGAAGGGCAGATGCTCCACAAAATGAGCACAATAGATACCATCAAACTGATGCGACTGATGTTCCAGAAAGTGGATCGCATCTTCGGTGATGATATCCAGCCCCATGCCTCTGCCATATTCGGCAATGGCAGGATCACGTTCAACCCCTACCGCACCTATCCGCTGGCGACGCAACAGATCAAGGAATATCCCCGCACCACACCCGAGATCCAGTACTGCCTCACAGCCTTGGAAGTGGCGTGTATCCGCCATCTGCATCTGCACCAGCAGCGGATGATCTCGCTGACAGAACTCATAAAGTGCATAGTCGAAACTCTTGTGAGCTGTTTTGGAAGAGATAAAACCAGCCAATCTCGCTGGGAGCTCCTCTGGTCCCACTTGCTCCGACAACCCCGACAGGCTGGATTGCCAGAAGCCGGTTTGCTTCACCAGACTGCACACCAGATCTGCTCGCGACAAGGCATCTCTGACCCAGCAGCTTGTCGAACGATCCAGATCCGCAAAGAGGCTGTCCGCCGACTGGTCCAGAACCAAAACAGCAGGCACACCCATCAGGCTGGCAATCCGCGACAGATCCAGTGTACAACCATGTAACCCAACGACCACTATGGCATCTGGACGGTAACGCAGCAGCAGGCCCGAGAACAGGCGATTCAGCGCCTGCTGTTGATATCCCCCCTGAAGCGAGTGACATCGTTCCAGTACTGAGGCCTTATATACACAATCATCACCAGTCTCGCTGTCGCTCCACCAGGCGGAAAAACCATCAGGTGATGGGCCCGGCACAAACTGATAACTCAGATGAACACACGCGTAAGCCTCAAACCCCGGCAACATCAACTCATCCGGTGATACGATCAGCAAGCGACCTCGACGCATCAGCTCAGCTGTTTGATCGGCCTCACTGCTCATACCGCATCCTTGTGCAGCCAGTCATATAAAGTGAGATTAAAGCACATCTGCAAATCCTTTACGCACACGTTGAAAGAACCAGTAACCGATCGCAAACACGCCCAAGGCAACACCAGATGCCAGCAATATATTCATCAGGTCAGGTGCCTGTTTGAGTACCGCTATGCTGCGATATGACTCGATATAGAAGGTCAGTGGATTCAGATCCATCAGAAACCTGAAACGCTCAGGCACCGCACTTGCCGGATAGAACACAGGACTCAGAAACAACAGCGCGGTGGATAAAAATCCAGCGATATAACTGACATCGCGAATATACACACCCAGCGCGCTCAGAAACCAGGACAGCCCCAGCAGAAACACCACCAGCAGTGCGGTTATCAGCGGAAAATAGAGCAGATAAACACTCACTCCCACGCCCGATACAAGTACAAAGGCAAGCAGCACCAGAAAGGAGATCAGAAAATGAAACAGCGCCGTTGCAACTGCAACCCAGATCAGGGCATCCAGCGGAAATACCACTTTTTTCACATAGTTAGTGTTATCCACAATCAAGCGCGGAGATCGGGTCAACACCTCAGAAAACATGAAAAATGCGATAATGCCACAAAAGAGTAAAGCAGCAAAATTCCCATCAACACCATCGGACTGAGGCCAACGCGCCTGAAAAATCACACCGAACACAAACATGTAAACCAGCAACAGGAGCAGAGGGGTCAGGAGCGTCCAGACAAGTCCCAGCCATGACCCCTTGTAGCGACCCAGCACCTCGCGCTTGGCCATACCCGAAATCAACTCACGAAACTGCCATGCACGCTTAAGGGCTGCCTGGGGTTGAGCCCTGCCCTGTACTATCTCAACCGCCATCAAGCCCTCTCCTTTTCACCCGACCCTGCATCCACCTGCACTGCAGTCTGGCTGGAAGTAATTTCGCAGGAAGCCACCGGCACGCCCATCAGACCATGCACTATATGGCTGGGACTGACAGAGAACACCAAGGCATCATGTCGCCAGCAGTGCTGAATATGCTGTTGCTGTGTCCCGGACGCAATGCCAACCGACACCACATACTCACCCTCTGCCAGAAAAGGCATGGTAAAAGTGAAAGCTGCGGTGTAAGGGCGGTTCTGTACCACATCTATCGGGCTCTGATCATGAAAGAGACAGTTATTCTCTCCAAAAATAACCTGTCCCAGGCGATTTTTTACCAGAAAGCCAACAATGACGCTGGAGAGCGCCTCTTTTGGCAGGAAGCTCACCTCAAAACGCACCAGTGTGCCACCGACCAGCCAACTGAGTGGTCGATTATTCATATCCCTGAAACAGGTATTGCTCAACTCCACTTTGCCTGTACCAAACTCACTGCCATCCGGGTCAAAGCGAAACACTTGTAACTCGTTTCGCAGATTTGAGTGTAACAACAGGTCCTGACGAGCATCATGCCAGAGCATCACATCTACAGCTGAGGCAGCTTCTGGCTCCTCAAACGAACGTAACAACGCCTCACCCACCTCCGGCGTATCAGTGTCTGCCTGTATACTCTGCGCGACGCTCTGCATGCTTACATCCTGCTGTTCAGCATACAGATGCTCCAGATATCGTTCGGTAACGCTTTTGGCATCCCCCAGCAGCATCTGCCGCCCTTTATCAAGCCAAAGAGCACGCTCACACAGTCGTGTCACCGCTCCAGCATCATGACTGACAAAGAGAATAGCGCCGCCCTGCTTGCGAAAAGCTTCCAGGTAACGCATACACTTCTGCGCAAACAGCGCATCACCAACAGCCAGTGCCTCATCAATAATCAGAATATCAGCATCGACATGTGCAATAACAGAGAAAGCAAGGCGAACAAACATTCCACTGGAGTAGTGCTGAACAGGTTGATCAATAAATTCACCGATGCCCGAGAATGCAATGATGTCATCGAGCCGCTGCTCAATCTCGGATTCAGCCAACCCATAGATTGATGCGTTCAGGCGCGCATTCTCACGCCCAGTGAACTCAGGATTGAACCCAGCACCAAGCTCCAGAAGCGCAGCAACCCGACCCTTGGTCTCAATATTGCCGGCCGTAGGGGTCAGGGTGCCACTGATCATCTGTAACAGCGTCGACTTACCAGAACCGTTGCGGCCGATAACACCGAGGGTTTCACCACTGCGCAGGCCAAAGCTGACTGACTCCAGCGCCTGAAATTCACGGGCCTTACCCTTATAGCCTGTGAAAAAATATCCCAGCAGCCGCTGATAAGGCTTACCATAAATTTCATAGCACTTTGAGAGACCAGTAACAGCCAGCAGAACAGCAGGTTCCGACATTTCAATATAGCTCTTTCAATTTGCTCAAACTGGATAGCTAAAGATCACACAGCACAGCAACATATGCTTTCTTTCAGCCTGCCAGAAGAGCACTCTTAACGCTGTTGACGATACTGGAGTTCTAACTGTTCTATCAACTGACTATTCAGCTCAACCTTATCTAAAGACTTCACTGTCATGATCCGTTCTTGTCGGACTTGATTGGATAGCTGTTGACGCAACTCTTCTACTATCTGATCTTTGACTTCTTCAAAGGCCAGTTTCTGTGGTGGCAGGCGCTCATGCAGTTTGATGATATGATAGCCAAAGTCAGATTCAACGACGCCTGATATCTCCCCCTCCGTGCTCATTGCAAATACAGCTTCTTCAAAAGCAGGAACCATACGTCCTCGAGTAAACCTCCCCAGATGACCTCTGTTTTCCTCAACTGAGCTATCTTCAGAAAAACTTAGCGCAAGCTCAACAAAGTCCTCACCAGCTACGGCCCTCAGCCTGATTTTTTCTGCCAGCTCTCTGGCCTCGGCGTCACTTCGCTCATCGGTTCTTAACAGGATATGTGAAGCAGATACCCGCTCTGGTGCAACAAAATTATCACCATCCGCCAGGTAGACCTCTCTAGCTGTGGACTCCCAGTTCACATTCTCAAGCGCGGCATCAATGTAGCGCTCAAGATAGGCATTCATGATCATCCTGTCTCGATGAATATCCATCTGCCACTGCAAGACCTCTGGTTCTATCAGCTCCATGTTCTCTGCTTCAGCAGCCAGTACTCTGATAATGAAGATATTCTCGATAATTTCGGGAACAATACCAGCACGGCCCAGAACCAGGGCCCTATCCTCCTGAGGTATACGTTCATTGATATATTGTTCAACATCGTACGACGTAACCGCAATTTCATTACGCTTCAGCAAAACATCTGCGGCAGCATGGGCAACTGCCCCAACACAGAATACAGAAACACCTATGACCAGGTGCGCTAACGCTCTACTAAACATACGCCTCACTTTTCTTGCTTGATATTAAAATAAAAGCGCCGAATATTTTATTCGGCGCTTTTAATTGTTGAAGGTAATCAAGCCTATGGCTGATTATTGGTATACAGAATTCTATGTGCAGTACAGTTTGTAGTCGCACCACAGTTTTCATTCTTGAAGTTAAGATAATAAGTAGTGTTTGTGTTGATGCTGCACTGCCACGCAGAGGTTCCCTGTTTCCAGTATACAGTCGGCTCTACCCCCTGGGCCTTGCACAAGTTACTGGTAGCGCTGTAGCTGGTGCCAGGGCAAGGTGAAATCCAGGCCTGGCGACTTATGCTGCCAAAGCCTGTTGTCGGTACAAACTGGAACTGTCCTGCATAGTTACTGTTCGTAGTCGTCTTGATAGGTACCGATAATATTTTGGTACTACCTGACAGATTGACAGTTGTCTGACTTCCTGGATTCCTCAAGTCAAACGTAGCCATGATTTCAACATTTGTGGGAGTGGTGCCGCACTCACCCGGTACTGGAGTAGGTGACGGACTCGGGCTCGGTGTTGGCTCCGGTGTTGGCTCTGGAGTAGGGGTCGGAGTACTGCCTGTCGTAGTTGTGATACGCAGCGTATCTGACGTAGAACTATAGGTCCAGGAAGTAGCTGTTCTTGTATCACTGTTATTGATAATAACAGTTGTTGCATTTGCGCCTAATGACGCCACTGTCAAACCCACTACAGTAGCAAGCATTGTATGTTTCATAGTTTAACCCTCGGCTACACTTCCTGTCGCCATATGTTGCAGTTCGTTTGCCTGCACAACACCTTGATTAGACATGTGTTTTACCCGTCTTACCATAAAACACAAGCCACACCAGGTCAGCTATGCAATTTGTACTCATTATATTCCAGTTTTAACTGAAATTACCATGCCATTATATACTTGATGAAAACTCCAGCAACCAGCCGGGCACTCAGAAACCTCTTTGACAACATGACTTCTGTTTAGTTCAGCCCATGGCATAGAGTCATAATCAGAAAACAAAAAAGGTGCATCTTGCGATGCACCTTTTTTTACAAATCAACTAAAAGCTTAACTTAGTTGATCAGACGAGTTGCCTTGTGGTTAACCAGACCAGCATAGTTAGACAGAACTCCACCTGGCAGAGTACCGTTAACATATTTCTGAACTGCAAAACCGATTACAGGCAGACCCTGATACACTTCACCGGAAGTTGCTGTCAATGTACGAGCAATACCGTTGAAAGTACCCTGGAAGTTGATGTTCAACCAGCCGTTGTTGAAGCCGTCGATCTCCAGGTTACGATTTACACGTGCAGAACCATTCAGAACATTGCTGTTGTTGAAGGTCAGGACGTTTGCTTCGTAGCACAGAGACAGAGCAGGTGTTCCTGGGGGCAGCGGAGAGAAGTCGATATCAGAAGGAGTCTGACCACGCTCTTCACGGTCGAAGTAGTTGATGCCAATTACTTCACACGCTGTAGAGTTAGCTGGGTTCCATGCGTTGGTGAAAGGAGCAAATGGAGCACCTGCACCGTTTACATAGAAACGCTTGGTTGGGAAGGTAACAACCCAATCAGTACCAGCACCGATTGTTGGCTCCAGTACATAGTCATTTGCAATGTTGTCATGCATCAGAACAGAGCTTACAGCGTTTACGCCAGCAGCAGGAGCTGTACCAGCCCATGCAGAAGTAACGGTTGCACCGTTATCGAATACGCTGGAAGTAGGTGCAGCACTGTTCAAGCTTGGCAGCAGGCTACCAGTGTTAGTGTGCAGCGCAATACCCTGAGCAAAAGCATCAAGTGCAGTTGCGTCATAAGTTGCATTGGTACCTTCAGCAACATTGATCAGTACGCCGTAGCCGTACAGACCGCCTGTTGGCGCATTGATACCGGTGTTAGCAGCGTTCGCCCAGACACCACCAGCCTGCCAAGCAGAGATGATAGCGCCACAGTTAGCCGGTACACCAGCACCAGTGTGGATAGCACCGGCATGCTGTGCAGGAACTACTGCTGCATCCAGAACACCCATTTCGATGATTTCAACATAGCCTTCGCGGGTACGCGCAATGCTGTTGTCACTGTCTGCAGCGTATTCGAACTCACGGAAAGCAACACCATTCGCAGGAATAGCAGGAGCTGTACAAGAAGTATCAGCCGTACGCAGAATAGCACCAGAACCGTTCGGGTTATCCAGGATAACTGCTGACCAGTGGTCATTTGGAGACAGGTACAAGTTAAAATCGAGAACCTCTTGGCTGTTCATTGCCTCAAGGATACGGACTTTGACTGCTTTGACCTGGTTAGTTGTGTTTACGACGTTGATGTAAGTGTCGTTACCACCTTCAACGCTGTAGAAAGGATACAGCAGAACTTCACCCAGACCATCCGGGTTAACGTTAACTGCCTGCGCGGTGCTCATGCCACCGGCCAATCCCGCCAGCACTGCCAAAGGTAAAAGTTTTTTCTTCATTATGTTGCTCCTAGGTTTACAACAATCTAGATTTTTACGAAAGCGGCTGCATTAAGCATCCATTTTTACAAATTTACTGAAAAAAACACTCTCAATCAATTCATTAAGAATGCCCAGACAGCAAAGTCCCCTCAGGTTTTAATAACCTAACACACAGAACAGATACACTCAACCAGTTTGAATACAGATTTTACTGTATTTTACCACCGTAATTGTCTCTGTTCATTGCTCTTTGTTACATTTTCAGCGCCTGTGAAAGATCCACCACTGATCCTCAATTTTGATCCAGCGTTCATCCAATGAACGTGTATTTTCAATTGCCGGCCTTAATAACTTGTATGTAATCAATATTCTTACATTACAAGACTCAGCAGTGTCACAGACGACATTATCAACCTTTGCATTTATCCAGCCTCCGCTACCACCGACCACTGCACTATAGTGCATCGGATTGGTCACACGCTGCCTGTATGCAGGGGTTGTGAAAGCCCACGCTTTTGGCAGATCCCCAGCTATCAGAGCATCAAGCCTTTCCTGTGCTCGCTTGCTTACTATTTCTTCCGGCGACTCAACAACCGCTGGTGATATAGATGCGCAGCCAGCAACAGCCAGAAGCACTAATGCGGCAGTCAGCACAAAGAACGCCCTGCCAGCCTTCGACCACAAGGAGTGCAGATGTAAAAACACCTTACTGACACTCTTCAGGCTGAAATTGTGACGATTATAGATCATAATGTGTTGAGATTTCATTACATTCAGCTACCTGTTGACGACAAAAATTCAATTTTTTTCCTTTTTTGCTCATTCACTCATTCAGAATCAGATATCCGAGCCCCATCTTGCACGACAGACTCTACCCGCAGCAGGTTCAAGCCGCTCATACGAGAACGTATCTCTCGGCTGACATCACGCAAATCCTGCTCGTTCGTCAGAACGCGTGGCGTAATCATGACTATCAACTCAGTGCGATCTCTCCGGTTGGTGGTTGCACCAAACAGATTTCCAACCACTGGTAATTCATGGAGAATAGGAACACCGGCACGAACATCAGATGTGTTATCTCTGATCAACCCACCCAGAACAACGGTTTCACCCGATCTGATCGCCACTCTGCTGCTGATATTTCGCTCCTGAAAGCTGCGCTGCCCGGTAGCCGAATCTTCAGGCCCCACATCAGTCACTGACTGCTCAATATCCATATTCACCATCCCTCCCGCATTCACAGAAGGCGTAACCATTAGCTTTACACCTGTATCTCTGTACTGGATGGAGCTGGTTATGTTTCCACCATCAGTCACCGTCTGCGACGAACGAATAGGCTGCTGATCACCTACCTGCATGGTAGCTGTATGATTATCAAGCACCATGACAGAAGGGCTTGATATGACGTTAACCAAAGACTCCTCTGCCAGTGCGTTGATAACTGCGCGAATATCCCCCAGAGGATTCGTAACCGAAAAAGAGAAGCCCTGCGCAGGACCTATCGGGTTATCCGTCACATTCAACACAGATGTTCCAGTACGACCTCCCCCCAATCCGTTTTGAATATGCCATTGCAACCCATACTCAAGACGATCTCTGAGACTGATTTCAATGATGCTGGCTTCAATCAACACCTGAGTTGGTGCGATATCAAGCTTTTTCATTGCCGACTCAATCTTCTTGTACTCGCTGCGCTTGGCATAAATCAGCAGCGCATTACTCTGACCATCAGCAACAACCTTGATATCCCCAGCCAGGCTGAAGTTTGAACTCAAGTCTGAAGAACGATTTCCTGCACCCGTTGCAGATGCCACACCTTCTACTTCACTGCCCGACTCGCCACCCTGCCGTGTAGCCGTCATCGCTGGAGACACACCAGAGTCACGCTGGCTACTCATGCCACCACCAACTCCAAAAAGCTCACTCAGCAATTTAGCCAGATGTGTAGCAGAACCATTCTGTACAGGGTAAACAAATAACTGACTTTCAAAGTTATGGTCCGGCGCCTTATCTAGCCGCTCAATCCATACACCAACCTGATCAAGATAATGCGCACGCGGAGACACAACAAGAATACTGTTAAGGCGCTCAATCGGGATTATTCGCACCACGCTGGACAACGTTGCGGCTGCAATGCTGGATGTTGTATCACTCTGCGCATCACTCCCTCCCAAAAGTACCTGAATAGCACTATCCACTTCACTGACAGACGCATACTCCAGGGGGAATATACCTACAGACATCCCCTGCAACAAATCGATATCAAACGTTGCAATAATCTCCATCCAACCGTCGATCTGATTTCGTGTACCAGCCAGCAACAGCAGATTCCTGGTAGCATCAACACGAACAAATGACCCTTCATCAGCAACCGGCCGCAGTATATCTGCCATCTCACGTGCACCAATATACTGCAAAGGGATCACTACATTACTGTAACCGGCAGCGGTACTTCCAGCAGAGGTTACCCCGGGCATCAATCCACTCATCGACCCTGCCGAACCAACAAAGAAACGGTCGTTTTTATCCCGTATCATCACTGCACCATTTGTCTGCAGTAATGATTCAAGAATCACCAACAACTGATCACGTGGAACCGGCGTTCTGGTTCTCAATGTGATTTCCCCATCCAGAGGATGCTCTATTACATAATCCAGCTCCAGAATATCGCCCAGGACCGCATGCACCACCTCCGTCACAGGTGCCTGCTCAAAATTAAGGGAGACAGCATCGCCATGAAGGGCAATTGGATTGCGGGCAGCAGGCGTGTTCGCTACACGATCATTGCCTCTGTAGATAATCGGATCCGACTTTATCAACTCTTCGGTCTGAGCATCTGAAAGCGCACCTCTCTGTACGTACTCACCCCGAGAGTCCAAGTCATACGGAAGAACAGGGCCGCTACCAGCCGGCTTGGAGAGATGACCACTGCTGCAGCCAGACAGTACCAAGGCAAAAAAACCAAGGACTGGTAATTTTCTTGTCAACGCCATCATTCGGCATGCCTTCCTTCATTCATTATCGTATTACCCCTCTTCAATACCTTCTGATGACTGTATCTCTTCCGGTTCAAGAGTCCCTTGATCACTTGAGACTTCCTGCTTGCGTACCGATGCTGCAGGATATACATGCTCAAGCGTCATTATTCTGGTGGTTCCAGGCCCATCCTGCTGCTGACCCTTCCCAAATACTGCCCCCATGGGATTTGTATACAGCAGCACCCAACCTCCAAGCTCATCCCCTACCTGAATCCGTTCACGAGAGCCATCAACATCAAGAATCACTCCAGCCGCTCCCTGCGCAACATAAGCCCCCAAAAGCCTGGTCTTATCCAGGACATCCACGCCTGCTGAGCCGGCCTGAACAACCTGAGGCGCATCAGGAGCCACATAGGGACGACGCCCTGCCCAGAAAAGAGGCCTTGCAAGCACCTCCTCACCAGCACGAACCTCCCCTTCCGGCGGCGAAACCATGACCGCGCTGAGAGATTCCGGAGCAGGCAGCCAGGGCTCCGGAGCAGAGGTCAGCTTGACCTGAAACCACCCCCACACAAACAAACTGATAAACACTAGTGTAAGTACCGCAGCAAAGGCAGTCACGCAGCGCGCAAAATTCATGGCAATAACCTCACTGAGGTAACACCGATTTGCACCATGACCTCCTGAACCTCTACGCTTCCCCTGACACGTGTCGGCTGAATGACGATAGTGTCGACAAAAACCAGAGGCCTGACTGTTGGCAGATCCAGCAGCAATGACTCCAGCGCTCTGAGGCCTCCAGTGAGAGTAAGGTTAAGCGAAATCATTTCCAGATTACCTTCCGAGCGGGCTGGCAATATCTGACTCCCGGAAACCTCCATACCAGAGGACTGTGCAAGATTTCGAACCACCTGCTGCATCGCCGTACCCGTAGCCGTTCCATCCTGAGATGCCGGATAGGCCAGCTCAGCAAGCTGAGCATCTATCAGGAGGTTAGCTTCCAACAACTCTGGATGGCTCTGTGTAATACCGATCAAGCGGGCAATACGCGGCTCCAAAGCATCAACCTGATCACTGTACTCATGATAAGCTTGCCACAGACTGCCCAGCACCAGCATGAGCGCCACCAATACAGCAACTCCTGTAATCAGCAAAACAGTCCAGCCACGCCTTGTTCTGATCCCCAGCATTTATAACGCTTCCTCGGCACTCAGCATGATGTCCAACACAAAACGCTCCTCACCTGAACGCTCCCTTCTGATAGCCGATGGAGACCTGACTTCGACGAACTCAGGACGTTGTGAAAGCGCCTGCATCAAGCTGGCAGCATTTTCTGCACGCCCATCTATCCTGAGCCGGTCTTTACGCAGCTCCAGGCTCGCAAGCCATACATCATCTCCCAACAATACAGTCAGCGTCTGTAACTGCCGATAAGGGTCAAACCCAGTCGACAGCATATGATTAATCATGCTTGCCTGCTCATTGCTCGCAGCCAGCCTTGCGCGCAGTTGCACAGACTCCCGAGCTCCCTCCTGAACTCTATGATGCAGGCGCTCAAGCTTCTGCAGCTCCTGATGCTTGGCCAGAACCGGCACTGCAGGAATAAGAGCCAGCATAACGACGCTGTATGCGACACCCAACAACAGTCGTTTCAGTTTCCTTTCATAGCGCCGATAACGAGCCGCCTCACCAAATCCGCTGATCACAACCGGCTGATCCTCGGCAAGCGCCCAGACTTCATAGCTCTCATCAGTCGGCATCACCGTCTGACGCAGGTAATTATTCACTGTACTACGAGAGACAATCACCAGACTGACTTTGATATGCCCGGCTTTACGGCTGGTGATAGTCCAACCTGTGCAGGTGTCATCCGGTGGAAACGGACTATTGGCACGGATCTCAAAGCCCAGAGCAGAATCAATATCTGCTTCAACCGACTCCGGCAAGGATAACTGCTTAACCAGCAACAACTCGGCCGGCAGGACGATTGCATCACAAGACACAGCCTGCTGACGAGTGACACGGCCCGCCTGATATATCCGGGATGTCTCAGCGCCAGGTTCTCTCACTCTGACCGCTTCATCCAACCACCTGCGCAGCACTGAATCCTGGCTCCAGGCTATATCGCGCCAGCCTGCACGCCATATATTTGCCAGTCCACGCAGATCTATACCGAAAAGCCTCCACTGATTATCAGTTGATGCCATGGTCAGTCTCTTGCACTTATATACACCTCTTCACCAACTGCCGTCACAGGCTCGGTTCGTAGAAAACGCCAGGGTAAACCATCCTGACCAGCCATATTAAAGTCACCCCAACGTCTGCGCTGATATACACGACCGTCAGGGAAGCTGACCCAGGCATCAAGCCGATAAACCGGCACGACTGCCGATGCCAGAAAATCCACTGGCAAGCCAGCAACGCTGGATTCATCAAAGGGAGCCTGCAGTCGGAGATCAATCATCACTCTCACCAACTCAATATCTCCCTGCGCCAGCACATTCAGTACACTCTCAGGAGCAGAAAGTGGATCAATTGCCGCCTGCCCAAAGCCTGTCGCATGCACTGATCCGGCTATACTATCATAGAGCGCCCTGTTGATACCGAGCACCTGAAGCAGGTCTTCAACCACTTCAAAACGCCCATTCCTGGGACCAAAGCCATATCCTGCCGCTTCATAATCACTGGCATCAGCACCATGCAGTCGCTTCAAGCCAGTGTCTTCACGCCAATCCATGACTCTGTGCGCAAAACTTACGGCCTCAGACTCTTCAAGCCCGGCACCATATTGAAACAGGCTCACCAGCAACTCTTCTGATGACAGATTCAAGTCAACCAGACCTGATACGGGTATGGCGCGCATTCTAATCTCATGCTCACCAATTGTATATTCCTGCTCAACTATCCCCCGACCGGCATAAAGCCCGGCCTGCTGAAGTGACAGCAGCTCCTTCATCATGAGATTGGCTGCACCATCTCCGACAGCAGCTGCTTGAGCTACCTGAACCTGAAGACTCGCCAGTCTGGCATCCACTTTTGCTACCGCCATGATACCAGCCACCATGATGGACATGGCTGCAACAAACCACAGCAGCATCGCCAAAGCCACACCGGACTGACATTCAACAGATCTCACAGCCGCACCTCAGGAGGACCCAGCACAAGAGTCAAATCTGGCCACCTGCGCCCTTCCATCGAGATGCTCAGCCGCACATGAGTCGGTGCATACTGCGACCAGTCCCACTCCTGCAACCATTCAGTGCTGAGTGCAAAACGGTAGTCAAGCTCGAAGCGTTCGACCTTTTCAATAAGCAACGCGGGCTCCACCTCAGACCAGTCCGGATCTGTATACGGGCCCTGATATGGCTGAAACTGCAACAGAAGCGCCTGATTTTCGGACAGGGACAGCCTCATCACATGCAACCCTCCCGGCCCCTGGTATCCATTCATGGGCGCAACCCAAAGCAACTCATTGGGCATCCCCTTGAAGTAGGCACCGTACCCCTCACCCTGCCGGACTCGTACCACGGGAACTGCCTGACTGATCAAGGAGCGCAACAAGCCGCTAACTATTCTGGTCTCATCAGCCTGCTGGCTGATCTGGACAATTCTGATCTGGCTATCTGCCAGCGTTCTCATTGCAGTCAGAGTGGCCAGCAGGAGCAGTGATAGTAAGGTTAGCGCAATCACTACCTCAATCAGCGTGAAAGCCCGCTGATAATGGCGGCTGACTGACTGCCTCATGACTGCTCACCTGAGATTATCGAATTTAATGTCACACGTCTTGACGAACCTGCTCCACCCCATTCAACTATCACCTGGATCGATTGCAACACTGCAGGGTGGCTGGATGCATCCACCGGAAGCAACCGGGTCGCTACCTCCCAGTGAAAACCATCCTCAACGCCGCTGCTCATAGCTGCTGCGTCCAATTTCACCCCTGTACGATCGGCTAACAATGACTCAGCCAGCGCTACAGCCTGCGCGTATTCCTGATCAATTCGAACAATCCGGGCAGCCCCTCCAGCCGCCTGGTAAAGCGCTCCCAGTGAAAATGCCAGTATTACCAATGCAACCAGCATTTCCAGTAAAGAAAAACCACCCTGGGGCGGAAATCGTGACCTATCACGCTGCGTCATCATGGCGACCAGGGCTCTTGTGTTACCCGACCCAGCAACCAGTCCACTCGCAAGCGGACGCCCTTGTCGGAATCACGCTGCCTCAGCATGATGCTGCCACCACTGGACCCGCCGTCCGGATAGAATCGGACTACTCCCTGACCATCACCGCCACTGACTTCACGTGCGCTTATCATCTCGATTGTAAGTGTAGAGGGAAGCTCCCTGTTCAACTGATGATCCAGACCGTAATGACCCGTTTCCGGCATGACTACAAGATCAACCATGCGCCCAGCACTGATAGCCTGGTAACGAGCAGTTGCCAGGAGCGTCTGCATATCCCGAACAGCCCCCCGATACTGCATTGACTCATACATTTTCAATGCAGAGGGCGCCGATACAGCCGCAAGAAGACCTGCAATGGCCAGAGCAACCATCAGCTCCAGCAGAGTAAAGCCAGCGGCCGTGCGCCTGGAGACGATCATGGGGTCAGGCAGGTAGATAAATCAGTTCCAATTTCCGACGACTGCGTTCTCACCCTCACCTCCGGGCTGTCCATCAGCGCCATTACTGAATAGATCAAATTCTCCGCGCTCACCCGGATAACGGTAATGATAATCACGGCTCCAAGGATCTTTGGGTATCTCGTTACGACGCAGATAGGGACCATTCCAACCCGTCACATTTCCGGGATTTTTCACCAGAGCGGATAATCCTTCCTGTGTAGTTGGAAATCTACCAACATCCAGCTTGTAGATCTCCAGCGCCTGCTCCAGATCTCTGATCTGTACCAGCGCTGTATTGCTCTTGGCACCACCGAGCTGATTCAAGACCCGAGGCCCAACAAGACCGGCCAAAAGCGCCAGTATAGCCAGCACTACCAGAAGCTCTATCAGAGTAAAGCCTTTACTGCGTTTTTTGCTCATTGCACCACCACGCTGAACCTCAATGTTGTTTCCAGATATATAAGCCAGGCAGAAGCAGATACCTGCCTACATGGCCAGTTCATTAATTGACAGAATACCCATCAGAATAGAGATGATAATCAGAGCGATGATGGCTCCCAGGCTCAGAATCATGATCGGCTCAAGCAGCGTTAATGCTCGCTTGATGCCGGACTCAACCTCATCATCATAAACCCGGGCCAGCTCCAGCATCATTTCGTCCAGACGCCCGGACTCCTCCCCTACACGCACAATCTGAATCATCATTGGCGTGAACACGCCCGCCTCAGCAAGCGCCACTGACATTCGACCGCCCTGCTTGACTGCGGGCGTTAACCCTTCAAAAGCGGCTCTGACCTGAGAATTCCCGACCGTTCCCGTCGCAATTGAAAGCGCTTTGAGTAGTGACACACCGTTGTGCAGGAGAGTTCCCAGTGTTCGGGAAAACTGCGCTGTTTCGTATTTGAAAAGAACCTGACCGAGAACAGGTATCCGCAACAGCTTCTGATCCAACATGGCAATGCCTGCCGGAGTTGCCAGCCAGCGCCTGAGCAGAAGGATCAGCGGAATCATAATCAGCAGAACTATCCAGCCATATGCCTGCACAAAGTTTCCTGCGGCAATGACACCCCGAGTCAATAAGGGAAGCGCATCACCCATATCGGAAAACAGCGCCTCGAACTGAGGCACGACAAACCCCAGCATCAATGCAACAGACAACACGGCAACCACCAGCAGGATGGCTGGGTAGATCATGGCTGATACAACATTACTGCGCACAGCTTTGCTTCGCTCCAGATGTGCTGCCAGACTGGACAGCACCTCAGACAAACGACCACTTGCCTCACCGGAACGCACCATATTGACATAAAATGAGCCGAAGAGATCAGTATGATTACCCAGCGCATGGCTCAACCCCTTTCCACCCTTGACCGTCTTGAGCAGATCCTCCAGCAGACTCCTGACCCCAGCCTTTCCACTCATGTCGATAAGAACCTTGAGGGCTCTGTCTATGGGCAACCCCGCTCGCAGCAGAACAGCCAACTCACTGGTCAGACTGAGCACATCATCTCTGTTGGCACGGGCATTACGGCTGTGGCCGCCGGAAACAGCGCTTACTGCTGTGTTCGAGTCAACCGACTGGATGCTGATTGGAATCAACCCCTGATTGCGCAAGTCACGCGAGGCCAGATCAGGTGTTCTGGCCGTAATAACGCCTTGCGCCATTTTGCCATCACTTCTGGCTGCCTTGTAGGAAAAATCCGGCATCTGGCCTCTATCGTTGATTCGAGTTGACTACTGACGTCCTCAGCCTCGGGCCGAGGGTCGACATTGTAACTTAAAAAAGGTTATTTTGTAGTCAGGTCACACAGTTTCACCATCTTCGATCTGATCCTGAGTCACACGCAACACCTCTTCCAGTGAAGTCACACCCTGAACGACTTTCCTCAGCCCATCCTCATAAAGTGTCAGCATGCCATTACGCCGGGCAAGACCATGCAGCCCTACCGCATCAGTACCTGACAGGATCGCCTTATTCATCTGCCCATCCATCATGAAAAGCTCATGGATAGATGTCCGCCCGGAGTAGCCAGTATATTTACACTCAGCGCAGCCACGGCTGCGATAGATACTTTCCTGGCCGGGCCGCAGAAATCTTTGCAGTCCATGCTCCGCTATTGCCTGAGGAGTCAGATCGACCTCTTCACGGCAATGGCGACAAAGTTTTCGGACCAGACGCTGGGCCAGTACGCCGTTTACTGAAGAGGTAATCAGATAACGCTCCACTCCCATATCTTCAAGACGGGTAATTGCACCGGCGGCAGTGTTTGTATGCAAAGTCGAGAGAACCAGATGCCCAGTCAATGCGGACTGAACGGCAATCTGTGCGGTTTCAGTATCACGCATTTCGCCGATCATGATGATATCCGGATCCTGGCGCAGTATTGAGCGCAGCGCCCGAGCAAAGGTCAGATCAATCTGAGGTTGAACCTGTATCTGATTCACGCCTCCAAGCTGATACTCGACCGGGTCTTCGACTGTAACAATTTTAAGCGCCTGAGCATCCAGTGTTGAAAGCGAAGCATAGAGCGTAGTGGTTTTACCCGAACCAGTAGGGCCTGTAACCAACAACACACCATGCGGTTTAGCCAGCAAGGCAAGGTAACGCTTAAGAGTGTCCTCAGAAAACCCCATGCTCTCCAGGCTCAGACGAATACTCTGCCTATCCAGCACACGCATCACTATACTCTCGCCATGCACTGTCGGGATTGTCGAAACCCTGAGATCTAGCTCATGCCCCTTGACCCGCGTCATGATGCGACCATCCTGTGGCAAGCGACGCTCTGCAATATTGAGGTGTGCCAAGAGCTTGATACGCGACGCTATGGCGGGTGCTTGTGAAGCCTGAGGCGGATCAGGCACCTCCTGTATGACTCCGTCCACACGATAACGCAGATGCAAGCCATCTTCGAAAGGCTCAATATGGATATCAGATGCGCCAAGATCCAGTGCACGGTGAATGATTTGATTGACTACACGTATAACAGGGGCTTCACTGGCAAGATCCTTCAAGTGTTCGATGAAGTCCTCATCACCAGCCACCTCATCTGATAAATCATTTTCTGCCAGAGACTCTTCAGCTTCGCTGTTGAATTTCTGCAAGGCATTTGAGATATCTGTTTCCAGCCCGAGTTCAATTGTGACTTTTTTACCGCTGGCCATGGCCAGCGCTCTGGACAGATAATGATCCTGAGGGACTGTTGCGGCAAAACGGACGTGTTCTGGCTGCTGTTCAATGGGCGCGACATTGTTGTTAACCAGGAACTCATGCGACAGGCCTGATACCGACACTGGAGCATCAGGATAATCTGTCGCGAGCAACAACCGTATATCCAACTGTTCTGACAAGGCCAGTGCAACATCGAGCTCAGATACCATACCCAGACGAATCAATATCTGCCCGAATAATCCACCCATTTCATCCTGCGCCATCAAGGCGCGCTCAACATCACGGGCACTCATTTTGCCACGACTGACGAGCAGCTCTCCGAGTTTCATAGCTTTACTTGTCCTGAATTATTAGCCCAGCAAAAATCCAACAGCATGCAACCGTATCAGCGCTTGATCAGGAAACCGCCCGGAGAAAATGTGAAGCCGAATTTGGCTTCGCGTTCGGTATCGACATGGTAGTCATCAGGATAACGCTCCTGATATGCCCTGATGGCTTCAGAAGGCCCCTCACCCCACCCTGGCAGCACTGGGTTACCATTGATGTTACCATCTTCGACCACCAGATAATCGCCGGACATGACCACACTCCGCAATAATTCCATCTCAGCCAGCACATGCTCTTTACGATGATCACTGTCCAGTATGAAAAACACAGGACCTGGCGCATGAGCACGCATACTCTGGATTCTGAGCGCAACTGCCGGGTCAGTGGATGAGCTGGTCTGAAGGTAAATCGCGGGGTCTTGATATACTCGCGCATCTACATCTTCATGCCCGATATCAACACTGAGCACTTTCAGATCCGGATTGATGGCACGCCCTGTCACGCTGAAAAACAGTGCTGAGCCGCCAAAACGGGTTCCGAACTCAACAATCAGGGAGGGCCTCAACTCCTGTAAAATCTCCTGATAATTCCACATATCAGAGACGGATTTATAGCAGGGAACGCCCAGATATCTTACATCCAGCCATACTTCAGTGTTGTAATACCACTGATGGTACTCATTTGGGGAGTGATTATTATCAGACATAACTTTCCAGAATAGAGAGGTGAGGCCATATCAAAGCTGCAATATTATAACCCAATATTGTCATGCCGATTGAGCAAAGTGAATGCAGCAGGACACGTCAGTTAGCCGACTTTAATCGACAACAGTTGGATCGACCAGTGTCAAGCGTGGGTTGCGTGCACGCAGCTCCCCTCCCAGACTCATCCGAACAAAAACCTCCAGTTCAGTCGCCAGCGGCGGCACATCGAACACAAGGGAAAGAGGCTGCCACTCCATACCACCTTCAAACTCACCAATCGATGCGTATGGAGTTTTCAGAATCTGACTTCCCAGCATACGATAACGGATATCCTCATCCAGCCCTCTTAGAACCACAGAAATCCCGGTTGGTTCAATTGGCTCACCATAGCTCAGATCAAATTCACCCGACAGTTCAACCACAAACTCCAGTCGCTTTCCTGCAAAGGGAGTTGCATCCAACCTCTGCGCCACCTGCCCCCAGGGTTCAAAGTCAAATCGACGAATACTCAGCACTCCGTCATCCACACTGAACACATAGGATGGGTGGTCTGAGTGCTGGGAAGTACTCCAGGGCCGAGCAACACCGCCGCGACCATCAGGTTCAAACCCACTGTCAAGGATGTTAGGGACATCCTCAGCAGAGGCAGGAAGCGCCACAAGTGTCAAAGCAGCCAACATAAATATTAAGCCAGCCAAAACCTTTTTGTTGGACAAAACTCTCTCCTTTTGAGTTTTCAGATAGATGAAAAATTTGCAAAACATCAGGAACTGTATGATATCCATTCGGTTACTGACAAGCAAAAGAATGGCGACTACTGACGAACCGGTGGGAGGAGGCATAAGAGATATCCTATGCCTTACAACAATCATTATCCCTGCTGGCATGCACAAGAACGATCATTGTTGATGTTAAAGATTAATCCAATTCCGAGGCAAAAATTCATTAAGAAAAAAATCATTCCGGAAATTGCTGCCAGCAACCAGAACTCAGATATTGCTCTGAATCATGGCTGCCGGCTCTGAACAATAAATCAGTTCAACCTTTCAAACACCGTCGTAATCCCCTGACCCATACCGACACACATGGTCGCCAGGCCCAGGGTGCCATCCTGCTGATCCAGTACGTTCAGCAGCGTGGTGGAGATACGGGTACCTGAACAGCCCAGCGGGTGCCCCAGTGCTATCGCGCCACCGTTAAGGTTGACCTTCTCATCCATCTGATCCAGCAGCTTGAGGTTTTTCAGTACCGCCAGACCCTGTGCAGCGAACGCTTCGTTCAGCTCGACATAGTCGATATCGGTGATGCTGAGACCCGCACGCTTGAGCGCTTTCTGCGATGCAGGTACCGGACCAAAGCCCATGATCGACGGATCACAACCCGCCACCGCCATGCTCAGAATGCGCGCACGTGGTTTGCAACCCAGCGCCTCGGCGCGTGCCGCTGACATCAGCAGCATACCGGATGCGCCATCGGAGAAGGCTGAGGAGGTGCCCGCTGTGACCGTACCCACTTTAGGTACAAACACAGGCTTGAGCTGACCGAGGGTTTCCACGGTGGTTTCGGGGCGCACGACTTCGTCGAAGGTCAGCAGGGATTTGAAGCCATTTTCATCATGCCCTTCAACCGGCACGATCTCGTTATCAAAACGACCTTCCAGGCGTGCCGCATGAGCACGCTGGTGCGAACGGGCACCCAACTGGTCCTGCATCTCACGGCTGATGCCATTCATCTTGCCCAGCATCTCCGCGGTGACACCCATCATCAGAGCCGCCTTGGCGACCTGCTTGGACATCTGTGGATTCACATCAATACCATGCAGAATATCCAGATGGCCCATATGCTCAACACCACCAACCATGAAGATATCGCCCTGGCCGGTCATGATCGCCTGAGCCGCTGTGTGCAGCGCCGACATGGAGGAGCCGCACAGACGGTTCACGGTCTGAGCGCCGACGGTGTGCGGAATACCCGCCAGCACCGCAGCGTTACGGCCGATATTGAAGCCCTGCTCCAGAGTCTGGTTGACACAGCCCCAGATGATATCTTCGATCTCGGCCGGATTGATCTGAGGGTTACGGGCCAGCAGGCCCTGCATCACGGCAGCGGACAGCGCTTCAGCACGAACATTGCGGAAGGAGCCACCCTTGGAGCGCCCCATCGGGGTACGCACACCGTCGACGATCACGACGTCATTAGGTTTCAGGTTCATTATTGTATTCCTCCCACATTAACCGAAATAGGTTTCGCCGTTGGCGGCCATCTGCTTCATACGTTCGGTCGGCTGATACAGCGGACCCAGCTCGGCAAAGCTCTCTGCCAGATCACAGAAGGCTTTCAGCCCCATCTGATCCAGATAGTGCAGAGCGCCACCACGGAATGGAGGGAAGCCGATACCATAGATCAGTCCCATATCCGCTTCGGCCGCTGAAGCAACAATGCCATCTTCCAGACAGCGAACTGTCTCGATACACAGTGGGATCATCATGCGTGCAATGATCTCATCTTCAGTGTACTCACGCGCCGTACCCACGACACCATCGAGCAGCGCCGGTACTTCAGAGTCGATCACCTTGACCTGTTTGCCACGGCGATCCAGCTCATACTGATAGAAGCCCTTGTTGTTCTTCTGCCCGAAACGCTGCAGCTGATACATGCGATCAATCGGGCTCTCGCCGTCGTGACCCATGCGATCCGGGAAGCCAGCAGCCATCACGGCATCCGCATGATGACCCGTGTCGATACCGACCACATCCAGCAGATACGCAGGGCCCATCGGCCAGCCGAAACGCTCCATCACCTTATCGACCTGCAGGAAGTCTGCACCATCGCGCAGCAGCATGCTGAAGCCGGCAAAGTAAGGGAAGAGCACGCGGTTAACCAGGAAGCCGGGGCAGTCGTTAACCACGATAGGTGTCTTGCCCATCGCCTTGGCATAAGCCACGGTGCGCGCTACTGCCTCCTCAGAACTCTTCTCACCACGAATGACTTCTACCAGCGGCATACGATGCACTGGGTTGAAGAAATGCATGCCGCAGAAGTTTTCCGGGCGTTTCAGCGCTGTTGCCAGCTCATTGATGGAGATGGTGGAGGTGTTGGAGGTGATGATCGCATCTTCCGCCACATTAGCTTCCACCTCGGCCAGCACCGCTTTTTTGACATTGACGTTTTCAACCACTGCCTCGACCACCAGATCGACACGGCCAAAATCGCCGTAGCTCAGGGTGGGAGTGATCTGGCTGATCACACGTGCCATCTTCTCGGCATTCATCTTGCCGCGTTTGACCTGGCCGTTCAGCAGTTTGGTCGCTTCATCCAGACCCAGCTGCAGCGCCTTGTCGTTGATATCCTTCATCAGGATCGGCGTACCCTTGGAGGCAGACTGATAGGCAACACCGCCACCCATGATACCGGCACCCAGCACCGCCGCATGGCGAACCGGTGCAGCATCCTTGTCATACTGGCGGCTGACTTTCTTGATGTACTGGTCCTTGAGGAACAGACCCACCAGCGCGCGTGTCACATCGGTTTTGGCCAGCTTGGCAAAGCCCTTGGCTTCCACCTCGATCGCCTTGTCGCGACCCATATTCGCCGCTTTCTGAATCGTCGACAGCGCCTGCATCGGAGCTGGGTAGTGTGGGCCAGCCTTGGCACCGATCACGCCCTTGGCGGATTCGAACGCCATCATCTGTTCGATCTGATTCAGTTTGATACCGGTGGTTTTTTCGGTACGGCGCGCCTGATAGTCAAACACACCTTCGGCCGCTTTCTGCAACAGATCCAGACCCGCTTCGCGCACCTTGTCCAGTGTTACGACAGCATCCACCGCGCCATCTTTCAGTGCGTCCGCTGCGCGCTTTTCTACGCCGCCACAGATCCACTCGTTGGCATTATCCACCCCGATCAGACGTGGCAGGCGTACCGTACCACCCCAGCCCGGGTAGATGCCCAGTTTCACTTCCGGCAGGCCGACCTTTGCACCCTCGGCCATGACGCGGAAATCGGTTGCCAGGCACAGCTCGAAGCCGCCGCCCAGCGCGATACCGTTGATAGCCGTGACCGTTGGTGCCGGCAGATCCTCAATCGCATTGAAAATTTCGTGCAGCTTGAGCAGATGCGCAATGATCTCCTCTTCCGGCATCTCGAACATGGCACTGAACTCAGTGATGTCGGCGCCGACTATGAAACACTCCTTGGCGCTGCTGAACAGCACGCCACGCAGGCCATCAACCGCCTGCAACGCAGCGACCGCTTCGCGCAGTTCATTCAGGGTTTCCTGATTGAACTTGTTGACGCTGTCGCCCTGAAGATCAAACACTACTTCGTGGAATCCGGCTTCCAGAGCTTCAACCCTGATCGCCTTGCCTTGATAAATCATTATGTACTCTCCCACATTATATTGAGCAGCTTATGAGCAGCCGTATCTTGCTTCAGCGTCAGTTAAAGCTGCGCTTCCAGGGCTGGCACCGCTTCGAACAGATCCGCGACCAGGCCATAATCTGCCACCTGGAAGATCGGCGCTTCTTCATCCTTATTGATCGCCACTATCACTTTAGAGTCTTTCATACCGGCCAGATGCTGAATCGCACCGGAGATGCCAACAGCAATGTAAAGCTCGGGCGCTACCATTTTGCCGGTCTGACCCACCTGCATATCGTTCGGTACAAAACCGGCATCCACCGCCGCACGTGATGCACCCACTGCCGCACCAAGCTTGTCTGCAACTCGGTTAAGCAGTTCAAAATTCTCGCCATTACCCATGCCCCGACCGCCCGATACCACGACGCGAGCTGCGGTCAGCTCGGGACGATCCGACTTGGCCAGCTCTTCGCCGACAAAGGCGATATCCGCAGACTGATGCACGCTATTGACCCTTACCACCTCGGCACTGCCACCCTTTGCTGCAGCAGGATCAAACGCAGTACCCCGAATCGTCATCACCTTGACAGCATCGGCAGACTCCACCGTGGCAATCGCGTTGCCGGCATAGATCGCACGCTTGAAGCGATCCGGTGTTTCCACTGCCAGTACATCAGAGAGCTGATTCACACCCAGCAATGCAGCCACACGTGGCATCACATTCTTACCACTGGTGGTGGACGCGGCCAGCAGATGGCTGCGACCCTCCGCCAATTCAACCACCAATTTACTGACATTTTCCGCCAGCTGATGTTCGTAAGCCGCATGATCCGCCACCAATACCTGGCCAACACCCGGCAACGCGGCAGCCGCTTCCGCCACTGCAGCACAACCATTGCCTGCCACCAGTATAGCCACTTCGCCGCCTATCGCCTGGGCTGCCGACAGCAGGTTCAGCGTAACAGGTTTCAGGCTCTGGTTATCATGTTCAGCAATAATCAGAATACTCATGCGATCACCTTGGCTTCATTACGCAGTTTATCGACCAGCTCCTCAATCGAGCTGACACGGATGCCCGCTTTGCGATCAGCAGGCGGCTCAACCTTCAGCAGCTTGACCTGACTGGCAACTGTAACGCCAAGCTCTTCAGCCGTTTTCACATCCAGTGGTTTCTTCTTCGCCTTCATGATATTAGGCAAGGATGCGTAACGTGGCTCGTTCAAACGCAGATCAGTTGTCACAATCGCGGGCAGCGTCAGCTTCAGCGTCTGCAAACCACCATCCACTTCACGTGTTACCAGCAACTCACCGCCCTCGACCTTTACTTCAGAAGCAAAGGTTGCCTGGGGGCGATCCAGCAGCGCGGCCAGCATCTGACCTGTCTGGTTGTTATCGGAATCGATCGCCTGCTTACCCAGCAGTATCAGATCAGGTTTCTCCGCTTCGGCGACTTTGGCCAGAATCCGCGCAACCGACAGAGAATCAGGGCCATCTGCGGCCTCAACCTGCAGCGCACGATCCGCACCGAGTGCCAGCGCAGTACGCAACTGCTCCTGACACGCCTTACTGCCGACCGATACCACGACCACCTCGGTCGCTACGCCCTGCTCTTTCAGACGCACCGCTTCCTCTACCGCGATCTCGCAGAAGGGGTTCAGTGCCATTTTGACATTCGCCAGGTCAACATCACTCTGATCCGCTTTGACACGAACCTTAACGTTGTAATCGATGACCCGTTTTACGGCGACAAGTACTTTCATACCAGCCTCTCTTTGTTATTTTCACCTGAATGGATGAGACCCATACTAGCCTCACCAGCCTATTCCTCAATAACAAAAACCATCCGATTCAGTGACAAAAAATAGCATCATGCCGGCAGGCCCTGTAAACACTGACATCACTACGCACCGCCTTACTGAGAAAAGGGGTCAAAGAAAAGGAGAAAAGGGGTCAGGTACATTTACGCGATGCGTAAATGTACCTGACCCCTTTTCTTCCTGTGCATAAAAAAACCGGCCGAAGCCGGTATAAAGTGCAGATCACCAGCAAGTGATCCCGGGTGAAACAGAACGATCAACGCTCTGTCTGAGTGCTCGGTGGAGTGCCAGGAAAGGCACTCAGAAATTCGGGGCGCGTTTTTCCATGAAGGCCTGGAAAGCTTCACGCGCTTCGGGTGATGAGAGGCGAGCTGCGAAGGCCTCCACTTCAGAGACCAGTACCGCATCCAGTGCCGGCTTGTTCGCCGCCTTGAGCATCTGTTTGCTCTGGCGCACCGCTTCGGGAGCCAGACGGGTCAGGGCATGCGCACGTCGCAGTGCGCTATCCAGCAACTGACTCTGTGGCAGAACAGTATTGATCAGGCCCAGCTGTGCGGCGCGATGTGCCGGGATCGCGTCACCTTCCACCAGTAATTCGAACGCCAACCGATGACCCAACTGCTGTGGCAACAGCAGACTGGTACCGCCCTCTGGCACCAGCCCAAGTTTGGTAAAGGGCAGCTGGAAAATCGCTTCTTCGGATGCCAGCACCAGATCACAGTGCAGCAGCAAAGAGCTACCGATACCCACCGCAACACCGTCCACCGCCGCCACAATCGGCTTGCTGAAGCCGGCCAGCGTCTGCAGAAAGCTCAGCGGTATACGAGCCTTTTCCGGCTGCCCCATCGCCGCTACAAAAGCCGCGATATCATTGCCAGAGGTGAAACTGCCACCGGCTCCGCTGAGCAGCAGCACGCGGACGCCGTCATCCTGCTCTGCCTGCTTCATCGCCTCAATCAGCGCCAGATACATTTCGAAGGTCAGTGCGTTCTTCTTATCAGGCCGATTCAATGTCAGATGAAGCAGGTAGCCATCACGTTGTTGCAGTACAAGATCCTGACTCATGAAACTGGTCTCCTCAGTTTAGGTAATCAGCTCAGGTAATCGCCGCTGTTGTCACGAAACTCGCTGATCGCATCGCGGTATTCTGCGCGCATTGTCTGCACCAGCTCATCCACAGTCGGCACATCCTGAATCGATCCAACACCCTGCCCTGCCGACCAGATACTTTTCCAGGCAGAGGCACCACCTTCAGGTGCTTGCAGCTCTTCGCCCAGATCCACTTTTTTCGGCTCGGCACTGTCAGGGTCCAGCCCTGCACTGGCCAGGCTCGGCTTGAGGAAGTTGGCTGGGATACCGGATATTTTTGGGGTGTAGGTGATATCAGATGCTGCTGAATCCACAATCATCTTCTTGTATTCTGGTACTGCGCGGCTCTCTTGCGTGTTGATGAAACGCGTACCCATATAGGCCAGATCCGCACCCAGCAGCTGAGCGGTGGCGACATCGCGCCCCGTTGACATGCAGCCGGATAGTATCACCGTACCTTTGTAGAACTGGCGAATCTCGGCCACCAGTGCGAATGGGCTCAGGGTACCGGCATGACCACCGGCGCCGGCACAGACGGCAATCAGACCGTCAACGCCAGCCTCAGACGCTTTGCGTGCATGACGGACATTAACCACATCATGAAACACCGCACCGCCGTAGCCATGAACTGCATCGACCAGATCCTTGACCGCACCGAGTGAGGTGATGATCAGCGGCACCTGATGCTTGATACACAGCTCAAGATCCGCCTGCACACGTGGATTGGTGTGATGCACGATCAGGTTGACGCCAAAAGGGGCGGGCTTTTTACCGGTTTCCTCTTCATAGGCGGCCAACTCCTGCTTGATCTGAATCAACCACTCCTCGAAGCCTTCGCTACTGCGCTGGTTCAGCGCCGGAAAGGTGCCCACGACACCCGCCTTACATGCCTCGATCACCAGCTCCGGACCGGAGACCAGAAACATCGGTGCAGAAATCAGAGGCAAAGAGAGACGCCCCCGGAAAGATTCGGGTAAACTCATTTTTTACATCTCCTGGCTAAATCATCTGGCTTGAATTACCTGAAACAGGTTGTTTCAGGTGTCCAAGCCCTCAGCTATCTGAACCCTCCGCCTGATACAGATCAGGCAGATACTGTTTTATGACCTGAGAGCCTTGCCCCCAGGTATGGCAGGTGTTGAGCATCACATTGGCGCCGAGCTTCATCACCTCTTCATCGGTACTGGGCCAGAGCGCCTGAATCGCCGTCGTCGCTAACGGCTTGAGCAGTTCATTCAGATGCGTGCAGCCACGCGTGCCACCAAGCAGATCATTGGCCTGACGATGCCAGCCAGGACCTATCCGAGTACCTTCCAGCTTGCGATACTGGCCGGTAATTCCGGGGCAGATGCGAAAGGGCGACGCTTCTATCGCGGCTTCTGCCTGATGGATCTTGAGCGTTCTGTCCAGTGTCAGCCTCAGCCAGATATCATGGAAAGGCTCTCCGGCCGGCACAAAACCACCACGCTCGGGATTATCGACCGTATCTGTTTTGACATCAGTCATCCGCCCTTCGATATCCCACAAGCCATCCTCCCGCTCATAGCCATCACAAACCACGGTACGGCGGTGCTGCAGCTTGCGCCTTACAGCCTTGGTCAGAGGCATAACACTCTCCATTCATCCATTATGTACGAGGATCAAGCCACTTTTGATGGGCTGTCCTGAGGCTCCTTGAGTTTGCGACGCAGCACCTTCCCGACATTGGTTTTGGGCAGCTCTGCAACAAACTCGATCACTCTGGGCACCTTGTAGGCGGTCAGACGTTCACGACACCAGGCTTTGATCTCATCGGGGCTTGGTGGCTGATCAGGATTTTTCGCCACAGCCACCAGCTTGACCGCCTCACCGCTGTGCTCATCAGCAATACCGATTGCGGCACACTCAAGCACTTCCGGATGAGCCGTGACAACATCCTCCACCTCATTCGGATAGACATTAAAGCCAGACACCAGAATCATATCCTTGGCACGATCGACAATACGCAGATAACCATCGGCTTCACGTATCGCAATATCGCCGGTACGGAAATAACCGTCTGCGGTAAAGCACTCTTCTGTTTCAGCCTCGCGCTGCCAGTAACCCACCATCACCTGCGGGCCCTTGACGCACAACTCTCCGGGTTGACCATCGGCAACCTGATTACCCTCGATATCCATGATCTTGACATCGGTGCAGTCCAGCGGCTGACCTATGGTGCCCAGACGGATACCATTGGGTGAATTGATCGAGATAGCCGGTGAGGTTTCGGTCAGACCATAGCCTTCCATGATCTGGCAACCGGTAACACGTATCCATTCATCGGCTGCTGCATGAGTCAATGCACAACCACCGGAGATGGTGACTTTCATGTTACTGAAGTCCAGCTTGCGGAACTCCTCGTTATTACACAGTGCGACAAACAGGGTATTGAGGCCCAGAAAAGCACTCATGCGCCACTTGCCCAGCTCCTTGGCAAAACCCGGAATATCACGCGGATTGGGAATCAGGACACTGTGCCCACCACAGTCCATGATGACCAGGGAGATAGTAAAGGCATAGATATGATACAGCGGCAGTGGGGAAATGGTGGTTTCAGACCAGCCGGCTGGTGCCTGATTGATCAGCTTATGCCCCTGCAGCATGTTCGATACCAGATTGCCATGGCTCAACACTGCACCCTTGGAAACACCCGTGGTGCCGCCTGTGTACTGCAACACAGCAATATCAGCCGTCTGAACTGCAACCGCAGCTGGCTTCTGCCCTACATAGGGTATCAGCGCATCACGCAATGGTATCGCCGAAGGAAGGTTGAACTCCGGTTCCAGCTTCTTCACATACTTGACCACGGCATTCAGCAGATGGCGTTTCACAAACGGGTGCAGATCACCGATCTGAGTCAGAAACAGGTATTTGATCCCGGTTTTGCTGATGACCTGCTCAGCCTTATCGGCCATGCTCTTGTAAATGATCAGCGCCTTGGCACCTGAATCGTTGAACTGATTCTCCATCTCCCGCGGTGTGTAGAGCGGGTTGGTATTGACGATGATCAGTCCGGCCTTGAGCGCACCAAAAAGCACCACCGGATACTGAATCAGGTTGGGCAGTTGAATCGCAATCTTGTCGCCAGGTTTGAGATCCGTCTCTTTCTGTATATAGACAGCAAAAGCATCAGACAGCTGATGCAGCTCGCGATAGCTCAGCGTCCTGCCAAAGCTGGTGAAGGCCGGTGAATCGGCATACTTGTCACACACACGGTCAAACACATCATTGATGTTGGTGTAACCATGCGTATTGAGGGACTCGGGAATCGTGCTCCCGCGTTGATGTTCCATACTGTTTCCCCTGACTTTTATTGTTATCGATCAGGTTGATGTGTACAACCAGGTTGTCGGGCAGCCTGCATCGGTTGCACAATCCAGATACCTCGCACCTGTCTTTCGATGCAGGCTGCCCTGACCTGCTCAGCTGACCGGGAAGAGTGATGCCAGACGAGTCGCCAGCATGATGTCGCCATCAGCACGGATACGACCGGCCATGAACGCCTGCATGCCGTCGGTTTCGCCGTTCATCACCTCTTCCAGTGTCTGACTGTCCATATTCAGTGTGACCGTCGGGCTGTCGTGCTCACCCTGACTGATCTCACAGGTACCATTGCTGACCACAACCGCCCAGGGCTCGCCATCTTCTATCTGATACTGGAAAACAGCATCCAGTCCTGACGCCGCCTGCGCGTTGAATCGCTCGCCCATGGAGGAAAAAATTGCGTTCAAATCAGCCATCTCGGTAACCTCTTGTTGTGTGTTCTCTTGTTGTGTGCCTTGTCGTAAGCCACTGCGCTTGTAGTGCCATGTATAGCGCCATGCATTCAGTTTAAGCAGGGCAGCAATCAGTTTCTGCCCTGTACGTGTTCTCAGCAGCCTTTTCATCAGAAGGCAAAATCTTCAGCAGACAGTTCCATCAGATTTCCGGCACCCGACTGCATGGTTTCAACCAGCGTGCGTGTGCGTGGCAGAATCCGCTCGAAGTAGAAGCGTGCCGTCGCCAGCTTGGCTTTGTAGAAAGCCTCTTCATTGGTTCCTGCCGCCAGTTTCTGCTGTGCTACTTCTGCCTGACGCGCCCAGAGCCACGCCAGCGTGATATAGCCGGAGTACATCAGGTAGTCGACTGCAGCTGCACCTACCTCTTCACGATCCTGCATCGCCTTCATGCCGACTTTCATCGTGATCTCACCCCACTCCTGATTCAGTTTAGTCAGTGGAGCGACAAACGCCTGCATCGCGTCGTTACCTTCATGCGATTTACAGAATTTATGTATGATTTTGGTGAAGCGCTTCAGCAATTCACCCTGGGTCATCAGTACCTTGCGGCCCAGCAGATCCAGTGCCTGAATCTGTGTGGTTCCTTCATACAACATTGATATGCGGCTGTCGCGAACGTTCTGCTCCATGCCCCACTCGGCAATGTAACCATGGCCGCCATAGATCTGCAGTGCATGGTTGGCAGACTCAAAGCCCACCTCGGTCAGAAACGCCTTGGCGATCGGTGTCAGCAAGGACAACAGATCTTCAGCCTCTTTTTTCTCTTCATCGGTGGTAGCGAGTTTGGTACGGTCAACCTGCTGCGCCGACAGATAGATCAGCGCACGCCCACCCTCGGCAAACGCCTTCTGGGTCAACAGCATGTTGCGTACCGCCGGATGCACGATGATTGGATCGGCAGCGCCTTCAGGATTTTTAGGACCGGTCAGCGCGCGCATCTGCAGACGATCACGCGCATAGGGCAGTGAATTCTGGAAGCCCCACTCCGCATGGGCCAGACCCTGCAAAGCGGTACCGATACGTGCCGTGTTCATGAAGGTGAACATGCAGTTCAGACCCTTGTTCGGCGGGCCGATCAGAAAGCCGGTGGCACCATCGAAGTTCATCACGCAGGTCGCATTACCGTGGATACCCATCTTGTGCTCGATGGAGCCGCAGGAAACACCGTTGCGCTCACCGACACCGCCATCGGCAGTCGGCAGAAACTTGGGCACGATAAACAGCGAGATACCCTTGGTACCGGCCGGTGCATCCGGCAGGCGCGCCAACACGATATGCACGATGTTCTCTGCCATGTCATGCTCACCGGCAGAGATGAAAATCTTGGTACCACTGATGCGATAGCTGCCATCAGCCGCAGGCTCAGCCTTGGTGCGCAGCATGCCGAGATCGGTGCCGCAATGGGCTTCGGTCAGACACATGGTGCCGGTCCACTCACCTGACACCAGTTTGGTCAGATATGTGTGTTTCTGCTCATCAGTACCATGTGCATCCAGTGTATTCATGGCGCCATGGCTCAGCCCCGGATACATGCTCCAGGACCAGTTGGCAGTACCGACCATTTCATTGATCACAATACCCAGAGACTCAGGCAGACCCTGACCCCCATGTGCCGGATCATGTGCCAGTGATGGCCAGCCACCCTCAACAAACTGCTGATAAGCTTCCTTGAAGCCGTCTGGGGTCGTGACAGTGCCATCCTTGAAAGTACAGCCCTGCTGGTCGCCCACCTGATTCAGAGGAGACAGCACGCGCTCGGAAAACTTGGCACCCTCTTCCAGAATGGCAGCGATCATATCAGGCGTTGCCTCTTCGCAGCCTGGCAGACCTTGATAGTGCTTATCCATCTCGAGCACTTCGTTGAGAATAAACTGCATGTCGCGCAGGGGGGCTTTGTACTCAGCCATGATATCCACCTCATCATTCTTATATTGGGCTGCCTGAAACCTGGGTTGTTGTGACAGTTATAGTCATGACAGGCCAGGAAAGCATTGTCTCTTTCTTGAGCCTAGAATGAACGATTCAGCACTGATGACCAATAACAAAAGCTACCAAGATTAGTAACAAAATAAGGCACCGCTCCCGACTGGCAATAATTCAGGACATTATCCGTACCCATATCTGATGCAGGGGATAAAATTAAACTGACAAAAGCGGTCGAAAGAATTGAACTGCAAGGCTGACAAACACAGTCGCAGGAGATGATAAGGGTGTGTGCAGATCTTGCGTGAAAGGGTACGGAGGGAACGTGAAACTTAAAAACATGTTGAGCCAACATCCCAACTGCTGATGCTGACTCATTCACCCGACTTTACCAGGAGCTGGTGGCGGATTACCTCTCCATAAACACTGCATCAAGACGCCCCAGATGCGGGCGCACGACCTGCTTATCTGAGTCGGGAACTCTGGCAAAACTGCGCGCCATCACCATCGCCTGCTCCATCTGGGCACGCACTTCTGCCGGCATCATCGCCAGCATGCGCTCATCCATCGACTCCATCTGTTTGACCATATCAAACAGTTCGGGGTTTTCACTTTCAGCTTTCAGTGCACCATAAGCCAGAATGACGCGATCGCCCACTGCTGCCCAGTTCTCACCACTGCTGAATCCATGACGACCGACGATTTTGCCCAGCTCAGCATATTCAGCAGGATCATGCTTTTTCAGTGCAGAGATGCCACGGGTATGTGGATCAAAGCTGTCGCCCTCCATCGGTGACACGTCATTCAACCAGGCCTCATCCTTGCCCTGACTTTCCATCCGCTCACCAAACGCTTCCACTTCCGGCAGACTGTTAATGTAGGACTCCACCGCCTTGGAATCAAAAGAAGCGGCCTGACTCTGGACTACAACAAAACAGGTGCCAACCAACATCACCAGCGCCTGCAACACGATTTTTCTGATCATTTCACTCTACCTTCACTTACCTGTTTGGTTAACGAACTGCATGGGATTCAGAAGAGTGTAGCAGGCATCAGGCAGTTTCGCCCAGTGCACCCGGCAGCACCAGCAGGTCGCAATCGACCCGGTCCAGCAACTGCTCGGAGGTATTACCCAGCAACGCACCGGCAATACCACGCCTGGCCTTTGTACCGATCAGCAATAATACCGCCTTGTGATCCGCCGCAGCACTGGCAATCCAGTGTTCGGCAGGCCCCTCTCCTATCAGGATTGAGTCAGCCTCAACACCTGTATCAGACAGCAACGCTGCTGTAGCATTCTGATGACGCTGAAGCTGCGCTTCATCACTGAGCTGCTCCGGCTCATCGCCAAGCATTGGAGTATCCCAGGCGATCACCGGATGCACAGTGGCGTTGAACAGCTGCCCCAGTTGCTGTGACATCTGCAGCAGGGATCGGTTCAAGGCCTGGCGTTCAGGAGCCTGCGCCAGTGGCTCGATAGCCACCAGTATGGGTCCACCCTGCCACTGGCTATGCTGTTTCACTAACAGTACCGGGCAGGTGGCATTGCGCAGCAGCTTCCAGTCAAGCGGTGGTAACAGGCCTTTGTGATCTTTTTCACTGGCTTTGATCAGCAGCGTATCAGGATGCTGGTCCGTGAAGGCGATGACCCGTTTCTGCAGTGACTGACCGTCAGCGAGGCAGAGCTCCGTAAGGCGAATATCTGACGATTTCAGCGCTTGTAGCTGCTGTGTCCAGAGACCCGCCTTATCAGCCTCGCTCTGCCACAACAGTGTCAGCGGCAACTGCTGGCGTTGCGCCAGCTCAGCAGCTCTGACCAGCGCAACCTCACTGGCCGCATCCTTATCCAAAATCAGCAGAAGTTGTTGCTCAGACATCAGGATTCACCTCGGTTGACTGATTTATGCAGGCCAGGATCACGCTGGCCAGGATGAGGCTTCAACACACAGGCCAGTGCCGGCAGCAGAAGGAGCGCGCCCAGCATGTTCCACAGGAACATGAAGGTCAGCAGGATGCCCATATCGGCCTGGAACTTGATCGGCGAGAAGACCCAGAGAATGACCCCGATCGCCAATGTCAGCCCGGTGAAAGCAACCGGTTTGCCGGTGGTTTTCAGGGTTTCCAGATAGGCTTCGCGCAGTGCCAGCCCCTCCGCCAGATAGCTGCTGAGCCGGGAGTAGATATAGATACCGTAGTCGACCCCTATCCCGACACCCAGTGCGATCACCGGTAGCGTTGCCACCTTGACGCCGATCCCCAGATGCGCCATCAGCGCCTGGCACAGCACCGAGGTCAGCGCCAGCGGCGTGATGATGCACACAACGGTACGAATGGAACGGAAGGTGATCAAACACAGCAGGCTGACTACACCATAAACCCAGGCCAGCATCTCATACTGAGCACGTGCGATCACCTGATTGGTCGCAGCTTCAAAGCCACTGTTGCCTGCCGCCAGTTTGAAGCGCAGCGCATCACTGTCGTAGTTTGCAGCAAACTGTTCGATTGAGCTGCTAAGCCGATCCAGCGTCGCCGCCTTGTGATCATCCAGGAAGATAATCACCGGCAGCAGCGAGCAGTCGGTATTCATCAGTCCACCGGGCACATAGGCCAGTGAGGCGTTGATCACGAACTGATTGCGGCTGACCGCGCGCCATTTGGGGTTACCCTCATTCAGGCCCGCCGTGACACGTTTGGACACATCTGCCAGTGACACACTGGACTGCACGCCCTCGATACCCTGAGCATAGTGTTGAAAACGCTCAACACCTGCCAGGGTTTCATAGGTGGTGCACTGCTCCGGCGGCGTCACCGCCATCACGACAAATACATCACTTGAGGTGGAGTAGTTATCGGTGATGAAAGCATTATCCAGGTTATAGCGAGAATCAGCACGCAACTCAGGCGCACCACTATCAAGATCACCTATCTGCAGCCCTTGGGCGGCATACAGACCATACAGCAGCGCCAGCACGGCAGCACTGATCGAGACACCGGCACCGGCAGGTGTCGCAAACCAGCTCAGACGCTGCCAGATCACCCCCTCCTGCTGAGACTGTTTGCGTGCATGGTTGATCGCCTTCTGCCCGACACCGGCATAGGACATCAGCACCGGCAGCAGAATCAGGTTGGTCAGAATGATCACTGCCACACCCATCGACGCCGCCACTGCCAACTCCTGAATCACCTGAATATCGATCACCATCAGGGTGAAGAAGCCGATGCCATCCGACACCAATGCAGTGAGACCAGGGATATAAAGCACCCGGAATGCACGTCTGGCAGCCAGCCAGGGGTCGGGATCCTGCAGACTTTCGAGGCGGATGGTGTTGACGATCTGCACGCCATGGCTGACCGCAATCGCAAACACCAGAAAAGGCACCAGCATCGAATAGGGATCAATACCGTATCCCAGCGCATTCAGCAGCCCCAGTTGCCAGATCACGGCAATCAGCGAGCAGGCGATCGGTATCAGGGTGCCAGCGATACTGCGCGAATAGAGATACAGCAGCAAAGTGGTGATCACCAGCGCGATGGCAAAGAACAGGGCCACCTGACGGGCACCATCGATCAGATCACCGACGATCTTGGCAAAGCCGGTGATATGGATGCTGACACTGTCACTCTGGTACTGATCACGGACCAGCTCTTCCAGCTGTTGTGACAGCTGATTGTAGTCCAGTCGCTCCCCCGTCTCCGGGTTATGATCAAACAGGGGCACCTCAATGATGGCGGAGCGGAAGTCATTTGCCACCAGACGCCCGACCTGACCAGAGCGCAGCACGTTCAGACGCAACGACTCCAGAGATGCCTGAGTGCCATCATAATCCGGTGGAATCACCGGCCCACCGACAAACCCCTCTTCTGTCACCTCCGTCCAGCGCACATTGGGCGTCCAGATAGACTGCATTGCCGAGCGATCCACACCAGGGATAAAGAAGAGCTCATCCGTTACCCGACGCAGCACATCCTGAAAATCGGTGCTGAAAATATCTTCACCCGTGGTCGCCACCGACACACGGACACTGTTCCCAAGGCCAGACAGGTCATCGCGATAATCCAGATAGTTTTCCACATAGGGGTGGCTGGATGGAATCATCTTGATAAAGCTGGCATCCGGCCTGATCTGGCTGGCCTGCCAAACGAGCAGCAAGGTAACCAGTGCAAAAAGAGAGATCACCAGCAGACGATGATGAAACAGCACCCGCTCAATGACCTGCTCACTCCGCTTCAGCGGTGCGACTATGGCCTGACTCAGACGTCCCATTTCAATTTACTCCTTCAAGGGGAAGACGCATCGGCCCCTGTTCACTGACCAGCACCCAGTGATCATCTGCCATCACGACACCACTCAGCGCACGCCGCTGACCACCATCAAGGAGTTGCAGATTCTGACTGCCAGGCCCCGACAGCAAGGTGCCACCCAGCCCCACCAGCAGCAGGCGACCTTCTGCACTGCGACCACTGAGCAAGGAGGCACGACTACCCGTCATGACCGCCTGCCAGCTGTCACCCAGATCCATACTGCGGAAAAGATTGCCACGCAGCCCCAGCAACAACAGCTCATCCTGATGTTCAACCAGTGCAAACAGAGAGCCCATGTAGGGGGATGCCAGCTCATACCAGCTCTCGCCGCCATCATCCGAGCGCAGCAATAACCCGGCTTCGCCGGCAATAAACAGCGCACCTTGATGCTCGATCAGATGATTGAGGTGATAGCGATCAGGGTTGGGCAGCGTATCGGTCAGAAACTGCCAGTTGTGACCACCATCAGCGGTTTTCATCAGCAGGCCATAGGCTCCGAGAATAAAACCGGTCTGAGTGTCCTGAAACCAGACATTGAGCAGCGGGTTGACCGGGCCATCTTCAGCGGCGAACTCGGCATCTTCGAGGGCGAACTCGAGTTCTTCCAGCTCAAAGGGGTCGGCTTCGGGGTCCTGTTGCAAACTTTCCAGTTGCTCTTCATAGTGAGCGATGCGCAACTGGTTGATCTGCTCCCCTTGCAACAGCAACTGCCAGTGGTTGCCGGCATCCTGTGTGCGCAGCACAACGCCATCATGCCCGGCCGCCCATCCGTTTTGCTCATCAGCAAAGTAGACAGCAGTCAGCAGAGTACTGACAGGAACCTCGGCCTGCTGCCAGGTGAGGCCAGCATCATCCGACAGCAGAATCACCCCCTGATCGCCAACGGCGACAAGACGCTGCCCTGCCGAAGTGATCGACAACAGCAGGGACTGTTTGGCAGCGGGGGTCTGCAACGCAGGCGCTTCAAGACGGTCCGGCACCTGCCCGTGGGCCACCGGACTGAGCAGTAGCAGGGCACAGAGCCAGGTTCTGTAATTTTTCAGTATCTGCATAAATGATTTCTTATTTTTGTTTAGCGGTTTAAGAATCTGTTTACGATCGTCGTTCAAGAAGGCCATACGTCGTTTCAACGACGTATGGCCGAGCGCAGCAGATAGTAAAGGTTCTCAGACGCGTTCAAACAAAGCGGCAATACCCTGTCCACCGCCGATACACATGCTGACCACGGCATAACGTCCCTTGATACGCTGCAGTTCGTAGAGCGCCTTGACGGTTATGACGGCGCCGGTTGCACCGATCGGATGCCCCAGTGAAATACCACTGCCATTGGGATTAACACGTGCCGGATCAATTCGCAGATCCTGCACCACCGCCAGCGCCTGCGCAGCGAACGCCTCGTTCACCTCCCACAGATCGATATCCTCAACACTAAGGCCGGTCGCCTCCAGCAGACGGTTTACTGCCGGTACCGGGCCTATGCCCATGTAGCGTGGCTCGACACCAGCAAAGGCATAATCCACCAGACGTGCCAGCGGCTGCACACTGCTCGCGGCCAACTGATCCTCATTCGTCAGCACAACGGCTGCTGCGGCATCGTTCAAACCTGACGCATTACCCGCCGTGACCGTACCATCCTTCTTGAACACCGGGCGCAGCTTGCTCATATCATCTGCTGTGCAGTTGAAACGCAGGTGCTCATCCGTATCGAATATCACATCCCCCTTACGGCCGGACATCACAATCGGCAAAATCTGCTCGCTGAAATAACCCTTCTCAATCGCCGCCTGAGCACGCTGATGACTTAGCACGGCCAGTTCATCCTGCATCTCGCGGCTGATCTGCCATTTTTCGGCAATATTCTCGGCGGTAATCCCCATATGGATATTCTCCATCGGGCAGGTCAGAGCACCGACCATGGAGTCCAGCATCTGAGCATCGCCCATGCGCTGTCCCCAGCGCGCCGATGGCACCCAGTAGTTGGTCCGACTCATCGATTCGGCACCACCGGCAACCGCCGACTGACAAACACCCAGTTCAAGCTGCTGCGCCGCCGAGATGATCGCCTGCAGCCCGCTGCCACACAGACGGTTGACGGTCAGGGCAGGTGTCGTATCGGGCAATCCGCCTTTCAATGCCGCCACACGTGCCATATACAGATCACGGCGCTCGGTAGGTACGACATTGCCAAACACACAATGCCCGATGGCGGCACTATCCAGACCGGAGCGACGCACCGCTTCTGCCACGACCTGACCTCCCAGTTCTGTGGGAGGTTGATCCTTCAGAGAGCCGCCGAAAGTACCGATTGCCGTGCGCACTGCACCTGTTACATAAACCGCTTGCTTAGCCATGTTTGTCTACACCCTGATTTATTGATATTAGATGGCTGAATTACCGTACAGCATCGCCAAACCGGCAATAACAGGCAATAACAGATGCCACCAGTTTAGCTGACATTATTGTTCAGTGGTGTCTCATATACTAAAGAACTCAAGGATAAGCCCTTATTCTAAAAAGTAGCACTAGAGGGTAAACTTGAGCCCACTGCCTGCGGAGCCATCATGATTCTGACCCTGTTACTTGCCTCAGCGCTGCTGATGGCCAGCATACTTCTCAGCCCCCTCTCCAACAGAATCGGTATGCCGGTTCTGCTGCTGTTTCTGGGCGTCGGCATGCTGGCAGGTCAGAACGGCTTCGGGCATGTCCTGCCTGCAGATACCGATACCACTTTTCTCGTCGGCCACCTGGCGCTGGCCATCATTCTGCTGGATGGTGGTATGCGCACCCGCGCTGAAACCTTCCGCGTTGGCCTCAAACCCGCTTTGACGCTGGCAACCCTTGGGGTGGTGATCACCGCCGGAATAACCGGCCTTGCCGCCGTCTGGATCTTCGATCTGCCACTGCTCTACGGCCTGTTGATCGGCACCATCATCTCATCCACCGATGCGGCAGCAGTCTTTGCGCTGCTGCAGAATCATGGCTTGAGGCTGAACGAACGTGTCAGTGCGACGCTGGAGATAGAATCAGGCAGTAACGATCCGATGGCGATCTTTCTCACTGTAGTGCTGCTGGAGCTGATCACCCGCGATCAGCCACCCGGCATTGGTGAGTCGGCCCTGCTGCTGTTCAAGCAACTGGCGATCGGTGCTGTCGGAGGCTGGCTCGGTGGCATTGCCCTGGCAAGACTGCTCAAGACCATTCCGCTGATCTCAGCTTTTTATCCCCTGCTGGTAACAGCCACTGGGTTGTCGGTATTTGCCGGCACCTATCTGCTGGATGGCAGTGGTTTTCTGGCGATCTACCTGATGGGTGTGATTCTCGGCAACAGCCGTCTGAAAAAAATGGAGGAGATCCTTCAGGTACATGATGGCCTGGCCTGGCTGGCGCAGCTCTGTCTGTTCCTGATGCTGGGTCTGCTGCTGGCACATGGTGACAAGATCACCTTTATCGGCGAAGGCCTGCTGCTGGCGGCGATACTGATTCTGGTTGCAAGACCGGTCGCGGTGTTCATGACCCTGTGGCCTTTCGGATTTCGATTCCGGGAGCAGTTATTCATCTCCTGGGTCGGCCTGCGCGGAGCGGTCCCGATCGTTTTGGCGCTGTTTCCGTTGATTGCCGGTATTCCCAATGCGGGCATGTTTCCCATCGTGGCCTTTATCGTGGTGGTGGCGTCGCTGATTATTCAAGGTGCGACCCTGGCGCAGGCTGCTCGCTGGCTGAAGCTGGAGCTGCCGGCAGAATCAAAACCACTGCAACAGGTAACGCTGGAATGGTCTGATCATGCCGATCACAGACTAATGCTGTTCGAACTGGATGGCGAGCACTGGACCCCGCCACGCTCACTCAGCGGCATCAAACTGCCGGACCAGGTGGTAGTGAGTGCTGTGATGCGCAACGATCAGATAGAGGCTGTGAATGAACAACTCAAACTGCAGGGCGGCGATCGTGTTGCGGTGATCGGCCCGGCAGTTGCCGAGCAGACACTGGCAAAACTCTTCAGCTCAACTGCCAAGATCCCTGCATTACGCGAAAATGTATTCTTTGGTCTGTTTGAGCTCAATGGTGAGATTTCATTGGGAGATCTGGAAAAAAGTTTTGGCATCCCAATTCCTGAGAGCGACCCGGAGCAGTTACTCTGCGACTATATCGCTTCACACCTGCCAGGGCACCCGATTGTCGGTGACAGGGTCAAGGTTGGCCCCGTTACGCTGGTGGTCAAAGCGGTAGAAGGTGATAAGATTATACGAGTCGGCCTGAAGCTGTCTGCCGGCTAGCACAATCGACCTGCACACCACTTTGTAAACGAAGGAATGAGATGCATATCTACAAGGGTTCACGCGCACTCAAGTTTATCTTATCCGGGAGCTTGCTCAGCCTGAGTCTGCTGCTCAGTGGGTGTGCGTCTACTTTGCCTCAGGAATCAAAACCAAGCCCCGTTTCACAGGAACCGACAGCGAAGGCGCACTTTGCAGAGTTCCCGGCTGTGTTTACCGGCACACTCCCTTGCGCCTCCTGCCCTGGCATCGACCATCAACTGCTGCTGCACAGTAACCAGAGTTATCTGCTGCGCCGACATTATCAGGACCGCACACCCGGCACCTTTGACAGCATCGGACAGTGGCAACTGGACGCTGAGACCCTGACGCTGACAGAAGGCGATGACGCTCAGCTTTTCCGGCTGCTGGACCAAGGTGACCTGGAACTGCTCGACAGCGCTGGCCAGGCTATAGACTCCAGTCTCAACTATCAGCTCACGCGACAGGAAGGTGGGCTGGCAGGCAATTTTGCACTGCCGCTGCAGGGGCAGTTTACCTATATGGCGGATGCTGCCAGCTTTGTTGAGTGCACCACCGGACTGAGATTTCCTGTTGCCATGCAGGAGGCCTACCTGAATGCGGAGCGGGCCTATCTGGGCGCGCGACCGGCACCCGCCGAGCCTGTGCTGATGCAGTTGGTGGCCAGAGTCGAGTCACTTCCTGATATGGAAGAAACGCGACTGCAACCCACTCTGGTGATACAGCAACTGATTACACTCTGGCCAGGACAACCCTGCCCGGAGTGATCCAACCCTGTGGCAATAACCCTTGCCTATAAATATCACAGGCCAGAAGCCTGACAGTCCCGAAAGCCCCGGGATGACCAAGGAGTGTTTCATGCCCGTTCCCGTTTCCTATATGGCCGTGCTGGTGATCTGGGCCACCACGCCGCTGGCAATTTTATGGAGCAGCGAAAGCGTCGACCCCATCATGGCTGCATGGATGCGTATGGGCATAGCGGCCGCCCTGGGCCTGATAATCCTGCGCCTGACCCGCATTGAACTGCCCTGGGACAGACCCGCCCTCCAAACCTATGCCTATGCTGCTATCGGTGTGTTTGGTGCCATGTGCTGCGCCTACCTGGCCGTTCGTTTTATCCCCAGCGGCCTGATGTCGGTTCTGTTCGGACTGGCCCCGATCATCTCCGGTCTGCTGAGCCAGTGGATACTCAAGGATAACGCCTTCACCCCCCTGCGCTGGTTTGCCTGTGCGGTTGCAGTGTGTGGGCTGCTGGTGATCTTTTCAGATGACATCGCTCTGCAACCGGGCAGTTGGCCGGGTATTCTGTTACTGCTTCTCGGAGCAACACTGTTCAGCCTGAGTGGTGTCATGGTGAAAAAGGTAGCCGTACAGATACACCCGCTGGCACAGACTGTGGGCGCGCTGCTGTTTTCCCTGCCCTGCTTCGGTATCACATGGTATCTGATGGGTGCGCACCTGCCTGTAGCTCTGTTTGAGAGCCGCTCCATCTGGGCTATTCTTTACTTGGCACTGTTCGGATCTCTGATAGGCTTTGTGGCCTATTACCATGTGCTGCGCCACCTGCCACCGAGCACGGTTGCGCTGATCACGCTGATCACACCGGTTTTTGCCCTGCTACTGGGCTTCTGGCTGAATAATGAGCCACTCACCAGTACACTGATGGGGGGCAGCCTGATCGTGGTTGGTGGACTTGCTCTGTTCTTTTTCGGGCATCGGTTACCGGGACTTCGTGGCAAATCCGTATGATTAAAACGGTTGATTTTTTTGCTTTCGCCACCGTTTCGATCCAGTATTAGAGTGTGTCGATTCGGCTACCCAACAGCCTTGGCTATGTCTGCAGCAACAAAGGAGATGCAAGATGAAGCGACTGACGCTTGTACGGCATGCCAAATCCAGCTGGAAGCATCCTGATCTGAGTGACTTCGAACGCCCTTTGAGCACCCGCGGGAAGCGCGACCTTTCGGGCTTGGCTAAGCGCCTGAGTGAGCAGCAACCGAGCCCGGATCTGCTGCTGCACAGCAGCGCCCTGCGCACGACAGCAACCGCAGAGCGAATCATCCAGACCCTTGATCTTGCCGACGAGCAGTGTCTTGCCGTACCCGAGATGTATGAGTCCTGTTACGAAACACTGCTCAACCTGATCCAGAGTCAGGCGGATCATTTTCGCCACATCATGCTGGTCGGGCATAACCCGGGGCTGATGGATCTCGGCAACTACCTGACCGGAGAGAATATCAGCCACTTCCCGACCTCCGGCGTGCAATTTATTCAGATCAGTGTGCTGGAGTGGCGCGAAGTGGCCCAATCCTGTGGTATCCTGTTGCACCTGGATTATCCCAAACTACACCAATAATAAAGCCAATCCTGACAGCTCCTCTACTTTCCTGTAACTGAATCTGGAAGCAGAATCTTGGATCTCTATCTGGAAACCTTTGGCTTTACTGCCAATATTGTTACCCCTATTTTCTTCATTGTATTTCTCGGCTACCTGCTGCGCAGACTCAAGGTGATTGATGAGTCTTTCATCGCTGTCGGCTCAAAGCTGGTCTTCACCATCACGCTGCCGGCACTGGTGTTCATGTCGATCGCACAGATGGACTTTCAGGCGGTGTTCAATCCCGGACAGCTCACTTATGTTGTGATCGGCACACTGCTGACCTACGGCATTATCTGGTTTCTCGCTGCGCGCTGGATCAAGGACCCGAAAGATCTGGGCGTTTTTGTACAGGGTGCCTTTCGCAGCAACTTCGGCATCATCGGCCTGGCAGTCAGCTTCAATCTGTTCGGCCAGTCAGGCCTGGCACAGGCATCACTGCTGCTGGCGTTGGTGATACCTCTGTATAACGTGATGGCGATTGTCTGCATCATGCTGCCGCTGAGTAAAGAGCGCTCCTTGAATCTGGCTTCCGCCGGTATCGAAATACTGAAAAACCCACTGATTATTGCGGTGGTGCTGGCACTGCCGGTTTCCTATTTCGCATTGCCGCTGCCAGAGGTGGTGTCCACTACCGGGCGCTACTTCGCCAACCTGACTCTGCCACTGGCTCTGCTGACGATCGGTGGCACCCTGAGCATGAAAAGCCTGCGCGACAGCTCGGTCATGGCCGCCTGGGCCACGGCGACGAAACTGCTACTGTTACCGCTGTTTCTGACTCTGGGAGCCTGGCTGGTCGGATTCCGTGGGCAGGAACTGACGCTGATGATGGTGCTCTTCGCCTGCCCGACGGCGGCAGCGAGCTTTGTCATGGCCAAGGCGATGGGGGGCAATGCTCAGTTGGCGGCTAATATCGTGCTGACGACGACGCTGGGCTCAGTGATTACCATCAGTTCGGCCATCTATCTGGTCAGAGTATTCGGGGTGATTTAGCCTCAGACCTGCTCTGCCTGGCCACAGACAGGGCAGGCTGGGTCTTTATGCAGCCGTAACTCGCGCCACTCCATGCGCCGGCCATCCAGAATCAGCAGACGCCCGGTCAACGGACGCCCGATGCCTGCAAGAAGTTTCAGCCCTTCCATCGCCTGCATCGCGCCGATAATGCCTACCAGCGGTGCCAGCACACCGGATTCGGAACAGGTCAGATTTTCATCATCGCCATCACCATACAGGCACTGATAGCAGGGTGAGTCGGCCACGCGTGGATCATAAACACTGATCTGCCCATCAAAACGGATCGCAGCTCCCGACACCAGTGGCACACCAGCGGCAAAGCATGCGCGATTAAGGGCAAAACGGGTGGTGAAGTTATCCGTGCAATCCATCACCATATCGACTTGTGCTACCCATTGCGCCAGCGTTTCACCATCCAGGCGCTGCTGCAGGGTAGTGATGCGGATATCAGGATTGAGCGCCAGCAACGAGCACCGGGCAGATTCGACCTTGGCCATACCGATACGATCCTGCCCATGCAATATCTGCCTTTGCAGATTGCTCAGATCCACCTCATCATCATCCACCAGCACCAGCTCACCAATACCGGCGGCGGCCAGATAGGCAGCAACAGGACTACCCAGACCACCCAGCCCAAGAATCAGCACACGGCTGTTGAGCCAGATCTCCTGCCCGGCTACTTCCACCTCAGGCAGCATGATATGCCGGCTGTAACGCAGTAATTGATCATCACTCAACATCGTCTGGCCCTGTCTGTTGTTGGTTTTGCGGGTCTGTCTGCGGCGTTGTCTGCTGCTCTGACTGCTGTTCTGTGTGCTGTTCTGTGTGAACAGGGATCTGCGTATCACTGGATGAATAGCATCCACCCGTGACACGCGGCTGATCACCCAGATCACACAGGGTAAACAGTTGTGAATAACCCTGCTCACTCAGCAGCGCCTGCACCTGCTCCGCCTGATTATAGCCATGCTCGAAGATCAGCCAACCACCCTCGACCAGATACCCCCTTGCCTGATCCGCAATCAGACGAATATCGGACAAACCCTGATCATCTGCCACCAGTGCTGAGTGCGGCTCAAAGCGCAGATCGCCCTGCTGCAGATGTGGATCGTCCGGTTCAATATAGGGAGGGTTGCTGACAATCAGATCATACTGCCCCTGCAGAGGCTCGCACCAGCTACCCTCAAGGATATCAACATTATTCAACTGTAAACGATCACGATTACGCCGGGCCAGCGCCACGGCATCCGGCATGCGATCAACGGCCACCAGTTGCCAGTCAGGATGTTCAGATGCCAGCGCCAGCGCAATCGCACCGGTACCCGTGCCCAGATCCACCACACGCAATCCGGGTTGGGTGAAGCGTTGCAACACAGCCTCCACCAGCGTTTCGGTATCCGGGCGGGGAATCAGTGTCGATGGGCTGACCTCCAGTGTCAGGGTCCAGAAATCACGCGTGCCGATAAGGTGCGCGACAGGCTCGCCCGTTTCACGCCGGGCCATCAGAGTTTCGAAACGCTTGACGACAGCTTCATCAAGCAGCGCTTCGGGACGGGTAAACAGGTGGCTGCGCGGTTTGTTCAGCAGATGGCACAGCAGCAACTCGGCATCCAGACGCGCCGTATCTGAAACTGCTTTCAGTCGCTCACAGAGCGCCAGTGCCTCATCAATTCTCACAGCCAGACCTCGTTAAATCTTATCAGGCATCACCCACTGGAATCAGGTATCGCCATGAATAATCAGGTGTCGCTACTTATATTCAAGCGTCCCCACCAAGAGCACTCAACTGCTCCGCCTGATACTCATGCCGCAAAGGGTTGATCACCGAATCCAGATCACCTTCAATCACTTCATTGAGTTTGTAGAGCGTCAGATTGATGCGATGATCCGTGACCCTGCCCTGCGGAAAGTTATAGGTGCGGATACGCTCGGAGCGATCACCGCTGCCTACCAGTGATTTACGTGCACTCGCCTGTTGAGCCTGCTGCCGATCGGTTTCAGCCTGTTGCAGTCTGGACGCCAGCAGTGCCATCGCCTTGGCGCGGTTCTTGTGCTGCGAACGCTCCTCCTGACACTCCACCACCAGTCCTGTCGGCAGATGGGTGATACGGATGGCCGAATCCGTTTTGTTGATATGCTGACCACCGGCACCGGATGCACGATAAGTATCAATGCGCAGGTCCGCCTTGTTGATGTCGATGGCAGCGGCCTCGTCCAGTTCAGGCAGTATCGCCACCGTACAGGCCGAGGTATGAATACGACCCTGTGATTCAGTTTCAGGCACCCGCTGTACCCGGTGGGCGCCAGACTCGAACTTCAGGTGTGCATAGACATCATCACCCACTATCCGGCTGATCACCTCTTTATAACCGCCATGCTCACCCTCACTGGCACTGATGATCTCAACCTTCCAGCGTTTCATCTCGGCATATTTGGCATACATGCGAAACAGGTCACCGGCAAAGATCGCTGCTTCATCGCCACCGGTTCCGGCTCTGACCTCAAGAAACACGCTGCGGTTATCATTGGGATCCTTCGGCAACATCAGAATCTGCAGTTCGGTTTCCAGCTCGCTGATCAAGGACTCGGCCGTTGCTACCTCCTCCTGCGCCATCTCACGCATCTCGGCATCGTTTTCAGTCAGCATCTGCTGCGCTTCAGCCAGATCTTCCTGTGCCTGGCGCCAGCGACCAAACTGTACGACTACCGGTTCCAGCTCAGAATACTCCATGGAGTAACTGCGGAATCGGTTCTGATCACTGATCACATCAGCTTCGCTGAGCAGTGCCGAGAGCTCTTCAAAGCGCTCCGTCAGCTTCTCCAGCCTGTTTTGAATCGAGGATTTCATCTATCTGAGCCTGTTATTTGTCGCTGTCAGCGTTGCTGTCGGACAATTGAAAGAGATTCTGAACCAGACGCTGCATCTCGAGCTGGCCCTCGGCTGATGCCTGTCTGAGCTGAACGGTCGGTTGATGCAGCAGTTTATTGGTGAGCCCGCGTGCCAGGGCAGCCACCACCTGGTCTGCCGATTTTCCGGCCTGCAACTGGCGTTGCGCCTTTTCCAGCTCCTGCTCGCATATCTGGTGCGCATGGTTACGCAGCGCTGTAAGCGTATCCACCGCATCAAGTTCGCGCAATTGGCGCATGAACTCACTCGCGCCCGCTTCAATAATCGTTTCAGCTTCGCGTGCAGCCTGCTCCCGCCCGCGCTGATTCTCCTCGATCACCTCCCGCAGATCATCCACCGTGTAGAGGTAAACATCTTCAAGGTCGCCCACCTGAGGTTCAATATCCCTGGGTACGGCAATATCAACCATGAACATGGGGTTGTGGCGGCGCTTTTTCAGTGCGGCTTCGACAGCCCCCTTGCCCAGTATCGGTAATGGAGCAGCCGTTGAGGAGATCACGATATCGATATTCGCCAGCACGGCGGGTATCTCGCCCAGCTCAATGGCCCGACCACCAAACTGATCTGCAAGCGCCTGGGCACGCTCAACTGTGCGATTGGCTACTGTCATATTTTGTACACCAGCCCGCCGCAGATGACGCGCCACCAGTTCAATCGTTTCACCGGCACCGATCAGCAGCGCTCGACTGGTACGCAGGTCGGCAAAAATGTGCTGCGCCATGCTGACAGCGGCATAGGCGACCGAAACGGGGTTCTGTCCGATTGCGGTATGGGTTCTGACCTGTTTGGCAACAGAGAAGGTATGCCGAAACAAGCGTCCAAGTTCGACTCCGACCACTCCCTCGTTCTGTGACACTGTGTAGGCGGACTTCAGCTGCCCGAGAATCTGCGGTTCACCCAGCACCAGTGAGTCCAAACCGCTGGCAACACGCATCATGTGTCTGACCGCATCCTCATCCCAGTAGACATAGCTGCACTGCTGCAGCTTGCTCGGCTCAACTCCATGGTAATGCCCCAGCCACTGCAACAGCTGCTGAGTACCGGGCACATCCGTAGAGCAATAAAGCTCAGTGCGGTTGCAGGTCGAGAGTATGGAGACTTCACGAAGATCGGCTTCATGACACACCTCCCGCAACGCCTGAGCCAGATGCTCAGGGGCAAAGGCGACACGCTCGCGCACCTCGACAGGGGCGGTTTTATGATTGATACCCAGAGCAAGCAGTGCCATAAGGGAGTTACACTTCTCAGAATAAACCAGACGTTTACAAGGGCCACATGATACACGTTTAACCCGCCTTGATTAAGCCATGCCTGTTAATCCTGTTGCGGTTTTTCAACGTAGCATCAATCAATTGAACTTTATGGCCGGCTTACCGACCAATCGACAAGTGAGAACCTCATACTCTATAGTGGTGCAGTAGGTCGTCTATTCTCGGACAGCCTCCTATAGTTGAATTCAGGGAATACTTCCGGGATCAAGGTTAACGTGATCATGAAAAAAAGCTTTTCGGGAATGCTGCTCGGCCTGCTCCTGGCCGGCTGTGCCAGCCTGCCACCGCCTCAACCTGTAGTGGATGTAGAGATTCTGGACACACCCATGGAGCCGGTGATTTACCGGACTGGCGAGTTCAATCGCGAATCACTTTTCGAGCTGCTCAAGGCCGAAATGGCAGGTCAGCTGGGGCAGTATGAAGAAGCGCTCGAAATCTACCTGAACCAGGCGAGACTGAGCCGGGATCCGGTCATTGCAGAGCGGGCCACACGTATTGCACAGTTTCTGAGAGATCAGGATGCCACCATTCATGCGGCCATCATCTGGTCTGAAGTCAGCCCTGGCAATATCGAACCCAGCTATATTGCCTCAACGCTTTTACTGCAGGGTCAGCAGTTCGAGGAGGCGCTGCCACTGCTGGAGAGAATCCTGCAGGATCAGGATGCCGATATCGCTCAATTGATCAGCAGCCAGTCCGAGAGTTTTACACCGGAGATGGCCCTGCGCTACCTGGGCCTGCTTGATCAGATCAGCAAAAGCCAACCTCAGCGCATTGATCTGACAATTGCCAGAAGTCTGCTTTACCGTCAGGCGGGTGATGATGGCATGGCGATACGTCTACTGGATGAAAGCCTTGCCCTGGCACCCTACGATCCGCAACTGGTGCTGTTCAAATCCGAGATATATCGTCTTCAGGGGCGCTTTGAAGAGGGATTTGTACTGGTCTCCATGGCACTTAATGAACACCCTGAAGATCGCCGCCTGCAGATCCAGTATGCTCAGATGCTGCTGCTCAATGGTGAGCTGGAGTCTGCCGACAGCGCCATCACGGAACTGATCAAAACCTACCCGGATGACCGCCAACTGCAACTGTTTCTGGCCCTGCTGCTGCTGGACAATGATCAACTGGACAGCAGCCGTGAGCTTCTGGAAGAGCTGCTGAAATCACCACGTCCGGACAGTCGGGTGCATTATTATCTCGGACAGATCGCCCAGATGCAGGAGGATCCCGAGCAGGCTATTCAGCATTATCTGCGCATCCCACCCGGCGACTCCTATCTGCAATCCCGGGCACAGATACTGATGCTGCTGGACTCACCGGACCAGTATCAACGGGTCAAGAATCTGATGACAGGTGACATCAAGCGTTATTCAGAGTATCAGATAGACCTGACCGCCCTGCATACTGAATGGTTACAGCGCAATGGCTATCCGGAAGAGGCTATTGAGCGCCTGAGCCACACGCTCGAACAATATCCGGACGAGATCAGACTTCTGTATGCACGTGCCATGCTGCTCGACACCATTGATCCAGAGCAGATGCTTCAGGATCTTTACCATGCCTATGAACTGGATCCAAACAACCCGACGCTGCAGAATGCACTGGGCTACACTCTGACAGTCCACACCGATCAGTATGATACGGCCTATGAGCTGATCACTGCGGCACTTGCACAGCGCCCGGATGATGCCGCTATCCTCGATTCAATGGGCTGGATCCTGTTCAAGATGGGCGAGCATGACGAGGCACTGCATTATCTTGAGCGTGCATATGATCTTTTCCCCGACCCGGAAGTGGCTGGCCATCTGGTTCAGGTGCTCTGGGCACTTGAGCGTTTTGATGAAGCCAGAACACTGCTTTATGACAACCTGAATGAATACCCGGATAACAGACACCTTATGGAAGCTGCCGAATACATTGGAGAACCTCAGTAATGCGCCTGCTGCTGATAGCATGTACACTTTTTCTCGCTGGTTGCAGCGCGTTCAGACCAGAGCCCCTGGTCCCGGAGATGCCTGATCAGAATCAGGCACTGGCAATGAGTAGCTGGATGATGCAGGGCCGAATCGGGATACGCCAGCCTGATCGCAACGACTCAGCCAGCATGGAGTGGCTGCAACAGGGGCGTGCCTATCGCATCTCGCTGTTCGGCCCAGTGGGCCAGACAGTCGCGCGACTTGAAGGACGCTCCGATTTCATCGAGATCAGCCTTGCCGGAGATGACGAGCGCTATATTGCCGACACGCCCGAACAACTGATGCAACACCTGATGGGCTGGAGCCTGCCGGTCAGCCATGCCGTATTCTGGATTCGCGGATTGACTGATCCTGATCTACCCTTTACTCGACTGGATGGCGCCACCGGTGAGGTCGCCTTCCAGCAGGCTGGATGGGAGGTCAGAGCCAACCGTTATCAACAGGTGAGTGATGCCCTGCTGTTGCCGGGACGCATACGTCTGACGCATGACGAACTCGGTATAACCCTGGTTATTCATAACTGGGAACCACTGACCACCCTCTGACAATGGCTATTTAAACAAGAACTGGCGTTTACTCCTCATCAGGGGTTGATTTTTACACAGAATCAACCGAGAATACGCGCCTCCTTAAAACGGTGGTCCGCCGCCAATGAAAAAGTTACTGGGGTATCGCCAAGTTGGTAAGGCACTGGATTCTGATTCCAGCATTCGGAGGTTCGAGTCCTCCTACCCCAGCCATATTATGATGACTGACATCCTTTCATCAAATTCACCCCAATCTGCAGCGATCGCGAAGGTAAAACGCATGTCCAGCTTGATGATCTTCACCGGAAATTCCAATCCAGAATTGGCAAAAAAGGTGGTGGAACGCCTGGACATCCCGCTGGGAAAGGCAGATGTCAGTCGCTTCAGCGATGGTGAAATCAGCGTTGAAATCCAGGAGAATGTGCGCGGCAAGGATGTTTTCATCATCCAGTCTACCTGCTCCCCGACCAACGATAACCTGATGGAGCTGATCGTATTTGTCGATGCGATGCGCCGCGCATCTGCTGCACGCATAACAGCCGTCATCCCCTATTTCGGCTATGCCCGCCAGGATCGCCGTCCGCGCTCAAGCCGTGTACCGATCAGTGCCAAGGTGGTCGCCACCATGATGACCAGCGCCGGCGTTGACCGCCTTCTGACGGTCGATCTGCATGCCGACCAGATTCAGGGTTTTTTCGATATCCCTGTAGATAACGTGTATGGCTCACCAGTACTGCTGGACGACATTCTGGATCAGCAATACGAAAATCTGATGGTCGTCTCACCGGATGTCGGTGGCGTGGTACGTGCACGTGCAGTTGCCAAGCAGCTCGACTGCGACCTTGCGATCATCGACAAGCGCCGCGAAAAAGCCAATGAAGCTCAGGTCATGAACATCATCGGCGATGTCAGTGGTCGTACCTGCATCCTCGTCGACGACATGTGCGACACAGCCGGCACCCTGTGCAAGGCTGCACTGGCACTGAAAGAGAAAGGCGCATCCCGTGTAGTCTCCTATGTGACTCACGCCGTGTTGTCTGGCCCCGCCATCAGCAACATAGTGGGTTCGGAACTGGATGAGATGGTTGTCACTGATACCATCCCACTGTCTGCCGAAGCCAGAAAATGCAAACAGATACGCCAGCTCACACTGGCACCGATGCTGGCTGAAGCTGTCCGCCGCGTCTGTAACGAAGAATCCATCAGCGCCATGTTCCGCTGAGCGGAGATCAGGGCGCCGGCGGATCTGTACCGCCACTTTGCCGATCGGAATAGTCCGTGAAGGCGCAACCCCCATCAGGGGCAATCGAATGCTGCAAATACCTGGTCGCGGGTTTTGCAGCTTTTAGTTTATAAGGTAACTGAAATGAAAAACTTTGTTGTTAACGCTGTCAGCCGTGAAGATCAGGGGAAAGGTGCGAGCCGCCGCCTGCGTCATCAGGGCATGGTACCTGGAATTATCTACGGTACTGATACACCTAAAGCGGTTTCCGTCATCGGCAAGGATCTGTACCGCCTGCTGCTGGAAGATGGCTTCTACTCCTCAATCCTGACGTTGAATCTGGATGGCCAGGAAGAGAAAGTGATCATCAAGGATCTGCAGCGCCACCCATCCAAGCCTGTCTGCCTGCACGCCGACTTCCAGCGCATTGATGACACGAAAAAGATCAAGATTCAGGTTCCTCTGAACTTCGTCAACTTCGAAAAATCTTCAGCATCCAAGAATGCTGCCAAGTTTGCCGCTGAAGCATCAACTGCTGAAGTACTGTGCCTGCCGAAAGACCTGCCTGAAATCCTGGAAGTTGATCTGTCCAGAATCGAAATGGGTCAGATTGCTCACTTGTCAGACATTGTTCTGCCTGAGGGTGTAGAGATTGTGGCTCTGCGTCGCGGCGAAGATCACGACCAGGGTATCGGCTACTGCTACGCTCCACGTGGCGCCAAGAAGTAATCAGCCAAGAGGCTATATGGCAACGGCATGAAGGACAGGATTGAGCTGATTGTAGGTCTGGGTAATCCAGGCCCCGAATACGCCCAGACCCGTCATAATGCCGGCGCCCTGCTGGTGGAGCAGCTTGCTGCCCGCCAGCAGACCCCTCTCAAGCCCGAACGGCGTTTTTTCGGCCACTATGGCAAAACCATCATTGATGGTCAGACTGTCCATCTGCTTATCCCTGCTACCTACATGAACCTCAGTGGCAAGGCTGTCGCAGCACTGGCTGGCTTTTACAAGATCGCCCCCGAACAGATCCTCGTTGCTCACGATGAGCTCGACCTCCCTCCCGGTACTGCTCGCCTGAAAAAAGGCGGTGGTCATGGTGGACACAACGGTCTGCGCGATATCATCACCCAGCTGGGCAATGACAAGAATTTTTATCGAATACGCATTGGCATCGGCCACCCCGGACATGCCAGCCAGGTTTCAGGCTTCGTTTTGAGCAAAGCTCCGGAGACTGAACGCAACCTAACTCAAGATGCCATTCTTGAAACTCTGCAGCATCTGCCACTGGCTGTTCATGGCGACTGGGCCAAAGCCATGAACCAGCTGCACAGCTTCAACGGCAAGGCTTAATACAGGACCAGATCATGGGATTTAAATGCGGTATCGTCGGCTTACCCAATGTCGGCAAATCAACTTTGTTCAACGCGCTGACCAAAGCAGGCATTGATGCAGAGAACTTCCCTTTCTGCACCATTGAGCCCAACTCCGGCATCGTACCCATGCCAGACAAGCGACTGGAGCAGCTGTCAGAGATCGTCAAGCCACAGCGAGTTGTGCCGACGACCATGGAGTTTGTCGATATTGCCGGCCTGGTTGCCGGCGCATCACGCGGTGAAGGGCTGGGTAACAAGTTTCTGGCCAACATCCGCGAAACAGATGCCATTGCACATGTCGTGCGCTGCTTTGAAGATGACAATGTTATCCATGTTGCCAACCGCATTGACCCTATCTCTGATATCGAGACCATCAATCTGGAGCTGGCCATGGCCGATCTTGAGTCGGTGGAAAAGCAGCTGCAGCGCACCATCCGAAACGCCAAGGGCGGAGATAAAGACGCCATCGCTGCCAAGGCCCTGCTGGAAAAGCTGCTGCCACTTCTAAGCGAAGGCCTGCCTGCCCGCGCATTGAAGATGAATCCTGATGAGCTGAAACTGATTCCATCCTTCCACCTGCTGACCACCAAGCCCACCATGTATATCGCCAACGTGGCTGAAGATGGCTTTGAGGACAACCCACATCTGGAGCAGGTACGTGAACTGGCCGCAGCCGAAAATGCCGAGATAGTTGTGATCTGCAACAAACTCGAATCGGAAATTGCCGAGCTGGAAGATGACGAGAAGTTTGAATTTCTGCAGGAGATGGGCATGGATGAACCTGGCCTGGATCGTGTGATCCGTGCCGGATACAGCTTGTTAGGCCTGCAGACCTACTTTACAGCGGGCGTTAAAGAGGTACGTGCATGGACAGTGCTTCAGGGCGCAACAGCCCCCAAAGCGGCTGCAGCGATCCACACCGACTTCGAAAAAGGCTTTATCCGCGCTGAAGTGATCTCGTTTGATGACTTCATCCATTACAAGGGCGAACAGGGTGCCAAGGAAGCTGGCAAATGGCGCCTGGAAGGCAAGGAATATATCGTCAAGGATGGCGATGTAATGCACTTCCGCTTTAACGTCTGATCTCGCAGTTTTTTTAACAACCGCTTTCACAAGCGGTTGACATTACTCGGCAAAAAGAGAATAATTTGCCGCCTTAAAAGCACAACGGCAATGTAGCTCAGTTGGTTAGAGCAACGCATTCATAATGCGTGGGTCGCAGGTTCGAATCCCGCCATTGCCACCACTTTTAAGCCTGTATAAGGATTTAGGGGTATCGCCAAGCGGTAAGGCAACGGGTTTTGATCCCGTCATGCGGAGGTTCGAATCCTCCTACCCCTGCCACTCTTCGCAGTGAAACGGTGTTAACGCAAAGTTGGCACACAGACCGGTTATATCGGCAATGTAGCTCAGTTGGTTAGAGCAACGCATTCATAATGCGTGGGTCGCAGGTTCGAATCCCGCCATTGCCACCACTTTACTGGGGTATCGCCAAGTTGGTAAGGCACTGGATTCTGATTCCAGCATTCGGAGGTTCGAGTCCTCCTACCCCAGCCACTTCTCTTCTTTCTCATTCCGTACTATTCTGCTACTGACAGCCTATCACCTTCAGAGTTACTATAGGGCATCCAACGGACATGGTAGAAAAGATGAGCGGGCCCACCACGACCGATGCGCTATTGGCAAAGCTATCCGGTTCGGCAAAGAAGACGCACAGAAAGAGCATCAGCTTACTTTTTCTCGGACTGAGAAAAGAAAGCTCTGCATTCATTCTATCCCTGCTGCGAGAAGCCGGCCTGGCTCCTCTTGGCCGCGTCATACATGATGAAGAGAGTCTGCTTGCAACTCTGTCCCAGCGCTCCTGGGATCTTCTGTTACACAGCACCGATGTCCCTACACCCCTCACGCTTCATACCGCCCAGAGCAGCATTCTGGGCCTGGCAAAAGATCTGCCGGTAATACACATAGATGAGGGACTGACAGAGGACCAGCAGAGCGAGTTGCTGAGTGAAAATATTCATCTTGTCTGCTCCCCCGAGAAGCACCACCTTTTCCTGCTCCAGATTGAGCAGGAACTGAAGCAGTTGGAAACACGACGGATGCTGCGACAGTCACAGAGCTTACTTGAAAAAGCCGAAGTGAGAATGCAGTCTTTCATCGACGAAGTCAAAACAGCGATCTGCTTCTGCAAAGAGGGGCGGATCATTTACGCCAATGAGAGCTTCTCCAGACTATTCGGATACGACCACAGCAACTGCAGTGGCCTGCAACTCGACAAACTGATCTCCCCTCTGCAGCGCGAGCAGTTCTGGCACAGCCTGCATGAATACATGCACGACATTGACAGCCCGGATACGCTTGAGCTGAATGCGGTAAGGTTTGATAACACAAGCTTCAAGGCCGTGATCAGTATGGAGCCGGGGATTTTTCATGATCGTGAGTGTTTTCTGCTCAGTTTCCGGCAGGATACCAAGCACACCCAGTCACATGCCTTCGGTGATCAGGACCCTATCAGCGGTCTGAAGAATCAAGCCGCCTTCATGACACAGCTAGAGCACACCGTTAAAAAAGCCCTGCACGGCGGGCACGACTGCAACCTGCTGTACCTCAGCCTGGATCAGCACAAAGTCATCGCCGAAGAAGCAGGTCCTGCCGGCGCTGATCAACTGATCCGGGATGTAGCGGATGTACTACGCGAGCATATCAATATTGCACACACGGTCGCCAGGCTAGACAGCAGCAGCTTCGGGATTATTTTCTTTGATCCTGATGTCAAGAAGTCCTCTCTGCTGGCCAATACCCTGTGCCGGGCCATCGCCCATATTGATCGCAAGATTGAGAATTACACACTGCACACCACCTGCTCAATCGGTATTGCACCGATCAATGACAGCGTACCCAGGGGGTCTGATCTGATAGCACGAGCCAGACTCGCTGCCGAGAGCCTGCACTATGGTAACCGCACCGGTAACGGTTTCAGCGTCTATCAACCGGAAAAGCAGACCACTATCACAACGGCCGACAGCAAGGCCGTGATACGCGTGCTCGACTCTATCCAGAACAATCGCTTCAGACTCCTTTTCCAACCGATCGTCCCTCTTCACATTGAAGAGAAGGCAGCCAACTATGAGATTCTGCTGCGCTTGCTGTCCGATGCTGGCGATGAGATATCACCCAACATTTTCATGAGTGATCTCGGTGATGATGAGGTGATGGCCAAAATGGATTTCTGGGTACTGGAGGAGTGCCTGAAGCTGTTACGACTGGAGTTTAATGCCGGTAGGCGCAACCGTCTGTTCATCAACCTGACAGGCCGCACACTGCGCAACAAGGAAATACTGCCCTGGCTGTCTGAAAAGATCAGGGAGCTCAGACTACCTGCCGACCATCTGGTATTTCAGATCAGCGAGTCCGACGCCATCGCTTCGCCAGACTATGCCAGAGCCTTCTGCAAGGGACTGAAACAACTTCACTGCAAAACCTGCCTGAAACACTTCGGTTGCACATCGGAGTCCGATAACCTGCTGCGCGAGCTTGGCAGCCAGTACATCAAGCTTGATGGCAGCTATATCAACGACCTGAACAGCCAACTGATCAGCATTGATCAACTGGAGTGGATGCTGAAGCCCCTCCTGCAGCAGGATAAGCTGATTATTGTACCGATGGTGGAGAGCACACGCCTGATGAGCAAACTCTTCCGTCTTGGCGTGCATCTGGTTCAGGGCTACTATCTGCAACCACCGAGAGCACAGATGGATTACCCCTTCTTTGATGAGTAAGAGCCTGCACCAACTCTGACACAGGCTATTGGGATTCAGTGCAAACCGTCACGATCTCTGAAACCGATCAGATAGAGAATGCCATCCAAGCCCAGTGTTGAGATCGACTGCTTGGCACTCTGACGCACCAGCGGCTTGGCTCGAAAAGCGATACCGAGGCCTGCTATCGACAGCATCGGTAGATCATTGGCGCCATCACCTACAGCAATGGTCTGCTCAAGCGAAACCCCTTCACGCGCGGCAATCTCTCGCAGCAACTCAGCCTTGCGCTCACCATTCACGATACTGCCTTTCACCTCGCCGGTAACACGCCCATCCTGAATATCCAGTTCATTGGCATAGACATAATCAAAGCCGAGCTTCTGCTGCAGGTGGTTGGCAAAGTAGGTGAAACCACCCGAGAGGATGGCTGTTTTGTAGCCCAGCGCCTTCAATTGCGAGACCAGCGTCTCTGCCCCTTCCGTCATTTTCAAGCGTTGTGCGACCTGCTCCAGTACTGAAGCGTCCAAGCCTTTCAGCAGGGCCACCCGACGACGAAAGCTCTGATCAAAATCCAGCTCGCCACGCATCGCAGATTCCGTAATTTCAGATACCTGCTCGCCCACACCTGCTTCCTTGGCCAACTCATCAATCACTTCCGCTTCAATCAGTGTCGAATCCATATCAAACACTACCACACGCCGATTACGGCGATAGATATCATCACGCTGGAAGGCGATATCGACATTATGCTCCGATGCAGCTGTCAGAAACTCTTCGCGCAGCGCAGCCGCATCAGCCGGTATCCCCCGTACCGAAAACTCGACACAGGCACGCGTAGAGCGTTGCTCACCATGCAGAGGGATACGACCCGACAGACGATTGATATTGTCGATATTCAGTCCATGACTGGCTGCAATCTCTGTGACCCGAGCAATATGCTCAGCACTGATACGCCGAGCCAGCAGTGTAATGATATGGCGGGATTTTCCCTGAGCCTGCACCCACTGCTGATAGTCCTCATCTGCAACAGGCTCGAAACGAACATGCATATTCAAGGCATGCGCCTTGAACAGCAGATCACGCAACAGGGGGGAGGAAGCAGACTGAGCTGGCACCTGAAACAGAATACCAAGCGAAAGCGTGTTGTGGATAACTGCCTGACCGATATCCAGGATATTGATCTGATAGCCTGCCAGTATATCCGTGATACCCGATGTGACACCCGGTTTATCATTGCCCGAAAGTGTCATCAGAATTATTTCATTCATGGAAGTGCCCGCTTTGCGCCTGACTGAGGTGTGAATTAGAGCGGCCATTATAGCAGAGCTGGCCGCTCCAGATCATGCCCGGCGTTTACTGCGAGGGTTTCTTGCGCGGCTTTCTTGCAGGCCGTTTCTTGTCTTTAGGCGCACCTGACCCACGCGGCGCCCCCTTAACTTCCTTGAGCTTCCCCTCACGCAACAGATTACGCTTGCTGGGTTTGGTAGTCGGCGCCTGCCCGGGGGTATCGCCCAGATCGAAATCAATCTTGCGTTCATCCAGATCGACCCTGACTACACGCACCTGAACAGTATCTCCGAGCTTATAGACCTTCTTGGTACGATCACCGATCAGGCGCTGTTTACCCGGATCGAAATGATAATAATCGCTGGGCAAGGCAGAGATGTGTACCAAACCTTCGACATAAAGATCCTTGAGCTCGACAAACATACCAAAGCCCGTGACAGCAGCCACAACGCCCTCATAAATTGAGCCGATATGCTCCTGCATATATTCGCACTTGAGCCAGGCTACAACATCACGCGTTGCTTCATCGGCACGACGCTCAGTCATTGAGCAGTGCTCGCCCAGTTGTACCATCTGTTCCATCGAGTATTCGGTACTGAAGGCCTTGTTCGGCAGGAAACCGGAAGGGCGCTCAATACCCTTGATGCGACGACGTCCATGAATAGCGGCGCGTATATTTCGATGCACCAACAGATCAGGATAACGGCGTATCGGTGAGGTGAAGTGCGCATAGGCTTCAAATGCCAGACCGAAATGCCCCTTCTTTTCCGGACTGTAAACAGCCTGCTGCATCGATCTGAGCATCATGGTCTGAATCACATGCTGATCCGGACGATCCTCAATCGCCTCTGCCAGACGCAGATAATCCTTCGGCTCTGGCTTTTCTCCGCCAGGCAAATTAAGCCCCAGCTCACCCAGAAATGCTCGCAGATTCTGCAGCTTCTGATCCTTTGGCCCTTCATGGATGCGATACAGCGCTGGCTTGTTGAACTTGGTCAGGAACCTGGCTGTTGCCACGTTGGCAATCAACATACATTCCTCAATCAACTTATGCGCATCGTTACGGTGAACCGGTACTATCTGCTCAATCTTGCGACCGGCACCAAACAGCATGCGGGTTTCTACCGTATCAAAATCGATGGCGCCACGTTCATCACGCGCTCTGCGCAATGTCTTATACAGTGTATGCAACTGTTCAATGTGTGGCACCAACGGCGCGAGTTTTTCGCGCAGCGGTGCCTGCTGCTCCGTATCACCCTGCCCCAGTACTGATGCAACCTGGTTGTAGGTCAGTCGAGCATGCGAGTTGATAACAGCCTCGTAAAAGCTGTAGCCAGACAGCTGCCCAGAGCGGCTGATATTCATCTCGCACACCATGGCAAGACGGTCAACCTTCGGCTTCAGCGAACACAGGCCATTGGACAGCAGCTCCGGCAGCATGGGAACAACAAACTCCGGGAAATAAACAGAGTTGCCACGTCGCACCGCTTCGCGATCAAGCGCGCTACCGGGATGCACATAATAAGAAACATCGGCAATGGCCACCCACAGACGCCAGCCACCAAAACGTTTTTTCTCACAGTAAACGGCATCGTCAAAATCTTTGGCGTCCTCACCATCAATAGTGACGAAGGGCAGCTTGCGAAGATCAACACGATTGGCCTTATCCGACTCAGCGACTTCAGGGCTGAGCCTGGTCAGTTCCTGACTGACCTCTTCAGGCCACTCACTGGGGATATCATAGTTGTGGATTGCGACCTGGATCTCCATACCCGGTGCGAGATGTTCACCAAGCACCTCCACCACTTTTGCACGTGCTGGCTGACGTTTGTTCGGGTACTGAATGATCTCAGCCACGACCAATTGCCCATCTTCATAAGTCAGATCAGAGCCCTCATCCGGGATGATCATCACCTGATTGGTCATACGCTGGTTTTCAGGTACCAGTACACCAAAACCGTTATTGCCATCAAACCGGCCCACCACCTTACGGGTGTTACGCTCAAGAACCTCTACAACCTTGCCCTCACGACGTCCCTTGAGATCAAGACCTATCTCCTGCACAAGCACCCTGTCGCCATCAAACAGCTCACGCATGTTACGCGGGCTGAGGAACAGGTCATCACCACCGGCATCGGGACGCAGGAACCCGAAGCCATCTCTGTGCCCCATGACCCGCCCGGCGATCAGTTGCATTTTGCTGATCAATCCAAATTCATTACGACGGTTGGAGATCAGTTGCCCATCGCGGCACATCGCAATCAGACGACGGCGCATCGCTTCAACCTGGTCCGGATCGCTTAGTTTCAGCTCATCACACAGATCCAGATGCGCAATCGGCGCACCCCACTTCTCGAGGAAGTCCAGAATGAACTCACGGCTCGGTACCGGGTTGCTGTATTTTTCTGCCTCGCGTTCTTGGGCGGGGTCTTTTTCTATCCAGTTTTTACTCATATTAATTCCATTACTTCGGGCATCTCTGGCCCGGTCAGATCATTCTGGATCTGACATAATTACCACATCGACGCGCGTGCGTCAGTGGCATATACATAAAAGCCGGCGATGCCGGCTTTTAACACTTCAAGGTATCTGCTCAATCTCCTCTTCCTCTTTCGGAGGCGGGATCAGATCCTCTTTCGATACTTTCAGCAGCAGCAATATGTTACCGGCGACATAGACAGATGAGTAGGTACCCACCACCACACCAACCAGCAGCGCTATTGCAAAGCCGTAAATCATCTCTCCGCCGAACAGGGCAAGAATGACCAGTACCAGCATGGTTGTTGTCGACGTCACAATCGTTCGACTGAGCGTCTGGTTCAAAGACGCATTCAATATATCGACAGGCCCACCGACGCGCATGATGCGAAAGTTTTCACGAATTCGATCATATACAACAATCGTATCATTCAAAGAATAGCCTATGACTGCCAGTGCTGCTGCCAGAACAGTCAGATCAAACTCGATTCTGAACAGCGAGAAGAAGCCCAGCACCAGGATCACGTCATGAGCCAGTGCCAGCACAGCCCCTATGGAAAACTTGAACTGAAAGCGGAAGGCCAGATAGACCATCACCATGATCAACGCCAGCAGCAATCCAAGACCACCTTGCTCTCGCAACTCTTCGCCGACCTGCGAGCCAACAAACTCGTTACGGCGCAGCGTGATCCTCAGCTCTTCTCCATCCTGCAACGCCAGGAGAACATTCTCCCCCAGTTGCGGATCATGCGCTTCGCCCATGCGGATCATGATGTCATTGGCAGCCCCGAAGGTCTGTACCACAGCATCCTGGTAACCAGCTTCGCGCAGTTTGATACGAACTCTTTCAAGCTCCACAGGACGCTCGTAGCTGACCTCAACCAGACTGCCGCCGGTAAAATCCAGCCCCAGTTTCAAGCCATTGATCGCCAGTGAACCGATGGAGACAAGCAGCAGAATAATAGAGAGCGCAGCCGCTACGCGACGTGCACCCATAAAATTGAAATCACGTTTAAAATGGATCATTTCTGTGCCTCACATTCTCAGCTTCTGCAGCTTACGACCACCATAGGTCAGATTGACCAGCGCCCTTGTTATGACCAGTGCTGCGAACATGGAGGTCACGATACCGACCGACAGCGTGACTGCAAAGCCCTTGACCGGACCGGTGCCCATTGCAAACAGAATTATCGCTGCAATCAGTGTGGTAACGTTGGCATCAAGAATAGTCACAAAGGCACGACTGAAGCCTGAGTTGATAGCCGACTGAACCGGCGCTCCACTGCGCAACTCCTCCTTGATACGCTCAAATATCAACACGTTGGCGTCCACGGCCATACCTACCGTCAATACGATTCCTGCAATACCCGGTAGGGTCAGTGTCGCTGACAACATCGACATCACGGCCACCAGCATCATCAGATTCAGCGTCAGTGCTATGTTTGCCAGCAGGCCGAATACACGATAGTAGAGCAGCATGAACAGGAGCACCAGCATGAAGCCGATCTGAACCGACTTGGTACCCATCTCGATATTCTCAGCACCCAGGCTAGGCCCGATCGTCCGCTCTTCAACAAAGTAGACAGGTGCTGCCAATGCACCGGCACGTAACAGCAGCGCAAGCTCTGACGATTCGCGCGGGCTATCCAGACCCGTAATACGGAACTGATTACCCAGCACCGTCTGAATGGTGGCCAGCGAGATCAGGTGCTTCTCGACATAGGGCACGCGGCGCTCGACTATTTCACCGTCAACACGCTCGCTGACTGTACGTGTTTTGTGCTCAACGAAGAGCACAGCCATGCGTCGCTGTATCGCATTACGTGTCACACGACTCATCATCTGGCCGCCACGAGAGTCCAGGGTGATGGACACCTGTGGCAAGCCATTCTCATCAAAGGTGGCGTTCGCATTGGCGACACTGGAGCCGGTGATGATGATATCGCGTTCAAGTGTCGCGGTTCGGCCGGGGTCATTGCGAAAAGGATACACCTCGGTAACAGCGCGACTGGCATCGGGTGCTGCCTCAAGACGGAACTCCAGGTTGGCAGTCTGGCCAATCACTCGCTTGGCTGCTGCCGCATCCTGAACACCTGGCAACTGAACCACTATACGGTTACGCCCCTGACGCTGAACCAGCGGTTCAGCCACACCCAGCTCATTGACGCGGTTACGCAACGTGGTCAGGTTCTGCTGAACGGCATAGTCCTCTATCTCCCGGACTGTCTCATCCGAAAGGCTGATGGTCAGGAAATAGGCCTCGCCCTCAACAGAAGTATCAAAGATGAACTCGGAAAAATCACGGCGCAGACGAGTCTGCGCCTGATCACGTGTTTCGGCATCACCGAAGCGGGCCTGGAGCCTGCCTCTGTCATCCAGATCAACCGTACGATAACGCAGACGGTTCTCGCGCAGCGTTGTTCTTACATCGCTGGCATAAACCTCCATGCGCTGCGAAACCGCCTGAACGGTATCCACTTCCATCAGGAAGTGCACGCCACCACGCAGATCAAGACCCAGAGTCATGGGGCCTGCACCTATGGCACTCAGCCAGTCAGGTGTGGTAGGCGCCAGATTCATCGCCACTACATAGTTGTTCCCCAACTGGCTTGCCAGCACAGCCCTTGCAAGCAACTGCTCATCGCCATTATTGAAGCGAATTTCTGCTGCACCGTTTTCAAGCGTCAGCGACTTGTAGCCGATCCCTTCTGCCTCGAGCCTGGCCATAGCCTGCTCCATCAGCGCTTCATCCACCTGGTGGATTTCACGCGTGCCTGAGATCTGAACAGCGTAATCTTCAGGATAGAGGTTGGGTGCCGCATAGAGCCCGGCGATCAGAAGTACCAGCAGAATAAGAAGATTTTTCCACAGGGGGTAGCGATTGAGCATCGGTGCTCCGTCCTCGGTGACGCCATCAGGCAGCTTGCAGCCAACAGCGGTATAGCCTATTCATCAAAACAAAAGCGTCACGCTTGGACCGTGACGCCTGTAAAAGGTTCAGCTATCAGATATCCTTGATAGTGCCCTTGGGCAGTTCAGCGGCAACATGCGCCTTCTGAAACTTCAGCTCAACACCATCGCTGACTTCCAGCACGATGTAGTCGTCAGTCAGACGTGTAACCTTACCGATAATGCCGCCTGCAGTGATCACTTCATCACCCTTGCTCAGACCGCCGATCAAGGCTTTATGAGCCTTGGCACGCTTGGACTGCGGACGCCACAGGAAGAAGTAGAAAATCAGCGCGAAGCCAACCAGAAACAGCATGTTGAACATGCCTGGGTCCATACCTGGTGCTTCTTGCGCAAAGGCTGGAGAAATAAAGAAACTCATCAAGGTGATCTCCTGAGATTATATGATCTTGGTCATCATTCAGCCAGCGGAGGCGTTTCCATTCCGCGCTGACGATAGAATTCATCAACAAAGGCGCACAATTTACCCTGTTCAATAGCTTTGCGCAAACCCGACATCAGTGTCTGATAGTAATGCAGGTTATGGATCGTATTGAGCTGTGCGCCGAGCATTTCGTTACACTTATCCAGATGGTGCAGATAAGCGCGACTGAAATTACGGCAGGTATAGCAATCGCACTGCTCATCCAGCGGGCGCGTATCAGTCTTATTGGCGGCATTACGCAGTTTTACAACCCCGGTCGAGGTAAAAAGATGCCCATTACGCGCATTGCGTGTCGGCATCACGCAGTCAAACATATCCACGCCACGACGCACCCCCTCTACCAGGTCTTCAGGACGCCCCACTCCCATCAGATAGCGGGGACGATCTGCTGGCATCTTCCATGCCAGGTGGTCGAGAATCTTTTCCATCTCCTCTTTCGGCTCACCTACAGACAAGCCTCCAATCGCGTAGCCATCAAAGCCTATCTCTGTCAGCCCGGCCAGGGATTCATCGCGCAACTCAGGGTACATGCCACCCTGAATGATACCGAACAGGGCCGAAGGACTGCTGCCATGCGCATCCTTGGAACGCTTGGCCCAGCGCAGTGACAGGCGCATCGACTTTGCAGCTTCCTCCTCCGTTGCCGGATAAGGCGTGCACTCATCAAAGATCATGACAATGTCGGAACCCAGCTCGCGCTGAACTTCCATCGAGCGCTCAGGACTCAAGAACACCTTGTCACCATTAACCGGAGAGCTGAATGTCACACCTTCTTCGGTGATCTTGCGCATTTTACCCAGACTGAACACCTGGAATCCGCCGGAGTCAGTCAGTATCGGTCCATGCCACTGCATGAAATCGTGCAGATCACCATGCTGACGCACTATCTCCGTACCCGGGCGCAGCATCAGATGGAAGGTATTGCCCAGCAGTATCTGAGCACCCGTATCCTTGATATCACGCGGCAACATCCCCTTGACGGTGCCATAGGTACCAACAGGCATGAACGCCGGTGTCTCCACCTCGCCACGTGGAAAGGTCAATCGACCCCTGCGCGCCTTGCCGTCCGTCTTCAGGCACTCGAACTGCATAAAACACTCTCTGCTCACACACTATCCTCTTCGGCGTCCCGACGTGTCAGAAACATCGCATCGCCATAACTGAAAAATCGGTAACGCTCTCGAATCGCCTCCTGATAGGCCTGCATAATGGCCTGATAGCCACTGAAAGCACTGACCAGCATCAGCAAGGTCGATTCCGGCAGGTGAAAATTGGTGATCAATGCATCAACTGAGCGAAAACGGTAGCCCGGGAAGATGAAAATATCACTGTCGCCATAAAACGGCGCTATCTCGCCACTGCGACTGGCGCTTTCAAGGGAGCGCACGCTGGTCGTTCCTACTGCAATGACCCTGCCACCCCGAGCGCGCGTTTCACGCACAGCCTCGCAGACCTCTTCCGACACCTCAATATACTCAGGGTGCATCAGATGATCCTCTATACGCTCCACCTTGACGGGCTGAAAGGTTCCGGCACCGACATGCAGTGTCACAAACGCGCTCTGCACACCCTTGTCCGCCAAAGCATTCAGTAGCGCCTGATCGAAGTGCAAACCCGCCGTAGGGGCGGCAACAGCCCCGGGCTTACGATTATAGACGGTCTGATAGCGCTCGCGGTCCGATAGCTGATCCTCGCGCTTCATATAAGGGGGCAGCGGCATATGGCCATGCGTTTCAAGCGCGCTGATGAGATGCTCTTCCATGGTAAAAGCCAACTCAAACAGGTTCTCTCTTCGGCCTATCACTTCGGCTTCCAGCCCTCCTTCCAGCAGCAGCCTTGCCCCTGGACGCGGGGCTCTGCTGGAGCGGATATGCGCCAGCGCATGCTTTTCATCCAGCACTCGTTCGATCAGCAACTCCACTTTCCCGCCACTGGCTTTCTGGCCGAACAGGCGGGCCGGAATCACCCGCGTATCATTGAATACCAGCAGGTCACCCGGCTCAAGCATCTGCAGCAGGTCTGCAAAATGACGATGTGCGGTGGCTCCGGAGCTGCCGTCAACACAGAGCAGACGACTCGCACTGCGCTGCTCCAGCGGATAGCGCGCTATCAACTCATCGGGTAGATCAAAGTAGAAATCACTCAGTTGCATCCGCTTACGCTCAGATAATGAAAAAGGCGCGTTATTTTAGCGCAAACAAAAGAAATTTTCAGTCATGATTGACCACGGATTGAAAGCGATTATAATGTGCGACCTTGATTACCGGTTTGCAGCGGGTCTGCTTTACCGAAACCGCTCCAGGTAGTCAAAGTGTAGAGTTCAAAAAGTAGATTCCAGAAGTTGGCGGTGTGGTGAAATTGGTAGACACGACGGATTCAAAATCCGTTGCCTTAACGGGCGTGGCGGTTCGAGTCCGCCCACCGCTACCAACCTGGGCATTCCAAGCTCAGTTATTTTCTGGAAAGACCCTCTTCAGCCCTCATAGTTATTTTTATAATTGCTTTTATAGTTGCTTAGACCGAGTGACTCTATTTCCATGGGCTATTCTTGTATTCAAGCACCCTGCGTCGGGTGAGCAAACACGTAAACCCCGTCCTGTGGAGCCCCTGACATGATGACCCTGCTGTTCTCGACCTGGATCAAATTCTTTTTCCTGTTTGCACCCTTTTTCGTTGTATCCATGTTCCTGGCTCTGACCCGCGGGCAGACCCGCAAAGAGTGCCGACGTGTCGCCAATCGTGCGGTCTTTGCCTCACTGTTTACCAGCCTGGTTCTGATGTTTTTCGGTGGTGCCCTGTTTAGCGTTCTGGGCATCACGCTCGACTCCTTCCGCATCGGCGCTGGCATACTTCTGTTCCTGTCTGCGGTCAGCCTGGTGCGCGATGGTATCCGCACCCACGCAACGGGCATGCCGAAAGAGGAGCGTGATGATGTGTCTGTTGTACCCCTGGCCATACCCACCATCATCGGTCCGGCAACCATCGGCGCGATACTGGTCTATGGTGCGGAACTGACCGGATGGGACCTGTTCACCGGCATTCTCGGCATGACGCTGGCACTGGCCTGCCTGCTGGTATTGCTGCATCTGAGCACTTTCTTTGAAAAACTGCTGGGCCGTACAGGCCTGAACATACTGAGTAAGATCACCGGCCTGATTCTGGCAGCGATGGCTGCTCAACTGGTCATGAGCGGCATTGGCGGGTTTCTGTCGGGCATTTAATTTTAAATCCAACACTACCTTTTCCAATACACGACAAAGCTCAGCCCGAGACTTTTGATTTTTTGCGCCAGTGCAGTACTACCAGCCCCAGCATCATGATCAGCATCATTCCCAGCAGCAGTACCGGCATGGCACCGGTACCATATGCATCAATCAGCGGCCCCGTCAGACTGGGAGCCACCATGGCACCAACGCCACAGGAAAGAAAAATCAACCCGGTCAACTTGCCATTAAGTTTCAACAACAGATTTCCCAGGGTGAACAGCGTCGGAAAAATCGCCGACATCGACAACCCAAACAACAGCGTAATCCAGAACAGCGATAAAGCACCCTGGATCAGGCTGATGATCATCAGCACTGCCAGTAGAAAGCATCCCAACAGTATTGTCATGTAACGCCCAGTTCTCAGTAGCGGAATAGCCAGTAATCGACCGATAGACAGGCTGAACCAGAACACTGACACCAGATAAGCCGAATCAGAACTGCCCAGCCCCTCCAGAACCGCATAGGTGCTGATCCAACCGGCATAGGTCATCTCGATCCCGACATAAATACTGAACATCAACAGCAGAACCAGAAACAGCGGCAGATCAACAGACTTATCTTCTGCTTCGGCAACCTGCGTCTCAGGAGGAGCCGGGCTGGGCTGGGGGAAAAGCATCAGACCCACCATCAACAGCAGCAGCGCAACAGCCCAGAAACCCCAGATGACCGTACCTGATAAACTCAGTGACCATACCACCAGCAGTGGTACCGTCATCGCACCCAGACCAAAGCAGAAATGCAAGGCGCTGATATAGGGACCGGATCGCTCCCGATAGCAGCGCATCAGCATGAGATTGCCACCGACATTGATCGACACCTCGGCGTAACCCAAAACGAAGATCACCAGCATCATCAACAACAGCGGACTCAGCGGAACCAGCAACATGCTGACAAGCGTCAAAATAATCATCACCAGAATGATACGATGACCATCAAAACGGTCCAGCAGACGCCCGGTGATAACCGCTCCACACATGACCCCAAGTGCACGCGCAGTAAAGAGCAGCGCAATCTGGCTCATGGTTGAACCTGTCTGCTCAGCCAGATGTGTCAGGCTTGGCCCAAGAATACCGCTGACCATGCCTATCGCGATAAACATCAGAAAATAGGACAAAGTGGGCTGTGACAGCGCGCCCGACCGCACAGCAGCAGGCAGTGAATTAGCCATGATTTACTCTGTAAGATGATGATCTGTAGAAAGAGGGGGCATGCCGATACTGCACGCTTGTAGCGATACTATCCAGTTACCGTGTGTAACCGAATGTATCAGCAAGTAGCAAGCCAGAAGAGATAGAATAGCATGTCATTTCTGCACAGAACACCAGCCCACCAGAGCATTTTCAAGCCAGTATAAACACCACACAGGCTGCCGTCATGGCACCCATGACACCATTGAACCAGCGCCAGTGCAGTGGTGTTTTCAGGAGCTTGCCCAGCGCCACACCAAACAGGGCCCAGAGTGAGATGCAGGGCCAGGCCACAAGCTCACTGAAAGCCGCAAGAAATAAAGCATTGAGGACAGGATTCCCTCCCTCTGGCAGAAAACCAGCCATCAGCGCCAACCCCATGACCCATGCCTTGGGGTTGGCAAACTGGAATGCAGCGGCCTGCCAGAGCAGCAAGGGCCTGCTGTCGCCAGTGATATCCAGATTTGGAGGAGCTGCACGCGCGATCTTCCATGCCAACCAGAGCAAATAGATGCTGCCGACTATTTTAAGGAACGTCTGCACCACTGGGTAGCGCTCAAACAGAAGACCCAGACCCAGTGCAATCAGGCTGAACAGGATAAAGCAGCCCAGCAGTATCCCCATGATATGCGGCATTGTTCGCCGATAGCCGTAGTTTGCACCGGATGCCGTCAACATCACATTATTGGGGCCCGGTGTCAGTGTCATTGCCATCATGTATATCGCAGCAGGCGCCAGCAGCAGCAACCCTTCCATATTCAACTGCCAGCCCAGAGTCAAACCGCTTTCGATCGGCATCATTGTCTCTTACTCATGATTGTATGGATTCATTCAAACTGATTGAACCCTATTGAAAGGTACAATATGAGCATATACTCTTAGGAAAAAGGTTCAATTGGATTATTGTTACCATGACATTTTCAACTCAGGAAAAAGCTCGCCAGCGCTGCAACTGGCTGCCGGAGCTGGCCATCTACCCCGGCCCTCGTTATCGAGCTCTGGCGGACGCCATCACTGATGCCGTTCGCAATGGCACACTCCCTGCGGGTACTCGACTGCCACCCCAACGCCTGCTGGCCGATGCCCTGAGTGTCACTACCGGTACAATCACACGCGCCTATGCTGAAGCGGAGCGACGTGGCATTCTAACGGCCCAGGTGGGCAGCGGCACCTATGTTCGGGATCACAACACCAACAAGACCCCCATCTTCAACCATCCGGTTCCACTTGAGCTGGGTGAAATTGACCTGTCGATGAGCCTTACCATCCCGGACCCAACCCGTATAGAGCGCTTCGGACGAGCTCTGCAGCAGGTGAGCTGTGATCCATCGGCATTGACAGCAGCCCTCTCCTACCAGCCGGAACAGGGCATGCATGAGCGACGCCAGACTCTGGCCCAGTGGCTCAGCCGGTATGGTGTAACAGCCACTGCCGATGACCTTCTGCTGACACAGGGTGGACAGCACGGCATTTTCACAACGCTGCAATCCTTGTTGCGACCCGGAGAGCTGGTGATATCTGACAATCTCACCTATCCGGGTCTGATCGCTGCCTGCAAGCAACTGGGGCTGCGTCATCAGGGAGTCGCCATGGATGCTGAAGGTATGGATGTAGCTGCACTGGAGCGCGTCTGCCAACAGCAGCATCCGAGACTGGTCTACCTGATGCCGGACCTGAACAACCCAACCAGCATCCGCATGTCGCTCGAACGCCGTCATCAAATGGCAGAGCTGGCCGAGCGCTATGATTTCCTGATTCTGGAGGATGCCACTCAGGCGCTGCCTGCCAGCGAGCGACTGACGCCTCTGTGTGAGATAGTGCCTGAGAGAGCCTGTCACCTGTTCAGCTTTTCCAAGCTGCTGGCTGGCGGTATCTGTGTCGGCGTCATCAAGGCACCGGAGCACCTGATGCGCCTGATGAAAAATGCGCTGCGTGCCCAGTGCTGGATGTGCCCACCACTGCCGGCAACGGTTCTGTGTCAGTGGATCGAGAATGGTGAAGCCGATGAGCAGGCAAAATGGCAGTGGCAGGAGGTCAACGAGCGCCAACGGCTGGTTACCCGTTATCTCGAGGGCTATGACTATCAGCACAACCCCTATGGTTTCATGGTCTGGCTGAATATGCCCGAGCCCTGGCGAGCCAGCGACTTTGTACAGGCTGCCATGCGTGAAGGGGTGCGAATTCTCAGCGCTGAACCCTTTTGCGCCGGCAACCACCCCGCCCCTCAGGCAGTGCGCTTCTGCGTCAGCCCACCCGGGGACAGGCAGCAGTTGGATACTGCACTGCAACGCATACAGCGCTTGCTGCAAACACCGCCGCAGTGCATGAATATGCTGGTCTGATATTGATGTCAGGACGCGACAAGGGGCTCTTCATCCAGAGATGAAGCTCGGGAAATGCTGGTATAGCCGATCTGTGTACACAGATAATCGAGCAGCGTATCAGCAGCCTGCTGTACTGTGATATCGGGAGAAAACCCGGCCAGTTGGGCCATCGGCATACCAGCGTAACCGCAGGGGTTGATGCGCTGGAAGGGTTCAAGATCCATTGCGACATTCAGTGCCAGACCATGAAAGGAGCAGCCTCTGCGCACCCGCAAACCCAGTGAGGCAATTTTGGCTTCTGCCACATAGACACCGGGTGCATCCGGCTTGGCCGCTGCCGTGACCCCCTGCAAAGAGAGCAGTTCGATCACTGCGTTCTCCATCAGTGTCACGACATCCCGCACCCCCAGTTTACGCCGGCGCAGATTCAGCAGCAGATAAACAACCAGTTGCCCGGGGCCATGGTAGGTCACCTGACCACCCCGATCCACCTGCACCACCGGAATGTCGCCGGGATTGAGCAGATGCTCGGGTTTACCCGCCTGACCCTGCGTATAGACAGGCTGATGTTCAAGGCACCAGATCTCATCCGGAGTATCATCACCACGCTGATCCGTGAAAGCCTGCATTCTGCGCCAGATTGGCTCATAGGCCTGCAGCCCGAGATTACGCAGGATCAGTTGGTCGGCTACATTCGTTACATCGAGCTGACTCATAGCACCATATGCACACGACCGGAAGCCTTAAGATCTTCAAACAGTTTTTGCAGCTGCGCCTCACCGGTCGCGGTGATTTTCAGCCGAATGGACTGGAAACGGCCGTTACGACTGTTATTTACTGTCACCTGAGTGATATCAAGATCCGGCGCATGAATCTGTACTGTCTCTATCACATAGCTGCGAAAGGTCTCATGCGCATCGCCCACTACCTTTATCGGATAGTCGGGACAGGGAAAGGATATCTTGGGTGCTTCGTTCATTTCGCTCATACATGCCCTTCTCCGGCCATCAGCTCACGCTGCTGCCGGGTAAAATATTCAAACATCAGACGCCATAGCGGTCCTTTCTTTCCCTGGCCTATCATCTGACTATCCACCTCAATAACCGGGACGACACCCCGAGTGGAGCTGGTGATCCACACCTCGTCTGCCTGTATCAGTTCAGTGTAGCCGAAATCACTCTCCTGCAAGGGAAGCTGATGCGCCTGAGCCAGCTCAATCACCAACTCTCGCGTTGTGCCACCCAGAATCCCATAGCTCATGGACGGTGTATGAATAACGCCATCACGTACAATGAACAGATTACTGGAGGCACCCTCCATAAGACGCCCGTCGCGCATCAGCAGCGCCTCATCAGCACCAACCTGGCGCGCCTGCTGCTGTGCAAGTATATTCGGCAGCAAGCCAGTAGCCTTGATATCACAACGGCGCCAGCGCTGATCTTCAGTCACAATGACTCGGTACTCAACCTGCTGTTCCGGCCCTGCCGCGTAAATATCTCTGATCGGACTGCAACAGGCAAAAACCGTTGGTTGCAGGTCAGCATCATAGACAAAGCTGCGCCGACCCGCATTACCACGTGTCACCTGCAGATAGGCAGACAGATTACCACCGCCATTGCGACTGATCAGCTCTGAAAGTATCGCCTCCCAGGGATAACTGGCTTCTAGCGAGATCATCCGCAGACTGTTTTCCAGCCTTGCCAGGTGCTGCTCCAGCCGAAAGCCCTGCCCCTGATAGAAGGGAATTACCTCATATACACTGTCGGAAAATAGAAAGCCGCGATCAAAGACCGAGATTCTGGCTTCGTCAGCTGGCAGATACTGCCCATTCAGATAAACAATATCAGCACTCATAGCCACTCAGCCATCCAGCTCAGACCATCCGCTCAGGAGAAAAACCCAAGGAAGAACAGCATGATTGCATGCCAGATACGCTTCAGCAAACTGCCCTGCTCGACGCTTTCAAGTGCGACCAGAGGCATGCTGCGGAGCTGCTCACCATTCATGGACACCACAACCTGTCCCAGCTCCTGCCCCTGCATCACAGGTGCCTTGATATGGCGCGGCATATCCAGAGTGACTTCAACACTGTCTTCCTGGCCACGTGGCAGAGTAACAGCCAGACGCTCGGCAACTCCCAGCCTTACCAGATCGCCGTCACCACCCCAGATACGGGATTCATTCATCACCTGCCCGGCATCGTAGAGTGACTGTGTTCTATAAAAGCGAAAGGCATAGTTCAGCAGGCTCTGACTCTGCTGAGCACGCGCTTCTTCACTGTCGGCGCCCATCACAACGGTTATCAGGCGCATGCCATCGCGCACGGCAGATGTAACAAGGCAGTAGCCCGCATCATTAGTGAAGCCAGTCTTGATACCATCGACACTTTCATCCCGCCATAGCAGGCGGTTGCGGTTCGGCTGGCGTATCTCATTATAGGTAAACTCTTTTTCAGAGTTGAGCTTGTAGTAATCAGGCGACTCTATAATCAGCGCCCGCCCCAGAATGGCCAGATCCATAGCCGAAGAGTAGTGCTGATCACCTGGCAGACCAGTAGAATTCTCGAAATTGGTATTGACCATCCCCAGTCGTGCCGCATGCTGGTTCATCATATCGGCAAACGCGCGCTCACTGCCGGCCACATACTCGGCCAGGGCAACGGAGGCATCATTGCCTGACTGAATAATCACCCCTTTGAGCAGATCTATCACACTCACCTGCGTGCCTACCTGCACAAACATGCGTGACCCACCCGTACGCCAGGCTTTTTCACTGATGGTCACCATATCCTGCTCGGAAATATTTCCATTTTGCAGTTCACGCTCGACAATATAACTGGTCATCATCTTGGTCAGACTGGCCGGTGCAAAACGCTCATGCTCATTATGAGCGGCAATCACCACACCGGTTTCAGGATCCATTACCAGCCAGGCACGCGCAGCAACCTGCGGCGGAGCAGGAATCAGGGTCGAAGCCAGCACCGGCAGGGTAGCCAGGAGCAACACCAGCGCCAGAAGAATTGCTGAGACAGGGTTAGATCGTCGAATAGCCATGTTATCTCTTTTATCTGAACAGTTTTGTTATCGTCGGATTGACTGAATCAAACCGTCAAGGTTCCATCCATGCATCATATTTTACAGATCGACCAGGTGTGGTGAGCCCAGGCCAGCGGCTTCAAGCGCAGCGATCAGGCTGTCAAGTGTGGTCTGACGTTGCAAAGGCCCGACCTGAACGCGATAGAGAGTGCGTGAAGATTGTGCAGACGGCCTGATCACAACCGGCAGATCCTTGACCAGGCTTCTGACACGCTGCTGTACCTGACGCGCGGTTTCTTCTGTGGAATAGGCACCTATCTGAAGAAAGCTGTTATCTCTGCTGACAACAGTAGACATCCCGCGGGGTGCGCCCGTAGATGTAAACTGGATCTCAGGCTGTGGCTCGAGCGTGATAGCCTCCACCTCAACGCGACCGGTACCGGTGCGCACGATATCCAGACGATAAGCCGCCGCGTAGGAGAGGTCGATGATACGGCCTTCATGGAAAGGGCCACGATCATTGATACGCACAATAACCTCACGCCCGTTTTCCAGATTGGTGACTCTGGCATAGGTAGGCAACGGCAGGGACTTGTGCGCGGCCGTCATTTCGTACATATCATACACTTCGCCGTTGGAGGTGAGATGACCATGAAACTTTTCACCATACCAGGAAGCATATCCCTGCTCACGATACCCCTGCGATGTTGGCATGACATGGTAGGTCTGCCCGAATACCTGATACGGACTGAAATTACCTGAGCGGCTATAAGGCTCAAAACGCGGCTGCGCATCCGGCACACGGCTCACATCCGGCGGATTCTTGGGCATCCTGTCGTGCAGCATCGAATAACGCCCGGTATTGGCTGGTTTTTCAACCTCCCCCACCTTGGGCTTTTCTGCAGGTGTTGAGCAGCCGACAAGTACCACGATAGCCAACAGGCCAATAATCAGTATGCGTATCATTTTCCCATATTCACTCGGTCTTGAGTTTATCACGAGCCTGGCGCAGTTCCCGACTCAGTTCATATACAGCCATGGCGTACATACGGCTGTGATTATAGCGTGATATGACATAGAAGTTCTGCAATCCGAACCAGTATTGCTCACCTTCATCGGTAGTGAAACTCAGCAAAGCAGCCGTCTGATCCAGCGAGACATCACTGCTGGTATGGATACCTCTGTCCCGCCACTCCCGCAAGGTCAATGAAGGCAGCAGGCTGGCATTGATCCACTCCGGATCTGCCGGTTCATTCATCACGACATTGCTGCGCACCTGACCACCCGGTATCCAGCCATGTTCTTTGAAGTAATTGGCTACACTGCCAATCGCATCGACTTCATTACTCCAGATATTACGCTTGCCATCACCATCAAAATCTATCGCATAATTACGATAGCTCGAAGGAATAAACTGCCCGTAACCCATAGCACCTGCATAGGAGCCAACCAACTCACCTGCAGGTATGGACTCTTCACGTGTCAGGCGCAGGTAATCCTCAAGCTGCCCACGAAAAAACTCGGCACGGCGCGGATAGTCAAATCCCAGTGTTGCCAGCGCATCCAGAACACGATGGCGCCCCATGATCCTGCCATACCGGGTTTCGACACCAATGATCGACACAATGATCTCAGCCGGCACACCAAAGGTTTCTTCAGCTCGCTGCAGTGTTTCTTCATGCTCTGCCCAGAACTCCAACCCCTGGCTGACGCGAATCGGTTCTACAAAGAGGGCACGATACTCCGTCCAGTTGAAGCGCCTTTCTGCAGGGCGGTCCATGAGTTCGAGAATACTCTCCTGGCGTGTTGCATCATTCAGGACATTACGCAGATACTGCTCGTCAAACCCCTCAGCAACCAGCCTTGCAATCATCTCGGCCGCATCCGGATGATCGGCATAACTGCCCTGAAACAGCTCATCAGCAACCACAGCAGGCACCTGCAGACCCAGCAGAACTGTCATGACTGCTGGCAACCAGGGCCTGAATACCTTTTTAAACATTACAATTCCTTAGCGCCTGAGCTTTCTGGATTGGGCCTGAAGTGACATCAGAATGCCAAAACCTGCCATTAATGTCACGATGGAGGTGCCGCCATAACTGATCATGGGCAGCGGCACCCCCACCACCGGCAAAAGGCCGGTGACCATACCTATATTAACCATCACGTAAACGAAGAACGTCAGAGTGATACTGCCTGCAAGCAGACGTGCAAAGCTATCCTCTGCATTAATGGCAATCATCACCCCTCGAACAATGATCAGAATATACAGCAGCAGTAGTATCAATACTCCATGCATACCCAACTCTTCGCCGATCACGGCGATGATGAAATCTGTGTGCGATTCCGGTAGAAAGTTCAACTGCGACTGAGTTCCCTGCAGCCAGCCCTTACCGGAAATACCACCTGAACCAATCGCGGTTTTGGACTGAATAATGTTCCAGCCTGCCCCCAGCGGATCGCTCTCAGGGTTAAGAAATGTAAGTACTCGCTGTCGCTGATACTCTTTCATCCCCATCCATAACACTGGCAGAGCTGCTGCACCTGCCACACCTGCGAGGAAGATATAGCGCCAGAGAACACCCGACAGCAGAATGATAAAAATACCGGAAGCTGCAATCAGCAGACTGGTGCCAAGATCCGGCTGGCGCATAATCAGCGCAGTGGGTATTGCAATCAGAATAAGGCTGGCCAGTAGATGACGGAAGCTGGGCGGTAAGGTATTGCGTGCCAGATAAGCCGCAACCATCAACGGCAGAGCCAGTTTCATCAATTCCGACGGTTGGAACCGGAACCCCGGCAGTGCCAGCCAGCGCTGCGCTCCCTTAGCCCCTACCCCGAAAAGCATCACCGCCACCAGCAGCAAAACCCCGGCCACGTAGAACCAGGGAGCCAGACTTTTGTAGGCACGAGGTCTGATCTGAGCAAGGACGATCAACACCACAAGCCCAACCAGCATGCGCGTAGCCTGACGCGTGACATATACCATATCCTGCCCGGAGGCGCTGTAGAGAATAAACAATCCATAACAGCACAGCAGAAACAGCAGGACCAACATCCAGAAATCCAGGCGGGTGTAGCTCCACCAACTGGCCGGGCTTTGAAAGTGCACATCCGCACCCGGCATGGTACGTTGAAAGTCTCGATTACTCACCGTTTCGCCCACTCCAGCTGACTCGTGTAATCATCCAGCAGCCAGGCATCCATCACCTCACGCGCGACAGGCGCGGCCGTACTGGATCCTCCCCCGGTGTTTTCAACAATAACCGCCACTGCGATTTTTGGATTCTCCACAGGTGCAAAAGCGATAAACAGGGCATGGTCACGGTGCCGCTCATCAATCGCATCGGCATCATACTCGGCGTCCTGCGCTATCCCGATGACCTGCGCCGTTCCTGTTTTACCCGCCATCTCATACTGCATGCCACGCCCGACTGCCCGTGCCGTCCCTATCGGCCCGTGCACTACGTCGACCATACTCTGGATAAGAGGTGCCCAGAGCTCAGGCATTCTGACATTCACCTCAGGCATTGGAGTCGCATCTTCAGCCAGTACAGGGCGAGCCAGCACTATCCCGTCATCGTTTTCCTGCAACACCCCTTGCAGCAGCGCCGGCTGCACCCAGGTACCACGATTGGCCAACACCACTGCCGCTGTTGCCAGTTGCAAGGGTGTCGCTACCAGATAGCCCTGCCCGATACTCAGGTTCACCGAATCACCGGGATACCAGGGTTCTCCACGTGCGCCTCTTTTCCACTCGCGCGATGGCAACACCCCTCTGATTGCCTCAGGCGTATCCAGCGCCGTGACCTGACCGAAACCGAACATCTCCAGATATTCGGACATATGATCAATACCCATGCGATAGCCAACATCGTAGAACCAGGTATCACTCGACTGCGCCATGGCACTGTTGAGATCGGTCCAGCCATGCCCTGAACGGCGCCAGTTGCGATAGCGTCGGCCACCCGGGGTGATCTCGAAATAGCCAGGATCAAACACTCTGTGCCCCAGAGGTACCGTTCTGGAATCGATTGCGGCCATGGCGATAACCGGCTTGATGGTTGAGCCCGGCGGATAGCCTCCCCGCACGGCACGATTGAACAGTGGCAGATCACGAGAATCACGCAACTCGTTGTAATCTGCAGAGGAGATGCCTGTCACAAAAAGATTGGGATCATAGGCCGGCGTGCTGACCAGTGCCAGAATGCCACCCGTTTCAGGCTCGATAGCGACAATCGCACCTCTTTTTCCTTCGAGCAGGGATTCAGCAAACTGTTGCAGCCTCAGATCCAGACTCAGTACCAGATCCTCGCCTGGAACCGGATCCTCCCGCTCCAGAATGCGCAACACACGCCCGCGGGCATTGGTCTCAACCTTCTGCCAACCCACCCGGCCGTGCAGAACCGATTCATAGAATTTTTCTATTCCCAGTTTGCCGATATAGTTGGAGCCGGCATAGGCTACCGGATCCAGGTGTTCCAGCTCACGCTCATTGATGCGACCGACATATCCCAGTGCATGCACCAGCGAGCTGCCATAGGGGTAATAGCGGATGAGATCCGCCTCGACCTGAACGCCCGGAAAACGATGATAGTTGACGGCAAGACGCGCGATCTCCTCGTCTGTCAGACGAAATCGCAGTGGCACCGTCTCATAGGGCCGTCGTCTTTGCTGCATTCGCTGCCTGAAACGGTCAACATCCCGGTCACTGATCTCTATCAGATCAGCCAAACCCTGCAGCGTCTCTTCCATATTACGGATCTCTTCGCGCAGTAGAGTGACACTGAAGGTTGGCTGATTATCTGCCAGCAACACGCCGTTCCGATCGTAGATCAGCCCCCGTCGCGGAGGTACGGGCTGTAGTTGCACACGGTTACGCTCGGATATTGCCGTATAGCGTTCGTATTCCACCACCTGAAGGTAATAGATACGCACGACCAGAATTACGAAAACTGCACAGACGAGAAATAGAGCCAGAAGCGCCCTGCGACCAAAAGTAGCACGCTCTTCGCTGTAGTCCTTTATCCGTTCAAAGGGGGCCATAGAGTTACATCATTTGTGATAAGGGTGACCCTGAAGCAGGGTCCAGGCACGATAGATCTGCTCAGCCAACAGGATTCTCACCAATGGATGCGGCAGTGTCAGGGCCGACAGAGACCACTTCTGGTCCGCCGCTGCAATACAACGCGGATCCAGTCCATCAGGTCCACCCACCAGCAGACTCACGTTACAGCCATTCATTCGCCAGCCTTCAGCCTGCTCTGACAGCTGCTCGGTCGACCAGTTCCTGCCATCCACAGCCAGAGCGATAACACGATCACCCTTGCCTATCGCAGCCAGCATCGCATCACCTTCGCTACGCATGGCGCGCGCGGGATCCGCCCCTTTTCCACGGTGCCCAAGTGCCAGTTCCACCAGTTCGAGCTGAAAATCAGGCGGCAGACGTTTGGCATACTCGCCATATCCCGCTTCGACCCAGGCGGGCATGCGAGTACCCACTGCAATCAGACGTATACGCACTGTTACCGACTGACCAGCTGTTCTCTTTCATCACTGTCAAAACGCCACAGGCGCTCAAGATCATAGAAGCTGCGCGCATCCGGCATCATGACATGCACCACCAGATCGCCCAGATCGACCAGAACCCAGTCACCCGCATTTTGCCCTTCAGTTCCCATCGGCTGCAGACCAGCCTTCTTGACCTGCTCAATCACTGCCTGTGCAACAGACAGCACATGACGCTTCGATGTTCCACTGGCAATCATCATGTAGTCGGTGACACTGCTTTTGCCGGTCACATCCAGCAGCACAATATCCTTGGCCTTCATATCATCCAGCGCACTTTGTACCAGTTCGATCATTTGATCCGCTTGCATCAAATATTTTGCCTCATTTATAGCCATACAGCTTGTTTTGTTGAATGTATTGCCAGACCCGATCAGGCATGAGATAGCGGGGTGATTGCCCCTGCGCTATCAGCGCTCTGATCTGGGTGGCTGAAATTCCCAGTGGCGTCAGCTCATGAATCAGCACGCCACCACAGGGCCGCAGGCTCAATGCCTCCGGTTTGTCCATGCGGTGCTTTCGCGTCAATTCGTTGATCTGCCCCTCGGGGTGAAAATGATAACCCGGACGCGATACGACAATGATATGACACAGCGACAAAAAAGTATCCCACTGTCGCCAGGTTGGCAGAGTTAAATAGGCATCCACTCCCATCACCATCACCAGGGGGCGCTGTTCGCCCAGCTCCTGACGCAGAGATCTGAGAGTATTCAGGGTATAGGAGGCTTCCTGTGATTCAATCTCGCGCGCGTCAACCGACAGAAAGGATTCATCCTCGACCGCCAGCGCCAGCATCTCATAGCGCTGCCGGGCCGAACAGCCCGGCTCATCACGATGTACAGGGCTGCGTGACGGAATCAGATGAACCTGATCACACGCCAGCCATTGCTGAATTTCCAGCGCCGTGCGCAAGTGACCATTATGAACGGGATCGAAGGTTCCCCCCATGAACACCCAGGGTTGCAAATCACTCATCGCTCAGTTGCGTACATGGCCATCGCCAAACACGACATATTTCTCGGAGGTCAGCCCATGCAGACCCACGGGACCACGCGCATGAATCTTGTCGGTTGAGATCCCTATCTCGGCACCCAGTCCATACTCGAAGCCATCGGCAAAGCGTGTCGAGGCATTGACAATCACAGAGCTGGAATCAACATCGCGCAGGAAAATCCGTGCATCCGTATAGTTTTCGGTGACAATCGCATCCGTATGCTGAGAGCTGTAGTGATTGATGTGATCGATCGCCTGCTTCAGGCTATCCACCAGACGGATTGACAGAATTGGCCCGAGATACTCGGTTGACCAGTCCTCTTCCGTTGCAGGAACAGCAAACGGCAACAGAGCCAGTGTGCGTTCACAACCACGCAGCTCCACACCCAGATTCTTAAGCTGCGCAGCCAGCTCTGGCAGAATATCAGGCGCTCTGTCGGCATGTACCAGCAGGGTTTCCATGGTATTGCAGGTACCATAGCGGTGAGTCTTCGCATTCAGTGCGATATTGATCGCCTTGGTCTTGTCTGCCATCTGGTCAATATAGACATGGCAGATACCATCCAGATGCTTGATCACGGGCACTCGTGCCTCTGATGATATCCGCTCGATCAGACCTTTACCGCCCCGTGGTACGATCACATCAACATACTCAGGCATGGTGATCAACTTGCCAACCGCAGCACGATCCGTTGTTTCCACGACCTGCACAGCAGCTTCAGGCAGGCCTGCCTGCTTCAATCCTGTACGGATACAGGCAGCAATCGCCTGATTGGAGTGCGCTGCCTCCGACCCTCCACGCAGAATCGTGGCATTGCCGGATTTGAGGCACAGACTGGCAGCCTCAACGGTTACATTAGGGCGAGACTCATAAATGATACCGATCACGCCGAGTGGAACGCGCATCTTGCCGACCTGAATCCCGCTGGGACGATAGCTCATGCCGGTGATTTCGCCGATCGGATCGGTCAACGAGGCAACTTGTTGCAGACCTTCAATCATGGCATCAATACGTGCCGGTGTCAGTTCCAGACGATCCAGCATTGCAGCATCCAGACCTTTCTGGCGTCCTGCTTCCAGATCCTTCGCATTGGCAAGAACCAGAGCTTCACGACTGTCATTGAGAGCATCCACCATTGCCAGCAGCGCTCTGTTCTTTACACTGGTATCCGCACTGGCCATCAGGCGTGAAGCTTCACGAGCCTGCTGCCCCAGTTGCACCATATACTGCTCAATATTCATCTCACCGACTACCCGAGTATTGTGACCAAGTGTCATGGCCGAATTTCGTGGCCTATCAAAAGAGCCATTATAGCGCCCCTGAGCCTCCGGGTCATGGGCTGTTTGACTGATGTTTGGTAGATCAGTGGAGTGTGACTTGTGCACTATTGCTGTTATCATCGCGCTTTGACCATTATCTATCTGAATACAGCGGAATTTTGCCTGTCAATGAACCATCAGGACACTCAGGAAACGAACCCCGTCAGGTCCGGGAAGGAAAAGCGCAGGGCTGTCGTCCAGGTCGGCCTGACACTATTGTGTTCAGCACTTCTCAGCGCCTTGATTCTGATGCTGGACAGCCGAACCAGCGCTGAGCGCCATGCCAGCGAGCTGGCCAGCGACATGGCACGGACATCTGCCATACTGGTGCAGCCGCTGTTGCTGAGCAACGATCGTATCAGCCTGAACTATCTGATCAATGAGATCACGGCGCAACAGGTAATCGGTGGTATCCGCCTGACTGATTCCAACCGCACTGTGCTGGCAACTGCTGGTGAACAGCAGGGATCGGCGCACACCATCGAACTCGTCCGCGGGGATGAGCTGCTCGGCGAACTGGTCGTCTGGAGCAACCCAGTTCCGATGAGAGTGATGATGCAGCGCCAGCAATGGCTGATGGCCTTTCTGGCCCTGCTGACCTCGATAGCAGGCCTGATATCCCTGTGGTTCGCTCTCAGGCCAGGAAAATCAACAGGCAAAACACCCTCTGCTGAAACTCAGCCCCGATTTGAGGAGGTGATGCAATCCGTTGCATCCACCGAGGATGAGCGCGACAGCATACCTGTGTTGACCGACACCTTGCATCGTCAACCGGCACAGCCGAAAGCACCCCCAGCCAAATCACCGGAAGTCGATTTGCCAGCAGGTACAGGTTTGTCTGATCAAGAGTCTGATCGCCCCGTCATTCTGAATGAACCTGTTTCCAGACCGCCACTACCAGAACCCACTGCAACCTTGCCTGATAATGGAGACTCATATGGGGCAGGAGCACCGGTTGATGATGATGCAATTCCGGAGCTGAATGTGAACGATATGGATCTCGACGAGCCATTCGACACCAGGCACGGAACAGAGGCCGAAACAGAGCCTCGGATAGAGCAGAAGTCGAACCAGCATGCAGATCCATCCTCTGATGACGACCCACTTTTCACTTCCACACAGGAAATTGAAGAGGAGGAACTGGATAATGAAGCACTGGTATCGCTGCTGAAGCCAGAGCGCACCAGATCAGGCAACATGCCAGCCTTTTCACCCTCTGGCCGCCAGCAGTCCGAAGGGCTGGATGACGACCCGGCGCTGGATATCTTTGAAATTGATGAGGTGATGCCCGAACCGGCAGAACCGCCAGAACCGGCACGCCCCAACCCGTTGATGGACCCGAACGAAGAGCAACTGGATCTGTACCGCTTTGAACAGGATCTGGAACTGCTGCTGTCACCGGAAGAAGCAGGCTATCTGTTCCTGATCGACAGTACCAGCGCACATGCCGAGCATGTTGATGAGGAGGACAGGCAGTATCTGCTTAAAACCTATCGCCTGCTCGCCAACTCGGTTGCCGTGATTTACAGCGGCCGTGTCGAGCCAGTCAACAATGGTGATCTGCAGCTGATTTTTGACAAGCCCGAACAACAGGATGCACATGGAGTGAATGCCATGTGTGCAGCCATGCTCTTCACCCATCTGTACAAGCAATACAATCAGAGTCGTATTCGCCTGTTCAGCCCGGTGCTGAATCTGCACATGGCACTCGTTCGTGGGCATCGGGAGAAGCTTAACCGCTTGCTGGAAGAGGCGCGCTTTCTGACCCGCACCACCCAGACCAACGAACTGATCAGCCATACCGGCCTGACCGAAGCCCCAGATCTGAAGTCCTCACTGCTCGCTGGAGCCAGTATTCGCAGGGAAGATGAAGATAAGGTACTGGTACTGCAGATTGGCAGTTCCTATCAGGAACTGCTGGAGAAGCAGGCACGCCACCTGCTGACCAAACTGAATAACCGCAACAAGCCGACCCAGGGTTCAGGCTGAAACAATCCCTGGGTCAGCTATTGCGGCAACATCTCAGGCCTCGGTGTCGGACACCTCTGCAGTGTCACTCTCAGGCTGCTCCTTACCGGGAATAACCTCCATCGAGTCAACTCGCTGGAAGCCACGCGGCAGTTTATTACCACGGCGCCCTCGCTCACCGACATAGCGCTCAAGATCACCATTTTTCAGTTTCAGATGCTGTCGGCCTGAGTTAACCACCAGCGTATCACCATCATCCAGAACAGCCAGCGCCACCAGCAGCTCTTCACGCGCTGCAGCCCGTGCTGACGGAATATTCAGGATCTTGTTGCCTTTACCCCGGCCGAGTTCAGGCAGTTCAGTGACAGGGAACACCAGCAAGCGCCCCTCATTGGTGACGGCAGCGAGTCGCTGCGAAGAGACATCTCTGACCTTGATCGGCGGTAACACCTGAGAGGCCTTCGGCAGTGTCAGTACGCCCTTGCCATTTTTGGTCTTGCTGCTCATATCAGCAATGCTGGTAATAAAACCGTATCCGGCATCAGAGGCCAGCAGCACTTTCTCCTTCTCGGTGCCACAGATCATGCCATCTATCGTTGCATCCTTGGGCAGGCTCAACTTGCCGGTCACAGGCTCACCCTGACCTCTGGCCGATGGCAGTGTGTGGGTATCCAGCGTATAGCTGCGCCCCGTGGTATCAATCAGAATTGTCGGTTGATTCATCCGCCCGGCACAGGCGAGCTTGAAGGCATCCCCCGACTTGTAACTCAGCCCGGCTGCATCGATATCATGCCCCCGCGCGGCACGAATCCAGCCCTGTTTGGAGATCACCACCGTTACAGGGTCGGACGACAGCAGATCCTTCTCACTGAACGCCTGAGCATCCACGGTACTTTCAATAATCGGAGAGCGGCGGGCATCACCATACTCTTCAGCCGCAGCCTGTATCTCTTCGCGCATCAACTGACGCATCAGTTCATCCGATCCGAGCGTTTCCTCCAGGCGCTTGCGCTCTTCATCCAGCTCATTCTGCTCGGTGCGGATATTGAACTCTTCGAGCTTGGCCAGATGACGCAGTTTCAGATCCAGAATCGCATCAGCCTGAATATCCGTAATACCGAAGCGCTCCATCATCACCTGTTTCGGATGATCTTCATGACGGATAATCGCGATCACTTCATCGATATTCAGATAAGCGATCATCAAACCTTCAAGGATATGCAGACGATCTATCACCTTCTGCAGACGATGTTGCAAACGGCGCCGCACCACCTGGGTACGCCAGCTCAGCCACTCGACCAGTATCTGGCGCAGATCCTTGACCTGGGGACGACCATCAATACCGATCATATTCAGGTTGACGCGATAACTGCGCTCAAGATCGGTAGACGCAAACAGATGAGCCATCAGCTGCTCAACATCGATACGATTGGAGCGCGGGATGATCACCAGACGGGTAGGGTTTTCATGATCCGATTCATCACGCAGATCACTGACCATCGGCAGTTTTTTCTGCAGCATCTGCTGCGCTATCTGTTCCAGTATCTTGGCACCCGATACCTGATACGGCAGCGCGGTAATAACGATATCGCCCTGCTCTTTCACATAAACCGCTCGCATCCGCACCGATCCACGCCCGGTCGTATAGAGCTTGCGCAACTCTTCACGCGGCGTGATGATCTCGGCATCTGTCGGCATATCCGGGCCAGGCACAAACTCACACAGCGCATCCAGATCAGCATGCGGGTTATCCAAAAGATGGATACAGGCGCTCGCCACTTCGCGCAGGTTATGTGGCGGTATATCAGTCGCCATGCCCACCGCGATCCCGGTGCCACCATTGAGCAGCACATTGGGCAGGCGCGCCGGCAGCACTTCCGGCTCATCCATCGTGCCATCAAAATTGGGCACCCAACTGACCGTGCCCTGACCCAACTCCTTCAGCAGGACTTCAGCATAGGGCGCCAGACGTGACTCCGTGTAACGCATCGCCGCGAATGACTTGGGATCGTCCGGTGAGCCCCAGTTACCCTGTCCATCGACCAGTGGATAGCGGTAGCTGAAGGGCTGCGCCATCAGCACCATCGCCTCATAACAGGCGGAATCGCCATGCGGATGGAACTTACCCAACACATCACCGACGGTACGCGCCGATTTCTTGTACTTGGCCGTGGCCTTGAGCCCCAGTTCCGACATCGCATAGACGATGCGTCGCTGCACCGGCTTCAGCCCATCACCGATATGCGGCAGAGCGCGATCCAGAATGACATACATGGAGTAATCGAGATAAGCCTTCTCAGTGAAGGTTCTCAATGGCAGGCTCTCTGTTTCACCGCTAAAGGTTGTTTCTATACTCATTCACAGATCCACTTCAGTCAGTTGCGCAAGACAAGACTCCATCGCCGGAGCCATGATCGAGCAGAAGTATGCCAGCTCTGAGCAACTCCTGCATCTATTGATGAATGATCATGAAACGACTGATGTACCGATTTTTGCCAGCATTGAGCGTACGATCACACCATGAGCAGGGGCGACCGGCAGCATATAGAACCGCCCGAACGCATTATGGGTTTTCACCGAAGTTATGATACTCAGACGCTGGCAGTCTCCGTCTGCTGCCTGCAGTGTCACAGCGACCAGCACACTGAGGTGGCGATCTTTGGCCAGCAGATGGAGCGAGCTGTCATAGCAATGAACGACCTCAAAGAAGTCGAGCTGCTCCCCTGGCTCTGGAGGCGACAGCCGATGAGTGCCGGTAAAGCCCGAGATAGGCTTAACACCGCCCAGGCGTGACAGGCGATCTCTGATGGCAAATGCCAACCTTAGCAGGCGCGGGCTGTTTTCGGTCATTCGACAATAGGCCTGAAAGGCTGTCATGCCCTGTGGCACTATCGCATGGGCGTGGTGAAAGAAATTCAGTTGTTCCGGTGGAGCAATCAACGGCTCACCATTTGCATGCTGATAAGCATCCATACTATTCACTCCCGCTTACTACCTGAATCAGGAATTAGACTGCCAGCCATTTGTTTTGGTTAGCGTATCCCAGACGCCCTTAATGCATCAATCGGAATAAAGCCACATATAGATAAACGCGGCTGCCAAAAAGATACCACCAAAAAAATAGAAGCTCCTGGATATGAAGCGGTCAATCGGCCTGATATACGGGATAACAACCTCAGTACAGAACAAACCATATGAGTGTTTAGTAATCCCGGCATCCCGCTCAGTCTTTATCATTTTTTCGATTGACTTACGTGAGGCTGCAAAAAGATTCAAATATCCAATAATGTTTAGCCAGTGTAATGAAGGGGGCTCTATTCCATCACGCCTCATTGCTCGACTAATGCGTAAAACAGAGTGAAAAAAAAACGCCAGCTGAAAGGTAAAGCCCGGAATGCCCGTAATTGCAGCTGTCGTAATGATTAGATCTTCAGATACATAGGCGCGCACTAAATCGGAAAACTCTGCAAACATATCACTCATAACCAAAATTCAACCAGCTAATGTATTTCAAATAGTTGTATGGCTAAAACAACTATCAAACTCCGTCATATATTCTGCCGCCAATTATTTCGCCAACTGATCCACCAGCCTTAGCTGCATAATACCCTGCACCCGCTGCAACCAACACGATACAGCCAATGAGTGCCCAGCTTACAGGGCCTCCAAGAGCTACCAATGCGACAACTTTTGCCTTACCACCGAAAGCAGCAAATGTCATCGCACCTGCTCCACCACCGCCTAATGCACTTCCACCAAACCCGGCAATTTGCTTTACGCTTTCACGATGCCAGTTTCCATCAGCATTGCTCACGCCTCTTACCTTGCCAGCTCTGATTGAAGCGTCAGCGGCTAGGGACAAGGGCGTAGCGACTCTTGACATAAACTGCGAGAATTTTTTCAGCCTGTGGGCTTGGAACAGGTCGGCAACGAAAATGCGTGTGTCGGCGTGAAGGCGGCCACGGCTGCGACTAGCCAGAGTGATACCACGGTGAGCATTATTGATGGCACTGCCACGGTTTTTAGTGCGCATGATAACAGGCGAAAGCTGAGTCATTGCGCTTCTGTGTTCGCTGATCAATACATCATAGGCTTGAATGGCATTGCGACGTGCGATGGAGTTCCTGGCTCCCGCACCGGGTGTGCCTGCAGCCGCAGGGTTTTGAATAGCGATGAGGGCATTTTCATAGCGTACCAAAGCTTTGTGAAATCTAGAAATATTTTCAAATTTAGCCCGGAACGCCGGACCAGATCCACCTATCAGACTAAGAACTCCAGAGAGCTCCTCCTCAGTCAGGTATTTCTCCCAGAACTCAGCCTCTCTGTGTAACTCCTCACCTTCAGCGGCCGCTGCGTCCATAAGCCAGCTACGCTCATGAATAGCCTGTTGATTAAGAGTACGTATAATCGATGGGGCATAGGTTTCAGACAAGTCCAGTGTGAAGGCCTGTCCTTGGTAAACACGACCATCTGGGCCTATTCCATTAACACGGGAAAACTCCGCAATAAGCTCAGCGTCGGCGTGAATCAAGTCAGAAACGTGGCAAGAGTGGGAGTTGAAATAGACGGTTGTCATCGCTATGTCCTTATAGTAAATCATCCTTTAGGGCAGTCCGCCCCCCGTTTTGCGCGAAAGATTACTCTCTTTTGTTGCCGGGATCAATCGCGACCACCAGCTTTCCAGATACACTGCAGTGCCTGGACTGATGAGTAAAGCAGTACCCTGATGCAGCCAGCTATGATAGCCTTGAGTCCGTCAGAAGATGATCGGAATTCAATATGTTATCGGTAAATCGCAGCCTTGTTATCCCTGTCACGGCCCTGCTGCTTCTGCTCGCCGGCTGCAGCACCAAACAACCACGCAACCCGGACAGCATCTGTTCCATCTTCGATGAAAACCCCGGTTGGCACCGCGATGCCCTGGATATGAATGAACGCTGGGGAACACCCATTCCAGTGGCCATGGCCATCATGTATCAGGAATCCACCTTCCGTCACAACGCCCGGCCGCCGATGCAATATTTCCTCGGCGTGATTCCGACAGGGCGTGCCAGTTCTGCCTATGGCTACAGCCAGGCCCTGACCAGCACCTGGAATGACTACGCCCGCGAGACCGGCCGCCGCTTTGCCTCACGCAGCAACTTCTCCGATGCCATAGACTTCATTGGCTGGTATACCGACAAGTCGCACAAGATCAATGGCATCTCCAAATGGGATGCCAGAGCCCAGTATCTGGCATATCATGAAGGCTGGGGTGGTTACCGCAATCGCAGCTACCAGCAAAAGAACTGGCTGATGAATGTCGCGGATCGTGTGGATCAGCGAGCTGGACGCTTCACCACTCAGTACAACAGCTGTAAGGACAACCTCAGCCGGCGTCGCTGGCTCTGGTAATCAATGTGCATCTTTGATCAGGAGAGTGATCATGCCCGTGGAGAACAACCGCCTGTTACTGGAACTTGAAAAGTTCCGAAGAGATATCAACCGCAGCGTCATCAATCCGGAGATACCCGAGCTCACACTCCAGGATCTGAAACCTGTGTTGACAATGATCGCCCACACCCGTGCCGACTATCTGAGGGAGCTGCTCGATATTGCCCGGCTGTCACCCGACTCAGGCCCATCGCCCGATCAAGTCAAGCATCTGAAATCCTGCCGTGAGACCTATGAGGAGCTGGTGGCAGCGATGAATGCTCTGGAAACCGCGATACAACGCGATTATCTGGACGTACGATCAGAAAAGGGATGAACAGAGATCAACCTTACATGAGACTGACCCTTCTGCTGACCCTGCTGTTGTCAGGTGCCGGGCTGATGGAAGCAAGTGCCGGCACCCCAGACATCGTACCTGATAGATGGCTGGCACAGGAGCAGCATGATCACCCTCTGATCGGCGACATCTGGTCACTGTCAACAGGCAGCATCAGTGCAGTAGAGTTGTTCAACAGCCTGCCCCGGGGAGGCTGGTTGCTGCTGGGCGAGCAGCATGACCATCCGGACCATCATCAGATTCAAGTCACACTCCTGCAGTCACTTTCGCAGCAGGGTCGCCTGGGGGCCGTGGCCTTCGAAATGTTGAATACAGAACAGCAGCCCTTGCTCGATCAATGGCTGGGACGAGGTGATGAGGTCACACCTGAAGACCTTGACTGGAATCCCGGATGGCCCTGGGAGCGCTACGAACTACAGGTCAGAACAGCACTGAATCTGGCTGAAAGAGTCATCGCAGCGGATCTGCCACGCGCGCAGCAAAGCCAGGCCTATGTAGAGGGCGCTCCGGCAGGTGAGTTGGACACAGCACACAGCGAGTTCATGAAGGAACTGCTGTTCACCAGTCACTGCGGCAAGCTGCCACGCGAACATCTCGGTCAGATGCTGCAGGTGCAACTGGCGCGCGATCAGCAGATGACCGATGCGCTGGCGCAGCATGTTTATCCACAGCGAACAGGCGTTCTGATCACCGGCGCCGTTCATGCCTGGCAGTCGACGGGCGTTCCTCGCTGGATTGAGCCGGAGCTACCGCATCTGAGTCTGTTGCTGAGCAGCCTAAATAACACAACCGATGCATCGGCTTATCTGCCGGAGAGTCTTGGTCTTGATGTGTCCGAACGCGAGTTTCTGCTTTTCACCGCGGCCCTGCCAGAACAGGACCACTGTGCTGGAATCAACCCATGATTTCGATCTGATCTCCATTTATCCGCACCGGCCAGCAGGCCACACTGACACCAGTATCCTCCAGGCAGACACCATCAGCCAACCTGAAATGCTGCTTGTAGAGTGGTGAAGCGACGGTTAATTCGCCGTTGATATCACAGATTAACCCATGCGCCAGTACTTCGGCACCGGAAAAGGGGTCACGATGTGCCAGCGCAAACAGCCCCGGTTCCAGCTCCGGCAGCCAGAAGAGCGCGACGGGTTGCTGCCCCAGCAGTACCGCCACGCCGGAACCTGCGACCAGATCATCCACCGAGCAGACCGGCTGCCACTTTACTTCATTCAACATTGCCGCGTTCATGCGACCTCCTCCTCTTGGATTTCTCTGGCCGGAATCAGTTGTCCACGCTCCTCGATCATCTGGATACGGGCACTGCGCGGCTGATCGGCATTAACATAACTGCGGAAGCGTTTGCGCTTGTTTGGATCCTGCACTGCGGTTTTCCATTCGCACTGGTAGGTGTCGATCACATGCTGCATGCGTGACTCCAGTTCAGCGCCCAGACCCAGGCTGTCATCAATCACCACTTCACGCAGGTATTCCAGACCACCTTTCAAACCCTCCATCCAGACGGAAGTGCGCTGCAGACGGTCTGCGGTATAGACATAGAACATCAGGACACGGTCGATATAACGGATCAGCGTGGCATCATCCAGATCGGTCGCAAACAGGTCGGCATGACGAGGTTTCATACCGCCGTTGCCGCAGACATAGAGGTTCCAGCCATTTTCGGTCGCAATCACACCGATATCCTTGCTCTGTGCCTCGGCACATTCGCGGGTACAGCCGGATGCCGCCATCTTGACCTTGTGCGGGGAACGTAAACCCTTATAGCGATCTTCCAGCAGGATCGCCATGCTGACACTGTCCTGTACGCCATAGCGACACCAGGTGCTACCGACACAGGACTTAACGGTTCTGAGTGATTTGCCGTAAGCATGCCCGGTCTCGAAACCGGCTGCGATCAGCTCCTCCCAGATCAGCGGCAGCTCATCCAGCGTGGCACCAAACAGGTCGATACGCTGACCACCGGTGATTTTGGTGTAGAGGTTGTATTTTTTGCCCACCTCACCGATCACGATCAGCATATCCGGTGTAATTTCCCCACCCGGAATACGCGGGACCACTGAGTAGGTGCCGTTCTTCTGCATGTTTGCCATAAAGGTGTCATTGGTATCCTGCAGCCCGACATGCGCCGGCTCATGTACGTGCTCGTTCCAGCAACTGGCAAAGATCGATGCTGCAGTCGGTTTACAGATTTCACAGCCATGGCCCTTGCCATGTTTGCTGATCAGCTCGCCGAAGCTGCGGATCCCTTCCACCTTGATCAGATGAAACAGCTCCTGACGGGTATAGGGGAAGTGTTCGCAGATAGAGCGATCCACCTGTACACCACGTTTCTCCTGCTCATTTTCAAACAGGTTTTTCAGCATCGCGCTGCAGCCACCACAACCGGTCGCGGCCTTGGTGCAGCATTTGATATCCGACAGCGTCACGGCGCCATCATTCATCGCTTCGCAGATATCACCCTTGGTGACATTATGGCAGGAGCAGATGGTCGCCTCGTAGGGCAGCGCACCCGCTCCCAGTGCAACGGGGGCACCGCTGGAGGTAGGTAAAATAAGTGATTCAGGGTTCGCCGGCAGCTCTAAGCCGTTCAGGGCATACTGCAGCAACGTATCGTAATAGCTGTTATCCCCAACCAGGATGGCGCCGAGCAGATGCTTGCCATCGGCAGACACCACCAGTCGGCGGTATACGCCTTCCACTTCATTGATGTAGCGATAATTCAATGTGCCCGGTGTCGCACCATGCGCATCGCCGATCGAGCCGACATCCACCCCGAGCAGTTTCAGCTTGGTCGACATATCGGCACCGGTGAAGCTCACGGAAGAGCTGCCGGCAATACTTGCCACAGCGGCACGCGCCATGCTGTAACCGGGCGCGACAAGCCCGTAGTGACCACCGTTCCAGATGGCGCACTCGCCGATAGCGAAAATGTCAGGATCACTGGTGCGGCAGTGGTTATCGATCAGGATACCGCCACGCTCGCCCAGTATCAGCCCGCTGCTGCGCGCCAGCGCATCCTGAGGTCGGATGCCGGCAGAAAAGACGATCAGATCCGTTTCCAGATAGTCATCTCCGGCAAAACACATGCGCAGGCGGTACTCTTCGCCGACATCAATGCTGCGGGTGCCTTTCTCGGTGTGCACCTGCACCCCCAGCGCTTCGATCTTCTGCCGCAGCAGAGCACCACCCTGATCATCCAGCTGCACCGGCATCAGGCGCGGCGCAAACTCCACCACATGCGCCTCCAGCCCCAGCTTCTTCAGCGCATTGGCGGCTTCAAGTCCGAGCAGACCGCCGCCGACCACAACACCGCGCCGGGCACCGGCAGCGCTGGCTTGAATCGCATCCAGATCATCCAGTGTGCGGTACACCAGACAATGCTCGCGATCACGCCCTTCGATCGGCGGTACAAAAGGGTAGGAGCCGGTCGCCAGCACCAGGGTATCGTAGGGATAGCGCCCCTGAGCGGTGATCACCTGCCGTGCCTCGCGGTCGATCTCGATCACCTGTTCACCCAGATGCAGCGTCACGCGCTCCTGCAGGTAGAACTGCTCATCACCCAGTCGCAACTGCGCAGGATCCTGGGTATCAAAGTACTCCGACAGATGAACCCGATCATAGGCAGGGTGTGGCTCTTCGCCCAGCACCCGCACCTGATAATCTGCTGCGGCGGGCGATGCCAGCCACTGCTCGACAAAATGGTGTCCAACCATTCCGTTACCCACGACGACCAGTTGTTTGCTCATGTTACTTACCTCTTTCAATAACGACACTTCAGGCCGCTTCTGACGCAGCAGACTCATCGGACAGGCCGAACATCAACTGTTCGCGCCACTGCCCAACCGCTTGCTGCGTCTTGAGTAGATCGAAATACCAGGGACCCAGTCCGATATCGCCATACAGGATGGCTCCGACCAGCCGGTCATCCTTAATCAGTAGTCGACGGTAATCCTTCAGATCACTGTCCATATACACCTGCTCGGTGGCGTCGGCTGCATCGATATCTCCACAGGAGTAGAGAGAGATACCGCTGATCTTGAGCGAAGTCGCCACGGGATTTTCGGTGTAGCTGTCATCTTCACCACTGAGCAGAGAGGCCAGTACGCGAGCCTGCTCCCAGATCGGGGCCACCAGACCATAGGTATTGCCCTGACACTCGCAGCACTCACCCAGGGCATGGATGGCCGCATCCGAGGTGCGCAGGCGACGATTGACACAGACCCCCTGACGTACCTGCAGGCCCGCCTCCTGTGCCAGCTCAGTGCGCGGCACTATCCCGGTGGCAATCACCACCAGATCCGCCGGCAGCAAACGTCCATCCTTCAACAGCACCCGCTCAACCTTTCCATCACCTTGCAGGGACTGGATATCAACATCTGTCAGGACAGTCATGCCGCGTGCAGACAGCTCATTCTGAAGCAGACCTGCCGCCACCTGATCCAGCTGTCGATTCAGCAGATAATCGGCGCGTTGCAGCACAGTCACCTGCATTCCGAGCTTACGCAACCCTTCAGCCGCTTCCAGACCCAGAAACCCACCGCCGATCACTATTGCCTGACCACCGCCCAGCCCGATACTTCGCAGTTGCTGCATATCCTTCCAGTTGCGAAAGCTCATTACCCCGTCCAGCTCTCGTCCTTCCAGAGGAGGCAGAAATGGTCTTGAACCCGTCGCCAACACCAGTTTTTCATAACCAATCGTCTGCCCGGCGGAGGTCACAACCTGTTTTTTCCGTGGTTCAATCGAGACCACCTGCTCACCTGTCAGCAGAGAGAAGCCCTGCTCGGCATACCACTGCTCGGTACTCAGCTCGGCTGATATCTCCTCCATCTCCCCCGACAGCAGAGGTGACAGCAATATGCGGTTATAGGCCACACCTGGCTCTTCACCGATCACCAGCACCGAGCGGGGTTTTGATGCCTGCTGCGAAAGCTCTGTCAGCAACCGATGTCCGGCCATGCCATTGCCGATGATGATCAGATCGTAATGTTTCATGCTTGAGCCCTTACCTTCTGCTGGACTGGCTCTTCCTGCTGATGCTGCGTTGCCTCAACAGTCGCTTGTGGCTTTTCCGCTGAGCGACGCTGGCTGATATCCTCCACCTTGCGCTGCTTTTCATACAGGAAGCTGAGCACCTGATGACGGTAGTGGTTGTACTCGGCATCATCGGCCAGAGCGATACGATTACGCGGCCGAGGCAGTTTGACCTCAAGGATTTCACCGATTGTCGCAGCCGGCCCATTGGTCATCATCACGATACGATCCGACAGGAGCACCGCTTCATCGACATCATGCGTAATCATGATCACGGTATTTTTCAGATCCGACTGAATCTCCATCAGTGAATCCTGCAGATGGGCGCGGGTCAGCGCATCCAGCGCACCGAAGGGTTCATCCATCAGCAGCACCTGCGGTTCCATCGCCAGTGCCCGGGCGATGCCGACGCGCTGTTTCATACCACCGGAGATCTCATCCGGACGCTTGTCCATCGCATGGGTCATATGTACCAGTTCAAGGTTGTATTCGATCCACTCACGCATTTCAGCCCGGCTTTTCTTGCCTTTGAATACCTGCTTCACGGCCAACTCAACGTTCTGATAAGTACTCAGCCAGGGCAACAGCGAGTGGTTCTGAAACACCACCGCACGCTCGGGGCCCGGCTCATCCACTTCACGACCATTCAGCAGCACGCCACCCGTGGTGGCCTGATACAGTCCTGCAACAATGTTAAGAACGGTCGACTTGCCACAGCCCGAATGACCGATCAGACTGACGAACTCACCCTTTGCAATGTTCAGATTCACGTTCTGCAGGGCACAGAAAGGGCCTTTTGGTGTCGGAAAATCGATTCCCACCTGTGTCAGTTCAAGATGTGTGTGGCTCATAACAGCCTCCTGTTCATTAGCGCTCTGTTCATTAACATCTGTTCATTAACGACCTTTGTTAACGAACAACGGCTGACTTATCCCAGTTTATCCAGCTCTGCAGCAGCAACATGGTGCGATCCAGCAGAAAACCGATAAGACCGATCACAACGACGGCTACGCAGATACGCCCCAGCGAGTCGGATGATCCATTCTGGAACTCATCCCAGACAAACTTGCCAAGCCCCGGGTTCTGCGCCAGCATCTCGGCTGCTATCAGCACCATCCAGGCGATACCCAGTGACAGACGCAGGCCGGTGAACATCATCGGAATAGCTGAGGGAATCACGATGGTACGGACATGTGTGAACCAGCCCAGACGCAACACCTTGCTGACATTCTGCAGGTCCTTGCTGATGCTGCTGACACCCACTGAGGTGTTGATCAGCGTTGGCCAGAGAGAACAGAGGGTCACGGTGATCATCGAGACCAGAAACGAGCGTGAAAACATCGGATCGCTGCTGACATATACGGCGCTGACGACGAGTGTCACCAGTGGCAACCAGGCCAGAGGCGAAACCGGCTTGAACACCTGAATCAGCGGGTTAACGGCGCGGTAAACATTGGCACTCAAGCCGATCAGAATGCCCAGCGGAATCGCAATCAGGGTGGCCAGCGCAAAGCCGCTGAGTACGGTCCACAGACTGGTCAGTATCTGATCGAAAAAAGTGGGGCGGCCGCTGTAATCGCGCCAGCGCAGCTCAGCATCCGGGTTCTTCGCCAGCAGATCCGCATTGCGCTGCTCCTGGCGCTCATAGAATTCATGTTTGCGCTGAGTCTCCTGACGATGCTCATCCACCAGGTTGCTCCACTGCTGACTGACTTCAACCGGCCCGGGAAAGGTGCCCAGCGAGGTGTTGATCTGCTGTGCACCGAGGTGCCAGAAGGTCAGAAAGAGTGCCAGTCCCAACATGGGGAAAAAGAGTTGCTGCGCCAGCAATCGCCACTGTGTCGGGGTCCACTTTGCCAGGTTCAGCTTGCTCAGGTACAACTTATTCAGGTATAGCAGTGCGGTACTCATCGTGTCGCCCTCGGCTTGCTGTGCCGGGCAGTGCCTGTCAGACACTGCCGGTCTTTATAAAAATCAGGGTGTCGCATCAGCCTTGAGGCCGATCTCGAACTGCTCCAGATACAGGTTGGGTTGCTCGGCATCAAAGGTATGGCCATCAATGAAGCGAGTGGCATCCACTGCACGGATACCCTTCTCAGTGGCAAAATCCGGAAAGTCCGCCGCGCTCATCAGACCCTCTGCGATCAGCTCTTCAGCCGCCTGCTGATAGATCTCGGGGAGGAACACCTTCTTTGCCATCTCCATATACCAGTCATCCGATTTCTGCTCCGGGATCTGTCCCCAGCGACGCATCTGGGTCAGATACCAGATCGCATCGGAGTAGTAGGGATAGGTGGCGTGGTAACGGAAGAAAACGTTGAAGTCAGGTGCCGGACGGACATCTCCTTTCTCGAATTCGAAGACGCCGGTCATGCTGTTGGCGATCACTTCGTAATCCGCTCCGACATAGTAGGAGTTGGAGATGATGCGGGCACCCTCCTCGCGGTTGGCATTGTCGTTTTCATCCAGCCAACTGCCTGCACGGATCAGCGCCTTCACGACACGCAGGTGCGTATTCGGGTTCTGTTCTGCCCACTCATTGCTGACCCCGAACACTTTTTCGGCCACATTGTTGCGAATGTCATAGTCGGTCACGACGGGGATACCTATGCCACGGAACACCGCCTGCTGATTCCAGGGCTCACCCACGCAGTAGCCATTGATGGTGCCAGCTTCCAGTGTCGCGGGCATCTGGGGTGGTGGCGTAACCGAGATCAGTACATCGGCATCCAACTGGCCAGAGGTATCGCCTCGCTGAGGCGCGTAGTAGCCTGGGTGGATTCCCGCAGCAGCCAGCCAGTAGCGCAGCTCATAGTTGTGCGTGGAAACAGGAAAAACCATCCCCAGATTGAAGTTCTGCCCCATATCACGATAGGTTTCGATAACGGGTTTGAGATGTTCAGCGCTGATCGGATGCACCGGTTTGCCATCCTCCATCGGCAGATGCGGCTTCATCTCCTCCCAGACATCGTTGGAAACTGTGCAGGCATTACCGTTCAGATCCATGGTGAAAGCGGTGACGATATGTGCTTCGGTGCCGAAGCCAATGGTGGCACCCAGTGGCTGACCCGCCAGCATATGTGCGCCATCAAGCTGACCATCTATCACGCGATCCAGCAGCACTTTCCAGTTGGCCTGCGCTTCGAGCTGCACAAACAGGCCTTCATCTTCGAAGTAGCCCTTCTCAAGAGCTATCGCCAGAGGTGCCATATCGGTCAGTTTGATGAATCCGAACTTGAGCTCATCCTTTTCCGGTGCACCGATACTGGCAAAGCTGCTGCCACTGACTACCACCATCCCAAGCGTGCAGGCACGTACCCAGGCACTCAGGCTACTTCTGGCGTGTTCACTTTTTCTCATATCCATCATCGCTACCTCAAATTGTCGGATCAAAAAGTCGTCGCAAAGAATCGGGGCTGATAATCAGGGCTTATAATCAGAGCTAAGAATCAGGACAAAAAAAACGGCGTCATCTGCGGTTGCCTGCACTCTGCAGGCCCGAGATGGACGCCGTTGTCCAATATCTTTCTTGTTACAAGTCTCTTGTTACGCTTATCGGGCCAACACTGACTCGATCACTGATGTGAATAAAGCACTAAGCGTGCCAACTACTGAAATCCTGCTTTATTCGCTTGTAATGCGTAGGATTTGGCATAATGGAAAGGGATATTATTTCCAGCGAATACGCACTGCTGCAGTGCAGCAAAAGAGCATCCACGCCCAACAAAGGTGCATAATGTGTATTGTTACTCTGCCTTTGTCGCATAGGATTTGCTTTGCAACAGGTCCGTCAGATTAAGCAGCGTTTCAGCTACATCCGCCAGGCGACGGCTTTGCTGCATGGCAGTCTGCCGCATCAGTCGATACGCCTGCTCTTCACTTAATCCCTGATGCTCCATCAGCAACCCCTTGGCTCTCTCGATCAGCTTGCGCTCATGCAACGCCCGGCGTGCCTCGTTCAACTCATCACCAATAGCCTGCAGACGCTGCGCCTGCGCCTGCACCAGATCAAATACCGAACGCCCGAGCGCCGGACTCATCCCATCTGCAGAGAAGGACTCAAGGCCTGCCGCAAGACTCTCAAGCCCCGCACCTGTTGGTGCCAGCATCAGCGTACCCGGTGACAGCATCTGATCCTGTCCCCTGGTCAGGCCGTCCAGACTCTGCTGATGTTCTTGCAGATCTTTGCGGGCCGCCTCGATCTTGTCGGTGCACAGATGGCGCAGCGCCTGAGCCAGTTGATCATCTATCCCTTTCATTGCATCGATCCGGTTAGAGGCCAGCTCAAACCACAGCTCACTGACACCGGACGGCACAGGGGATTGTGCGGTGGAACGAGTCGCTACCTGACGCAACCTTGCTATCTCCTGACTGACATCATCGTGGCAAAGCTGATGCCAGTCCTGCAGGATGGGAGCAGGTGCAAACTCGGTGAAAATGTCAAAACAGCGCGCCTGAGACTCAATCAGATGCTGCAGACGATGCTGCTGATCCAGACTCAGATAACCAGAGGCAAAACCGGAAGCCAGACAGGCACGCTCCTGCCCAGCCAGCTCTTTGCCCTGCATGAAGTTGAACATCGCGACGAGCAACCGCGTCACAACAGGGTCAGCTGCGGTATCCGCGGCCTCAAACACCACCGCCAGCAACCCACCGATCAGCCGACTGAACGCCGTGGTTGCATCATCAGGAGACACCTTGAATGCAGCAGTCTGCTGCCTCAAGTCCTGCAGCAGATCCAGCCCATGCAGCACCCAGGCAATACGGTTGAAGAGTCTGACGCCACCGCACGAGAAGTTTGCCGTATCGCAATCCAGACGCTCAAAATGCTGACGTACCACCAGCACTGCAGCATCTGTATCCTTTATCTGCAGTAACCGTCTGTCGCTGAAGCGCAGCCCGTCTGAGACCAGAAACACATTCGACACACCTCGCTCCCGCTGTAGCTGATGAACCAGCTCACTGACCACACTGACCAGTTCACAGGTAAGGGCCAACTGTTCCAGGCTGACGATTTCACAGCGTTTGGCTGCCAGTAAAAAGCGTTCTGCGGATCTCATCTACGGCTCCAGCCAGGCAGGTCACAACACCACCTGTATTTGGTTTATTACGGCGAGGCGCTGTACAGCGCATCGAATACACCTGGCATGAAATGCCTGTCACGGCACACCAACACTTCATCGCCTCAGATAAAGATAAGCAATAGTTGTTCCAGTTATGGTCAGACAGAAAAGAATAGCTGATTGGAATAAGCGAACAACGTCTCTTCACTCTGATGGGCACAAAGCGGTGCAAACGCACCAGATACGTGCACATGCTTTATAAAAACTGCCCCACTCAATAGGTAATTAATTGATTTATATCAACAATTAATTAGTGGCACTGATGTTGCTTTATTCAGTGCAAGAAAAATGACGAATGTTTTAACTGTGTCAGGGGGAAATCCCCATGGGCAATGGCGCCCACACTCTCTGTTGATGGCAGCAGCGGGTGTGGGCGTTTTTTTTTGGATGTGACCATGATGAATGAACTCACCACCTGTCCCTATTGCGGTGTCGGCTGTGGCGTCAAGGCGGCTGTCACCGGCCAGCAACTGATCGCAGTCTCCGGTGATCAGGCTCACCCGGCCAACTATGGCAAACTCTGTGTCAAGGGCAGTGCACTGGGTGAAACAACCGGCCATCACAACCGTCTGCTGCATCCGATCGTTGACGGTCAGCAGGTCAGTTGGGATAAGGCGCTGGATGAAACCGCCTCACGCCTGCAAAGCATCATTGATGAGCATGGCCCCGGCAGCGTCGCCATGTACCTCTCGGGCCAACTGCTGACAGAGGACTATTATGTCGCCAATAAACTCCTGAAGGGGTTCATCGGCAGCAGCCATGTCGATACCAACTCCAGACTCTGCATGGCCTCCACCGTGGCCGGTCATAAGCGTGCCTTCGGAGCTGATGCGGTTCCCGGCTGCTATGCTGACCTTGAACTTGCCGACCTGCTGATACTGGTCGGCTCCAATGCGGCCTGGAACCACCCGATTCTGTTTCAGCGCATGCAAGCCGCCAAGACTCGCAATCCCGCACTGAAAGTGGTGGTCATCGATCCGCGCAGAACCGCCACCTGCGATCTGGCCGATCTTCACCTGCAGTTAAAGCCGGGATCTGATGCTGTCTTGTTCAACGCCCTGCTGCTGCATCTGGTGAATGAGGATCGACTCGATCATGCGTTTATCAGCCAGCATACCGAACAGTTCAGTGAAACCATCGTTGCGGCCTTGAGCCTGGCACTGGATCTGTCTGCCACCGCCGACTACTGCGATCTGGCAGTGGACGATCTGACACGCTTCTTTGACTGGTTTACGGCGCATGACAAGACCGTCACCCTCTTCTCTCAGGGGATCAACCAGTCCAGCAGTGGCACTGATAAGGTCAACGCGATCATCAACTGTCATCTCGCCACCGGGCGTATCGGCAAACCGGGCAGTACCCCCTTCTCACTTACCGGCCAACCTAACGCCATGGGTGGGCGTGAGGTCGGTGGCCTGTCTAATCAACTGGCCGCCCATATCGATTTCAGCAACCCGCAAATGATCGATCGGGTCGGCAAGTTCTGGCAGGCTCCGAACATCAGTCGGCAGGAGGGTTATAAGGCGATCGATCTGTTTCGTGCCATCGAAACCGGGGAGATCAAGGCGGTCTGGATCATGGCAACCAATCCGGCGGTAAGCCTGCCGGATGTAAATCGTATCCGCAAGGCTCTGGCTGGCTGTGAACTGGTGATCGTGTCCGAAAGCATGGCCGCAACCGACACCCTGACACTGGCCGATATCGCACTGCCAGCCACCACCTGGTCAGAAAAAAGCGGTACCGTGACCAACTCCGAGCGGCGCATATCGCGACAGCGCAGCCTGGTACCACCCCCAGGTGAGGCGCGTCACGACTGGCAGATCATCTGCGATGTAGCAAAGCGACTGGGCTTTGCCGATCAGTTTTTCTACCAGCACCCGGTCGAGATCTTTCGCGAACATGCGACTCTTTCAGGACTGGACAACAACGGCAGTCGCTGCTTCGATATCAGCGCCCTGAGCAGTATCAGTGAGGAGGCGTTTGATGCCCTGCAGCCCCTGCAGTGGCCCGTTACGCGTCATGCACCTGCCGGCACCGCCAGGCTCTTCAGTAATCGACGCTTCTTTACCCCTTCCGGGCGCGCACGCTTTATCCCGGTGGTGCCGCGCAAGCCGGAACAGCAGACAAGCAGTGATTATCCCTTTGTGCTGAATACCGGGCGAATCCGTGACCAATGGCACACCATGACACGAACAGGGCGCAGCGCACGCCTGCTGCAGCACCGTCCGGAACCCTTCGTTGAGATACACCCGGAAGATGCGCAGCAGTTGAGTCTGATGGAAGGGGATATTGCCCTGCTTCACAACCCAATCGGCAAGATGCTGGCACGAGTCAGGCTGAGCAGGAGTCAGCGCAGCGGTGAGCTGTTTGTGCCGATACACTGGAATGACCAGTTCGCCTCCGCCGGCTGCTGCGATTCATTGATTCAATCGGCCTGTGACCCTGTATCCGGGCAACCTGAATCCAAGCAGGGAGCAGTTGCGATCAGCCTCCTGCCCAACACCTGGCAGGGTCGTCTGCTGATACGTCAGCCGCCCTCTGCGTTGACACCCAGCACATCGACAAGCGCTATGCTGTCACCCGACTATCAGCCTCCGTCAGATTACTGGGTAAAAGTCCCGCTTGAGCACTCAACCAGCTACCTGCTGGCCGACCGAACAAAGGCAGACGACTGGAACGGCTGGTGTCACCAGCACCTCGGACAGGCACCGGATATCTGGATGGAAGATCCAGAACAGGTGCTGTTCCGCGGCTGTCATATCCAGGACGGAAAACTGCAATGGGTGCTGTTGATAGGGCCTGATAACCGCCTGCCGGATACAGCCTGGCTGGACCAGCAGTTTGCCGGCCCGGTCACGCCCGACATGCGCAGACAACTGCTGCGCGCCTCAGCCAGCGACGCTCAACCTGTCGGCGCCGTGATCTGCAGCTGCTTTCAGGTGACGGAAACAGCCATCCGCAAAGCGATCACTCAAGGCTGCAGGAGCACTCAGCGACTGGGCAGACAACTTGGCTGTGGCACTAACTGCGGCTCCTGCATACCGGAGTTGAAGGTGCTGCTGGAAGAGGAATAACAACCGGTCACCGCCATGTAAAGCTATCGTGGGCTCAGCACCGGCCTGTTGCGAGATGACAGGAGCCTCAATGAAGATCTGAAGCATAAGCTGAGTCTATCAACCGTGCTGAAGAGCCGCCACGCACAGCTTGATCAGAAGAGTCCGTAACTGCTTGAGAAGCCAGTGTCTTTACCTTAGGCTATAAGTCTATGGGTAATGTACATCAGGAAATCAGACAGATGGAGTCACGTCACTGGCACGACAAGGCAGTGCCAGCCCTGCAGCGTTTCTTGCTGGCACTGCTGGTATGGTGGATATTGAGCAACGATCTCATTGGCAGTGTATGGATAGGCATTCCAACAGCCTTGCTGGTAGGCTGGGTCAGTCTGAAACTGGCACCACCCGGACGCTACAGGCTCCGACTGCTGGCGCTGCCACACTTCTGCCTCTACTTTATCACTGTCTCCGTTATCGCCGGACTGGATATTCTGCAGCGTACCTTGAGCCCCTCGCTGCCATTGCAACCCGGTATGCTTGATCTGCAAATAGACCTGCCCGAAGGGCAACCCCTGTGGCTGTTCATGATCACCATCAGCCTGATGCCCGGAACGCTCAGCGTCAATCGACAGTCAGACTCCTCCATTCGACTGCATTGTCTGGATACCTCAAACAACCCGCAGGACGATGCCAAAGCGCTGGAACACAGAATTCAGACACTTTATGGCCTGAGGACAAGCAACTCATGAGTAACCTGTACATCCTGTGCATTATCCTGCTGCTGATCACGCTGTTGGTTGGACTTATCCGTGTCTGGCGAGGGCCCCGCTCTGCCGACCGGATTCTGTCGGCACAGCTGTTCGGCACCACCGGCGTCGCAATTCTTCTGCTGCTGGCTGAGCTGCAGTCGCAGTCAGCAGCACGCGATGCCGCACTGGTGCTGTCGCTTCTCGCGGCTCTGGCAACAGTCGCATTTGTCAGCAGAGTCTGGAGTAATGCACGCCATCAGGCACGAGAGGCTGAACATGAGCCTTCTGATTGATCTGCTGCAGGCCGCCCTGCTGCTGTCGGGTGTCGTGATGTTCGCTGCCGGAACACTGGGCCTGCTGCGTTTTCCTGACACCTATTGTCGTATACATGCCCTGACCAAGGCAGATAATCTGGGCCTGGGGCTGATCATTGCCGGGCTGATGCTCAGTGCCGGCTCTGTATTGCTGGTGTTCAAACTTCTGCTGATCTGGCTTCTGGTGATGCTGGCCAGCGCACTGAGCGGACATCTGGTCGCCTGGGAGGGTGATGCTCAGGGTATGGATGCCGCCTCTGGCGACCTGCCCTCATCCGGCAATGCCGCTCAAGACAGCGCTGAGCGGGAGAGATGAGCATGTCGGTATTACTCGATCTGCTGTTGCTCAGTTCACTCTGGGTATTTGCGCTGCTGACGCTGACGGCACTGCCGCTGTTTCGTGGCGTGGTGTTTTTCATTCTTCTCGGACTGATGCTGGCACTGGTATGGATCAGGCTGGATGCACCGGATATAGCACTGGCAGAAGCGGCTATCGGTGCCGGCATCACCGGCGTACTGCTGCTGGATACACTGGGTCACCTGCACCATCGCGCTGATCAGGAGTCCAGCCCCATAAGACTCAAGAGCAGTCGTTTCTGGGTTGCTTTGATCAGCAGCCTCAGTCTGGCTGGCCTGCTGCTATGGGCTCTGCTGGACACCCCTGCAACTCCCACCATGCTGGCTGAGCAGGTTGCCAGAGCATTACCCAACAGTGGTGTCGATCACCCAATCACGGCTGTATTGCTCAACTTCCGCAGCTATGACACCTTGCTCGAAATTGGCGTGCTGGTAGTCGCTATTCTTGTCGGACTGACACTGGCAGACAAAGACTCGGCACAGCTGTCGTTGCCCAAACTCCCCAATCCCCTGCTGCAGGCCTGCCTGGCACTGCTGGTACCCCTGATGCTGATGGTCAGCAGCTATCTGCTCTGGGCGGGATCGAAACAGCCCGGCGGTGCCTTTCAGGCCGGTGCTGTACTGGCCGCAACCGGCATACTGCTGCACCTGTCGGGCTTTCGCCTGACCCTGCGCACCAGCGAGCGATTGATGCGTGCCGGGCTGCTGCTGGGGTTCAGCGTGTTCCTGCTGGTGGCCGCCAGCGCTCTGATTGATGGCCAGCCATTACTGACCTACCCCGATCATCTGGCTGGAATATTGATTCTGATTATCGAACTGGCACTGACCCTGTCGATAGGGCTGATCCTGCTGAGCCTGTTCACGCTGCCACACTTTGCCTTACCGGAACAGGAGCGGCCGAAATGAGCAGCAGTGCCGTGATCTTCAGTCTCGCCGGTATAGGCCTCTGTGCCATTGGTCTGTTCGGCTTCATGCTGCACACCCATCTGATCCGCAAACTGCTGGCATTCAATATCATGGGTAGCGGTGTCTTTCTGTTGCTGGTAGGGATGGCACAGCGCAGCGGTCATACGGACCCTGTACCTCAGGCGCTGGTCCTGACAGGAATAGTTGTGGCGGTTTCGGCCACTGCTCTGGCACTTTATCTGATCCGCCGCTGGCTGCAACTCAGTGGGTCCACTGAGCTGCCGGAGGACGATCGCCGATGATGCTCAATGCTCCCATCCCACTGCTGATGATCACCCCACTGGCAGCGGCCGTGATCTGCATGCTGTTGTCTGAGCGCTCACGTCTGCTGGTCTCCTTTGCCGCCGTATTGATACAACTGCTGGCCTCTCTGTCGCTGCTGCTGCTCCTGCTGCAGCAAGGCCCCATCACGCACCCGCTGGGAAGCTGGGAGGCGCCGCTGGGCATCGCATTGCGTGCTGATGGCCTGGCAGTGCTCTTTGTGCTGATGACATCGGTGGTTGCGGGCATCGCTGCCCTGTATGCAGCCCTGTACCTGACTCCCGGCCCTCTGCGGGCGCACTTCTGGCCTCTTTTCTGGTTCATGTGGGCCGCGTTGAACGGCATCTGGCTGGCCGCTGATATATTCAACCTGTATGTCGGGTTGGAGTTATTGAGTCTGGCTGCTGTCGGGCTGGTCGCCTTTTCCGGCAGCAAGGAGGCTCTGGTCGCGGCAATCCGGTATCTGCTCGCGGCGCTGCTCGGTTCGCTCGCCTATCTGCTGGGTGTGGCACTGCTCTATGGTGCTCATGGCACGCTGTCTCTGTCTGATCTGTCACAGCAGATGCAACCGGGTGTCGCGAGCAGCATTGCCCTGGCTGCCATGGCAATGGGACTGCTGCTGAAAAGTGCGCTCTTCCCACTGCACACCTGGCTCCCTCCGGCACACGGCGGAGCCATGACACCCGTCAGCGCCCTCTTGTCGGCGCTGGTAATCAAGGCATCCCTGTATATTCTGCTACGCCTGTGGATAGAGCTGCGCATTCATGAACTGGCTCCGGATGCCTCACAACTGCTGGGCTGGATGGGTGCACTGGCCATCGCCTGGGGTGGCTGGATGGCCCTCCGCCAGACGCTGCTGAAGCGAGTGGTCGCTTACTCCACCGTCGCCCAGATCGGCTATATCATGCTGATGTTTCCACTGCTGCGAGCAGATAATGCAGAGGCGTCCACCCTGGCCCTGCAGGGTGGTGTGCTGATGGTGCTGTCCCATGCATTGGCCAAAGCCGGCATGTTCCTGGCCGCCGGTAATCTGATCCTCTGTACCGGTCGTCCGGAGTTGAGTGCCCTGGCCGGTACCAGCCAGTATCGCCCGCTGAGTATCTTCGGTTTTGGCCTGGCCGGTGTGAGCCTGATGGGGCTGCCACCCAGCGGCGGCTTCAGTGCCAAATGGTTGCTGCTGCAGAGTGCTCTGGCAAGCGCACAATGGTGGTGGATTCCGGTCATGCTGCTCGGTGGCCTGCTCTCTGCCGCCTATGTATTCAGAGTGTTTCACTACTCATTTAAAGAGGCTGAAAATAGCGACACCTTCCACCGTCCGGGAGTTGGGCTCGAGATCTGTGCGCTGGCCCTGTCCGCTGCCAGCATACTCCTGGGCTTTATCGCCACCTGGCCGCTGCACCTGCTGACACTGCCTGATATTCTGCCGCTCGCTGTGCTGCCTGAAGGGTCTCTTGAACAGTCACTTGAGCTGCTCCAGACCCCGACATACGAAACGCTTCATGGCACTTCGGAGCAACAGCCATGATGAATCTGCTGCCACTGATTGTACTGATGACCTCTTTCCTTGCAGCCATGGTGATCTTTATGCTGCCGGAGCAGGAGCATCGCCTGCGCAGCCTCGTAAATCTGGGAGCTGCTGTACTCAAGATCGCTCTGATCCTTCTGCTGATACAGTATGTCGTGGCTGGCTTTCGACCGGAGTTGCGACTGGAGGTCCTGCCGGGGCTTTCGATGATTCTGCGTGCCGATGCTCTGGCAATGCTGTTCGCCGGGCTCTCCTCCATGCTCTGGCTGTTTACGACCCTCTATGCGATCGGCTATCTGGAGGGTTCCCCCAACCGCAGTCGCTTTTTCGGCTTCTTCAGTCTCTGCGTGGCCAGTACCATGGGGATCTCTCTGGCGGGCAATCTGTTCACCTTTTTCATCTTCTATGAACTCCTGACGCTATCCACTTACCCACTGATCGTGCATCGCGGCACACCGGAGTCACTGCGAGCCGGGCGGATCTATCTGGCTTATACTCTCAGTGGTGGTGCAGTACTTTTGATCGGCATCGTCGCCATCTATGCGCTCGCCGGCGATATCGAGTTCGGCGATCTGCAGCGGGTCGCTGAGATGGCCCCGGATCTGCACCCCCTGCTGCACCTGGTCTTTGCGCTGCTGATCCTCGGTCTGGGGGTAAAGGCAGCACTGGTCCCTCTGCATGGCTGGCTGCCTATTGCGATGGTTGCACCAGCGCCGGTCAGTGCCCTGTTGCATGCTGTGGCTGTCGTCAAAGCCGGTGCCTTCGGCATAGTTCGGGTAGTCTATGATGTATATGGCATCGACTACTCCTGGCAACAGGGGCTGCTCACCCCTCTGGCCATCGTTGCCTCGATCACCATCCTCTATGGCTCGCTGCGCGCGTTGCAACAGACGGATATCAAACGGCGGCTGGCCTACTCCACCGTCAGCCAGGTCTCCTATATCATCCTTGGCATCACACTGTTCGGGCCACTCGGTACCATTGGGGGGCTGGTGCACCTGCTGCACCAGGGATTGATGAAGGTCACACTCTTCTTCTGCGCCGGGAACTATGCCGAAACTCTCGGGATACACAAGATTAACGAGCTCGATGGTGTCGGCACACGCATGCCTCTGACCAGTGCCGCTTTCACTGTCGGTGCATTCGGCATGATCGGTCTGCCCCCGGTAGCCGGTTTCATCAGTAAATGGTATCTCGGCACTGGCGCGCTGCTGGCTGGCATGGACTGGGTTGTGGCCGTACTGGTGGCCAGCAGTCTGCTCAATGCAGCCTACTTTCTGCCTCTGCTCTATCGCATCTGGTTCAAGCCAGTGCCTGACAGCTGGCCCCACGAGATGATCACCCGTTATCGTGATACCGCCCCGCTGCTACTGTTTCCGGCACTGGCCACTGCTCTGCTCAGCATAGCCGCAGGACTCTTTGCCGGATTGCAAATCAGCCCAGTCGGTTGGGCGGAACTGATCACCCTGCGGGAGTATCTGCCATGAACCATAGCCTGCTGCTGATCCCACTGACGCCACTCCTGCTGATCCTGATCTGGTGCCTGCCGCGCTGGCGTGAAACAGCCTGCAGATTGACACCACTGGCAGTACTACCGGCACTTGCGATAGCTTTGAGCGGCGCTGAGCTGCACCTCGAACTGCCCTGGCTGCTGCTCGGCAGCGACTGGCTTCTGAATGATATTCGCCGTGTATTTCTGTGCTTCACTGCACTTCTGTGGGGGGGATGTGCCATCTATGCACAAGGCTATATGGCGGGAGATGTCCGTGAAAAGAGTTTCCACCTGCTCTGGCTGCTGACACTAAGCGGTAATCTCGGTCTGATTATCTCCGCTGATGTCGTCAGCTTTTACCTCTTCTTCGCACTGATGACCTTTGCCGGATATGGCCTGGTGATTCACACTCGCTCGGAAGAGGCCTTGCGCGCGGGCCGCGTCTACCTGATCATGGCTGTTCTGGGCGAAGCCTTGATTCTGGCCGGGCTGCTGCTCAGCGCCGCACAACTGCTGGTTCCAGGTTCACTGCTGCTGGAGGACTTTGCCCGTGCCAATGCCACCTCAACCTATCAGCCGCTGATCATCAGTTGCCTGTTTGCCGGTTTTGGCGTCAAAGCCGGGCTGCCACTGCTCCACATGTGGCTACCTCTGGCTCATCCGGTGGCACCGATACCAGCCAGCGCTGTGCTCAGCGGCGCCATGATCAAGGCTGGCCTGCTCGGCTGGATCTTCCTGCTGCCGGCAGGGATGGTCAGTCTGCCGCACTGGGGCATCAGCATCTGCGTCATCGGTCTGTTAGCGGCCTTTGCCGCCGCATTGATCGGTGTGCAGCAGCACAAGTCAAAAACGGTGCTGGCTTACTCCAGTATCAGTCAGATGGGACTGCTCACCACCGCTCTGGGTGCGGCCTTCATCCAGCCCGAGATCTGGACGGGTCTGGTACCGGTGCTGGCACTGTTCGCAATGCACCACGCACTGACCAAGGGCACGCTGTTCCTGGCTGTCGGTATCACTCAGTATGACTCCAGGCTCCCCCTGCTGGTTCTGGCAACCGCTATCTGCGTACCTGCACTGTCACTGGTCGGCCTGCTCAGTAGTGGCAGTCATGCCAAATTGTCACTGAAAGCGATGCTGTATGATGATCTTCTGCCCGGTTGGCTACTGCCTGCCATCACACTCAGCGCGGTTGCCACATCGCTTCTGATGTTACGCTACCTCTGGTTACTGTCACAGAACCTCTCCGCCAAGAGTACCCATGATCTATCGCCACTGCCTCAGAGCATGCTGCTGAGCTGGCTCCTGACCCTGCTGGCCAGTCTGACAGCAGTTTACTGGATGCCACAGGCCATAGCGCCTGTTTACCCCTCTGCAGATCCCACTGCATGGCTGAGCATGCTATGGCCAGTTATGGCTGGATTACTGCTGGCTGAAATTGCGCGGCGCCATTGGCGCACTCTACCCATCCCGCCGGGTGACCTGATACAGCCAATTGAGGCACTACTGCGGCAGGTACCGATTTTTTTCAGCAAATTCCAGCGAGCCACTGCCGGTCTGCATGAGCCGGTCAAAGAGCAGCGGGCTGGCTTTGCTGACCAGCTGATCATCTATCTGGAAAACCAGTTGGAAAACCGCAGCCTGATTGCCACCTACTTCAGCCTGCTGACACTGTTACTCAGTTTATTGTTGCTTGGCACCTATTTTGTCTGAGCATAGACTGCTATCCCAGGTGCCAGTTCTGACAGGCTGCCCTATCAGTTCAGCCCATCCAGGAAGCCATGCTCACCAAAACCTGATCAGGCCGAAATATGGAGTATCATGTCAATCAAGTTGTTGTCATTTGTCAGGAGGCAGCCCTTTCCGCAAGGCTTTTCCGCATCATGATCAGCTTGAAGAGCTCACCACTTTCAAGCAATCTGGTATTGGGTCCAAGTGACTCAAAACCATTACGCAGATAGAAAGCTTCACCGGTCAGGGTGGATGCCAGAGTCAGGTGGCAGACTCCCATGGCTCGGCAGGCATCCTCACAGTAGCGCAGCAGGCTTGATGCCACCCCCATTCCGGAAAAAGCAGGAGATACGAAGAAGGCTCGCAGCTCAGCTTCCCATGGTGAGTCGGCCAGTTGTTGCGTCCAGCCACCGCTGCCAATGATCAGGTCATCCAGCAGAGCGACGGCTAACGTGCCATCTTTCACCAATTGATCAATGCCCTGAATCAATTCCAGACCGTTGTTGATCTGACTCAGAGAGTAGTGCTCGCGCTGCAGCGCACGGGTTGACTCTGTAATCAGAGTACGTATCTGATTAAGATCCTGAGGTTGGGCGTAGCGGATTGTACAGTCCATGCGTGTCATCCTTGATTGATTATCCATAACCGTGAGAGTCCTGATTGAATCTCCCTTTAGCAGAACACAGATAATACTGCAGCCGGAAGAATCCACCAAGATACATAAGGGGATTCTTATTGAGAAAAATTCATGTGGAATCCTGATCAGACATCGTGAAGCGCTTTCTCACGCCTGAGCCTTGTTGCCAAAGTATGCACCTCCCCCGGCGCCAATAGCCGTTTATCCTGTCCGGCATTCGCTGCTTCCACACAGATCATGCGGCGGTAACCATCTGCAGGAAACTGACTGAGGGTCTTTGACTTTTCGTGGCCAGGATTCCATACCACCAGAGATGATGAGCCTTCACGTGTGATGATCCGATCAGGCATTCCTGGGCAGTAAAGCGTTACCGGACCAGTGTAACCATGATAGATACGATCCAGTTCACCATCAGCCTTCAGGGCTTCATCCTTACCCGATTGATCCTCACCGGTCAGCTTGTCAAAAAAACGCACACCCATCAGGCCCGATAGCTCAACCCTGTCTATATCCAGAACCGGCAGATAGGTGTGCAGCGCCTGGCTCAAGGGCTGAGCGATGGTCCCGGTATTGCAACTGGTCAGGGATACCTTAAGCTCCTGGCACAACTCAAAAGTCACCTGCACAGCCCATGACTCATCCGGCAGTACTCTAGCGATAATTTCTTCTGGCAACACCATAATGATCCGGACATGGTCAGAGCGCTGCTCAACACTTCTCAGCTCCCAGCGGGCCGTGCGGGCAATACCATGCGCTGGCGCATCAGGTCGGTCATTACCAAACCAGGGCCAGCAGATGGGTATGCCACCACGCAGAGCAGTGTCCGGTAACTCCTCATCTTCAGGACTGAACCAGAGCAGATCTGCCTGACCAGTTGGCTGGCAACTGACAAGGTGAGCGCCCGTCAGAGAGATACGAGCACTCACTGACGGATGGCGAATGCACAAAAACTCACGCCCCTGAGAATTACTCTCCAGTATCGCAAAATCCGGGAGGGGTATAACGGTTGACGGCATTACAGTCTCCGATAGCGGTATGAATGAGGTTTCACTGAGCTCCAGCATCAATGCAGTCAACGATGATCAAACATCGCTTTCTTTAAATCAACTGACTATCTATTGGAACACCTGGCATTCGCGTTTTTTCAAATCCCATACCCAAACTCCACGCAAAAGAGTCCCGCCTCCGCAGCTTACTTCTAGTACACTGGAGGGCTAAGCTGACATAACACCGTCCGTGCCAGCCAAAATGGCTGCACAGAGCACGATTGAAAAAGCCCCGGGAAGCAGAAAGTTACCATGGAACCATCGATTGAAGAGATCATGCAAAATCTGAAGGATGCGCAGGCACAGCGCAGTGAGGTAGTAGAACCCTGGGATAGCTACTGGTTTCATCGTCCTGCTCGCGACTTTCCTCCAGCCTCGATTCAAAATCCCGAAGAGTATAAGGGTGGCGACAGATTATCTCTTGTCTGTACCCAGACAGAGCTGTCAGCAACCGCTCAGAAGCGGTTAGTTGAATCATGGTGCGAGTACCTGCCAACACTGACACAGGTGAAAATACTCTGGTTTCACTCGCGTGTACCTCAACACCTGTTTGAGGCCGCCTGCAGAATGCCGGGGCTGGAAAGCCTGTATATCAAGTGGAGCGGGATAAAATCCCTGCAGCCTATCAGCCAGCTCCAACAGCTTCGCCATCTGCATCTGGGTGCATCACCGTCTGCAGAGCCGCTTGAGGCATTACGTGATCTGCCACTGCTGGAAAATCTGGAGATAGAGAATATCCGCGCTTCCTCTGATCTCGGTTTTCTGGAAGGGATGACACAACTTAAAGCCCTCTCGATCGCCGGAGACAGCAACAGCATCAAGTCGATCAAGATCAAAACGCTGAAGCCACTCGAAGGTCTACACAATCTTGAACGACTATCGTTGACAACCACCACCGTGAACAATGAATCGCTGAAACCAATCCTCCAGCTGCATAAACTGAAGCATCTGATACTGTCCAACCAGTTCAAGATGGAGGAGGTAGCTACTCTGGCAGGCAGCATGCCACATACCCTCTGCGATCTGTTCGAGCCTTTAGGTGAACGGGTGGAATGGACAGCCTGCAAAGGCTGCGGTGACAAATCCATGGTGATGCTGACCGGCAAAGGTAAGTCCTGGTTATGCACCCTGTGCGATGCCGATCGTATCAAGCGCCATGTCGCCAGGTTTAAAGCAATAGCAGACGCAGCGGCCAACAGATAATCCCAGAGTGCATCAGCTCAGAGGCAACCTCACTCTGCACGTGTACTCACCTTGAAAAAGGACAGCTGTGCCAATACCTGACGGCTGACCTGGTGCATCTCTTCACTGAACTCACTGGTCTGGATCGCGGTTTCAGCCGACTGCTGGGTCAGCGCCTGTACAGCATGCATGTTCTGGCTGATATCCACCGCCACTGCACTCTGCTCCTCGGCTGCTGTAGCGATCTGCTGCGCCTGTCCGTTAACCTGCTCCACTGCATCCAGTATAGCTGCCAGCATGGCGTTGTTTTCCTCTATCTGTTCACTGGTCGTACCGGCCATATCAGAAGAATCACTCATGCGGGCCACCGCATTCTGGCCGATACTGCGCAGATGGGTCAGGAGCGACTCGATCTCATCCACCGATCCCTGTGAGCGCTGAGCAAGGGTGCGTACTTCATCAGCAACCACGGCAAAGCCTCTTCCCTGCTCACCTGCCCGCGCTGCTTCAATGGCGGCATTCAGCGCCAGCAGATTGGTCTGCTCGGAGATACCCCGGATCACATCCAGAATCTTCTCGATACTGGCCAGCTCCTCCTGGAGCTTACCGACCACACCCGAGGTTTTCTGCAGGCTTTCCACCATCTGCTGCACCGTAGCCATGGTGGAAGCAGATGCCTGCATGCCTTGGTTCACCATGCGCTCCATTTCACCGGACGCCCTGGCCGTTTCAGTAGTATTTTCCGCAATGTTCTTACTGGTGGCCGACATCTCCTCAATGGCAGTAACCACCTGATGCGTGTTGTCGGTGATCTCGGTCGACATTCTCTGTACGGCACTGTTAGCTTTAAGCACCCGCTCACTGTTATGACCGACGATATCTGCCGAACGGGCAATATCGCGAATAATCTTACCCAGGTGCTCCATGGTGTCGTTCAGCGAACGCCCGAGCACGGCCACCTCATCACTGCCTGTCACATCGGCACGCACCATCAGATTTCCCTTGGCCAACTGAGCGGCCAACTCACGTACACGCGCAATGCCATTGATGATGTCGCGTGAAATAAAGAAACTCAGCACCAGCGCCGCCAGAATGGCAATAAGCAGTGAGAGGTAGAACACGCGGTTGGCCATGTTGATCGCACTTTCCGCTTCGCGCTGAGATTGAATCGCAGCCTGGTCCGTACTGGTTTTCAGTAAGTCAAAATAATCACTGAGCTGGCTATAGGACTCACTGAAAGCTGAGAAAATCGGGAAAGGTGCACGATTGTCGGGTGCATCATTCATTGCCTGCACAAATGCCCGAGTGCGACTCTGATATTCGTTAACCAAATGAACCAGTCGATCATATATAGCAGGATCATCCCTGAAACCACTGCTCAGATTCTCCAGCATAGACGGCGTTTCCTCATAGTTCCGTTGCATATTACTGAGGTAACCGGGTATCTGATTATCCAGATTCAGCAGGTACGCAATCTGCAGCCCACGCACATCAACCATGATATCCACCTGCGCCTCCTTCAACCGCTCCACCTGCAGGGAGACGGAAAAGTTGTCCTGATAGAAACGATCAAAATTGTCGGCAATACGCGTGTTCGTGCCTTTTATAACGAACAGAGAGGCGATGAATATGGCGGAGATGGATACAACCAGCACAAGAAACTTGGCCCGAATGGACAGACGATTCATAGAACAGCTCCACTGATTTTTATTCTTAGTATGAGGCTAGCTCCTGTAAGGAGCCTGGTAAGCAGACATTGTCTACGGAAACAAAGTTTATGTACACAATATATAAAAATCAAACCTGAGTATTAAGTCAAAAAAAGCATTTCATGCATTATGATTCGCCTGAAATTTCTTAAAAAAATGTCATAAAAGGCAAGCTATTATTGATATATATTTTTAAAATTCAGTACATTACTGTAAATTCAAACACATTACATTGTGATGACAATTTTTTGTATTTTCAAACAATTTATAATTTTTTTGTATTCAATAATTAGCATTATCTGTCGCAAAACCTTCATTTTTTATCAACAAGCCCCCCCTGTGAACTGGAGTCGGTTATGAATACAGGCGTAACAAATTCGGCAACCATGGCAAGCCCGGCGTCAACACCAGCGCACCGACTCTGCAACTGGAGTGGCACTTCTGACCTGCTGACACAGCAGCATCCCGGACAGGGACTGTTATTCGACCGGCCAGGGATGGCCAACCTTGCCACAAACGAAAGAGAACAGCTCCAACGGATGATTCCCCACCCTCAATGTCTGTATACTATACTCTCCTTATCAGCGATCTCCGCCTCAAGAGCCGCCTCATGAGGCCGGGGTCATGGCCATCAGGCAGTATGCGATATGAAAAGCTCCACACCGTCAGCCAAAGCCCCCTCAGGCCAGCTGACTGATACAGGTACTATCTGCAGCGTCACCGAAGATGAATACGAACTGCTCACTGCCGTGTGGGAAGAGTCAGTGCGGGCTACCCATCATTTTCTCAGCGAAGAGGATATCAGTAGCCTGAGACCGCGCGTTCTCAATGATTATCTGGCCTCAGTGGTGCTGCGCGCCTATCGGGATGCAGATGGCCACATCCTCGGTTTTGTCGGTGTCTCCGGCAATCGCATAGAGATGCTTTTCATCTCACCCGAGAGCCGCGGCAAGGGGATAGGGCGTCGCCTGCTGCAGCATGCCATCTCAGAGATGGGTGCAACCATTCTTGATGTGAATGAACAGAATCCGCAAGCGCTCGAGTTTTATCTGAAGATGGGCTTTCGCATCATTGGTCGTTCACCGCTGGATATGATGGGTAATCCCTTCCCACTGCTGCACCTGGAACTGAGCGCTCCTGGCATTCAGAAATGCAGCGCACGTATCAATGAGCGTGACATGGAGTATTTCATTCAGGGCGATGGCGCGCCTGTTCTTCTGGTGCATGGCGCACTGGCCGACCATCGCATCTGGGAGAAGCACAGTGCTTTCCTGGCAGATGGCTACAAAGCGATCTCCTTCACTCAGCGCTATTTCGGCAAGCGCGCGGCGGTTGTGAATGATGACTATCCGTTTGGTATCACGACACACATGCAGGATCTGCGCAGTCTGATCGAAACGGCGGATCAGGGCCCTGTGCATCTGGTCGCCTGGTCCTATGGTGCCGATGTCGCACTCGCACTGGCAATTCAGGCGCCGCACCTGGTCCGCAGTCTGTTCCTCTATGAACCTGGCTGTCCGGCCTATCTGAATGAGGATCAGATGCAGTGCTTCATGAGTGACGCCGAAGAGATGTTTGGTCCGATATTCCCAATCGTGGCGCAGAATCATCTGGAGAAGGCAGCGCGCCTGATGATGGACGCTTCTGGTGGACGTGAGGGTTACTTTGAGGAGCAGGATGAGTCATTGCGGGTACATCAGCTTGAAAACGCGCACAGTCTTGCACTGCAGATGACACAGACGGAACCGCCAGCCATCACAACCGAGCAACTGAACCAGCTGCGCATACCGGTTGCACTGTTACGTGGCGAGAAGACACGCCCTCTGTTCAGGGCTGTATTCGACGCCGCGAGCGATGCAATTCACGGGGTGCATGCCAGAGTGATCCCTGATGTCGGACATATGCTGCCATTGGAGGACCCCGCCGCCTTCGTGCAACTGGTTCGCACCTTTATTGACGAGCTTGACCAGGTGGCCTGATCTCACAGCCACTGTTTTTCGAACAACCTCTCGACAAACAAGCTGCGTGAGCATATCTTAACGTCAGGCTGCACGGGCAGCCGGCGTCGCTCGGACGGTTCCGGGCGCTTACGTTAAGAGATCATCATGAGTCACGAATTCAAGCGTCGTTTTGAGCGCATTGAGCGCTTGCCCCCCTATGTTTTCAATATCACTGCTGAACTGAAGATGGCCGCGCGACGTCGCGGTGAAGATATTATCGATCTCAGCATGGGTAATCCCGATGGTGCCACGCCGCCGCATATCGTCGAGAAGCTCTGCACAGTTGCCCAACGCCCCGATACACACGGCTACTCCACTTCACGTGGCATACCCCGCCTGCGGCGCGCGATCAGCCACTGGTATAAGGAGCGTTACGATGTGTCGATTGATCCCGAGTCCGAGGCGATTGTCACCATCGGTTCCAAAGAGGGACTCGCACACCTGATGCTGGCCACGCTGGATCGTGGTGATGGTGTGCTGGTACCAAACCCCAGCTATCCGATCCATATTTATGGTGCCGTGATTGCCGGTGCGCAGGTGCGCTCAGTGCCACTGATTCCGGGCATGGATTTTTTTGCTGAGTTGGAGCGCGCGATCAAGGAGAGCATCCCGAAACCGAAGATGATGATTCTGGGCTTTCCCTCCAACCCAACCGCGCAGTGTGTCGAGTTGGACTTTTTCGAGCGCGTCATTGCACTGGCAAAAGAGCACGACATTCTGGTGGTGCACGATCTGGCCTATGCCGATATTGTCTACGATGGCTGGAAAGCTCCGTCGATCATGCAGGTACCGGGCGCGAAGGATGTCGCAGTGGAGTTTTTCACTCTGTCCAAAAGCTACAACATGGCGGGCTGGCGTATCGGTTTCATGGTCGGCAACCCCGAGCTGGTAAATGCGCTGGCGCGGATCAAGAGCTATCACGACTATGGTACCTTCACACCGCTGCAGGTGGCTGCGATAGCAGCACTGGAGGGGGATCAGCAGTGCGTCAACGAGATTGTCGGCAACTATCAGAAGCGCCGCGATGTACTGGTGAAAGGGATGCATGAGCTGGGCTGGATGGTCGAAAATCCCAAGGCATCCATGTATGTCTGGGCAAAAATCCCTGAGCAATATGCCCATCTGGGCTCGCTGGAGTTTGCCAAGAAGCTGCTGGCGGATGCCAAGGTATCTGTATCGCCCGGCATAGGCTTCGGCGATTACGGCGATGATCATGTGCGCTTTGCACTGATCGAAAATCAGGACCGAATTCGTCAGGCACTGCGCGGCATCAAGGCGATGTTCCGTGCCGATGGCCTGCTGCCGGCGAAAGCAACGGTGCGCTGATCAACTCCTGACAGCTCATCACTGCGGCGATGAGCGTCCGAAGCTGCTCTGCAGATCCAGCAGACCCTCTGCCAGCTGTGCCTGCCGCCTTTCCTGACGCGGTGTAATCCCGAAGTGGTTGCGATAGCTGGTACTGAAGTAGGATGCACTGGAGAAACCACACATCAAACCCACCTGCAGAATCGGATGGCTGGAACTGCGTAACTGCTGACGCGCTTTCTCCAGCCTCAACTCCAGATAGTATTGCGATGGCATCGCCTGAAGATGCTGTTTGAACAACCTCTCCAGGTGACGACGCGACACCCCGATAAGGCTCGCCAGATCATCAATACTCAGTGGCTCCTCAATGTTCGCCTCCATCAGCATAACCGCCTCGGTCAGATTCGGCTGCTGAGTCCCCAGACGTACCTTGAGCGGCACCCGCTGCGGATCATCACTGGCACGGATGCGCTCACATACAAACTGCTCGGATATGGCGGAAGCCAGCTCAATGCCATGCTCACGCCCGATCAGAAACAGCAGCATATCCATCGCTGCGGTACCGCCACTGCAGGTCAGACGATCCCGGTCTATCTCGAACAGCGTACCTGTGGCCTCAATCAATGGGAACTCCTGCCTGAAGTCCGGCAGATCCAGCCAATGGGTCGTGGCACGATAGCCGTCAAGCAACCCGGCACAGGCCAGCAGATAAGTACCGGTACCGATTCCACCGAGCAGACGGGTATTGCGCTGCAGACGTTTGAGTCTGGCAATCAGATCGGCAAATTCAGCACGCTGGGCACTGGCCGGACCACAAAGAATCAAGGCATCCAGCTGCCCGACATCTTCATAACCGCACTCGGTTTTGATCTCTACACCACAACTGCTTTGCACTGCACTCGACTCAGCGCCGATCAACACGACCTCGTAGAGAGTCTGTGCCACCAGACGGTTCGCCATATGCAGGGCTTCTACGGCGCTGGAAAAGCCGATCAGCGAAAAGTCGGGTACCAGCAGAAAGCCATATCTTTGAGCCTGATGCACCTGTGCCGTTATTTGCAGTTGATCACTCAACGCCTGATCGCCTTGTAGTTGGAGTTATGCGACTGTATTGCTCTTTATAATAGACCTCAGGAGCACATAATCGAAGTAGATTCGTGTCACTGGTGAGTACGGATGCTATGCTGTTTAAAGTCGGCGTCGCATTGTCAAAATTCGTCATCTGTCACGTCAGATCAATATCACTAATAATAATTCTACCGTTCTCCCGCAATAACAATAAACCGGATCTTCAAATGGACAGAAAGTCTGTACAAAAAAATCAGCCTACTCCCCCTCTTCATCAACTCATCAGTGAATGTCACTCGGAAGCCGTCGCAAGACAGCTTGAGCTGCTGCAAAACGCTTTTTTTCAGAGTAATGAGATCGATGATGATCAGCCAGTGAGTCCAACCGATCAGTACTGTGCCCTGATGTCAGTCTGGGAGTGTGCGCAGAAGCGCCAGCAGGGCGAAACACTGATCCGCGTGTTCAACCCTGACCCCGCCAAGAGCGGCTGGCATATCGAGCACACGCTGGTAGAGATCATCATGGAGGATATGCCTTTCATCATCGCCAGCGTGCTCGCCGACCTGGCCAGACAGAATATCCGCGTTCATCGCCAGGCCTACCCGGTTTTTCTGATAGAGCGAGACAAGAAAGGAACCCTGAAGACGCTTCACGCCACAGGATCCGGTGCCAAAGGCACACCCGAAGCACTCTTGCGGCTGGAAATAGATCGCCAGATCAGCCCGGAGCAACTGGACGCTGTCGCAGACAGCCTGCGCACGGTACTTAACGATGTCCGCTCTGCGGTCGAGGACTGGAAACCGATGCTGGCGCGGCTGGAAGAAGCTGCCGAATGGTGCACAACACATGCCTCAGGCTATCAGACGTCGGATCTGGAAGAAACCGTGCGTTTCCTGCGCTGGCTGGGACAGGAAAACTTCCTGCTGATCGGCTCGCGCTATTATGATGTGTCACTGAAACCGGATCACACTTATCACCTGAACTATCTCGAAGGTAGTGGTCTGGGCTGCTTCCGCGACCCGATCTCCGAGAGCCAGCGCGAAATCCGGCTGGATGAGTATATGAGCCGTCTGATCGAGCAGCCGGATATACTGGTTCTGACCAAGTCCACCACTCGCTCGACTGTGCAGCAGCATGCACACCTGGACTATGTGGGTGTGAAAAAGGTCAATGACCAGGGCAAGATCATCGGCGAATGGCGCTTCTTCGGCCTCTACTCGAGCAAGGCCCACGACGCACCCCTGTCGACTATTCCGCTGATCAGCCAGCGTGTGCAGCGCGTCCTTGCCGATTCCGGACTGCCTTCGGATAACCATGGTTACAAGGTGTTGCGCCATCTGCTCAACACCTACCCGCGTGACGAGATCCTTCAGGCCAGCTATGAGCAGTTCAGGGATGCCATTTTCGGCATGCAGCGCAGCTTCGAGCGCCGCCAACTGGGGCTGTTTCTGCGCCCGGACACCTATGGTCGCTTCATAGACGTGCTGATGCTGGTGCCGCGTGATCGCTACAATACCAATCTGCGCCTTCGGGTACTGGAGATTCTCAAGGAGGAGTTCAATGCCTACAGCGTAGAGTTCGGTGTGCGCCTGAGCGAGCAGCCCTTGGCACTGATCGAGTTCACCATACATTGTCGTAAGGCGCATCTGATCAACCCCGATGTGAAGAAGCTGAAGCAGCAGATCAATGATGCAATGCTCTCCTGGCAGGATAAACTGCACCATGCCATGCTGCAGGAGCTGGACGAGTCTGAGGCCAACCGCCTGCTGACCCGATTCGGTAATGCCATGCCCACAGCCTATCAGGAGGAGATCAGTGCCAGCGAAGCCGTGCGCGATATCTGCACACTGGAGCAGATGAACGCTCCGCTGACCACGCAGCTCTATCCACGCAGCAGTGATGACGACACAATTCGCTTCAAGGTGCTCGGCCAGGGCCAGAGTATCGCTCTGTCTGATGTTCTGCCGATTCTGGAGCATCTTGGAGTGCGCGTACTCAGTGCCTCCCCCTATGATATTGACCTGGATGACGGCCGCGCCTTCTGGATCATCGACTTCAGCCTCGATAGTGCCGATAACCCGGATCTCAGCTCTGCACAAATGCGCCAGCAGTTCCAGGAGAGCTTTATTCGCACCTATGTCGGCGAACTGGAAAACGACCGTTTCCATCAGTTGATCCTGAAAGCGGGTATCAGCTATCGCGAAGTGGAACTGATGCGTGCGCTGTGCAAGTATCTGCTGCAGCTCAGCCTGCCGTTCAGTCAGCACTATATCGAACAGGCGCTGTCACGCAATCCACAACTGTGCCGACAGCTGATCGCCCTGTTTGCGGCACGCTTTGATCCCATGCTGAAGGGTGATCGCGATACGCTGCAAGCCAGCATCACCAGCGAGATCAACGACGCGCTGGAAGCCGTGGATAATCTGGATGAGGATCGAATCCTGCGGCACTACCTGGAGGTGATCCAGGCGATGCTGCGCACCAGCTATTATCAGAGCCTTGATCAGGCGCGTGACCGCCTGTCGTTCAAATTCAATACCCGTGCCATCACGGCAGCGCCCGAACCACGCCCAGCCTTCGAGATCTTTGTCTATTCGCCACGCGTCGAGGGCGTGCACCTGCGTGCAGGGCCAGTCGCCCGAGGCGGGCTGCGATGGTCGGATCGCCGCGAGGATTTCCGTACCGAGGTACTGGGGTTGGTGAAAGCACAGATGGTCAAGAATGCCGTTATCGTACCTGTCGGTGCCAAAGGCGGGTTCGTGCCCAAACAACTGCCTGACAGCAGTGATCGCAACGCAGTGCAGGCAGAAGTGGTCAACTGCTACAAAACCTTCATCCGCGGCCTGCTGGATCTGACCGATAATCTGAAGGACAACCAGCCGGTTGCGCCGAAGGATGTGGTCTGTCATGACGAGCCCGACCCTTATCTGGTCGTGGCAGCCGACAAGGGCACGGCCACCTTCTCGGATATCGCCAACAGCATCTCTCGCGAGTATGACTTCTGGCTGGATGATGCCTTCGCCTCGGGTGGCAGCAATGGCTACGATCACAAACAGATGGGGATTACGGCACGCGGTGCCTGGGAATCGGTCAAGCGTTTGTTTCGTGAGCAGAACCGCAACAGCCAGCGTGAAGACTTCACCGTGATCGGTATCGGCGATATGGCTGGCGACGTGTTCGGCAACGGCATGCTGCTGTCACCGCATATCCGCCTGCTGGCAGCCTTCAATCATATGCATATCTTCATCGATCCCAATCCGGATGCGGCCAGCAGCTTCCAGGAGCGCCAACGCCTGTTTAAACTCCCGCGCTCAAGCTGGGAAGATTATGACGCGACCCTGATTTCAAAAGGGGGCGGTATCTATCGTCGCAGTGCCAAGTTCATCGAACTGAGCGATCAGGCGCGTGAAGCGCTCGGTATCAGCGAAAAACGTCTGGCCCCGACCGAGCTGATTCATCGTCTGCTGTTGGCTCCGGTCGATCTGCTGTGGAACGGTGGCATCGGTACCTATGCCAAAGCCAGTACCGAAACCCATGCCGATGTCGGCGATCGTGCGAATGATGGCCTGCGTGTGGATGGTGCTGAACTGCGCGTCAAGGTGGTCGGCGAAGGAGGCAACCTGGGCCTGACGCAGAAAGCGCGAATCGAGTTTGCCCGTAAGGGTGGTCTGATCAACACAGATGCGATCGATAATGCCGGAGGTGTGGACTCATCAGACCATGAGGTGAACCTGAAGATACTGCTGAGCCAGGAAGTGGCCAGTGGCCGACTCAGCGAAGCCGACCGTAACAAGCTGCTGGCAAGCATGACGGATGAGATAGCCACACTGGTATTGAAGCACAACTTTCAGCAGAGCCAGATTCTCAGTCTGTGTGCCTGGCAGGCACCTCAGCGCCTGAACGATCATCGTCGTCTTATCCATATGCTGGAGCGCGCAGGCCGCTTGAACCGCAAGCTGGAGCACCTGCCCAGTGAAGAGCATCTGGATGATCTGGCGCGCAGCAACAGCGGGCTGAGCCGCCCTGAGATTGCTGTGCTGATGGCGTACAGCAAGCTCTGGCTGTCTGATCAGTTGATCGCCGAAGGCATCGGCGAAGATCAGGATCTGGCCCAACTGCTGCCGGACTATTTTCCGGCCGTGATTCGCAGCCTCTACCCGCAGCAGATCCAGCAGCATCCTCTGCGCGCTGAGCTGATGGCCACCCACCTGACCAACCTGGTCTGCAACCGTATGGGATCGACTTTTGTCAGCTACCTGCAGTCGGAAACCAACTGCTCCGCTCTAAATGCTGTACGGGCGTTTTTCGCGCTGAGTCAGATCTTCAATCTGAACAGCCTCTGGCAGGAGCTGGAAGCTCTGGAAGAGACCGTTGATGATCAACTGTTCCGTACTCAACTGACACGGATTCAGGACCTGGTGGAGCGCTCCGCCCTGTGGCTGGTGCGCCGCACTCCGGGCAATCTCAGCATTGCTCAGTTGGTCGAGCGCTATCATCAATTGCAGTCAGAGCTGCCGAGCGCCCTGCCTGAACTGATGCATGACAGCGGACGTGAGGTGATAGAAGTAGCAGTGGCAGAGCTGCAGGCCGGTGGAGTTCCCGAATCACTGGCACTACGCCTGGCAAGTCTGCCGCACCTGTATTCCGGGTTGGATATTGTCGAATTGGCACAGGAGCAGAATCAGAGCAGCGAAGATACCGCGCGCCTCTATTTTGCACTGGAGCAAGAGCTGCATCTGCAGCCCCTTCGCCAGTTTATTGCCAAGCTGCCGGAAGAGGATCTCTGGCAACGCAAGGCCCGAGCGGCTCTCGCCTTTGAGGTCGACCGTGGCCAGTTGCAGGCCTGCACCAGCATTCTGCAGGATACGGATGCCGATCTGCCGCTGACGGAGCGTTTGTCACTGTGGCAAGCACAGTACGACAAGGAGCTGCGCATTCTGCAGCAGACGTTTACCGAGGTACGCAGCAACGATCGACCGGATCTGGCGATGCTGTCCATCGTGGTGCGCAAGCTCGGCAGTATCCATCAGCTCCACCTGGCCTGATCCTTCTGGCCAGACGCTTCTGGCTGGACTCTCGTCAAAACCTGCCACGATACTGACTCCTCTGGATCAGTGTCGTGGCAGCCCCTTATGAGCACCTCTGAAAGCATTCATGAAGCCCCATGTCTGATAGTTAAAAATCCACGTCGCATCAGTAACACTTTTGCTCTGTCGGCAAACGCCACAATGGTCAATAATGTCGCAGACCTGCTCACAAATAGATCCTCAGCCGAAGAAGCAGAGTATAAATATAACGGAGAGAGCACCTATGCTGATTATTAGACCGGTTGATTTTCCGGATCTGCCAGCACTGGAACAGTTATCCGCCAAGTCAGGCGGCGGAATTACCACACTGCCCGCCAACCGAGAACATCTGGCGCGATTGATTGGTACTACCCAGAACTCCCTGAACAGGAAAGTGACTCATCCACATGACGAGTCCTATCACTTCGTGCTGGAAGATACGACCACCGGCCATCTCATCGGCATCAGCGGCATTGAGTCCTGTATCGGACTGGATACGCCCTTCTACAGTTACCGCATCGACGAGGTGATACACGCCTCCAGCGAACTGCAGATTCACAACCGGATTCCCTCTCTGAATCTGTGTCAGGATTACAATGGCACCAGCCGTCTGTGTACCCGTTTTCTGGAGCCGGAGCAGAACACCGCGTTCAACAGCCACCTCCTTTCCCGTGCCCGCATGCTGTTCATGGCCGAACACATGAAGCGTTTCTCACGCCGCACGGTCGCCGAGCTGCAGGGGCTGATTGATGAGCATGGCAGATCTCCCTTCTGGGAAGCGGTCGGGCGTCACTTCTTCAGAATGGATCTGGCCAAGGCCGATTATCTCAGCGGCATCAACCGCAAAACCTTTATTGCCGAACTGATGCCACACTACCCGGTTTATGTTCCGCTTTTGAGTGAAGAGGCTCAGAAAGCTCTCGGCCAGCCTCGTCCCGACATAGAGCATGTCATGGATCTGCTTGAGGACGAGGGTTTTGAGTACCGTGGCTATGTCGATATTTTTGATGCAGGCCCGACACTTGAGGTACGCACAGATAACATCCGAACCATCTGGCAAAGTCGTAACATCACGGTTGCGATTGGCGAGGCCGGAGGGGATGACTGGCTGATGGTCAGCAACAATCTTCTGCAGAACTACCGCTGTCTGATCATGCGTGGCAATGCTGATAATCCTGTCATTTCAATGGAGGTGGCAGACAGGTTGCAAGTCAGTAATGGCGATACCCTGCGCCTGATCCAGTTGGATGCTGACGATCTGGGTGTGTAGAAAAAACCGTAACAACTTGTACGGTAACAATATATACGCAAACAACACATAAGTAGCCGGTGGCCATCAGCAGTATATTTCGGCCATCATAATAACAAGAGATACGAACATGCAAAATCCTGCTAAAGCGCTTGAAGCCAACTTTGATGGCTTGGTTGGGCCGACTCACAACTACAGTGGTTTGTCCTCAGGCAATCTGGCGTCCAGTAAGAATCAGGCCAAACCATCCAACCCCAGACAGGCAGCAAAGCAGGGTCTGGTGAAGATGAAGGCGCTGCATGATGCAGGGCTGATTCAGGGCGTGCTGGCACCTCAGGAGCGCCCGGACATTCACACCCTGCGTCGTCTTGGCTTCAGCGGCAGTGATTCGGCGGTGCTGTTTCAGGCGCGCGAGTACTCACCGCGCCTACTGGCTGCCTGCTGTTCGGCATCCAGTATGTGGACGGCCAACGCCGCAACTGTCTCTCCCAGTGCCGATACCATGGATGGACGGGTGCATTTCACACCTGCCAACCTGACCAACAAGTTCCATCGTTCGATTGAGCATGAGACCACCGGCCGCATTCTGGCAGCAACATTCAACAGCGCTCGACACTTTGTCCACCACTCCGCACTTCCTGGTGCCGAGCAGTTCGGTGATGAGGGTGCAGCCAACCACACACGCTTCTGTCAGGAGTATGGAGATCCGGGTGTCGAGTTCTTTGTCTTTGGCCGTTATGCGTTTGATGAGAGTCGCCCCAAACCAGTGCGCTATCCTGCCCGTCAGACCTTTGAAGCATCACAGGCGATCGCTCGAAAGCACAAGCTGTCACCCAACAAGGTCATTTATGCACAGCAAAATCCTGACCTGATTGATCAAGGCGTTTTCCATAACGATGTGATTGGTGTGGGCAACCGCAACATGCTGTTCTGTCACGAACAGGCCTATCTGAATCAGGAGCAGGTAAAACAGGACCTGGCACGAGCAATGCATGGTAACTTCAGTGTTATTGAGGTACCGACTGAAAAAGTCTCCGTGACGGATGCGGTAAAATCCTATATGTTCAACAGTCAACTGCTGACCATGCCTGATGGCCGTAACCTGTTGGTTATACCGGAAGAAAGTCGTCAGACAGTCTCTGTCTGGAACTATCTCAACGAGCTGCTGGAGAGCAAACAGGGGATCGATGAGCTGAAGATTTTCGATCTCAGACAGAGTATGTTCAACGGCGGCGGCCCTGCTTGTTTGCGTCTTCGAGTCGTACTGACCGAAGAGGAGCGAAAAGCAACGAACCCACATACGCTGATGAATGATCAACTTTTTAGTAAACTGAACGATTGGATAGATCAGCACTACCGTGACTATCTCGAAGAAAAGGACCTGGCTGATCCGCAATTGCTGCTCGAATCCCGCACAGCATTGGATGAGCTGACTCAGATACTGAATCTGGGACCGGTCTACCCGTTCCAGCGTTAAACCTTTAGCTGGCAGAATCCGCTTCTGCCAGCTGAACAATAAGAACTGCGCTGGGTCATTATCCAGGACTACAGCGACAAGAGTAGGACAGTTATGCAAACACAAGATGCAACCGCCTATCCCGATACCAAGCCCGTCGTTATCTCGATGACTGGTATCCATAAGCGTTACGGCAATCTGGAAGTGATCAAAGGCGTTGATCTTGTCGCCCGCAAAGGGGACGTGATCTGTCTGATCGGTTCTTCCGGTTCTGGAAAAAGTACTCTGCTTCGCTGTGCCAACCTGCTTGAAATACCACAGCAGGGTGATATCCAGTTTGAAGGGGAGCATGTCCTCTGGAAAGGCAACGACAGCGATCGTCAGCCAGCTGATCCGAAACAGGTCATTCGCTTTCGCACCAAGCTGTCGATGGTCTTTCAGCAATTCAACCTCTGGTCACACATGAGCATTCTGCAGAATGTGATCGAAGCGCCGGTCACGGTGCTGGGACAGGAGCGCCCCGCAGCTGAAAAACTTGGTCAGGCGCTGCTGGATAAGGTCGGTATCGGTGACAAGAGTCACGCCTACCCATCCCAGCTGTCTGGCGGACAGCAGCAGCGTGCCGCGATTGCCCGTGCACTGGCGATGGAGCCCACCGCCATGCTGTTCGACGAACCGACCAGCGCGCTGGACCCGGAGCTGGAACAGGAGGTTATTCGTGTTATCAAGGCATTGGCAGCAGAGGGTCGTACCATGATCATCGTCACCCATGACATGAATCTGGCTCGCGATGTTGCTGACCATGTGATATTTCTGCACCAGGGATTAATCGAAGAGCAGGGCCCACCTGCCGAAGTGTTAAACAACCCTAAAAGTGAACGCCTGAGGGGTTTTCTAAGTGCCTCTTCAGCGGACTGAAACTGTGAAACACGTGTTATCAACCAGGAGAACAACAATGAAAAAACTGATTATCGGACTCGCGCTGGCAGTATGTGCCAGTGGCACGGCTATGGCGCAGGAGCGCACCGTTCGCATAGGTACTGAAGGTGCCTACCCTCCATATAACTTCATCAATGACAATGGTCAGGTGGATGGTTTTGAGCGTGAGCTGGGAGATCGTCTGTGCGAAATGACAGGCTTCAACTGCACCTGGGTCACCAATGACTGGGATACCATCATCCCCAACCTGGTCGCAGGTAACTACGATGCGATCATGGCGGGCATGAGCATCACCGACGCCCGCAAGGAGATGATCTCCTTCACCCAGCGCTACAAGCCAGGTGACCCAAGCTCCTTCCTGGCTCTGGAAGGTGCGGATGAGTCGGTCATGACCGGCGTCGTTGCTGCACAGTCCAACACCATTCAGTCCAGCTACCTGGCTGACACACCTGCCACGCTGGTTGAGTTTCCTACACCGGAAGATATGGTTGCTGCGGTCCGTAACGGTGAAGTCGATGCCGCGCTGGCCAACTCAGCCTACCTGTCAGACGTGATCAACGAGAGCGGTGGTCGCCTGGTGTTTGTCGGCGAGCCGCTGGATATTGCTGATGGCGTCGGTATGGGCCTGAGGCAGAGTGACAATGAGCTGCGCGAAGCGTTTGATGCAGCCATCAAGGAGCTGGAAGATAACGGCGAACTCCAGGTGATGCTGGACAAGTGGTTTAACTGATCACAGCCTGACGCTCTGACTACCCGGGAGGCTCGCTGAGCCTCCCACATCGCATAGGGTGACTGTTTTGTTTGAGTTCTGTTCTGATCCCTCACTTCTGGAAGGGACCCAGTGGTTCATGTGTTATCTGACCACTGTCAAGCATTCAATGTTCTACTGGAGCTTCGGCATAGTGCTTGCGCTGCTGGCACTGACAGCTCCCGCTGCACTGCTGCTCGGATTCCTTGGAGCCATGGCGAAACGCTCCCAAGTCGCTGTGGTACGCTGGATCGGCTCCATCTATACCAGTATGGTCCGGGGCATTCCCGATATCATTTTCTTCATGTTCGTACCTATCGCACTGGGACAGGGTATCGAATATGTGCGCCACAAGATCAAGTGTCCTGATGTCACGGAGCCTATCCGGCAGGGCAATGATTTTGTGGTGTGCGCAGCTGCCAAATTCCCGCTGGGAAGTGCTGATCAATGGGTACACCAAACCTATGGTTTCGCACTGGCAACCGTTGCCTTTGCCTTTGTGTTCGGCGCCTTTGTTGCCAATACCATTGATGGTGCGATGCGTGCGGTGCCGGCCAATCAACTGGAAACCGGCCATGCCTATGGCATGACTCGCCGCCAGGTATTCTGGCGCATACTGGTACCCCAGATGTGGAGTTATGCGCTGCCTGGTCTGTCCAACCTCTGGCAGATCCTGATAAAGGCCACACCTCTGCTGTTCCTGCTCGGCGTACAGGATGTCGTCTACTGGGCACGCGAACTCGGCGGCAGCAAAACCAGCCGCTACGAGTACCCGCATGGTGACTGGCGCTTGTGGTACTTCATGGTCCTGCTGGTGTTCTACCTGCTGATGACCTGGGGCAGTGAAAAAGTGTTCCGTCGTCTGAGCACCCGATTTGCGCGTGGACAGGCTACTCAAGCGGGCCAACAACATCTGGAGGCTAAAGCATGAGCTGCCTGCAAACACTTTCTGAATACGGTCTGCGCTCGCTGGGTCATGGTCCCCGCCTGCTGCCGCGTGGCGATATCACTCTGTGTGATCAGATAGTACTGATCGGCAGTGGCATGATATGGAACATCTACTTTGCCGTTCTGGCACTGACGCTGGGCTTCTTCCTCGCCACAGCATTGGCGCTGGCAAAGAACAGCAAGAACAGGCTCCTGCGGGCACCAGCAACGGGGTTTATCTTCGTATTCCGTGGTTCCCCGCTGTTCATCCAGTTCTTTCTCGCCTATGAAGCCTTTGTGCTGCTGCCACGGGCAGGTATCGAGATAGACCTGCTGTTTGTACAGATCACCGCAGAAACCCGCTGGCTCACCAGAGCAGCTGCCGGCGCTCTGATCGTACTGTTCCTGAATACCTCAGCCTACTCGGCCGAGATCTTCTATGGTGCATTGCGCTCTGTTCCCAGGGGTGATCTGGAAGCTGCGGATGCCTATGGTATGAGTGGTTTTTCCCGTTTCAGAAAGATCGTCTGGCCGACCATGATGCGCCTCGCCTGGCCATCTTATACCAATGAAGCGATCTTTCTGTTCCATGCCACCACACTGGTGTTCTTCTCCGGCTTCCCGGCATGGCAGCAAAAGGGAGATGCCCTCTACTATGCCCGCTACTTTGCGGACCAGACCTTCAACCCGTTTATTCCCTATCCGATCGCTGGGGCCTACTTCATTCTGTTCACGCTGATCCTGATCATGATCTTCGGCAAGATCAACAATCACCTCAACCGCCACCTGGCGCGCGAGCAGCGGATCAAGATGAAACTGAGTACACGCTTCTATCGCCGCAATGCGGTGCCATCACTGCGCTGAGTCGTGAACGCAAATACCGAGCCTGCCAGTCTTAAGGCTGGCAGGCTCGGTCACCTCGCTTGACACTTCACTGTCCATTCGCTTTCCACTTCATCATCCCCTGACCGGCAGTATTAGAAAAAGGCACTATACTGTGTGCAGGACCTTCTGTCGCAAACGCCAGCATGGGAAGTTAGCTCTTGCGCCTGCTCATTCGCACTGGAGTGCTGTTATTCTCACTGTTATCCGGAGATATCGGAGCCTACACTGTGCCCGCCGGTTTTACCGGCTCATCCCACTACATCTCTGAGCCGTTACTGACAGCAATCGAAGGACCAGAGCGCCTCTCACCCGAACAGGCACTGCAGGTACTTGATTTCAGCACCCACCATTTTCACCGGGCCAGCGATCTCTCCGATCAGGCTTACTGGCACAAAATCGAGTTTGCTCCGGTAGAAGCACCCACAGAGCTGATACTGCGTCTCAGCAACATCATGATAGATGAACTGGACTTCTACCTGATCCAGGATGGCCAAACGATCCGCCACTGGATACGCGGTGATACCCAGATATGGACCCCGGAAGAGGCCTATGCCAGCATCTGGTTTCCTATCGACCTGCTACCAGATGCCGAAAATCTGGTCCTGATCCGAAAAGCCAGCGACGGCCCTCTGCTGCTGCCACTGCGCTTGATGAGCCAACAGCAATTCGATCGACTGACCGAGCACAGCTTCAAGATCTGGGCAGCTGCCGTAGGCGCCCTGTTGATACTCCTGATCCATAACACGGTAATTTTTCTGCTTTTTCGCTATCCCGCCTATGGCTATTACATACTGTTTCATCTGACGGTGTTTCTCAGCCTGGGCGTGACACAGGGATTCGGGCCTTGGCTGTGGCCCATGGCGTTCAACCAATTTCTTGGGTCAATCATTCTGACCCTCTACACACTCTCTGCCTGGAGTATTTTTCACTTCAGCCTGCAGTTTCTGCAGATCCGCACTCGCCTGCCCCGCTGGTGGCGCTACCGCCGCCACGCAGACCTGGCTTTTGCTACAGCGGTACTGATCAGCCTGATCCTTCCTGAATACTACTACGCCACCCCATTCTCGATTCTGCAAGGTATTGTCTCAATCTGCAGCATCTACTGGGGGATCACTATCCTGCGCAGAGGCTTTACGCCCGCGGCCCTGTATCTGATCGCCTGGTCTTTTTTCATCGTGGGTGCCGCAATAGGCGGCATGACGTTTCGCAACCAACTGCCATTCAACAGCTTTACCGAGCACGCCCTGCTGATCAGCACTGTCATTGAACTCTTGTGCTTTTCCTTCAGCCTTGCACTGCGTGCCCGACATCTGGAAACGGAGAAAAATCAGCAGTTGATGACCAATCCAGACTCAGGCCTGCCCAATCGCAACTACTTCCTCAACCACCTGCGTAACCACCATCATCGTGAACTGCCGGATCTGTCGGTACACTTGGTTCTGATCCACCTGTCTGGCATCACAGAACTCAGTGAGGCGGTCGGCCCATCTAGTGCAGTGAAAGCCACAGCCACGCTGGCCAGGCGAGTCAATCAGGCACTCGAATCCGAGCCTTGTGTCATCAAGCACCGCCTGCCCAATCTGAGCCAGTCCCGTGTCATCGATATGGATCAGGATAATCTGATTTTCCTGTGCCATCAGATCAGCAGCCCGCAAGAGATCATTGAACGACTTGAACCGGTATTAAGCCGTCCAATTCAACTGCACCAGATCGAATTTCAACAACTCTTCGCCATAGGCGTTGCGTCGGGCTGTCTGAATGAGATGGACATGACCACCCTCTATCAGCATGCTCAACTGGCCGCCCGGTCCAACTGGCGCTCCAACCATTTGTGGAGTCAGTATCAGCAGGATCTGCAGCTGCATCAGCACAGGCAACTGATGCTGGTGGCCGAAATGAGCAAAGCGATAAGCAGCAAGGGTTTCCACTTCATGATTCAGCCCAAGGTGGAGTTGGCCAGTGGACAAATCAGAAGCGGTGAAATACTGCTGCGCTGGAAGCACCCGACTCTGGGAAGGATATCTCCCGCCGATTTTATCCCGCTGGCTGAACATGTCGGGCTGATTTTCAAGCTGACACAACTGGTACTGCATATGGTGCTGAGCTGGATGAAAACACATGCCGACGAATTGCACGGCACAACACTCGCCATCAATATTTCTGCGCGCGACCTGCTGCAGCAGAACTTTGCTTACGGTTTGATTGAATTATGCAGAGAGTATGATATCTCCCCTCGTTGTATTGTCCTGGAAATTACCGAGACCACAGCAATCAGCGATAAAGGCCTGGCTGCAGAAAATGCCGACCTGCTCAGATCCGCTGGTTTCAGCCTGTCCATTGATGATTTCGGCGCTGGCTACAGCTCAATGCAGAATATCAATCGCCTTGCACCTGAAGAGATCAAAATTGACCGGCTCTTTGTGTCTGATCTGACAACCAACGAAACCCATCAGACACTATGCCGCTGCCTGATCCATCTGAGCAGGGATCTGGACACCCATGCCACCGCCGAAGGGATTGAAACCCAGGAACAACTCGATCTGCTCAGATCCTGGGGCTGCCATTCCGGACAGGGATTCTATCTCTACCGTCCCATACCACCGGATGAGTATCTGCACCTTTTACAGGAGCAGGCTGAAATAGATTCTAATGCTATACTTTAACTGGTTACAATTTAACCAGACATTAAGAGATCAACTACCTGCAGTGACTGCCCTGACATGCAGTCCGGCAACCCACTCCAACCTTTGTGTTGCGAGGTGATATATGAACAGACACTACTATGTCAGTGACAATCTGGATGATCTGGAGTCGTTGGAGCATGAGCTCGAATCGCAGGGCATCAGCCTGGAACAGATTCATGTACTGAGTGATCATGAACGTGATGTCGAAGAGCACCATCTACCCGCAGTTTCTGCGATGATGAAACAGGATGTTGCTCATTCCGGTAAAATCGGCGCCCTGATCGGCCTGACACTTGCCGTGCTGGTCATCGGCACCACCTATCTCAATGGCTGGGCCGAATCCGGTGTCGGCTGGATGCCCTTTATCTTCCTGGCGGCAATTCTATTTGCCTTCTGTGTCTGGGAAGGTGGTTTCGTGGGTATCCAGAAAGAAAATGTCGACTTCAAGCCGTTCAGAGAGAAACTGGAAGCCGGTCAACATGTATTCTTTGTGGATGTGAATCAGGCACAGGAGCCAATACTGGATGAGGTGGTCAGACATCACCCGGGGCTGGAAATGGCCGGAACGGGCCAGGCTTCTCCAGCCTGGTTGATCGGCTTGCAGAAAGCCTGGCACCAGTTCAAACGAACCGTTTGAGAGATTGAAGAGAGGGGTCAAGAGATTGGGGTCAGAGTCCTTGACTCTGACCCCAATCTCTCCAATCTCTCTCTACATCTCCCCGTCTGAAAACAGAGCAACAGCTTTGAGAGCCATGTTGTGCCTGACGCTACCCTGCAGAATTATCAGTGCTATAATCCGATCCTGATCTCACACTGTATAACCGTCTGAACACTGATTCAGGAGTCTGTAGATGGAAAAAATTTCTCCTCTGAAACGTGCCTTGCTGTTACTGCTTTTGACTCTTCCACTCGGTATCGCTGGCTGTAACACCATGGAAGGACTGGGCAAGGATATCCAGAAAGGAGGCCAGGCAATTGAACGGATCGGGCAGAAGTGATCCCCGAGCGTCACTTCCTGCTACTGATTGATTCAGCGACAAAGCTACCCACCATCGCACCCATTACAGCTGCCACAATTGACATAAGCGTGCGCAGAATGTTGAAGCCTTCTGACAGATCGAAAAAATAGGGTGCAATAAGCTGGAAGATAATGACCGCGATGATGGCACCGATCCACTGACCTGTTTTCATTGAGTACCCTTATCTGTTATTTCGTATCATTGTCAAAAATTGATCGCCACCAACTCAGCTGATGGTGATCACCTGATCGGCCCAGCTATCGGCATCTGCCTGCATATGTGTCACGAACAGCAGATGCTTGCCAGTGCGGCTGACCTCAGCACGGACCCATTGCCCGGCCAGCAGGCGAGTATCATCATCCAGTGCGCTGAAGGGTTCGTCCAGCAAAATCACGGGCTGCTCTCGCAGAACGGTTCGGATCAGTGCCACGCGCTGGCGCTGACCACCAGACAAGGCTGAAGGCAGCCGATCCAGCAGCTCACGGATACCAAGGTGCTCGCAGGCAGCTTCCACCCTGCTCCACTGCTCATGACTGGGACGCCCCTGATTGAAACCCAACCGCAGATTATGCGCCACACTGATATGTTCAAACAGATTATGCTGTTGAAACAGTGTGGAGACAGGCCGCTGTTCAGCCGGCAGATGCTGGATAGGCTCTCCCTGCAGCAGAATCTGACCGGCATCAGCCGGTACAAAACCGCCAAGACACTCCAGTAGACTGCTTTTACCCGTGCCACTGGGCCCCATCAACGCCAGCATCTGAGCAGGTTGTAACGTAAAGTCATACTGCCAGCTCAAGGCGCCACGCGACAGTTGCAGAGATCGGACTTCAAGCATGGTTGCGTTCCAGTAGTCTCAAGGCGACAAGTGCCAGCATCAGCAACAACAGGGAGGCCAGTGCGGCTTCTGCCAGACGATAGGAGCCCGACAGGGTATAGATCATCCAGGGCAGGGTGCGCCACTCATCATTGCCAAAGATACCGAAGATAGCAAAATCACCCAGTGCCAACACAAAACTGATCGCAAACACCCGCTGCAGCACCGGCTTCAGAAAAGGGCCATACACCAGTTTCCAGTGCGGCCAGGCACCCAATCCCAGATCAGCCAGCAGCGGTCGGTAATTGGCATCATACTCGAACACCCGAGGTTTGAGCTGCTGGAAAACAAACGGCAGTGCCACCAATGCATTGAGCAGGATAATGGCAAGCCAGCCCCACTCCTGCCAGTTGAGCCAGGGCATCAGCATGACATAGACACCCACCGACAGCACCATACCGGGAATCACCAGATGATGCAGTGCCGCGGTTTCGATCAGTCGGCGCAGTGTCGGACTGGCGAAACGTCGCCACCAGGAGAGTACAGCCAGTGCCAGCAGCAGCGCCAGACAGGCGGCACTGATCGCCAGGATCACCGAGCGCAGACTCACCTGTAGCATCTCCTGCCAGGGAACCGCCGAAAGGTTGGCCTGCAGCGCCGTCGGAATCAGCACCAGCACAGGAAGCGACAGGAAAAGCACGCACAACAGATAAGCGAATCCACCACCAATACGCCCCGCACGACTCAGATGTGGTCGCCAGCCACTATCCGGTTGCAGAGGCGTCAACCACTGCAAACCACCCCAGCGACTGAACATGAGATACAATCCACCGGCGACCAGCAGTTGGGTCCAGGCCAGAAACAACGCTTCAGGCGGGTTGAAGTCATATTTAAGTGCCTGAAAGATAGCCACTTCCAGCGTGGTCGCACGCGGCCCGCCACCCAACGCCAGCACCACTGCAAAACTGTTGAAGCAGAGCAGGAAAACAAAGCCCGTAACGGCCGGTACCACGGCACGCAGTGCTGGCAACTCGACCAGCCGAAAACGTTGCCAGCCGCTCAACCCCAGTTGCGCCGACATTTTCCAGGCACCCTGCGGAATGCTCTGCCACTGAAAAGTAAACACACGCAGCGCAAAAGGCAGGTTCAGAAACACATGAGCCAGCAAAATGCCACTCAGGCCATAGAGATTCCAGCCATCAGGCAGTAGCGGGGTAAGCAAACCGGAGCGCCCGAACAGTGCCACCAGCCCCGTGATCAGCACCAGACTCGGCATCACGAAACAGAGCAGGCACCAGCGCAGAAACCAGCTTTTTCCCGGCAGTCGCTGATCCAGCGCCAGCGCTCGCGCCACTGGTAACGCCAACAGCACTGACAGAAGTGCGCTGAGCAGCGCCTGCCAGATCGAAAACTGCAGTACCCGCCAGAACCAGGGCTCCTGTAACAGTGTCGTATCAACACCGGCATCGCCCCAGCCAGCCAGTGCAACAAAGGCCATGACGCTGATACCCAGCATCAGCAACAGTGCCAGCGCACCCGGCAGCATTATCGGCCAGCGCTGCCAGAACCAGAACCACAGCCCGGTCCGGTTAGTTGGCAGGTTAATCAGTACAGGGCGGCTCATGATCGAATCATTGGCTGACCGCGTTCCGCCACTCACGAATCCAGTCCGGTCGGGACTGCTGAATCACTTCGGGGCTGAAACCGATACGGGTCGGCTGAATCAGCGTATCGAAGGCATCCGGCAGCTCGATATCATCACGTACCGGCAGCATCCAGTTGGTGACAGGGATCACTGACTGCGCCTCTTCACTCAACAAAAACTGCAGGAACTGCTGCGCCAGCTCAACCTGCTGCGCATGGGCAGACAGCGCCGCCACTTCGATCTGAGCCACATGGCCGTCGCTGAACTCAGCTGCCCGATAGCGGCTCTCCTCTTCTGCCACCAGATGATACGCGGGCGAGGTGGTATAGCTCAGGACATAATCCGATTCGCCCTTGAGGAACATGCTGTAGGCTTCCGACCAGCCCTTGGTGACGGTGACAGTCTGAGCAGCCAGTTGCTGCCAGGCCTCGCCTGCCTGCTCACCATGTACCGCGTTGATCCACAGCATCAAGCCCTGCCCCGGCGTGCTGGTGCGAGGATCCTGATAGATCACGCTGGCACCGGATGTCAGCAGTTCGGCAAAGGAGGTCGCTGGCTCTGTCAGTCGTTCGGCATCATAGATAAACGCAAAATAGCCATAATCGAAAGGCACGAAGGTATCGTCCTTCCAATCCAGCTCGCTACGCAGCGGCCAGGCAGACAGGTCAAGTCCGTGCGGCTGTACCAGCCCCAGTTCACGTGCCTGCGACATCAGTGCATCATCGATACCCATGATCAAATCCGCCCGGGTATTACTGCCCTCCAGACGCACCCGGTTGAGCAGACTGACACCATCGTCACTGCTGACATACGTCAGACTGCAGCCGCACTGGGCTTCAAACAGGGTTTTCAGTTGTGGACCCGGCCCCCAACTGCTGGTGAAGGAGCTGTAGGTATACACGGTCAGTTCGGATGCAGATACAGATGCGCTGCTCAGAACAGTTGCCAACGCAGCACAGGCAAGATTACGAGATGTGATTTTCATGGATGACGACCGGCCATAGGCAACTGGGCCGACGGCGGGTGACAAGAGCGGCTGGATACAGCGCCGCTATCTCATTCCCTCCGCCAGCATTAACTGGATCAGGTTCAACGGGTGTACACTCTCAGCCCGGGCCTTGATGACAAGACCATGAAGGTGAAATCACCTTCCGCAGGGCACCCCGATAAGACAGCAATCAGTATATCCCAATGTATCCGGACTCGCATCAATCAACACCCTCGACTCAACCGGCCCTCTGCTCAGGGCTGGATGCGCTGCTTGCCACGCACTACATTGATGCCGGGCAGATCACCTTCCTTGGCATGGGCACCGGCAATCCACACTGGCTGATCGCAACAGCATCCGGCCATTATGTCTGGCGTCAGTTCAGCCAAACCAACCCTGGCGTGTACAGGGAGCGTGAGATGGCTGTGATGCAGGCGATTCAAGGGCAACACTGGGCACCTGAGCTGATTGCCGTCCTGCCCGGTGAGGGCCTGTTGATGCGTGAAGCACCTGGAAAGACGATGACGGTCATGCAACAAGACGGTATGACTCTGACCGACCGACAGCGCACGTTGATACTGCAGGCCGTGATCGATTGCTGGCAGATCCGCGAGGCGCTACCACTGTGTAACTTGCCATCATGTAGCTACGCCGATCTGATTCAGCAGTACGCGCAGCTTGCGCGGCAAAACGTCTTCAGTGCTAACGAGTTCAGTGCTGAAGAGCTCAATGTTGAACAGATCAACGCCCTCAGCGAAGCGTTGCTACATGAATGTGCCGACTGGCCGACAGCAGAGGTCTGCCTGACCCATCACGACCTGCACCCGGGTAATCTGTTACTGACTGAGGATCACTGTACGCTGATCGACTGGGAGTTCGCCTCCCTCGGCAATCCCTGGCTGGATGCAGTGATGCTGGATCAGATGCTGACGCTGACCCCTGCTGAAAAGCAGCAACTGGAGGTGGCGCTGGTACACTATCCACTCCCGCCCCTGACTTCAAAACAACCCTGGAAAGCTCTGGGACACTGGAAAGCCAGATTTGATCAGCTCTGGTATCTATCTCTGCCCAGCCGGGAATGATCCTGAACAGGTGGTTATTCTTCTGACTGGCAGAGTGACATCTGTTATCTCTTCTCAAAAACGCAGGCACTGAGCAAAATCGATTCTGCGATCAAATGCTTCAGCCAGAGTGATAGACTGACTCAGATGCAGCGCGGCCCTGATCACACCGGCATGAGTGATGATGATCGCATCCGCTGGCAGGCTGTTCAGCACCAATCTGACACGCTCGATAAAAGCCGGAACCGACTCACCCTGCGGAAACTGATATCCGAAAGGATCTGCAGCCCAGGCATCCAGTTCATCCCTGGGTACATCATCCCAGCGCACGCCTTCCCAACGGCCAAAGTGCACCTCTTGCAGCGATGTCAGACACTCGATCTCAATGCTTCCCGCCATCGACTCAGACAGGGTTTCCGCTAGGGATTCAGCCAGCAACCGGCAACGCTGCAATGGACTGGTAAAAATCGGCAGCCCGTGCGGCAGCTCCGGCAGAGCCTGCAAGGTCTGCTCAACAGGTACCGCCAGCGGTAGATCCAGCCAGCCATAACAGATGTGATCCGGCAACTCCGGTCGATCATGTCGAATCCAGTAGCGCATAGCCCTTCTATAAGCCCCTCTTATACGGCCAGCAAGAGCAACAGCACCAGCTCGGTCAGAATAACGCTGGCACCCAACGTATCTCCGGTATAACCGCCCAGTTGTCGCTGCAGATAAAAACCCCAGATCAGCGCCGTGGCAGCCACGGCCAGCAGTGACCAGAACAGAGTCTGTGTCAGCAGCGACAGCAACAGACAGAAAAGCCCAGCCAGCAGCAGGCGCCTGCCAGAAAAACTTTCCGCTACAGGCTTGCTGCGACTGCTATCAGGATCCGTGACATAACGCATGAAATGCATCAGCAGCAGCGGCGTGAAGCGGGCAATGGCCGGTACAATCAGCAAGGCGATCAGCAGGCCGTCAATCGAGAGCCAGAGCGCCAGCTTCAACCCCAGCGCCATTATCAAGGCAACACTGCCATAGGTGCCGATACGGCTGTCCTTCATGATGCTCAGGCGCTTCTCAACCGTATAGCCGCCCCCCAGTGCATCGATCGAATCAGCCAACCCATCTTCATGAAAAGCACCGGTGATCCAAAGGTGAAAGATCAACACCAGCAGCAGACAGACAGGCAAGCTCCATAACTGACTCAACAGCAGATACAAACCTACGTAACCCGCCCCCAGCAGCAACCCCACCAGCGGGAAGTAGACACTGCTCTGATTCATCAAAGACTGGGAATAGTCGATGCGCACCAGCATCGGGATGCGCGTCAGAAAACCCAACGCCAGCCAGAAGGCCTGCCATTCGTGCTGCAGGGAGACTTTCATATCAGGCGTTACTCACACCGGCATCGGCAAAGGAGGCCATCTCATTGAAAAAGGCCGCGGCCAGACGCAGCAACGGCACTGCCGCTACAGCACCTGTCCCTTCTCCGAGGCGCATATCCAGTTGCAGCAAAGGTGTCACCTGCAGCGCTTGCAGGGCACGGGTATGACCCTGTTCATCACTTTGATGTGCAAACACTGTGTAGTGCTTCAATGCAGGCTGTAGAGCATAGGCGATCCACCAGGCGCTGGTGGCAATAAAACCATCCACCAGCAAGAGCTTACCCAGCGCAGCACCACGCAGGAAAGCCCCGACCATCATCGCAATTTCCAGCCCGCCCACCTGCTGCAACACAGCCAGTGGTTGATCTGGGCCGAGTGGTATCCGTGCCAGCGCTTTCGCGATTACAGCTGCTTTATGCTGCTGCATCTGCTCACTGGCCCCCGTACCAGCCCCCACCACTTCGGATGGCTGCACCTGCATCATCGATGCCAGAATGGCTGCCGCAGCCGTGGTATTACCGATCCCCATTTCACCCAGGCTGAGAATCTGTGCATCCGCTGCCCAGGTATCCACCATCGCTGCGCCCTGCTCCAGACAGTTCATCAGTTCGGCTTCGGTCATTGCTGGCTGCAGGGTAAAGTTGGCCGTACCTGCTCTTACCGGCACAGAGATCAGATCGGGATGACTCGGCAGAGGCACAGCAACGCCGGCATCAATCACCTTCAGGCCGACGCGATTATGACGACAGAACACGTTGATCGCAGCACCACCGCTCAGAAAATTCAGTACCATCTGTGCCGTCACTTCCTGTGGAAAAGGGCTGACCCCCTCATCACAGACACCATGATCTGCCGCAAATACCAGATGCATCACCTCATCAGCCCGGGGTGACAGACTCTGTTGTATCCGTGCCAGCTGCGCCGCGAGCGTTTCCAGTTTCCCGAGCGAACCCAGAGGCTTGGTTTTGTTGTCGATCACACTCTGTATCTGCTCATCCAGCGCTGCGCTGACCGGTTGAACATGGAAGATAGGCGGCAATAAAGGCTGATTCACGACAATCCCTTTGATCTTTTCAGGTGTGGAAAAGTCGCAGAGTAAGGCGCTGGTGCTAAAATAACAACCTTGACTGACGTTGTCGGGTAGCTCCGTTCCTACACAGGAGCTATTCCAAACAGTGTGACCCAGAGTCATTCAGAAAATTAAATCAGCCATGCCTGGAGAATACCAGGCTGACATTGGAGCCACCAAAGCCGAAGCTGTTACTCATCACTCGACTCAGAGGTGTCTCCTGGCGTTCGAGCACAATCGGCCAGTCACCCACGCCCGGATCAAGGTTTTCAACATTCGCAGAGGCCGCTATGAAACCTTCATTGAGCATGATAATACTGTAGATAGCCTCATGGACTCCGGCCGCCCCCAGCGAGTGCCCGGTCAGGGATTTGGTGGAACTGAATCTCGGAAAGTCTGAACCGAACACCCTGGCCACCGCCTCCAACTCCACAATATCGCCAGCTGGCGTGCTGGTACCGTGCGTGTTCAGATAATCGATAGGCGCATTGACGGTTTCCATCGCCAACGCCATGGCACGTGCCGCCCCATCACCGGATGGAGCAACCATGTCATAACCGTCCGAAGCGGTACCATAACCTACCAGTTCAGCCAGAATAGGGGCGCCTCGACGAAGTGCATGCTCGCGCTCCTCCAGCACCACCACACCACCGCCGCCCGCGATAACAAAACCGTCCCGGTCAGCATCATATGGACGACTGGCCTTGTCTGGCTGATCATTAGAGCGGGTGGAAAAAGCGCCCATGGCATCGAACAGACAGCTCTGACTCCAATGTTCCGCCTCCCCTCCACCGGCAAAAATAATATCCTGCTTACCCCACTGAATCAGCTCCATGCCGTAACCGATACAGTGTGCGCTTGTGGAGCAGGCCGAGGTCATCGTCGCGTTCATCCCCTTGATCCCGAACGAGGTGGATAAACAGGCCGAGACCGTACTGCCCATGGTGGACGTAACACGATAAGGGCCTACACGGCGGATCCCCTTTGAACGCAAGATATCTGCCGCCTCGACTATATCCATGGTGGAGGCGCCACCTGAACCCATCAACAGACCGGTTCGGGGATGGCTGATCAGCGCTTCGGTCAGGCCGGATTGGGCGATGGCCTCCTCCATGGCGACATATCCAAAAGCGGCTGCATCACCCATGAAACGGTAGAGTTTTCGTGGTATCCGCTCTTCACAATTCAGGTTCTGTATTGAGCCGGCTACATGACAGCGCAGTCCTTGCTCTCGATAAGACTCCTGAAGTCGGATACCTGAAGTACCGTTTTTCAATGACGCCGTCACTTCTGACAGTTGATTGCCAATGCTCGAAACAATGCCCATACCCGTAATGACGACTCTTCGCATATCCTGCCTCTTTAATTCCCGCCCAGACTGTCGCCTTGGCGAGTGTATGAAACCTGTTCAGTCAGTTATGATTAAAGATAACCATAAAGTCTCTTTAGGAGACTGATAAGATATCCCAAGCACTCACTTTGTTCAAGTACAGCAGGCCGTTATGAAACGCACCGATTTTTCTGATATGCATTGCTCCATCGCTCAAGCCCTGAATATTGTTGGTGAGTGGTGGACGCTGCTGATTCTTCGCGATGTATTCATCGGTAATCATCGCTTCAGCGGACTTCTGGACAGCCTCGGCATCTCCAGAAAAGTCCTGACCGACAGGCTGGAAACCCTGGTCGCAGAGGGGATACTCAAACAGGTTCCATACGACACGGGAAACCGCTTCGAATACCACCTGACCCAAAAGGGATATGAACTCGGGCCTGTCTTGCTGACGCTGATCGCGTGGGGAGACAAGTGGGTATTCAAGAACCAACCACCCATCGAGTTGACTCACAAAGCCTGCAACCAGATCACCAGCCCTCAGGTTGTCTGCTCTGAGTGCGGTGAGCCGGTTAGTTTCCGGGATCTGATTGGCGAACCAAGCAGGCATATGCCCGAAGATGCCCAGCAGCGCTGGAAAAAATTAAAGGAAGATCACACGTCTTGAACCTTGCCAAAGGCACCGGACAGGTTTTTCAAAGTGCCCTGATGTACACTACTGCGCTTTCACATTTTGAGGATTAACTGGCTATGCTGCCGGCCCTGAGTCTGTCAATGCTGGCCCTGGTGGTTGTGGCGATCATCATCGATCTGCTGATCGGCGACCCTGACTGGCTGCCCCATCCCGTCGTACTGATGGGCAGGGTTATCAGTTCACTGGAACGGCGATTGAACCGAGGCACAGCCATCACTCGACGTCGACGCGGTTTTCTGCTGCCACTGATACTGGTGGGTGGTACCTATCTGCTGGTACTGGGTTTGCTGTCTGTGCTGTATCACCTGCATCTCTGGCTCGGTCTGCTGGCCGAGGTGTTGCTGCTGGCCTCAGCGCTGGCCATCAAGGGGTTGAAAGATGCAGCCCTTCAGGTGGCAGAGCCTCTGAGCCGAGGTGATCTGGTGCAGGCCAGACGTTCACTGGCACGCATAGTCGGGCGTGACACGGAGCAACTGGATGAAGCCGAGATCACCCGCGGCACCGTCGAGACGTTGGCAGAAAACACTGTCGATGGCATCACCGCCCCGCTCTTCTGGGCACTGATCGGCGGTGCACCGCTGGCGCTGGCCTACAAGGCGGTGAATACGCTGGATTCAATGGTGGGTTACCGTAACGAGCGCTTCAACGATTTTGGTTATGCTTCGGCTAAACTGGATGATCTGGCAAACTGGATTCCTGCACGACTGACCGCTTTGTGCCTCTGGTGCTGTGGGCTATTGTTTCCAGGCTGCCACACTCGCGAGGCCTGGCAAGGCACTCTCAGGGATGCGCCCCTGCACCCGAGCCCGAACGCAGGCTGGCCTGAGGCGATGATGGCATATCTGCTGGGAGTACGACTCGGAGGCACCAACTACTATCAGGGAGTCGCCTCGGAACGCAACCTGATGGGGGAGGCTCTGGGCCCACTGCGGGAAGTGCACATCCATCGTGCTATTTTCTTGATGCATGGGGCCTGGCTGGTGTTTCTGTTGCTGATAGCCATCGGCATACTACTCATGGCAGGTTCAGGATGGATGGGGCAGGTGTAGTTTGGAGGAAGAGAGAGTGGAGGAAGAGAGCGTGGATGAAGAGAGCGTGGATAGAATCAGTTTGCCGACAGACCTTCAGCCCTTCTGGCCCTCACATGGCGGGCAGCGGAACGCACTGTTGGCACACTTTGGCCTGCCCGACACTCACCCATTGCTGGATTTCAGCACCAACCTGAACCCGCTGGGACCACCAAAATGGGTTGCCGCACAGTTGGCGAGTCTGAGTGCTGGGCTGGCACTCTACCCCGACCCGACCTACATAAATGCCCGACGTGCCATCGCCGACTGTGAAGGAGTCTCGCCGGATCAGGTCTGTCTGACCAATGGCGGCAGTGAGGCGATCTTTCTGGCAGCCTCGCTGTTTGCCGGCCAGAAAGCCGCGATCCTGCAACCCGCCTTCGGTGAGTACGCCCGCGCCTGCGACCACTACCGGATCGCCATCACCCAGTTGCCGCTGCAGCAACCGGCTTTTTTACCGGATGAATCGCTGATCCGTGATGCAATCCGGCAGCGGGATCTGATCCTGATAGCGCGTCCCAACAACCCCACAGCCACACTGATCCCGGCTGAAACCATCAGCCGCTGGCTGGTACTGGCTGAGCAGTCTCACTGCACGCTGATCATTGATGAAGCCTTCATCGACTTCTGCGAGCCAGGCGAACCGAGTCTGGTCGAGCATCTACAGCAGCCCCCTTTACATCAGTCCTGTCTTCATCAGTCCCGGCACCTGATCCTGCTGCGTTCGATGACCAAACTCTATACCCTGCCGGGGTTGAGGCTGGGATATATCCTCGCCCATGCCGATCTGATCCAGCGGCTACTCGCCCGGCAGATGCCCTGGAGCGTGAATTACCTGGCAGCTGAACTGGTCGCGCCGCTGCTGGCGGATCGGCCCTTTCTGCAGGCAACCGCTCACTGGCTCAGGACAGAATCCGACTGGCTACTGCCACAACTGCTCGCGCTCGGTTACCGGATACCCACACCAGCCGCCAACTTTTTCCTGCTGCAGGATGCCAACCCTCCTGCTGAAGAGCAACCCAGTGCTGATGCACTGTTTCGCCACCTGCTGCAGCAGGGAATTCTGGCACGACATACCCACAACTTCACAGGTCTGAACGGAGAGTGGCTGCGACTGGCGATCCGCTCACGTGAGGAGAACCGATCTCTGCTCGCGGCATTGCAGAGCTGGCGGGAGCAGAATCGGTGAGAGAGAGCATGCTGACCTTTATCTCGGGCGGTGTCCGTTCCGGCAAAAGTGCGCTGGCTGAAACACTGGCCTGCCAGAACCAGCAGCGCAAAGGGGGTAACCTCTATTATCTGGCCACTGCCGCCCCGGCCGATGGCGAAATGGGCGCACGTATCCGCCATCATCAGCAGACACGCGGCCCACACTGGATCACACTGGAAGAACCCATTCAACTGACCCGAGCACTGCAACAGGTCGAACCGAACAGCACGCTGCTCCTCGACTGCCTGACCCTCTGGAGCAGCCAGGTGATGTTCAGCAGTTCGTTAAATGAAGCACAAGGCCTATCCCTGCTTGATGATTTTGTGCAACAGTCTGAGCGGATGCAGGTGGATCTGCTGCTGGTATCCAATGATCTGAATGAGGAACTGCCCCCCACCGATTCGCAAGTGCGCGCCTGGCTGATCTTTCAGCAACTGATACATCAGCGTATGGTGCAGCGGGCAGACCGCGCCATTCAGATGCTCGCTGGTATTGCACTGGAGTGGAAACCTTCGAGTCCGAAAAGGGAGAGTGATCCATGCAACTGATTATCGGCGGCAGTTACAGTGGCAAGCGTGCTTTTGCGCGACAGCAGTCAGATGCGCTGATCTGGCACTCGGCCTATCAGGGAGACTCTCTGGAGAGCTGGCACACACGCGTATTGCCCAATCATCAGCTGGTACTCGAGGGCTGGGAATGCTGGCTCCGGGATCTACTCTCTGCAGCAGATGAACCCGATCTGACGACCCTACGTCAAACCCTGCAGCATGAACTGCGCGCCCTGCAGCAGGCAGAAATGGAACAGGGCGTGGCGGTCTGCCTGATCCTGCTGGAGATCGGACGTGGTATCGTCCCGATCGATGCCCACGACCGCCAACTGCGGGATCTCAACGGCTGGCTAAGCCAGGATGCCGCCAGGCTCTGCGATCAGATCCACTACCTCTGGCATGGTCTGGCGCGGGCGATTAAAGACTGAACCTTATCTACTGTTGTATGCTGACCTGGAAATATACGCAAGACCACCTGTTAACAGACTATTCCGTTAACAGGGATTTGCGTTAATCAGTCCTCCTTGAGGTCCATCCCATGCAGTGGTACCCTTCGCTTCTTCACAGGTTCCCAGGACGTGCGTCCGGGATTAATAGGGAAGTCGGCTCATATCCGACGCTGCCCCCGCAACGGTGTTCAAGTCAAGACAGGTCCTACGCCACTGTACTCAGGTATGGGAAGGCGATCTGTCGAAAAGCATGCTTTTCGCTTGTCAGCCCGGAGACCTGCCCGTGATGTTGTGCCTGATTGCGGAGGGCGATCACTGGACTGGGCCAGACACGTCTGTTGTTATCCCTATTCCTGATCTCCTTCCCGACAGCTTTCCTTAATGTCAGCCGTGCGGGTGTGCATGGTGTGAATGAGATCCGTCCCGATGAACAAGTCCGTTTTTAACGCAAAGCATCTGCCCATGCTCTGCCTGTCTGCCTTACCGTTATCTGCTGTCGCACACGACCATGACGCGCCACTGGACGCTGACTTACGCTTCAATCCCATAGTGGTTACAGCTACGCTTGCTCCACGCACCGCTGATGACTCACTTGCCTCTGTTACGGTGATCGACCAGGAACAGATTCGGCAGCAACAGCCTCGTGATCTGATCGACCTGGTTAAAGGCCAGCCCGGGGTGGATTTCAGCTCCAACGGTGGCTTCGGTAAAACCACCAGTGTTTACACCCGTGGTGCGGCCGGTGACTCCACGCTGCTGCTGGTGGACGGTATCCGTCTGCAAACCGCAACCTCCGGCGGCGCTTCCTGGCAGTTTCTGACACCGGGATTGTTTGAGCGCTTCGAGATCGTGCGCGGTCCGCGTGGCAGCCTCTATGGTGCCGATGCTTCCGGCGGGGTCATTCAGGGCTTTCTGCCCGACGGTCAGGGCAAACCGCGTGTAGATCTGGCCCTCGGTGGCGGTTCATTTAATTCGAAACAGGCGACTGCCGGTTTCTCAGGTCGTCAGGATAATACTCGCTTCAACCTTGTCGCCAACCACTTCCGTACCGATGGTATCGAGATCCGTGATGGACAAGGTCGCCGAGGCTATGACAACACCACCGGACTGGCTCGCCTGGGCCACACTTTTGACAATGGTGCTGATATCAGCGGCCTGATCATGAGCAGTCGCGGCAATACCGAGTTTGTCGGTGGCGAAACTGACTTCCGCCTGCAGGTTGCTGGCTTAACCGCCAGCCTGCCGGTCAATGAACACTGGGTCTCACGCGTACAGCTCAGCGAAGCACGTGACGAAAACACCAGTTACCAGACCTCGCGCTCCAACTTTGATACCAAAAGCCAGCGCCTGCGCTGGGAGAACAACGTCTGGGCAGGACAGCATGAGCTGATCGGTGGTATCGAGCTGGTACAGGACAAGGTCAATACCTCCAGCTACGGCTCGCTCAGCCGTGACAACCATGCGCTGTTTGGGCAGGGGCTGTTCCACTTCAATCCGGTCAGCCTGCAGTTGAGCCTGCGTTACGACGACAACGAAGTCTATGGCGATGAAGTGACAGGCGGTATTGCAATCGGGTATGACCTGGATCAGCAGCACACGCTACGTGCCAGCTACGGCACGGCTTTCCGTGCTCCAAGCTTCAACGACCTGTACTGGCCGGGCAGTGGCAATTTGGATCTGAACCCGGAAACCTCCAACACCTTTGAACTGGGTGCCCGCGGGCAGTATGAAACCCTGTTCTGGGATCTGGCGATCTATGAAGCCAACTACAAAAACCTGATCAACTGGGCACCGACACCCAGCGGACTCTTCTCACCTCAGAACATCGACCGTGCACGCGTGCGTGGCATTGAGCTTGCCGCCGGTACACAGATCCAGAACTGGACTCTGCGCGCCGCACTGACCGGCCTTGACCCGATCGATCGTGCCGACAACACCCGCCTGCAGCGCCGTACCACCAAAAGCGCTCGCCTGGATGCCGACACCCGCATGAATGACTGGACCTTCGGCGCCACGGTCATTACTCAGGGCAGCCGCTACAATGCACGTCGCAACCGTGACAAAATGCCGGGCTATGGTCTGCTCAACCTGCGAGCAGGATGGGAGTTTGCCAGAAACTGGTCTGCGGTTGTCACCCTCGACAATGTGCTGGACAAGGAATATGTCACGACCCGTGGCTTCGGTGGCTGGGACTACAAAAACCCCGGTCGCAGCGGCTTCCTGACCCTGCGCTATACTGGCCTGTAATCTGAGGCCCTAGCCTCGAAGTGTATCCCGATGACCTTGGGATGCCGCAGGGATGCGGCATTTAAGCCTACAGGGACGTATTCACGGCGTCTCACCCAAGGTCATCAGGATAAAGTAATCAGCAAGAGAACCGATACAGATGCCACACCTGCGACAGCTATGTTCCGCCGCCCTGCTCCTGACCGGGTTGATCCCCTTCGCCTGGGCAGACGCTTTGTGTGTGCTGGATGACAAGGGTCGTCAGGTGTGTCTCGATCAACCGGCTCAGCGTATCGCGGCCCTGTCACCCGGTGCCACGGAGCTGGTCTATGCTGCCGGGGCCGGTGATCAGGTGGTGGCGGTGGTCGCCTACAGTGATTATCCCCCTGAAGCCCGTCAGGTCACCTCGGTGGGCAGCCATACCCGGGTGGATATGGAAACCCTGATCGCGCTGCAGCCGGATCTGGTGATCGGCTGGGTAACCGGCAATCCGGTTGAGCAGACTGAACGGCTTGAGGAGTTGGGTCTGCCCATCTTCTATCTGGAACCACGTACCTTTGAGGATGTATCGACCGCGATAGAGCGTATGGCGCATCTGGCCGGAACTGATACTGACGGCCTGGCCGTCGCCGAGGATTTTCGTCAGGGTATCGATACTCTGCGCCAGCGCTATCAGGACAGTTCACCAATCAGCGTTTTCTATCAGGTGTGGAAGGAACCACTGATGACGGTTAATGGCGATCATCTGATCCATCAGGTCATTGAGCTGTGTGGCGGTGAGAATGTGTTTGCCGACCTGCCCCGCCTGATTCCCCGCATTGATGTAGAGTCAGTGCTGACTGCCAATCCGGAAGCGATTCTGGCCGGTGGCATGGGTGAAGAGAATAAAGAGTGGTTAACCGACTGGACTCACTACAGCAGCCTGCAGGCAACGCAGCAGAGCAATCTGTTCTTTATCCCGCCCTCTCTGATACAAAGGCCCACGCCACGCATGCTGGCGGGCGCGCAGCTGTTCTGCGAGAAGCTGGAGATAGCACGTGCACGACGCTGAGCCCTCAAACCACTCAGCGGCACCACGGCCTGGGCATACCTCCTTTTCAAGACAGATCGGTATTCCCCTGCTGACACTGTCACTGGCAGCCCTGATGGCGATGATCTTCTCTATCGCGCATGGCAGCTCCAGCATTCCACTCCAGGATGTGATCGCCGTTTTCACCGGCCAGGGCAGTGACCTGCAGCGCACCCTGATTCTGGAGCTTCGCCTGCCACGCACACTCTCTGCCTTCGCCACAGGCGGACTGCTGGCGCTGGCCGGTGCGCTGATGCAGATACTGCTGCGTAACCCGCTCGCAGATCCCTATATTCTGGGGATATCCGGCGGTGCAGCTGTCGGCGCGCTGACAGCGATGCTGGCCGGTCTCGGCGGTTTTTTGATTTCAGGTTCGGCACTGATCGGTGCCCTGTCAGCCACTCTGCTGGTGTTTGGTCTGGCCCATGGCACCGGCAGTTGGACGCCGTCACGGCTGTTGCTGACCGGCGTGGTCGTCGCCTCCGGCTGGGGCGCCGTGATCACCCTGATGCTGGCGTTGAGTCCCCCGCAACGCCTGCCCGGCATGCTCTACTGGTTGATGGGCGATCTCTCCTACGCCAGAACGCCCTGGCCTGCGTTGATCATATTACTGATGGTCTGTCTGGTGCTGACACCCTTCGGGCGTAGTCTCAATGTGCTCGCACGAGGGCCACTGCAGGCGGCTGCGCTGGGAGTTGCCGTGAAGCCGATGGAGGCGCTGATCTATATTCTGGCCAGTCTGCTCACAGCAGTAGCTGTCACCACCGCCGGCAGTGTCGGTTTTGTTGGTTTGATCGTGCCACATATGTTGCGCCTGATGCTGGGCAATGATCAGCGCCTGATCTTACCCGCCTGCGTGCTGGCAGGCGGCACACTGCTGACCCTTGCGGATACGCTGGCACGTACAATCATCGCGCCGGAACAACTGCCCGTGGGTGTGCTGACCGCCCTGCTCGGTGTGCCTACCTTCCTCTTCCTGCTGTACAGGAGTCGATGATGAGCTGCCTTGAGCTGAAGGATCTGATCATTGATGTTCCAGCGCGTGCTGATGGCAGAGCCATTAGCCTGAGTGTGGAACCGGGGCAGGTATGGGGAGTACTGGGCCCGAATGGTGCTGGCAAAACCACGCTGTTGCATACACTGGCAGGGCTTCGTCCACCTCGCTCCGGGCAGATACTACTCAATGATGAACCTCTGGCATCGTTGAAACGGCGGGCCATTGCTCAGCATCTGGGGCTGGTGTTTCAGGAGCGTCAGGATGGTTTCCCGGCCACCGTGCGCGAAACCGCCTTGATCGGACGCCATCCGTTTCTGTCTGCCTGGCAGATGGAGGGAGCCGAGGATATCAACCAGGCGGAAGCCGCCCTTGCAGCACTGGATGTCGCGCATCTGGGTGATCGACTGGTCAGTACCCTGTCGGGTGGTGAGCGCCAGCGTGTAGCCATCGCCACACTGCTGACACAAGCGCCCGAGATCTGGCTCGCAGATGAGCCAACCAATCATCTGGATCTGCACCATCAGGTCGCGGTACTCGAACTGCTGTCGCGCCAGGCCGCGGCTGGCAAGGCGGTATTCATGTGCCTGCATGACCTGAACCTTGCCGCCCGCTGGTGTGACCGGATTCTGCTGCTCTACCCGGATGGAGAGGCCTGCTGGGGCGACACCCGGAGCATGCTGATCCCCTCTGCACTGGAAAAACTCTATAACCAGCGCCTGATCACCACAATGATTGATGGCACACCCATTTTCATCCCCGCACGAGACTGAAGGATCGCCATGTCTTCCATTACTGCCACAGCATCCGCTGCACTGATCACTGCCCCTGGCTCAGGACAGGGAAAATCCATGGTGACAGCGGCGCTAGCCCGACTGCACCGCAACGCCGGGCTCAAGGTGCGCGTGTTCAAACACGGGCCTGATTATCTCGACCCGATGCTGCAGGAGCTGGCATCCGGCCAACCTGTGTATCAGTTGCACCCCTGGATGACCGGTGAGGCCGAGTGTCGCTGGCGTCTGGCCGAGGCGGCACAGGATGCTGATCTGATTCTGGTGGAAGGCTCCATGGGGCTGTTTGATGGCTGCCCATCCAGTGCCGATCTGGCAATTCTCGCCGGAATCCCGGCCCTGCCGGTGATCGATGCCTGGGGTATGGCACAGACATTTGCCGCCGTGGCGCAGGGGTTGGCACACTTTCACCCCGAGCTGCAGATACATGAAGTCATTGCCAATCGTGTCGGCAGTCCTCGTCATACCGAGATACTGCGATCTGCAATGCCAGAAGGTATTCAGTTGCTCGGCGCCGTGCCTCGCCATGATGCGATGATGATGCCCGATCGCCATCTTGGCCTGGTGCAGGCGACCGAACTGACCGGACTGGATGAACAACTGGACCAGGCCGCCGAAGTCTTGAGAGCAGCCGGGCTCGATCGACTACCAACACGCGTGACGCTCAGTGCCGAACGCCCGACGCCTCCACCACGCCTGCTCGAAGGCTGGCGTATTGCAGTGGCACAGGATGCTGCTTTCGCCTTTATCTATCGTGCCAATCTTGATCTGTTGCAGGCGATGGGCGCCGAGTTGCTGTTCTTTTCACCACTTACAGATACTCAGTTACCCGCCGCTGATGCGCTGTGGTTGCCCGGTGGTTATCCAGAGCTGCATGGCGCTACGCTGGCGCAGAACCTGTCGATGATCGCATCGATTCAGGCCCATCATCAGGCAGGCAAACCGATTCTGGCCGAGTGTGGCGGATTGATGGCGAGCTGTGAAACCCTCGTTGACCGCGAGGAGCAAAGCTATCCGCTGTTTAACCTGCTCAAAGGCAGCGCCAGAATGCAGCAAAGATTACAGGCGATCGGTCTGCAGTCGGTACATACCGATAAAGGCGAGCTGCGGGGGCACACCTACCACCACTCCCGCCTCGAAACCACAGAAACACCGATCACTCGCGCCCGCATCCTGGCCGGTACCGAAGCGGAACCCGTGTATCGTGTCGGCTCCCTGATCGCCAGCTACTTCCATGGTTACTTCCCATCTGCTCCGGAGCTGGTGGCCGACCTGTTCACAGCTCAGACCTTCACACCATCAAATAAACAATGCGAGGTACAAGATGCAGGATAAAACACGCGATCCCGAACGCCACGCACGCCGCATGGAGCGCAAACAGGCATTCATGCGCCAGCGCATAGAAGAGGCGCAGAACGAACAGGGGGTACTGCTGGTGCTGACTGGCCCGGGCAAGGGCAAGAGCAGCTCCGGTTTCGGTATGCTGGCCCGCGCACTGGGGCATGATATGAAAGTCGGTGTTGTGCAGTTCATCAAGGGCGCCTTCCAGACTGGCGAAGAGGCATTCTTCCGCCGACAGCCCGGCGTAACCTACCATGTGATGGGTGAAGGCTACACCTGGGAAACGAAAGATCTGCAACGCGATATCGCCGCCGCTGAAGCGGCCTGGGCGATCACCCGCGACATGCTGCAGGATCCGAGCTATGACCTGATTCTGCTTGATGAGCTGAATATCGCACTGCGCTATGAATATCTGGATCTTGATCAGGTACTGGATGATCTGCAGGCCCGCCCGGCGCATCAGCATGTCGTGGTGACTGGCCGTAATGCACCGCAGCTTTTGATCGACCTGGCCGATACCGTGACCGAGATGAAGGTGATCAAACACGCCTTCAAGGATCAGGGGATCAAGGCGCAGAAAGGGATCGAGCTGTAAGTTATGACCACATTGATGATCCAGGGCACCACCTCAGATGCCGGCAAGAGTACGGTGGTCGCGGCGCTGTGTCGCTGGCTGGCCCGCCGCGGCGTGTCAGTGGCACCCTTCAAGCCGCAGAACATGGCGCTGAACAGTGCCGTGACGATCGACGGCGGCGAGATCGGTCGCTCCACCGCACTGCAGGCGCTGGCCTGTGGACTTCCGCCACACAGCGACATGAACCCGATTCTGCTCAAACCTCAGAGTGATCGCGGGGCGCAGGTGATCGTGCGCGGGCAGGTGTACGGCAATATGGATGCGATCGATTATCATCAGTTCAAAACCCATGCCCGCACAGAGATGCTGGACGCCTGGCAGGCTCTGAGCCAACGCCATCAGATCATCATCGCCGAAGGCGCCGGCAGCCCGGCCGAGATCAATCTGCGAGATCGCGATATTGCAAACATGGGCTTTGCTGAAGCGATCGACTGCCCGGTACTGCTGGTCGGTGATATCGATCGCGGCGGCGTCTTTGCACAACTGGTTGGCACGCTGGCATTGCTGTCAGAATCTGAACAGGCGCGCACGCGCGGTTTTATCATCAACCGCTTCCGTGGCGATCCGGCACTGCTGACCTCGGGCCTTGAGTGGCTGACGGCCCGTACCGGCAAACCGGTACTCGGCGTTCTACCCTATCTGCAGGGACTGCTGCTGGATGCCGAGGACAGTGTCGCCGATGCCGGTGAGCATGAAGCAGGTGCGCTGAAGATCGTGATTCCCCGCCTGCCCCGCATGAGCAATCATAATGACTTTGATCCACTGCGCCTGCACCCCGGCGTGGAGCTGAGCTTTGTCGGGCAGGATGAAACGATCTCGGCGGCGGATGTGATCCTGTTGCCAGGGAGCAAGAACACGCGTCAGGATCTGGCCTGGCTGCAGCAACAGGGCTGGCCCGATGTGATTCAGCGCCATCTGCGCTATGGTGGCAAAGTGATGGGAATCTGTGGCGGTTTCCAGATGCTCGGCCAGACGATCCACGACCCACTGGGTGTCGAGGGTGAACCTGGTAGCAGTCAGGGCCTGGGGCTGCTGGATATGACGACCAAGCTGATGCAGAAAAAGACGCTGCGCCATATCAGCGGCACTTTGCAGTTACCGGGCGCCGGCTCTGATTCAAACGCTGACTCAAGCCCTGACTCAGCCTCTTACTCTGCAACCGAGTCAGGCATGGCTTTCAGCGGCTACGAGATCCACAACGGCCACAGTGAGGGCAGCGCCCTGAATCGCTGTCTGACTCACTGCCCTCCTCGTAGTCTGACTGACGAAACAGATCAGAGAGATGGCGCCATCAGCACTGATGGTCAGATCATCGGCACCTATATGCACGGCATCTTTGATCAAGCCGAGGCCTGCTCTGCCCTGCTCGGCTTTCTGGGCGAGGGCCATCCAGGCCAGAGGTTGCAGACCCGGGTCGACTATCAGCAACACCGTGAGGCCTCACTGGATCGGCTGGCCGATATGCTGGATGCGCATCTGGATACCGACTGGCTGCTCAGACTGCTGAAGCTTTAGGCTGATAGGTTACGAGTGGCCTGAATCGGCGATTCTAGTGCTGGTAGCGCGCTTCGATCAGCAGATTTCTCGGCGACAACTCGCGGGCACAGAAGGTCTGCAATTTGACCTGGTAACCTGCTTCCTGCAGAAACAGCACATAGTCCAGCACTAGCCAGAGCTCTAATGGACGGCGAAATTGATGTCGCAAGAGCTCATCCCGTAGGACCTGCGCATAGCGCTGCTCACCCTGATGTAGCCAGGCGGGCCAATCAACCTGTGAAGGTAAGGTTCCAGCATGCTGACTTGCTGCCCAATGACAAAACGCTGGAAAGCCATGTTGCAGCTGCTTGACCGAGCTGGAGGGTAAAGGACGGTAGGTGTCATCCTGAGCCAGCGACTGCCGAAGTGCTTCATACCCCAGGCGCCAGACATTCAGTTGTTCGCGCTGCTCCGTCACACGTGCTGGAGCCGTGACTGTTTCCTGCACAGCCAGACGCATCTGGGCTTGAGTCAGGCCATGCAGGGCCGATTGCCGTGTCACTTTGGCCAGGGGTTGCCAATGGGTATCAGCGGTCAAGTGGTAGCAGCAAGGGACCAGGCTGATCCGAGTCTGGCGTGCCATGGCTGCCTGATACAGCAGATGGCGATGCAGATCACCACAGGCATGCAGTGCCACCAGATGGGGCGTATCAGGCCAGTGAGTTGTCTTCGCCTGTAGTTGCAGCACATCCTGCTGTTGCAGGGTCACTTTCGTCTGATGCGGGCAGTGGCTCGCCTGAATCAACTGCTCTCCTCGATCCACCAGTTCTGGATTCCACTCCAACCCTGTCACCGGCTGACCACTGGCGGCAGCCAGCGTACGCGCCAGATGCCCCATACCCGAACACCAGTCCGTTATCGGTTGCGACAAAGGCTGTAAACAGCCTGTCAGCACACCCGCCTGTATGCGTTTACGTTCAGGCATATGGGGTGCCTGTGCTTCGGTCAGCACCCAGGCCGACGTCTGAGCTGCCGACTCATCCGTCGAAAATCCTTCCAGCAAACTCGCACGCTGGGATAACGCCGGCAACCAGTCGATCAACCAGTCTGTTATCGCTGCTTCATCGCGCTGCAACTCGGCATAGTCTTCCGCTGACAAACCCTGTAATGCACGGTAAAGCTCAGGATATTGAACCGCCCAGTCGGGTTGAGGTGTATAAAAGGGAACGGGCTGCCAGAAGGCAGCATGCTCACTGAGCCAGGAATCCAGGGCTTGCCAACGATTGAACATGGGTGTGATGCCTTAAAATCAGAGTTTCCTCGATTGCGGCATAATACCATCAGACAGTCAGATACTGCTTAACCAGTTGATCATCCAGTCTGTCCATTTCACCCTGTGCCACCTTGCGCCCACGGTCCAGGATGCAGAAGTGATCACCCACTTTGCGCGCAAATGGTAGTTTCTGCTCCACCAGCAGCACCGTCAGCCCCATCTCCCGGTTCAGGCGGCGAATGATATCGCCGATCTCCTGCACCACATTGGGCTGTATCCCCTCGGTCGGCTCATCCAGAATCAGCAGCTGCGGATTGACCACCAGGGCGCGACCGATCGCCAGTTGCTGCTGTTGCCCACCGGACAGATCCCCGCCCCGCCGGTGCATCATCTGCGCCAGCACCGGGAACAGCTCGAAGATATAGTCCGGAATACGGCGCTGCCCACGCGGCAGCACCGGCAGCCCGACCTGCAGATTCTCCTCTACCGTCAGCAGTGGAAAGATCTGGCGCCCCTGTGGGACATAGCCGATGCCCATGCGCGGCCGCTGCTCCACTGATTCTTTCAGCAGTTCCTGTCCCTGAAGCTGAATCGAGCCGGAGCGCACCTTCTGATGCCCCATGATACATTGCAGCAACGTGGTCTTACCTACGCCATTACGCCCCATCAGCACGGTACAGGCCTTCTCGGGGATGGTCAGATCCAGATCCCACAGGGTATGACTTTCACCGTAGAACTGGTTGAGTCCGGTTATGCTCAGCATCATTTATTCTCCCACTTATTCGCCAAGATAGACCTCAATGACCCTGCGATCATTCTGCACCTGCTCCATACTGCCCTCAGCCAGCACACTGCCCTGATGCAGCACGGTGACGGTACGATCACGACCTGCCAACTGGCGCACAAAGTCCATATCATGTTCCACCACCACGACAGAGTGGCGCCCTGCCAACGAAATCAGCAGCTCGGCAGTGCGATCCATCTCCTGATGGGTCATGCCAGCAACCGGCTCATCTACCAGCAGCAGTCGCGGTTGCTGCATCAGCAGCATGCCGATCTCCAGCCACTGTTTCTGGCCGTGCGACAGACTACCGGCCCGACTCTCGCGTTGCTCCTGCAGAGCGATCAGGGTCAGTACCTCTTCGATACGATCGCGTTGCTCGCCATCCAGCTTTGCCCGCAACACCGAGAAGACAGCGCGCGGTGAAGGCATCGACAGCTCCAGATTCTCCCAGACACTGAGAAACTCGAATACGGTCGGTTTCTGAAACTTGCGCCCGATACCTGCCTGCGCAATCGCCGGCTCATCCAAATCCAGCAGATTGATGGTCTGACCAAACCAGGCCGATCCGCTGTCGGGTCGGGTCTTGCCGGTGATGATATCCATCATTGTGGTCTTGCCTGCACCGTTGGGCCCGATGATGCAGCGCAGCTCACCATCGCGCACATAGAGGTTCAGGTCATTAATGGCCTGAAAGCCATCGAAACTGACCGACAACCCCTCCAGATAGAGCAGAATCTGCTTATCCACATTCAGCGCCGGTTGTTCGGCCGGGCGCAGAAAGGAGAACACCTGATCGCGGTTTTTAACTTCCTCAAGCAGCGACTGACTCATACCGCCTCCTTACGACGCAGCAGGCCTGTCACACCGCGGGGCAGCAGCAAGGTGACCAGAATAAAGATCGCACCGAGGGCAAACAGCCACACCTCCGGCAGCTCGGTGGTAAACCAGGTTTTGGCATAGTTGATCAACAGCGCACCGACCACAGCACCATACAGCGTTGCACGGCCACCAACAGCCACCCAGACCACCACTTCGATCGAGTTCAACGGCGAAAACTCATTCGGGTTGATGATACCGACCTGAGGCACATAGAGCGCACCCGCGACACCCGCCATCATCGCCGACAGAGTAAACACCCAGAGCTTGACGTTTTCGACCCGATAACCGAGAAAACGCGCCCGCGACTCGGCATCCCGCACCGCGACACAGACTCTGCCGAGTCGGCTCTGGATAATATAGCGACTGAGCAGATAACCCAGCATCAGCGCCACAGCCGAAGCGATAAACAACCCCAGACGTGTTTCACGCGACTGCAGACTGAAACCGAGAATATCCTTGAAATCGGTCAGGCCGTTATTGCCGCCAAAGCCCATCTCATTACGGAAGAAGGCCAGCATCAGAGCAAAAGTCAGCGCTTGTGTGATGATCGACAGATACACCCCGGACACTCGCGAACGGAATGCCAGTGCACCGAATACGAATGCCAGCACGCCCGGCACCAGCATCACCATGATCACGGTGAACCAGAAGCTGTCAAATCCCAGCCAGTACCAGGGCAGGCTGTCATAGCTCAGAAACACCATGAAATCAGGCAGTTCAGGATGGCCATAGACACCCCGTTCGCCAATCTGGCGCATCAGGTACATCCCCATCACATACCCACCCAGCGCAAAGAATGCGCCATGACCCAGGGTCAGGATACCAAGATAGCCCCACACCAGATCCACCGACAGCGCCAGCAAGGCCAGGGTCAGATACTTGCCCAGCAGTGCCACGGTATAGGTGGGGATATGCAACGGATGATCGGATGGCAGGCCATTCAACAAGGGCACTGCGATGATCGCCAGCAGCAGCATCGCCAGCAGTATCTGGCCGCCGCGGTCTTCACGAATCAGCTTCCACAGCATCTTTTAACCCTCCGCCGCACGGCCACGTTGCGGAAAGAGACCGCGTGGACGTTTCTGGATAAACAGAATGATGAACACCAGCACCAGGATCTTCGCCAGCACGGCACCCGCCCAGGGCTCCATCAGTTTGTTGGCAACCCCGAGGGTCATCCCAGCCACCAGCGTGCCCCAGATATTACCGACACCGCCGAAAACGACGACCATGAAGGAGTCGATGATATAGGCCTGACCCAGATTGGGCCCGACATTGGTCAGCTGTGACAGTGCGACACCGGCAATCCCGGCCACACCGGAACCCAGGCCAAATGTCATCATATCGACCCGCTCCGAGCGCACCCCCATGGCACGCGCCATGGCACGGTTCTGTGATACAGCACGCACCTGCAGTCCCAGTGCCGTCCGCTTCAGGATCAACAACAGCAGGAAAAACACCATCAGGCAGAAAAGGATGATATAGAGACGGTTCCAAGTGACGGCAAATACCGGATTAAAATGCAGCATGCCGCTCATCCACTCCGGCGTCTGCACCGAGCGATTCAGCGGTGAGAAGATGGAGCGCACCGCCTGTTGCAGGACCAGACTGACACCAAAGGTCGCCAGCAGGGTTTCCAGGGGCCGACCATAGAGAAAACGAATCACACCTCGCTCAATGGCGATACCGACCAGCCCGGAGACAATGAACGCAGCGGGCACCGCTACCAGCACCGAGAGCCCGATATGGTTCGGCATCAGTTGCTGGATCACGAAGGTGGTGTAGGCACCGATCATGATCAGCTCACCATGTGCCATATTGATCACCCCCATGACACCAAAGGTGATAGCCAGACCGATCGCGGCCAGTACCAGTACAGAGCCCATGCTGAGACCGAAAAATACGGTTTCCAGCCCCTTATAGAACCTGACCTGCTGATCTATCCCGACCAGCGCCTGCTCCGCCAGCGTTTTGAGCCGGGGTTGATCTGTAGCCTCGACATACCTGACCAGGGCCACTCTGCCTCGCGGTTCGAGCGAGCCACCCAGCACGCTGATGGCATCACGCTGGGCAGCTTCATCACCGCTGGTCAGCGTATCGATCGCCAGCGCCACCGCCATCAGATCACGTACCCGGCCATGCGTTTCTGACACATAGGCTTCACGAATCAGTGTCAGCGCATCCTGATCCAGATCGCCCATCAACTGCTGTACCGCGCCAACACGCACTTCCATCCGCTCATGGTTGAGACCGGTCTGAGCCATAACGCGCCTGATCTGGGTGCGCTGCGCATTGTTGATCGCGACACGGCGATAATCACGACGCCTTTCAATCAGGCTGGTCTCCTGACTCAACAGCGCCAGTGCCGGAGCCCCTTCCACTACATTATCAATCACATAGAGAAAGTCATCAGCACGGTTGAAATAGAGTTTGCTGTCCAGCAGCAGAGCATAGATCTCCAGCGCTCTGGGATGATCGGCTTGTGCCAGCCGTTCAATTGCGACGGTTTTATCCGGGGCATTGGGTGACACCAGCAGAGCCTGTACCTCAAGAAGAACCTGATCATCAGTCTGGGCCTGGATGCCTGCACTGACAGCAAGGCAGGCAAGGAGCACCCCACTGGCGAGCAGCCAGCGTATTATTCTGCTTGTCATAGGTGAATACCTGGAGCTGAGCTGGCAACTACTCCTGCGTTGCCAGCATACTTCACATCCCTGTGCATAAAAAATCCTGACCGGTTGCTATCAACCGAGCAGGCTTAAAGCAGCCAGTCGGCACTCAGAAAACCTCTGAAGCCTCAGGCTGCTGGCATGAAGATCAGAATGTCTGGCCAGAGCAGGTTTTGGTCACGACATTGTAGTTGCCGCACTCCAGCGGCTTGCGCCAGTCGGAGATGATATCCTTGGAGCCTTCAAGAAAATCAGACCAGGCATCACCCACCACAGTGCTGGGCGTACGCCATACCGTCTCGAATTGACCATCTGCCTGGATCTCTCCGATCAACACAGGTTTCGTGATGTGGTGATTAGGCATCATGGCGGCATAGCCACCGGTCAGGTTGGGCACGGTCACACCGATGATCGCTTCCTGAACAGCTGAAGGATCAGTCGTGCCTGCTTTGTTAACTGCCTCAACCCACATGTTGAAACCGATATAGTGAGCCTCCATCGGGTCATTGGTGACTCGGTCGGTATTACCGATAAAAGCATGCCACTGATCAATGAAGGCATCGTTCTCTTCAGTGTCCACACTCATGAAGTAATTCCAGGCCGCCAGATGGCCGACCAGTGGCGCAGCATCGATACCTGAAAGCTCCTCCTCACCGACCGAGAAGGCAATGACCGGGATATCTTCAGCAGAAACACCCTGAGCACCCAGCTCGCGGTAGAAGGGCACGTTGGCATCGCCGTTGATGGTGGAGACCACGGCGGTTTTCTTACCTGCAGAACCAAAGCTGCGGATATCGGAAACGATCGTCTGCCAGTCTGAGTGACCAAACGGCGTGTAGTTGATCAGAATATCCTCTTCTGCCACACCGTGAGACTTCAGATAGGCTTCCAGAATGCGGTTGGTGGTACGTGGATAAACATAGTCGGTACCCGCCAGCACCCAGCGCTCGATACCCAGTTCATTCATCAGATAATCGACAGCAGGAATCGCCTGCTGGTTGGGCGCTGCACCAGTATAGAACACGTTACGGGAAGACTCTTCACCCTCATACTGAACCGGATAAAAGAGCAGGCCATTAAGCTCCTCAACCACTGGCAGTACCGACTTACGTGAAACAGAGGTCCAGGCACCGAAAATTGCAGCAACTTTGTCGCGCTCCAGCAACTCACGCGCACGCTCAGCAAACAGTGGCCAGTCAGATGCAGGATCCACAACCACCGCTTCAAGCTGCATGCCCAGCAGACCACCTTTTTTGTTCTGCTCCTCGATCAGCATCAGCATGGTGTCTTTCAGTGTGGTCTCACTGATCGCCATGGTGCCGGACAGAGAGTGCAGTACGCCTACTTTAATCGTGTCTGCCGCCTGCGCTGTAATGGCTGCAATAGACAGAGCAAGGGTACATGAAGCCGTTACCAGTTTTCTTTTCATCTGTTTCATCGGTTAGTCCCCGTTTCGTTATGTGCAAAGCTGATTTCTGACTTGCTTATTGAATTTCTGCATTGATAAAGCAGGTTTCATACCAGTTTTACAGCCCTCTGATTTACAAGGATTAAACGTCTGTTTCCAACAGATAAACGATTTCATCAAGTGAGTTAAGAGGTCATTTTGGTGCGAAGCCTGATTGGAAGCACAAAACAGGTGCGGGTTATTTTGTGTACATTTCCCATATGACACCCGTGCTACGCTCAGGCAGGCAAAACAGCATCGATATGCTACAATCCGCACCGAATCGAGGCAGAATGCCAGCCTGGCTCAGCATCCTGTCATCATCATGTTTATCAGCCCCGGATTTACGATCCGGCCTGCTGGAGAGGTTATTGAATGTCCACTATTGTTGTCTGTGCTCTGTACAAATTTGTCACCCTTGATAATCATCAGGAGTTGCGTCAGCCCCTGACCCAACTGATGGAAAAGCATGCCATCCGCGGCACTCTGCTGTTGGCCAGCGAAGGGATCAATGGTACCGTCGCCGGCACACGTGAAGTGATCGATCTGCTCAAGGCCTGGTTCGCTAGCGATGAGCGTTTCAGCGGTATCGACTACAAGGAGTCGCTGGTTGACGCCCAGCCGTTTTACCGTAGCAAGGTCAAACTCAAGAAAGAGATAGTGACCATGGGTGTGGAGGGAATTGACCCGAAACAGGTAGTTGGCACCTATGTCGAACCCAAAGAGTGGAACAGCCTGATCTCCGACCCCGAGGTGCTGCTGATCGATACACGCAACAGTTACGAAGTGAAGATCGGCACCTTCAAGGGTGCAGTCAATCCTGAAACATCCAGTTTTCGCGAGTTTCCGGATTATGTTCGCAACACACTCAACCCCGAACAACACAAGAAAGTGGCCATGTTCTGCACTGGGGGAATTCGCTGCGAAAAGAGCACCGCATTTCTGAAGGAGCAGGGTTTTGAAGAGGTGTACCATCTGCACGGTGGCATACTGAAATATCTGGAAGAGGTACCAGCTCAGGAGTCAATGTGGGAGGGAGAGTGCTTTGTGTTTGATAACCGCGTCACCGTCAATCATGACCTGACACCGGGCAACTACGAACTCTGTGCAGGCTGCCGTTCACCCCTGTCGACTGAGGATCGCGCCAGTGAACATTATGTTCAAGGCATCAGTTGCCCCCACTGCCATGACAAACTGACACCGGAGCAGAGGCAACGCTTTGCCTCACGCGAACTTCAGATTCAGCTTGCACGTGAGCGCGGCGAAGCACATATAGGCACAGAAGCGGTAGAGCAGGCTAAGCAGCGCAAGGCCAAGAAACAGGCCAAGCGTGAACATCAGCGCAAGACACCCACGGAGGCCTGATACCATGCCATTGCGCACTTGTCTGAAAAGCACAGCGCTGCTGATTGGCATCAGTCTGAGTGCGCTGGCTTTGGGTGATGCAACTTACCTGAGCAATACCCCTCGCCTGATCAAGTCTCAACAACTTCAAGCAGTTGAGTTTGAGCGGGTAAAGCTGCAGGTCGGCGAGCATCTGCTTGATACGGAGATCGCAGAAACAGCGGCACAGAAAACTCAGGGACTGATGTGGCGTGAGTCGTTACCGGAAGACAGTGCCATGCTGTTCATTCTGGATGATCGCCAGCAACAGTGTTTCTGGATGCGCAACACGCTGATACCGTTGACACTGGCTTACATAGACAGAAACGGCCGCATAATCGAATTCTTTGATATGCAGCCGTTGTCGGATGAGACCCACTGCGCCACTAAACCGGCGCAGTTTGGTCTTGAGGTCAATCAGGGATGGTTTGCCAGGAAAGGCATAGTCCCGGGCGACCGGATCAGACTGATAGAAGATCAGCAGCCTGATTGAAGCTCACTGATCAAAGCTTCCTGAAAGAAACTTACCGCTGGATTAATCTTGTGACTAATGATGATCAGTTCATCATGGATTCGACTCGCTCACGCAGTTCAGGATCCTGCTGCATGGTCATGGCAATCTGGTTGTAGGTATTCACATCAAGACCCGCTTCCTGAACGGCACTCACCATCTCCAGACCGGCCTCCTCCTGCAAGGCTGCTGCAGCATCCGCATCAGAGGCTGTTTCCAGGCGCTGTGCATATTCAGAGCGGATGCCATCCAGTACAGGCTGCACACTGACAAAAGTCTGCAACTGAGTGTCATCAAAGGTAACTGCTCCCTGCTGTGCCATACCACCAGCCTGAGGAGCTGTACCCTGAGCATGAGTGATGGTTGCAGCGCCGATACCACCAGCCAGGATGGATGCAATAACCAGTTTCGTGAATCGTTTCATGGGTTCTCTCCTTGGAGTAATACAGTGGTTAATAGAGCTATATCTGCTACCAAGGCTATTGCGAACATTGTGCCAACTTGTATAAAAATATTTAAGCATATGTTTTATATTCATATTTACAAATCCGGCACTATCGGAGCAAGGAGTTTAGCAACCTGAAAAGCCCCTCATCATGTGCCCATATGACACATGAGTTGATATGGCAGGTTATATCAGTCCAGCGGCAAGGCGGTGGCCGTCTTAACTGTTCTGATTGCAAAATTACTGTTGATATCCTTGACCACCGGCAGTTTCTGCACCGTTTTCAGCCAGATCTCATAGCTCAGGAGGCTTTCCACCACCACCTCCAGCAGATAATCCGCCGCGCCCGAGATCACATGACAACTCAGTACATTCGGCATATCCATAATTGTCTGTTCAAAGATCTGACTGGCTTCATCACGATGATTTTCCAATCGAATCTCTACAAACACCGTCATAGGCAGTCCAATACGAGTGCGGTCCAGCGCCACGTGATAACCGGTGATGACACCTGACTCCTCCAGTCTTTTAACACGCCGCAGGCAGGGTGAAGGAGACAGACTCACCTGGTCTGCCAGTTCAACATTCGATAGACGACCATCCACCTGAAGCAGTGACAGAATTCTGCGATCCGTTTTATCCATAGAGACCTCTTGCAGTAAAGTGGGTACACACTGGTTCAAATCAGCGATAAAAAATAGATTTTATGACCATATAAAGCAGATCATGCCACAAAATATGAAAATCATAGAACAAACAACTCACCCTTTCTGGCTTTGTCGTCGGTCAGCATTTGACCGCAAACATCATATGTGACATTTTGGCACATGTATCTTAGATGAACTCTACTCGCTATCAGCGGCTGCTGGCCTCTGGTTGCCAGCAACAGGTCAAGCATGCGTCTCAAACTCACCCCCGGAAGTCTTCGTTCTGTTCTACTGCTGCAGGTCGCTCTGCCCCTTCTGTTGATGCTCGCGGTCATCCTCGCCGCCACAATCAGTGTAGTGGGTCACTTCGCCGAAGAGCGGCTGCAACGTGACCTGAGCCTTGTTGCCAGAGCGATTCGGCTCCCCGTAACCGAAGCCTTGCAACGCGATGATGTTGAACAGCTGCAAAACAGCCTCGCCTCCATCTTCGATATCACCGAAGTGTACGGTGCCTATCTGTTTGATGCCGATGGGCAGCGTCTGATCAGCTTCGGTGCGGTCAGGCCTACTCAGAGCCAGGCAGATGAAGCACTGAAGATGACCGTCGATGGCGAATACGCACAGTATGAAAGCATTCGAGGACGTGATGTCTACTCCTTCTTTCTGCCTCTGTTCGACCATCTCGGTCAGCCCAGCGGGCTGCTGCAGGTGACTCGTCTGCGACGCGACATCGAGGCCGAGCTGAAACAACTGAAATACCGCTCCTGGGGTGGCTTTGCACTGGCGTCTCTGCTCATACTGGGCGCCCTCAGCCTGACCCATCAACGCGCTATCGGACAACCATTGCAACGCCTGCTGGACAGCATCCGTAAAGTTGAATCCGGCGAGCGAGATCATCGTGCCACAGCGGAGGGACCACGCGAAGTGATGCGGCTGGCCAGCGAACTTAATCAGATGCTGGATGCGATCCAGCAGGCAGAGTACAGGGCCAGAGAGCAGCAGAAAGAGCAGGAACGCCTGTCCGGACAACTGCGCGAAGCAGAAACACTTGCGGCACTGGGGCAGCTGTCTGCCGGTGTTGCTCATGAACTGGGCGCACCACTGAGTGTCGTAGATGGCCGTGCCAGACGCCTGCTGCGCCGCCATACTCAGGCGCAGGATATCAGTGAACTGGAAGATATCCGCCATCAGGCCCAGCGCATGACCGCTATTGTCGAGCAGTTGCTCTCTTATGGGCGCAGCGTCCGGGCCCAACCCCACTCACTGGATGTTGCCGCGCTGGTCGCACGTGCACGCAAACAGCTACAGGATGAAGGACTGCAGATCCAGCTTGCAGCAGGCCCTGAGTGCCGTATTCGGGGTGATGCGCTGATGCTGGAGCAGGCACTGATCAATCTGATGCGTAATGCCTGTCAGGCCTGCCCCGAAGGCCCTGTCATACTGGGTTGGCAATGCGATGAGGGTGTCGTGCTGTCTGTAGACGATGCCGGCACGGGGGTCTCTCCAGAGCAGATGGAGCATCTGTTTCGGCCCTTTTATACCACCAAGGCACCGGGAGACGGCAGCGGTCTGGGCCTTGCCATCGTGAAGCGGATCATGCGTGAACATCAGGGGCGTGTGGATATTCAAAAAAGCGACCTGGGAGGGGCGCGCTTTGAGCTGCACTTTCCAGCTGACGAAGCTCATCCATCGACAGGAGCAACCCTATGAAGCAGGCCACCCCCTTATTACTGGTAGAGGATGACCCGGCCCTGGCACGGCTGATTCTGGACGAACTGGAGGCCGATGGCTGGCAAATCCGTCATGCCAAGACACTGGCCGAGGCGCGCAGCTCGCTGCTCAGCGCCCTGCCAGCGCTTATTATCACCGACCTGCGCCTGCCGGATGGAAACGGTATGACACTGGTGCGTGAAATCATGGAGAGTGCGCCGAAGGTTCCACCCGCCATCATCGTGATCACAGCATTTGGCAGCGTCCGTCAGGCGGTGGAAGCACTGCAGGCCGGCGCCGATGATTTCCTGACCAAGCCGCTGGATCTGGACCATTTCGTGCTGACTGTACAGCGTGTGCTGGAAACCCGTGAACTGCGCCAGGAGGTGCAACGCTTTCGCACCCTGTCTGATGACCAGGGATTGCATGACCTCAAGGGTCAGAGTCCTGCCATGCGCCAGTTGTTTGAGCAGATACGAGTGATTGCGCGGGCACAGGGACCGGTGCTGATTAATGGTGAGAGTGGCACCGGCAAGGAGCTGATCGCCCGCGCATTGCATGCCGAGAGTGACCGTGCCGCAAAGCCTTTCCTGGCCGTCAACTGTGCCGGCATTCCGCAGGAGCTGCTGGAAAGTGAGTTCTTCGGCCACTCTGCAGGCGCCTTTACAGGAGCTCGTAAGCAGCGCAAAGGACTGCTGCAGGAAGCAGATGGCGGCACTCTGCTGCTGGACGAGATAGCCGAGATGCCACTGGCGCTTCAGGCCAAACTGTTGCGCGCCCTGCAGGATGGCTCCATCCGCCCGGTTGGCACTGATCACGAAGAGCAGGTGGATGTCCGGATCATGGCAGCAACACACCGTGACCTGAAAGAGAAAGTGGCCAGCGGCGAGTTCCGTGAGGATCTTTATTACCGACTGGAAACCTTCAGCCTGCTGTCGCCCCCTCTGCGCGAGCGGGCAGAGGATATGGAGCTGTTGGCCCAGCGTTTTCTGATGCAACACTCGGCAATCCAGAAAAAATCCATTTCAGGATTCAGCCGGAAAACGATGCAACACCTGCATGAGTATGACTTTCCCGGCAATGTGCGAGAGTTGAGGAATATCGTGGAACGTGCCGTTGCCTTTTGCCAGGGTGACACGATCCAGCCGGAGCACCTGCCTGCTCGCCTGCTGGAGCAGACGATTCGTCCACAGACACACACCCTCAGCAGCACTGCCAATAACAACAGCAGTCATGCATCGAGCAGTGAGGAGGAGGGTCTGCTGGCCGGAGCGGTACTACCGACGCTGGAACAGCTGCAGAAACGCTACGTCCAGCGGGTGCTCAAGGAAACAGGTGGCAATAAACGCCGAGCTGCCGCACTGCTGGGTATCGGTAGACGCACACTGTATCGCTGGCTGGATGAAAAAGAGCAGGAGCAGACTTAGTGTCAGGTCAATCCTGCCTGATCGGTTGCTGAACCTCAGACACTGTCACCAGTTCAGCCTGTGGCATGGAGAAATGAGCACCTTGTGAAAAATCCACACCCAGATAACGAACCTTTTCCTGAACGGCATCACTGTGAACAAACTCAGCCACTGTTTCCATGTTCAGGCTGCGCGCAAAGTTGACTATCCCCTGCGTGACACTGAAAGCAGCAGGGTCAGAGTCCAGATTGCGGATCAGACTGCCATCGATCTTGATCAGATCCACATTCAGTCGCAGCAGATGCTCAAAGTTGGAGTAGCCGGTGCCGAAATCATCAATGGCTATACGACAACCGCGCCGTTTCACCTCATCTATGAAGCGCCGCACCTCCTGATAGTTTTCGATGCCATCTGACTCCAGTATCTCGAAAATAATGCGCTTCCCAAGTCCGGTTTCATCCAGCTTCTGAATAATGAAATGGCTCAGATCCTGATCCAGCAGGTCTGCATAGGAGAGGTTGATCGAAAACTCATAGGGTGTATGCGCAAAGGTCGCCAGGCTCTTTTCAACCATGATCCGGGTAAGCTGCCGATCCAGACGCAACTTCCTGGCCACATCCAGAAACTGCCCGGGGCTTGCAATCTCGCCTGACTCATCACGCATGCGCACCAGACACTCAAACTTGGTGATTTGACCACTGCGGTTATCATGGATCGGCTGGAAGAACGGCAAAATACGGTCATCCTCCAGCGCCTCCTTGACGCGGCGGGCCCAGAGCAGATTGTACTCATAGGCATCTTCAATGCGCTGGTCCAGATCGTAAATCACATAGTTCTTCTGCTGCAGACGCGCCTGCTTCAATGCAAAGCGCGCCCAGGTGATCATGCTGTCCTGCGAAACAGAAGCAGTTGACTGATCAGGTGGATGGATCGCAGCTCCCAGCGTCACTCCGATCGTAATCTCCTGATCCTGCCAGATCAGGCTGCGTCTTTGCAGATAGTCATTCAGTGCATGCAGATACTTCTGCATTTTCTTTTGTGAGCTGTCAGGCCCCAGTATCGCAAACTCATCTGCCGTCAGTCGATACAGGCGCACAGGCCCCAGATGTCGGTTATTCTCGATGAAGCTTCTCAGCCAGCCTGCCAGCACCCGCAGCACATAATCACCGCAGGCATGACCAAACAGGGCATTTATCTCCTTGAAACCATCGAGGTTGATCAGCAACAGACTGCCACCGGGTTGCCTGCCGAAATCGAGCAGTAATCTGGCACGGTTCGGCAGGTCTGTCAGCTCATCGGTATAGGAGGCCTGTAACTGACGCATCAGCCCAACCACCTTGTACAGAATGACACCCGACAACAGCAGCATGACCAGACCCGTCAGCAGCAGAATATGGAAATTACTGCTTCGCATCGGCTGCAGTACAGCATCTATCTCATCACGCGGAACGCCTATGCCGAACAGCATGTCAGCGCTCGTGGCAGCAAAACTCAGCTCATACTCACGCCCGTCAACAGCCAGGCGGTGATGCTGCATGGTCACGCCACGCTGCTGTAGACCGGGCAGTAATGTTTGGATACGTTCGTTCAGAGAGTCGATCAGCCGCTCCTGCAGAATCACATCCATCACCTGCAGCGCCTGCTCACTGTCATCAATCTCACTCAGTGCAGATAGTCGTCGATTATTGCGATCAATCAGGTAGGCAAAGGTGTTTGGAGTCACTTCAACCTGACTCACCAGGTCGATCACTCTTTCCGCATGCCAGTCAGTGGTGACAACACCTATCAGCTCTCCACTGCGGGCATACATGGGCTTGACCAGCGTCAGTACCGCCGCCCCGGAAACGGGATTATAGTATGCCGGAGTCCAGTAAAAGGCCTGCAGATCCCTATCTGCAGATGACCAGTCTTTCGGCATTGCCTGTTCAAACCATGGCTGCGATCGATAATCCATCAGCCCTGCTTCCGCCAGTGACATCAGCACAGGCTCGGCCCCATCCCCCCTGTAGGCAAAGGCTCCATGATAGATGCCATCGCTGATGAAAGCACCGGATTCGAACCAGACACCTGCCCCGAACGCATCCGGAAAGTCTCTCAGTTTCTCAAGCAACGCACCCTCAAACTCCCTGGCTTGCTGCGCATCAGTTTGCTGCTGTAAATGCCAGAAGAGCTCGCCCAGGCGGGCCAGATCGTCAGTATAGTTTTCCAGCAGGCGATGCTGGGCATTGATACGGTCCAGATTGGCATAGAACACCTCCTCCAACTGCACTTCACGCAGTTCACTCATCGCCTTCTGGGAAAAATTCAGGTTCAACGTGGAGATGACCCACATACCGGCGATAAACAAGCCGATCAGCAGCAGGAGCACCCAGACGATGGATTGCTTGGAGGGATTCAGGTGACGCAGTGTCTGCATGAACAACTGCAGACGGCCTGGGGCAGCCGGTGTGTCATCCCGGGTCATTACTGCCCACCATCCATGATCTGTCGTACCTGTGCCTGTGCCTGAGCAAACTGCTCGGGGTTAATCTGCTGGCTGAGTGCTTCAATTCTGGCTCTAGCCTCTCTGAAACCATTGCGGCTGGCAAGGTCATACCAGGCAAGCGCCTGCAGTGGATCGCGCTCTGCCAACACACCCTTCTCGTTCATTTCACCCAGATAATACTGGGCTCGGCCATCATTCTGCCGTGCCGCCTTCAGCAACCACTGACGGGCTGTCAGCGGATTGGCAGCAACACCCTGACCCTGCAGAAACATCATGCCCAGTGCCGCCTGAGAAGCGGCATGATCCTCATTGGCCGCACGCTGGAACCAGGTCAGCGCTTCGGCATAATCCTGCATCACCCCCTGGCCATTAGCGAACAACTGCCCTAGCACAAAGCGTGCCTCCGGCGAGCGATCTGCCACCAGTCGAGCCCAATGCAACGCCTGAGGATAGTCTCTGAGTGCCTGCGAAATGACGGCCATGTTCAGTTGTGAGCGCATATCTCCAGCCTCTGCCGGCTTAAGGCAGAGCGCTCTGGCTTCATTGAAGTTACGGATCTTGGTCAGCAGATAACACTCATTACGTTGTGCATCAGACACTGTTTCAACAGGAGGCGCAGTTTCAATTGGAGAGGCAGTCGATAGAGTCCGGTCATCCGGCTCATCTACATCCGGTATGACCCCTTCCACCTGAGCTTCAAAAGCCGCTACATCCTCAGGGCAGGAATAGTTATAGCCCCTGCGGTAGCGCTCAAGTGTTTCCAGGTTTCTGGGTTGCCCGTCATAGCGTGCAGCAATATCGGCACAGCGTCGGTCACGCTCTGCGGTTATCTGCTGGATAAAGTCTGCCCGAGCAGGGTTTGAGGAGTAACGTTCCAGATAGCGAGTCAGTGGATCGATATAGGTCTGATTGAAAAGCTCTTTCACCTCGCGCTCAACTGCCACTGCGGAGTCATCCTGAACTCCAGAACCAGCCACCTGCTCGCGGGCAATATTGGCACATCCGCTCAATACAAGCACATTCAAACAAAGAATAGCCAGTAGCCGCACACATCTACTCCAGATTGGATTGAACACCAACTGACACTCCCACGCTTGATGAGTTCCTGATCAGGAACATCAGAACAGCGCATTATAATGCAGATTCAGTTCATTCTTCTAAATTATGATGCCCTGAACCAGGTGTGAAATCCATACTCTCTTCCTATACTTGATCCACAACCCACACGGGCACGTAATTATTTTCAAACAATCTAACAGGTAATATCATGAATCGTTCAATAACTGGTGCTCTGTTTTTCAGCCTGTTGCTGACCTCCGCATTCCTCTTTGCCGACATGCATGGGGATACTCCGGTTGCTGTCGGTGAGACATCCCTCGGAAAAGTACTGACCGATCAACAGGGCATGACCCTCTATACCTTCACCCGCGACTCCGCCGGTACATCCAACTGCAATGACGGCTGCGCTGCCAACTGGCCACCACTGATGGCTGAAGACGGCGCAATGGCTGCAGGTGATTTCAGCATCATCACACGAAGCGATGGCTCAAAACAGTGGGCCTACAAGGATATGCCGCTTTACACCTGGGTCAGGGATGCAGAGCCGGGCGATGTCACCGGGCATGAGTTCAATCAGGTGTGGTTTGTGGTGCCGATAGAGTAATGGCAAGACATTGAAACAGAGTGCAAGAAAACGAAACAAGGCCTCCCGACTGGATCAACTTCTGCCGGGAGGCTGCTATTCAAAGAAAAGCCAGCCAGAGTCCAACGCCAATCATCAGGCTGCCTGCCAGACGGTTCAGTAGCCTTACATTGGAGGTGTGCTGCAGAAACAATCGCAGGGCCTTGCCACCGCCGGCATAGATCAGCATGCAGATAAACTCGAGTATCACAATGATACCGAGTAGCAGCACCAACTGCGGAATCAGCGCCTGCTGCTGATTGATAAAGGGTGGCAGCAGTGCGACATGAAAAGCCCAGCCCTTGGGGTTGGCGACGGCTGTGACAAATCCCTGTACAAACAGCTGCCATGCAGACACAGTCTGGCGAACCGCAGAGGACTCCGGAATGGCCATGCGGCCACGCGAGCGCCACATCTGCACACCTATATAGAAAAGATAGGCCCCGCCGACCCATTTGAACACCTGGAAGAAGCCGGGGTAGGCCAGCAATATGGCAGCAACACCCAACACGGCCAGCAGCGCGACCAACGCCACGCCGAGCATTTCTCCCCACATCATCCACAGAGTGCGGCGCACGCCGAGCGTGATACCCAACGTCATGGCCAGCGTCATGCACATGCCTGGAGTTATCGAGACAAAGAAAAATGTCGGTACAAAAACCGACAACAGAGCCAGATTCATCGCACTTCCATATTCTGTTAGAGAGTCCTGTTAGAGGGTCCTGTTAGAGAGCGTCCTGTTCGAGGATGGCGCTACCGCGAGTCTGTTCAGTCAGCATATCAAGCCAGTTCTGAAGCACCGCAGCATCACCCGACACCCTGGCTGATACACGATCCAGATAGTGCACTTCGATATCCAGCCCCGCCTCTCTGGCCAGTCTGCGAAGGAGCGAATCATACTCGAAATCCACACTGACAACAGCCTGGGCGCGAGGCTTTATTTCGATATATTCCGCACGCCCCAATGGTTCACTGATCGCCTGGCTGTAGGCTCGCACCAAACCACCGGCGCCCAATTTGACACCACCGAAATAACGCACCACCGTAGCCAGCACGCCATCCAGATGCTTATGTTGCAGCACATTCAGCATCGGTTTAGCGGCGGTACCGGAGGGTTCTCCATCGTCTGACTGGCGCACCTGCCCTGCAACCAGCATACTGAAGCAGACATGAGCGGCTTCGGGGTGCTGCCTGCGCAGTGACTCGACAATCGCCATCCCCTGATCCAGATCATCAATGGTCTCGATACGCCCGATAAAGCGGGATTTCCTGATCTCCAGCTCGCACTCCACCGGTGCTGCCAGGGTTTTGATACTACTCATTGGAAAGCCGATCAGATCCTTACATGAGCCTCAACACAGGCTCTTTCAGTGCGAAAAACTGCTCACGCAGTTGCAGAATATGCTCACCCCAGTAGCGCTCGGTATTGAAGAAGGTGAAGCTGTGCGGAAATGCCGGATCTTCCCAGCGACGGGCCAGCCAGGCGCAGTAATGAAGCATGCGCAAGGTACGCAGAGGCTCAATCAGGTGCAATTCACGGGGATCAAAATCGGCGAACTCCGAATAGCCGGCAATCACCTCTGCCAGTTGTTTCTCACGCTCCAGTCGTTCGGGGCTGCTGAGCAACATCCACAGATCCTGTATGGCAGGAGCCATTCGCGCATCGTCAAAATCGACAAAATGAGGTGTTTCATCACGCCATAACAGATTACCGCCATGACAATCACCATGCACACGGATCAACCGCACATCACTGACTTCTGCAAAAGCGGCTTCAACCATCTCCATCAGATCCTGAGCAAGCGTTGCATACGCCTCACGCAATGAGTCAGGAATGAAGTGGTCACGCACAAACTCGATACTTTTGTAACCAAAGGATTCACTGTCCAGCACCGGGCGGTGCAGAAAGGGTTTACTGGCTCCGACCAGATGGATACGGCCGAGTGTTCGACCCAGCACAAACAGGTGCTCCAGATTATCCAGCTCCGGGGCACGACCACCACGACGCACATAGAGTGCAAAACGAAAGCCATTATATTCATGCAGAGTATATCCCTGCTCATCCACCATCGGGGCTACAACAGGCAGCTCCTCCTCTGCCAGCTCAAGGCAATACTGATGTTCCTCAAGTATCTGCTCATTACTCCAGCGCTGCGGACGGTAAAACTTGGCTATCAGAGGGGGTTGATCATCAATTCCCACCTGATAAACACGATTTTCATAGCTGTTCAGTGCCAGAATATGGCCATCACAGAAATAGCCGACAGACTCAACAGCGGCCAGGATGAACTCCGGTGTCAGTGTTTCAAATGGGTGTGGTGCTACCGTATTCATCGTATATCCGTTTTTGTGTCAATGAGACTTTCCTGCTCTCATCTTAGCGGATAAACCGACCGGTAACACGTGCCCTACAAACAAATAAGCTATAGCGCCATCAAACAGTTATCAGTACTCAACTATCAGTAGCCAACAACGATATTTCCTTTTGGCCGACTGCAGCAGGACAAAATGTAGCCTTCTGCCACATCTTCATCGGTAATTCCGCCATTATGCTCCATCTCCACCTCTCCCGATGTCAGAGCGACACGGCAGGTACCGCAGATCCCCATACCGCAAGCCTTGGGAATATGCAGCCCGAGTTTGGCCGCGGCAGCATGAACGGTTTCAGTCGGCAGAATACGCACGCTTTTACCTGTGGCAGAAAACTCGACCTGCACCATATCTTCGACATTGATCTCTTCCGCTTCCTGCTCAGCCTGCTCAACCAGCTCCAGCACCTCCTCCTTGACCTCAATCGGAGTCGCACCGAAAGACTCCTCATGATAGCGATTCATATCAAAACCTGTCATTTTCAACAGATTTTTGATCGCATTCATATAAGGCGTGGGGCCACAGCAGAAAATTTCGCGCTCAAGATAATCCGGTGCAATCAGCTCCATCATCTTCTGGTTCAGGTAACCACGGAAGCCAAACCAGGACTCACCGAGTTCATCACTGCGTTCGCAGATAATATGCAGTTTAAACTCGGGGATCCGTGAGAAAATATGTTCCAGCTCGCGATGATAGATAATATCCTTGGGTGAGCGTGCGCTGTGGATAAACTCTATATCCACAGCCGCGTTGGTATCGAAATACCAGCGCGCCATCGACATCAGTGGTGTGATCCCGACACCACCTGACAACATCAGAATTTTCTCTGCCGGGAAATCCATGCAGTTGAAGTTACCGGCCGGACCATGCACCGCCAGTTCGTCGCCCTGCTTCAGATTATCATGCAGCCAGTTGGATACCTTACCCCCCGGCATGCGCTTGACGGTGATAGAGAAGCTGTAGGGCACCGATGGCGAACTCGAGATGGTATAGGAGCGCATGATCGGCTCACCATCTATCTCCAGTTCCAGTGTGACAAACTGCCCGGGCTTGAAGAAAAAAAGTACCGGCTGCTCTGCCATGAAGCAAAACGTGCGGACATCCCAGGTCTCCTGGATCACCTTAACGCAGCGAACCATATGACGGCCGTTTGCCCAGGTCTGAGTGGTAATCGTATTCAGGAAATTTGTTGTCATATCGGTTCATCCGGCAGCGAAATTTAGCACTATAATGCGTAGTATACGCACCCCTTGTCATTACCCTGCATTCTGGACATGCTCAATGACGACCACTTATCTCTTAACGACACAGACCATCGCTATTTACACCTTTACGGTGCATTTTTTGGTCTTATGCGTCGCCGCAGCATCATCCGATGTCGCTGGCAGATAATCGACCGAACGCTGCCTAATCCACACTCGCCGCACGGTCATAGATCGACTGAAACACACAAAACAAGATTATCAGGCTGCAACCCATTTACAGGACCAAGGCAATGAACCAGATATCACACTCTCAGCTGACTGACCCGATGGACGGCGTCCGCGAAACTGCCTCCCGGCTGTTGGCAACCCGCAAGCCAAATTATTCCTTGCCACAACCCTTCTACAACGATGAGCGTGTGTATCAGCTGGATATCAAGGAAATCTTTGAGAAGGAGTGGCTGTTTGCAGGTATGACCTGTGAAATCCCGACCAAGGGCAACTTCATTACACTGAACGTTGGTGACAATCCGGTTGTTATAGTACGCGGCGCAGACAGCAAGGTACATGCCTTCTTTAACGTCTGCCGCCACCGTGGCTCGCGGCTGTGCGTGACCGACAAGGGTAAGGTTGCCAAGCTTGTCTGCCCTTACCACAAGTGGACCTATGAACTGGATGGCCGCCTGCTGTTTGCCGGTTCTGACATGGGTGAGAATTTTGACCTGACTGCGCATAGCCTGAAGCCGGTCAACGTCAAGGTGGCTGGTGGCTATATCTTCATCTGCCTGTCTGATAATCCACCGGAGTTCGAGGCATTTCCTGCTGAGCTTGAGCATTACCTCGAGCCCTATGATATGGAAAACCTGAAGGTTGCCGTTGAATCCAATGTACTGGAAGATGCCAACTGGAAACTGGTGCTCGAGAACAACCGTGAGTGTTATCACTGCAATGGCACACACCCTGAACTGCTGAACTCACTGCAGCAGTTTGATGATACCGATGACCCGTTGGCTACACCTGAATACAAGGCACTGGTCGCGCGCAAGCAGCAGGACTGGGATGCGATGAAAGTCCCCTATGCATTGAAATACTTCGGCAAGCGCAACCGTATGACTCGCACCCCCTTGCTGGATGGTACCGTCTCCATGACCATGGATGGCAAAGCTGCCTGCCAGAAGCTGATGGGGCGCATCACCAGCCCGGATATGGGTTCGCTGCGCATTCTGCATCTGCCCAACTCCTGGAACCATTTCATGGGCGACCATGCAGTGGTCTTCCGTGTGCTGCCACTGGGCCCACAGAAAACTCTGGTCACCACCAAATGGCTGGTGCATAAGGATGCAGTCGAGGGGGTGGATTATGACCCGGCACACATGCGCAAGGTCTGGGATGCCACCAATGATCAGGATCGCGTGCTCGCAGAGGAGAATCAGCGCGGTATCAACTCAATCGCTTATGAGCCCGGCCCTTACTCCGAAACCTTCGAATTCGGTGTAATCGACTTCGTTAACTGGTACAGCGAAACCATGCTGACCAACACGGGCTACAAAAGTACGACTCTCGACTGAGTCTAGCCAGTAAATGACCACTCCTTCTGAATAAGAGGGGGTGGTTTGCTATGTATCAGTTTATCTTTCTGAGTAGAGTCGATAACCACCCTTGCCCTGATCCTTGACCTCATAAATCGCTGCATCAGCAGCATGTACCAGTCGATCGGCATCCATCCCTTCTCCCTCTCCCAGTGCAATACCGATACTGGCGGATACCTGAACAGTGCCAGCATCCAGCACGAAGGGCTGTGCAACGGCCTGGAGTACCTTGTCAGCCATTTTCGTTGCGACCTCCTGACCCTCACAGTGACGAATAATGATGGCAAACTCATCACCTGCCAGTCGTGCAACCGTGTCCGAGCTGCGCACACACTGTTGCAGACGTCGTGCCAGTTCGATCAGAAGCTGATCTCCCGCTGCATGACCCTGCGAGTCATTAACTGGCTTGAAACCATCAATATCGATGTAGAGCAGTGCAAAGCGATGATGATAACGACGACTGTCGCTCAATGTACTGTTCAGGCGATCATAAAACAGAACACGATTGGGTAATCCAGTCAGGCTGTCATGCGTTGCCTGCCAGGTCAATTGGGCTTCGGCTTTCTTACGCGTGGTGATATCACGGGCAATCGCCAGCACCTTGTCATCGGCCAGGTGCGACATACGCAGTTCAAAATAGTGCTGTTCACCCTTCATTTCAAGATCATACTCCAACTGCTGCACCGAGCCTGTCTGTATCACCCGTGCAATTCTCACCATCGCCTTATCTGCAACCTGAGATGGCATCACTTCGGATAATTTTTTACCCAGAAACTGCTCCGGTGGCAGCAGCAAGCGAGTTTCTTCACCCGCCTGATAATCGATAAACTTCCCATGTGCATCCAGCGTGAACAGCAGATCCGGCATCGCCTCCACGATCGCCAGATTGCGCTGATTCAGCTCGGCCAGTGCTCTCTGCCCCGCTTTGAGATCCTTCTCTATGCCATGCCGACGCCATAGCAGCCAGGCGATGATCAGCATGAACAGTGTCACTAGCCCTGACACCATCAGCCAGCGTTGCTGCTCTCGTGCTGTGAAGTCATCAATATTGGCATAAACAGGAGCCAACTCTTCACCGACAAACACCACCAGCGGCCAGTGCGGCGTACGCTCAAATGCGACCTGACGTGACTGTCCATCAAACGGCGAGACAACAATAAACGTGTCTCTCTGCGGCAACTGCTCGCCATAAGCAACAATAGATGCGAGAGTCTGCCCCACAGGCTGTTCTATATAGGGAAGGCGCAGCACGATCGTGCCATCATCTCTGGCCAGCACGGTGGTCATCTCACCGAGATAGGCCAGCTCGCCAAGAGAGCGTGCCAGCCGTTCAATATCAATGGCAGCGACCAGCACACCCGCAAACCGACCATCATCTGAGCGCACAGGTCGACTCAAGGCGATAAAGTGACGCGACTCTTCCACACGTGACATTGAGGGTTGCGAGAGATAGGGGTGATCATCTTCCTTGTTTTTATGCCACAGGTAATAATCGCGGTCGCTGACATCCGGAGCCGGACCTCTCTGGGTCCAGGCAAGAATCTCTCCATCCTGATCAAGCAGCAGAAAGTCTGCAACCTCATCGCTGAAACCTTTGCGTGTCAACATCATGTCTCGAATCTGGGGGGACGAAAACCCGCTGTTTCGAATCATGTCTCGCATGGTCAGCAGAATCCTGTCCAGCTCCTGCATCTTGGCAGCAACCAACTCGCGCTGGGTGATAGCCAGAGAGGCTGCGCGCTGCTCAATCTGTGTCAGAGCCTGTGCCTGATAGCGCTCGACAGTGGTGGTATAGAAATTTACCAGAACCAGCTGAAATATCAGCCAGAGCAGTAGCAGTATGATGAGAAGTACCTGGAAGGTACGTGTCACTTTCGTCTGGATGTCCATGCCTGATCCCGCTCGCTGAGCTCCCTGATTGCATGCTGCAACAAGGAACAACCCGCATCTCTCAGGCCGTAAAGCTGTTGCAGTATGGATGACTCAGTATAACAGATACCCCATCATCCAGACTGCATGGTACAACAACCGAAAACAGATGAATATTGATTAAATCTAATAAAGTGGATGCTGGTTACACAGCCCGTTCACCTGATGCCGCACGCAGGCCGAGACAACAGGATCCGTGAAACCATCCGCATCCGTGGCATCCAGTATATCGCCGATCAAGTGGCCGACACGTATAAAAGCCACTTCATCGAATCCGCGCGTTGTCGCAGCCGGGCTACCCAGGCGAATACCGGAAGTAATCATCGGACCGGTCGGATCAAAAGGAATACCATTTTTATTGCAGGTAATTCCGGCCGCTTCGAGCGCCACCTCGGCAATCTTGCCAGTCAGACCTTTCGGACGCAGATCCACCAGCACCAGATGAGTATCCGTTCCCCCCGTCACAATATCGCAGCCACGTGCAATCAACGTATCACTGAGCACCTGTGCATTACGAATCACCTGGCGTGCATAGCGAACAAACTCAGGCTGCAGGGCTTCCCCGAAAGCCACTGCTTTGGCCGCAATTACGTGCATCAGTGGACCACCCTGCAGACCGGGAAAAACAGCAGAGTTGATCTTCTTCCCCAGCTCCATGTCACGGCTGAGAATCATGCCACCACGAGGACCACGCAGGGTTTTATGCGTCGTTGTGGTGACAACATGCGCATGAGGTAAGGGGCTGGGATGCAGACCAGTAGCTACCAGCCCGGCGATGTGCGCCATATCCACCAGCAGGTATGCACCAACTTTATCCGCTATCTGACGAAGACGCGCAAAATCGAGCTGTCTTGGAATGGCTGAGCCACCGGCTATGAGCAGTTTTGGACGACTCTCGACAGCCTGCTGCTCCAATGCAGCGTAGTCGATCAGCTGTGTTCCAGAGGACACGCCATACTGCACGGCATTAAACCACTTTCCGGACAGGGCAGGACGTGCACCATGTGTCAGATGACCACCAGCATCCAGTGACATGCCCAGAATCGTATCGCCAGGCTGCAACAGGGCCAGCATTACCGCACCATTGGCCTGCGCACCGGAGTGAGGTTGCACATTGACAAACTCACAGTCAAACAGTGCTTTTGCCCGCTCCATTGCCAGGCGCTCAACTTCATCTGCCCATTCGCATCCACCATAGTAACGTTTGCCGGGATACCCCTCTGCATACTTATTGGTCAACACACTCCCTTGAGCATCCAGCACGGCACGCGACACAATATTTTCAGAGGCGATCAGTTCAATCCCATCCTGCTGTCTTTTCTGCTCCTGCTGCAATGCTGCGAAGACCTCAGCATCGCGATGAGACAATGGATCACTGAAGAAGGACCGAGTGGTTTCAGGCTGAACGGAAGTCATGGGCAGCTCCTCTCACTTATCTGGCTTGATTAACTGCTGACATTAGCAACTTAATTTCCATTCATCAACAAAAGTTTCTTATAGGAAACAAAAACGGAACCCTTATAAGAATGCCTTGATTGCTACTGGAACATGAATCGGTGTACCGCTGGTTATGCGGTTGGTGATGCATTGAGAAAAGTGATCATTTCATCGAACAGCTCATGTGGCTTTTCTTCTATGACAAGATGACCTGCATCATCAATTACCCGAAGAGTTGAACCGGGTATGAGGTTTCTGAGTTCTTGCCCCCTGGCCAGAGGAATCCAGGAATCCTCCCGTCCCCATAAAATCAGCACAGGAATAGTAATCTCCGAATATAAAGCCTGTGCTTCATCTGTATAACGCTGGTCAGCCTGGGCTATCTGTCGGTAAAACGCTGATTTACCTTCTTCCCCGGTCCACGGGCTGATAATGCCATCCAGCGTTTCATCATCCAGCTTCCTGCAGGCTGCAGTCTGAACGTAGGCACGCACAATCGCTTCATGAATATAATCCGGCACACCAGAAAATGCAGACTCATAGGTATTTACATGACGGAAAAAAGGCGATCCCCATGGTGCCACTGCCACCGGATCGATCAGGATCATCTTCTCAAATCGGCGCCCGTTCAACAGATGCGTTCGGAGGCTTGTTGCACCACCAAAATCATGACCCAGAATAACCGGGTTATCCAAACCCCAGTGATCAAGCAACTGAATCAGTACCTCGTTCTGTATGCCCAGCGAAACATCACCCGGCATCTTACTCGACTGTCCGTACCCGAGGAGGTCATAGAAATAAACCCTGTACTGTTCAGACAGCTTTCCAATCAGATGACGCAGATTGAAGGATGACCAAGGCGTACCATGAACGCAGACAAGAGGCGGACCATTACCCACCATGCCATAGGAAACAGTTCGTCCCTGAAAATCAAACGTTTCAGTGAGTTTCCATGGGGTCATCACTCGATCCTCCTGCCAGTCCATTACCTGTCTTTTATCATCTGTTGAATATTTGAATTTTGTCTATTCCTGGTGCAAGCATCGCCTCTAAATGCTGTTCAATCAAACGAAAAGAACTACACTCACGATTAAGAAAAACTGAAAGATTATGACATGACAACTCTGCAAACCTCACACACCGATATCACGCCCGCTTCTCTGCCTCTGCTGGATACGGATGTACTGCGCATGTTTGTCGCGATCGCCGAAACCGGCAGTTTTACTCGCGCCGCCAACCAGGTGTTCCGCACCCCTTCAGCCCTGAGCATGCAGATCAAACGACTGGAGGAAACCCTGGGAAAGACATTGTTTCTGAGAGAGGCACGACAGGTCAGTCTGACGCCCGATGGCGAAGTTCTGTTGAGTTATGGCCGTCGGTTGCTAAAACTCAATGAAGAGGCCGTCACACAGTTTCTGTCGCCCTCACTGGCAGGTACTGTCCGCCTTGGCACGTGTGACGATGTCGGCACTCGTATTCTGCCCTGCGTGCTGGCCCAGTTCGCCCGGTCACACCCGGCTACTCAGGTGGATGTTGTGATGGGCCGCAGCATCGATATGGCCGCACGACTGGATGCCGGCGAACTGGATCTGATCGTCATCACGGCAGGCAGTGCCGGGCTGGAAAAAGGCAGAGGGCAAATTGTACATACCGAGCCATTGGTCTGGGCTGGCCGCGAGGGTGGCATTGCCGCCATGAGAACTCCGCTGCCGATTTCTCTGGCCAGCCAGGGTTGTGCCTGGCGCAGCATGGCATTGAAAGCTCTGGATCAGGCGGGAATTGATTATCGCATCGCCTATACCAGTGAACACTGCTCCGGACAGTCTGCAGCCATGATTGCAGACCTGGCGGTAGCGCCCTTCCCGGCCGGACTGGTGAAACCACCCCTGCGCAAGCTGGATAAGGAGTATGGCCTGCCTGCACTGGGCGACTATCAGATGCTGTTGATTCAGAGGCAGGGTACGGATGAGACCTGCAGTGTATTAGCCGGCCATGTGGTCGACGCTCTGCAAGGACTTCGCTGATCCTGCTCACTTACCTCTGAGCATCAGGAGCTTAGAGAAATAGCTCACTTACCCAGCAGTTGCTCAAGCGCCCAATCCAGATGCGCGGCCCACTCTCCCGGCCGCATCTCCTGAAAGCCAGAAGGTGCTGAAAAAGCACTGGAGAAGACCACATCTGGCTCAAGTGTCTGCAACATCCTGATCGAATCAGCCAGACTCACCCTGTCGATCTCATGCAGATGCCCAGTGTTGTAAAAGAGCACATTCCCTTCATCACGTATCAATAAGTAAGCATGTGTTGTCAGCCCCGGAAAGGGACTTTCGACCTCGGTTTCCCAGAGATCAGTCTGAACCTGTCGCATAGCATCCTTCATTTCATTGATACGAGAATGCAGTCTAATACCTTAAGTTAAGTTGAGGTCAATAAAGTCTATGATCAAAAATCACTGTCGCATTAATAGCCTCAGACCATTGGCGATCACCAGAAGACTGGCACCGACATCGGCAAATACTGCCACCCAAAGCGTGGCCATGCCCGCCAGCGCCAGAAAGACCAGTTTGATCCCCTGCATGCCGCCCAGCTTGCTGCGGATCAGCTTCTCTTCAGTGGGACAGTCCATGTTGTCTATGCGAAAGGTGACCTGAACCACCCGCGCACACTTTCCCAAGCTACCCATACGGCCTCCATTTGAGCCTTTAATGCATTCGACTTGTTCAGCTAAATACCTGTAGTAACGATAGCGTCAAGCAATAAGGTAAAGAGACAGGAGAGAGCATTTAGATGGCTACTGGATGAAATCTGCTATGATCGACATATATAGAATCCTCAGCTCATATCAAGCTCTGTCACTAAAGGAGATCAGGCGTGAAAAAAGTGTTTATTGACGGCGAAACAGGCACCACTGGATTACAGGTACGCCAGCGTCTGCAAAACCACCCTGACATTGACATTTTGAGTATCGACCCGGCAGAAAAGCGTGATATTGAGGTCAAACGCCGTCTCATGCAGGCAGCTGATGTCAGCGTCCTCTGCTTGCCTGATGATGCCGCCAAAGAAAGCGCAAAACTGGCCGCAGAAGCGGGCTGTCGTGTACTCGATGCCAGCTCAGCTCATCGCACCGCCAATGGATGGGTTTATGGTTTACCTGAACTGACATCAGATCAGCGGCAAGCTATTGCCAACGCACAATTCGTATCGAATCCAGGTTGCTATCCAACCGGTGTCATCCTGCTGCTGCAGCCACTTATTGCAGCCAACCTGCTCCCTAAAAGTGCCTTCTACTGCATTAATGCAGTCTCGGGCTACAGCGGTGGCGGCAACGCACTGATCGATCGCTATGAAAACAGCACAGATCAGGCTCCAAGCTTTGCCGCTTACGGTCTCGACTTTGCACACAAGCATTTACCCGAGATACAAACCTGGTCCGGTTTAAGTCAGAAGCCAGTATTCATTCCAAGTGTCGGAAATTTCCGCCAGGGGATGCTTATTTTCATACCGATCCAGACTGCAGCAGGTATCAGCGTTGAAGATCTGTATAACGAGCTGGTGCGCAGCTATCAGGATGAAACGTTCGTCTCTGTGGCTCCCTTTAACGAGATCGCTGCGGTATCGGCACCTTTCATAACACCACATGGACTGGAAAACAGTAACAGGGTCGAGCTGTCAGTCTTTGGCTCACCTGATCGGTGCACTGGTCTGCTCGTGGCAAAACTCGATAATCTTGGCAAAGGGGCCTCGGGAGCGGCGGTACAGAACCTGAATCTGATGCTGGGCTTTCACGAAGGAGTAGGTGTCGACCTGCAATCGGTATGATCTGCCCCACAGGTGATCCGAGAGTGTTAATCCCGGATCTGCTAACCGGTCAGGCGGTTGATCTGTCTGGCCAGCAGATGCCCAAGCGTGACGGCCAGCAGCCAGATCAGCAGTGACCCGCCAAGGTTGATCGCTGCCAGCCCGGTCTGCCCCGACTGCATCAGCGCCAGCGTCTCAAGACTGAAGATAGAGAAGGTGGTGAAGCCACCACAGAAGCCGGTCATAACAAACTGATGCTGGTAGGCAGTGCCGACAATGCGGCCATCATGGGCACTCAGCGTGGCATAGAGCCCGATCAGAAAAGACCCCGCCCCATTTACAAACAGGGTTCCCCAGGGAAAGCCGGAACCGGCCAGCAGCACTACCCCTTCGGACGCCAGTGCACGCGCCACTCCACCAAGCATCGCGCCCAGCGCTATCGCCAGGTAAACCTGCACTTGATTATCCAGCGCCCGCCAGTAGGCTCTGATTGCCTGTCGGCGCTTGCGGATAGAGAGTGAACGCCTGATCATGCATCACTCCTGACTATCAGGCTACCCTGGCCACTCATTTCCAAAACACTGATCACTCCACTGCCCAACCCGCCTCCCAGCAAGCTCTCCAACCAGCTCCCAAACCAATAGCCCAACCCCACACACACCAGACAGAGCAGCAGCGACAGAGTGATATTGACCAATGCGCGCAGCAGATAGCCTTCACGCAGCAACGCCAGGGTTTGCAGGCTGAAGGAGGATACAGTGGTGTAGCTGCCCAGAAAACCGGTCACGGCCAACTGCCAGAACAACCCGGAATGTGCCAGCAGAGTACCGGCCAGAGCTGCCAGAAAACCAATCACCAGCGCACCGCTGACATTCACCAGCAACGTGCCCCAGGGGAAATGAGCGCCAAACTTATGCCCGACATAATCAGATACACAGTAGCGTGCCATTCCCCCCAGCGCACTGCCAAGGGCCACGCAGATCAGACTGTAAATAAACACCGGCACCCGTTACTGCCTCCCCGGCTTTGGTTCAAGGTTGACTGACAATGATTTCATCCGTGATTGAAGTCAAGCTGACTGTTATGTGTAAGGAAATGGGCAGACCAACCTGCTGGCTCTCAATGCAGCGATAGAAGCAGCCCGTGCAGGCGATCAGGGACGAGGCTTCGCAGTCGTTGCTGATGAGGTGCGCAGCCTGGCTGAGCGAACATCACACTCCACCGAAAACATCACCGAAATGGTTTGCCAGATACAGGCGAAAACACAGTAAGCCGTCAACCGCATGCGTGAAGGTGTTGCGCGAGTAGAGCAGAGTGTCGAGACTGCCAGAGACGTGGCAGAAACCATCGAAAAAATCTCAGCCAAAGCCAATGACAACGCCACTCAGTCTGATCAGACCCTGAGTACCAGCGAACAGCTCAGAAACATCAGCAATACGATTGAGAGTCTGACGAAACAGTTGAAAATCTTTTAAACCCGTTGCGATTATACGTACTGATGCCAAGGAAAATGTATGATGTAAGGAAATACTGGGCAACACAGAGCTTCCTCACTATCGGCCAAACCACTTCTGCAGTACGACACAGATAATAGCCAAGCGCCGGATAGCTGCTATTATCTGTAGCATAACGTGCTTGAATAAACCTATCTGTCACCCCTTACGTCCCAGCAACGAGATACATTCATGCAACCAGACTCTTCAGCTACACAGCCACCTGCCATGTAACGGCCATCTGATCAGGAGACACCATGAGCAAACTATTCAAAATCGCTGTGATTGCCGGTGACGGCATCGGCAAAGAGGTGATGCCCGAAGCATTGAGAGTACTGAAGGTGGCCGCTGAACGTTTCGATCTGCAACTGGAGATCACCACCGTAGACTGGGCCAGCTGTGATTACTATCTGGAACACGGCAGCATGATGCCCGACGACTGGAAAGAGCAGGTGCAAGGGATGGATGCGATCCTGTTCGGTGCAGTCGGCTGGCCCGACACTGTGCCCGACCATATCTCGCTATGGGGTTCGCTGCTGAAGTTTCGCCGCGAATTCGACCAGTACATCAACCTGCGTCCAGTACGTCTGTTCGAAGGTGTCCCCTGCCCACTGGCTGGTCGCAAGGCCGGTGATATCGATTTTTTTGTGGTGCGTGAGAATACTGAAGGCGAGTACACCAACCTCGGCGGCAAGATCTTTGAAGGTACCGACCGGGAGGTGGTCATTCAGGAGTCGGTCTTTACCCGCCATGGTGCTGATCGTGTGCTGAAATACGCCTTTGAACTGGCTCAGAGCCGTGCGCGCAAACACCTGACGGTGGCTACCAAGAGCAACGGCATCGCCATCAGCATGCCCTGGTGGGACAGCCGTGCTGATGAGATGGCCACGGGCTACCCGGAGATCACGGTCGACAAACAGCATATCGATATCCTGTGCGCCCGCTTTGTACTGCAACCGACCCGTTTCGATGTTGTTGTGGCCAGCAATCTGTTCGGTGATATCCTGTCGGACCTCGGCCCGGCCTGTACCGGTACGATCGGTCTTGCACCCTCTGCCAACCTGAATCCCGAGCGCAAATTCCCATCCCTGTTTGAGCCGGTGCATGGCTCGGCACCGGACATCTTTGGTCAGAATATCGCCAACCCGGTCGCCATGATCTGGTCAGCGGCACTGATGCTGGATTTCCTGGGCTGTAAGGAGGCACATGACGTGATTCTGCAGGCGGTGGAAAAAGTGCTGGCCGAAGGACCACGCACACCCGACCTCGGCGGCAAAGCCTCCACAACCGAGATGGGTGAGGCCATTGCCGCGCTTATATGACAGGTAAGTATCAATCCTGAGCTTTCTTCACGAATTCGGATTTAAGCTTCATCGGACCAATGCCATCGATCTTGCAGTCGATATCATGATCGCCCTCTACCAGACGGATATTTTTCACTTTGGTACCTACCTTCACCACTGAGGAGGTACCTTTGATCTTCAGATCCTTGATCACTGTCACTGTGTCACCATCCTGCAGCACCGTGCCGTTCGAATCCCGATAAACCGGTTCATCACTACCCGCATCAGCACTCGCATCCTGTGCCCACTCATGGCCACAGGAGGGACAGACATACATCAGCCCATCTTCATAGGTGTATTCAGCCGCACATTGCGGGCAGTTGGGTAGTACGGACATTGGTTTTTCCATATTAAGTGTGTGTTGATGGCGTACGCCATGTAAGGGCATATGATAGCGGATCCGGACTCACCATGGGAGCCAGATAGAAAAACCAAAGGATAACAAGGTAAAAAATTTCTTATAGGAAATTTTTTACCTATGCCATAGAATTTAATGGATAAAATAGCCCTGCAGTAGTAGTAAAATTTATTTTACAGGGTAATTAAATTTGACATGTAAAAAATGATTGTCTAAGTTCGAGCTGTAGTCAGGATCACACAAGACCCAAAACAACAACAAGAGGGTAGAACATGAAACTGAAATCTCTGCTGGCATCGACAGTGATCGCTCTGTCTGCTGGCTTTATCACTCCCGCCTCGGCATTCAATCTCCATTTTCGTCTCGCGGAAGACCCTGAGACGCTCTATGGTGTTCAAACCATCTCGGTTACGGCTTCGGATGTCATGGGCACTTACCTCACTGAGCGTCTGGTCTATATCGACCCGAGAGGTCAGCCGGCCCCATGGTTGGCCGAGAGCTGGACAGTCAGTGACGATCAGACACTGATCAGTTTCACGCTTCGTCAGGGTGTCCAGTTTCATGATGGTACTCCCTTCAATGCCGAGGCAGTAAAAGCTCAGTTCGATGCCATACTCGACCCGGCTAACGCGTCACCGGTTCTTCCTATGCTCGGGCCCCTGAAAGATATAAGGGTGGCTGGCGAGTTTGAGGTCGAATTTGAGTTCGAAACCCCTTACGCCCCCTTCTTCAACAACATCTCAGTGGGTTATATGGGAATCAACTCCCCTGCAGCGGTTGCAAAACATGGTAACCGCTATGGGCGCAATGTGGTCGGTACGGGTCCCTACAAGCTGGTGCGCTGGACTCCGGGCAGTCGCATTGAGCTGGAACGTTTCGACCAGTTCATACAATGGCGTAATGACGCCTTGAACAAGGGACTGCCTCACGCGGATAAGGTCATACTGACGGTCATTCGTGAAGACTCTGTCGCTTTGGCTGCGCTGGAAACGGGGGAGCTGACCGGTGCCACACTCCAGGCCGACATCATTGATCGCTTTGCACATGATCCTGCCTTCAAAGTCATCCTGAATGACAATACAACCAATCTGGTATTCCTTGAGTTCAATCAGAACCGTCCTCCTTTCAATGAGCCCTTGGTGCGTGAAGCGATTGGTCACGCCATCAACCGTTCTGCTGCTGTCGCAGCTGCCTGGTCCGGTTACGCATCTGAAGCCACCGGCCCGCTTGCCCGTGGCATCCCAGGTTTTGATGCCGACGTGGCTGAAAAGTATGGTACCCGCTTTGATCTGGAAAGGGCGCGCGAGCTGTTTGCTCAGGCGGGCTGGCAAGACACGAATGGAAACGGGACGCTGGATCGTGATGGACAGGAAGCGCGCTGGGTCATTCACTCATATTCAGGTTTTACCCATATAGAGCGCACACTGGCGGTGATTCAGAGTAACCTGCGCCAGGTCGGGGTCGAGATTGAACTGGTGACATCCGACTGGGGCGCCTTCTATCCCAGCCTGCTGCGTGATGATTGGGATATGACGCTGCTGCGCTGGACCTCTTTCGACCCGAACATCATGAGTCGCCTGTTCCGCTCACCAGGTCATCGTCAGCACCTGCTGGAGAATCCGGAAGTGGACAACATTCTGGATCTGTGCGACAGCCTGATGAACCCCCCCGAGCGGACAGAGTGCGTCAGCAAGGCACAGACTGCACTGCTCAAATCACACACGCTGGTTCCTATCCTGACCAACCATGTGGTTATCGCCACTCAGAGCAAGGTCGAGGATTACAATCTGGACTTCACCGGATTACTGATTCCGGGTGATGTTCGTCTGAGCAACTAAGCCACCCAGGAGCAGGAAGCGAGACTATGGTTTATTACATTATCCATCGTATTCTGATCGCAATCCCCGTCATTCTGGGGATTCTGCTCCTGACCTTCTTCATCAAGGCTGCCATTCCAACCGATGCGGTTACGGCGCTTTATGAAGGTCAGGTGACAGAGGGTGAAGCAGCAGAAGCAATTGCCAATATCAGGGCCAAATATCATCTCGACAAGCCCTGGTATCAACAGTTCGTGATCTACGTATCTGACGTTGCACGTGGCGATCTCGGCGAGTCGATACGCACACGCCAGCCGGTGATGGACGAAATAGGATACCGCTACGTGAACACTCTGCTGCTGACTTTTTCGGCACTGGCGATAGGCGTCAGTGTCGGGGTGCTCAGCGGTGTACTGGCGGCTTATTACAAGGATACCTGGATTGATGTCACCGCCACCACATTCAGTCTGTTCGGAATATCGATACCCGCCTTCTTCTTCGGGCTGGTGCTGATATTGGTATTCTCGGTCTGGTTGCGCTGGATTCCGGTGATCGGGAGCGGCTGGCAGGGCCTGATTCTACCGGCTTTCTGTCTGGGGCTTATCGAGGCGGCTCCCTTATCGAGAATTGCGCGCTCGGCCATGCTTGATGTTCTTGGGCGAGATTATATCCGGGCCGCCCGTGCCAAAGGGATGCGTGAATCCACGGTACTTTTCCGACACGCCCTGCCCAACGCCCTGCTCGCCGTCGTCACTATTATTGGATTACAGGTCGGCAACCTGCTCGGTGGCGCGTTCATCATTGAGGTGATATTCGGCTGGCATGGCATTGGAGAGTTGGCTGTACAGGCGATTCAATGGCGCGATTTCACAATCACGCAAGCCGTGATCCTGGTTGGTGCAGGTACTTATGTACTGGTCAACCTGATCGTAGACATCCTCTATGCCTGGATAGATCCACGCATCAACCTGGGGACATGACGCATGAGTAACCTCTCTGCAACTTTGACACCCGTGCCGTCCGGTACCACCAGTCCAGTCAGAAAACGCTCGGGCTTTGTCTGGCTGATGCGAGAACTGGCCGTCAAACGCTCGGCTCAGATCGGTGGCAGCATTTTGATACTGCTGGTGTTCTGCGCCCTCTTCGGCAACTGGATCATGCCCTACGATCCTTTTCTGGTGGATGCCCTGAACCGGCTCAAACCACCCAGCCTGCAACACCCTTTCGGTACCGATGAATTGGGACGGGATATCCTCAGTCGTATCATCTATGGCAGCCGCTACTTCGTCACCATCTCGATCACCGCCGCCGCGATCGCCATCACTGGTGGGGTGACACTCGGATTGCTGGCCGGTGCCGGGCCTTACTGGCTCGACAGCCTCCTGATGCGCATCGTAGACATCATGCTCGCCTACCCCTATATCCTGCTGGTTCTGGCCGTTGTTGCCATCCTCGGCCCCAGCCTGACAACAGCCATGGTGGCCGTAGGTATCGCAGCCATTCCCGGCTATGCCAGACTAGTCCGTGGCGAGGTGCTATCAGTGCGCCAGACCGAGTATGTCGAGGCGATGCGAGCACTTGGCGCCAGTCAGACCCGCATCACTTTCCGTACCATCCTGCCCAACGTGATGTCATCTATCATCATCTATGCCAGCTATGCCACACCACTGGCAGTTCTGTCGGCCGCAGCCCTGTCATTTCTTGGTCTGGGCGCTCAGCCACCTATACCTGAGTGGGGGGCGATGCTGGTCAATGCCCGTACCTTCATGCGCACAGCCTGGTGGACTGTCACCATGCCGGGACTTGCGATTTTCATATCCATTCTTGCCATGAACCTGCTCGGCAATGCCCTGCGTGATGTTCTGGATCCAAGGAGTTCAAGATGACCCTGACCAACCATGATACAGACCTGATCACACAGGTAGCTGCTCTGGCTGCCAACGAAGGTATCGAGATAGGATTTGCCGCTCGTCTGGTTGAGAGCGGACAACAGATCAGCCTGAATGAACGTCAACTCTATCCCAGTGCCAGTGTGTTCAAGGTACCGGTCATGCTGGAGGTGTTACGGCGTATCGATCGCGGGGAGCTGCGCGCCGATCAGCGCCTGCCGCTGACCACTGCAGCCAAGACTCTGACCACCGGTGTTCTGCTCACACTGGATGATGGCCTCGATCTGACCCTGCAGGATCTGATGACGCTGATGATCATCATCAGCGACAATACAGCCACCACCATGCTGCTGGATCTGGTCGGTAAGGATGCGGTCAATCAGGCCCTGCATACACTTGGCTGCCACGACACCACCGTGACCATGAATGTACATGAGATGTTTCTGCATGCCTGGCACCTGCCACTGGATCGGCCGGTCGGTCTGGACGAGCTGATCAACACCGCACGCAGTACTCAGATGGACTACAACAGCCTGACCTTTGCACGCAAACGGGAGAATACCGTCACCACGGCAGCCGATATGGCTCACCTCATGGCAATGATCGCTGCCGGGCAGGCCTTTGGCCCACAGGTCAGTGAGCAGGCTCATCTGATCATGCGCCAGACACAAACTACAGGGCGTGTACCCCGTTTTCTGCCGTATCGCAGTGTAGGCAACAAGACCGGCACCTTTCGCGGGTTACGTAACGACTGCGGCATCATCACCCGCGCGGATCACGATCATATCGCCTACGCCCTGTTCACCTTTGACCCAACCCCTCTGCCAATCGATAACATTCGCCTGTCCGAAACGCGAAATGCAGCCGTTGCCAATGTCATGAGTGAAATAGGTGTGCTGCTGTACGAGGAGTTCCGGACATGACAGCACTGAATCGAATACCCATTGCTGAGCGAGACGTGCAGGAAGAGAAACTTCCTCTGTTGCAGGTACGAGGACTACGCACTTGCTTTGAGTCACATTATGGTTCGGTAACGGCAGTGAACGAGCTTGATCTTACTGTCTATCCCGGTGAAGTGCTCGCACTGGTAGGAGAGTCAGGCTGCGGTAAATCGGTTACAGCCATGTCGCTGATGCGGCTGGTCGAGGCACCTGGCCGGATTGAGTCGGGACAGATCAGCTTTGATGGTCGCGACCTGCTGACACTCTCGACCCAGGAGATGACAGAACTGCGCGGTGCAGAAATAGCCATGATTTTTCAACAGCCCAAAGGCAGCCTGAACCCGGTCAAGCGGATCGGCTCCCAGATTGCTGAACAGTTTGAACGCCGCCGAGGCATGCCCCACGCAAAGGCCTGGAAACTGGCTGTAGGGCTTCTTGAGCGAGTCGGTATTCCCGGGGCTGCCGAGAAAGCCAAAGCTTATCCGCACCAACTCTCAGGTGGTCAGGCGCAACGTGTCATGACAGCTATCGCACTGGCACTGGAACCACGCCTGCTGATCGCCGACGAGCCCACTACGGCACTGGATGTCACCGTGCAGGCTCAGATCCTGCGTCTACTGACAGAGCGCTGCCGCTCGCATCAAACCGCCCTGATTCTGGTGACTCATGATCTGGGGGTTGTTGCCCAGGTAGCAGACCGGGTCGCCGTCATGTATGCAGGACGAATCGTCGAAGAGGCACCAGTGGAAACGCTCTTCGCCAACCCTTCGCACCCTTACACGCGGGGTTTACTGAATGCCATTCCGCGCGGCAACCACTACTCCGAGTCCAGGCTGGAGGAGATACCGGGTACTGTCCCAGTGCTGGGCAGAAACCCTGAAGGCTGTGGTTTCGCCGATCGCTGTCAGGCCAGCTATGCCGGAAGATTAAATCAATGTTCGACGCAGACGCCACCCACAACCAGAATTGCACAGGGACATACTACACGCTGCTGGATCTACCACTCAGGAGACGCGCAATGAATACAGCTCCATTACTGAATGCCGAGGGCATAAAAGCGCATTTCCCCGTCAAGGCTGGACCACTGAGCCCACTCAAGGGGGTCGTGCGTGCAGTAGACGGTGTCGACCTGAGCCTCTACCGTGGCGAGACTCTTGGCCTGGTCGGTGAATCAGGCTGCGGCAAAAGTACACTGGGGCGCGCCCTGCTCGGTCTGATACCCATCACCGGCGGCAGGGTGCAACTGGAAGGCACCTCAGTGTTGGATCAACCTCCAGCCAAACTCAAGGCGATGCGCCGAGAGATGCAACTGATCTTCCAGGATCCCTTTGCGGCACTTGACCCTCGCCAGACAGTCGGAAATGCTGTTCGGGTAGCGCTGGATATCAACAATATAGGCAAGCGATCCGAGCGCCAGCAGATCGTGGAGGATATTTTTGCCGAGGTAGGCCTGAGGCCGGAGCATACTCACCGTTTTCCGCATGAGTTCTCGGGTGGCCAGCGTCAGCGAGTAGTGATCGCCAGAGCACTCGTTCTTCGCCCCAGATTTGTGGTCTGCGATGAGCCGGTATCGGCACTTGATGTATCGGTCCAGGCACAAATACTCAATCTGCTCAAACGGTTGCAACAGGATCACCAGCTGACCTATCTGTTTGTCTCACACAATCTGGGAGTGATTGAATACATGGCCGACCGTGTAGCGGTGATGTATTATGGCAAAATTGTGGAGATTGCCGAGCGAACCGAGCTGTTCCGCCAGCCGCGCCACCCTTACACCCGCGCACTCATGGCAGCAGTACCGGCACCAGACCCCACTGCACGGGCGGATGAGCTGCCGATGCTGGGCGAGCCACCCGATCCGATGTTCCTGCCTGATGGCTGCCGCTTTCGCAACCGCTGCCCTATGGCAATTGAGCGTTGTGCACTGGAGGAACCTGCTCTGATCGCCGTCAGCAGTACTCATCAATCCGCCTGCTGGCGAAACAACACCTTGATCTAGTAAGGAAAATGACTTGGATACACCTGAACTATCTCAGCATGCCTCCATCCCGGATTGTTATTATCTGGAGCGCATCGAACAGCTTCAGGTCATGGCTGACCCTCTCAGATACCGGATTATCAAGTTGCTTGACCGCCCCAGAACAGGCGCCCAGCTCGCTCGTGAGCTGGGCCTTACCCGGGCAAAAACCCACTACCATATCAAGCAGCTCGAAGGGGCTGCCTTGATCCGCGTGGATCATATCGACACATCAACAGGCATGGTAGAAAAGTACTATACCTGTGTTGCACGCTTTTTCAGCTTTGCACGTCTGCTGCCTGATGCTTCAGACATCAATGACCCGGTCATCACCGCTGCCAGCTACAAGGCTGTGGCCGACTTCCTCAGTGCCACCATCGAAGTGTCACGCGATATCATCGCTCATCGTCCGCTGGATCTAAGCCGTGATGCCGGTATCTGGATGGAGAAGAGTGTGGTGACCTCACGCAGGAAGATGGCGGTGATAAGAGAAAAGATCAGCGCCCTGCGCGAAGAGATTCTGGCTCTCGAACATGATGATATCAACAACCTGAGCGATGAAGAGATAGTCCGCTTCAATGCGATGCTGTTTCTGACTCCGGAGATCATGGACAGAAACGACCCGAACAACTGAGTCTCTGGTATTCAGAGACTGAACCTCGCCTATTCTGTGGCAGTTCTACCGTTGTAATAGCCTCTATTCAGACAGACCTGCTTCAGGGATAGCTCCACGCCAGCCGTCTGCCCTGCTCCGCTGAGCACTCAGCGAGCTGCAGGGTGTAGATCAAACGGCAGGCCTCCTGCAGGGTGACGGGTGGTTCATCCTTGCCCTGAATGGCCAGCGCCAGTTGTTGATAAAAGTGTCGATAATCGCCGGGGACCGAGCAGGAAGAGACAGAAGCTGTCTGCTCACTGCCCGGCTGAAAAAGAAGCCCGTTCTGGCTCGCGCCCAGATCGGGATAACCCGCGTGCCAAGGCATCTGGCCTGCTCTCAATGCCTCCTCCTGCGGATCTACTCCTGTACACTGCCAACTGCCCGCGTCAAAGCGTGCATTGAAGCGGCGCATCGTGCCGGCTTCAAAGGGTGTTGAGCCCACCACGACAACTTTGTCTGGATAAAACAGCTGTACTTCGAACCAGTCAGTGCTGAAGGCATCTGCCTGGTCACTTTGCCGCAGAGTTTGCAGACTCGCCGACAGCTGCTCAGGTGGACCGAGCAACAATAGCACCTGATCCAGCAGGTGTGGCCCGAGATCCCAGAAGATCCCCGTACCCACACCCGGCTGTTCACGCCAGCGGGCCTGAGGACGGGGGCGGAAACGGTCAAAGCGACTGTCCAGATGGCGCAGTTTGCCCAGTGCGCCACTGAACACCAGCTCTCTGAGTTTGAGAAAATCACCATCGTAACGCCGGTTCTGGTACACCGTCAGCACCTTGCCCTGCTGCTCTGCCAGCGTTTTGAGCGCTTCCATCTGCGCCAGTTCAGTGACGGCGGGCTTTTCCAGCAGGGCATGCTTACCCGCCAGCAACGCCTGTTGAGCGAGCGAAAAGTGAAGGTGATTCGGTGCCGTGATGACGATCAGATCCAGATCATCCGCATGGATCAATTCATCACTACTCGCCATCACTGGTACACCCGGCGCCATCTGATGCACCAGATCAGCCTGGCTGCTACAGATGCCTGCCAGAACAAAATCGGGATGATCCAGCAAAAACGGGGCATGAAAAATACGTCCAGACAGGCCAAAGCCTATCAATCCCACTCGAATAGGTTGTACTGACACGCGGCTGACTCCTGAGCTGATTGACTTGGATTTAAGCCAAAGCAGCCCGATCAGGCAAGTATCAAAGTGTAACAACCGGAGCAGTCTGGAGAGCAGGCAGCCTGAGCAACCTGTATTCAGTTGGTCACGACTGGCGTATGGGTCGGCATGCCCAGCCGACCGACTCCCGGCAGATTGATAGCCAGCGGCCAGAGATCTATTCCGGCACTCAAGCCCAGCAGATTCAACTCCAGCCCCTCCTCCGGTGCCATAATCAGCCCCAACAGGCCGCCGAATGAGAGCTGCAGTCCGGTACCACTGGGCGCACTGGCGAAGATGGCGCCCTCCGGCAGATAGTCCTTACCGATAGCCGTAGGGGGTAGATTCAGGCGTAGCTCAGGCACTTCACGACCAAGATAGGCGATGAACGTATTGCTGTTGGGACCGGGCCAGATCCGGTATTCATGGTTATGCGGATAGCGTCCTGCAGCCTCATGCAAACGCTCTATCAAGGCATCCACCTCAGCACCACCACGCACTTCGCGCAATAGTACAGGCTCACTGCCATACCAGTAACCATCCGGAATACCACGCGCCACACGCACCGCTTCACCGCCCCTGGCAACACTGAAGCCTATCACTTCAAAACGTGTGTAATGATCAGCGCCCTGAGACTTGGCAGCAATCCAGGTGTGCACGCCGAAGGCACCTCGCCAGCGAAAGGCGCGCCCTGCATAGACATGTATCACCGCCTCGGATGTAGTCTCGGCTGCCGGAGCAATACCGGCACTGTCGCGGCGCGCCGTACGCCAGTCAGAACCGCGATCATCACCGCCCAGATGAGAGGTCACGGCACAGCCCAACGGAAGAAAAAACACAGCCAGCAGAATCGCGAGCATGCGCAGTGGCCACTTCAATCCTCTGATCATCGCCATTTTTCTCCATCAGGGTATCTGCATCTATCGGATTTCTGATGCTGTTACGTCTTCTGCCAGCATACCAGATCTCTATCCGACCCGCCCTGGAGAGATCAGTTCACATGGCTTGACCTGACTGGCGAGCACTACCAGCTTAACCACTGAAGTTAATGACTATTCACAAGAATAATAGAGGGTTTACAACGGTCGAGCGCGACCCTCCAACTGCTCTCCTTCGACCAACTCTCTTATCCGCTGCGCTATCTCCTGCTCGATCGCATCACGCTCTTCCGGCGGCAAGGCGGCCAGGCTCTCTTCGGTCAGGCCCTTCTCTCGCAGAAGATTGTAGCGCATCAACTCTATCGGGTTCATACGCAGCAGTTTGAGCAGATGCTCACGGTCACGGTCATGGGTATCTTCAGCACGTGACTGTTTATCGGGCAGGTCCGGAGCCTGATGTTGTTGCTGCAGTGTCTGGCTCTCTCGCATCGACTCTACAGCCTGGAGCAGAATAGCATCAAAGTCGGTCGATGAGGTTGTATCACTTGAGCGTTTAACACCGTTTGTGGCCTGAAATCCGGTTTGATGGAAGTTAATCTGCATTTGCCACCTCCTTTGTTCACAGGAAAACAAGCAAAATGCGCACCAGCCTTGGATTTACAGCTATAAAACAACGGACTAGATAAACCAGATATACACCTAACCTGAAGCAACATGCGAAGCGGCACAAATTTGCCGCTATTCGTTTCTGCCTTAACCACATCCGGCATTTTAATTGTTCACAACAGGCAGCTAGTTTCGCGACTGCGCAGTCACTCCTCGCACCCAGTCTTCGATGACAACCACCGGTGCCGGACGGGCAAACAGATAGCCCTGATAACAGGTACACCCACTGTCGAACAGCAACTTTCGCTGCTCCTCAGTTTCAACCCCTTCAGCCACCAGCAGCATACCGAAGGTATGTGCAATCCCGATGATAGCCTCGACGATGACCCACTCTTTGCTGCGCGCACCACCTTCACACTGACGCACGAAATACTGATCGATCTTCACCTCGTCGAAGGGTAGCCTGGACAGATAGGACAGTGATGAGTAGCCGGTGCCAAAATCATCCATGGAAAAGCGCAGGCCCAACTCTTTCAGCACCTGCATGCGCTCAACGGCATCATCCAGGTCAGCCAGTACCAGACTCTCCGTCAACTCCAGCATCAGACCGGCAGGCTTGATCTGATACGTCTGCAACAGCTCCTGCACCTGTTCGGCAAAGTTGGACTGATAAAACTGACGGGCACTGATATTAACCGAGATGATCAATTTGCCAAGTACAGGGTCCTGCTGCCACTGTTTCAGTTGTTGACACGCCTGATTCAATACCCAGCTGCCAATCTGCTCTATCTGGCCGGTTTCCTCTGCCAGTGGAATAAATATGGCTGGCGAAATCATACCCCGTACCGGATGGCGCCAGCGCAACAGCGCTTCAGCACCGACAACCTGATTATCTGCCGTGACCTGAGGTTGATAATACAGTTCTAGTTGCTGCTCCTGAATCGCCTCGCGCAGCGCCTGCTCCAGCTCAAAACGCTCCTGCAGCTCATCATTCATAAGCGGATCAAAAAGCTGATAAACCCCACCACCAGCTCTCTTGGCATGGGACATCGCGATATCGGCACACTTGAGCAGCTCTTCACTGCTGCGACTGGCATCCTTGAACAGACAGGCTCCGATACTGATAGAGCTCTGATATGAGCGATTGGCGATACTGAAAGGCTGCTGTAATCGCTCCAGAATATTCGTGGCCATCTGCTCGGCCATATTTTCTGCAGCCACCTCATCGCGTGGCAGGTGACTCACTATCAGGGTGAACTCATCACTGCTCAGGCGCCCCAGATAACTGCCGGCCGGTGCCAGATTTTCCAGTCTGCGCGATATCAGCTTCAGCAACTGATCTCCGGCATCGTGCCCCTGTGTGTCGTTGACCCGCTTGAAGTGATCCAGATCGATAAAGAATATGGCACCCATACAGCTCGCCTGATCAACGCTGACACAAACCTCAGACAGCAGTTGCTGAATCCGCCCTCTATTGAAAAGCCCTGTCAGCGGATCATGAAATGCCAGCCGTTCGATCGTTTCGTCAGTGGCTTTGCGCTCGGTGATATCCGTGATGAAGCCGCTCCAGCTCACACCTGATTCATCCTTTTCCGGAACAGCATTGCCGAACAACCAGCGCACCTGCCCATCCGGATAACGGACCCGATATTCATGCTGCCAGGGTGTCATCTCGGTGGCTGACTGAAAGATGGAGTTCAACACCTCCTCCCTGTCATCCAGATGAATCATATCCATGACTGGTGTTGCATCCAGCCGCGCCGCCTCGGGTGAGATGCGATAGAAATCCCTGATCGCCTCACTCGCATAGGGGAAGGTGAAGGCACCATTATTATCAAGACGGAACTGATAAACCAACCCGGGTACACGCTCAGCAATACGCTGTAGTCGATCACCCAACTCCCGTGCAATACGCTCAGAACGTCGACTGACCTGCTCTGCCGACTGTACACGCTGTCGCATGGTCACGGCGGCCAGCGCAATCAGCAGAAGCGCAACCGACACGACCACCGCCAGTGACCCCAGCATATTGCGGCCCAGAGTCGGTCCAGCCAGCCCAAAACGCTGATCCGCAGGCAGATAAACAGTGGCACCCATCGCGACATAGTGCATCGAAGCGATCGCTACCCCCATGATGATTGAGCTGAGCAGAATCAGCAGCGCCTGATGTTGCACACGGCGCCCCAGTAACGAGTAGATCCCAAGAGCCAGAGTTGCCAGTGCAACGGCTATGAGAATTGACAGGGCAAATAGAATGGGCTGATACAGGCGCTCCGCTGCCATGACCATGGCTGCCATGCCAGTGTAATGCATCACCCCAATACCGCCCCCCATCAACAGTCCACCCAGCGCTATGCGACTGAATGAAGGTTCGCGGCGGGTTATCACGCTCAGGGTGACATAAGCGGCCAGTATGGCGGGCACCACGGAGATGAGGGTCAAAGAGATCTGGTAATCCACCTCTACCGGTAAACTGAAAGAGACCATGCCGGTGAAGTGCATGGCCCAGACACCCAGCCCCATCGCTACGGCACCACTGAAATGCCATGCACGATGATTCACCGCCGTGCCGGGGCTACGCATCAGACGACTGTATCCAAAGCTGGTATAGGCTGCCAGAATCGCGATCAGAACCGAAAGCAGCACAAGGCCGGGCGCATGGCTGCCGTGATACGCCTGGCTGATATCCATGCTGTTGTTAGTGAAGGCCAGATACTGCATCAGTTTATGACAGCCAAGAAGATGTTCTCAAAAGAATAAGCACCTTTGACAACACATGCAAATTAAGGATAGTCGAGTCATAATGCCACTGACCAGCCATCCAGCGATCAGAACCAAGAAAGTGCTAATAAACAAAAGGCTTAAGAAGAGATGACATCGCGTATTCTGATACTCCACACGGGCGGTACCATCGGAATGGTGCCCTCCGATCAGGGTTATGTGCCCGCTGCCGGTTTTCGCGACCGCCTGCTGGCACAGCTGCCCACCTCAGCCACGGCCCAACTGCCGGCCTTTGAATTTCTGGATCTGGAGCCTCTGATCGACAGCTCCAACCTGGTCCCTGCCGACTGGCACCGGATTGCGCAGGCACTGATCAGCCGCTGGCAGGACTACAGCGGTTTTATCCTGCTGCACGGTACCGATACCATGGCGTACACGGCATCAGCCCTCTCCTTCATGCTGCAGGGCTGCAACAAACCGGTCGTCGTGACCGGCTCTCAGATACCACTGTCTCAGCTGCGTAACGATGCCCTGGATAATCTGATCACCTCCCTGCTGCTGGCAAGCAGAACTGACCTGAATGAAGTGGTGATCTGCTTCAATGGCCGGATACTACGCGGCAACCGTGCCCGCAAGGTCAGCAGTGCTCATCTGGCAGCCTTCGACTCGCCCAACTTCCCCTGGCTGGGTGAAGCCGGCATCGATATTGCGCTTAAACCCGAACTGCTGCTGCCTGCCGGAAAGGCTGAATTTGCCCTCCCCGACGCTCAGGTACCGACCTTTGATGCCGATGCGGTGGCGCTGTTACAGTTCTATCCCGGTATCTCGGCCTCTGTGATGAGCGCACTGACTGAGCGGGAGGGGCTGAAGGGACTGATACTGCTGAGTTACGGAGCGGGTAATCCACCGGAAGCGACACCGGGTCTTATCGAGGCGCTGGAGAAAGCGGCAGCGCGTGGCATCACGCTGCTGAATCTGACGCAATGCCAGCAGGGGGCTGTCAGCCAGGGCACTTATGCGACGGGCGCGACCCTGAACCGGATCGGTGTTATCCCCGGCAGCGATCTGACCCCGGAAGCCGCCTTTGCCAAACTGCATGTGCTGCTGGGCAAAGGGCTGAGCGGAGAGGCACTACACGAGGCGTTGCGCCAGCCGTTATGTGGCGAGAGCCACTAACCCGTACCGGGTTCAGGAAGCAATCACATCATTTTTATGCGCATAAAAATGTAAAATTAATCATTTTTACGCGCATAAAAGTGTAAGATAAGTTATAGTCTTGACCTGCTAACGACCTTGCAGGCAGAAACAGACGATGCAGCGCACCTTACTCAACGCCTTAATGGCGTGGAAAACTCAACCCATTCGTAAGCCCTTATTGATTGATGGTGCCAGACAAACGGGTAAAACGTTCTTGCTGCAGGAGCTGTTTGGCAACACCTTTGCCAACATCCTCCGTATCGACTTTCTGGAGAATCCTGCTTACAAAGAAGCGTTCGATGGATCATTGTCGCCAGACGAACTACTGATGAACATTGAGCTACTCACCAACCAAGTGTTCAACCCGGAAACAGACCTGTTGATCCTGGATGAGATTGGCGAGTGTGAACGCGCTGTTACCTCATTAAAGTATTTTGCCGAAAAAGCACCGTCCTATTTTGTGGCGGCCAGTGGCTCAAACATTGGTTTGTTAAACACTTTCCCTGTTGGCAAGGTGGAACAATACAACTTGCGTCCATTATCCTTCCAGGAATTTATCTATGCTTCAGGGGAGCAGGCTCTGATCAAAGCATTTGACAGCCAGGCAAGCTCCCCAGCAGCACACAGCACACTAATGGATAAGCTGACAGACTACTTTTTTACCGGAGGCATGCCTGAAGCAGTTGCCGCCTGGTATCAATATAAAGAGTCCAGCATTTTAGAGCGCATTGAAAGGGTTTCTAAAATTCATACTGACTTGGTCGAAGGTTATCGACGTGATTTCGGCAAATACTCGGGCAAGATCGATGCAACTCTGATCGAATCGGTATTCACGAGCATTCCGTCACAGCTATCAATGGTTTCTGATGAATCGGTTAAGCGCTTTAAATTTAAAAATGTCCACGAGCGAAAGTCTCGTTACAGCGATTTTGAAACCGCCATCCACTGGTTAAAGTGCTGTCGCTTGGCTTTGGCAAACTACCCTATTGAAGGCAAACCGAAATCCCCACTAGCGGCCTATAAAAAAGACAATATGGTCAAGCTGTTTCTGTTTGATGTTGGCCTGTTAAACCACATGTTAGGTAGCAGTTATAAGGAGATCAAACAGCAAAGCTACGAGTACAAGGGATATGTAGCAGAAAATTTTGTTCAGCAAGAGCTGACTGCCATAGGTATTGACCCAAGTTACTCCTGGCATGACGCCCGCGCTGAAATTGAATTTATCCTGACAACGGATCAAGGTGATATCGTCCCAATCGAAGTCAAAAGCGGCAAACGCACACGGTCTAAATCGCTGACTTCCTACATTGAAAAGTGCGCACCAACAAAAACGTTCAAATTAACCGGCACACAAGGCTCTTCAGCAATGGAGCAAACTAATATCGTGATGCCCTTGTACTTTGCTCAGTATTTGCCGTTGAGGTCTATACAGGACTAACTGTGGCAGAGAAAAGAGATACTTGATACTCCAGCCCGCTGCTCAAGCCTGGAAAAACCGAGACAAAGATGATTGATCATTGTCTGCAGTCACTACAGCTCGAAAGCATTCGATCAGGCAAATTCCGACCTCAAGCAGCTTTCGTACCAGCAGCGGATAAGGAGTCACAGATCCTGCAGATAGGTATCGATCACCTGCCGCACTTCCGGCTGCATCAGATCGCGCTGCTGCTGCCATTCGCTGACCAGTTGTGCCAGCCCCTCTACAGGTGTTTGCTGATGCTGTGCCTGCGCCAATCTGGCGCAGGTTTCAGGATCAGCATCCGCCGGTAATTCGATCCCCAGCAGTATCAATTGCTGCCGGAAATCATCTTCATCAACCAGGTCGATGATCATCATCGCGCTCACCTCAACTCTTCCGCGATCAACTGACCACTTCTGCACGCGCCGGACTCAAGCGGCAGGCGGCATACTTGAACTCCGGAATCTTGCCGAAAGGATCAAGCGCCGGATTGGTGAGTATGTTAGCAGCTGCTTCGACATAGCAGAAGGGCACAAACACCATACCCTCCGGCATCTGAGGGTCGACTCGCGCCACCAGTGTGATGCTGCCCCGGCGAGTTGTAATGGTCAGATCATCGCCCGGCTCCAGGCCATACTTGGCCAGCTCTGCCGGTGCCAGACTGGCCACCGCCTCTGGTTCCAGTGCATCCAGCACACGGGCACGCCGAGTCATTGATCCGGTATGCCAATGCTCCAACTGACGCCCGGTGGTCAGTACGACCGGGAACTCATCATCAATCGGCTCGTCCGGTGGCAGCGGTCGGGTCGGTGAGAATTTCGCCTTGCCACTGAGAGTCGGGAAGTGATCCCCAAAGACGATATCCTGTCCCGGTTGATCCTCGGCAGGGCTTGGATAGGTAACAGAGTTTTCCTTCTCCACACGATCCCAACTGATATGCGCAAGCGAAGGCATACCTTGTTTCATCTCGGCAAAAACATCGCGCGGATGAGTGTACTGCCAGTCGAGGCCGAAACGACGAGCTATCTCCTGAATGATCCACCAGTCCGGACGCGCATCGCCCGGCATAGGTACAGCTGCACGACCCATCTGCACCTGACGGTTGGTGTTGGTTACCGTGCCATCCTTCTCTGCCCAGGCAGAGGCTGGCAGAATCACATCAGCAAACTGCGCCGTCTCGGTCACGAACAGATCCTGCACCACCAGATGCTCCAGTTTCGCCAGAGAACCACGGGCATGATCCAGATCGGGATCAGACATCGCCGGGTTCTCACCCTGGATATACATTCCCTTGATAACGCCATCCATGATTGCATGCATGATCTCGACCACCGTCAGGCCGGGAGTCTTGCTCAGCGGTGTATTCCACAGCTCTTCAAAGGCTGAGCGCACCTGCTGATCGGTTACTGGCTGATAATCCGGCAACACCATCGGGATAAGACCGGCATCGGAAGCGCCCTGAACATTATTCTGGCCACGTAAAGGATGCAAACCAGTACCCGGACGCCCTGTCTGGCCACAGGCCAGTGCCAGTGAGATCAGGCAACGCGCGTTGTCGGTGCCGTGCACATGCTGCGATATCCCCATGCCCCAGAAGATCATCGCCCGATCAGCAGTTGCGTACAGGCGCGCCACTTCGCGGATCTCCTCTGCCGGAATGCCGCACAGTGGAGACATCGCTTCCGGAGTCATATCCACAACATGTCGCTTCAGCGCCTCAAACCCTTCGGTATGCTCGCGGATATAGGTTTCGTCATACAGCCCTTCGGTCACGACAACGTTGAGCATCGCATTGAACAGCGCGACATCGGTACCCGGTGTGAAGCGCAGAATCTTATCCGCATAACTGTTCAGCGCCTGACCCCGTGGGTCGATGATGATGATTTTGGTGCCCTTCTTTGCCGCCTGCTTGAAGAAGGTGGCCGCCACCGGATGGTTCACCGCCGGGTTACAACCGGTCAGGATCACGACATCGGCCTGTGTCGCCTGCATGAAAGAGGCGGTCACAGCACCTGAACCGATGCACTCCATCAGTGCCGCCACGGAGCTCGCATGACACAGACGGGTACAGTGATCGACATGGTTGGAACCGAAGCCGGTACGCACCAGCTTCTGGAACATCCAGGCCTCTTCATTGGAGCATTTGGCACTACCAAAGCCGGCAAGAGCATCTGTACCGTGCTGGTCGCGTAGCGATTTCAAACCATCGGCAGCAAACGCCAGTGCTTCATCCCAGCTCGCTTCACGGAAATGAGTCAGCGGATTGGCCGGATCAAAATCCGGGTCCAGCCCCTTGGGCACGCCGGGGCGACGGATCAGGGGTTTGGTCAGGCGCGACGGGTGATTCGGATAATCAAAACCAAAACGTCCCTTGACGCACAGGCGCCCCAGATTGGATGGGCCATCACGCCCCTCAACAAACAGGATCTTGTCATCCTTGATCTTGTAGCTCAGCTGACAGCCGACACCACAATAGGGACAGACCGAATCCACTTCACGGTCAGCCACTGAAGAGTCGCCCACACCCTGCTCATTCACCAGAGTGGCCGGCATCAATGCACCGGTCGGACAGGCCTGTACACACTCGCCGCAGGCGACACAGGTGGAGTCGCCCATTGGATCATCAAAGTCGAATACGATTTTGGACTCGCTGCCACGATGAGCCATACCGATCACATCGTTCACCTGCACTTCGCGGCAGGCACGCACACAGAGGTTACATTCGATACAGGCATCCAGATTGACCCGCATCGCGGTGTGCGAGTCATCCTGATTGCGCGCATCCGCTTCACGCGCGGGCAGGCTGGCTTTGACCGCGGTGGCATCAATCGCCAGCAGGTCGGCCATCTGCCAGAAGTGGCTGGCACGATCCGGGCTCTCTTCCCGCGCTGGCTGGTCTGCCATCAGCAGCTCCATCACCCCTTCGCGTGATACGCGCGCACGCTCGGAGGTGGCACTTCTGACCACCATGCCGGGTGCTGCCTCACGCAAGCAGCTCGCCGCCAGCACGCGTTCACCTTCAATCTCGACCATGCAGGCGCGACAGTTGCCGTCGGCGCGGTAGCCAGTGGCATCCTTGAAACACAGATGCGGAATCGTTTCACCGGCGCGTTTGGCCACCTGCCACAGGGTTTCACCGGGGAAGGCCGTGACGGAGACACCATCCAATGTCAGTTCAAATGCACTCATCGCCTCACCCCTTCACTATGATGTTGGCCGCCGCCAGTTCGGCGCGGAAATCCTTCAGCAGGCCCAGCACCGGATTCGGCGCCGCCTGCCCCAGACCACAGATCGAGGCGTCCTGCATCACCTGCGACAACCGCGTGAGCTGAGCGGCATCCCACTCATCATGCTCAATCAGCGCCAGCATCTTTTCGGTACCGACGCGGCAGGGGGTACACTGGCCACAGGATTCATCAGCAAAAAAGGCCATCAGATTAGACGCCACCCGGCGCAGATCATCCTGGTCCGATACCACCATGACAGCAGCCGAACCGATAAAGCAGCCGTGCGGTTGCAGGGTATCGAAATCGAGCGGGATATCCGCCTTGCTAGCGGGCAAAATGCCGCCGGATGCACCACCCGGCAGATAGGCCAGCAGTCGATGGCCATCCAGCATGCCACCACAATACTCATCCACCAGCTCTTGCAATGTGATACCGGCAGGCGCCAGATGCACGCCCGGTTTTTTCACCCGCCCGGACACGGAGAAACTGCGCAACCCTTTGCGACCATGACGCCCCTGACTGGCAAACCACTGCGCGCCTTTTTCCCACAGCAGCGGAATCCAGTAGACGGTTTCAACGTTATTCACCAAGGTAGGACGATCAAACAGGCCCTTTTGGGCAACGAACGGAGGACGATGGCGCGGTTTACCCGGTTTGCCCTCCAAGGACTCGATCAGCGCCGACTCTTCACCACAGATATAAGCCCCAGCGCCACGTCGCAACACAATATAGCCCGGCTCCACGATACCGGCCTGTTCCAGCTCGGCAATCGCGGCTAACAGTAGCTCACGCACGGCGGGATACTCATCGCGCAGATAGATGTACAGCGCCGCTGCCTCGACCGCCCAGGAGCTGATCAGCGCCCCTTCTAGAAAGCGATGCGGCTCGCGCTCAAGGTAATAACGATCCTTAAAGGTGCCAGGCTCGCCCTCGTCGGCATTGATCACGCAATAACGCGGGCCGGACTCGGCACGTACGAAGCCCCATTTGCGAAAGGTCGGAAAGCCAGCACCACCCAGACCACGCAGGCCTGAGGTTTCAAGCATTTCAACCAGCGTTTCCAGCGTGACATCACCTCGCCGGCACTGGTTCAGCAGTTCATAGCCACCTGTCTGCTGATAAGCATCAAGCGCCTGCCACGCGACCGTCTGGGGATGGAAATCCTGCCCCTTGAGCACAGCATCAATGTTTTCTGGAGTTGCATGATCGACATGACGATGCCCGATCTCGACCACCGGAGCCGTGTCGCAACGGCCCATGCAGGGTGCATTGATGACACGTACCTCTGTCGCATCAGTCCCGCGCACCAGCGCTGCTTTCAACGCCTCAGCACCTGCCAGTTGGCAGGAGAGCGAATCACAGACACGGATCGTGACCGCCGGTGGCGCAGGCTGATCATCATGAACGATATCAAAGTGGGCATAGAAAGTGGCTGTTTCATAAACAGCGGCCATCGGCAGGTTCATCCAGGCAGACAGGGCGCGCAGATGGGGCAATGACAGGTAGCCGAAGCGATCCTGGATGGCATGCAGATGCTCAATCAGCAGGTCACGACGACGCGGTGCATCACCCAGCAACTCGCTGACTTCGGTCATGGCAACCGAATCCAGCGAACGGCCACGCAGCTTGTTGCGGGTCTTGCGCTGAGTGCTGTTCTGGTTGGGTGTAATGCTGGTAACGCTCATTGTCAGATGCTCATTGTTATAGTTATCCTGAATCATCGCACTCCCCCTCTTCAGGGGCAATGCCACCCGGCTCTGCATATTAGATTGCGCCGAAACACGATATGCGGATGTCGTAATCAGCTAATTTTACATGCCACATGTCGTATTTTAGACATTCATACTGAAACCGACAGCCTTTCACCCTTCGCCGTCAACGGACACGATCACGTCGCCGCAGAGACAATTACCGATCACCATTCCCCGAACAATGGCGCACTGTCTGCCTGGCATCTTGCCAGCTAGCCGGATAACAACAAAAACAACAAAGCCCGAACTCAATCAATGAGGACATTCTATGGCCCGACACGATGATCAACCTGCTCTTGAGATAGGGCAGGATAATGCTCAGGTTATGGGGCTGGATTTCCACAATCCGGTCTTTCCACTTTCCGCACTCGGCATTCTTGCCTTTATCATCTACGCGTTGGTCTTCCCGGATGCTGCCAGCAGCTCTCTGGTCGCAGCACGTGGCTGGTCAATCAACCACTTCGACTGGCTGTTCATGATCGCTGGCAACCTGTTCGTACTTTTCTGCCTGGCGCTGATTTTCCTGCCGGTCGGCAAGATTCGTCTGGGTGGAAAAAACGCCAAAGCTGAATATTCACGCAGCTCCTGGTTTGCGATGCTGTTCGCAGCAGGCATGGGGATCGGCCTGATGTTCTGGAGTGTGGCCGAACCGGTCGCCTATCTGACCGACTGGTATGGCACACCTCTGAACACAGCAGCCAATACACCCGAAGGCGCCAGTGCAGCCATGGGCGCAACCATGTTCCACTGGGGCCTGCACCCCTGGGCTATCTACGGTGTCGTTGGTCTGTCAATTGCCTTCTTCACCTATAACCGCGGCCTGCCGATGACACTGCGCTCTGCGTTCTACCCGATTCTGGGTCGTCACACACGTGGCTGGATCGGCCATATCATCGATATCGTCGCTGTACTGGCAACCATCTTCGGCCTGGCAACATCGCTTGGCTTCGGTGCTTCCCAGGCTGCAGGCGGTCTGTCCTATCTGTTCGGCGTTCCGAATACTATCGGCACGCAGATTGCGATCATCATTGTAGTCACACTGGTCGCACTCTTCTCTGTCTGGCGTGGCATTGATGGCGGCGTAAAGCTGTTCAGCAACATCAACATGGTGCTGGCGATCATTCTGTTGCTGTTTGTGGTCCTGACCGGCTCCACACTGATGTTCGTAAACGGCCTGCTGACCACTACCACAGACTATCTGATGCATATTCTGCCGCTCTCCAACTGGGTTGGCCGTGAGGATCAGACCTGGTATCACGGCTGGACCGTGTTCTACTGGGCCTGGTGGATCTCCTGGTCACCTTTTGTCGGCATCTTCATTGCGCGCGTATCACGTGGTCGCACTGTGCGTGAGTTCCTGACTGCCGTGCTGGTCGTACCAACACTGGTCACCATCGTCTGGATGACCGCATTTGGTGGCAATGCTCTGCACCAGGCATCTAACAGTATCGGGGAGTTGTCTCATGGCATCAGTGATGTCTCACTGGCGATGTTCCATATGCTGGAGAACCTGCCACTGACTGGTGTCACCTCCACACTGGCTATCGTGCTGGTGCTGGTGTTCTTCATCACCTCGTCTGACTCAGGCTCGCTGGTGATCGACAAGATCACAGCCGGTGGCAAGACCGATGCCCCGAAACAGCAGCGCGTATTCTGGGCCGCTTTGGTAGGAATCATCGCTGGTATTCTGCTCGCTGGCGGCGGCAACACCGCGCTGACGGCATTGCAGGCAGGCGCCGTAACCACCGGCTTGCCCTTTACCGTGATTCTGCTGGTGATGTGCTTCAGCCTTTACAAAGGGCTGCTGGATGAGCACCGTGCGCTGAAACCTTCCAGCGGGAAGGTTGCGAAACCCGCGTAATAGAAAAAAGGCCCAGGGAGGGGCTTCTGAATACAATCGCATGCGACCTCAGCAGGTCCGTATCCGACCAAAAGCGGGTTTTGAGTCTTCATCATTCAGAATTATTGTTAGGCTTGAACAGCGGGCAAGCATCAATAATTGATCGAGCCCGGCTGAAAACAAATATAAGAAACGCCCTTGAGAGTATATGCGCAGTTCTGTAGGGTACGCCCTGCATGGCAGTAAGGCTGTGCTACGACTGGGTTAACACTGAAAGTCCAGCTTTTTTATCGGACCACATCAGGGAGAACAGACGTAGATGAGCGATCCAAAAAACCTCATGAAACCAGATGGCGACGTTACGCCGATCGATACGGATTACCAGATCGGTCAGGATAATATCGCCCTCAAGATCGGCCCTTTCGGGCTTGATATCCACAACCGGGTATTTCTGATATCCGGCCTTTCCATTGTCGCTTTCGTTGTGCTGACAATGGCTTTCCAGAGCCAGGTGGAACCAATGTTCGGCACGCTTCGCGGTTGGCTGACATCCAATCTGGACTGGTTCTTTATCTCAGCAGGCAATATCTTTGTTCTGGTGTGCCTGTTTCTGATTGTATCCCCCATGGGCAAGGTTCGACTCGGTGGTACCGAAGCCACTCCGGATTTCAGCTATCTGGGCTGGTTTTCGATGCTATTTGCAGCAGGGATGGGTATAGGACTGATGTTCTATGGCGTCTCTGAACCCCTGTCGCACTTTAATAGCTCCATGGGTGGAATTTCCGGTGAAGCGGGGGCACGGACAGACTGGGCTCCCCTGAGCGCTGCAGCAGGAGATCCCCTGGCTGCAGAGCGACTGGCCATGGCCGCCACCATCTACCACTGGGCACTGCATCCCTGGGCGATCTATGCCGTGCTGGCACTCGGGCTGGCTCTCTTCTCCTTCAACAAGGGTTTGCCGCTGACCGTTCGCTCCGTGTTCTATCCACTGTTGGGTGAGCGGGTCTGGGGCTGGCCGGGGCATATCATCGATATCCTGGCTGTGTTTGCCACGCTCTTTGGTCTGGCTACCTCTCTGGGTTTGGGCGCGTCTCAGGCGAGCGCCGGTCTCAACTACCTTTTCGGTGTGCCGACAGGACCCACCACTGAGATTCTGCTGGTTATCGGTATCACCGCCATAGCACTGGTTTCTGTGTTGGCGGGGCTTGAAGCAGGTGTCAAACGTCTGTCCGAGATCAATATGACACTGGCGGCACTCCTGCTGTTGTTCGTGATTATTGTCGGGCCAACAGTAGCGATCCTGACAGGCTTTGCTGCCAATCTGGCTGCGTACTTCCAGTATCTGCCGGCACTGGCCAATCCGATCGGACGTGAGGACGCCAACTTTGCTCAGGGATGGACCGCCTTCTACTGGGCCTGGTGGATCTCCTGGTCGCCATTTGTCGGCATGTTCATCGCACGCGTATCACGTGGTCGAACCGTTCGTGAATTCATGATCTCGGTGCTGCTGATTCCATCTGCTGCCTGTGTGCTGTGGATGACCGCCTTCGGCGGCACGGCGATCAGCCAGGTCGTGAATGATGGCTATGACGCGGTTGTTGGTGCAGAGCTGCCTCTGCAGTTGTTCACCATGCTGGATGTGATGCCACTGGCGCAGATTACCTCTTTCATCGCGATCGTGCTGGTAGTGATCTTCTTTGTCACCTCCTCGGACTCTGGCTCTCTGGTGATCGACACCATCGCTGCCGGTGGCAAGGTGGATGCGCCCACTCCTCAGCGCGTTTTCTGGGTCACCTTCGAAGGGCTGGTTGCGATAGCACTGATCCTTGGTGGCGGTCTGGTCGCGCTGCAGGCGATGGCCGTATCGACCGGTTTTCCGTTCACCATTATTCTGCTGGTGGCCTGTGTCTCGGTACTGAAGGGGCTGGCTACAGAACCCCGCAAATAGGCTACTCTTAAACAGGTACCGGATAGATTGACTATCCGGTACCTGTATCATAATGGATGCAAACAACTGGCAATGAGGCCACCATGAGTGTTGAGCATCAGGAAATATTTGAGCACCTGCGCCGCTATACCCCATTCAATACCCTGCCCGACGACACTTTGGCACATGTGGCTCAGCAGGTGGAGGTCAGCTATTTCAAGGCTGGCACCCAGATCCTCACCTTCGGTGAAGAAATCAGTGATCTTTACTTTATCCGCAGCGGAGCTGTCGAACTCTATCGTCGTAATGGCGATCTGTTTAATCGTCTGAGTGAAGGGGATATCTTCGGCCAACTCGGTCTGCTGATAGGAAAACGCGTCCGTTTTCCTGCCAAAGCACTGGAAGATACACTGATCTACTTCATCCCAGAGCCTGTTTTCACCGAGCTGTTCGAGCGGCATGAGCAGTTCGCCGACTATGTTGAGGTCGCAGACAAGAACCGTCTGCGCCAGGCAGTTTCACGACGGCGGGACGCCAACGAGCTGATGACCTCACCCGTCAGCAAAATGATATCACGCGAGCCAGTGGTACTGCCCAACACTGCCACCGTGTGGGATGCTGCCAGAATCATGACCGAAGAGTCCGTCTCTTCGCTGGTGATCATCGGGCAGGATAATCGCCACCCTGACCACCACCATCTGTCGAGTGCTGGAGTGGTCGATCAGCAGCATATGGTCGGTATCATAACCGACCGGGACCTTCGTACCCGTGTCGTGGCACCCGGATTGCCACTGGACACCCCGATTGCAGAGATCATGTCAACCGACCTGATCACGGTAAACGATACCGACTATGTGTTTGAAGCGATGCTGGCGATGCTGCGACACAATGTGCACCATCTGCCGGTGCTGCGTAAAAGGCGCCCGGTCGGGGTGATCGCACTATCAGACATTATCCGCTACGAATCCCAGAACAGTCTGTTTGTGGTCGGCAGTATCTTTCGTAAACACAGCGTGGAAGAGCTGCAATCCCTGTCGGGAGAAGTGCGCGCCAGCTTTGTGCGCATGGTGAATGAGGACGCCAACTCACGCATGATCGGCAGTGCCATGGCAGTGATCGGACGCAGCTACAAACAGCGCCTGCTGGAGCTGGCAGAAGAGAAACTCGGGCCGCCACCCATCCCCTACTGCTTTCTGGCTTTAGGTTCTATGGCACGTGATGAGCAGTTGATCGTCACTGATCAGGACAACGCTCTGATTCTGGATGATCGCTATGACCCAGCCCTGCACAGCGCCTACTTCAAGCAACTGGCAACGTTTGTCAGTGATGGTCTGGCACCCTGTGGTTTTACCTACTGTACTGGCGGCATCATGGCCACCAACACGCAATGGCGCCAACCGCTTACGGTATGGAAACAATACTTCACTGAGTGGATTGACAAACCGACACCCGAAACCCTGCTGCACAGCTCCATCTTCTTTGATCTGGATGGCGTGTGGGGCAAAACCGAATGGGTGGAGGAGTTGCGCAGTCTGATTGCCGCTCGCGCCGTTATCAGCAAGCGTTTTCTGGCCAGCATGGCGATCAACGCCCTGAACCGAACGCCACCACTGGGATTTTTCAAAGACTTTGTCGTGGAGCATGATGGCAAGCATAACCAGTGGATCAACCTGAAGCGCCGAGGCACTGCACCGCTCATTGACCTGATCCGGGTGCATGCACTGGCTGTCGGCTCCACCTCGCAGAACTCCTTTGATCGGTTGGATGATGTGATCGAAGCAGCCGTATTGCCATTAGGCCGAGGCCCGGATCTGCGCGATGCACTGGAGTTCATTTCAATGGTGCGCATCCGGCATCAGGCATTGAGTATCGAAGAGGGGAAAGAGCCCGACAATAATATTGAGCCGGATAAACTCTCGCACTTCGAGCGCCGTAATCTCAAGGACGCCTTTCAGGTATTAAGCAATGCGCAGAAATATCTCAAGTTCAAATACACACGTGCCGGATAGGTAAACGGATGCTCTATCTCGGACCTGACAAGCAATCTGCCACTGTGCCCGACTGGCCCATCCACCTTGCGAAACTGGCTGAGCAGGCACAGGATCCGCGTCTGCAGCAATTTTATCAGGCTGGAGCCATTACAGCCGACACCCCACTGGCAGAAGTCCCATTTGTCGCGCTGGACTTTGAAACCACCGGTCTGAACCCTGCACTGCACGGTATCCTCAGTATCGGGCTGGTCCCCTTCAGCCTGCAACGCATCCGCTGCGCCGAAGCACAACACTGGCTGATCAATCCACGCAAGCATCTGGAGGAGGAGTCGATCATCGTTCACGGCATCACCCACTCGGACATCAGTAATGCGCCCGATCTGGACAGCATCCTCGCCGATCTACTGGATGCGCTGGCAGGCCGTATCGTTGTCGTACACTACCGCCAGATCGAACGCCCATTTCTGGATACCGCTCTCAAATCCCGCCTGCGGGAGGGTATCGAATTCCCCATGGTCGATACCCTGGAGCTGGAAGCGCGACTGCACCGTAACCGACAGGCGATCTTCATCGACAAACTGCTGCGCCGCCCACATACCTCCATCCGCCTGGCCGACAGCCGCGCCCGCTACAACCTCCCCTACTATCAGCAGCACCACGCCCTGACCGATGCACTGGCCACCGCAGAACTGCTGCTGGCACAGGTAGCACACAGGTTCTCTCCGGATACACCGATCGGGGAGTTGTGGGTTTAATCTATCGAGCACTTATTCAACTATCAATTTAATTGATAGAAACCATCAGCACACAGCTATTGGGTGATACCGGGTGCAGGCGTATGATGACCTGATCCAACGAGAAAACAATCAGGAGAAAACCATGAGTCTGTCACCCTTTCACCTTGCCATTCCGGTTTATGATCTGGCAGCTGCACGTGCCTTCTACCGCGATATATTCGGGCTTGAGGAGGGACGCTCCAGCGATCACTGGGTGGACTTCAACTTCTTCGGACACCAGTTGGTGATACACGAACACCCCAAAACCACCTCTCAGGAGCAGGCACATACCAATGCGGTGGATGGACATGACGTACCAGTACCTCACTTCGGGGTTATCCTGGACTGGGACACATGGGAGGCGTTGGCCGAACGCCTGAGAGCCGCAGGTACGGCATTCGTGATTGAACCCTATATCCGATTCAAGGGCGAAGTGGGTGAACAGGCCACCATGTTCCTGTTCGATCCCTGCGGCAATGCACTGGAGTTCAAGGCCTTCAAGGATATGGGACAACTCTTCGCAAAATGAGATAACGGAAAAAGGGTCAGGTACATTTTCGATCCCTACTCTGACAATACCGCTCAATTTCAGTATGGGCTAAACTCCAGGACATATACTTTTTAAAAGTGGTATCAAGGAGCCGGTCATGAGTAACACATTGAGTCAGGCGGAACAGAGCTGCGACGAGCAGGCAGCTTCATGCAGCGCCATCGAACTGATCCTGACACCGCGGGAGACAGATCTCGGGGGCTTCTCGGTACGCAGAACACTACCCACATCACGTCGCAAGATGGTTGGCCCCTGGATCTTCTTTGATCATATGGGACCGGCTGATTTCCCCGCAGGCAGTGGTGTCAACGTGCGCCCTCATCCGCATATCGGTATTGCGACCGTGACTTACCTGTTTGAAGGTGAAATTCTGCACCGTGACTCGCTCGGCAGTCTGCAGCCGATCCGTCCGGGCGACCTGAATCTGATGGTTACCGGAAGAGGCATCGTACACTCCGAGCGCGAACGCCCTGAGCTGACTGCTACCGATCATCGCCTGCACGGGTTGCAACTCTGGCTGGCGCTGCCGGAGGCTGATGAAGAGACAGACCCTGCGTTCCACCATTACCTAGGTGCGGATATTCCTGATGTCGTGATCAACGGTGTAGCTGTACGTGTGATGATGGGCAGTGCTTATGGCGTGACCTCTCCAGTCAAGTGCTTCTCTGAAACCCTCTATGTGGAAGCCCACCTGAAACCCGGCGATAGACTCACCCTGCCGGATGCCGAGGAGCGCGGCCTGTATATCGCCAGCGGCAGCCTGCGTGCGCAGGAAACGGCACTGGCTGAACACAGTATGACGATCTTTGCCAATCAACCGGATATCGAGATAGAAGCGGTCACAGAATCCCGAATCGCCCTGATCGGCGGTGCCTCGGTAGGCAAACGTTTTATCGACTGGAACTTCGTCTCCAGCCGCAAGGAACGAATTCAGCAGGCCAGAGATGACTGGCAGGCAGGACGTTTTCCGAAGGTGCCCGGTGATGAAGAGGAGTTCATTCCTCTCCCCGGCTGAGAAAAGGGAAAAAGAAAAGGGGCCTGGTACATTTATGAGTTTATCCCCCTGCCGGAGTGAGCTAAATGGGTTCGCAATCGCGTAACTCTTGTTCGCAACTGTGATAAACTAGGCCCCATTCTCGCAACCGGTGATCAGAGAGCGCAGCATCCGATGAGCAATGGTAAACCCCGCGTATCCAGTGGACAGAAATTTCGTACCGAGCAAGGCATTGCGGCCATCAAGGATGGCATCAAGCAGTCGCACAACGCCTCCTCCGAGATCTATACCCGCAAGCCGGAATGGCTGCGTGCCAAGATGCCGGGCGGCGAGCGTTTCGAGGCGGTGCGTCGCAATGTCAAAGAGCACAAGCTGAGTACGGTCTGTCAGGAGTCCCACTGCCCGAATATCGGTGAGTGCTGGAATGCCGGCACAGCAACCATCATGCTGATGGGAGCGGTCTGTACGCGCGCCTGTCGTTTCTGCGCTGTGGATACCGGCAACCCCAAAGGCTGGCTGGATCATGATGAGCCGGAAAATACCGCCAAGTCGGTTGAGCTGATGGGCCTGCGCTATATCGTACTGACCTCTGTGGATCGTGATGATCTGCCCGACGGGGGAGCATCCCACTACGCGGCCTGCGTTTCTGCGATCAAGGCACGCACACCCGAAGTGGTTGTGGAAGCTCTGACACCTGACTTTGATGGTGTGCTGGAGAATATCGAAAAGGTTGTGGATTCCGGCCTTCAGGTATTTGCGCAGAATATCGAAACCGTACGCCGCCTGACCTATCCGGTGCGCGACAAGCGTGCTGGCTATGAGAAGACGCTACGCGTTCTGGCACATGCAAAAAAATACCGCCCTGATATCATCACCAAAACCAGCATTATGGTGGGTCTGGGTGAGACGGATGAAGAGATCTTTGAGACCTTTGATGATCTGCGTGAGGCGGGTGTGGATATTGTCACGCTGGGTCAGTACCTGAGGCCAACCAAGAACCATTTGCCGGTTGAGCGCTATGTAACACCTGAACTGTTCAACCACTATCGTGAAGTGGGGCTGTCGAAAGGCTTTATGGAAGTTCCATCAGGTCCGATGGTGCGCTCCAGCTACCGTGCCGACCGGGTGTTCGAGAAGAACAATCTGGGCTTGGCCGCACCAGCTGAGGTACCTGGCAGCAGCAATGCCATCCAGATCCCGGTCAAGCAGATCAACTGATCTATTATCAGCAATGGCTCTTCACCAGAAATGATCTCACGCCAGACAGGCCAGGCAGACGCCCTGTCTGGTGTGAGATCAAACGTCTAAACTCACATTATAAAATCGCATATAAACAACAGCCATCTTATGACAGCTGTATGATCTCGCCCTGACGGTTAATAGCCAGAAACTGCGAAATCATCCCGGCCTGAATCTGTTCAGTCATCATTTTAAGCGGCTGAATCACTTCATCAGAATTCAGGGCTATTCCTCCTCGACCACTCATCGCTGACACAAACGCGATATCCCAATCCATGCCGGTGTGTTCAGACTCCTCAACCAACTGAGCAAAGTCTGCAACATCCTCAGGCACTTTATCCACACAGAGCACAGGCACCAGTACGCCACCTTCACCTTGTTCGAATTGAGCTTTTTGCTCGGCACTGTAGCCCTCTGGCAACTCAGCCTTGGTCAGCACGAACAACAAGCGCTGTGGATCAGGCTGCGATTTCGCAGCATTGATAAGATCGGAATAGGTTTCAATGTTCATGCTGGCTCTCCAGAACTTTTCGGGTAATGGGTTTCGGGGAATGGGTCAGTGTAACAGCTGACATTTCCCGGCTGGCGAGGCAAAAGAGGCAGATTACACACTCTTTAGAGGTAGTACCGCCAGCTTGGCAAGCATCTGTCGAAGAGTACAAAACCTATAGATGATAACGCGCCAGCTTCTTCAACAATCCCTGGCGCGACAGTCCCAGCAATCTCGCCGCATGACTTTTATTACCATCGCTCTTCGCCAGAGCCCGCTTGATCAAACCTATCTCCAGCGCCTGCACCTGAGGCTCCAGCTCAAGCGAGGCGCTCTGCAAAAGTGCAGAAGAGCTCGGCACTCTGTCTTGCTGCAACTCCGGATGCAGCAGACTGATATCCGCCATGCTGATCACACCACCCCGGGCAACCGCTGCGACGCTTTCCAGCGTATTTTTCAGTTCACGGATATTACCCGGCCAGTCGCGCTGCAAAAACCACTGCATGGCTGCACTGTCCAGCCGCAATGTCTGGCCATTATTCTGACCCGGTTTCTGACTAAGCTGCTGCAGAAAATACTGCAGCAACAGAGGCACATCCTGCTTTCGTTCACTCAACGCCGGGGTTTCCAGTGTGATGCCCTTAATACGGTAGTAGAGGTCTTCGCGGAACATCCCCTGCTGCACCAGTATCGGTAGATTGGCGTTGGTGGCAGAGATCAGGCGCACATCAATCTTCTGCTGCTCACGGCCACCCACCGGATAGAAGGTCCCCTCCTGTAGTACCCGCAGCAGTTTAACCTGCATCGGCAGCGGCATCTCCCCTATCTCGTCCAGAAACAACGTCCCTTTGTCGGCCAGCTTGAGCATGCCGGGACGATCCTTATCAGCGCCTGTAAAAGCCCCTTTCACATAGCCGAACAGCTCACTCTCCAGCAGGTCTGCCGGTATCGCACCACAGTGCACCGATACGAAGGGTTGGTCGGCACGCAGGCTGAGTTCGTGCAGTGCGCGCGACACCACCTCTTTACCCGTGCCGGAAGGGCCGGTCACCAGCACTCGCACATCGGTGGGGGCAATACGCTGGACCAGCGAGCGGATCGCCTCAATCGAGGGCGAAGCGCCAATCAGTCGCTGCAGGCCAACCCCACCTAGCTGCTGCTGTTTCAGCTGTTTCAACTCGGTATCCAGTTGATGCTTGTTCAACGCGCGTTTGATCACCACTGCCAACAGTTCGGGATCGACCGGCTTGGCGATGAAATCCCAGGCGCCCTGACTGATCGCATCCAGCGCCAGTTGCCGCTCGGCATGGCCGGTCAGAATGATCACCGGACGATTGATAAAATCAGGTAAGGACGCCAGTGTGTGCTGTGGATCAAACTGTGGTGGCAGCGACAGGTCCAGCAGAATCAACTCGGCATCGAAGCGGCTCAGCACCTCACGCGCACTGCTCAGATCAGCAGCGGTTTCGACCTGATAACCACCACCCTGCAGCCAGCTTTGTGCGAGCTGACGAAATGCCGGCTCGTCGTCCACCAGCAGTATGCGGCCATTACTCATGAGCGGTATCCTGTGTCGTAATCATCGGTTCTTGAGGCTGCCTGAAATGCAGCACAAAGCTGACTGGCCAGCCAAGATCGTCGCGGTGCTCCACCTCACCACCATGCGCCTGCATGATTCGCCGGACGATCGCGAGCCCCAGCCCACTACCACCTGATCGTTTGCTGACAAAAGGCTGAAACAGTGCAGCCCTTTGCTCAGCGGGTATCGCGGGGCCATTGTTATGCACCTGAATCTCTATCATCTGATCTGTCGCACTGGCTGCAATCTGGATCATGGATTCGGGCTGATTGCGACAGAAGGCCACCGCATTATCCACCAGATTAATCATCACCTGTTGCAGCCGGTAGCTGTCGGCATAGAGCTGCAAGCTATCAGACACCTGCAACTCCACCTGCACCCCTTGCCAGTCCTGCTGCGCCTTAAGCCCCTCCAGCATGGGTCGCAGCGGCAGCCAACTGCACTGCAGCGACAACTGTCCGGAATAGCTGAGCAGATCAGCGATCAAACGGTCGGCTCTTTTCAGTTGCTGCTGTATATGAGATCGCGTTTCTATCGGCGTCGTGGCAGCTGCCATTGAGATGATATTCAGCGGATTACGTAGTTCATGGGCGATGGAAGCCGACAATGCACCCAGCTCCACCAGGTGCTCCTGATCCAGCCGCTTGCGCTCTGCATCAGCCAGTTTCAGTGATTGCTCCAGAATCCGACAACTGCTGAGCAACAATGCGGCAAATACCTCACCCTGCAGACGATACCCTGGCGTGACATCTTCCCAGCCGGGCAGTTCGTAATACCAGTCCTGAAGACCTCGTTGGCAGCGGATCTTCAGTGCTGCGGTGGAAAGTGGCGTATCCGGAAGTTCAACCCCCACATTCATTCGGAGCTGCTGCGATAGTAACTGCTCACTCAGGTGCGCAAGCTCGGACCAGCTTTCGCTTTTCTGCAACTGTTGACGCCAACGCTCCAGCATCAGTTCGGTCAACTGCACGCCGGGATAAATCAGCCCACGCGCCAGCCGTGCGACAGGTTGATAACAGGCTGATGCCAGCAGCAACAGCACAACGGAGTAAAGCCACAACTGCCAGGCCGGCACCTCGGCCAATGCACGCATGCCGAGCTGCCCCAGTGATGCACTGACCAGCGCCATCAGCGCCATCACCAGCACCAGCATCACGAACCAGAGCAGGGCTTTGTTGGCAAAGGCATTGATACCCAGCAACTGATAGCGCACCACGCCATACACCAGCAGAACCAGATAGCTGGGCAGCAACAGCATCGGCCAGGGGTACCAGTCCAGACCAAACGACAGAAACACAAAACTGGTTGCCAGCATCAGCCCCCAGCCACCGGCCATGAACATCGCCTCGATGGATCTGCGCCGATTGCCGCTGTGCACCCGCCAACCGTAAGCCAGCACGCCATGAGCCGCTATACCCAGCAAAACGGTATACAGCAGATTGACCCAACCGATCCCCTGAAAGGCAAAAAAAGCCTCGAAGTGGCTGCTGTGAGTGATCCGACCACCCTGAAACTGCCAGCTCAGCAGAATCAGCACAACGGTTAAGCCATATAGTAGCGGGATAGTGCGCTGGATCCGAGCCAGCAAGGCATCACTATAACCGGTGGCAACAAACCGCACGGCAAAGTGCAGAAAGAACATCGGCATCAATGGATTTGCCAGCACCAGTGCCATGCCGAGCGTCTGCCACCCCTGCATGATGGCAATATGTCCGGCACACCAGAGCGCCATCATCGCCGCAAAACCGGCCAGCGCCGGCATCGCCCGCTGACGCTGCCCCTGCCACCAGAGCCAGCCTGCCAACAGCACGGCACAGGCGCTGGTCAGCAGCATACTGATTTCGAACAGCAACACTGTGTTAACCGCTGAGTACACTGTAAACCTCGTTTACATATCTGATTGATGAAAATCGTAAACCTGGTTTACATACTCATCAAGTCTTTTATCGAAAAATTGATATAAATCAATGAAAAATCTTTGCTGCCGAAAAGTGGCCGATGTTTTGCATTAACAGCGACAACGACCTGTTGGATATGGAGCATAAAACATGAGCAGTCTGCTTTTTTCGGAAATTCTGGCACTGGGCCTGATGGCATCCGTCGCCCTGGCCCCTGCACTCTGGCGCTATCTGCAACAGCGAGGCCGTTGAGATGGAGCTGGATTCCGCCCTGCTGTCACGTTTGCAGTTTGCCTTTACGGTAAGCTTTCATATTATCTTTCCGTCCATCACCATTGGACTGGCTACACTGATCGCCATCTGGGAAGGTCTGTGGCTGAAAACCCGCAACCCTATCTACCTGCAGCTGGCCAAGTTCTGGATCAAACCCTTCGCGATCTCCTTCGGCATGGGGGTGGTCTCCGGGATCGTGCTGTCGTATGAGTTCGGTACAAACTTCTCCGAATTTTCACGCATCACCGGGCCGGTTCTAGGACCGCTGATGGCCTATGAAGTGCTGACCGCCTTTTTTCTGGAAGCCGGATTTCTGGGTGTGATGCTGTTCGGCTGGCAAAGGGTTGGTCCCAGACTGCACTTCTTTTCCACCATCGTGGTCGCCATCGGCACCTGGATTTCGGCCTTCTGGATTATCGCCGCCAACTCCTGGATGCACACCCCCGCCGGGTATGAGATTGTGGATGGCGTGTTCCATGTTGCCAGCTGGTGGGAGGTGATCTTCAACCCCTCCATGCCATATCGCTTCACGCATATGCTGATGGCCGCATTCATCACCGCTATATTTGTTGTATTGGCCACCAGCGCCTGGCAACTCAAGCGTGATCCCAGCAGCGAGATGGCGCGCAAGGGGCTGTCGATGACTCTGTGGTTTGCGCTGATCCTGACACCTCTGCAAGCCTATATCGGCGATCTGCACGGTCTGAATGTGAAGGAACACCAACCCATCAAACTGGCGGCCATGGAAGGGATCTGGCCCGAATCGGAGGCAGGTGCCCCACTGCTCCTGTTTGCCATTCCCGACCAGAAAGGGGAACAGAACCATTTTGAGATCGGCATTCCAAAACTCGCCAGCCTGATTTTGACCCATGAACTGGATGGCGAATTAACGGGGCTGACTTCGGTGCCTGCTGATGAACGTCCGAATGTGGCAATCGTTTTCTATTCGTTCCGCATCATGGTCGGTATCGGCGTGCTGATGATACTGGTGAGCCTCGCCGGACTCTATCTGCGCAGGAAAGGCACCCTCTTCCAACACCAGGCCTTTCTGACCTTCTGCAGCTATCTGGCACCGAGCGGCATTATCGCAGTACTGGCTGGCTGGTATGTAGTCGAGGTGGGTCGTCAGCCCTGGCTGGTGCAGGGTCTGGTGCGCACCATCGATGTGGTATCCCCCCTGCCAGCTGAACGCGTGCTTTTCTCGCTGACACTGTTTGTACTGACCTACAGCCTGCTGTTTGCTGTTTACCTCTACTTCATGCGTAAGCTGATCCTCAAGGGGCCACCGCCGCTGGAGAAGCTCTCGGAGCAACTGATCGGTGTCAAAGCCGCTGGTTATGCTGCCGCACTGGCCAAGCACCCTAAACCTGTACATCAGGAGGCGAACTGATGGAACTCTTATCTGAGCTGCAATTCGGCTTACCCCTGTTCTACTTTTTACTGCTCGGTTTTGCCATTCTGATGTATGTGCTGCTGGACGGGTTTGATCTGGGCATCGGCATTCTATACCCCTGGTTCAATACCGACGCAGAGCATGATCATCTGATGCGTTCCATCTCCCATGTATGGGATGGCAATGAGACCTGGCTCGTCTTCGGCGGCGTGATCCTCTTTGCTGCCTTCCCCGCGGCCTATGCCGGACTGCTGTCCATTCTCTATCTGCCGATCATGCTGATGCTGATCGGGCTCATCTTCCGAGGCGTGGCGTTTGAGTATCGATTCAAATCGAACCGCTCACGCCACTGGTGGAACCGCTCATTCTCCATCGGCTCCAGCCTCGCGGCCTTCTGTCAGGGGTTGATGCTAGGCGCCGTGGTACAGGGCATTCCTCAGGGTGCAATCAACCTGTCCAGCCTGCAGTGGTTGAGCCCTTTCAGCCTGTTTACCGGCCTGGCCGTCATGGCCGGTTATGCCCTGCTCGGCTGCGTGTATCTGACCATGAAAAGCCGTGGCGCACTACAGCAGAAAGCCGCCCGCTACGGCCAGAGACTGGTGATCTTCGTGATGCTGGCAATGCTGCTGGTCAGCCTGGGTACGCTGCTGCTTCAGCCGGAGATCCGTAGCCGCTGGTTTGGCAGCTGGCACACCCTGGTACTGATGCTCCTGCCACTGGCTGCTGTGCTGGCAGCACGTCTGCTGTTCATCGATCTGGGCCGTGTGCAGCAGCAATACAGAACAGGCCAGCCAGTCCAGGCAATACATGAAAGCCGTCCCTTCTGGCTTGCGGCCAGTCTGTTTCTGTTCGGCTTCTGCGGGCTGGTGGTGAGTATCTTTCCTTATCTGATACCCCCGAAACTGACCTTTTACGAAGCTGCCGCACCGGATGGCAGTCTGCTGTTTCTGCTGCCGGGGGTATTGATTTTTGTGCCGCTGATTCTGACCTATACCCTCTGGGGCTATCACATTTTCCGCGGCAAGGTTGAAGATTTCGAGGAGGGCTACTGATGCTGAGACTCAAACACCCCCTGCCCCCTGCGCTCTGGTTTATCCTGTTGTATCTGCTGGGGTTCGGGGGTCTGACACTGCTCGCACTGTTGCTGAAAACCGTGATGAACGGATTGATGTAACTGCAAATGGCAGTGCTGATACAAGCAACGATGCAGACAATGCCATGAGGCTTCATTAAACTGAGTCATCGCCCAAATGGGCAGATCGAATCAGCATATTGAGGATCTCATGAGCAGAATCGCAATCGTCACAGGTGGCAGTTCCGGTATCGGCCGGGCCATCGTCGAGCGTTTACTGGGCCAGCAGTACCGGGTGTTCAATCTGGATATACAGCCGTCGGATCTTGGCGAGTATATTGAGTGCGATGTCAGCCTGGTCGATGATGTGACACGTGCCATCGCCGGGATACTGGATCAGACCCGGCAGTTGGATCTGCTGGTATCCAATGCCGGTCGCCACCTCAGCGCCACCATCGAAGAAACCGACGAAGCCACACTGGATGCACTCTTTGCACTGAACGTGAAAGGTGCCTACGCCGCTATCAAGGCAGTCCTGCCACAGATGAAGACGCAGAAGAATGGCGCCATAGTACTGATCGCCTCGGATCAATCACTGATCGGCAAACGCAACTCTTTTGCCTACAACCTGACCAAACACGCTCTGGCCTCCATGGCCAAAACCACCGCACTGGATTATGCTGCCGACAATATCCGTGTAAACGCTGTATGTCCTGGCACCGTCGAGACCCCACTTTTCCATAAGGCGATAGACCGCTACTGCGCGAGCAGTGGCGCTGATAAAGCGCAGGTGGTCGCAGAAGAAGCCGCGCTGCAGCCGCTGAACCGGTTGGGACAACCGGAAGAGGTTGCGGCGCTGGTCAGCTTTCTGGCCAGTGATGAGGCGAGCTTTATCACCGGTAGCTTGCAGGTAATTGATGGAGGGTATACGGCGCAGTAGTATGTTGATGGCCTGAAACGGAGAACGATATGCAGACCCTGACCCGACGCCTCGCGAAGCGATTGCTGATACTTGCTGGTGCAATACTTGTCTGCATCCTTGTATTGTACCTGGCGATGACCCAGATGTTCGACGAGGGTGAACTGGGTGTGCTTGCGGTGCTCGGTGGCCTTATCCTTGGTGTCGCTCTCGCTCTGTGCCGAAACGGTATTGAAGTGCTTATGCGACGGCATATGCTGAGTGGCGCATGGGGGCGCATCCGGCCGGGCGGTGCCCGTGTCGTTGCGCTGACCGGTCAGCTGGCGGCGCGCGATACGCCGCTGACACTTCCGTTCGTTAAGGGGCCGCAGCTATCGGTTGCCTACGAAGTCAGGGAGACACCACCAACCAAACACGACCAGCGTTTTCGTAACGCCACTGGCCCCGCCAGATCCTATCTCCATATGGGAGGCATGCTCGCTGCTGATACTCTATTGAAGCTGGACAGCATCGATCTGCCCTTGCTTGGCCCGCTGATGGCCGATAATTTCCCTCAAACCAAGACACCTGCGGCCAACCTGGCAGAGCCGATCCTGGCTCATGCTGCCAGCCCGGGAGTGGCAATGCAAGAGCATCCCAGTGCAATCGATGCGCTGTCTCTTATCGATATAATCGGCACGCAAGGGCACGGCAGCTTCCGTTTCGAATGGGCCAAAGCATCGCTTGCCGATGTGCTCGGCGCGGCCATTTCTGGCACAACCCCTTGCGATCTGGAGATCCGGAGCATTCCCGCGGGTGCTGAGGTGTCCGTGGTCGGGTTGTATGATCCGGCCGCTGGAGGATTGCTGCCAAATCCGAACAGCGGGTTGATTGAGGTGTTTCCCGGAGATGCTCGCGAGGCTCGATCTGAGATGTTGCAATCGGCAGGCCGCAAATTTGGGATGGGGCTTTTCCTGATCCTGTTTGCCCTGTCGATCACTTTAGTCCTGCCCCACCTGCTGCAGACCTCGGACGAGGAGCGAGTCGTGCGTCTGGATAAGATCGAATCGATATCCCTTGCCGAGCTTTCGGATGCTCTGGCACGTGGACTCGTGCCCTCTTCTGAGCAGCTTGATGAGCTCTATGATCGGATACTGTTCGACTACCTACGGCTGGAGACAGATGATCTGCTCACCCTGTTGGTCGAGCAGGGCGCTGATCCCAATCGGATGAGGCCCGATGGTACTCTGCCACTGATCCGCGCCGCAATGGCGGCAGACGGAGAGCGCGTAGGTTACCTGATTGATGCGGGCGCCAACCCGAATGTGAGAGGTGGACCGGGGTCGCTCACGGCGCTGGAGTGGGTCGCTGATCTGGGCCAGTTCTTCGTGGCTGCCAGCCTGTTGGAGCGTGAAGTGGGACTCAGCGGCGAGATACCTGATCCAACCAGGCTCGAATGGTTGCCGGACGATGGCGGCGCGCCACTCGATGCGCTTGCAGACGCTTATGCTGCCGGACAGGTGACCCCGCCATGGCTGGACACCAATGGCGAAATGATCCATTTCACTGGAGGTGTGAGCGATGGCAGCGTAGCCAGCCTGCGCCTCTCGGATGGCGACGAGACACGTGTGCATACTCTGCGTCTGGAAACAGGCGGCTGGCGCTTGATTCGGGTTACTGTGCTCGAAGAGCCTGTCTGGGGCTTCGATCTTCCCTGACTACTGACACCACACCAGAGTCTGCTGCACATTATTGGGTCTGAAAAAATCAATCGCCCATCTGTTCTGATAAACAACACGATCTGGAGTACCATATGGTAATTAACCTGATCATAGCGACTCATGCCCATCCCACTTAAAAACCTTGCAACACCAGAGGTCTCCTGTTCAAACTGCCAGGCTTGCTGCTGCCGCTTACCAGTCATGATTATCACCGATACGGATGTTCCCGAGCAGCATATCGCATACGATGAATGGGGTGGCGAAACCATGCTACGCTTGGCAGATGGCTGGTGCTCTGCTTTGGACAGAGACACATTCCTGTGCACGATTTATGAGAATCGTCCGTGGGTTTGTCGGGAGTTTGAAATGGGTTCTTATGAGTGTCGCGAAGAAAGGTCTGATTTCATGCTCCTTAAGCACGTTTAGCTTTTCAATCAATTTACTGATCCATATCTCATGAACAACTCAATCATCGATCCACACCTGCACCTGTTCAACCTGGAGCAGGGCCACCATCACTGGCTACGCGATCCCGGCGCGCCGAGCTGGCCCAACCTTGACCGTATCCGCCGATCTCACACCGAGGCAGATCTGCTGGCTGCTACCCCCTACCCACTGGCTGGACTGGTGCATATCGAGGCCGGTTTTGACAATGACCACCCGGTTCGTGAGCTGAGTTGGCTGCAACAGGCGATCACCCACACCCCCTATCGCGCTATCGCCTATGCCCGGATCGATCAACCCACCGCCGATTTTGCCGCCGCGATCCACGCTCTGCAGCAAACGGCTCTGGCCGGCATTCGAGATATTACCGAGGGTGAAGATGCCAGTCGGTTACGGGCACCGACAGTCGTACAGAATCTGGCGCACCTGGCTGATCAAGGGCTTATTTTTGAGGCGCAATTCAACTGGGATAATCTGGATGCCGCACAAGCGATTGCCGATTATGCCCACTCGATGCCATCACTGCGCCTGGTGTTGAATCATGCAGGCCTGCCACTGCAGCTTGAGGCCTGGCAACAAGGGTTGGGGTTGCTGCATCAATGCCTGAATACCCAGGTGAAATTTTCCGGCCTGGAGCTGATAACGGCACCTGTCTCGGCAGTCTGGCTGCTGCAGGCGCTGCTGGAGGGGTTTGGTGACAAGCGTGTCATGCTGGCGAGCAACTTTCCCGTTTGTCATATTACGCAGGATTATGCAGCCTTGTGGCAGGGATACAGACAGCTGGTTGCTGAACTGGCTGAAACGAGAGGGCTGAGCCCGAGCGAGCAGGCCGCACTCTGGCAGGCACTGAGTCATTCCAATGCCCGCCAGTGCTATGGGTTTACCTGATCTCGACTCGCGCAGAGCGCATCACAACTTCATCGTTCAGTTCAATACCGATCCCCGGCGCTTCAGAGACTTCGAAGAAGCCGTCCTTCGGCTGAGGGTCCTGAATGCACAGTTCACGGTTCCAGCTTTTGATCGCATAGGTGTGATGCTCATGGATCAGGAAGTTGGGAATCGCCGTTTCCAGATGCAGTGATGCAGCGGTTGCCACCGGGCCACCACAGACATGTGCCTGGATGCGTACATCAAAGATATCCGCGTAGTCACACACCTTTTTGGTTTCGGTGAAACCACCGCACAGGCCGATATCCGGCTGCAACACGTCGATGCTCTGGTCTTCCAGATAGGGGCGTACACCCCAACGGTTATACAGGCGCTCGCCACCGGCAATCGGTACCGCCACCTTGTCGGCCACCTTGGCATGCAGGGAGTGGTTCAGATAGTTGACCGGTTCTTCGTAATACATGCAGTCGAACTCACGGGCGATTTCGCCAATCTGGATCGCAGAAGTTGCGCCTGGCAGGCTGTGGCATTCGAAGATGATATCCACTTCATCGCCCACCGCATCGCGGATCGCCTGCATGCGGGCACGATAGAGCTTCATCTCACCACGCGAAATGATGTTGGTGCGATCGTAATAGGTGTTGCCATCCTTGTCGTACATGATCGGATCAACCTTGACCGCATCATAGCCCTCGGCAACCGCCTTCAGCGCAGCTTCGGCATACTGCTCCGGGTGTATCAGCGCCTTGAACTCGCTGTCCCAGTCAAACTGCAGCTGCGAGGCATAGGTGCGCAGCTTCGGTGTTACCTTGCCGCCAAGCAACTGATAAACCGGCACACCCAGCGCCTTGCCTTTGATATCCCACAGGGCAGTATCTATCGCGCTCATGGCAGAGTAGATCACCGGACCACCACCCAGCCCCCAGAAACTCTCGCGCAACATACGCGACCAGAGCCGTTCAGTCTGGAAGGGGTCATGCCCGATCAGAAAGGCCTCGGCCATCTCCTTGATCATGGCGGCTGCAGCACTATGGCCCAGGTCATAAGCCAGACCCGCCTCACCGACGCCACTGATCCCTTCATCGGTATGAATACGGACAAACACCGGCGTCCAGGCTGGACGCTCGGGGCAATAGATATCAAATACTTCAACGCGATTAACTTTCATGCTCACTCCTACTCTGCAAATCCTGGGTCCAACCGATGGGCCTTGCGCAGCATCGCAGGCCAGGCAAGCTGGCCGCCGGTACTACCGCTGTGCACCACATTGGCCTGGCGGAAAATATTGTCGATGATCGGCTGCGCGATGGGGAGCGCTTCCTGCCCACTGGCCTGGATCGCCAGTTGCACCTCGCAGGCACGCTGCAGATCGTAAAAACGCATAAAGGCATCCCCCACTGTCGGCCCCAGCGCCAAGCCACCGTGATTGACCAACAACATATGGTTGTGATGCCCGAGATCCGCTTGCAGACGCGCCTTCTCCTCGGGATTCACCGCCAGCCCTTCATACTGGTGATAGGCCAGTGAAGGCAGTGAGAATAGTGAGTACTGACTCAGCGGCTGTAGCCCGTTTTTCTGGGTCGCGACGGCGATCGTTTCTTTAGTGTGCAGATGGATCACGCAGTGTGCATCCGGCCGCACCTCATGGATCGCGCTATGAATGGTGAAGCCGGCCGGATTGATACTGAAGGGTGTGTCGTCAAGTATATTGCCCTGCAGATCGACCTTGACCAGATTCGAGGCAGTTACCTCGTCAAAGCTCAGGCCAAAGGCATTGACCAGATACTGATCTGTTCCCGGCAGACGTGCCGAGATATGGGTATAGATCAGATCTCCCCAACGGTGATGTTCCACCAGTCGGTAACAGGCGGCCAGATCCACGCGTAACTGCCATTCCGCGTCACTGACCTTACCGTGCAGATCCAGCTTGGGTAGTGCGTTCAAAATCTCCCCCCGGCAAATCGCTTGCCTGCATTAATGCTTATAGATGTCAGGCAGTCTATGTGAGATGTCAGAGGTGATCAATGGAGTCTGTTCATAAATGATGATCGACAAACGAGCTCATCAACGTAGCTAATAAACTGATCGCCGATATGCTTTTGCTATTTCAACCTGCGGCTATACTGGATTAGCCGAAGCAGTGCATTCGGCATGTCTTATATTCGATGAGGGTCTACAGATGAACTGGATCAACAAGAGTCTTTTCAACAAGCTCCTGGCGATTATTGTCGGTGGCTGTGCCTTGATCCTGATTGCCGGTGTATTCTACTTCTTTCAGGTCAATCAGGGTATTCAGCAGTATAACCAACTGATCAATCACGAGATCGCGACGGAGCGCGCCATCAACCAGATGTCGAATGAGTTCAAGACTCAGGTCCAGGAATGGAAAAACGTGCTGATCAGAGGTTCCAGACCTGATCAGCTTGAACGCTTCTGGAACAGTTTCCAGAAGCAGGAAGCACTGGTGCAGACGATGGGCCATGATCTGCTAAATATAATAGTTCAGGGCCCGGAAAAGGATCTGGTTCAGCAGTTTTTGCAAGCGCATGAGGCGATGGGTCACAGTTATCGACAAGGATATCAAAGCTTTGTTGCGAGCAACTTTGATCACACCGCAGGCGATCAGGCGGTGGCAGGCATAGACCGTGCTCCCACGCAGTTACTGAATCAGGCAGCGGAAGCACTGGCCGAGCAGGCTATGAATCAATCGGGCTTGATTCCGGAACAGGTTGAGCAGGCATCCATTCTATCGGCTATTTTATTGTTGTTTGCCATAACCCTGTTTGGTGTGGTGGCATTGCTGGTTGTGAACATGGCAATTGTCAGACCCAGTCGCAGTCTGATCAGTGCCATTGATGACTTGAGCCATGGACGACTCGACACGTCGATTACCATTCACAGGGCTGATGAACTGGGCGTACTGGCCGACGCCGCCAAACAGTTGCAGACCTTTCTGCAGCAGGTGGCCCGCGAAATGCGCCAGGCCTCCACAGACCTGAGTCAGTCCACCACGCAGCTCACATCAATTTCAGGCTCAATTATTGAGCATGCAGCCCAGACCAACGACAGCGCGTCACTGGTCGCCACTGCGATGGAGGAGATGGCCGCGGCTGCCAGCGAAGTATCCAGCCATGCACAGGATGCAGCAAGTCTTGCCCACAAGGCAGATGAAGCAGCGGTACATGGATTGAAGTCGATGCAGAAAGCACAGGTGTCACTGGAGCGTCTGGCCGGTCAGATCACCTCCTCCATGGCGATCGTCAACCAACTGGAGACAGATACCAACAATATCGGCGAAGTGGTTGGGGTGATCCGCAGCATTTCGGAGCAGACCAATCTGCTGGCTCTGAATGCGGCCATTGAAGCGGCCAGAGCCGGTGATCAGGGACGAGGGTTTGCCGTCGTAGCCGATGAAGTTCGCACCCTGGCCCTGCGCACTCAGACCTCTACCGAGCAGATACAGCAGATTATCGAAGCAGTGCAACGTGGCGCGAGTGAAACGGTTAATGTGATGCAGGCCTCTCACAGCATCTCCACTGAAAGTGTCGAAATATTCGAGGAAAGCTCGGGGCAGTTGCAGAATGTCAGCGAGATTATCGGCGAGATCAACCGCTTTAATGCTCAGGTCGCCACCGCTGCCGAAGAGCAGACCAGCGTCGCCGGTGATATTGCCCGCAACATTGCGCAGGTTTCGGATCAGACCAAGGAGACGGCTCACTCGGCACAACAGTTATCGGGTATCTCTGACCTTCTGCAATCCATGGGGCAGCGTAACCAGGAGCTGAGTGGTCGGTTTTCGGGAGTGAGTTAACAATAGAGTTGAGTTTGATGTAGCAAGAGCTTGATAAAACTTTTGACGGCTTCTGATTGTCGTAAAGGAAATCTTTCATAGCTTTTCTGGAGCAGGGCATATGATTAACGCAGGCAAAATTCTTGAACAGTTCCTCGGCAATACTGGCAATCAGAATTTCGGGCAGGGGCAATCCCCACTGTCTGGCTCTGCGTCGGGTCAGGGGCTCAATATTCCCGGCGGGAATTTTACCGGAGGAGCTGTTGCCGGTGGGCTACTGGGGCTACTGGTCGGCAGTAAGAAAGCGCGTAAGATGGCTGGTGGACTGGTCGGCTATGGTGGTGCGGCTGCAGCTGGCGCGCTCGCCTTTAAAGCTTACCAGAACTGGCAACAGGGCAAGCAGGTAACAACAGCTCCTATAGCAACTCAGGACGATCTGGCACAGGTTGACCCACGCTTTTTGCCATCAGCCGATAAAGCAGATTCAGGTAACTTTTCTCTGACTCTGATCACCTCCATGATTGCTGCCGCACATGCCGATGGTCATATCGATGCCAAAGAGCAAAGTATCATTTTTGATCACGTTGAAAAACTATCGCTGGATGCAGAAAGCAAGGCGTTTGTGTTTGATGCTCTGAGACAGCCACCGAGCCTTGAATCTATCGCTTCAGGTATACAGGGTGTGGAGCAGGCATCTGAGGTTTATCTGGTATCTCGTCTGGTTGCAGATGGTGATCATCCTGCCGAACGGGTTTACCTTCAGGCATTGGCCCATCGGCTTAATCTGCCAGCAGACCTCGTGGCACACCTGGACCATCAGATTACGGGAGAGTAATGACTTTATAAACAATCGGCTGTGGTTAAGAAAATGCAGTCTTACCCACAGCCGTTGATTATACGATGAGTCAGTTGATATCAGGCAGCTGGCACCGCCGCAACCACGGAGATTTCAACCAACAACTCCGGGCTGGCCATACTGGCCTGAACACAGGCGCGTGCCGGTGCATGGCCTGCGGGCACCCAGTTGTCCCAGACGTCGTTCATCTCACTGAAGTGTGCCATATCTTTAAGGTAGATAGTGGCAGAAAGCATATGCTCACGGCTGCTGCCGACTGACTCCAGAAGGGCATCGACCTTGGCGAGCATGGTCTGGGTCTGACCTGTGATATCAGCATGACGATCCTCTGCCACCTGACCGCACAGGTAAACAGTGTTGTTGTGAACGACGGCGCGGCTCATTCGTGTGCCGATTTCATGGCGCTGAATGGTCATGGGTATCTCCTTGCAAAATAGGTATCAAAAATCGCCTGCATCAATCGATGCACGCCAGGGCTGTTATGGTAAAGGCCTGAGCACGAAACCGAAAGGTGAAATCTGGATTTGTGACTGCTGTTGAGAAAAGACAGAGTAAGTATGTGGGAGATGCCAATCAGGCTTGTGGCTGATGAGGCAGAAAAAATGGCCAGAGATGGCGATAACCACCTCTGGCCCAGATGAAGAAGATTGTTCTGCTATTCGTGCTCTGCTATTCGTGATCAACTACTGACGCGCAGCACCCCCTCTTCCATCAGCAGTTTCAAAACAGCATCGGCACCCTCGGCTGCCGTAATATCTTTGAGCACCTGGCCGCCGCTGCCTTCAGACTTAGCCGCTGCCGCCTTGAAACGATCCCGGGCCGAAGTGGCCTTGATGATCTTGAGACGTTTCGGGCGTTTACGGGCGGGTTGAACCTCCCAGCCCTCCTGCTCGGTATCCATCTGCACCGGCGCATCGACCTCTGCCAACTGACCACGGCGGGCCGGGCCGAAGGCCGACTGGCGAGCCACGGGCGCCGCACTATCAATCGTCAACAGCGCTGGCAACTTCACCCGCAGGCGACGACGCTGACCACGGGGCAATGCCTGCAACACCGTAGCACTGCTGCCATCCACTGACTCGATTGCAGCCAGGCCACTGATCAACGGCCAGCCAAGTTTTTCGGCCAGCAGATAGGGCAGCAGGCCTGAGCCTTCGCCGGCTTCGGCGCGTGAACCGCACAGAATCAGTTTGGGTCCCAACTGACGCAGATGTTTCTCCAGCGCCGGTAGCACATCCGCCTGTTTCGGCTGTTGAATCAGCGTCATCTGCTGTGGCCCCATGCCCAGATAGCTGCGCAACGCCGGTTCACTCTCATCATTCAGGCGTCCGGCATGAATCAGTTGTGCATCAGCCTGCGGCAGGGCGAGCGCCATCTCCAGTGCACGGGCATCCTGTTCGGCACGACGGCCACGCCCGGTCAGAGGATGACTGCCAACCGACAGCAACACGGCCACCTTGATAGCGGTCTTGTCGGCGGATGACCTAGGGGTACTAAGCAACATCTCGATTCTCCTGCTTCAGTCCATCCACACGTTTGACCAGCTCGGACAGTATCTCGCCTGAATCACCGATCACGGCCAGGTCAGCACGCTTGATCATGTCGCAGCCTGGGTCCATGTTGATCGCGATCACCTTATCGCAGCTCTGAATACCCTGCAGATGCTGGATCGCACCCGAAATACCCACCGCCATATAAACGCGTGCCGTCACCCAGGTGCCAGTCGCACCAACCTGACGATCACGCGCCATAAAGCCATCGTCCACGGCAACACGCGAGGCTCCCTCGGTGGCGCCCAGCACACGTGCCGCCTGATGGAAGCCATCCCAGTCACGCACCCCGTTACCACCCGACAGGATGAACTCGGCCTCGCTGAGGGCGACACTGGCTGGATCGACCGCTACAGCGCCCAGATCCTCAATACGTACCAGTTGCTCTGGCAGAGGCTGCTGCAACTGGATAGCTTGCGCCTCATGACGTGTATCGCTGACCGGCTCGCCGCACTCAGCCAGTGCCAACAGCACACGCGGCAGATCACGGGTGATATCCTTACGGCCTGCAGCCCCTCGGCCAGTACAACGCGGTGTTTCACTCTCCAGATCCACCTGCCACACCTGCGTGGCTGCCCGCTCACCGATACGTACCGACAGACGCCGACCGAGATCGCCGCCACCCAGACTGGAGTCCGGGAACAGCCAGTAACGCGGTTTCAGCTCGCGTTCGGCAGCGCTGAGAATCGCAATGCGATACTCAGGGGAGTAACCCTCCAGTGCGGCATCACTGAGGTGCAGCAATCGGTCGATACCCGCCTCGCCCCAGCTGTCCTCTTTCAGTTCACCGAACACAATCGCCACGACGGCGCCCTGGGCACTGGCATTTTTATCAGCCATCTGCCGAGCCAGACCCAGCAGATCACGATCATGCGCCGACAGACGGCCACCAGCCATATCCGGTACCACCACAATATGAAAGGCAGGCTCGGCAATCAGCACTGCTGTGCGTGTGTCCTGCGCAGCAGTACTGCGCGCCTGCACCTGACCCGGCGCACCCTGAACACCACTGCGGTCGATACGCTTGATGCCAGCAGGGCCGATAAAGCCAACCCGGTGCGGGTCCTTGCGCATCACGCCATTCGGTCCCATCCACTGAGCGGGCTGTGCATCACCCATCCCCAGTTCAGCCAGCACGCTGGCATGCTCCGGATGCAGACGGTTACGCGCAATCCACGCTTTACGCGGGTCTCGCCGAATAATGTCACTCATGCCAGCGCCTCCTCAACCTGCGGCTTTTTTGCCGTGGCATCCACGGCGTCAGCCTGTTCAATCAGTGCATCAGCAACCAACTCGGCGATATCGCGGATCTCGGGCCGTGGCTCCACGACACCTTCCAGCATCGCGGTACACTGTGGGCAACCCACAGCGACCAGCTCGGCACCCGTCTCACGGATATCTTCCATGCGCATATCGGGGATACGTTGTTTGCCGGGAATATCCGTGATCGGCGCACCGCCACCGCCACCACAGCAGCGTGAACGGAAACCGGAGCGTTCCATCTCCGCCACCTCGATACCCAGGGCTCTGAGTACGGCACGTGGTGCTTCATATTCACCGTTGTAGCGCCCCAGATAGCAGGGATCATGATAGGTGACCTTGCCGCCTTTCCAACCGCGCAGATTGAGCTTTTTATCCTCATGAAGCTTGCCGATGAAGGTGGTGTGATGATGAACGACATACTCGCCACCCAGCTCACCATACTCATTCTTCAACACATGGAAACTGTGCGGATCACAGGTAACGATACTGCGGAAGCTATACTTCGCCAGCGTGGCGATATTGCGCCGCGCCAGGCTCTGGAAGGTCGCTTCATCGCCCAACCGACGCGCCACATCACCACTGTCACGCTCTTCATTACCGAGCACAGCAAAGTTGATACCTGCCGCGCGCAGCACCTTGACGAAAGCGCGCAACGTGCGCTGGTTGCGCATATCGAAGGCGCCGTCACCGAGCCACAGCAGCACGTCAGTGCGCTTCACTTCAGCCAGCACTGGCAGGTTGAGATCGGCGGCCCAGTTCATGCGCGCCGTCGGAGCAAACCCACCGGGGTTGTCGGTAGCGATCAGATTATCGATCACCTCGGCACCCTTGTTCGGCGTTTCACCACGTTCCAACGTCAGGAAGCGGCGCATATCGACGATGGCATCGACATGTTCGATCATCATCGGACACTCTTCGACACAAGCGCGACAAGTAGTGCAGGACCAGAGCGTCTCGGCATCGACCAGCGCCTTGCCCTCGCGTGCCACGATCGGGCTGTGTGCATCACCCTGATGTTCACCTACCGGCTTGCCGGGATAGGGAGAGCCGGCATAGTGTGCGTCGCTGCCACCCGCCAGACCGACCACCATATCCTGAATCAGTTTTTTCGGGTTAAGCGGCTGACCTGCCGCAAACGCCGGGCAGACTGCTTCACAGCGGCCACACTGCACGCAGGCATCAAAACCCAGTAACTGGTTCCAGGTGAAATCAGCCGGTTTTTCAACCCCGAGTGTCGCGTTTGGATCGTCCAGATTCAGTGGTTTGAGCCCAGTGGAGCGGCCTCCACCAAAACGTTCGGCGCGACGATGCCAGGCCAGATGCAGTGCACCGGCAAAGGCGTGCTTCATCGGCCCGCCCCAGGTCATGCCGAAGAACATTTCACCCAACCCCCAGACCACCAGCGCTACGAGTAGCAGCGCCAGCACCCAGCCACCGAATCCGTGCGGCAGAATACCAGCCGCCGGCAGGGTGATCAGGAAGAACGCCAGCGAAAATGCCATCAGGCTTTTCGGCAAACGCATCCAGGGCCCTTTGGACAGGCGTGATGGCGGATTGACTCGCCGTTTGGCGACAAACAATGCACCCACAAACATGGAGGTGGTCGCGGCCAGCAGCGCCCAGGCCAGGATACGGCTTTCCAGCTGCAGCCCGTGCACCAGTATCGCCAACACGGCCGCGGCGACAAAGCCACCCGCCGTGGCAACGTGTGTATTGGAGATATAGCTATCACGCCCAACCACATGGTGCAGATCCACCAGGTAGCGGCGTGGCATTGCAGCCAGACCCGCCAGCAGCGATACCGGCGAAGGCCGGCCCTGACGCCACAGGCTGATGCGGCGCACTGCGCCGACCACCGCCAGCGCCAGCGCTGCAAATATCAGTACAGGTAAGATTATATTGAGCATAAGCACACTCTAATCAGAAATCCTTGCACAAACGCAGCGCATCATAGATCGCGGCATGAGTATTTCGCGGAGCCGTACAGTCACCGATCCGGAACAGCAGGAAGCTGTCACCCTCAGTCGACTCGCTCAGGCTCGGCTGAGGCTTGATCGCATAGAGCGACTCTAGATCGATCTGCCCCTTGTTCAGTGACTGATGCTTCAGCGCGTAGTAGAGCGCTTCATCCGGACGCACGCCGTTCTCGACCACTACCTGGTCAACAACACGTTCCTCCATCTGACCGGTGTACTCGTTTTCCAGCACGGCCACCAGTTGATCACCTTCGCGATAGACTTTGTGAAGTGCCAGATCAGAGGTCAGGATCACCTCTTTGGCATACAGGCTGCGATAGTAGGTCGGGAAGGTAGTGCCACCCACGGCCGCACCTGGCTTGATATCATCAGTTACCAGCTCAACCTTAGCGCCCTTCTCGGACAGGTAATCCGCAACCGACATACCGGTGAATTCGCAGATGGTGTCGTAGATCAGTACATTCTTGCCTGGCTCAACCTTGCCATCCAGCACATCCCAGCTGCTGACTATCAAGCCTTCGTCGGCACCCCACTCTGGCATCTGCTGAACGAACGGCTTGCCACCGACCGCCAGCACCACGATATCCGGACGCAGATCCTTGATCGTCGGCTCATCGGCATAGGTACCCAGACGCAGATCCACTTTCAGGCGTGCCAATTCCAACTGATACCAGCGGGTGATGCCGGCAATCTGATCGCGCTGTGGAGCCTTGGACGCCGTGGTAATCTGGCCACCCAACTGATCCTTGCCTTCAAACAGTGTGACATCATGACCACGCTCGGCAGCAACACGCGCCGCTTCCATACCGGCTGGGCCACCACCAACCACAACAACCTTACGTTTGATCCCTTCGGTTTTCTCAATGATATGCGGCACACCCATGTGCTCACGCGAAGTTGCAGCGTTCTGAATACAGAGCACATCCAACCCCTGATACTGGCGGTCGATGCAGTAGTTGGCACCCACACACTGACGGATCTGATCGATCTGACCCATCTTGATCTTGGCAATAATGTGCGGATCAGCGATATGCGCACGCGTCATACCGACCAGATCGACATAGCCCCCTTCAAGGATACGCTGTGCCTGATTCGGATCCTTGATGTTCTGAGCATGAATGACAGGAATCTTGACCACTTCCTTGATGCCCGCAGCCAGATGCAGGAAAGGCTCCGGCGGGAAGGACATGTTCGGAATCACGTTAGCCAGCGTGTTATGTGTATCGCAGCCAGAGCCGATCACGCCAAAGAAATCGAGCAGGCCGGTGGCGTCATAATAGGCTGCGATCTGCTTCATATCGTCGTGTGTCAGACCATCCGGATGGAACTCATCGCCACAGATACGCATACCCACGGCAAAGTCACGCCCCACTTCAGCACGCACCGCTTTCAATACTTCCATACCGAAGCGCATGCGGTTCTCGAAACTGCCACCCCACTCATCGGTACGCTTGTTGACTCGCGGACTCCAGAACTGGTCGATCATGTGCTGGTGCACTGCGGATAGCTCGACACCATCCAGACCACCCTCTTTGGCACGACGTGCCGCTTGAGCGAAGTCACCGATAACGCGCCAGATTTCCTCCTCCTCAATCGTCTTGCAGGTGGAGCGATGCACCGGCTCGCGGATACCGGAGGGTGACATCAGGGTGGACCAGTCATAGCCATCCCAGCGTGAACGACGACCCATATGGGTGATCTGAATCATGATCTTGCCGCCATGCTTGTGCACGGCATCGGCCAGATTCTGGAAGTGCGGGATGATCCGGTCAGTAGAAAGATTGACCGAGCTCCACCAGCCCTGAGGGCTGTCGATGGAGACAACAGAGGAGCCACCGCAGATGCACAGACCGCACCCGCCCTTGGCTTTCTCTTCATAATATTTAACGTAGCGATCCGTCGTCATGCCACCATCGGTAGCATACACCTCGGCATGTGCGGTACTGACCACGCGGTTACGGATCGTCAGGTTACCGATCTGGATCGGCTGGAAAATGGCATCAAACTGGGACATGACTCACTCCTACTCTCAGATCAGAGGACGGGTAACGAAGTAACCGACATCGCAGCCCTCTTCGGCGCCGCTCTGGGTCTGTTCCGCAACGGTGCGCAGTGAACTGCCCTGCGCTTCCAGGATCTGATCCATTGCACCGGCAAACCAGCCGGTGAACATATATTCAATTTTGCGGTTCACCTTGCCATAGTGATACACGAACGCTGAGTGCTCCAGACGCACCTTGCAGGTCCCTGCGGCCAGATCGATCTCTTCGGTGATGAACTTGCCCCAGCCACGCTGCGACAGGCGCTTCATGTAGTGCTCAAACACGTCAACACCCGACAGGCCATGCAGCTCAGCCTCTTTTTCACACCAGTGCCAGGCGCTCTTGTAACCTGCCTTGTACAGGATCTGCGCGTAACGCTCAGGGCCCAGCTCCTCTTCAATTGCCTGGTGGTTGTTGATGAAGAAATGCCGGGGAACATACAGCATCGGCAGGGCGTCAGATGTCCATACGCCGGTTTCGGAATCAACTTCGATGGGAAGTTCAGGAGCGATTTTTGCCACGGTGATCACCTATAAAAAGCATTTTTTATTAAATGTATTATTCAGCAGTAACTATCCAGCGGGAGTGATCACTCGCCCCAGACATCTTTCAGAACACGGACCCAGTTCTCACCCATGATCTTGCGTACCTGAGATTCACTCATGCCTCGCTTGAGCAGGGTTTCGGTGAGGTTGGGGAATTCACCGACGGTACGGATACCCAGTGGGTTAACGATCTTGCCGAAACGGGTCAGACGACGTGCATAGCCCTTGTCGTGGGTCAGCCACTCGAAGAAATCCTGGCCATGTCCCTGAGTGAAGTCCGTACCGATACCGATCGCATCTTCACCGACAATATTCATCACATATTCGATCGCTTCGGCGTAGTCGTCGATGGTGGAGTCGATCCCTTTCTTCAGGAAGGGCGCGAACATGGTCACACCGACAAAACCACCATGATCAGCAATGAACTTCAGCTCTTCGTCGGATTTGTTACGCGGATGCTCTTTCAGACCGGATGGCAGGCAGTGGGAGTAGCACACAGGTTTCTGCGATTCCAGAATCACCTCTTCGGAGGTTTTGGAGCCAACATGGGACAGGTCACACATGATACCGACACGGTTCATCTCAGCGACCACTTCACGCCCGAAACCGGACAGACCACCATCACGCTCGTAGCAGCCGGTGCCAACCAGGTTCTGGGTGTTGTAGCACATCTGTACGATACCGACGCCGAGTTCCTTGAACACCTCGATATAGCCCAGTTGATCCTCAAACGCATGAGCGTTCTGAAAACCAAACAGAATACCGGTCTTGCCTTCATCCTTGGCGCGCTGGATATCGGCAGTGGTGCGCACTGGAATCACCAGATCACTGTTATCGCGGATCAGCTTCTTGCTGGCGGCGATGTTATTCACAGTCGCCTGGAACCCCTCCCAGACAGATACGGTGCAGTTTGCCGCCGTCAGGCCGCCTTTGCGCATATCTTCGAACAGTTCACGGTTCCACTTCGCAATGATCAGACCATCGATGACGATGGCATCTTGGTGCAGTTCGGCAGGTGTCATGATGACTCTCCAGGGTAACGGGCATTATCAGTTTCAATGCTCGCAGAATAGCCCTGTACCTGCTGAAGAGGTCTCTTGAATGCGACGGGAATAATTCTGAAAACGTCAGGACTGTCGTATTAGCGACTATTCCGTCAGATCGAATCCATACGTCATCAGGATCTGACGATATTCATCGGATGGCATGAACTGTCTGAGTTGCTCCGAGTAGTCACGCGCCAATGCTTCGGCATCCGGCAGTACTCTGGAGAAGGCGAAGAAATTAGGGCCTATATCGATAGGCGTATTCAGAAAGACTATCTCATCTTCCAGCCCTTCCAGTTCAGCCACCATCATGATGGCCGGCTTGTTTCCCACCGCCACATCTATCCCCCCGACGATCAGCGTACGAATCAGGTGGCGCTCATCCGGTACAAGGTGTTTTTTCAGTTGCTGATGGTTATCGTACTGCTCGCCATGCGCATACCCCCTCACATGCCCAAACAGTCTGTCTTCCAGATCATCAAGGCTGGATAACAGATCGATATTGCTGTTACTGCGCACAAACAGATGGCTGGACTCATTGAGGTGCGGGGTCTCGGTGTATACCACTTTACTCTCACGCTCAGGTGTCCTGAAATAGAGAATCATCATATCCAGATCACCGAACTCAAGCGCATTCTGCACCCGCGCCCAGGGATAGCGCACATAGACAAGCTGATGACCCAGTTGAGCGGCAATCTGTTCGGCAATCTCTACCGCTGCACCTTTGAACTGGCCGTTTTCCTTGAAGTAGAAAGGGGGGTAATCCAACTCACCCAGACCCACTCGGAGTTCGCGGGCAAACACCTGTGAAGAGCAGGATATAAAAATCAGCAGACAGAGCAGTAGTAACCGAGCTTTCAAAAACACAACTACCCTCCATACTGACCGGAATGAGCTGCATGATTCTGATGCTCAGTCATCCTGTCTGGTATGGAACGGCATCCGGCGTATGAATCAGATCAAGCAAAACGACAATACAGTTAGCATATAAGCTGTATGGGTATCTGTCTATCAGCATCCTGTGGTAATCCATTGCATATCCTGATGCAAACACCTTGTCATGATCGGCTGATAGAATATAGAATGCTGATGCTAATGATTTACATTAAGTTAATTGACAAGGATATCTCATGAAAAAACTCCTGATCTCCACTCTGGCTGCAACCTCAATTTTTGTTTCCGGCGCACTGCTGGCCGACAACCGTATCGATCATTTCGAAGCCCTGCCATCCAACACACTGGAAGAAGCGGTTAAAAACTTCAGCGAGTACAACCAGAAGCTGGCAGCCGTTCTGGCCGGTGACATCGATGACCAGGCGATGACCGACATTCACCAGCTGACCTACACCCTGGAGAATGCACTGGAGAAGATTCACGAAGAGGTAACGGCTCTGGTGGACACACTGGAAGAGCTGCATATTGCATCTGAGACCTACCAGCCGGAAGCCGTCAAGGAACACGGTGCCGCCTACATGGAAGTTGCGAGCAAGATCGCGCACTGATCCGCACTACCCTGCCATAACAAGTCAGGCATGACTCTTCGAGCATGCCTGAATATCAGATCTCAACGACAGCTCTCGCTGGCCGCTTAGCAGGCCGGACGACCAGGCCAGGAATAAGCCACCTGCGCCTGCTCAACAGACTCAATCGAAATGGGTACTGCAAATCGCTTCAATCCAGGGCGAAGCGTTAGATATATCATTGTACAGGGCATAAATTTTGTCCTGTACATTGTCTATCTCCAATAAAAGCTCTACCTGGTACTGGCGGCACACTTCATCGGCGATCATGGTCGGTGCTGCAAACACACCCATGCCATGCGACCCGAAAATCTTGATCAGAGCACTGTCATCAATCTCTGCACCGATACGCATATGAATGTTGCGTTTGGCCAACCAGGCGATCAGTCGCTCAAAATACACGGCGTTACGCGCATTCGCTAACAGCACCGCACCTTGCAGGCTATCCGGAAGCCCTTTATCTCTCAGCTTCCTGGCGATATCAGGCGCTGCAAACAGGCTGATGCCTGAGCTGATCAGCTCTTTAATCTGGAATGAGGTAACATCATCGATCACTTTAAGCCGGTCGGTAATCAAGAGATCAAGCTTGTGGGTACGCAGTTCATTGAGTTGCCGTTCTGTTTCGCCGGTTTTACAGATCAAATGGAGTTGTGGCGTTTTGACATAGGCGGGTTGGATCAAGTTGTACACGATCAGCTTGTGTATGGAAGAGGACACACCGACACGAAAAATATTGCGTTCGATCAACTGGCTGGTGTTCAGAAAGTGCGATAGCTCATCAGCAATGGAAAACATGGAATCGGTGTAGTCAAACACCTGCTGCCCAAAGGGTGTTAGTTGAAGTTTTCGCCCTTCGCGTTTGAAGAGTAAATGACCAAAATCAGATTCCAGCTGTGACAGCTGCCCACTTAACGTTTGTGGCGCCAGCGTCAGAATCTCACTGGCAGCTGCAATCGAGCCTTCCCTGGCAATGGTCCTGAAATAATGTAGATGCTTGTAGTTGATCTTTTTATCCAAAGAGTTCTTCCTTAAGCTACTGCAGAGAGACAGACTGGCTCTTCACGAACCACCCTTTCCGGCACTCTGAATAGATGAACGGCTTTAGAATCGAAAGGATTAAAAGCTGAGCTCACGTATTCGAATGCCAGGGGTACCGGCTGATTATTCTCAACCACTTTCAAAAAGCAGCGCTCAGTGGGTAGATCAGCACGCAAAGGCTCCTCTATCCAAACCACTATTGAATGATTGAAGCTGAACTCAGCTTTCAAAATTCTGTAACCTTCCTTCAGAATCAGCTCATTCACGGCTTTATGTGCATCCAGCAAGACTTGTCTGATTGTTTTCATGGGACACCTCCAGTGCTTGGTTGACAGTTCATTTATAGCACTGGAGTCTTATCGAAAAAACAGGATAGTTGATATTTATAGATCGGTTTTTTCGATGTTTTCGGTAATGGGTAACTTTGCAGAGTCTGAGCGATGCCCCATGCTTTTAGCCGCATATACACCAGTGAGAATAACCAGTGATATTGAGGCACCAAAATACAGGGTTTCAAGCGTAGCACCAATTTCAACAGCTTGTTCAAGAAAAAGCACCACCATGATTACCATGGCAACCTGAATCAAGGTGATTTTTAGATCATGAAAGTCATTGATTTTAAGAGCCGAGAGAAGACCTGACCCAGAAGAGCTCGACCCGCTGATAAACAAGCGATATAGCCCGACCGCAATAATTTGAAAGGTAACAGCGATGAGAAGGGTATCCAATATTTTGAGCAACTGAACCGCCAGCCTCTTACCCCCATCGGCACTCGCCGGCACTCTCTCAAAAAAATTCAGCACGACATTAAAAATAACATTCAAGCTTGAAACATAGAGCAAGATCGCTGAAATCGAGCAAATAATGACAATGAACAGTACTAAGAAGCGGCTTGAGTTGAGGACTTTTTCCATATCAAACATCCACTCTGCAGTTCAGTCACTATAGTGAGCACAGCTCTATCTGCTGATCTCTTTTATCCAGCTTTTTCATGTACTACGCATGAAATCACACGTCAGTTTATCTTGCTCCATGTAACGCTGACTTATATTTTCATCCCACCTTTATGTACTGCACCTGCCCGCGATACTCAGCCAGCAGCGCTTCACGCCGAGCAGCCACCACCTGCATGTTACGCTCCTTGACGTGCCCAAAACCGCGGATCTGGTCGGGCAGGCAGGCCAGCTCAATTGCCAACGCCAGTTTATCAGCACTCAGGCTGCGACTGAACTCTTCCAGCAGTGCCAGATAATCTTCGATCAACTGGCGCTCCTGACGCCGTTCCTCGGTGCGACCAAAGATATCAAGTGCTGAACCGCGCAGTCCCTTGAAGCGCGCCAGCAGTTTGAACATCGGCAACATCCAGGAGCCGTAGCGACGCTTCACCAGATGCCCCTTGGCGTCGGTCTTCGCCAGCAGCGGTGGTGCCAGATAGAAGTTGAGCTGATAATCCTTGCCCGGCTCACCCTCAAACTGTCCGCGAAGCTTATCGAGGAAAGCCGGATCGCTGTACAGACGCGCGACCTCGTACTCATCCTTGTAGGCCATCAGTTTGGACAGGTTGCGCACGACCGCTTCGGTCAGCTCCAGGCGCGCCTTACCAACCAGAGATTCCTCCAGCTGTCTGATCGACTGCACGGCTGTCTCAAAACGGGACGCATAGGCGGCATCCTGATAGTCAGTCAGCAGTTGCACCCGTTTGGCGATCAACTGATCCAGGGTTTCCGGCATACGGATCACCTGTACGGCCTCCTTCACTGCCTGATGCTTCATCACCTCGGCTTCGCCGTGATGTGCCACCAGACGGCCCCAGCCGAATGCCTGCAGATTTTTATCCACTGCAACATTGTTCATCTCGATGGCGCGAGTCAGGGCCGCCAATGACAACGGAATCCAGCCCTTCTGCCAGGCATAACCCATCAGCAACGGGTTGGCGAACAGCGTATCGCCGAGGAGATCCAGCGCCAACTGATTAGCATTGATAAAGTCACAACGCTCGCCGATGCTATCGCGAATATCCGCTTCAGCAGATTCGCTCGGGAAGTGCCAGTTCGGGTTGCCGATAAAGGCTGCAGTGGGTACCTCGGCACTGTTAACCACAGTTGCCGTGATATCACGACGGGTACGTGACAGGGCATCGACCGAGGCGGTCACGATCGAATCACACCCGATCACCAGATGCGCTTCCCCCGTGGCGATACGCGTGGCATGAATATCCTCCGGCTGGTTGGCGATCTGCACATGGCTGATCACGGCGCCGCCCTTCTGGGCCAGGCCGGTCATATCCAGTACTGTAACGCCCTTGCTTTCCAGATGCGCCGCCATACCGATCAACGCCCCGATAGTCACCACTCCAGTACCGCCGACACCGGTCACGACCACGCCATAAGGCTCTGTAATCACAGGCAGATTCGGCTGGGGCAGATCTTCAACCTTCAATGGGCTGCTGCCACCTTTGGCGATCTGTGGTTTCTTCGGCTGTGCCCCCTCTGCCGTGACAAAGCTCGGGCAGAAGCCTTTCAGGCAGGAGAAGTCCTTGTTGCAGGAGGACTGATTGATCTTGCGCTTGGTGCCAAGCTCCGTCTCCAGCGGCTCTACTGACAGACAGTTGGAGGCCACAGAACAGTCACCACAGCCTTCACATACAGCATCATTGATAAAGGCACGACGCGCGGGATCCGGGTACTGCCCACGCTTGCGACGACGGCGTTTTTCGGTGGCACAGGTCTGGTCATACACCACAATGGTGACACCCTCGGTATCGCGCAGTCGCAGCTGAATCTGATCCAGTTCATCACGATGATGCACGGCGATGCCTGCAGGAAGCGTCATGGCACCGGTGTATTTATCCGGTTCATCGGTCACCACCAGCACCTCTTTGGCACCTTCGGCCACCACCTGCGCCACGATCTGTGGCACCGTCAGCACGCCATCGACCGGCTGACCGCCGGTCATTGCCACTGCGTCGTTATACAGCAGTTTATAGGTAATATTTGCCTTGGCTGCAATGGAGGCTCGTATCGCCAGCAGGCCGGAGTGGAAATAAGTGCCATCACCAAGATTGACGAATACATGCTTATCACCGGAGAAATGCATCTGACCCAGCCAGGCGACACCTTCACCACCCATCTGGCTGAAGGTTTCGGTGTTGCGGTCCATCCACATCACCATGTAATGACAACCGATACCGGCCAGCGCACGAGAACCCTCAGGTACGCGGGTGGAGGTGTTGTGCGGGCAACCGGAACAGAACCAGGGTTTGCGCTCGGCGGTTTCGCGTGGCCGTGCAGATTCCAGCTCTTTGGCGTCGATCACGGCGATACGCGCTTCGATTCGCGCACGCACCTCATCCGGCAAGCCGACCCGATTCAAGCGGCTGGCGATCGCTTTGGCGATCAGTGCCGGAGACAGCTCATAACGCGCCGGTAACAGCCACTGACCACGGGGCACTGACCATTCGCCACCGGAGTTGTCGCGCTCATCAAACTTGCCATACACACGCGGGCGCACATCATCACGCCAGTTGTACAGTTCCTCTTTCAGCGCGTACTCCAGAATCTGACGCTTCTCCTCCACTACCAGAATCTCTTCCAACCCAGTGGCAAACTCGCGTGCACCCTGAGCCTCCAGAGGCCAGACGCAGCCAACCTTGTACAGACGGATCCCGAGCTGGGCGCAGGCTTCATCATCCAGCCCCAGATCGGTCAGCGCCTGACGCACATCGAGATAGGCCTTACCGGCCGCCATGATGCCGAAGCGAGCATTGGGTGAGTCGATCTCGATACGGTTGAGCTTGTTGGCCCGGATATAGGCGAGTGCCGCATACCATTTGTGGTCCAGCATGCGCGCTTCCTGATCCAGCGGTGGATCGGGCCAGCGGATATTGAGTCCCCCTTCGGGCATGATGAAGTCCTCGGGGATCACCACCTCGACTCTATCGGGATCGACATCAATCGACGCGGAAGATTCGACAACATCGGTGACACACTTCATCGATACCCAGAGACCGGAATAGCGACTCATCGCCCAACCATGCATGCCGTAATCCAGATATTCCTGCACATTGGAGGGATAGAGGACGGGGATACCGCAGGCGATCAGCAGGTGTTCAGACTGGTGTGCAACAGAGGAGGATTTGGCGGCATGGTCATCACCCGCCAGCAGCAGTACGCCGCCATGTGGTGAACTGCCGGCAGCGTTGGCATGTTTGAGTACATCCGCGGAACGGTCAACACCCGGTCCCTTGCCATACCACATGCCGAATACGCCATCATACAGGGCGCTGTTGTAGAGATTGGTTTGCTGAGTACCCCAGACGGCTGTGGCGGCAAGATCCTCATTGACGCCTGGCTGGAACACGACATCATGGTCGGCCAGATGTTTTTTCGCCTGCCACAACGCCATATCCAGACCGCCAAGAGGGGAGCCGCGATATCCGGAGACATAGCCAGCCGTATTCAGGCCGGCACGGCGATCACGCTCTTTCTGCAGCATCGGCAGACGAGCCAGCGCCTGAGTGCCACTGATGTAGATACGCCCATCCGTTCGGGTATATTTATCATCCAGGGTGATCTCACGCAGCTCCTGTTCAGCCGCACTCTTCAGCGTCGCCGTCATCACATCTCTCCAGGTCTTTGAGGTCGGACAGGATTACTTATCCCCCTCTATTTTTATTGGTATAGCATCCTATGAATCGCTTGCGATATCGTCAAATCACTTATATTGTCTCCTGATATTAATAATTCAGATATCACTCCCATACCACGGGAACCCCGCTTCAGGAGTCACTCATGCCTAAAGAGATCACCCTGCGCCAACTGCGATATTTTGTAGCCGCGGCCGAAACTGGTCAGTTCTCTATGGCCGCCAGCCGTGAGCATGTCTCCCAGTCGGCCATCACCAACGCCGTGCTGATGCTGGAGCAGACCCTCGGCGTGCGTCTGTTTGAACGCCGTCCGCATGGCGTGGAACTGACCGCAGAGGGACACAGCTTCTGTCAGCATAGTCGTCATGTGCTCGACTCGCTGCAGGATGCCGTGCGCGAACCGGGATTTCTCAGCCACACCCTCGGCGGTGCGATCCATATCGCCGCCTCCTACACCGTACTGGGTTATTTTCTGCCGGCGTTGATGGCACGCTTTCGCCGCAACTATCCCGATATCGAGATCGACCTGCAGGATCTGGAGCGGGCACAGATCGAACAGGCACTGGAAGCGGAAGAGATCGAGCTGGGCATCGTTATCCTCTCCAACCGACCCGAGCGTTCAACGTTGGAGGAGCATGTCCTGATCCGCTCGCGTCGTCAGTTGTGGATGGCCTCGGATCACCCACTGGCAAGCATCCCATTTCCCTCGCTGAACGATATCGAGCCCTACACCTACATCCAGTTAAATGTAGACGAAGGTGAGGAATCCACACTGCGCTACTGGCAATCGCAAGGACTGAACCCCAACACAGGGTTTCGTACCGGATCTCTCGAGGCGCTGCGTGGGCTGATCGCGCACGGTTTCGGCATCACCATCCTGTCGGACATGGTGTATCGCCCCTGGTCACTGGAAGGAAAAAAAATCGAAGCCCGCCCGATCACCGATGCTGTACCTCATATGGAGGTGGGTCTGATCTGGAAACCCGGTGTGAAGCTCAGTGAGCAGGCGGATGCGTTTCGGCAGTTTCTGATTCATGCCTGCGGGAGCTAATAAATCAGGGATTTATCCAGTAGCGTGGATTTTCTGGCTGTGCGGTTACGGGCAATAGTGGATTGCTCAATGATATGATGCGAGCCCCTTGCCACTGGCTGAATGGAAAAACACGTTTTGTGGCGGGGTGAGTCTGCAGATACTGATCAAACTCACCTGAGTCGATCAGCTTCTCCAGTCCCTCCCTGATTCGTTCAGCCAGATCAGGCTGCGTCGGCGTGACGAAGAAATACATGGGGAAAGGATAGTGGATGATAAGATCTTCCACAGCAACAAGATCGGGTATGACTTGATTGACCTGCTCCAGCTCGGCGAAAACCTCACTTATAGCGCGCGGAAAATAATCACAGCGTCCAGCATGTAACATCAGGTACATCTGTTCAAAGGCAAATACGCGTTCAACCGGAAGCCCTGCTGCTTCCAGAATATCGGAATCGGGCCAGACACTACCCTGACAGGCGCTGAATTCACGCAGAGATTCAAGTGATTCAATTGTTCGCCAGCGTTCCAGAGACTGGGCATGGATGACAGGCATCCTGAACCCCAGGAGACCTTTCAACAGCGGTATGGGTATCGCTATAACGACCTCTTCACGCTTCTGGCTCGCGCCGGACCAATACACATGCAGGGCTTCCCCATTCGCAAGCTCAATGAAAGCCCGTTCCTGCGTCAGAGGCTCTCCATAAAACTCTATCTCTACCGGCTCCAGCAGATCGTTAGCCTTGTCCAGAGCAAGTTGCAACAGGCCGATAAAATAATCGTGACTGCCATCAAGAACCGATTGTGGCGACACTGTTACAACAGCACGCTTTGTTTCTGCTGCTGACTGCAAAGCTATGGAAGCAAGTAGGAGAAGATGAATCAACGAAAGGGACCGCTTCATATCAGCGTCTCATAGTATTTTCAGTCAGTGTAGTGTCTCTTATTGATCTCAGCCAGATTGCAATGGCCCAAAACCGAAAGCTCCCGCCAGAATCACCTCCGGGAACTGCTGGCGACGGGTATTGTAGCGTTCGATCGCCAAGGTATGACCGACGCGCATCAGACTGACCTCATCCTCCATCCGGGTCAGGCTGTGCATCAGCTGGCGAAGTGTTTCATCCGCCTTGAGATCCGGATAGGCCTCCACACGGGCCAGCAACATGGCATGTAATGAAGTCTCGGCCTGTAGGAAGGCATTACTTTCCTCTGTACTCCAGGCTGATTTACCCAGTTGCGTACGCAGTTGTGCCAGCTCGCTTTGCACTGATTGCTCATGCTGCAGATAGGTTTTGGCGACTTTCTCCAGAGCAGGGATCAGATCGCTGCGCTTTTTCAGCGATACTTCAATATTGGCGAGGGTCTTGCGCGCACGCTGACGCAGAAACACCAGATCGTTGTACATCAGAATACCCAGCGCAGTCAGCAGATAGAATAGCGGCATCATTGCACACAACAGCCAAGGCAAGGCACCAAAGCTACCCCAGGTACCGGCCAGCCCCAGCGCCAGCATCACACCACCAATCAGGCTCGCCGTCAGCCAGGCGAAACCACCCTGGACCTTCATCAGCATCACCTCCTGTTCGCTCAGATCACTGATGATGAAAGGTTCCTGTTCTTCTCCTGCACGGATCTGCAGCTCGGCACGCTCCTCAGCCACCAGTGCCGGGCCGAGTACATAGAGCTCCGCACCCGGCTCTATCACGGTTTCGGTATAGCGGTGATTCCCCTCTATTTTACTGACAGGCTTGCGCATGATGATCTCGCTGGAGCGGGGAAGTATCTCGACATGTGCCTTACCTTCCTCCTCTGTCAGCCATAAGGGGTGCAGTTCGGCATCATATTGTATCGTGACCCACTTCTCCTTCTTGCCGCTTGAGCGCCTTTCCTCAACCCGATAGAGATAACCCAGACAGTCTCGACCGGTCAGTGGTCCCTTCAGGAGCTCACGCCCTGTCGGCAACTGCGCAAAACCAACCACCTCGGTCAAACCATAGGCAATACCATTGAGTGGCGTGGTCGGCAGATTCTCGATCAGTCGCTTGAGTTTCACGCGCCTGTAGCCGAATCGTGCAGGCAGCCAGAGCAACCCCAGCCCGATACCAACCAGAAATACCGACTGCCACCCCTGCAGACGGGTCGAGGTAAAATCAACACGCTGCTGTTGCTGCACCTGCTTCTCATCTGCTGTCGGCATCAACGACGGTAGCTGATACTGTGCGGCAAACAGTCGCTCCGGCCAGGCCGACAACAACCTGTCTGTTCGCCAGTGGGACGAGAGCAGGAAATGGCGGATGCCAAGCAGGCGCTGAAGCTGCTGCTCGTTGAGTGATCCGAGTCGTTCCGCAGGCGGCAGTTTGGACCAGTCGCCCTGCCAACTGATCCCAGCATCATCCAGGATGACCTGAATCGCGACCAGCCCTCGCTGTTCGGCCCGCTCCAGATTCTGCACAGCCTCCTCAACATCCTGCTGCGCCATATTGAACCCCTGATACGCCAGCATCAGCATCAGCACCAGTGTTTGCAGGGACAACAGCACCGCCGTTTTATGCACCCTCAGTAACAGACAAAACAGATAAACGCTAATAGCAGCCGCCGCAATACCCACCAGTATCATCACCAGACTGAGAAAAGCGATCTCACTGCGCTCATGCGCTTCGCCGAAGGCCGATATCATGGGGGTATAGTGGCCGGGATGGTTGAACACAACGCGCGGTTCGCCCACTTCCGCTTCGAGCAGATAGCCGAGAATAAACAGGGAGTGCCCCGGCTCGATGCGATACTCGGTGTAACGCATATCGCCCTGGGTCCTACGATGCGAAATAGGCAGAGAGGCTGACATCCCGGTGGCATCGATCAGGATCTGTGCACTGTTATCCTGCAGCAGAAAGGGTAGCGACTCAATCTGATTACTGACGGTGCGCCAACTCGTATCACCATCGGAGTCACGCTCCTCGCGCTCGATATGATAGCGAAAATAGAGTGACAGGGTACCGGTATCCGGCGAGGTGATGAACGCCCGATCTGATGTTGGCTGAGCAACGCCATTCAGGTTCACTTCGCCCGGCAGCGCGGCCACGATGGGCACACTTGGGAGCCGTTCAATCTGACGAAACTGGTTGAGTGAGCCAAAACCCAACGACAACAGCCAGTAGCCCACTACCAGAAGCAGAGTTGCCAGAAGTGCGAGAAATAGTTTTTTAATCATGGGGTTCTGATCCCGACATCTGTGTCAGCAAAGGCCTCAGCATAGCGTATAACTGATACAAGCATCACGACACTAGTCGTTGGTCATGATGAATTCTTTACCCCAGCCTGCTCAAGATACACCACATACTCTCCCTGCACATCCAACGCCACCAGCTTGCCGTGTTGCAATGCAGTAAGGTGCTCCACCGTCAGGGTGATCCGCTCCTCTCGCCAGCGCTTTCCAAACGGTTGTTCACTCTCGTTGCAATCGAAGGGAGTATCAACAATGACAAGCCGCGGGTCTTGGGTCTGCTGGGTCATATTTTTTCTCCTTGCTGAATTTTCCGCACCGCTTCCATAACATTCAGCCCCGTCTTATCCATACGGGAGAAGGCAAACCACTTCTTGCCCAGATCCTTCAGTGAAGCACCAATATGGTAGACCGTATCACCATCCAGAATCAGAAAACGGTCGTGGCTACTGATGAATTGCTGAATGGTGACCGGTGGATACTGGGCGTTGTGTTTCTTGATATCCTGAGCCAGAGTCTTGTTAATAGCTTTAGTCAGTACCATAGCGCTGACACCTTTTCTGCGTTTGGCGAGTTGTTGCAAGACGCTGTCATCAACATAGTTGTCGATCAGGACGATGGATTGTTTTGCCTGCCGCAGCAGGTCGTTGACGAACACATAGGCATCGAAGATCTGGCCGTCAAAAAAGATACCCTGGGTCGGGCTCAGGTTTTTCAGTTCCAACGCATCGAAAACCTGATCGAATCGAGTATCGGTTTTGATCTGATGTGCAATTTGCCGTTGCTCCAGAGTGTCCATACGTTGCAACAGGCCTCCTTTGGCAGACATGAACCGGCGCATAGTGACGAAGGCGTTGATGATGTGGATACTGGTCTGTATGGCGGTTTCGCTACGCAGAACAGCCGATAGCATGGCCACACCCTGCTCGGTGAATACATAGGGGAGATAGCGCCTGCCTCCATGTTCACTTGAGGTCGCAAATTGCGACCTCAAGTCGTCAGACTCGCTTGAGGTCGCAATTTGTGTTCTTAGAGCATCGAACTCATCCTGTTTGAGCTGAAAACGAAAAGCATCGGGGAATCTCTCGACGTTCCGTTTTACCTGTTCATTCAGCCGCTTGGATTCAACCTTATAAAGCCGAGCCAGATCGCTGTCCAACATCACCTCCTTCCCACGCACGGTGTAGATCAGCCCGCTCAAACTCTCTTCACGCAGTGCAAGCGCAATGTGCTCTTTACCTGTCATACCCTGATTCCTTCAGATTAACTTCAATCACAGCATCCTGCTGCGTCGCATTCACTTACCCTCATGCCTCTTAGCACTGAGCCATTGTAGATAGCAAGGGTGGGCATGTTTTTTGATGCCACGTAGGTCTTTAAAATATCCCAAGGACTGACTTCATCTGCCCTTGTGCAGGTGCGATATTATCACGCACTAATCCATCCCTGCATGTTCAAGTCATGCCTGAATCATCTACCTTGAGTTCTTGTCAGTGCACCAACACCTCACCACAAAACGGTGGTATGCGCTGTGCAGACAGGATAACGTATATTGCAAAAATAAGACTGACTCAAACCGAGTGGCCCGTTCATGCCCCAACCCTCTCTCTCACAGTATCTGACCGCTCTGTGGCCGCGCAGCGTCAGCACGCGTCTGATGCTGGCGTTTGCGCTGGTGGCGGTGATGACGTTGCTGGCGGCAGGCCTGGCGTTTCGCAGTAGTCTGCAGTTGGAGGTGCGGCTGGAGCAGATACGTGAAGAGAGCATCGAGGTGCTCTATGCCTCGGCCCGCCTGAATGAGCTGAGCCAACAACTGACCGCTTATGTACCACGCCTGATCAGTGCCGACTCCAACTACCTGCGCCAGCGGACCCGCGAACAACTGGATCAGCAGCTTGCCGAGATGCAGCAGTGGGTGATTCATCTACCGGATTACAACCGCTACTTTATCGAGATCAGCGATCAGATCCGTTACAGCATAGGGTTGATTCAACAGACTGTTGAGGAGCGCGAGCGTCAGGTCTGGCGTTCACATCAACACCGTCTGGAGCTCTATCCGCTTTATCTCCAACTGAATGAGGACCTGGATAAACAGGCCAGTCTGTCTCTGGCAGAGGCCAATATGTTGATGCCACTGCGCCTGCGTCTGAATTACCTGTCGGCACTGGCGGAAAAGCTGCATACCGACAGCAGTTTTGCCGAGCTGGATTACACTTTTCTGCGCCTTGAAGCCTTGGCATCAGGCATTCACGATCAGCTCAATCTCTACCCGGCGATGGTACAGTCAGGCGATTCACGTGAAACCCTGGAGCGCACTCTGCTGCTGACATCACGCGAGGGTGAGCTGTTTGATGCCAAGAACCGCGAACTGGATCTGCGTTATCAGGAGGAGTTTCTGGTGACCAACAGCCAGCGCCATATCCAGCAGTTGGCGGCGCAGATTTCGCACTATACCGAGCGGGTGAATCAGCATCTGGATCGTGATATTGAGCAGGCAGTGCAGTCTGTCTCCAAGGCCAGTGATGCCACCTTCATGCTGTCGCTGATCAGTCTGCTGCTGGCGGGCAGTATCTCCTGGTTCTATGTGCGCCGAAATATTCTGGGTCGCCTGTCCCGATTACAGTCCAATATGCGGGCGATTGCCAGCGGACATCTGGATATCGATGTCGTTCTGGAAGGCCGTGATGAGATCACTTCGATGGCGCGTGATCTGAGGCACTTTCAGCTCACCGCAAAGGCCTCCGCTGAGGCACATCGCAGCCTGGCACGCGAAACCGAGGAGCGCCTGGCCACCGAGAAGCGCCTGCGCCTGACCCAGCAGGAACTGATTCAGGCAGGCAAGCTTGCAGCACTGGGCCAGCTCAGTGTGGCGATTACACATGAGATCAATCAACCGCTGGCTGCCATGCGCAATCAGGTACACAGCGTCAGCCGCTGGCTGGAAAAGGGTGAACCGGAGCGTGCCGAGCCGGGGCTGGAAAGGCTGGCCAGACTGTTGGAAAAAACCGCTGGCATCACCCATCATCTGCGCAGTTTTGCCCGTAAGGCTGATCACAGGCGAGCACCTGTCGTGCTCAAGCCAATCATCCAGGCCTCGGTGGAGCTGTGCCAGACACGCTCAACCCATTGCCGACCTGCGTTGATTGGCCCTGACCACCTGAGCGCACTGGCTGAGCCTATCCGACTGGAGCAGGTGCTGGTCAACCTGCTGATCAACGCTCTGGATGCCGTACAATCGGTGCCACAACCTCGAATCGAGATCAGTTGGCAGGCGCTTGAAGAGTCAGAACAGGTTGAAGTGATCATCAGTGATAATGGCACAGGAATAGACAGCACTCTGCAGGAGCATATATTCGATCCCTACTTCACCACCAAGTCACAGGGCAGCGGCCTGGGGCTGGGTCTGTCCATCAGCTACAATATCATGCAGGATTTCGGTGGCAGTATCCGTTTGCTCGAATCATCTCCCGGAGGTACTCGTTTTCAGTTGCTGCTTCCCATCACACCCGCCAGCCAAGCCTCAGCATCCAGTCTGCGGGTTAACATCCATGAATAAGACAATACCATGACTTCACTACCCAAGATCCTACTTGTTGATGACGACGCCTGTGTACTCGAAACCTTTGTCGAGATGCTTGAGTTGGAGGATTTCAGCACTCAGTGTTTCAGCAGCGCCGCTGGCGTGCTGGCGCACCTGCAACAGGACCCGAATGCGATAGTGCTGACAGATGTCTGCATGCCGGGACAGGATGGATTGCAACTACTGAGTAATCTACAGGACTTTGACGCCGAGCTGCCGGTTATTCTGATGAGTGGCCATGGTGATATCCCGATGGCTACACAGGCGATGCGTGAAGGGGCCGTGGATTTTCTGGAAAAGCCCGTACCACCCAAACTGCTGATCGAGCGGTTACGTCAGGCTCAGCGCCACCGCCAATGGGCACTTGCCCGCCGTGAGCAACGGCTGGACGGCGATGATCGGGCGATTCTGGAACAGCAACTGATCGGACAGTCGGCACAGATACGACAACTGCATGATCAGATCATAGTACTGGCCAATGCGGGCGTCGATACCTTGATTTACGGCGAAACCGGCAGTGGCAAGGATGTCGTGGCACGCGCCCTGCATGATGTCAGCCCACGCCGTCATAAGCGTTTCATGGCGATCAACTGCGGTGCCATGCCGGAGAATCTGATTGAGAGCGAACTGTTCGGACATGAGCCAGGAGCCTTCACTGGCGCCACGCACCGACAGATCGGCAAGATAGAGGCGGCGGATGGCGGCACACTGTTTCTGGATGAGATAGAGACCATGCCACTGACGGCGCAGATTCGTCTGTTACGTGTCCTGCAGGAACGCAGCCTCGAACGCCTTGGCAGCACACGCTCGATCAAGGTGGATATCCGCGTGATTGCGGCCAGCAAATCAGAGCTGCAACAGCTCAGTGAACAGGGCCATTTCCGTCAGGATCTTTACTATCGCCTCAATGTCGCCAGCCTGCAGGTGCCGCCACTGAAAGCGCGTGGAGATGATATTCTGCTGCTGTTCCATCACTACTGCCATCAGGCCTCCATCCGCTTCGATCGTCCGATACCGACTCTTCGCCCCAGCCAGCGCGATAAGCTGCTCAAATATGACTGGCCGGGCAACGTCCGGGAACTGCGCAATATTGCTGATCGCTTCGTGCTGGGCCTTTCCAATGACGGCCCGCTGTTCTGGCAGGAAGGCCTTACCACAGATGAGGAGGAATCAACATCGCACGATCCCTTCGATCAGCGTCTTGAGGAGTATGAGCGCCAGTTGATCCGTGAATGCCTGGAGGATTCCGGCGGCCAGATAGGCAAGGCGGCCGAAACACTAAAGATGTCGCGTAAAACCCTGTATCGGAAGATGAAGAAGTATCAACTGGATAAGGGTGAGTTCCGGGACTGAGCTGATGGGTCAATTATGTCCCATCACTATCAAAATAGCCTTCAGAGACGGGGCATCGATGTCCCATCTTTGATGCCATCCAGCACCACCGCGTGTCTATCCAGAGGCAGACAAGCCCGACATCCTGCACCATATCTGTATCTGGCGACCTTTCAAGTGATCTGGCATCGCTCTTGCTATGTTGTACAGGACGCACGATGGTGTCAGCCATTCCTCCGGGGTGGTGATCATTAAAATAAGAATATGGAGAAACACTGAATGAGAGCATTCAAGTTCACGCTCAATCCTGTTTTCGCAGCCGGTGCCTTGATGCTGGCAATGTCTGGCACCACGCTGGCCAGTGATTGCGCCCATCATGGCGCGCTGGACGACCGCTACTGCGACGAAAACCAGGATATGGTCGCAGACACACCCAAAGACCCCAAGCAGTGGCGCGACCCCAGCACACTGGTATTCACCTATACCCCGGTAGAAGATCCTGCGGTTTATCAGGATGCCTTTGCTGATTTCCAGAAGCATCTGTCTGAAGCCACCGGCAAACGTGTGGTTTACTACAGTGTTCATTCCAACTCTGCTCAGGTTGAAGCGATGCGCTCTGGCCGTCTGCATATCGCGGGCTTCTCAACTGGCCCAACTGGCTATGCCGTAAACCTGGCCGGTTATGTACCGATCGCGGTCAAGGGTTATGAAACCGAGTTCCAGGGCTACAACCTGATCACACTGGTGCGCGCCGACAGCGACATCATGACAATGGAGGATCTGAAAGGTAAAACCGTGGCTCATACGTCTGTTTCGTCCAATTCAGGTAACCTTGCACCACGTGCACTTTTCCCGGATCTGGGACTGGTACCGGATGAAGATTACAAAGTGGCCTACTCCGGCAAGCATGACCAGTCGGTCATGGGTGTCCTGACCGGTGACTATGACGCAGCGCCTGTGGCATCCGATGTGTATGACCGCATGGTCGATGCCGGTCGTGTCAGCGCTGATGATTTCCGCATCATCTACCGCAGTGCGCGTTTCCCGACCTCAGCTTTCGGTTATGCACATGATCTCCACCCGGAGCTGGCTGAAAAGGTACGTGAAGCCTTCCTCAGCTATCGCTTCCCGGTTGAGATGCAGGAAACCTTCGATGGCGCTGATCGCTTCTATCCAATCACCTATCAGGAAGACTGGAAGGTGATCCGCGATATCGCACACGCTACTGGCACAGCCTACACCGAACGCGGCCTGCAGCAACTGGCTGAGCGCGAAGCGGCTGCCGCCAAGAAGTAACACAACCCACTTGTTCAACGCTACTGCCTTGAGGCCCCATTGCGGGTGCCTCAGGGTTCGTCACGCCTATAAAATGAAGGAACACTTCATGAGCGCTCTAGAAATTCGTGGTCTCAACCATGCCTATGTCGCCAGCAAACCCATTCTGCATGACATCAATATAGCCATTAACGAGCCCGGCATCATTGCCATCATCGGGCCATCCGGAACCGGTAAAAGCACCCTGCTGCGCTGTATCAACCGCCTGATTCAGCCCAGCAGCGGCAGCATCATCTTTCAGGAAGCGGATATCGCCCGCGTTCAGGGGCGTTCGCTGCGCGAGCTGCGTCGACAGATTGGCATGGTGTTTCAGGAATACAATCTGGTTGAACGTCTGAGCGTTCTGGAAAACGTACTGACCGGGCGGCTCGGGTACATGTCTGCCTGGAACGCCTGGCGACGCAAGTTCAAACCGGAAGATATCGATCGCGCCTTCGAGTTGCTGGACTTTGTGGGTTTGAGTGATTTCGCCATGCAACGTGCCGATAGTCTTTCAGGCGGGCAACGGCAGCGGGTCGGGATCGCACGTGCACTGATGCAGGCACCACGCATCCTGCTGGCAGACGAGCCAACTTCATCTCTGGACCCCAAGACATCAGTCGAGATCATGGAGCTGTTGAAAACGCTGGCGACTGATCGCGGCATTCCGACACTGGTTAATATTCATGACGTCAACCTGGCACGACGCTATGCGCAGCGCATGATCGGCATGAGTGGTGGCAAGGTGGTTTATGATGGCGCACCCTCCGGCATCACTGATGACCACCTTAAAACCATCTATGGAGGTGAGTCATGGCTGCAATAAAAACTCATGCCAACCCCTTCAAGCCAAGCCTTGGCTCACGTCTGTTGTGGCTGGGTGTTCTGGTTTATCTGATTTATGCCGTTGTGACACTGGATATCGGCTGGGATCGTTTCATTCTGGGTCTGGAACAGGGTGGCCGACTGGTGGATCGCCTCTTTCCACCTAACTTCAACCGCTGGGAGATTCTGCTCAGCGATCTGATCGAAAGTCTTCAGATTGCCATCATCGCCAGCGTGTTCGGTATCGTTATTTCGCTTTTTGTCGGCTTGATGGCTGCACGCAATCTGATGCCGAACATCATCAGCATCCCCGTGCGTGTTTTTATCGCTCTGTGCCGTACTTTTCATCCAGTGATCATCGCCATCCTGTTCGTCAAGGCGGTCGGTTTCGGCGCGCTCGCAGGTATTCTGACCCTGATAGTCGCCTCAGTGGGCTTTATCGCCAAGCTGTTTGCCGAGGCGATCGAGGAGATCTCCTTCAAGCAGGTTGAAGCGATCCGAGCCACTGGTGCCAGCTTTGCCAGCACCATTCTGTTCGGCGTTCTGCCGCAGGTGTTCTCTCGTTTTATCGGTTTTTCGATCTATCAGCTTGACTCCAACCTGCGTAACTCAACCATGGTCGGGATCGTCGGCGCCGGTGGCCTCGGTGGCACTCTGTTCGCAGCCTTCCAACGCTTCGACTACGACTTTGTCACCGCCATTCTGCTGACCATCATTGCACTGATTCTGGTCGGTGAAGCCCTGTCCAATCTGGTGCGGAGGATCTTCCAATGAACAGTTCATCTGCGTCTATCAGCACAAAGACAGGTGGAAACCCGAAATGGCAACGCTTTACCGCGGCCGAACGCACTGCTCGCTATATGGTGTATCTGGTGGTGCTGGCGGCTTTTTTTGCGTCGCTGCGCACCGTCGAGATCATCCCTGAGTTTCTGTATGATGCGCCGGAGCAGTTGGCCGACATGTTCACTCGCATGTGGCCGATGGACTTCGCGTCTTACCCCACCACGATTCATGGTGCCATGCTGGACACGCTGCACATCGCTACCCTTGGCACATTGTTGAGCCTGCTGCTGGCGATTCCTCTGGCGCTGTTAAATGCTCGTAACATTGTTCAGTCATTATGGCTGAACTGGATCGCCAAGTTTTTCCTGGTGTCTTCACGCTCGGTCAACTCATTGATCTGGGCGCTGCTATTCGTCGCTATATTCGGCCCGGGTGTATTGGCTGGTGTGCTGGCAGTGGCGCTGCGCTCGGTGGGGTTTGTCGGCAAACTCTTCTCCGAGGCGCTGGAAGAGGTCAACATGGGTACGGTGGAAGCACTCAAGGCAACGGGCGCATCACCAGCATCAGTGCTGCTCAAGGCTTACTGGCCCCAGGCAAAACCGGCCTTCTACAGCGTGGTATTATTTCGCTGGGACATTAATGTCCGTGAGTCGGCAGTCCTTGGACTGGTTGGGGCTGGAGGCATCGGAGTGGTACTGAATGACGCCATGAACCTGTTCCAATGGCCCAAGGTTGCCATGGCACTGACCGCGATTTTTGTCGTGGTGCTGCTGATCGAACTGCTGGTTGTTAATGTTCGCAAACGTCTGATCTGAGGAGAAGAGCATGCCCCCCTTTCGCAACCGATACCTGCTGATGCGTCATGGACACAGCCTGGCCAATGAAGCCGGGTTGATCATCAGTGACCCTGAGCAGGGTGTTGGCGGATATGGTCTGTCGGAGGGGGGGCATACGCAACTCAAACAACTGACAGCTGAATGGCAGTGGCCAGAGCCAGATGCCATCGTGCACTCGGACTTCCTGCGTACCACCGAAACAGCCCGATATGTGGCAGAGCAGTTCGGTCTTGTCATGACGCCTGAAAAGGGGCTGCGTGAACGCTACTTCGGTGTGTATGAGGGCAAGGCTGATCTGCACTATCACGAGGTCTGGGCATTGGATAAGGCCGAAAGCGATTCCAGCAGGCAGGCACAGACACAGCGTGAGTTATTGCAGATCAATCTGGTGGAAACACTCGACAGCGTGGCACTACGCATGCAATCTGTTATCGAACGACTCGAAACTCAGCATGAAGGCTTAACCCTGCTGCTGGTCAGCCACGGCGACCCACTGCAGATTCTGCTGACCTCACTGGAACAGCAGCCTCTGGGTCAGCATCGTCAGCGTGAACCGTTGTTACCGGCTGGTATCATCGATCTGGGAAATCTGGGAAGCCAAGGGCGTAATTGATACGCCCTGCTCTGCCACTTTAGCGCGCTTTAACGCAAGACCACACTCGCAAACGTCGGCTCATCCTTGGCCTGCGCCAGTGCAGCTATGGCCGTCGATACACGATCACTGATGGCACCCTGCATCAATGGCAACTGTGTTTGCTCGAGGATCTGAGCGGGATCGGGAACAGCACGAGCCGAGGCCTGATGGATGCCCATGCGCTCATCACGCGGTGGAATCCCGAAGTATTCCCGGTAGCATTTTGAGAAATGAGGTGTTGATACAAAGCCGCAGGCCGAGGCTACCTCAATGATCGACAAAGAGCTCTGCTTCAATAGCTGACGCGCACGAGTCAGGCGCAGCTTCAGATAATAGCGAGATGGCGAACAGTCGAGATACTTCTGAAACAGACGCTCCAGTTGACGCCGCGATACATCCGCATAGCTGGCCAGTTCGTCCAGTGTCAGCAACTCTTCCAGATTGGCTTCCATCAGCGCGACTATCTCCAGCAGTTTCGGCTGCGTGGTGCCCAGCACATGTTTCAGTGGCACGCGCTGCTGATCCTGCTCACCACGCACCCGATCATAGATGAACATATCGGAGATACCGGCAGACAGTTCCTTGCCATGATCCTTCGCGATGATATTGAGCATCATATCCAACGGTGCAGTGCCGCCGGATGAGGTAAAGCGATCCCTGTCGATACTGAACAGGCGGGATGACAGCTCGACACGGGGAAAGGCCTCATGCAATGCCGCCAGACACTCCCAGTGAACACTGGCTTCGAAGTTATCCAGAAGCCCAGCCTTGGCCAACACCCAGCTACCGGTACAGATCGCGCCGAGCTGACGATGTTGTTTGCCCTGCTGCTGCAACCAGACCAGATGCTCCTTGCGGGCACTGCGGTGCGGTGCCACACCACCACAGACGATCACCATATCCAGCCCCAGAGGTTCTTCCATGGCGGCATCGGGCGTGACACTCAAGCCATCACTGGCCTGAACCTGAACGCCACCCGGTGTCAGCGTGAACCACTGATACAGCTCTTTGCCAGCCAGTTGATTGGCCATGCGCAAGGGTTCGATTGCCGAAGCAAGGGAGATCAGTGTAAAGTTTTCGAGCAGCAGAAAGCCGACATTTTTGGGTTTTACGACAGCGGGTGGCGCTTCACGTCTCTCGTTTGCGCCGTGGTATGCTGATGACATGGGCTGGACTCCGGGTTTTGATATCAATCTTATCTTTCAGAGCATCATGGCTCTGATGAGAGACTTTTTTATTGTTGTTGTGTCTGATGAGAATGGCTAAAGATTCTCCCGACCTCGATGTCGCTTTTGGGCACGTCCAGTCGATAATATAGAACAAATGTCGCTCTCAGGCATGTCTTATTTCGAAGCCACACATAAAATCACTATTGTCACACAGCAATAATCATTGCTGAGTCAATCTAGCGAGACAGCAGATGAACCGTTGGGATCGTATCGAAGCCTTTATAGAAGTCGTGAGACTCGGCACCTTTTCCGCTGCGGCACGCCATCTCAACGTATCCAGCTCACATATCAGCCGCCTGATCGTGAAGCTTGAGCAACAGTTGGGCACGCAACTGCTCTACCGCACCACCCGACAGATCAAGCTGACCGAAACCGGGCAGATCTACTACGAGCACTGCCGACATATGTTCGATGGTTTTCGTGAAGCAGAAGCTGCCATCAGCGATATGCAATCCAGCCCCAAGGGGGTGCTCAAGCTCACTGTAGGTACCACTTTTGGTGAGCGCTACATTGCACCGCTGGTGAACGATTTCATGCTGCTGCACCCTCAGCTGGAGGTGCGCATACACTTCACCAACCGCCGGGTGGAGCTGATTGAGGAGGGTTATGATCTTGCTGTCCGCATGGGCGTACTGGAAGATTCATCTCTGATCGCTCGCCGACTGTGGGACAGAAACGAGCGCGTGGTCGGATCACCCGAATATTTCACGCGCTTTCCGCCACCGGGCACCCTGCAGGATCTGAATAAACATCAGTGCCTGGTCGGCTCTCGCGACCGCTGGATCTTTTCCGACAAGGGGGTACGCAGGGAGGTGCGCGTCAGTGGCCGCTGGCACGGCAACTCGGGGCTGGCACTGCTGGATGCATCATTGAAGGGGCTGGGACTGACACAACTCCCCGACTATTATGTCGAAGAACATATCAAGCAAGGTGAGCTGATTCCGGTGCTGGGTGATTTTCAGTTCAAGGACTCAGCCGTCTGGATCGTGTACCCTCGCCACCGCCATCTGTCCCCCAAGGTTCGCATGTTCATCGACTTTCTGGTCGCAGAGATAGAGAAAACTAAACACCAGGGATAACACCCACCTGCCGATGTTACCCAACCCTACAGGATCACGAATGTCGCAACGTCTCCCCACCAATCTGATCACCGGCTTTCTTGGTGCCGGCAAAACCACAGCCATACGCCACCTGATGTCACTCAAACCTGCTGATGAAACCTGGGCGATCATCGTCAATGAGTTCGGGCAGGTCGGTGTGGATGAGATGGCGTTCGACACTCAGGGCGATATCAACATCACGCCACTGTCCGGTGGCTGCGTTTGTTGCCAGCTCGGTGGTGAGCTGACACGCAGCCTGAACCAACTTCTGGAGCAGCAGGCATTTGATCGTCTGATAATAGAACCCACCGGCATGGGCCATCCGGCGGGCATTCTGGATACACTGCGCAAGCCCTTCTTCAGTGATCGCCTGGATCTGCGTGCCACAATCTGCCTGATTGACCCTCGCCAGTTGCTGGATCCTCAAGTGACTCAGAGTGAAACCTTTCGTGATCAGATCAATCTCGCTGATGTGCTGGTCGCCAACAAAATGGACAAAGCGGATGCGGCTGCTGAAGCAGCCTTTGCAGACCTGTGTTCCGATCTCTTTCCACCCAAACAGGCGATATTGACAACAGAGCAGGGCCGGATCGATCCCGCATTGCTGGACTATGTCAGCGCCGGGCAGCTCAGGGCTCAGTTTCCTGATGCTCACCAGCATGCCGATGAAACCACACATCATACTGCTGATGCGGGTCACGTTCATGACCATGACCATGACCACGCCCACGCCCACGCCCACGCCCACGCCCACGAGAATGCTCCCCTGCCCTGCAAACCGGTACGCCAGATCAATTCAGGACTGGAACGTTACAGTTGTGGCTGGGTGTTCCACCCCGACGATATCTTTCCCTTTGATGAGCTGGAGGCCTTTATCAGCTCACTACAGGGTATCGAGCGCCTTAAAGGTGCCTTTCGCCTGGGCTATCCCTGGGTGTTCTTCAATCGGGTGGGTGACGAGATCAGCTTTGATGCCATCAGCTATCGACGCGACTCCCGCGTGGAGATCATCGCCAGAGCGCCACTGGACTGGGACGCAATCGAGACTAGACTGATAGAGATAGCCACCCTGGGGGTGAACTCGCCCTATCGGAATATCTGAGATACAGGATTATTTCTGTTCAGCAAGAGTGTATTTCAGCATAACCTGCAATCAGCGTGTCCGGAAAATTCTATAATGGACCTCTCACCCCCTTGGGGCGCAATTGATTAGAACAGCTGACAACACATTGGAGAGAAGATGGATATGATCAAAACCCGTGCGGCCGTGGCCTGGGGGCCGGGCCAGCCACTGAGTATTGAAGAAGTGGATCTGATGCCGCCGCAGAAGGGCGAGGTACTGGTTCGTATCGTTGCCACTGGTGTGTGTCATACCGATGCCTTCACGCTGTCTGGCGATGATCCTGAAGGGATCTTCCCGGCAATTCTGGGCCATGAAGGGGCCGGTATCGTGGAAGCGGTCGGCGAAGGCGTCACCAGCCTGCAGGTCGGCGACCATGTGATCCCGCTCTATACCGCTGAGTGCGGCGTGTGCAAATTCTGCACCTCCGGCAAGACCAACCTGTGTCAGGCAGTACGTGCCACACAGGGCAAGGGGCTGATGCCGGATGGCACCACACGCTTCTCCAAAGATGGCACGCCGATCTTCCATTACATGGGCACCTCAACGTTTGCTGAGCACACCGTGGTGCCGGAGATCTCCCTGGCCAAGATCAGCAAGGAAGCTCCTTTAGAGAAGGTCTGCCTGCTCGGTTGTGGCGTGACCACCGGCATGGGTGCCGTACATAACACGGCCAAGGTGAAAGAGGGCGATACCGTTGCCGTATTTGGTCTCGGTGGCATTGGCCTGGCAGTGCTGATCGGTGCCGTGCAAGCCAAAGCGGGCCGCATTATTGCGATCGATCTCAACGAAGAGAAATTCGAGATCGCACGCAAACTGGGTGCCACTGACTGTGTTAATCCAGCCAAACATGACCGTCCGATTCAGGATGTGATCGTCGAGATGACTGATGGCGGTGTCGACTTCTCCTTCGAGTGTATCGGCAACGTCAACGTCATGCGTGCGGCACTGGAGTGCTGCCACAAAGGCTGGGGTGAATCAGTGATCATCGGTGTCGCTGGTGCCGGTCAGGAGATCTCCACCCGACCTTTCCAACTGGTGACAGGTCGCGTCTGGCGCGGCAGCGCTTTTGGTGGCGTTAAGGGCCGCAGCGAACTGCCCGGTTATGTAGATCGTTTCATGAACGGCGAGTATGAGCTGGATACCTTCATCACCCACACCATGCCGCTGGAGCGGATCAACGAAGCTTTTGACCTGATGCATGAAGGAAAATCGATTCGCACCGTGATCCACTACTGATCCAAGACATACCTCTCTGCAACGGCAGTCGGCTGACGATTGACAGGTCAGCCGCTGCCGCTTTCCTGTCGTCATTCATACAGCAACCCTTACAGGTGAAATTATGTCCGCTCAAGCTGCAAACGACTTATCCACAGAGCTGACGCTGCTCAGCAGTGTCCGCTGCTTCGGTGGTCAGCAGAACCAGTATCAGCACGATTCAAAAGTCCTCAACTGCACCATGCAGTTCAGTGTCTATCTGCCACCCAACGCCAGTGCCGAGAAACCCGTTCCGGCTGTGTACTGGCTATCTGGTCTGACCTGCAACGACCAGAACTTCAGCACCAAGGCTGGCGCACAGCGCGTTGCCGCCGAGCTGGGTCTGGCGCTGATCATCCCCGACACCAGCCCGCGTGGTGAAGATGTACCGGATGATCTGGATGCCGCCTATGATTTCGGGCTCGGTGCAGGCTTCTATCTCAACTCCACTCAGGAACCCTGGCAAAAGCACTATCAGATGTATGACTACATCACCCGCGAACTGCCGGGACTGGTCGAGCGCCATCTGCCATTGACAGACAAACGCGCTATCAGCGGCCACTCCATGGGCGGTCACGGAGCCCTGGTGATTGCACTGCGTAACACTTTCCACTTCACCTCAGTCAGCGCTTTCTCACCCATTGTCAGCCCGATGGAGTGCCCTTGGGGAGTCAAGGCGTTCAGCCACTATCTGGGCGAAGACCGCTCACTATGGAAACAGTACGACAGCGTCGAACTGATCCGCGCCGGCGCTCCTCACCTGCCGATGCTGGTGGACCAGGGCAGCGCCGATGGTTTTCTGGCCGAGCAGCTGAAAACCGAACTGCTCGAAACCGCCTGCAACAACTTCGAGTACCCGGCCGAGATCCGCTATCAGGAAGGCTATGATCACAGCTACTACTTCATCGCCAGCTTCATTGAAGAACACCTGCGCTTTCATGCGCGGTATCTGAAGGGTTGATTCGGTGGGGGGCCGACAGGGACGTCGTCCTTAATATCAGGGGCAGACCAACATTAACCGGCTATGCTTATGGATATACGCAGTACGATAAAAAGTGGTATGGCGTGGAAGCCTGACTAGCAGGAGGAAAACGGTGAAGGCATCTGATTTATTTATCAAAGCGCTGGAAAATGAGGGTGTTGAATATATTTTCGGCGTGCCTGGGGAAGAAAATATCGATTTCCTCAATTCGTTAAAAAACTCAACTATTCGCTTTATTCTCACCCGTCACGAACAAGGCGCTGGCTTCATGGCCGCCACCTATGGCCGCTTAACCGGCAAGCCAGGCGTTTGTTTAGCCACCCTGGGGCCGGGTGCCACCAACCTGGTAACGCCTGCTGCCTTTGCTCAGTTAGGTGCTATGCCCATGCTGCTGATAACCGGGCAAAAACCGATTAAAACAAGTACGCAAGGTCAGTTTCAAATTCTGGATGTGGTGGAGTTGATGCGTCCGGTGACCAAGTTCAGCAAACAAATTATCAACGGCAATACCATCGCCTCACTGGTACGCGAAGCATTTCGTCTGGCAATAGAAGAAAGGCCGGGCGCTGTTCATTTGGAGTTACCGGAAGATATCGCGCAAGAAGACTGCGCAGAAATCGTTTATCCGGCCAATGGCTCTGGGCGCCCTCATGCCGCAGCAGATGTTCTACGCCAGGCAAGCGCCATGATAGAAGCGGCGCAAAGACCGTTGCTGCTTATAGGTGCCGGGGCGAACCGAAAAAATGTCTGCGAGGCGCTGACCACATTTGTTGAGGCCACCGGCATGCCGTTTTTCGCGACACAGATGGGCAAAGGCGTTGTTGATGAGCGCCACCCACTTTATCTGGGTACAGCGGCCCTGTCTGATCACGATTTTTTGCACTGCGCCATTGATAAGGCAGATCTGATTATCAATGTCGGCCACGACGTGGTGGAGAAACCGCCGTTTTTTATGCAGCACGGTGGTAAACAGGTCATTCATGTAAACTTTTTACCGGCTACTGTGGATGCGGTATATTTTCCCCAGTTGAATGTGGTTGGCGATATTGCGTATTCGGTGGAACAGCTGGCAAAACTTATCAAAGATAAGCAGCATTGGGACTTGTCCTATTTCAAAGCCCTGAAAACAACCTTAGAGCAGACGTTGGCAAAGTACTTTGCGGATAGCCGCTTTCCAATGCTGCCGCAACGTCTGGTCCAGTTGCTGCGACAACGTCTGGCGGACGATGCCATTATCAGTCTTGACAACGGCATCTACAAAATATGGTTTGCCCGTAACTACAAATGTTACGCTGCCAACACCTTGCTGCTGGATAATGCACTGGCGTCAATGGGTGCAGGCTTATCCTGCGCCATGATGGCGAAGATGCTAAATCCAGATACTCAGGTCATCGCGGTGTGTGGTGACGGAGGCTTTATGATGAACTCCCAGGAGCTGGAAACTGCAGTTCGTCTGGGGCTAAATCTGGTGGTGATTATTCTGAATGATCAGGCGTATGGCATGATCAAATGGAAACAGCAAGATATGGGCTTTGCCAATTTCGGTTTAGACTATACAAATCCTGATTTTGTTGGTTATGCGCAAAGTTTCGGTGCTAAAGGCTATCGGATCGAAAGCGATGAGCACTTTCAGCAAACGCTGGATACTTGCCTGACCGCCACAGGGGTGCACGTCATTGAACTGCCGGTAGACTATTCACTCAACCACGAAATACTGAACGTATTACTGAAAGAAAAAACATGCAAACTGTGATAATAGTGGCCCTGCGGTTGTTTCGGTAACAGTAGCAGCATCCTCTACCCCCTTTACCCCCACCCTCTACCCCTTTAAGGGAATCGGTCTGCAGCACGCATGCTGGTATAACTGTTCTGATAGCTACCGCGCGAGGCCTTCATGAATAAGTTTTATACACCACCCTCACCACTGATCGATCGTTTTGGTCGTCAGGTCAATTATGTCCGCTTGTCAGTTACCGACCGGTGTGACCTGCGTTGTGTTTACTGCATGAGCGAAAACATGACTTTTCTGCCGCGTGAGCAGGTGCTGTCGCTGGAGGAGATCGGGCGGATCGCGTCGGTGTTTGTCAGCCTGGGGGTGGAGAAAATTCGTCTTACCGGCGGCGAGCCACTGGTGCGACGCGATCTGTTGGATCTGGTAGGGCATATCGGGCAGCTGGGGCTGCAGGACTTTGCCATGACCACGAATGGCACTCAGTTGAGCCATTTTGCCGGGTCTTTGAAGGCGGCAGGTCTGAAACGTTTGAATATCAGTCTGGACTCGCTGGATCCGGCAAAATTCCGACGTATCACACGTAATGGTGATCTGGATAAGGTGCTTGAAGGCATAGAGGCCGCGCGGGCGGTTGGCTTTGAGGGAATCAAGCTGAATGCTGTCATCATGCGTGGGCGCAATGATGATGAGGTGCTGGATCTGATCGAGCTGGTGCGCAGGCTGGAACTGGATATCAGCTTTATCGAGGAGATGCCGCTGGGTGTGATCTCCGAGCACAACCGGCATGAAACCTACTGTTCCAGTGATGATGTGCAGCAGATTATCGAACAACGCTATGCCCTGCAGCCTGCCGGTATGAAAACCGGTGGCCCTTCGCGCTACTTCAAGATGGCTGACAGCCGCAGCCGCATCGGTTTTATCTCTCCTCACAGCCATAACTTCTGCAGCGAATGCAATCGGGTCAGAGTCACGGCCGAAGGGCGTCTGTTGCTGTGTCTGGGAAATGAGCATTCGGTGGATCTGCGCACTATTCTGCGTCGCTATCCGCGGGATAACACACCGCTGCGCGAAGCGATTATCAATGCCATCGAGCTTAAGCCGGAACAGCACCATTTCACCACCGACGGGGATGTTCAGATTGTGCGTTTCATGAATTCAAGCGGCGGTTAAACTTTGCGTTGCGGGACGATTATTCCTTCAGTTGCGTGACGATTCGCAGCACCTGAGTTTCCACTTCCTGGATATTCTCTTCACTGACCAGTTGTCCATAGTGCTTTTTGAACCCCTGCTCATAGAGTTTCACATGGATGGACGGCTCAATGTCGGCATTTTGCAGGCAGGCTTGAGCGCAGTGCAGCTGGCAACCATCAATCACCACAATTGGACGCCCGCTTCTGGCGGTGCGAAGCAGTGCCGGCACCTTGCCACCCACGCCGGATATGCATGACATCTCGGCTTCTCCGGCATGATCCAGCCTGACGGCAACTTCGTTCGCGAGCTGCGCCACATCCGAGCAGCCGGAGCAGGCATAGATCAGAGGCAGCTGTTTACGTCTCATATAACCTCCATTTAACTCTTCAGTTAACCCTTCAGTTAACGACTGAAGCTAATCGGTCTCCCGCATAAAACGGCTCACATCTGCGATCAGGATATTGCTGCGCACCACATCCAGCAGCCCTTCGAGCTTGAGATCCGCCAGAATTCTGGAAAAAGTCTCGGGCTTCATCGCCAGGCGAGCCGCCACCTGACACTTGGCCATCGGCAGATGCACTACTGCTTTGTTGTGCAGTTGAGTGGTCGCATTCATATCTGACAGCAGCTGTCGGACATAGATGATCACACGCTCTCTTGCGGCACAGTTGATCATCACTTCAAGATCAAAATTCTTGCGTTTCAGAGATTCGGCAAAATAGTTGATCAGTTTTTCGGAGCTCTGCTTGTCTTCAGCCACCAGTTCGCGATAGGCCGCTGCCGGAAAACTGATCACATGGCTCGGTTGCAGGGTCTCGGCAAAGCAGCTGTAACAGTGGGTCTGACAGAAAATATCGGTTTCGCCCAGTGTATGGTAGGACTGAATTGCGTCTATCACACGTTCGCTGCCATCCGCCGTGGGCCTGAACAGCTTCACACAGCCCTCCAGCAGCAGGTAAAAGCGACTGGCCGCCTCGCCCTCACGATAGATCATCTGATGAGCGGCAAAGCGGATGCTTCGGGCCTGGCTGATCAAGGTGGTAAAGCTGTCATCATTGAGGCAGCAAAAGAGTGAGTGCTGGCGGATAAGGCAGTTGTCTCTGCATTTTGTCTGCTCCCCCGGCTGATGCTGATCCGGCTGCTCTACTTCAATACACTTACCAGCGGAAATCTGCGTAGGACAAAAAATCATACCGCTCACCTTTGTTGATACGTGTTGCCGGTGGGATCACCAGATAACCATCTGCCAGACAGGCCGTGCTCAAGACACCCGACCCCTGATCACCTGCCGAGACCGCCACCAGCGCACTGCCTGGCTGCGACTTATCGCCCGATATCAGCGAAGCTCGAATATACTCCTGACGAGACAGTGTTTTATCGCGACTGAAACCTGAGGCCACGCTGAATCTTCTGAGCGGCTGCGGGCTGCGCCCCTGGCAGCGCTTCAGATAGGCGCTGGCCAGCAGGTCAAATGTAACCATGGCGGCAGCGGGATTACCCGGCAAGCCAAGAAAAGGGGTGCCCTGAACCTGCCCGAAAGCGAAAGGCTTGCCCGGTTTGATCGCGATGCCCCAGAGATTGATCTCACCCAGCGCTTCTACGCTGAGGCGCACATAATCTTCCTCACCGACTGATACACCACCGGTACTGATGATGACGTCTGCCCGTTCACTGGCATCCAGCAGGGCTGCACGGGTATCTTCGGGGGTATCCGGCACTATGCCGTTATTTATTTCAAGCTCGACGACTTCCATGCCCAGGCTTTCTATCCCGGCGGCCAGCGTATAGCGATTGCTGTTGTAGAGTTTACCCTGAGTCCAGCGTACGCCCGGCTGAATCAGTTCATCACCGGTCGACAGGATCGCCACTTTAAGGCGACGATAAACCATCACCTCACCGACACCCTGACTGGCCAGCACACCACACTCGGCAGGCCCCAGACGCACTCCGGCATTCAGCAGATGATCGCCGGGCATGAGATCTTCACCGGCATAGCGCACATTAGACTCAGGATGAATCATCGGCGGGAAACGAATGCTGCCATCCTCCTGACAAACCACATGTTCCTGCATCACCACGGTATCTGCACCGCGAGGCATGGGCGCTCCGGTGAAGATACGACAACAGGTGCCCGGCTGCAGAGGATCCGGCTGTGCGCCTGCGGGGATGCGCTGGCTGACGCTCATCACCCGAGAATCCGGCAATTCATCATGGCATAACGCATAACCATCCATCGCGCTGTTATCCAGCGGCGGTACCATCACGGAGGCAACCAGTGACTGCGCCAGCACGCGGCCCGACGCGTATTTCAGTGCGCAGGGCTCCGGCGCAACCAGGCATTCAGCCGAGGCCAGCAATTGCTTTCTGGCATCATCCACCGGCAATAGCGGCTTATGACCACCGGCATCACAACCACACTGATGTTTCATATCAATTTCCTCGCAGACTTAACTGCAACAGTTCCGCTCAGGCACGTGTCTGGCTATTGGTTGGCTCTTGACTGACAAGAGGAGGCCTGCGACACGACCATGGCCACAAAATTACACGGACGCTGACGCGCATCCAGTTGCGGCTGAATCAGCTCATCCCAGGCCAGAGCACAGGCTCTGGGGGAACCGGGCATCGCAAACACGACTTTTTTATTAGCGATGCCTGCCAAAGCTCTGGACTGCATTGACGAGGTGCCGATACTGTTGAATGACAGCTGTCGGAACAGTTCGCCATAACCCTCGACCTGCTTATCAAACAGAGGTGACAGCGCCTCTGGCGTGTTATCCCGATCACCGAACCCTGTCCCGCCGGTAATCACGATGGCATGAACCTGCTCAGAAGCGATCCAGTGCGACACCACCGCTCGGATCTGATAGATATCATCCTTCACGATCTGCCGCTCAGCGAGCTGATGGCCCGCACTCTCGATACGTTGCTGCAGTAGATTACCTGACTCATCAGACGACAACTCACGCGTGTCAGAGACGGTCAGCAGTGCAATATTCAAGGCATTAAAGGGTGTATTCTGCGTTACATGACCCATCTCTTACTCCGGCTATCCAGCGTCAGGCTTACATAATTGAGTACATAACTGCTTTACATTACTGCATCAAGGGTGAATCACCTTGCCCCATATCAATACCCAGTACCGGTGCCTGTGTCGCCAGCACCTGCAGATACTGTTTCAGTGCACGTCTTGTCACGCTTTCCAGCAGCATCTGAAAAATCCGCCCCTTGACCGCCTGATAGGGCAGCACTTCGCCCTCGATGCGTTGATCTATGGCAACCAGATGCCAGCCATAACGGCTCTCAATCGGTGAGGCATGCAGGCCGACAGGCAGATCCTGTATCTGGCGTTCAAACTCCTCCACCGTCTGCCCCTTGCTGATCTGCCCCAGTTGACCTGCCTGATGGCGCGATTCGCAGGCAGAGAACTGCTGTGCCAGATGAGTAAAGGATTCAGCGTTCTCTGCCAGTTGCGCCAGTAACACGTCTGCCAGTTGACGCTGGCTGTCGCGCAGTTCCTGATCATCCGGTGCGGCAGCCAGCAGAATATGACGCACGGCCAGCAGCGTGGGTGAGCGAAAGCGTTGCGGGTTCTGGTTGTAATAGCGCTCGCAGGCCGCCTCATCCGGATCAGGTACGTCCAGCTCCTGCTCCAGCACCATCGCAAAGCGTTCGCTCTCATCCTCGATGGTCAGACCCATCTCGATCGCACGCTTCTCCAGCAGGCGTTTCACCACCAGACTTCTGGCGGCTGCGTGCCAGGCTTCTTCCAGGCTGTCATGCGGGTGGTGCTGAATCTCGCGGGCGATCTCGTCGTCGGCCAGCACTTCATCGGCGATGCGCACTTCGGGAAACAGTTGCGCCAGCTCCTGCGCATCCAGTTGAGTAACCGGTATGGTTTGCATCTTATCTCTCCTGTATTCAGTGATACCGGCACCGCTAACAACTTACGGTGCGGTGCCGGTACGATGGGCCGGGCGCTGACCCGGCCCCGCTCATTAACCGCGTTTGCGCACCAGTTGATAACGACGTGTCAGATATTCAAGCGGCACACTCCAGACATGAACCAACCGGGTGAAGGGGAAAATCACAAAGATGGTGATCCCCAGGAAGATATGCAGCTTGTAGATAAAGCTGACGCCTTCGATATGTACTGCCGGATTACCCTGGAAGGTCACGACCGCCTGAGCCCAGTGCGACAACTGCTTCATCACCGATCCATCCAGATGCCCCAGGCTCGGAATAATGGTCAGCAGGCCCAGTGTGACCTGCACCCACAGGATGGCGATCACCAGTGTATCGGCAGCACTGCCAGTGGCACGGACACGGGGATCGGTCAGCCTGCGCTTGAGCAGCAGGAAGGAGCCGATCCAGCACATGATCCCGGCAACACCACCAACGGCGATCGCCATGATCTGCTTGGTTCCAGCCGTCATGAACGGCTCGTACATCCAGGAGGGGGTCAGCAGGCCGACCAGATGGCCGAAGAAGATCACCAGAATCCCGACATGAAACAGGTTGCTGGCCAGCCGCATACCGGACTTGCTGACCATCTGACTGGAACCCGCCTTCCAGGTGAACTGGGCGTGGTCATAACGCAGCCAGCTGCCGATGAAGAAGATCGCCAGTGCGACATAGGGGTAGACCCCAAACAACAGACTATTCAGATATTGCATGACATCTCTCCTCGTATTCAGCGCTCACCCGCTGCATTCACAGCGGATGGCTGAAGATTCTGCAGGTGCAGTGTCTGCACCCGCCCCAGCTCTTCGCGACGCTGGCGGACAACATCCGACTGGCCACAGGAAGAGCCCTGATCACCGATGAACTGCACCATCTCCTCCTCCCAGACCTTGTCCAACGCTTCTGGCGTATCATCACGCTCCTCGGTGGCGACCTTTTCAGCCAACTCCTGTCTGTCCACCTGGGTATCACTGATCCCGAGCAGAGCATCAAAGAGTGAGGCATAGCCACTGTCACGCTGCTGTAGCCGCTCGGCCAGCAGCGCCAGAATGTGCGCAATGGATTGCAGCCACTGGACTATTTCGGGCGTTTCACGCGTGGACAGAAATTCAAGAAACAGCGGCAGATAGTCGGGCAGCTCACGGGCATCCAGATGCAAACCCGCCTTCTCATACTCCGCCATCAGATCCACCATCGCCTGGCCTCTGTCGCGCGACTCACCATGCACATGCTCAAACAGCAGCAATGACATGGCGCGGCCGCGATCAAAGGTGGCCACATAGGCCTCCTGAGCATCCATCAGATCCGTCGTGCAAAGCTGGTCGATAAAGGCAACCAGGCTTTCCTGCACCTCTGGCGACAGGCTTTTTTCTTCACGCACGAAGTTAATCATGTCCCAGCGTGCATCCATCAGCTCTGCTGAGGGGTAATCCATCAATCGTGCAATCACAGTCAGACTTTTCATCATATTCTCCTGTCAGTCTTTCAGTGATGCAGGGTCAACTTGCTGCACCCCACTGAGTTTCTGCACCATGGTGGTGGTTTGTTTCTGGCCACCGAAGAGGCTGAACCCACTGTCACCACCCTGGCAGCCATTGCCGAAGGTGAAACCGCAGCCGTTGCGTTCCGGGAAAGCTTCGCGAGCCAGCTCACGATGGCTGCTCGGAATCACGAAGCGATCCTCATAGTTGGCGATGGCCAGATAGCGATACATCTCCTCAACCTGATTGACCGACAACCCCACCTGCTCCAGCACCGCCAGATTTTCAGTTCTCTCGACATGCTGAGCACGCTTGAATTCGCGCATCGCCAGCAGGCGTTTCAGCGCCAGCAGCACGGGTTTCTCGTCACCTGCCGTCAGCAGGTTGGCCAGATAGCGCACCGGAATTCTCAGGCTATCGACATCTGGCAACACGCCGGAGTGACCGATCTTGCCGGAATCCGCCGCAGACTGAATCGGCGACAGTGGTGGCACATACCAGACCATCGGCAGGGTGCGATACTCTGGATGCAGCGGCAGTGCCAGTTTCCAGTCAACCGCCATCTTGTAGACCGGCGACTGCTGCGCGGCTTTGATGACGTTATCCTCGATACCATCACGCTTCGCCTGAGCGATCACCTTGGGGTCGAACGGATCAAGGAAGATCTCCAGCTGTTTCTCATACAGATCGCCCTCATCCGGTGTGCTTGCCACCTCTTCGATGCGATCCGCGTCATAAAGCAGCACGCCGAGATAGCGGATACGCCCGACACAGGTCTCGGAACAGACGGTCGGCAGGCCCGCTTCGATACGCGGATAGCAGAAGATGCACTTCTCCGACTTGCCGGTTTTCCAGTTGTAATAGATCTTCTTGTAGGGGCAGCCGCTGATGCACATGCGCCAGCCACGGCACTTGTCCTGATCGATCAGAACGATGCCATCTTCATCACGCTTGTAGATCGCACCGCTCGGACAGGACGCAACACAGGCCGGATTCAGACAGTGCTCGCACAGGCGTGGCAGATACATCATGAAGGTGTTTTCAAACTGACCGTAGATATCCGCCTGCACCTGATCAAAGTTCTTGTCCTTGCGGCGCTTGGCAAACTCGGTACCGAGGATCTCCTCCCAGTTGGGACCCCATTCGATCTTGTTCATGCGCTGTCCGCTGATCAGTGATCGCGGACGCGCCACCGGCTGATGCTTGCCTTCCGGCGCATTGTGCAGGTGCTGATAATCGAAATCGAACGGCTCATAGTAGTCATCGATACCCGGCAGATCCGGGTTGGCGAAGATGTTCGCCAACACGCGGAAACGCCCACCGATACGCGGCTCGATACGTCCATCCGGACGACGCAACCAACCGCCTTTCCATTTTTCCTGGTTTTCCCACTCTTTCGGGTAACCGATGCCGGGCTTGGTTTCGACGTTGTTGAACCAGGCGTATTCCATCCCTTCACGGCTGGTCCAGACATTTTTGCAGGTGACTGAACAGGTGTGGCATCCAATGCACTTATCCAGATTCAGAACCATACCGACCTGAGAGCGAATCTTCATTTCACTGCCTCCTGCTCATAGTCGTTACCTTCACCGTCCAGCCAGTCGATACGCTTCATCTTGCGCACGATGACAAACTCATCACGGTTGGAACCGACCGTACCGTAGTAATTGAAGCCATACGCCTGATGGGCATAGCCACCGATCATATGGGTAGGTTTCGGACAGACACGGGTCACCGAGTTATGGATACCGCCACGGGTACCGGTGATCTCGGAGCCGGGCACATTCACGATGCGCTCCTGAGCGTGATACATCATCACCATGCCGGGCATGACGCGCTGGCTCACGACCGCACGTGCCGAGATGGCCCCGTTGGTGTTGAACAGCTCGATCCAGTCGTTATCCTCAACACCGATCTCTTTTGCATCATCCTCGCTCATCCAGACGATCGGGCCGCCACGCGAAAGCGTCAGCATCATCAGGTTGTCGCTGTAGGTGCTGTGGATACCCCACTTCTGATGCGGTGTGATCCAGTTCAGCGCCTTCTCGGGATTACCGTTGGAGCGCTTGCCCAGCATCGGTGCCACCGCCTTGGTGTTGATTGGCGGACGATACACCAGCAGACTTTCACCAAAGGCGCGCATCCACTCATGATCCTGATAGAACTGCTGCCGTCCGGTCAGCGTGCGCCAGGGAATCAGCTCATGCACATTGGTGTAGCAGGCGTTATAGGAGACATGCTCATCCTCAAGGCCAGACCAGGTCGGGCTGGAGATGATCTTGCGTGGTTGCGCCACGATATCGCGAAAGCGAATCTTCTCCTCAGCCTTCGACCGCGCCAGGTGTGTATGCTCCAGACCGGTGATATCCGACAGCGCCTGCCAGGCTTTTACCGCCACCTGACCATTGGTTTCCGGCGCCAGCGTCAGTACCACTTCTGCAGCATCGATCGCGGTTTCAATTTTTGGCCGACCGATGTTGCTGCCGGAGGTGTGCTTGTGATTCAGCTTACCCAGCAGCGCCACTTCATCATCCGTGTTCCAGTTGATGCCTTTGCCGCCATTGCCCAGTTTTTCAAGCGCAGGACCCAGCGAAGTAAAGCGGGCATAGGTCTCGGGATAGTTACGCTCCACCGCCAGGAAGGCCGGTGCAGTTTTACCCGGGATCATCTCGCACTCGCCTTTTTTCCAGTCCTTCACATCCAGCGGCTGACCCAGCTCGCCGGGAGAGTCATGCTGCAGTGGCAGCGTGACCATATCGGTCTCGACACCCAGATGACCTTCGCAGGCATCCGAGAAGGATTTTGCGATCCCCTTGTAAATATCCCAGTCGCTGCGCGCTTCCCAGGCGGGATCAGTGGCAGCAGTCAATGGATGGATGAACGGATGCATATCTGAAGTGTTCAGGTCATCCTTCTCATACCAGGTCGCGGTCGGCAGCACGATGTCGGAGTAGAGACAGGTGGTCGACATGCGGAAATCCAGGGTGACCAGCAGATCCAGCTTGCCCTCTTTGACCTCCTTGTGCCATTTCACCTCTTCCGGCATGGCACCGCCCTCTTCACCCAGATCCTTACCCTGCAGACCATGGCGTGTTCCCAGCAGATACTTGAGCATGTACTCATGCCCTTTGCCGGAGGAGCCAAGCAGGTTGGAGCGCCAGATAAACAGGTTACGCGGATAGTTCTGCGGTGCATCGGGATCTTCAGCGGCAAAGGCCAGCTCACCCGACTTGATCGCCTTGACCATATAATCCTGAGGTGCCAAACCTGCTGCTTTGGCCTTTGCAGCTATCCCCAGTGGATTGGTATTCATCTGCGGCGCCGAGGGCAACCAGCCCATCCGTTCGGCACGCACGTTGAAGTCGATCAGGCTGCCCTTATAGCGACTGGCATCGGCCAGAGGCGACAGGATCTCGCTGACTTCCAGCTTCTCATAGCGCCACTGATCGGAGTGGGCATAGAAGAAGGAGGTGGAGTTCATATGGCGTGGTGGACGCTGCCAGTCGAGAGCAAACGCCAGAGGCTGCCAGCCGGTCTGCGGACGCAGTTTTTCCTGGCCCACATAGTGTGCCCAGCCACCGCCGCTCTGACCCACGCAACCACACAGGATCAGCATGTTGATCAGGCCACGGTAGTTCATGTCCATGTGATACCAGTGGTTCATCCCGGCACCGACAATGATCATCGCCCGACCATTAGTCTTGTTCGCAGTATCGGCAAACTCACGCGCAATACGGATCACGGTATCGCGTGGCACACCGGTAATCCCCTCCTGCCAGGCGGGTGTATAAGGTGCGACCTGATCGAAATTGGTCGCGCCATCATCATCCTCGTGCAGGCCACGATCGATACCGTAGTTGGCAATCATCAGATCATAGACACTGACCACTTTAACCACCCGGCCATCGGCCAGCGTGACACTGCGCGAAGGCAGGTAGTGCTTCAGAATATCGCTGGCTTTGACATGGTTGTAATACTCATGCTCGATGCCGCCAAAGTATGGGAAGCCCACCTTGACCACTTCATCATGCGCATCTACCAGGCTCAGACGCAGTTTGACATCCTGTTTATCGGTGCCGGTTTTCTGCTCGATATTCCACTTGCCCTTCTCACCCCAGCGGAAACCAATGGAGCCATTGGGCACCACCAGCTCATCAGTGATCTCGTCCAGCGCAATGGTTTTCCAATCCGGGTTGTTCTCTTCACCCAGATTCTCGGCAAGATCACTGGCACGCAGGAAACGCCCCGGTGCATGCAGGCCATCTTCACGCTCCTCCAGCATCACCAGATAGGGCATGTCGGTGTAACGGCGCACGTAATCGGTGAAGTACTCACTCGGATTATCGATGTGGAACTCTTTCAGGATCACATGCCCGAATGCCATCGCCAGCGCCGCATCGGTACCCTGCTTGGGATTGATCCATTGATCAGACAGCTTGGCGACTTCCGAGAAGTCCGGAGTGATGGCGACGGTCTTGGTGCCCTTGTAGCGCACCTCGGTGAAGAAGTGGGCATCGGGGGTACGTGTCTGGGGTACATTCGAGCCCCAGGCGATGATGTAGTTGCTGTTGTACCAGTCGGCCGACTCCGGTACGTCGGTCTGCTCACCCCAGGTCATGGGGGACGCCGGTGGCAGGTCGCAGTACCAATCGTAGAAGCTCATGCAGACGCCACCGATCAGGGACAGGTAACGGCTGCCAGCCGCATAGGACACCATCGACATCGCCGGAATCGGTGAGAAACCGATGATACGATCCGGGCCATATTTCTTGGCGGTGTAAACATTCGAGGCCGCGATCAGCTCATTCAGCTCATCCCAGGTGGAGCGCAAAAAACCACCCATGCCGCGCATGCTTTTGTAGCGGCTGGTCTTGGCTTCATCTTCAACAATCGATGCCCAGGCATTGACCGGATCATCATGCTGGCTCTTGGCTTCGCGCCACAACTGCAGCAACTGTTTACGTGCCATCGGATATTTGAGGCGGTTGGCACTGTACATATACCAGGAGTAGCTGGCACCACGCGGGCAGCCACGCGGTTCATGATTGGGCAGATCCGGACGGGTACGCGGATAGTCGGTCTGCTGGGTTTCCCAGGTGACCAGCCCATTCTTGACGTAGATTTTCCAGCTGCAGGAGCCGGTGCAGTTCACCCCATGCGTGGAGCGCACCACCTTGTCGTGCTGCCAGCGCTGGCGATAACCATCCTCCCATTCACGGTTGGTGTCTTGTGTCTCGCCATGGCCATTGGCAAACGGCGCTCTCGCTTTCTTGAAATAATTCAGCCGATCTATGAAGTGACTCATGGTCGATCTCCCAGACTCCTCGGATGTGATGTACGAGCATGTCGTACCTGATTGCGGAGCTGGTTACATCAGGATGAACAGCCAGCCCGCCACTTAAGTGCGCCGCCCTGATACAAGCACAGGACGACTCTTCACAACCGATTCTGGCGTAAGATCAACGCAATATCTGTAAGGTTACCTCCAGATACACGCAAACTACCTCTTGAGGGGTAAGGGGTGGGGGGGGTGAGGAGTACTGAGGCTTAAGGATAAAATTCTGACATCTGACATAACGCAATGAGCCTCCAATGCCTACTTGACCGTATCTCATTTGAGATGCATCATAACGTTATGTATGACAATCGGAGAACTTACCATGGCTCACACATCAATGTTGCACGTTCGGGTGGATGACGAACTGAAGGCTGAAGCAGCGGAAAAGCTCGCTGGCTTCGGTCTGACCATATCAGATGCCGTCCGCATCCTTCTTACTCGCATAACTAAAGAAGGTGGGTTACCAGTAGGGTTAACTGCTGATCCAGAGGCTCATGACGCTTGGTTTCGCTCAAAAGTTCAAGAAGCATTGGCCGACACTCGACCAACCGTATCTCATCAGCAGGTAATGGATGATGCACAAGCGTTGATCGACAGGAAGCGCCGTGCTTGAACTATATCATAGTGTATAAGGAGGATTCCGTTACGGTGCGCATACTGCGTGTGTTGCACGCTGCGCAGCAGTGGCCTCCAACCGATTAACTGCCCATATCGCCATATGCCATGTTCCTCGCTCATACCGTACCACTGGTACCTTAAACCCTCTACCTCCCAATAGCCCCAAACTACCTCTTAAGAGGTAGGTCAATTCGTTGGTTCTAAATACCACTTCCAATAGAATGGACTCTCTACTCTAAGCAGCGACTACACTTAATCAGGTGTTAATGACTGCCGCTTTCCCGAACCAATCATCGAGATGCCATGCCAGCGATCAAACACTCCATAGTTGCCAGAATCTCCGCCTATATGCTGACGGTGTATCTGATGGCGCTGATCAGTATTCTGGCCTCTTTTATCGTGGCAGATCGAACGCGTGGCGATGCGGCGGCGCTGAATATTGCCGGCTCACTGAGGATGCAGACCTATCGCATCATCAATACGCTGCATGAACTGTCGTTTAATGAGCAGCCGGAAAGAGCGCTCATGTCGGAACAACTGCAGCGGACGCTGGACGGCTTCAGCGAAAGACTGGAGCTGGACGATCTGACCAATGCGATCCCCAAAGCAACCGATCAGCGCCTCAACACTCAATACTTGCAGATCAGGTCTATCTGGCATGAGCAGCTGTTACCTCGGCTGAGTGGGTTGGAGCAGCTTTCCACGGCGCAGTTCATGGAGTACGAACAGGATCTTGAAGCGATGTTTCAGGAGATAGACCAGATGGTGTCACTGCTGGAGCACAATACCGAGACCAAGATTCGGTTACTGCTGTTTATCCAGTTCACCTGTCTGGCCTTTGCCATCGCGATGATCCTGATCTCGGTTGAGGATATCCGCAAGAAGATCGTCAAACCCTTGAAACGGCTGATGCTGCTGGTCAATGAAGCGGGTAGTCACAATTTCAATATCCGTTCTGAGCTGCATGGTGAAGATGAACTGAGTGCACTGGGCCATACCTTCGATGATATGGCCGCTCAGCTGTCTGCCAGCTATGCCAATCTCGAGGGCCGAGTGAAGAAGAAAACACTGGAGCTTGAGCGCAGCCATCGCGCCCTGCAACTACTGCATGATGCCAACCACAGCCTTTATGACAATGGGGGTGATCTCTGCCGTGGTGCCATCCCCGTATTGAAAGAGCTGGAAAAGCTGCTGGAGATAGGCCCTACCAACCTCTATCTGAACGACTCTGAGGTACAAAACTCGCTGCCTGTAATGAGTACTCAGGTGGTAACACGACCCGCTTACTGCAAGGACTACTCATGTAATGCCTGTCTGGCTGATGATAGCGCCAGTGACGAAGCGCCAAAGGCAGCAGCACTTGATCAACTGGTTCTGCCGGTTACCGCAGGCAACAAGGAACTGGGCACGCTTGAGATCAGCTATCCCAAGGGTCGGGTCCTGAGTGAACGGGCCCTGCGATTGCTGGAGACACTGGCTGATCAGCTCGGCACCGCCATCTATCTGCACAACAAGATGTCTGAACAGCAGCAACTGTCACTGCTGGAGGAGCGCACCGTGATTGCACGTGAGCTGCATGATTCACTCGCACAATCACTATCCTATCTGAAGATTCAGGTCAGTCGTCTGCAGAAACTGCAGCAGAAAGAAAGCACAACCGAGCGCCAGACAACGGTGGTCGGAGAGATGCGCACCGGGTTGAACAGTGCCTATCGGCAGTTACGAGAGCTGCTGACCACCTTCCGCCTGCAGCTCGACAAGCCTGGGCTGCACGAAGCCTTCAAGCAGACGGTGGCGGAGTTTTCCGAACGGCTGGGTTTCCCGGTCGATCTGCACTACGATCTGCCGCCCAACATCCTCAACCCGAATGAGGAGGTGCATGTCCTGCAGGTGGCTCGCGAGGCACTGTCCAATGCGCAAAAACATGCGCAGGCCAGTCACATTGAGGTCAGTATCTTTTTCAAGGAAGCCTGCATGCACCTGTCCGTTCGCGATAACGGCATCGGGCTGACCGATGGTAAGATTCCGGATGAGCATTATGGCCTGATCATCATGCGTGATCGCTCCATGACGCTCGGCGGGAACCTTAGCATTGCCAACCATTCTGAAGGCGGGGTTGAAGTACACCTCACCTTCAGCCCGGCCAGTGCCCCCAGTCGAATCAAACCCTTTTTCAGCAGCCGTGCAACCGATATCACCTGAGGAATAGCCCCATGACCGTTCAGGAAGACCATACAGACTCACCCGCTACACTGATGTTGATCGATGATCATCCCCTGCTGAGGCGCGGCATCACACAACTGCTGGAGCTGGAGGATGACATGGTGGTCATCGGTGAAGCCAGCAACGCCCGCGATGGCGTCAGAAAAGCACTGGAGCTGGATCCGGATCTGATCCTGCTGGATCTGAATATGCCAGAGGTCAACGGTATCGAAACCCTCAAGCAGCTGCGTGCAGAAGGGGTGATGTCACGTATCGTGATATTCACCGTGTCGGACCACGAGGAGGATGTCGTGGCAGCCCTGAAATCTGGTGCCGATGGCTATCTATTGAAGGATATGGAGCCGGAGGATCTGGTCGTGCAACTGCGCCAGGCAGCGCACGGACGCATGGTGGTGAGCGAACGCCTGACTGCTCTGCTGGCCGAAGCCCTGCGCAACCAGCGCAGCCGACCGGCCGGACCTGATATCTCCAGCCTGACGGCGCGCGAGATGCAGATACTGCGCCTGATCGCAGAAGGCCTGTCCAACAAGATGATTGCCCGACGCCTGGATGTGACCGAAGGCACGGTCAAGGTTCATGTCAAGAATCTGCTGAAAAAGCTGCACCTGCGTTCACGTGTCGAGGTGGCTGTCTGGGCCGTTCAGGAGGGCATTACACGCTCGTAATGTCCGGTTAATAATAAGTACCCACAAAAACCCTCCCCAGCAACCTCTCTTCACTAAAAGAGAGGTTCGCGCATAAAAAACCGATATAAAACATAAGCCTGAAAAATTAATTATGAGTATCACCAAAGTGATATAAGCGTTTTTTCAGCCCTTTTCAGGCTGTTTTTGTTCCCTGTTTCACGGCGTATGGTTAAAGCCAGTAAAAGCATTGACGGGCTTTTTCAGCCGTTATTCCGCGTTGTTTTTTACTCCTTTAGTGAACGGAAAACAGGAAACAACTTATGGCCAAGAGCAACCAGGACATCCATGATTGGGATGTCGAGAATCAAGCCTTCTGGGAGAAGACCGGTAAGTCGATTGCCAGTCGCAACTTGTGGATCTCCATTCCCAGCCTGTTGATGGGTTTTGCCATCTGGCTGATGTGGGGCATGATCACGGTACAGATGCTTAATCTGGGATTTCCCTTTGAAGCTTCGCAACTGTTCACACTGACAGCCATTGCTGGTCTTTCCGGGGCAACCTTGCGCATACCGGCATCCTTCATGATCCGCATTGCCGGTGGACGTAATACTGTTTTTCTGACCACCGCGCTGTTGATGATCCCTGCCGCCGGGACAGGGTTCGCCCTGATGGACCCCACCACTCCCCTGTGGGTCTTCCAGCTTATGGCGCTGCTGTCCGGCATCGGCGGCGGTAATTTTGCCTGCTCGATGAGTAACATCAGCACCTTCTACCCGAAAAGCCAGCAGGGTTATGCCCTGGGCATGAATGCAGGGCTTGGCAATTTCGGTGTCACCAGCATGCAGATACTGATCCCTCTGGTGATGACCGCCGGCGTCTTCGGCGTCATCGCCGGTGATCCACTGGAGCTGCAGCGCGCCAGCGGCACCCTGATCGGCCGCATTGAGGCCGGTACACCCACCTGGATCCAGAATGCGGGATTCATCTGGCTGGTGTTTCTGATTCCTCTGGCCTTTGCCGGTTGGTTTGGTATGAACAACCTGCGCACCATCACGCCAGATCCGGGGTCGCCTCTGAGTGCTTTCGGCAAGATCCTCGGTCTGTATCTGGTCGGTTTTATCGCCGCAGCCATCGGCCTGTATCTCTTCCTGCCAAGCCCTGTTGGCCTCGGCATCCTCAATATGTGGCTCGCCCTGCCACTGACCATTGTGATCACCCTGCTGATGCTGCGCATGATTCCGGGCGAGATCAAACCCAATATCCAGAAGCAGTTTGCCATCTTCAGCAACAAGCACACCTGGTCCATGACCGTGCTCTACATCCTGACCTTCGGCTCCTTCATCGGCTTCTCAGCCGCCCTGCCCCTGTCGATCACCGTGATCTTCGGCAACATGATGGATATCGCTGCCGATGGCACCGTAACCCGCATCCGTAACCCGGATGGCCCCAGCGCCCTGACCTGGGCCTGGATCGGTCCCTTTGTCGGTGCGCTGATACGTCCTATTGGTGGCTGGATCTCAGACAAAGTGGGCGGCTCCATCGTGACTCAGGTCATCTCGGTGGTGATGGTATTCGCCTCCGTAGCCACCGGCTATGTGATGATGCTGGCCTACAACTCAACTGACCCCAATGCCTACTTTGCAATCTTCCTGTTGCTGTTCATTGTGCTGTTCGCAGCCAGCGGCATCGGCAACGGCTCCACCTTCCGCACCATCGGCGTGATCTTCGACATGCATCAGAAAGGGCCTGTTCTGGGATGGACCTCAGCCGTTGCCGCCTATGGCGCTTTTATCGCCCCGCGCGTGATGGGCGAGCAGATTCAGGCCGGCACACCCGAGATGGCGATGTATGGCTTTGCCGTGTTCTACGCGCTCTGCCTGGTGGTGAACTGGTGGTTCTACCTGCGCAAGAACGCCTATGTGAAAAACCCCTGATCAACCCGATTACCGGCCAGCCAGATAGCGCTGGTCGGATCACACACGGGAGTACTGATAATGAAAATCATGGTTGCGTACGACGGATCCCGCAACGCCAAGCTGGCACTGGCACAAGTCTTGACGCTGTTCGGTGCGATGCGACCGCAGATCATCTTGATCGGCGTGGCGGAAAACCCTCTCGACTCCTCCGATGCCAACGAGGAGCTGTTTCAGGAGGAGTACCGAGAGCTGAAGCAGGCGCTCGAAGGGGGCATGAAGTTTGTCCAGGATGAAGGACTCGATTGCGAAATCATGCTGGGTGAAGGCGACCCGCGCAAGATGATTCTGAAAGCAACAAAGAAAAGAGTACCCAATCTGCTGGTCATTGCCCGACACAGCCACCAGCCGGACGGCGGTTTCATTGCCCAGTCACTGAGCTATTTCGTGGATGAACTGGATTACATGACCTTCGGCAGCGTGAGTTCATTTCTGGCACGCCGTGCTGAATGCCCACTGTTGATACTGCCCAGCCCTTAAAGGATATGCCGTCATGAAAGTTTCCGCCGTTTTCAAATTTCGCAACCCGGAGATCAGAGCACTGCATCTGACCTGGATTGCGTTTTTCATCACTTTTTATGTCTGGTTCAACATGGCACCTCTGGCATCCAGCATGCTCAGAAGTGTCGACTGGCTGACACCCGATGATATCCGCCTGTTCGCCATCTGCAACGTTGCCCTGACCATACCGGCAAGGATACTGGTCGGGATGGCGCTGGACCGCTTCGGCCCACGCAGAGTCTTCTCGATTCTGATGGTCACTATGTCCATCCCCGCTCTGGTGTTTGCTTTCGGTGACACCATGATGCAACTGCTGATCTCACGTCTGGTGTTGAGCTCCATCGGGGCCAGCTTCGTCGTCGGCATCCATATGACTGCCCTGTGGTTCAAACCCAAGGATATCGGATTTGCCGAGGGTTTCTATGCCGGTTGGGGTAACTTCGGTTCGGCCGCCGCCGCCATGTCACTGCCGACCATCGCACTGACCATGTACGGTGGAGATGAAGGCTGGCGCTGGGCGATTGCACAGAGCGCCGTGGTCATGGCCGCTTATGGTATCTACTATTGGTTCGCCATCACCGATGGCCCGGATGAAAGGGCACATAGAAAACCACGCAAGGCTGCCGCACTGGAAGTCAGCACCTGGGGCGATATGATCAAGCTGATCATCTGGACTATCCCACTGGTGGGTGTACTGGCGATTCTGGTCTGGCGTATTCAGGTGATGGGATACCTGAGTGCAACTGGCGCCCTGATCGCTTACCTGGTGATCGTTGCCATCGTGATCTACCAGATTGTACAGATACTGCGCGTGAATATCCCGATCCTGAAAAAGGGTGTACCCGAAGATGACAAGTACCCCTTCACCAGTGTTGCCGCACTCAACTCCACCTACTTTGCCAACTTCGGTGCCGAACTGGCGGTGGTCTCCATGCTGCCGATGTTCTTCGAAGAGACCTGGGGGCTGAATGCCGCAGCGGCGGGTCTGATTGCTGCCTCCTTTGCCTTCGTCAATCTGGTCGCACGCCCCATGGGCGGCATGGTGTCGGATCGTATGGGCAACCGGCGCTTCGTGATGCTCTGCTACATGTTCGGGATCTGTGTCGGCTTCCTGATGATGGGCATGTTGAACTCATCCTGGCCCTTGATCGTGGCGATTGCGATCACCATCTTCACCTCGGTGTTCGTTCAGGGGGCAGAGGGCGCCACTTTCGGTATCATTCCGTCCATCAAGCGTCGCCTGACCGGCCAGATCTCCGGCATGGCAGGTGCCTATGGCAACGTTGGTGCGGTGGTCTACCTGACTATCTTCACCTTTGTTACCCCTTCACAGTTCTTCTACATCATTGCCGGCGGAGCACTGATCAGTTGGATCATCTGCTTTATCTGGCTGAAAGAGCCCGAGGGCGCGTTTGATGATGAGTACTATGTGTCATCTGTTGATCGGATGATTGAAGAACAGGAGATAGCCAACGCATCAAAAACAACCTGAGGCCGTGACTCAGAAGTATCCCGGAGGTCTTGGATGAGTATATGCCGCAGGGATGCGGCATTTAAGCCTACAAGGATGTATCCACGGCGTCTCACCCAAGACCTCTGGGATCTAGCCAGTTGTAAAAAGGCGGCTATGACATGACTCAGATATTACGCAGCTCAAGCCTGGAAAAGCCCACACAGAGATGATTGATCAGCGTCTGTAGCTGCTCAGGATCGAATGGATTGGATAACTCACGATAGGCGGGATCAAGACACTGCCCGCCTCTGGCCAGTTGAATGGCGCAATGTCTGACGCCCATCTCCTGCAACTGCTCCAGCAACAGCGCCAGCTTTGCCAGATTGAAGTCGTTGGGATGCAGGGTGATTCTGACCTCCTGAGCCACCTTTGACTGCAGCAGCAGTTCGAGGCTTTGCTCAACCCCCTGATAAAGCCCCCGCCGCCCACACACCTGATCGTAATCCTCAGGCAGTGCCTTGATATCCATTCCGACCCAGCTCAGATAGGGCAGCAAGGGTTTAAGCCGCTGGGGATACACTCCTGAAGTATGCAATGCGATTTTATAGCCCAGAGCAAACGCCTCTCTGACTGCCGCCAGCAAAGCGCTTTGCAATGTGGGCTCACCACCACTGAACACCACGGCCTGAAGCAGACCTGCACGCTCTTCAAGAAAAACGCGCAGATCCGACCAGCGCGGAGCATCGGGTGCCTGTTGTCGGCTGATCATCTGCGGATTATGGCAATAGCCACACCGCATCGGACAGCCCTGGGTGAAGATCACACAGGACAGATGATCGGGATAATCCAATGTGCTGATGGGTGTTACGCCAGCAATTGCCAGATGATCTGCCGCTCTGGTAAACATACCGTTGCTCCTCTTCTGTTCAAGTCAGATAGGTTCAGTGACTCAGGCTGTGCTCTGAGAAGTGGCGACGCTCACTATGCTCAGACTGTTTGCCGGGATTGAACTGACTGACGGGACGGTGATAGCCCATCACCCGTGTCCAGACCTCACAGCGCTGGCGCTCGTTATCATTCAGGGTGACAGGTGTCAGGGTTGTCTCAGTGTTCATGGCAATTATGTTATTCATGATAGATTCCTCAGGGTTGTGTGGTCGTTGTGACCGTTTCATTCAATGAATGGATCTGCTTTCTTTTCTCTCCCAACCTTTTCTCACGTAGCAACTCGTCATCGCACTTCGGACAGAACTCATGTTCTCCCGCCAGATAGCCGTGTACCGGGCAGATGGAGAAGGTTGGTGTGACCGTCAGATAAGGCAGACGGAAGCGGCTCAGAGATGCCTTGACCAGATGCTTGCAGGCGGCGGGGCTGGATACCCGCTCACGCATATATAGATGCAGCACTGTGCCGCCGGTGTATCTGCTTTGCAGCTCATCCTGCAGACTCAGTGCCTCGAAGGGATCATCGGTATGTCCAGCCGGCAACTGGCTGGAGTTGGTGTAGTAGGGTTTTTCCGGCGTGCCCGCCTGCAGGATATCGGCAAAGCGTTGCCGGTCCTCTTTGGCAAATCGATAGGTGGTGCCTTCAGCGGGTGTGGCTTCGAGGTTATACAGATGACCTGTCTGCGCCTGAAACTGCTGCATCTGCTCACGGATATGATCCAGCAGTGCCAGCGCCAGCTTATGTCCCTCACCCTGAGCAATGTTCAGTTGGTCGTCGCTGTTGTTGCTGTTACTGAAGTTGCGCAGCATCTCATTGATGCCGTTCACACCGATCGTGGAGAAATGGTTGCGCAACGTGCCGAGGTAACGCTTGGTGTAGGGATACAGCCCGTCATCCATCCACTGCTGCACGCAGCGCCGTTTTACCTCCAGACTGTCACGTGCCAGACCCATCAAGCGATCCAGTGCCGCGATCAATGCCGGCCAATCGCCCTTGTAGAGATAACCCAGCCGCGCGCAGTTGATCGTCACCACACCGATGGAGCCGGTCTGCTCCGCCGAGCCGAACAGACCATTGCCACGCTTGAGCAACTCACGCACATCCAGTTGCAGGCGACAGCACATGGAGCGCACCATATGTGGCTTGAGATCAGAGTTGAGAAAGTTCTGAAAATAGGGCAAACCGTATTTCGCGGTGAGTTCGAACAGCAGATCGGTATTGGGTGAATCCCAGTCAAACTCCGGTGTGATGTTGTAGGTCGGAATCGGGAAGGTGAAGATGCGACCGCAGGCATCGCCGTCACGCATCACCTCCAGATAGGCACGGTTGATCAGATCCATCTCCACCTGCAGATCGCCATAGGTATAGGGCTGCTCAACCCCGGCGATCACCGGCACCTGCTCCGCCAGATCGGCCGGGCAGACCCAGTCAAAGGTCAGGTTGGTGAAGGGAGTCTGGGTACCCCAGCGCGATGGCACATTCAGGTTGTAGATAAACTCCTGAATCAGTTGGCGCACCTGGGTATAGCTCAAGCGATCGGCGCGTACATAGGGTGCCAGATAAGTATCAAAGGAGCTGAACGCCTGCGCCCCGGCCCACTCATTCTGCAGCGTACCGAGAAAGTTGACCATCTGCCCCAGCGCACTGGAAAGATGCTTCGGCGCGGTACTCTCTGCCCGACCCGGCACGCCGTTGAAACCTTCAAACAGCAACTGCCGCAAGGACCAGCCAGCGCAGTAACCCGACAGCATATCCAGATCATGAATATGCAGATCAGCGTTACGATGCGCCTGACCGATCTCCTGATCATAGACCTGATCCAGCCAGTAGTTAGCAATCACCTTGCCAGCCACATTCAGCACCATGCCGCCCAGCGAGTAGCCCTGATTAGCGTTGGCATTAATACGCCAGTCCTGCCGCTGCAGATACTCCTCAATCGTGTGGCGAACATCCACCTGACTGGCAGCTACCCCTTCCTTCTGTTCGATTCTCATATAAATACCATATGTTGAATTTAATGAGCATATAAACACTATATGTTGTGTTTAATCATATAGCGTCAAACAGAATAAACCTTGATTAATGTCATGTTTGAGAAGATCACAAGCGACTAAACTAACCCCAACGTCCTTGCTTAATCTGGAGATACCCCTCTGATGTCCCTGCCCCTGTCACCACTGAAACTGCTGCCAACACCCCGCGCACTGTCACATCAGTTCAACCGGCATATGCCGCTGATGCTGAAACGTAAATTGCTGGAGCCGCAGTTCAATCTGATCTTTACCGAATATCTGGAGGCAGGCGATTTTGAGTTGCTGGAGGGGCGCTATATCAGCCTGAAGCTGCGTGATATCGAACTGGAGTTGACCTTTACCCTTGTCAATAACCAACTGCGCCTGGTCGATCAACCCGGCGAAGCCACTATTCTGGGTGATATGGCCGCCTTTATGACACTGGCAAGAAAGGAGGAGGATGCCGACGGCTTGTTTTTTCAGCGTCGGATACAGGTCGAGGGTGACACCGAGCTTGGGCTTGGCGTCAAGAATCTACTCGATAGTATCGAGTGGTCGGTGGATAAAAGTCCTGTCGGCAAGCTGCTGCTACGCATGGAGCATCTTTACCGCACTCGGCTGGCGACATTGAAGCCTTTTCGCAGCACGGCGAGCCACTCGGGCAGAGCGGTCGCCTGACATGCCACTAGCCCGTGTCAGGCACCGGGTGTTCCTATCCGGGGTCGGCGTAAACCCGTCCATGGGGCCTAGACCGCAACATCCCTGTTGCGGACTCCCCCGGATAGTCACCCCCAGCACCTGACACTAGCTTGGACACGAGCCCCGAAACTTGAGGTAAAGTCTTTGTATCAGCCATCAGTGGCGAGTCGATCCATTCCCGGCTTGCCAAACCAGTAGCCATTGCAGGTCTGAAGATCTCTGAGCCGGATCTGATCAGAAGGAGCCTGCTGCCCACGTCTGAGCCGATCAAAACGCGCCACCACCTCATCCATGCCGCAGATCTGCGGACTCAGGCGCACAACGGCTACCTGCAGCTGCTGCATCAGTGACAGTTGGTCCGCCAGATCATAGCAGGCTCCCGACAGCGTCTGGATGCCATTCAACACAAACAGCTCCTGTGACTCCTGCGAACTCATCATCAGACCCTCAGGATAACGCTGACAGACAAACTCACAGCGATCCTTGGGCAGATCATGATAGCGCGCCGTAAAGCAACGCGCCGACCAGGCCAGCGGCAGATGTCCATAGGCAAACACCTCGGTTTCCAGCGCCAGCACCTGCTCCGCAATGCTGGCCTGCATCGCCTCCAGTGTATGACGGGACAGCTCCACCGGCAGACACCATCGCTGCAATCCCAGCTTGTGCAGCAGTGCCAGCGTGCGTGCATTATAGATATTCACCGACGGCCCCGTCACAAACGGCGCCGCCTGCTCACTCAGCAGCTGCAGCGCACTCTGATCATTGGCCTCGATCAACCAGTTGCCGCCATCACGACTCGCCTGCTCACAGAGCCTTCGCAGATGGCGCAGATCGCCTTCCGACTCAATCAGTGTCTGGCTCGACAGCACCACCTGCTTGCCTGCATCACTGAGCGACCCTGCGATCTCCAGCCAGTCATCCAGTTTCAGCTCGCGCCGGCGTGAACAGACGGTTTCACCGAGATAGACGATCTCCACCGGCCAGGTGGCTACCTGCCGATAAAAATCCCGTACCACTTCTGCGGCCCAGAAATACTGTATCGGCCCAAGGGATAGTTTCATCCGGCCACCTCCATTAACAATATTATTACTTCCACTTGCGATGATAGGCACCCAGCGTTGTCATACTGCCTTCCGACAACTGCCCCAGTTGTGCCTGCCAGCGAGCCATAGCACCCGTTGTTGTCGTGTCTTGGCCCAATTTATCATGGCCCAATGTATTATGGCCCAAAGCATCCAGCGCCTGACGCCAGACCCGCGTAACCTTTTCCACATAGGCCGGGCTGCGCTGACGCCCCTCGATCTTGACCGCACTGATTCCGATCTCCTGCAGCTTCGGCAACAGATCCAGCGTACTGAGGCTCACCGGCTCCTCTATCGCATGGTAGAGCTGATCCTCCACCCGGAAACGCCCTTTACACAGCGTTGGGTAGCCGGCCTTTTCGCCCTCGGCAAAGCGATCGATCAGCACACCATTCAGGCGTGACTCCATCCCCTGATCAGTCTCCTGCCAACGCACGGCCTTAGCGGGTGAACAGGCACCGCAGGTGTTGGGGGATTCATCGGTCAGATAGGAGGAGAGATAACAGCGCCCTTCGGCCATGATGCACAGGCTGCCGAAGGCGAACACCTCCAGCTCCACCGGGCTCTGTCGAGCCAGATCTTCAACCTGAGTGATAGAGAGCACCCGCGGCAGGACCGCACGGCGGATACCAAACTGACGCTGATAGAAACTCAGAGCCTCATGACTGGTCGCCGAACCCTGCACCGACAAGTGACGGGCGATCTTTGGATGGCGTTCGGCGGCATAATCCAGCAGGCCGATATCCGCCAGAATCAGCGCATCCACACCCAGAGCAGCCGCTTTATCCACTGCTGCCGCCCAGTTCTCCCAACCCGCGGGTTGTGGATAAGTATTGATGGCACAGAAGACACGACAACCGCGCTGATGCGCATACTCGATACCCTCCCGCGCGCGGGCTTCGTTGAAGTTAAGACCGATGAACTGCCGTGCATTGGTGGCGTCCTTGAAACCGAAATAGACCGCATCCGCACCTTGATCCACCGCCTGCTTCAGGGCCGGAAGATTCCCTGCGGGGCATACCAGCTCCATATATCACCTCTGCTTTTCATCATATGAAGAGGCGATACAGTAGCAGATAGATCAGCCGGGATTTTTGACTTTCATCAAGCCAGCGTCGTAAGGCAGTGCGAACCAGCCTACCCTGACGCATGTGGTGTATTACGCAGATATGCCAACCAGTAGATACCTGCCACCAGCAGTGTACCACCCACCATATTGCCCAGCGTCACCACCAACAGATTGGCCAGACTCGCTGAGAGAGACACCAGCTCCGTTCCACCCAGCAGCATGCCGTAAGGCAGGAAAAACCAGTTCGCGATGGAGTGCTCGAATCCCAGTGCGACAAAGGCACTGATCGGCAGCAGAATGGCCAGTAGCTTGTCGGTCACACTTCGGCCACCCATCGCCAGCCAAACGGCCAGGCACACCAACGTGTTACACAGCACACCACGGGCAAAAGCTTCACTCAACGATAGGTCCGCCTTACTGCGGGCAATATTCAGCGCAGTCTCACCGACAGCCCCCTGACCGAGACCAGCAATATCTGCCCAGATCACCAGCAACACAGTACCAAGACAACCGATCACATTGCCGGCATAAACAATACACCAGTTGCGTAATACAGCTCGCGTACTGACCAGCCTGCTGGCCCAGGCCATTGCCAGTAGATTGTTACCGGTGAACAGCTCTGCCCCGCCGATCACCACCAGTACCAGCCCCAGGCAGAAGCTCAGGCCACCGAGCCAGCGTGTCAGGCCAAATCCCAGCTCAGAGCCCGTAATTACAACAGTAAAAAACAGCGCCCCAAGCGAGATGAAAGCTCCCGCCAACACAGCCAGAACCAGCAGCGTCAACGCATCGGCCTGCGCCTTCGCCACCCCCATGCTCTCAACCCGCTGCGCTATTTGACTCGGCTGATAGGCATCAGCATAGATATGTTCGTTCGACATGAAGTGTTATCCCACTCAGAGATATGGCGTGATTAAGCTTCAGTCTAGCCGATGCTGGTCAACTGGGTGAGTGAGCAGTATCAGGAGATAACCATCAGGGGATGGCAAGGCTCTTCTGGAACTGATAGTGAGGGGATTAATCGAGCCTATTCAGCGCGACTTGAAGCCGCTCAGACAGGTGTCCCGACTGCATGGAATATATGCAGCCGGGTACAGAACAGATCAACACTCGATTGCGTTAACCGCCAATCCTCCTTTCGAGGTTTCCTTGTATTTGTCCTGCATGTCGCGGCCGGTGTCGCGCATGGTGCGGATCACCTTATCCAGCGAGATGAAGTGCTCACCATCACCGCGCAATGCCATCTGCGCCGCATTGATCGCCTTGACTGAGGCAATCGCGTTGCGCTCGATACAGGGCACCTGTACCAGGCCACCAACCGGATCACAGGTCAGACCTAGGTTGTGCTCAAGGCCGATCTCGGCGGCGTTTTCCACCTGTTCGGGCGTACCGCCCAGCACTTCACACAGGCCGGCTGCCGCCATGGCACAGGCAGAACCCACCTCACCCTGACAGCCCACTTCGGCACCGGAGATGGAGGCGTTTTTCTTGCACAGAATACCTACCGCACCGGCCGCCAGCAGGAAGTCGACAACATGCTTCTCGGAAGCGGTCGGCTCAAACTTCATGTAGTAGAAAAGCACTGCAGGGATGATACCGGCTGCACCATTTGTCGGTGCTGTTACCATCCGCCCACCGGCGGCGTTCTCCTCATTCACAGCCAGGGCATAGACATTGACCCAGTCCATGACCGAGAAGTTGCTGGCGATGACACTCTTGTTCTGTTCGACCGCTTCCAGACGTTTGAAAAAGGCAGCGGCACGTCGACGGACTTTCAATCCACCGGGTAGAATCCCATCATGCTTGAGGCCGCTTTCGACACAGTCTGCCATCGCTTTCCAGATGCGACACAGGCCACTGCGGATCTCCTCCTCCGAGCGCCAGACCTTCTCATTTTCCAGCATCAGTTCACTGATGGTGAAATTGTGCTGTTTACACAGGCGCAACAGCTCATCCGCGGTATTGAAATCATACGGCAGCGGCGATTTATGCAGCACCAGCTTGTCATCCTGGGCATCCGCTTCGGTGACCACAAAACCACCACCGACAGAGTAATAGGTGTTGCTGTAGAGTTCGCCATTGTTGCCCCGTGCCGTCAGGCGCATCGCGTTGGGGTGGTGTGGCAGGGTTTCTTCCAGGAACAGCATGTCGCGCTCCCAGACAAACTCGATCGGCAGCCGGTTATCAAGCTGCAGGGTCTGCGTCTCTTTCAGCGTCTCGACCCGTGGCACGATAACAGTCGGATCTATCTCATCCGGGCGTTCGCCCATCAGGCCCATGATGATCGCCAGATCGGTGGCATGCCCGATACCGGTGGCCGACAGCGAGCCATACAGACGCACTTCCACGCCGGTGACCGCCTCCAGCAGGTGACGCTCACGCAGCTCGGCAATGAAATCATAGGCAGCACGCATTGGACCAACCGTATGAGAGCTGGAAGGCCCTACGCCAATTTTAAATAGGTCAAATACGCTGATGGACATGGTTTTTCCTCGTTATCATTATTATAGGGCACCACGAAGAATCCGCTGCACGCTTGTCATCAAGCGCCAGCAGCGGCTGTTCGAAATGCCCGGTTGTTTCGGTTGGGGATCAACTGGGAATCAGTCGGGACTCAATTGGAACTCAGTTGGGACTCAATTTGGAAAGACAACCGTTCGGTTGGCATGCATGAACACACGACGCTGCACATGATAACCGACCGCCCGCGATAGCGTCAGACACTCGATATCACGCCCCTTCGCCACCAGGTCTTCGGGATAGTGTGCATGATCGACCGACTCGACACCCTGTGCGATGATCGGGCCCTCATCCAGATCGGTATTGATGTAGTGTGCCGTCGCACCCACCAGTTTGACGCCCTTGGCATAAGCCTGATGATAGGGCTTGGCACCCTTGAAACCGGGCAGCAGTGAATGGTGTATATTGATCGCCTTACCGGACAGCTTCTCACACATATCGGCAGACAACACCTGCATGTAACGCGCCAGCACCACCAGCTCGGCACCGGTTTCCTCAATCACCTGCCACACTTGTGCTTCCTGCTCCGCCTTGGTATCAGCAGTGATCGGAAAGTGGTGATAGGGAATATTATGCCACTGCGCCAATGACTCCAGATCCGGATGGTTAGACACCACTGCACGGATATCGATCGGTAACTGGCCGATACGGTGACGATAGAGCAGATCGTTCAGACAGTGATCCGCCTTGGACACCATGATCACGACCGGCATGCGTGTACCCGGAGCGGTCAGTTCGAAGTTCATCTCGAACTCGGCCGCACGCTCGGCAAACCGTGCCTGAAATGAAGCGTCGTCAAACCCTTCGCGCTGAGGACGAAACTCAGCACGAATAAAAAACCCTTGAGTCTCGCGATCATCAAAGGAGTTGAGTTCAGTGATGTAGCACTCCTCCTCGCGCAGAAAACGAGTCACGACATCGACAGTGCCAATAACACTGGGGCACTGTGCTGCCAGGATCCAGGTATCAGGTGATTGGTTCATATTGTCCCCCGGACACAAAATTCTGAGCTGCCGACGGGATCACCGTCGGCAGCGGTTACATCATACCTTGACCGACACACCATACTCGCGTGAGGCATCCACCAGCCAGCGGTAGCAGTAGTCGGCAAAGCTGCGGCGCACTATCAGTTCCCAGACATCCTCACTCGGACGACGGATGATCGCCGTGGCCTTGGCAAAGTTGGAGGTGATCCCCTTGCCCACCGGAAAGTTGCGCGGGTGCACATCATAGACGGTGGATTTGTGCAGCACATCCAGCGCATTAGGACCACTCAGCGTCAGCAGGGTCTGCCCGCCACTGACGGTGACGATGGCAAAGTGACCGCTGTAAGCCTGATGCAGGGCGGTCTCTACCTCGAATTCGCGTCCGCCTGGCACAACGATCAGCCACTCATCCGGCGAGATCCACTGAATGCTGTTCTCGCCGCTGGCATCGTGCACCAGCGCGGATGGCTGCAGGGGCAGCGCGACACCCAGCACCTGCTGAATCGCCGCACAGAAAGCGTCATCTGCAGAGTTTCCACGCAGCGTCATATGGCCCAGAAAGGGTTTCTGCTCCAGCACGACACCGGGATTCGCCGCAACAGACGGAACCTTCACGTGGTGCATGGGTGATTCGGCGCGAACATCTGAGCCCGCGCACTGATCGATAATGGCTACCTTAGACATTCTGGCGCGCTCCTTTTGGATCAAAGAAGATGGGGCTGACAATCTCAGCTTCATGGGTCTTGCCATCTGCCATCGGCAGATAAACCTTTTCACCCATACGTTTGTGTCCACCCATCACCAATGCCAGTGCAAAACCTGAGTTCAGTACCGGACTGTAGTAACTGGACGTGACGTGACCAACCATTTTCATCGGGATGGTCTGATTCGGGTCGCGCACGATCTGCGCCCCCTCCTGCAGAACCACCTTCGGATCAACCGGTTTCAGGCCGACCAACTGCTTGCGATCATCACGCTTGGTATCCGGACGTGTCAGCGCACGATGGCCGATCCAGGAGAAGGGCTTGTCGTAACCGACACACCACTGCATTCCAAGATCTTCCGGTGTGACCGAGCCATCAGTATCCTGACCAACGATGATGAAGCCCTTCTCTGCACGCAGCACGTGCATTGTCTCGGTGCCATAAGGCGTCAGACCATACTTGGCTTCATGCTGGAACAGCGCTTCCCAGACCCGCATCGCATAATTGGCCTGCACGTTGATCTCATAGGTCAGCTCGCCGGTGAAGGAGATACGGTAAACCCTTGCCGGCACACCGGCCACCTGACCTTCACGACACTCCATGAATTTGAAGTTGTCCTTGTCGAGATCGATATCAGTTACTTCCGACAGCAGATCACGAGCACGCGGTCCGGTAATCGTCATGGTCGCCCAGTGGTCAGTCACGGTGTTGAAATAAACCTCCAGCTCCGGCCACTCGGTCTGGTGCCACAACTCCAGCCACTCCAGGATACCCGCTGCGCCGCCGGTGGTGGTGGTCATCAGGAAGTGATCTTCCGCCAGACAAGTGGTAACACCATCGTCCATCACCATGCCGTCGTCTTTACACATCAGACCATAACGCGCCTTGCCGACACCCAGTTTTTCCCACTTGTTGGTGTAGATGCGGCCGAGGAATTCGCGTGCATCCTTACCCTGAATATCGATCTTGCCCAGGGTGGACGCATCCAGAATACCGACTTTTTCACGCACTGCCAGACACTCACGCGCCACGGCGTCGTGCATGCTTTCGTTACCGATCGGGAAGTACCAGGGACGTTTCCACTGGCCGACATCCTCAAACTTTGCCCCGCGCTTGAGGTGCCACGAATGCAGCGCCGTATAGCGTTCAGGATCGAACAGATCACGGCAATGACGACCGGCGATCGCACCGAAGGTGATCGGTGTGTAGTTGGGACGGAACACGGTGGTGCCGGTCTGCGGGATCGTCTGACCCAGACAGCGAGCGGCAATCGCCATGCCGTTAATATTACCCAGTTTGCCCTGATCGGTACCGAAGCCCATCGCTGTGTAGCGCTTGACGTGCTCGATCGACTCGAAGCCTTCACGGGTAGCCAGCTCGATCGCTGCCGCTGAGACATCATTCTGCTGATCAACAAACTGCTTAGGCGCGCGCATCGTTGGCTTCTCATGCGGTACCTGGAACAGCGCACAGGCAGGACCTTCTGTAGCGCTCTGTACCTGTGGCAGCTCAATGCCACCGGACTCAAATCCACAGGCAGCAGCTGCACTGGCACCCGCTTCGACAGCATCAGCCAGTACCGCACTCAGTGAGTAGACCGCACGAGCCGAACCGACAGGAGTCATCCCCTTGACTTTGCCCGGCAGGAAGCCTATCGCTTCATCACTCCATACAGGACGTGCACCTGTGTGCGCCGCCAAATGGACTACCGGGCTGTAACCACCGGAACTGGCGATGGTATCGCAAACCAGATCTTCAACGGAGCCGGCCAGTTTGAAGTTGTCCAGATCGATCCGAGCAACACGGGCGCCAGATACACGCTTGGAGCCTTTGCCTTCAAACACCGCACTACCGGTGATAATGCGAATCCCCTTCTCACGTGCAGCCTTGACCAGATCACCGTCCGGCTTGGCACGGGCATCAACTATCGCGACCACTTCGCGGCCCGCTTCATGCCAGTCCAGCGCTGCGCGATAGCCATAATCGTTGCTGGTGGTCAGTACCAGTTTATTGCCCGGCACCACGCCATAGCGACGGATATAGGTGGACACTGCGCTGGCCAGCATATTGCCCGGCACATCGTTGTTGGCATAGACCACTGGACGATCATGTGCACCCGTCGCCAGAATCACCTGACCGGCACGAATATGATGCATGCGCGCACGCGCCTGCGGCTGGCCGTTAATCTGCGGTGCAGTATCGGCCAGGTGCTCGGTACGGCGCTCGTGCAGCGTCACAAAGTTATGATCATGATAGCCATTGGCCGTGGTGCGCGGCAGAACCAGCACCTCGTCCATCGCCAGCAGTTCAGCAACCGCGGCAGCAGCCCAGAGTGCAGGATCCTGTCCGTTGATCAGATCACGAGAATCCAACAACGAGCCACCCATCTCTTCCTGCTCATCACAGATGATCACGCGCGCACCGCTGCGACCAGCTGCCAGCGCAGCGGCCAGACCAGCAGGACCGGCACCGATCACCAGCACGTCGCAATGGCGGTGCATGTGGTCATAGATGTCGGGGTCATTCTCACGTGGGCTGCGACCCAGACCCGCTGCCTTGCGGATCAGCTTTTCATAGGTCATCCACATGGAAGCGGGCGTCATGAAGGTCTTGTAGTAGAAACCCGGCGGCATCATCTTGCCACCCAGCTTACCGAGCAGACCCATCACATCGTTCTGTACATTCGGCCAGCCATTGGTGCTGGCAGCGGTCAGACCCTGATACAGCGCCTGCTGTGTGGCACGTACGTTAGGCACCTGCGCCGCTTCGGTGGAACCCAACTGCACCACGGCATTGGGCTCTTCCGCGCCAGCCGCAACAATGCCGCGGGGACGCGAGTATTTGAAGCTGCGGTTAACAATATCCACCCCGTTAGCCAGCAGTGCAGATGCCAGAGTATCACCGGGGAAACCGGTATAGCTGGTACCGTTAAAACTGAAGTTCAGCGTTTTAGAGCGGTCGATACGGCCGCCCTGGGTCAGACGATTAATCTGGCTCATTTCTGACCTCCTTTTTGCTGCGTGGCAGCGGTGACTGTGGGCTGCTCACCCATTTTGTAAACCTCAAGAATTTCGTAACTGACGGTGTCACGCGTGACATTGAAAAACTTGCGACAGCCCACGGCATGTACCCACATCTCATGATGAATGCCACGTGGGTTTTCACGGAAAAACAGGTAATCACCCCACTCTTCATCCGAAGTGTTGACCGGATCTTTCGGACGGATGATATGTGCCTGACCTTTGGGCCGGAACTCGCTCTCTTCGCGATGCTCGCCACAGTAGGGACAATAGATATGCAACATGTGAATTCCCTCGAATCAGTGGGCGACGCCGGCAGCGCCGTGCTCGTCGATCAATTGGCCAGTATGGAAGCGATCTATACTGAAAGGTGCCGCCAGCGGATGGGCATAGCCCTTGGCCAGCGTCCAGGCAAACACATTGCCGGAGCCCGGTGTAGCCTTGAAGCCACCGGTACCCCAACCACAGTTGAAGAACAGGCCCTTCACCTTGGTGGCTGACAGGATCGGACAGGCATCCGGGCAGGTATCCACGATTCCGCCCCACTGGCGGTTCATACGCACCCTGGAGAAAACCGGGAACATCTCGACAATCGCCTGCAGCGTGTGCTCAACCGTCGGATAGCTGCCGCGCTGGCCATAGCCGTTGTAGCCATCGATACCGGCACCGATGACCAGGTCGCCCTTGTCCGACTGGCTGATATAGCCATGCACATGGTTGGACATCACTACCGTATCCAGAATCGGTTTGATCGGCTCGGATACCAGTGCCTGCAGCGGGTGTGACTCCAATGGCAGCTTGATACCCGCCATCTTCGCCAGCACGCTGGAGTTACCTGCCGCGACACAACCGACGCGCGTGGAGCCGATAAATCCGCGATTGGTTTCAACACCGATTATCTGGCCATCCTCAATACGCATACCGGTCACTTCCGTCTGCTGCAGCAGATCCACGCCCAGACTGTCGGCACCGCGGGCAAAGCCCCATGCCACGGCGTCATGACGAGCCACACCAGCACGCGGCTGCCAGGAAGCACCCAGCACCGGATAGCGGGTATTGGCGGAACAATCCAGCATCGGTACGATCTCGCTGACCTGTTTTGCATCCAGCACTTCGCCATCGATACCGTTCAAACGGTTGGCGTTGACACGACGCTGTATATCGCGCATATCCTGCAGCGTGTGGCCCAGGTTAAGGACACCGCGCTGCGAGAACATCACGTTGTAGTTGAGATCCTGCGACAACCCTTCCCAGAGCTTCATCGCATGCTCATACAGATGAGCCGCCTCATCCCACAGGTAGTTGGAGCGTACGATAGTGGTGTTACGTGCGGTGTTGCCGCCTCCCAGCCAGCCCTTCTCTATCACAGCGATATTGGTCATACCGTGCTCTTTGGCCAGATAGTAGGCGGTCGCCAGACCGTGACCGCCGCCGCCGACGATGATTGCATCGTACTGTTTTTTCGGTGTGGGATTACGCCACATCCGCTGCCAGTTCTCATGATGAGTGAGGGCATGTTTGGCCAGCCCGAAACCTGAATAACGCTGCATTTTAACTCTCCAGGGCCTGAATCAGGCGCGGGTATCGGTATAAACAGGGAAGCGTGCGCAAAGCTCAGCCACCTTGCCACGGGTCTGCTCTTCGATGGCAGCGGTATCTTCACCGGCAGCCAGCACGTCCAGAATATCGCAGATCCAACCGGCCAGTTGCGTACACTCGGCCACTTCAAAACCACGTGAGGTAACCGCCGGGGTGCCAATGCGCAAGCCAGATGTCACAAACGGGCTCTGCGGATCATTCGGCACGCTGTTCTTGTTCACGGTGATGTGTGAACGGCCCAGTGCTGCATCAGCATCTTTACCGGTGATCGCCTGACGGATCAGAGAGACCAGGAACAGGTGATCCTCGGTGCCGCCTGATACAACATCATAGCCACGCTCGATAAACACACTGGCCATCGCCTTGGCGTTATCCAGCACCTGCTGCTGATAGGTTTTGAACTCCGGTGCCATCGCCTCTTTGAACGCGACCGCTTTGGCTGCGATCACATGCATCAGCGGACCACCCTGCTGACCGGGGAATACAGCACCGTTGAGTTTCTTGTGCAGCGCTTCGTCGTTCAGCGCAGTCAGAATCAGGCCGCCGCGTGGGCCACGCAGGGTTTTATGCGTTGTAGTAGAGACAACATGTGCATGAGGCAGTGGGCTGGGGTAGAGACCTGCCGCAACCAGACCCGCCACGTGTGCCATATCAACAAACAGAAATGCGCCCACTTCGTCGGCAATACGACGAAAACGAGCCCAGTCCACCACCAGTGAGTAGGCAGAGAAACCGGCAATGATCATTTTTGGCTTGTGCTCACGCGCCAGTGCTTCAACCTGCTCGTAGTCGATCTCGCCGGTTTCCGGCTTCAGACCATACTGCACAGCATTGTAGTTCTTGCCGGAAAAGTTAGGCGCAGCGCCGTGAGTCAGGTGACCACCGTGTGCCAGGCTCATGCCGAGGATCGTATCACCCGGTGAAACCAGCGCCATAAAGACCGCCGCATTCGCCTGCGCACCGGAGTGTGGCTGCACATTGGCATAGCAGGCACCGAACAGCTGGCAGGCACGCTCGATCGCCAACGCTTCAACCTTGTCGACCGCTTCACAACCACCGTAATAACGCTTGCCCGGGTAGCCTTCGGCATATTTATTGGTCAGCTGACCGCCCTGAGCTTCCATCACTCGCACACTGGCGTAGTTCTCGGAGGCAATCAGTTCAATATGCACTTCCTGGCGCTCTTGCTCCTCATTCAGTGCCGCTGCAAGTTCGGCATCAAAAGCATCAAGTTTATCTTCACGGGCATAGCCATCACGGTTGATCATCTGCATCTCCTGTCTTTTATTGTGTAGCAAAATACCCTCCAGGACGGCACTCCTGGTACTTTGCCATGCTTGGTGCGATGTTAGTCTTACCCTTATTGGGTCAGATGCTTGCCACCGTCAAGACCCGCACCATTTGCGACATACCTGTCTCTAAGCGACAGCAGAGATCAATAGCTGCGTATTCAGTCCAGTTGATAACCCTTCGCCTGCAGATGGAAAAGGTCGGCATAGCGCCCGTTCAGTGCCAGCAGCTCATGATGGGTACCTCGCTCCACAACACGTCCGGCATTGATCAGCACGATCTGATCAGCGTTGCGCACGGTGGAGAAGCGATGCGAGATAAGAATCACCATGCGTTGCGTTGTATGCTGGCGAAAATGTTCAAAGATCGTGGCCTCCGCTTCGGCATCCATGGCTGCCGTCGGCTCATCCAGCACCAGAATATCGGCAGCACTGCGCATGAAGGCACGGCTCAGCGCGATCTTCTGCCACTGCCCGCCGGACAGCTCCTGCCCACCCTTGAACCAGCGCCCCAGTTGCGTGTGATAGCCTTTATTCAGTTCACGGATAAAAGGATCGGCCAGCCCCAGCTCACCAGCTTCCTGCCAGCGCGCTTCATCACTGAAAGCCTCAACATCGCCCGCCCCCAGGTTCTCACCGACCAGTAGCTGATAACGCACAAAGTCCTGAAAAATCACCCCGACACGTTGACGCAGTCGTACCGGATCCCATTCATTCAGATCCAGCCCATCCAGCAGAATACGCCCGGACGAAGGTTGATAAAGGCGTGTCAGCAGTTTGATAAGGGTGGTTTTGCCTGAGCCATTCTCACCCACCAGCGCCAGACTCTGACCCGGTTTCAGATTCAACGAGATATCCTGCAATGCCGGGCGCTGACTGCCGGGATAGGTAAAGCTGACCTGCTCAAAGCGAATACCGTCGCTCGGGTCCGGCCCCTCTGTGGCTTCACCGGCATCCGATGCCACCGGTTGCTCCAGATATTCATACAGATTGGACAGATAGAGGTTATCCTCATACATACCGCTGATTGCGGTGAGGCTGGCACTGATCGCCGCCTGCCCCTGCTTGAACACCATCAGATACATGGTCATCTGCCCCAGGGTGATGAGTCCCTGCACGGTTTCGATCACGATCCAGGCATAAGCGCCATAAAATGCCAGAGTGCCCAGCAGCCCCAGTGCAAACCCCCAGCCATCACGGCGCAGTGTCAGGCGCCTGTCCTCGGCATAGAGCTTGTGGAAAATATCCTTGTAGCGCTGCAGGAACAGTTTGCCGAGGCCGAAAAGCTTGACCTCCTTAATACTGTCTTCACGCGCCAGCACAGTTTCCAGATACATCTGCATCCGTGTATCAGGTGAGCGCCAGCGGAACAGGCGGAAGGCATCACCAGAGAACTTGGCTTCGGCGATAAACACTGGCAGGGCCGCCAGAAACAGCACCAGTATCGCCCAAGGCGAAAATTGCACCAGCAGGAAGGCAAAACTGAGCATAGAGATCGCGTTCTGGATCAAACCGAAGGTCTTGTTGACCAGCGCGAGCGGGCGTACAGATGCCTCGCGCCTGGCCCGGGTCAGCTTGTCGTAGAATTCGGAGTCTTCAAACTGAGCCAGTGACAGGGTCTGCGCCTTTTCCAGTATCATCTCGTTGACCCGCTGCCCAAGCAGGGCTCGCAGCAGCGACTGCTGTGCTGACAGGCCACGCTGTGCCGCCGAGATCAGCACGATCACCAGACACTCCATCAGCACGAAACGCAACATAGGCCAGTAGTCCACCTGGCCATGTGTCTGATAATCGGCCATCGCCTGCACCACCGAGTCTACGATCAACTGGCCGAGATAGGCCGCAACGGCTGGCAACACACCGGCCAGCAGCGTCAGCAGCCCCAATCCCCAGGTCAGGCTTCGGGATGTAGTCCAGACCAGCTCAATGGCACGCCTGCTGTAACGGAATACGGAGAAGAAGCGATGCAGGAAGTGTTTTCCATCATCCCATTGTGGTGGTGCTGACAAATTATGATCTCCTGCTGAGCTGCAAAACTGAACACACGATGGAACAGTGAGAAGGCACTGGTTGAACGCTCTGAATGATACCGAACTGCGTATGAACTACAAAATAGTGAACTACACTGCTGACAGTGGCACCAATAGCCGAATAAAGCCTCTGATCAAGGCGAATTCATGGGATTTCGACTTTAGATGAATAACCCGGATAGGTTTCTGTCCCCGACTGGGCTAAAATGCGCCCCCATAAGCGCGGGCAATACCCTTTCCCGTGTGTCAGAACCGTTTCGCCCACAGGCGATACAATAATAACAAACCGGTCAGCGGTCATTACCAATGGCCGTACTGCTTACTTTTCGGGAGGTTTAATGGGTTCAATTATTGAAGTCAATAATGTATCCAAATCGTTCGGTAGCCTCAATGTCATCAATGATTGCTCCATCAAGGTGGAACAAGGATCAATCACTGGCGTCATCGGCCCTAACGGAGCAGGCAAATCCACCCTCTTCAACATCATTGCCGGCACTTTTCCAGCTGATACCGGCACTATACTCTTTGATGGCGAAGACATCACCTCGATCCCATCCAACGAACTCTTCCACCGTGGTCTGTTACGTACCTTCCAGATCGCTCAGGAGTTCTCCAACATGTCTGCTCTGGAAAACCTGATGATGGTGCCGCAGCAGGAGGGCGAGAACCTGTTCAATGTCTGGTTCAAGCCGGGGCTGGTTCGCAGCCAGGAAACCGCCGTACGACAGAAGGCTCTGGAAGTGATCGACTTTGTCGGCCTGAGTCATGTCAAAAATGAGCTGGCTGGCAACCTGTCGGGTGGCCAGAAAAAACTCCTGGAGTTGGGTCGCACCATGATGGTGGATGCGCGTCTGGTATTGCTCGATGAGATCGCTGCCGGGGTCAACCGTACCCTGCTGCAGGAGCTGATCGCCAACATTCTGCGCCTGAACCGCGAACTGGGATACACCTTCCTCGTTATCGAGCACGATATGGACATGATTGCAAAACTCTGCAATCCGGTCATCGTGCTGGCTCAGGGCAGCGTCATGGCCCAGGGCACGATTGAAGAGATCCAGGCCAATACTGAAGTCATCGAAGCCTACTTCGGCAACGACGCACATTGAGACAGGAGCAGACAATGGCATTACTGGAAGCAACCAATGTGCACGGTGGCTATGGTGGCATGAATATTCTGAACGGCGTCAATATGACGATTGATCAGAGTGACATAGGTGTCATCGTCGGCCCGAACGGGGCTGGCAAATCCACCATGCTGAAGGCGATTTTCGGCCTCTTGCATGTGAATGAAGGCAGCATACTGCTGCGTGGCGAAGAGATCACCAACGCAGAACCCACGGTACTCGTCGGTAAAAAAATGGCGTTTGTCCCTCAGGAAAAGAACATCTTCCCGAGCCTGAGCGTGCAGGAAAACCTGGAGATGGGCGCCTTCAGCCGCAAGGATGATTTTGCGCATATGCTCGATCAGGTCTACAGCTTCTTCCCGCCGCTGGCAGACAAGCGCAACCAGCCGGCTGGTGAACTGTCGGGCGGCCAGCGCCAGATGGTCGCCATGGGACGCGCTCTGATGATCGAGCCCAGCCTGTTACTGCTGGATGAGCCAACAGCAGGACTCTCTCCTCTGTACATGGCGGAGATTTTCGAACGGATCATCACCATCAACAAGGCCGGTGTCGGCATTCTGATGGTGGAACAGCACGCCAAACAGGCATTACAGATCGCCTCCAAGGGCTTCGTGCTGGCAGCGGGTCAGAACCGCTTTACCGATACCGGCGAAAATCTGCTCAATGATCCGGAAGTCGCCAAGGCGTTCCTGGGTGGTTAATCTGACGAGGATTGCGTTTTGAACGAATTAGTTTTTTTCCTTAACAATGTGGTGATCTCCGGACTGGTGATCGGCTCGATCTACGCCCTCGGCGCGGTCGGCATCACGCTGATCTTCAGTATCCTGCGATTCGCCCATTTCGCCCATGCGGACATGATGACGCTGGGTGCCTTTTTCGCCTTCTTCCTGACGGCGATGTTTCCGGCTGTCGGACCGGCCATTGGCCTGCCGACCGCTTTTGTCATGTTGCCGATAGCCATGGCACTGACCGCCGTGACGGCGATCTACCTCGACAAGGGGTTCTACAAACCACTGCGCAAGCACAACGTCAAACCGATCGTCATCGTGATGGCATCACTCGGCGTCACGCTGATGCTGCAGGGTCTGATCCGCATGTTCATGGGCACCAGTGCACGCAGCATGTATATCGATGACCGCAAGGATATCTACCGCATAGACCTGCCCTTTGAGCTGGCCAGCCGTCCGCTGGTGATCACCGATCCGCAGATACTGCTGTTCGTCGTGCTCATCGTTTCGGTCATTTCACTGCACCTGTTCCTGACCCGTACACGCCTCGGTAAGGCGATGCGCGCCATGTCCGACAACCCGGATCTGGCCCGTGTTTCCGGTATCAACACCGATACCGTGGTCAAGGTCACCTGGGTGATCGCAGGCTGTCTTGCAGCTGCTGCCGGTACCATGCTGTCGCTCGATGTCACACTCAAGCCGGATCTCAGCTTCCATCTGCTGTTGCCGATCTTCGCCGCGGCCATCGTCGGCGGTGTCGGTCACCCCTATGGGGCACTGGCAGGTGGTTTTGTGATTGGCTTCGCCGAGACGTTGTCGGTCTTCAACTGGGCTGTCCTGCTGCGCCCGTTCCGCGATTACCTGTGGTTCGATCTACCCAGCAGCCTTGCCATCGTGCCAACCGAGTTCAAGATCACCGTGCCCTTCTTCATCCTGCTGGCGATCCTGGTCTGGCGTCCTACCGGCCTCTTTAAAGGGAAGGTACTCTGATGTTGTCAAATACCGCTTTAAAAGAAATGATTCTGATTGTCGCTCTGGTGGCAGCCATGCTGTTGCTGGTCAGCGTCATGGGCTCGGCCTACGGTGTTCGCGTACTGGTGGAAGCCAGCTGCTACGCGATCATTGCACTCGGCCTGACCATTCAGTGGGGTTATGCTGGTCTGTTCAATGCCGGCATCATGGGATTTGTCGCACTTGGCGGCTTCTCAGCGATGTTGATGACCTTCCCCACCAACCCACGTTTCTGGGAGTCCGACCTGCCGGGTGAGCTTGGTACCGCCTTCCTGAAACTGATTGTCGGTGTTCTGCTGGTGGTCGCAGCCAGTCAGCTGCATCGACTCAAGGTACCGCGCAAGATCCAGATCCCCTTCACCATGATTCTTGGTGCTGTGGTCTATTTCTGGGTCATCAACTCCTTTGCTCCGGTCACCGGCTCGATTGTCCGTGAAGCAGGATTCATCGGTGGCTTCGGCCTCCCGGTATGGGTTGGCTGGACCGTCGGCGGCATTCTGGCCGGTACCGTGGCTTACTTTATCGGCCACATCTGTCTGGGCCTGCGCAGTGACTATCTGGCGATCGCCACACTCGGTGTTGCTGAGATCATCAAGGCATTCCTGAAGAACTTCGAGTGGATGACTCGCGGCACGCTGACCGTCTCCCCCCTGCCCTGGCCTGTACCGGGAGCTGGCGAAGTCGGTTTCATCATGGCGCGCGCACTCTACCTGTCGGTGACGGCTGTCATGATTGCGGTGATCTTCTTCCTGCTGCACCGCGCCTATAACGGCCCCTGGGGCCGCATGATGCGAGCGATCCGCGACAATGAGATCTCCTCATCCGCGATGGGTAAGGATGTCAACAAGCGTCGTCTGGAAGTGTTCATCTTCGGCTGTATCCTGATGGGTATCGGCGGCGCGGCACTGGCCACCTTCAACGGCATTTTCGACCCCAACGGCTACCTGCCGCTGAACCATACCTTCCTGATCTGGGTTATGGTGATTCTGGGTGGTCCGGGTAACAACATCGGTACACTGTTCGGTGCCGTGCTGGTCTATGTGGTCTGGGTCATGTCAGAACCCGCAGCATTGGCCCTGCTTAATGCCATCAGTTATCTGGGTGATCTCTGGTTCGCCTGGGAAGCGCCAAGCGACTTCTCCAGCCGCGCTCTGCAGGCCCGAGTGTTCAGTATCGGTCTGATCATCACACTGGTACTGCGCTATGCGCCGAAGGGGTTGTTCCCGGAAAAAGTGCCTCAGCATAAGTAACCCATTGCATGTGATTCATGGCATGTAAACCTTCCGGATCGGGCTGCACTCCAGCCCGATCCTCACAACTCTGCAATAAAGCTCTTCAGAATCAGTTCAACAGCTCCACCAACTCAACCCGACGATTGAGGCTGCGCCCCTCTTCACTGCGATTACTGGCCAGCGGTGCCATCATCCCCGCACCAGAAGCCTGCAGTCGATCAGCCGGTATCCCATATTGACGCTCAAGATAGGCTTTCACAGCCTGGGCACGCTCGGCAGACAAGCGCAGGTTGTAATCAAAACCTCCATCACTGTCGGTATGGCCGACGACCAACAGGCGAAGTGCTGTGTCAGTTTTCAGCAACTGAGCGACCTCTGTCAGCGCCTCGCTGGACTCGGGCAGTATCTCGGCACTGTCAAAGGCAAAATGTATCTGCTGCAGGGCTACACGTCCCTGAGTGCCTAGATCAGCGGCCAGTCTCTCTGCCGTCAGTGGCTCATGTGCCATCTCGCTGTTCATCTCGGCACTGGTCACAACATCGAGTAATACCACCGGTGTCTCACTACGATCTGGCATGAAAATCACGACTGCGGCCAGCACCGCTCCATCCGCTGAACGTACCGCAAGATATGCAACATCGGACACGCTCCTCTGGCTGGGCAGCCTCATTTGAGGCCTGAAGCCCATCATTTCAACCGCGCTGTATCGCCCCATGAAGTTGATACCGCTGCGGTTATCCAACTCATTATCGGCACTGCGCCCACTGAACAGCACCTCGAAACCCGCTCTTTCCAGTGCCTGTTGATAGCTGCGCATGATCCGGAGCGTCGAGGTCGGTTCATCAAACAGGTAGACAATACGCAGATACTCTCCCTCAAGCGCCTCAGTGCTCTCATAACCCTGATTATAGATATGCGGTCCGGTCGGAATCGTGACACGATCATAGTCGCTCCTTGAGAACCAGCCGATATAAGACCCCGCTACGCGCTCGATCAAGGGATGATCACCAGATCCCGCCACATCTTCATTGGCCAGAGCCAGATAGGGGAGTGCCAGAAAACACAGGAATAGTCCTATTTTTTTCATGTAAAACATCCTTTTAGGTTTTTGACCGACAAGTATAAGCACTGCCTGAGGCAGGTTCCAGTCAACAGAACCCAGGGCATCAAACACCAGATTAATCGAGGCAATGCTTTCACACCTCAGGTGACACGCCATATTCTTGCCAGTTGAATGGCCGCCAGCACCCTGAACTTATGGCAGACTCAACATCGTGTTATATTGCTTTTGTTGTGTTGGGAGGTACCACAACGTCGCAGGTCTGATTTTCTGCCTCAGTAATGAGGCATGATCCTGACGGAATGGGGAGGATGGACAATCAAACATTCAGAATAACAGGAGAGATGGTTGTCCAAACTGACTGATGGCTGCTTCATTGCACTGCGCTGCCTGTTGTTAAGCCTGTTGCTGTTGTCTCAGGTGATGGCGTCTGAACTGCAACAGCAGGGGCGCTGGGTAGATGATGAGTTCATGCAGCCTCTGAACGAACTGCCCGACGGCCCTGCTCCGCATGTCAGCGGCCGCTTTACCTATTTGCTGAACCTGACGCTGACCCAGCCGGAAACGCTGGTGATCGATTTCAGCCACTCCTCTGTACTGGGACAGTTTCGACACTTGGTTTATGACGCTGAGGGCTCGCTCCTGTTTGAGCTGGAGGGTGGTGCCAGCAGCACGACTGTCGACCCATATTTTCTGCGCCACGGTCGCCCTTTGCAGCTGCCTGCAGGTGAGTATCAGATCCTCAGTCGGCTTGAGAGCCCCTTTTACATCGCAACTCCCACCCCCATGCTGTTCCATGAGCAGGAGTACAGGGAAGCAATCAACCGCGCCAATGCGCTGGTGCTGATCGGGCTGGGGATTTTCATCGGGCTTGGCTTCTACTATCTGGTGATGGGAATCTGGCGCCGCGCCCTGACCGATCTGCTGTATGCAGGATTCATATTTGGCAACCTGATCTATAACGCCTCAGCTCTCCTGGTTCTCAAAGGACTGTTCGGCCCTCAGTGGTTTTATCTATCCAGCGTGCCGATACTTTTTTCGAATCTGCTGTACATCCTGTTCGTCCTGAAGCTGCTGGAGATCACACGCCGCCATAACCCCATCATCTGGCACCTCGGAGCACTGGCGGTAATCACACTCATCTGCTTCTGGCCGATAGCCTGGCTGCGCCCTGAATGGACGCTTGAGCTGGCCCGCTATGGTGTATTTATCTTCGGTCTCTATGGTCTGCTGGCAGCCATTGCGCGTTTGCGCCAACGCAGCAAAGTGGCTGGATTCTATCTGATTGCGAACATCGCATTTCTGGTGCCCGCGCTGATAGCCATCTCCAGCAGCGACATGGCTTACAGCAATATCATCTGGATCGAACATATCGGATTACTCGCAGTGCTCATCGAAGTCCTGCTACTGGCGCAGGTCATGAGCTATCAGGTCGGATTAATACACCGTGAGCGACTGGATGCACTCGCCGCGGTATCGACAGCACAACAACTGGCGTTGCAGGCGCAGCACGACGCCCTGACAGGCTTACCGGGGCGGGCCCTGTTCAATGAGCTGCTACAGCACACTTTGGCGCTTTCACAGCGCAGCAAACTGCCTCTTGCGCTGCTCTACCTGGACCTGGATAACCTTAAGCCGGTCAACGATCAATATGGCCATGACTTTGGTGATGCGCTGCTGGTCGAAGTTGCGCAGCGGCTCAAGCAACGCATCAGAGCAGGCGATACAGTGGCACGAATAGGGGGTGATGAATTCGTCATTATTCTGACCGAAGTTGATGGTATCGAAGAAGCACAACAGATTTCCAGTGAGCTGGCCGCTCTTATTGCAAACCCGATCACCTGCAACAAGCAGATGATAACGACCTCTGTCAGCATTGGCATTGCGCTTTATCCTGACCATGGACAGGATGCCGAAACACTCCTGCGCCATGCAGATCTGGCTATGTATGAAGCAAAGCAGAATGGACGCAACCGCTATTGCCTGTTTTCAGCAACTGATGCTCTCGAAACAGCCCCCGCGCCTCAAAGATCAATTCAACCGGCAGACTGATATAAGGGTTCATTGATCTCATCAGTCACAGAATATATATCAGCGCCAGCTAGATTCATTCCATATTGGTAAAGACGGGAGGTTGACACCCTACACTTCAGCTCTCTAGTATGCCGCGCCGGAGCAGATAGACAGGCTGTTTATCTCCCTATGCGAAAAGGAATGGAATATGGATATTCAGGATAAAACAATATTTATCACGGGCGGAACAGGAGGCATCGGTGGTGCCTTGGTAACTGAGTTGGAGCGTCTGGGCGCCAGAAAAATATATGCCACTTACCTCAGATCGGAAGACAAACTGCAGGATACAGATCGGATTTGCTACCTGCCTTTGGATGTCACCAACGAAGAGCAGATCATGATGACAGCCGAGCGTTGCGCTGACGTTGATATCGTGATCAACAACGCAGGGGTGGAGATGGCGACATCCTTTACTCAGGAGCGCAGCACCCGTGCGGCCGAGCTGGAAATGAAAGTGAATTTTCACGGCAGCCATTACATGGCCTATCACTTTTTACCATATTTAAAGCAAAAACAGGAAGCCATGCTGATTAACGTGCTGTCTATCGGTAGCTTCGTACTGGTCAACAAGCTTGGCACTTATTGCGCCTCAAAAGCCGCGGTGCACTTTCTCACCAAGGGTCTGCGTCTTGACTGCTCCAATACTGGCGTAACTGTGATGGGAGTTTATCCCGGTTATGTAGACACAGAAATGACAAGAAAACTGGACGTGAGTAAGGTCACCCCTGAATCCATCTCGAAGGCCATTTGCCTTGGCATAAAGCAGGGCAAGGAAGTAGTCTTCCCCGACCCTATGGCTGAAGAATTGAAAAAAAACATGCAATGGGATAACGCCATTTTTGAAAACCTGATGGGTTAAACAGGACCACAGAGCCTCATTGATCTCACCTCTAAAGTGAATATATAATACATATACGTTTCATATATTTGGAGCACTTTAATGGGTATCGTCAAGATCGATGAGGAGCTGCACGAAGAGCTGCGCCTCGCCAGCAAGGCAATGTCGCGCTCCATCAACGCCCAGGCCGAGCACTGGCTGCGCATGGGTATGCTGGCTGAACTTTATCCGGATAAAACCTATCAGGAGCTGACGCGCATGCTGCTCGGAGCTCACTCATCCACCATCAGAAAGATACTGCATGAACTCGAACCTGCTTAAATCGTCCGCTGAGTTGGACATCATGCGCCATGCCGGACAGCTGCTGGCATCCGTTTTCACCATGCTAGACAGCTATGTGCGTGAAGGGGTCAGCACCCTGGAGATTAACCATGCTGTTGACCGCTTCATCCGTCGTGAGCTCAAGGCGCGCCCGGCCAGTGTCGGACAGTATGACTATCCCTATGCCCTGAATGCATCAATCAATGACGAGGTGTGCCATGGCATGCCCAGTGCCGAGCGCAAACTCTGCAAGGGCGATATACTGAATCTGGATATAACGCTGGAAAAAAACGGCTTTATCGCCGACTCCAGCAAGATGTATATGATCGGCAGCGTTTCCGAGGATGCCAGAAGACTGGTACAAACCACCTATGATGCGATGTGGGCCGGTATTCGACAGGTACGCCCCGGTGCCACCTTGGGGGATGTCGGGCATGCAATACAGCGCCATGCCGAAGCTGCTGGCTACAGCGTTGTGCGCGAGTATTGCGGGCATGGTATTGGCCGCGAGATGCATGAAGAGCCAGAGGTGTTGCATTACGGCCGCCCAGGCACAGGTCTGAAGCTGAAACCCGGAATGGTGTTCACGATTGAGCCGATGATCAATCAGGGCACTGCGCGACTACGCCATCGGAAGATGAAAGATGGCTGGCAGATTGCACTGACTCATGACCAGCAACTGTCGGCACAATGGGAACACACTGTTGCGGTGACACAGGAAGGTGTCGAGGTGCTGACGCTCAGACCTGAAGAGCAAGTTGAAAAACAAAAAGTAATACACGCTGACGGCTGAGACGTCAGCCACCGGAGCAGAGTATGAGTAAGCCTCCCCTGCTGGACTGCAACCTTCATGATTATCTGGAGATCGCCTGTCTGTTCCGCTATCGGGTACGTTTGATCATGACGGATCATAGTGTTATCGAAGGCAAGGCGATAACCACCGGCGCGACCGGGGGCGAGGAGTATCTGGCGCTGCTCGTGGCAGGTGAGACGTTGACGCTACCGGTCCATCGGCTGGCCAGCATCACTGCACTGACACCGGGAGCACGTTTCGGCGAGATCAGACTGCGCTGATCGGCTATCAAGGGTCCACCTTGCCACGCAGGGCTTTGGTCCGTCCATGCAGTGTCTTCTTATCCATGCGGCGGCGCTGCGACCCTCGCGTGGGTTTGGTCGGCCTGCGGCTCTTGACCGGCCGGATTGCTTCAAGAATCAGCTCTTTCAACCGCTGCAAAGCATCCTCCTTATTTTTCTCCAGTGTTCGATACTGCTGCGCTTTGATGATCAGTACACCATCACTGCTGATACGCTGATCCGACAGGCGCAGTAATCTCTCCTTATAGACTGCAGGCAGCGATGAGTGTGGAATATCAAAGCGCAGGTGCACCGCCGACGCGACCTTGTTCACGTTCTGGCCACCGGCACCCTGAGCACGGATCTGGGTAATCTCTATCTCCCAGTCCGCAAGTTGAAGTGTGTCTGAAATAACAAGCATTAAAAGAGTCGCTTAAAATAAGTAAAGTTTATCAGAACACAGCCCCCATATTCCCCGCAACCGCCAAATGCTGTATAAGGTTTGCATGAAAATCCCGAAAAGAATACAGCCACTGGTAGAAGACGGCCTGGTGGATGAAGTCCTTCGCTCTCTGATGAGCGGGAAGGAAGCTGCCGTTTATGTCGTGCGCTGCGGCGATCAGATCCGCTGCGCCAAAGTCTACAAGGAAGCCAATCAACGCAGCTTCAAGAAAGCCGCTCAATATCGTGAAGGGCGTAAGGTGCGCAACAGCCGCCGTGCGCGTGCGATGGAGAAAGGCTCAAAATTTGGCCGGAGCCAGCAGGAAAGCAGCTGGCAGAACGCCGAAGTTGAAGCCCTTTACCGCTTATCCAGTGCAGGTGTTCGCGTTCCTCAACCTTATGGCTGTGTTGAGGGTGTACTCCTGATGGAGTTGATCACAGGAGATGATGGCAGCGAGGCACCACGCCTGAACGATGTGATTCTGACACCGGAACAGGCGCGCGAAGACCACGCTTTCATCATGCACAATGTGATGCTAATGCTCTGTGCCGGACTGGTGCATGGTGACCTTTCCGAGTTCAATGTTCTGCTGGATGAGTATGGCCCGGTCATCATCGACCTGCCACAGGCCGTTGAGGCTGCCGCCAACAACAATGCCCAGCAGATGCTCACGCGTGATGTGGACAACATGACAGCCTACTATGCCCAGTTTGCACCGGAGCTGAAAAATACCCGCTATGCGCGTGAGATCTGGTCACTCTATGAGGCGGGTGATCTACACCCTGATCATGAACTGACCGGGCTGTACCAGGACGATGATCAGGAATCAGACGTCGATGGCGTTCTGGCAGAGATCAAGGCGATCATGGAGCAGGAGCAGGACCGCCAGCGACGCCTGAAAGAAGCCGCTGAGCCGGAAAGCTGACAATATCGGCCTTGTCAGCTTCGGCTTCTGCGTTTTTCACTGAATACATTCACCAGATTGCCGGCAATGATCAGGCCGGCTCCCAGCAGCAGGAAAAGATCCAGCCTCTCTCCATACAGCAAGAATCCCACCAGCGCGATCAACGGCAGTCTCATGAAGTCCATCGGTACCACAATCGTGGCATCGGCGACCGCCATCGCTCGTACAATACAGTAGTGCGCTGTCAGCCCCGTGACACCGACGATCACCAGCCAGGGCCAGAGCGCCTGAGAAGGCGTTGTCCAACTGAAGAGAGAAGGGATCAATCCGAGCGGTAGCTGCATCAGCATCATGTAAAACAGAAGGGTCAAAGCCGTGTCCCGACCGGACAGCTTCTTGGTCAGGGTATGCGTCATGCCGTAGGCCACTGCACTTGCCAATGCCACCAGTGCCGCCGGGTGGATCACGGCCAATCCCGGCCGCAGCATCACCAGCACACCGCTGAGACCGATCAGAATCGCCAGCACTCTGGGCAGGGTGATTCGCTCTCCCAGTAGAATTGCCGCAAACAGCGCAGTCCAGATAGGGACGGTGAACTCCATGGCGAACACCGCCGCCAGCGGAATGAAGGCGATGGCATAAAACCAGCAGAACTGTCCGGTGAAATGCACCGCATTACGCATCGCATGCAGCCCCAGATGATCTGTCTTCAACTGCTGCCAACCACTTCGACTGAGCAGGGCAGACACGATCAGCAAACCGATCATGCTGCGAAAGGCCAGAATCTGAAAGGTGGACAGTTCCGCGGACAGTTCACGCGCAGCTATCGCCATCACAGAGAAGGAGATCAGAGCACCGCTCATCCAGATGATGGCGGTTACGACTGGATGCCGGGTAGTTGTCAGGTCAGACGCCATAGATCCTCATGGCAAAATGTCAGAATTCGGATTTCCTCAGACGTGAAGGCTGCACACCCTTCATCTGCCGAAAGCGGTTGGATAGATGGCTGGAAGAGCTGAAACCGCAGCTCAGGGCAATATCCGCCAGTGACAGTGTGCTCTCCTTGAGCAGTGTTTCCGCTCGCTGGAGACGCCGCTGCAGCACATACTGATGCGGTGCCAGCCCCTGACTCTGACGAAACATGCGTGAGAAGTGATACTCACTCAGGCATACCTGAGCCGCCAGATCTCGCAGTAGCAACGGCTGATCCAGATGCTGCTCAATATACTCCTGCACTCGCCTGAGCTGATAGGGTGCCAGTCCGCCACGGGTCTGAGGCAGTTGCCAGTTGCACTGGGCATAGGTCTTGAGCAGATGGATCAGCAGCAGGGTAGTGGCACTGCTGAGGGCCAACTGATCACTGCGCTCCTGCCAGTTCAGGTTCAACAGAAACTGATGATAGAGCGCTGAAATACTGGCATCCTCTGCAAAATGCCTTTCATCCAGCAGCAAGCTCATTGGCGACCGGTCCCACACCTGTTCGGTCAGGGTCCTGAGATGCTCATCGGTGAAGTACAGGTGCACAAACTCCAGAGGGCCACGGATATCCCAGGCTGATTCCAGATCCTTCGGCATCAGACAGAAACGCCCGGGAGCTCCGCCATTTCGCCAGCCATGAGGCGTCTTGCGATAGCATTCAAAGCCATCTGCCACATACAGGCTCAACGTGTGATGGGCTGACTTATCCAGAGCAATATGATCATCATCGTTATACCAGCGCGCCAGACCCATACCATTTTCAAGGCTGGATCCCGCTTTCAGCACCGGCTTGTGCCGGGTCATCTGCTCAAATACCTGATATTGCGAATGCATGACGACTCCTGCTCTCTCCTTCATCCGATTACGTTACATCGATACTAAACATACCCCCTGATGCTGCCAAGCAGATATGACCTGAACCGGATAAAAAAGCGCAAGAATGTGTAAACGGAGCACTGGGATCTGCAAGACCCCACATATCAGACCTGGCTATAGTGACAACTCAACAACAGATGACTACTGCATGCCTGGCAGCAAATACCACCTTCAAGGATCATCATGAACGCCTTACTCTATATCACTACGGTTCTGATCTGGGGCACCACCTGGATTGCCATCGCCTTTCAACTCGGTGAAGTTGCCGTGACAGTTTCGGTATTCTATCGTTTCGCACTGGCAGCGTTGACACTCTTGGTCTGCCTTGTATTGCTGGGTAAGTTGCGTCGAATCGGTGCCCGCGATCACCTCTTTTGCGTACTTCAAGGCATGTGCGTTTTCTGCTTCAACTTTCTGCTCTTTTATACGGCCACCCAGTACATCACGTCGGGACTCAACTCGGTCGTTTTCTCCATGGCCGTGATGTTCAATGCGATCAACGGTGTGATCTTCTTTCGCCTGCCAATCACCTCACGCATCTATCTGGCCAATGCACTGGGCCTGATCGGCATGCTGTTGCTGTTCTGGCCGGACCTCAGTGGAGAGTCTTTCAACCTGGATGTGCTCTTCGGGCTGGGTTGCGCTCTGCTCGGCACCTATGGTTTCTCACTGGGGAATATGATCAGCCTGCGCCACCAGCGAAAAGGGTTGGATCTGCTGTCCACCAACGCCTATGCGATGTCCTACGGTGCGTTGACGATGCTGGCAGTCGTGCTGTTGAGCGGCACTCCTTTCACCCTGGATACCTCTTTCACCTATCTGAGTGCGCTGTTTTATCTGGCAGTGTTCGGCTCGGTTATTGGTTTCGGTGCCTACTTTGCCCTTATCGGACGCATCGGAGCCGGTCAGGCTGCCTATGCCACGCTGCTGTTTCCGCTGGTCGCGCTGGGCATCTCAACACTGTTTGAGGGCTATATCTGGACACTTCCAGCCGTGCTCGGACTGGTGATGATTCTGGTGGGTAATGCGGTGATGTTCATCAAGTCCGGTTCAAGCAAACCAGCTGCAGTTGCCACACCTGCAGTCAAGGAAGCCTGATCCGTATTACCGGCAATTGCTCCTGCATTGCCAGCATACTGCACATCCCTGTGCATAACTGGCAATTGCTCCTGCATTGCCAGCATACTGCACATCCCTGTGCATAAAAAAGCCCTCGCTGACCTGAGTCAGGGAGGGCTTGCAGACAAGGACGAGTATCAGTCTGCGATCAGACCAACAGTGGTGAAGGAGCCACCTGTAACGACCATCTCTTCAATGATACCGGGAACGTTACCCTGCTCATCAAAATCCTGGCTGCCGGAAGCGCCTTCGTAGTTGATATCCTGACCCTCTTTGATCAGTGCGACTGCTTTCTCCCACTCACCCGGCATGATCACGACACCTGGAGGAGAGGCCACTTCACGCAGTGCCTGATTCAGACCTGCACGATCCGCACTGCCATTCTTCTCGATCGCCAGCGCGATCAGGAAGGCTGCATCATAAGCCTGGCCGGCAAATACAGCATTAGGGTCCATACCCGCAGCGGTAGCTGCTTCAGCATACATACCGGCACCTGGAATATCAGGTGTACCCGGGCGTGTTGCAATCATCCCTTCGAGGACATCTGCACCCACGGCACGTACCAGACCATCACCGACCATACCGTCGGCACCGATGTACTGAGTAAAGTTGCCGCTTTCGTATGCCTGACGCAGAATCGTCTGACCAGACGTATCGGCATAGGCCAGTACAACCAGGTTATCGACACCATGGGAGGCCAGTCCACCCAACTCAGAGCGATAGTCCGCCTTGCCATCTTCATGTGCATCATTGGCTGCAACATTACCACCGCCAGCCGTATATGCTGTAGTAAAGGCATTCGCCAGCCCCTGACCATAGTCATTGTTGACATAGGTAACGACTACATCCTGAATCCCCTTGGACAGCAGCAGTCTAGCCAGTACTTCACCCTGATAGGAGTCGGACGGGGTTGTACGGAAAACCAGATCGTTATCCGCTATCTCGGAGATGGCAGGTGAGGTGGATGCAGGTGAAACCATCAGAACACCCGCTGGTACTGCCACATTATTGGCTGAAGCGATGGTGGCGCCGGAACACAGCGCACCAACGATGGCCGTAACATTTTCTGTATTGATCAGACGGTCTGCAGAGTTGATCGCTGCAGAGGCATCTGTACAGGTGGTATCGGCAGAGAGCAGCTCGATGGTCTGGCCACCCAATACACCACCCTGCTCATTCACTTGGCTGATAGCCAGTTGCGCGCCAGCGAGAATGGGGGGGGTCAGGCTCTCAATAGGACCGGTAAATCCACCCAGAAAACCAACCTTAACTTGCGCCTGAGCCACGCCAATTGCTGATACGGCAATAATGGCAGCACCCAGTAATGTCTTTTTGAACATTGCGTTTCCCTCTATCTTATTTTTGACGTTCAAACGCCCTAATGTTGCTCACTTTTTTCAAGAAAAACAATCTTTCATTTTGTTTCTCGTTTCATGGAAAAAAGTCGATCAGCTCGTTGCAGCGTTTAAATAAGAATAGACTACAAATCTTTACGCAGGCTTAACCGCCCGACGCTTGCGTCGCGTCCATCCCGCCACCAAAGCGCCCAGTACGATAGCAATACAGGCATAAAGCACTCGGCTGCTGGCCTCTGCCTCACCCACCAGTATCAGCAATAGTGTCGAGATCAGTGGTGCCGCATAGGCCAGTACCCCCAGCAACTGCAGATTACCGTGCTTGATCCCGTAATCCCAGGTAAAGAAGGCGATACCGACAGGGCCGATGCCCAACCCGATCACCCCCAGCCACTGCAGAGAGGTCGCTGGCCAGACTGTCACCTCAAACAGCAGATGACAAAGCCAGGCCAGCAGCGCCGTTACCGCACAGAAGCCACCTACGGTATCTGTCGGTACAGCCCTGGTCAGCCGACTGAGCACCGAGTAGCTGGACCAGATCAAGGCACAAGCCAATGCGGCCAGATAGCCCTGGAGATACTGTGCCTCAAACCCATCCCCTCTGCCGATCAGCACCCAACAACCAGACAGTGCTATCAGTGCTCCCAGCCAGTGTTTTGTGCTCAGCGACTCTCCGGGTAACAACGCCGTGAATACCACAATCAGCAGTGGCCAGAGGTATGCCAGCAAACTGACCTCCACTGCAGGGGCCTTGGACATCGCAATAAAATAAAACAGGTGATATCCGAACAGACCACCGACACCCAGCAACCAGACCGGCAACGGCTGGCGCAGATAATGGCCGGGATGTTCACCCTTGATGATCCACTTCAGCAACATCGTGCCGGTTGCCAGAGTAAAGGTCATGGCAAGGAGTTGAAAGGGTGGAATTTCTCCCCCCGTGAGTCGTGTCATCAGTGCCAATGCACCCCAGAGCACTATGGAGATGGAGCCGATGGCTGTCGCGGTAGCCGTAGGGGATCGCATGTTGAATATCTCGGCAGTTTCAGTGAGTACTCAGTCTAACGCAGGCCAGATCCAGAGACTTTGTTGCAGACGCAGAAAAATGTGCCGGATCGGAAGAGCCTAGCGAAAGCACCTTGCTGAATAACCATGATAGGTACTGAAACGAGCACTGAATGCCGAGAGGTTCTGATAGCCGCAGGCATCGGCAACCTGCTGTACGCTGAGATCCGTGTCCTGCAGGAGTGTCAGCGCATGCTGCATACGCAATTGCAGCAGATAGTGCTGAGGCGAGAGCCCGAGTTGCTGCTGAAACAGATTCTGCAGCTGTCGGCTGCTCAGGTGCGCCATCCCCGCCACCTGTTGAATACGCAAGGGACTACCAAGATTCTGCTGCATGAAATCCAGCGCCAGTTGCAGACGTCGATCCAATTGCACACGGCGCTCAGGCTGCTCACAGAGTAACTGCAGCAACAGTTGCAGCATCAACTGCTTGTTGCCCTCAGACACGCCCGAGAGTAAAGCACGCGACAGAAAGCCCAGATAATCACTGAGCGATGGACTCAGCACAACAAAACCACCCAGATCCTGAAGTGTTTCAGGCATATCACCCGACAGATCAGCAACAATAAAGCCATTCTCCTGTGTCGCGGCAAAGCTGTGGGCACTGCCAGCGAGCACCACTGCCCCCTGACGCGCATCCACACGACCGGCGCGCTGATCTATCTCCATCTCCAGACAGCCACGCAGAGGCATCACCATCTGGTGATAGCTGTGCTGATGCTCACAGACATCCGCCTGATAACTGCGCACATCCAGCGTGTTACTGACTGATTGCATGGTTCAACCTCTGGGCTCAGGTTTTTAAAGACAGGTTCTTAAAGACAGCTTTTGCAAGCCAGGCTCGGCAAGACAAACTCTGTAAAAGTTGCATCTGATATTCAAAACAGCAAATATAATACCCGACCTTCAGACACTGAGTATAATACATGCAACACGAGATAGATTTTTACTACGATATCGTCAGCCCTTACAGCTACTTCGCTGCCATACAGATCGCCCGGCTCGAAGCTGAAACCGGTGCCAGCGTGACCTGGAAACCGATCTTTCTCGGCGGCCTGTTTCGTGAACTGGGTAATACTGCCCCCTTAAGCCTGGCACCCAAAAAGCGCTACATGACCGAGCAGGATCTGCCTCGTCTGGCCCGGCACCATGACGTTCCCTATCAGTATCCAACCGTTTTCCCAACCAACACCCTGACTGTCCAGCGCACCCTGGCAGCCCTGCCTGCCGCAGACAGGCCGTCGCTGTCACTGGCTCTGTTTGATCATTACTGGGGGCATGGACGGGATGTCGCGGATATGGCCCTGCTGCAGCAGGTCTTCACTGCCGCAGCACTGGAGAAGGCGAACTCTGCCGAGGCGAAAAACGCCTTGAAGAGCAACACCGATGAAGCAATTGCGCGCGGTGCCTTCGGAGCCCCGACACTGATCTGGCAGGATGCAATCTACTTCGGCGCAGACCGCATCCCACTGCTGCAGGCTGATCTGGTCGCTGCCGGGCGTTGATTCAGGGCAGCTCAAAAACCCGGGTTTCGGGATGAAACCCGAACCAGGCAAACCAGAAGGCGATCAGACTGGGCAACTCCGTACCCTCATGATCAAACACCCGCCCAGTCTGGGCCTGAGCATCAAACTCCAGTGAGATGAGCTCGCCCCCGATATTGTCCTCCAGCCGCCCGTCGGTCAGCTCCATCAACTCAGGAAAGGGGTAGGCCTTCTGTTCCCCGTTCAGATTGACGCCGATCACATAGGTTTTTGGGTGCATGCGCGCGTCCTGCATCGCAACCGGGAACATGAGGCGGTCACTGTTGATATAGCTGGCATAGGGATTCTGACGATAGTCTCGTCTGAAGCCCGTATCTGTCGAGAGCACCTGTGTGTCGGGATGACGACTGCGCCACTCATCCCAACTGGTATGTGATGTCGGCAGAAACTCCAGCTGTACTCCCTTCATCGGCCCACTGATCGCTTGCGACATGATCTGTGACCAGAGAGATTCGCTCTGATGATCATAGAGCAGGACATCGCTGTTATACAGCAACCCCGACACCCCGAAATCCAGCCTCTCCTGCTCTATCTCTGCGGCAAAGGCCATGCCTGATGCACACAGTGGACAGAAGGTCACTGTCACCGGTACATCCCCGAAGGTATCGTTCACCACCTCATGCCAGTTGAGTATGGCCAGAGGATAAGCACGAGCAATACCCTCGAGGTAAACACCCAGGATACGATCATCCGGTTGCAGAAAGGATGCCTCATCCGCTGCTATGAAACGTGGCTGATCTATGGAAGGGATACCATCTCTGGGAGGACCACCATGGTGGATCTCGCTGGCGTCTATCGAAGCCCCCGACAGATCAAACCCATTCATGACCTGAGCCAGGGGTGCGCTGGACACTGTCAGTAACAAAACCAGAAAAACTGATGAGTAAATGTATTTCATTATGTACCTCCTGCTGAGATTCTCAGCATTTCAGACCCATCACTTCAGAAGCGGGTCGTGATCTGGATATACCAGTCAGGCAGAAGATCCAGCGCCCAGACCTCAAGGGTCTTATCAACACCAGTGAGCATCAGAAGCCCCACCAGCAGCATCAGAGCTCCCAGAATACGCTTGCCCCGCTGTCCAGCCAGCAACAGCTTCCCCTTCATTCTCAACATCGCCTCACGCGACAGCATACCCAGTATGATCAATGGCATGGCCGCACCAATACCAAACATCAGCATCACCATGAACACCTGATACAGCTGCTCCCCTTGACTGGCCAGCAACATCGCTGCCCCCAGGGTCGGTCCGACACACGGGCTCCAGACCAGCCCCAGCAACGCACCCAGGACGAATTGCCCACGCAACCCTTCAACATTGACACTGGCCAGCAGCTGGTTACCACTGCCACTCAGGCCCGCCGTGGCCATCGCAAAGCGTTGTTGCAAGGTGGATGAGATCAGCAGGACACCGAAGGCCAGAAGCAGCAGTGCCGCCAGATAGCGCAAGCCATCGAAAGCCACACCCCAGGCCAGGCTGGACAGCAGGGTTCCGGTAAGCGTAAAAGAGAGTGCCAACCCGGCTGCCAATGCCAGCGGGCCACGGCGGTGAGCACTGGCTGCCGACGCGAGCAGAATCGGCAGCAGCGGGAGCACACAGGGTGATAGAATGGACAGATTACCGGCAACCAGTGCCAGCGGATAACTGGCTGAACTGAACTCCATGACTGATCCTCAGAGCGCTTTAGACAGTTGCTGAGCTATCGCCTGGCGATTTGTCTGAGCAATGGAGCGCGAAACCTCCTCCTCACCCCGATAGACAATCAAGGTGCTCTGCATCCGTACACCCAACTCCTGCAGTACATCTTTCTGACGATCGAAATCGACTCTGAAAACGACAAACTCAGCGAACTCCGGCTGCTGGACCAGTGCGTTCACTATAGGCTGCTGTACTCGGCAAGTGGTGCACCACTCGGCCCCCACCTCCACCAGCACCGGCTTACCCTGCTGGCGCGCCTCGGCAAAGGCTGCAGCATCAAAAGGGATGGATTCAGCATGACTGAAGCCAGTCAGCAACAAACAGAGAAGAGCAAATACGTAACAGCGGATTTTCAGACTCAGGGATAGCATGACGGTTCTCCTGCAACTTGACGTTAAAAGCCTGCTCAGTAGAGCAGCGCCTTTCACTTAGTCGCGAGTGCCGCCATATCCTTACAACGCGTTTCAGTTTCTGTTGCAGTAAAGAGTTCCGAACCAGCAGCAAAGAGTCGCTGTGCACTGGCAGCCCTTTCCATTGCTGTTTCTGTTTCATGATCCAACTGCAACAGATACTCATCAATGATACGGGTCCGCAAGCTCAGCCCTGTTCCATTCGCCATTTGAATCGCCAGCCCGGGCCGGGCATTGAGTTCCAGCAGTTGCGGCCCCTTGAACTGATCCAGTACCAGATCCACCCCAAGATAGCCAAGTCCCGTCATCTCATAGCTGCGTGCAGCCAGCACCAACAGTTGCGTCCAGCCACTGATCCTGAGTTCCGACAACAGCTGCCCGGTATCTGGATGATGAGTTACCGGACGGTCATGCTGAATCGCCTTGACCGCCTGGCCATCAGCGATGCTGATACCCACGCCAATCGCCCCCTGATGCAGATTGGCCTTGCCATTAGAGCTGCGCGTCGAGAGCCTCATCATCGCCATCACCGGGTATCCCCGGTAAACGATCACTCGAATATCAGGCACTCCTTCAAAGGTATAGTGGCTGTAGCTGGGATCAAAGCGTATCAGCCCCTCGATCAGTGCCACATCGGGGTTACCACCCAGACTGTAAAGGCCGGACAGCAGGTTAGACAGATGGCGCTCGACATATAGCCGCTCCACCCAGTCTCCGCTGGATTTCTGAAAACGCCCATCTTCCTGCTTCAGAATAACCAGAATGCCTTTGCCACCACTGCCTTTGGCGGGCTTGATCACAAACCCTTCAGCACCGCGAATCTGACTTTCCAGTTGGGCAATATCGCCCTGTGTACGAATCACACCCAGCAACTGAGGCGTCGAGATACGATACTTCTGAGCCAATACCTTGGTTTTCAGCTTGTCATCCACCAGTGGAAACAGACTGCGATCGTTATAAGCGCCGATATAGCTGATATTGCGCTCATTCATTCCCAGCACTCCGGCCGCACGCAGTGCCCGCCAGCGCTGCAGCAGCAGCTTAATCGGACCGGGCATCAGATCGCTCCATCAGCGGCTTGAATCGCCACAACTCCAGCAGTCGATAGCCGGTATAGCTGCCAAACATCATGATCAGCGCCAGCACGACGAGCTGCAGGCCCAGAAAGTTGAACATCCAGTAACGCATCCAGGGGAACTGCATCACAAAATAGGCCAGAATCGCAGTAAGAAGACTACCAAAGCCCTGTACCATGACATCACGAGGTCCTTCCTCCTCCCAAAGGATCGACATGCGTTCGATCGTCCAGGCCAGAATGACCATCGGAAAAAGCGACATTTTCATGCCATCACTGATCCCCAGATGAAAGCTCAGGACCGAGAAAAGAGAGATCAATCCAATAACGCAGACAATAACAGCCGATACTCGCGCCACCAGCAACAGGTTGAGATAAGCAAGAAACTGCCGCAGCACCAGACCTGCTCCGACGACCAGCAGAAACGTCAGAATCCCCGTCAATAGAGTCATCTCCAGAAAAGCCATGGCGATCAGCACCGGCATGAAGGTACCCGCTGTTTTCAGGCCGATCAGCACCCTCAGCATCACCACCACCAATGCCCCCAGTGGCAGCAGCAGAATAATCTTGAATATTGCCTGTTCGGAAATTGGCAGACTGTGAATCGACAGATTCAGCACAGCATCCGAGATTGCAAGCGCATGCACACTGCTGGAAGCCGGCTCCCGTGTACTCAACATGGAGAAGGTCAGGCGCGAATCGTAGCCTCCCACGACCTCCAGGATTGGCATGGCACTCTGTTGCCAGAGCAGAAAGGGGTGTGTCTCACGCTGCCCCAGATCAGTTGCAGGATCAAACAGCTGCCAGTGGTCACCTGAAAACACCTGTACGATGGGCTGCAGAGTCTGCTGCCGTCGACCATCTTCCAGGCTGAGGCCATGCAATACACGAGATGGCACATCAGCCTGATTCAGCAACATCACCATTACTTCTGCAAGTGAGTACTCACTCAAAAGCAACTGGACATGCTGGTGATTACGACTGGACAGGCGTTGCTGTAAGGCTCGAGCCAGACTGAAAGGGTCTGCTGACTCACGCCAGGCTTCGGTCAGTAATTGATGAGCCGCAGTTTCCAGCGCCGGCGACCAGATAACAGGCTGAATGCGAGGTGGCTGCCCAACTCTGACTGAATCCCCGGCGTCATCCACCTGAAACTGCGCGCGGTAATAGAGTACCTGCGGGCCATCCACTTCCCGGATCGTCCACTCCGCCATACGAGAGTCCTGATCGGAGATATGCAGGCCATAGCCGGAAGAGGCGGTATGCTCAGCACCAAGCAGGAATCCTGGCTGAGATCTCGGCAGTGTCAGACGCACGCTGACTGGCGTGCCGCGTGCTACAAATTCAACCTTGGCTTCGACATCCCAGAACTCGCTGTAGGTGCCTGGCAAAAAAGGCACATGGTGCACGGCATAGCGATAATAGCTATGTGCGGCACCAATCAGAATCAGAATCAGAGCAGTCCAGAACAGACGTTTATTGGCGTACATCACAACAACAGTTACTCTCAGATGAGGTGTTTTCTGCAGCATCAACTGCAGAGTGCGTTAAAGATCGGTATCCAGCTCTACTGGCAATAGTGTCTGCCCCTGAGTCGTGGCATCCTCTCCCTGATGCTCAAACTCTGGCCGTCCTTGTATAAAGGTTTTCGACACATCCACCACCGCAACATCCATCATGAAACGGCGCCCCAGCAAGGCAGGGTAAGTCAACTCACCTCGATCAGTCAGAGTAAACTCCACCTTGTGGTTGGACTGACCTATGCGGACCGGCAACTGCACAACGGGCCGACTCTCGCTACCCACCGCCTGGCGTATCCTGACACGCCGGATAACCGGTGCCTCGATCTCTACCTGGCGTGCCTGCTCACCATCCTGAAAATGCACACTGAAACGCACCCACTGCTGACCATCCCGCTCAAAATCGACCAGATCCTGAGCGTCCAGTGATGAGGTATTAGCACCCGAATCGATACGTGCCGCCAGTACCAACCGCTGTAACGGGAAGCCCAACCATTCGGAACGCCCCAACAGTAGTTTTTCAGAACGGGTGACACCGTTCACTGGCCCGGATGCTGTACGTGGTGGAGTTAGCATGGGACTGGTCGTCGGGCTCTGGCTTCTGGCCAGCAGCTTGCGAAACCGCTCCTCTTCAGCTGCCTGCTGACGGTCCAGTTGTTGTCCCAGCAGCTCCAAGCGCGAGGAGAGGCGCAGCAGTTCAGACTGCTGATTCAATTGCTGTGCCTGGAGCCGTTGCTGCGACTCTTCAAAGGTCAACGTCATCTGGCGCTGATGATCCATCAGGCTGCGCTGAATCATCTCAGACAGTTCGATATCCCTGTTGCTGGACTGACAACCAGCCAGTATCAGAGAAAACACTATAATCAGTACAAGCTGAACAGACTTGAAACAGATCGGATTGCAGTTGAACAGGTTGGAGTTGGTTGGGTTGAAACTGACTGGAAGATAACGCATCCGGTTATAGCCTGATTACTTTTAACTAAGGTTTAAACGCACGAATGGGGAGCACCGGCTCCCCATTCGACTGAATTCTGTTCTCAGACATCCTATTCGATACACTACTCCTTCAAGCAGAGCATCTTATATCAGAGTCAGTACAGAATGAAGCCACTGAACGATATGTTTACGTCAGCAGAGTCAGCCATAAGTTCAACTTTGTATCGCAGGCTCAGTATGCACGATGCTGCCGGGTTTCCGTTCCGGGTGCAACAGGGAGTAGATCACTGGTACCAGCAGCAGCCCGACCAGCATGGAGAAGCTCAACCCCCATACGATCGCCACAGCCAGTGGCTGCAACATTTCTGAGCCCTCGCCAATACCGATCGCCAGCGGCATCATACCGGCGACTGTCGTCATGGTCGTCATCATGATCGGCCTCATGCGCAGGCGAGCAGCTTCTAAGATCGCCTCATCCCGGCTGCGGCCCTTGTCACGCGCCAGCTCGATATACTCAACGAGTACGATGGCATTATTCACCACGATCCCAGCCAGCATGATCATTCCCAGCCAAACCGGCATGGAGATCGGCATACCCAGAATATTGATACCCAGGGCCACACCTATCGCCGCAAAAGGCACGCTGATAATAATCACCAGAGGGTTACGCAGTGACTCATACTGCACCGCCATGACGACAAACACCAGAAACAGCGCCAGTCCCAGTAGAATCGTTGTCATTCGCTGCCCCTGCGCCAATACTTCGGCAGCACCACCATCATAACGACTGTAGCCTTCCGGCAGCGGCGTCTGTGCCATCGCTGTTTCAATATCAGCAAGCACACCACCGAGCGTATAACCGGACATCAGGGTTGCACTGACTTCAACTATACGCATCTGGCTATCGCGTTTGATCGTTGCAGGCGAGCGGATCATATCGATACGGGCCACATCACCAAGATAAACCGGCAGCCTGCCACTGCTCGCAGGGAACAGGAGTATCGACTCAAGATCCTGTGGATCATTGGCATCCTGCCTGGGCAACCTGACCCGCACATCATAAGAGCGGCCTCCATCAAGGAAGTCAGTTACAACCCGACCCTCAAGCGCAACTCGCATGGCACGGTTCAGATCCTCAACATCAAATCCGAGTGCACTCGCCCGCTCCCGATCAATCACGATATCCAGCTCCAGCGACTCCTCCTCTGAGGAGTAAGCCAGATTCTGTAAACCCTCTACACCACGCAGATTCCGAATAGCCTGACGTGCCAGACTATCCAGCACCTCCAGATCGTTCCCCTGAATCCGGATACTGATATCATCATCACCCGTACTGGTGCGAATCCCTCTGATACCACGCTGACTCATGCGCACATTCAACCCGGACATCTGTTTTTCAGCGATTGCTCGATTCATGCGGTTGATCCACTGCTGACTGCTGGCCTCACGCTGAGACACAGGCACCAGTTGAACGGTCAGTGTCGCCTGGTTGGATGCCTCGCGTGATGCCCGTCCGAAAACCCAGCCACCGGATACCGTGAAAATACTCTCCACCTCCGGCTGCTGGCGAAACAGCTCCTCAACGATCAACACCCGTTGATCCATCTCATCCAGCGCCATGCCCGGATCACCGATCATTCTGACCTGGATCTGGCCATCATCCAGTGTCGGCAGAAACGTCTGCTCACCGCTGGTGAAGGTTGGAACACTGAAAAACAGTCCAGTCAGAAACAGAATCGGAATGGGCCAGCGAAAACGCAGTACCTGACGGATCAGACCGGAGTAGCCCCGCTGCAGGAGACCGATAAACCGGTCAAACTGGCGCCGGAACCAGCTCACACGAGTGGTTCTGACCCTTGATGCAAGTGCTGGCACCAGCGTCAGTGCAATCACCATGGATGCAAAAATCGCAGCTGAAATCGTCACTATCAGCTCACGAAAGAGCAGCCCAACCAGTCCGCCGACGAACAGGAAAGGCAGCACGGCCGCCAGATTGGTCGATGTGGACGCGACGATGGCGCTGTTGACCTCAGCTGCGGCATTGGCGGCATCATCAGCAGATGCCTCCCCTTCGCGCTGATGTCGATAGATGTTTTCCAGCATGACTATCGTGTTATCCACCAGCATACCCACTCCGAGGGCTAAACCACCGAGAGTCATGATATTCAGGGTCAGCCCGCCAATCCCCATAAGGATGAAGGTCACCATCACGGCAATCGGTATGGCGCTGCCGATAATCAGCGTCCGACGCAGATTCCCAAGAAACAGATACACCATCGACATTGCCAGCAGAGCGCCACTGATCACCGCCAGCACTGAGTTATTGACTGCCTGGCGGACATAAATGGACTGATCAGCAACCGGCGTGATCTGAATATCGCCGGGCAGCAACCCCTGCTCCAACAGCCAGTCAAGTCGCTGCTGCACAACATTGGCGACCGAGATGGTGTTGGCCAGTGGTTGCTTCTGAATCGACAGTTTAACGCTGGGCACACCATCCGCACGAACTCGTAGCCCTTCATCCTTGTGTGTATCCAGCACCTGCGCCACTTCACTTAATGCTATTGTGCTGCCATCTGACAACCTCAGGGGTAAACCCGCTAGTTCCGCCACTGTTTCGAAACGGCCACTGATACGACCGGATATCTCCTGCCCTTCCATGCGCAAGCGTCCGGCAGAATCCTGCCGATTGCCACGATCCAGCGCCTGTATCAGATCCTCAACCGACAGTCCGAGCCCTGCCAGTCGCTGCTGATCCGGCAGAATCTGTATTTCACGCTCAAGACCACCACCGGTTTCAGCCGCAGCCACACCCGGCAGGTTAATGAACCATTTGGAGAAAACATCATCAGTCCAACTGCGCAGCTCCACAGGATCTTTCAAAGGTGAACTGATGGCATACTCCAGCACAGGGATCTGCGCAGGATCGCGCTTGAAGATGGTTGGCTGATCGATCGAGTCAGGTAGAAAGCGCCGCGCACGATCAAGCCGGGTACTGGCGTCTCGCAATGCCAGATCGATGTCCTTGCCATAAGGAAAAGAAAGATCAACCGTGGAGCGACCAACACCGGTTGTGGACTGGATACTGACCAGGTCCTCGGTAACGGCCAGTTGCTCCTCCAGATAGCGGGTAATTCGGTCCTCCATGACCGGAGCAGGCACGCCGGGATCGATCACAGTGACCCTTATTTCGGGATAGATCAGGCGCGGCAGCAGATCAACCGAAAGGCGTCCCAGGCTGAAGAGTCCGAGTATCACCACGGCAAGCGCGATCATGCAGACACCGACTGGATGCTTGATTGACCAACCGGCCAACCCTGAACCGTGCCGAAGTGGTGCTCTGGTCATTGCTGTGCTCCTGTCAGGTTTCCTGGCGTTCTGAAAGAGGTGTCACCACCCGTACCTCTCGCCCTTCGGTCAAACCGAGAAAGCCACGTGTCACTATCTTGTCGCCAGGCTCAATACCCTGCAACACTTCAACCTGATCACCGATACGCAACCCGGTTACAACCGGCTTACGTACAACAGAGGCAGCATCATCAATCACATACATGTACTCATTCTGATCAAATCGCAGTGCACTGAACGGCACCAGCAAACGCTCACCGGCAGTACTGGACAGATTCACACGTACCAACTGACCAGGCCTTGCCCCCTGAGGCACCGGATGCAGCGCTACCTCTATCTGACCACGCCGGGTAATCGGGTCGACATTGGGATAGATACGACTGATCGTACCGGTAAACCGCCCCCCGCCACCCAGAGCATCGATGGTGATCTCGGCCGAGCCACCTTCAACCAGATTCGCAAGTACCAGTTCCGACAAGGTGACATCAGCGACCAGTGTACTGTGATCAGCCAATGTCAGGAGATGAGTATAACGCTGCGCAATATTACCTGTTTCGCTCAGGCGCTCGGTGATAACACCATCAAAAGGGGCCAGAATCCGGGTATAACTTAACCGCGTTGATAGAATCGCCTCTTCAGCACGCGCACTCTCAAGCTCTGTTTCACGTCTCAGTAGCTCTTCAGTTGATACCAGGTTTCGCTGCGCCAGAGACCTGACCCGCTCAAGATCCTGCCTAGCCTGAGCCAGCTGCGCCCTTGCCCGTTGCAGCTGCGCCGATAACAGTGCGTCATCCAGTTGTGCAACCAGATCACCCTGTTTGACAGCATCTCCCGGATAGTAAGGTAAAGCAGTGATACGCCCCTCTTCCTGGGTAAAAAGCTTGACTTCGGTACTGGCACGCAGTGAGCCAGTTCGCACTCGCTCTATCGCTGCATTGACCAGCTCGGCACGATGCACCTCAACCAGATGATCACGCGTCGGAGGAGGGCCGGTTCGTGCAGGAGCTTCATTACCACAGGCGGCAAGCAGCGTTGCAAGACTAAACAGGGTAGTGAGCTTCAGTATTAAAATCTTCAATAGTCTGCCTCTGCAACATGGCTGCCTGCTTAAAATAACAAAATCTGAACGTCAGACAGCGAACAGACCCTGTACAGCCGTTTGAGCGAAGGCTGTAAGCAGAGTTCCCTACCCACCGGGGATCACCTGTTAACGTTCAGTGGTTTATATCAAGTCTACGTGAAAATTTCACTTTTGAATCAGTTATCATGTATATAACCGACACCTCAAGGCAGATACCTTTGCCGAAATCTGTCCATATAACGAAAAGGGCAGCCAATGGGCTGCCCTTTTATGCACAGGGATGTGCAGTATGCTGGCAATGCAGGAGCAGTTGCCAGCGATGACCTGCCAGCAGGTCAGTGACCAAGAATCTGGCTGAGGAAGAGTTTGGTACGATCTGATTGAGGGTTGTTGAAGAACTCCTCCGGCTCGTTCTCCTCAACGATCTGACCGGCATCCATGAAGATTACGCGATCCGCAACCTTCTTGGCAAAGCCCATCTCGTGCGTCACGCAGAGCATGGTCATCCCTTCGCTGGCCAGTTGCACCATGACATCCAGTACTTCCTTGATCATCTCAGGGTCAAGCGCTGAGGTCGGCTCATCAAACAGCATCACTCGCGGGTTCATGCACAGACTGCGCGCTATCGCTACACGTTGCTGCTGACCGCCTGACAACTGACCGGGGTACTTGTTTGCCTGCTCAGGAATCTTGACGCGCTCGAGATATTTCATCGCGATCGCTTCCGCTTCCTTCTTCGGCATCTTGCGTACCCATATCGGTGCCAGTGTGCAGTTCTGCAACACTGTCAGATGCGGGAAGAGGTTGAAGTGCTGAAACACCATCCCGACTTCCTTGCGGATCTGACCGATATTCTTCAGGTCATTGTTCAGCACCACACCATCAACGATGATCTCCCCTTCCTGATGCTCTTCCAGGTGGTTGATACAACGGATCATGGTTGATTTACCGGATCCGGAAGGTCCACAGATAACGATCTTCTCGCCCATCTTGACGTTCAGATTGATATCCTTGAGAACGTGAAACTCACCGTACCACTTATTGACGTTATTGAGTGTAATTACAAACTTATCTTCAGTAGTCATTGACCACGACTCCACTTATCTTTTATGGCCGGTGTTAAGACGTCGCTCCAGATAGGCACTGTAGCGCGACATGCTGAAACAGAATATCCAGAACATGAAGGCGGCAAATATATAACCTTCAGCGGGATATCCCAGCCAGGCCGGGTCAGCCAGCGCCTGCCGCACCATTCCCAATACATCTAGCAGACCGATAATCAGAATCAGACTGGTATCCTTGTACAGAGAGATGAGCGTATTCACTATGCCCGGAATCATGATTTTCAATGCCTGAGGCAGGATGATCAGGTTGGTCTTCTGCCAGTAGCTCAGACCCAGCGCATCCGCACCCTCATACTGACCTTTACCGAGCGCCTGCAGACCACCACGCACCACCTCCGCCATATAGGCTGACTGGAACATGATGATACCGATCATCGCACGCATCAGTTTGTCGGCATCCGTACCACCGGCAAAGAACAGCGGCAACATCACCGACGCCATGAACAGGATGGTGATCAGTGGTACACCACGCCAGAACTCGATAAAGATCACACACACCAGCCGCACGGCCGGCATGTTGGTACTGCGACGCCCCAGCGCCAGCAGAATCCCTATCGGAATCGCTGCCACTATGCCAACCAGCGCCAACACCAGTGTCAGCATCAGGCCACCCCAGCGGTGAGTTGGCACCACATCAAGACCCATGCCTCCGTACAGCAGGATGTAAGCTGCAACCGGGAAGACTGTTAAGGACAGAATCGCACCCACTTTCTTGAAAGGGATGCGTGGCACGCTCAACCAGATCAGGAAACCGATCAGCAGGATAAACGCAAGGTTCGGACGCCAATAGCTGTCTTGTGGATAGAATCCATACATGAACAGATTCCAGCGTACACTGATGAACACCCAACAAGCGCCACCACTGTCACAGTCGGAACGATGATTACCGACAAAGTCAGCATTCAGCAGTCCCCAACTGATCGCCCAGCTCAACACCTGCCAGACTATATACAGACCCAGAAGTGTCACGATCGAGTTAGAGATATTCGAGAAAAGGTTTTTGCGCATCCAGCCCAGCAGGCCGACTTCGCTCAGCGGTGCAGGACGTGCAGGTTTTGGAGTAAATTCAGTCATCTTAACGCTCCACCAACGCCATGCGCCTGTTGAACCAGTTCATGAAAGCCGATACCGATAGGCTGATCGTCAGATAAACCAGCATGGTCATACTGATGATCTCTATCGCCTGTCCGGTCTGGTTCAGGGTTGTGCCGGCAAACACGGATACCAGATCCGGATAGCCGATAGCCGTTGCCAGGGAGGAGTTTTTCGCCAGGTTAAGATACTGACTGGTCATAGGTGGGATCATGACACGCATCGCCTGCGGCAGAATAACCAGCTTTAGACGCTGCCCCTCATTCAGGCCCAATGCACGACAAGCTTCCGTCTGGCCATGAGAAACCGACTCAATACCAGATCGAACTATCTCAGCGATATAGGTACTGGTATAGATGGTCAGCGCAAACCAAAGCGCCAGCAACTCAGGCAGCAGCGTCATGCCACCACGGAAGTTAAGGCCTCGCAGCTCCGGGTAATCGAGAACAAGCGGTCTACCAGTCAGGAAGAATCCGATGATCACGGTTCCCAGCAGAATACCGACAGAAGCCCAGAAGGTCGGGAACTGTTGACCGGTATCCATCATTCGCTTGTTTGCCCAGCGCGCCAGCACGATGACACCGATGATGGCTGCAACAATCAATGCCACATAGATACCGAACCCTGAGTCGGCCACCGGCTTGGGCATCGAAATGCCCCTGACATTGATAAAGATCGCTTCACCTATCGATATACTGTCTCGCGGTCGCGGCATCGCTTGCAAGACTACGTAGTACCAGAAGAAGATCTGGAGCAGCAGCGGGATGTTACGCAGGATCTCAATGTAGACCATTGACAGTTTGCGCAGCAGCCAGTTAGGCGATAAACGGCTGATGCCGACAAATACCCCGAGAATGGTCGCAGTGATGATACCCAGCGCCGATATCAGCAGGGTGTTCAGCAGACCGACAAAAAAGGTCCTGCCGAAAGTGAAGGTTTCATCATATTCAATCAGGGATTGTGAGATACCAAAGCCAGCCGGCTGACTCAGGAAGCGAAAGCCCGTGGAGATGCCGCGCTGATCCAGGTTGGTCATGACGTTGCCGACGATGTTCAGAACGAACCAGAGCAGCAGACCAACAATCACCACCTGGTAGAAGATACTTCGGGCGGTTGGGTTATACACCAGCCGGAGAAGGCCGGTATTATTTTTCGGTTTCATAGAGGGGAGAATGCCTCTTTTACACTGTCGGCATTTAGCCCGACAGATTATACAGACAGAACCCAAACCGGGAGCCTGCGCTCCCGGTCTGATCCAACTATCGTACTAAGTACTTGAATTAGCGGATAGGTGGAGCGTATTGCAGACCACCGTCTGTCCACAGAGCATTCAAACCACGCGCGATCTGAAGTGGTGAGCCTGTACCAACAGTACGCTCGAACACTTCACCGTAGTTACCTACCTGCTTCACAATGTTGTAAGCCCATTCGTTGTCCAGACCCAGCAGCTCTCCCATATTGCCTGAGGTACCCAGCAGACGCTGCACGTTGGGATCATTTGAACCCTTCATCTCATCAACATTGGCACTGGTCACACCCAACTCTTCAGCATTAACCTGAGCGAAGAGTGCCCATTTGACGATGTTAAACCACTGATCATCACCTTGGCGGACAACAGGCCCCAGAGGCTCCTTGGAGATGACTTCAGGCAGTACTTCAGCACTGTCTGGATCGGACATACCGATACGCAGAGAGTAGAGCTGAGACTGATCAGAAGTCAGGATATCGCAACGTCCTGCTTCGAAACCGGAGATTGTCTGGTCAGACGTATCATACAGAACCGGCTCATAGGACATGCCGTTCATGCGGAAGTAGTCAGCCAGGTTAAGCTCGGTAGTCGTACCGGAGGAGATGCAGACAGACGCGCCATCCAGCTCCTTGGCACTGGAAACGCCCAAGTCCTTGCTGACCAGGAAGCCCTGACCGTCGTAGTAGTTAACACCGGTGAAGTTCAGACCCAGTGATGCGTCACGCGTCAGCGTCCAGGTAGTGTTACGTGGCAGCACATCGATTTCGCCGGACTGCAGAGCTGTGAAGCGCTCAGTAGCAGTCAGTGACACAAAGTTCACCTTTTCAGCATCACCCAGCACAGCAGCAGCAACAGTACGGCAGAAATCCGCATCCAGACCCTGCCAGCGACCAGCGCTGTCAGTTGCTGAGAAGCCTGCCAGACCGTCACTCACACCACACTGTACTGCACCACGGTTTTTAACGGTTTCAAGTGTGTTAGCACTCACACCTGCAGATGCAGTCAGTACCGCAGCAGCGCCGATAAGTGTTGCAATCTTCTTCATGCCATATCTCCCATGACTTTTTATATTATTGTTTTTACGCAACAGGATAGTGTTGCGCATAAACACTCGCATAACAGTTAGCAATTACCGGGCCAGATTCTTACGATCCGCTTCGGCAAACCTGAAACGAGCATTCATGCAGCTTTTCTACTTATTCTTAGTGAATGAAGCTAATAAGAAATTAGCGCATCTGATGATGAAAATACACCTCTATTTGTAAAAAAAGTACAAGAATGGTGCACCGCAAAACAAAAAAGCCCCGAAAACAGGCACAACCGATACATCAGATGCAGGGATGATAAAAAAAGAGAATCACAAGGAGAGAGACCAGCGGGCATAACCCGCCAGTCTAAAGGGATAATCAGTTGATTTTGGCGTTCAACTTGCCTGATTCATAAAGATCAGCCATGGTCTCCAGCGACAGTGCGCGGATTTTGCTGGCATGTCCGGCCGTACCGAAGGCTTCGTAACGATCAACACAGATCTCGCTCATCGCCTTGATCGTTTCCATCAGGAACTTGCGAGGATCAAATTCGGATGGGTTCTGAGCCATGAAACGACGCACAGCCCCTGTTGAGGCCAGACGCAGGTCAGTATCGATATTGACCTTGCGCACGCCATATTTGATACCTTCGACGATCTGCTCAACCGGTACCCCATAGGTTTCGGGAATCTCACCACCATACTCATTGATCACCTTCAGCCACTCCTGCGGCACGGAAGATGAACCATGCATCACGAGGTGGGTTTCAGGAATCCGATTGTGGATAGCCTTGATACGATCGATCGCCAGAATATCGCCAGTCGGTGGACGAGAGAACTTGTAGGCACCGTGTGAAGTACCGCACGCAATCGCCAGTGCATCCACTTGAGTAGCCTTGACGAACTCTGCAGCCTCATCGGGATCGGTCAGCATCTGATCATGGGTCAGCGTACCTTCAGCTCCGATACCGTCCTCTTCACCCGCCTGCCCGGTCTCCAGCGATCCCAGACAGCCCAGTTCACCCTCAACCGAGACGCCACAGGCATGCGCCATCTCGACCGTTCGACGGGTCACATCGACATTGTAATCGTAGTCTGTCGGCGTTTTACCATCCTCACCAAGTGACCCATCCATCATCACCGATGAGAAGCCCAGCGCAATGGAGCGCTGACAGACTGCAGGGCTGGTACCGTGATCCTGATGCATGCAGACAGGGATATGTGGAAACTCCTCAATCGCCGCCAGAATCATGTGTTTCAGAAAGTTGGAACCGGCATATTTGCGCGCGCCGGCCGATGCCTGAACGATCACCGGGGAATCGGTTTTGGCAGCCGCCTCCATGATCGCCCGCATCTGCTCCAGGTTATTGACATTAAATGCCGGAATTCCGTAGCCATATTCAGCTGCATGGTCGAGCAACTGACGCATTGAGATCAGAGCCATGTTTTTCCCTCAGATTTCTGGTTCATTACTTGCTGGCAGCACGCTGTTCCAGCATTGCTACCGCTGGCAGTACCTTACCCTCGACAAACTCAAGGAAAGCGCCACCGCCTGTTGATATGTAGGATACTCGATCCGCAATCCCATACTTATCCACCGCTGCCAGAGTATCGCCGCCTCCGGCAATCGAGAAACCCTGGTTGTCGGCAATCGCCATGGCAATAACCCGGGTGCCTTCACCAAACTGATCAAACTCGAACACGCCCACCGGACCATTCCAGATGATAGTGCCTGCATTTTTCAGCAGTTCGGCCAGCTTCTCTGCTGAACGAGGGCCGATATCCAGAATCATATCATTTTCTGAGACATCATCGACCGACTTGATCGTTGCTTCAGCTGTTTCGGCAAACTCTGTCGCTACCACTACATCTTCAGGCAGGGGGATACTCACCTTCTCCATCAGCGCCTTGGCCACTGGAATCAGATCCGGCTCGTAAAGCGACTTACCGACCGGTTTACCGGCCGCAGCCAGGAAAGTGTTAGCTATCCCGCCACCCAGAATCAACTGATCGCACTTGTCGGACAAAGCGCCCAGCACTTCCAACTTGGTTGAAACCTTGGAGCCACCAACAATAGCCAGCAGAGGCTGTGCCGGTGTCGCCAGAGCTTTTTCCAGCGCCTCCAGCTCATTCGCCAGCAGAGGACCGGCACAGGCTAAATCGGCAAAGCGCGCAACCCCGTGGGTAGAAGCCTGCGCACGGTGAGCTGTACCAAAGGCATCCATCACATAAATATCACACAGGGCCGCCATTTTGCGTGACAGCGCCTCATCATCCTTTTTTTCTCCGGCATTGAAGCGCACGTTTTCAAGCAGCACAATCTCGCCGGCTCCCACCTGGAAGTTACCCTCCAGCCAGTTACGGATCAACGGCACGGGACGCTGCAGCAAACCGGACAGGTGCTCAGCCACCGGAGACAATGAGTACTGATCATCGTATTCACCCTCCACCGGACGCCCGAGGTGAGACATCACCATCACACTGGCGCCCGCTTTCAGTGCCAGTTCGATGGTTGGCAAGGCTGCACGGATACGCGCATCGGAGGTCACTTTGCCATCTTTTACCGGAACATTGAGATCTTCACGGATCAGCACACGCTTTCCGCTCAGATCCAGATCTGTCATTTTCAGTACGCTCATAAAGATAAGCCCTGCTTGTTTTAAAATTGTTTTTAAAATAGTTATTAAAATTCTAGCGCGTCTGCAGCCAGTAACCGGCCACATCCAGCATTCGGTTGGCGTAGGCCCATTCGTTATCAAACCAGCACATAAGCTTCAGCAGTCGTCCACCTGATACACGTGTCTGGGTGCCATCCACCACCCCCGAGCGTGCATCACGATTGAAATCAACCGACGCATGCGGCTCTTCCGTATACCCCAACAGCCCCTGCAAAGCGCCTTCAGAGGCATTCCGGAGCAACTCGTTCACTTCTGCAACACTGGTATCACGACCCAGATTGATCGACATATCCATCAGTGACACATTGATGGTCGGTACCCTGACATGCAAACACTGGAAACGTCCTGCCAGATGCGGCAGCAGTCGATCAATACCACGATCCAGCCCTGTGTCTACCGGGATGATGGATTGCAGCGCGCTGCGAGTCAGACGCAGGTCCGTGCGATGGTAGCTGTCAATCACCGGCTGATCATTCATCGCGGAGTGGATGGTCGTGGTCACGCCGTTTTCTATGCCAAAGGCACGATCCAGCAGATCCAGAACCGGAATGATGCAATTGGTGGTACAGGAGGCCGCCGATACGATCTTGTGCGCAGGCTTCAGTTGCTCATGGTTGTAACCATACACGATGGTTGCATCCACGTCGGCTTCAGCCGGCTGTGAAAAGAGCAAACGTTTTGCTCCACTCTGGATATGCTGCATCGCCATGGCCCGGTTGGAGAAGGCTCCCGAACACTCAAGCACCAGGTCGATTTCCAACTCCCCCCAGGGTAAACGCGCCGGATCGCTCTCATTGAGCACCTGAATCCGGTCATTGGCGATCAGCAGGTGGTCACCATCCTGCGTAATAGGCAGGGGAAAGCGACCATGGGTCGTGTCGTAGCGGGTCAGATAGGCAACGGTAGCAATGTCCGACAGTTCATTGAGTGCCACCACCTTAAACTGTGACTGCCAGCCACCCTCATAGATGGCACGCAGCACACTCTGCCCGATCCTGCCATAACCATTGATTGCAATACGAAAGCTCATCAGTGTGTCCAGATAAAAAGAGGGATCAGCTTCTGATACCTCTTCAGCTGCCCCTCTTCTGTCGTGTGCGGATCAAATGGATCAGAGCAGAGCGCGCACCTTCGCAGCTACGTTCTCAGCAGTGAAACCAAAGTGTGTAAACAGATCACCAGCCGGTGCCGATTCACCAAAGCTGTTCATACCCTGTATGGCACCATTGAGACCGACATACTTGTACCAGAAGTCGGCCTGAGCCGCTTCAACTGCCACTCGTGTCGTGATCGCTGCAGGCAACACTGCATCACGGTAAGACGCATTCTGCTTGTCAAAGCGTTCGGTACAGGGCATGGATACGACACGCACCTGCTTACCTTCTGACGCCAGCAGCTCTGCCGCTTCCATGGCCAGTGAAACTTCTGAACCTGTCGCGATCAGTATCGCATGAGGTGTACCAGCGGTATCACGCAGGATATAGCCACCACGCTCGATCTGTGCCACCTGGTCATCATTGCGCGCCTGATGTGGCAGATTCTGGCGAGAGAAGATCAGCGCACTGGGGCCGTCGGTCCGCATTACCGCCTGCTGCCAGGACACGGCAGACTCAACCGCATCACAAGGCCTCCAGGTTTCCATGTTGGGTGTCTGGCGCAGGCTGGCAAGCTGCTCGATCGGCTGATGAGTCGGGCCATCTTCACCCAGACCGATAGAATCGTGGGTGTAAACGAAGATCACACGCTGCTTCATCAACGCAGCCATGCGTACGGCGTTACGGGCATACTCCATGAATACCAGGAAGGTCGCGCCATAAGGAATGAAACCACCATGCAACGCAATACCGTTCATGATCGCGCTCATACCGAACTCGCGCACACCATAGTACAGATAGTTACCGCTGGCATCTTCGCGGCTGACCCCTTTCGAGCCAGACCAGATCGTCAGGTTGGAACCCGCCAGATCAGCAGAGCCACCCAGAAACTCAGGCAGAACAGGACCGAGAGAGTTCAGTGCATTCTGTGACGCCTTACGTGAGGCGATGGTTTCACCCTTGGCTGCAACATCACGAATCCAGGCATGCGTCTGCTGAGCAAAGTCTGCTGGCAGCTCACCCTTCAGACGGCGCAGCAGTTCTGCAGCCAGCTCTGGGAATGCCTGCTGATAAGCACTCAAGCGCTCATTCCACTCCTGCTCAACCTTTTCACCATAGCTGACAGCATTCCAGTCTTCATAAAGCTCACCCGGCACATCAAACGGCATATGCGGCCACTGCAACTGCTCGCGCGCCAGCAGAATTTCGTCTTCGCCCAGAGGTGCCCCGTGGCAATCCTCTTTACCCTGCTTGTTCGGTGAACCAAAACCTATAATGGTCTTGCAGCAGATCAATGTCGGCTGTTCAGTGTTGCTGCGGGCCTGCTCAATGGCATCAGCAATCTGCTCAGCATCGTGACCGTCGACATCACGAATCACCTGCCAGCCATAGGACTCAAAGCGCGCAGGCGTGTCATCCGTGAACCAGCCCTCAACCTCACCATCAATGGAGATGCCATTGTTATCCCAGAAAGCGATCAGCTTGCCCAGGCCCAGCGTTCCGGCGAGTGAGCAGACCTCATGGGATATACCCTCCATGAGGCAGCCATCGCCCAGGAAGGTATAGGTGTAGTGGTTGATAATGTCGTGCCCATCGCGGTTGAACTGGGATGCCAGTACTTTTTCGGCTATCGCCATACCCACCGCATTGCTGACACCCTGGCCCAATGGACCGGTGGTGGTCTCAACGCCTGGACAGTAACCATACTCAGGATGTCCGGCTGTCTTGCTGTGCAGCTGGCGGAAGTTTTTCAGGTCATCGATGGAGACATCGTAACCGGTCAGGTGCAGCAGCGAGTAGATCAGCATGGAACCGTGACCATTGGACAGCACGAAGCGGTCACGATCAAACCAGTCAGGATTCGCAGGATTATGCTTCAGATAATCGTTCCACAGCACTTCGGCGATATCCGCCATCCCCATTGGTGCACCTGGATGACCGGATTTGGCTTTCTGTACGGCATCCATGCTCAGTGCACGAATAGCATTGGCAAGTTCTCGACGAGAGGACATTCAATCAACTCCTGGGTCTGGCCCATTTGAGGTTTTGGTTCGGGTTAAAAACGGACGCCAATTTTCTCGCAGTTGGATCTCATCTTCAAATACAATTGCGACCAAAAGAGCTATTTTCATATGAATATCGCAAATTTTTCATGATTAACACCTGCAAGAGTTATGAAAAGTCTGTCCAGTACCGGTAAAATAGATCCTTTTCGCATAATCGGCTCGTATTCTGTTGCGCGAGCATTTTGCCAAGTCATCACCCAGTTCAAGGATTACAACCGCAATGAGCGAATATTCTCTGTTCACCTCTGAATCCGTTTCAGAAGGCCACCCGGACAAGATTGCCGACCAGATCTCCGATGCCGTACTCGACGCCATTATCGCACGCGACAAAAATGCGCGCGTGGCCTGTGAAACACTGGTCAAGACCGGAGTCGCAATCGTTGCCGGCGAAATCAGCACCAGCGCCTGGGTCGATCTGGAAGATCTGGTTCGCCGCGTGATCATGGAGATTGGTTACACCTCCTCGCGAGTTGGCTACGATGGAGAAACCTGCGGCGTGATCAACCTGATCGGCAAGCAGAGTCTGGATATCGCCCAGGGCGTCGATCGCAGCAATCCCGAAGATCAGGGCGCCGGTGATCAGGGCCTGATGTTCGGCTACGCCACCAATGAAACTGACAGCCTGATGCCTGCGCCCATCCACTATGCACACCGCCTGGTCGAGCGCCAGGCACAGCTGCGCAAAAGCGGCTTGCTGCCCTGGTTGCGTCCGGATGCCAAGAGTCAGGTTACCTTCCGTTACGATGACCAGGGCAAGCCCTGCGGCGTCGATGCAATCGTTCTCTCAACCCAGCACGACCCGGAAATTGATCAGGAAGAGCTGCGTCGCATGGTCAAGCGCGAGATCATCGAGCAGGTGATCCCGGCGGAATGGCTCAGCGACACCACCCGTTTTCATATCAACCCGACGGGCAAGTTCGTCATCGGTGGCCCAGTGGGCGATTGCGGTCTGACCGGTCGTAAAATCATCGTCGATACTTACGGTGGCATGGCACGCCATGGCGGCGGTGCTTTCTCTGGTAAAGACCCCTCCAAGGTTGACCGTTCAGCGGCTTACGCTGGGCGCTATGTTGCAAAAAACCTGGTGGCAGCGGGTCTGGCTGATCGTTGCGAGATTCAGGTGTCTTATGCAATCGGTGTTGCTGAACCGACCTCCGTGTCGATCAACACTTTCGGCACAGGTAAAATCAGCGATGAGCGCATCATCGAACTGGTCAGAGAGCATTTCGATCTGCGCCCCTTTGCGATCACCCGCATGCTGGACCTGCTGCATCCGATGTACCAGCTGACAGCAGCTTATGGCCACTTCGGCCGGGAGCCTTTCGAAACCAGCTATAGCTGGATTGATCAGGATGGTATTGAGCAGACTGAACACTTCACTGCCTTCACCTGGGAAAAAACCGACAAGGCTGACGCACTGAAAAAAGCTGCCGGCATCTGACCTCATGCGTATCCCACGATTCCATGAGCCGCAGCCGCTGGCAGAGCACAGTGAGATAAGCCTCAGTGAAAACACCGCGCAGCATGCGATTCGTGTGCTGCGCCTGCGTGTCGGCGACGAACTGATTCTGTTCAATGGTGATGGCCATGACTATTACGCCAGCATCAGCGCTGCCGGAAAGCGCGATGCCAGTGTCAGGATTCTGCATCGCGAAGTCCGCGCGGCGGAATCTCCACTGAAAATAGAGCTGGGCCAGACTCTGTCTCGCGGTGAGCGCATGGATTTCGCCGTACAGAAAGCCACCGAGCTGGGATGCGCCGTCATTTCTCCACTGTTCACGGAACGCTGCGAGGTCAAGTTGACCAGCGAACGCCAGGACAAGCGCCAGCGTCACTGGCAGCAGATCGCCATCAGTGCCTGCGAGCAATCACAACGCAACCAGATCCCCGACATCGCCCATCCACAACCACTGGCGGACTGGCTCGATCAGGTCGATGCGGACCTGAAGCTGGTCCTGCATCATCACGACACACAACCCATGGGGAACCTTCCACGCCCCGTGTCTGTCGCACTCTTGATCGGTCCCGAAGGCGGACTGACAGAGAATGAGGTGACACTCGCCAAGAGCAAGGGGTTTATCCCCGTATGCTTCGGCCCACGAGTCATGCGTACCGAAACGGCCCCCATCGTTGCCAGTGCAATTTTGCAGTATCTTTGGGGTGATCTGGGTTAATATTTACTCAGACCCGGTTCCCAACAGCCGCAGAAACGAATCAGACAGGAACATTCACATGCGCATTAAAGTTGGCATCGTCATGGATCCAATTGACGCCATCAGCTACAAGAAGGACAGCTCTCTGGCGATGCTTCATGCTGCCCAGCAGAAGGGCTGGGAGCTCTGGTACATGGAGCCTCAGCACCTCTTTCTGGAAAACGGTAGCGCCAAAGCCAGCATGGCACCACTGCAAGTCGCGATGGACCCGAGTAACTGGTTCAGCCGTGGTGAGTATGAGAACCGCCCGTTGAGTGATATGGATGTGATCCTGATGCGAAAGGATCCCCCGTTTGACAATGAATTTCTCTACAGCACACAGTTGCTCGCCATGGCGGAGTCTGCCGGTACTCTGATCGTCAACCGTACTCAGAGCCTGCGTGACTTCAACGAGAAACTCTTCGCCACGCACTTCCCGCAGTGCTGTCCACCGCTGCTGGTTTCCCGCAGTGACGCGCTGCTGCGCCGCTTTCATGCCGAACATAAGGATGTCATTTTCAAACCTCTGGACGGCATGGGCGGCTCCTCAATATTCCGTATCGGTGACGACGGCATGAATCTGGGTGTGGTGATTGAAACCCTGACACGCCATGGTCAGCAGATGATCATGGCACAGCGCTATATCCCGGAAATCGCTGCAGGCGACAAACGCATTCTGATGATTAATGGTGAACCTGTTCCCTATGCATTAGCACGCATTCCCTCCGCTGGCGAGACTCGCGGCAATCTGGCGGCCGGTGGGCGTGGTGAAGGTCGCCCACTGACGGATCGTGATCGTTGGATCTGCGAACAGGTTGCACCTGTTCTGCGCGAAAAAGGGCTGCTGTTTGTCGGGCTGGATGTGATAGGCGATTATCTGACCGAAATCAATGTCACCAGCCCTACCTGTATCCGTGAACTGGATACACAGTTTGGATTGAACATAGGCATGGATCTGATGAACTGCATAGAGCAACAATTGCGTGAAAGATGAGATCTCACGGAGCTGCTGACATAAGCTGGAATGAGCCGGGGCTTAATCGCCTCGGCTTCAATCTGTTTATTGCCCTTGCGGCCCACGGCCTGCTGATTCTGTCGGTCGGCTTCACTCTGCCCAAACCTGCCACCACGGATCACACTCTTGATATCACCCTGGCTCAGTATGTGGCTGAAGAAGCCCCGGACAATGCCGACTTCTTTGCACAACTCAATCAGCTCGGCAGCGGCGACAGCGAGGAGGTTGCAGCACCCTCAACCCGCGAAGAAGCACCGCTGGAAAGTGAGGATACAAGCGAGCAATCACCACTTGAGATACCCACAGATCCAATCCCCGAACCCGAGCCGGTAGAGCCGGTTCCGATCCCCGAGCCTCTGCCAGAACCGGAGCCGGAGCCGGAGCCTGTACCATTAGAGCAGCCCGGCACCGAAACGACTGTCACCACTACCAGTGCGCAGCCCGAGCAGGTACCGGATCAGCAGCAACTGGAGCCAGCCAGCACACCTCCACCCACCATCAGCGGTGGCTCCACGTCACTGCTGGCACGCAGCATGGAGATCGCCAGTCTTCAGGCACAACTGCAAATGGAACAGCAAAACCTGGCCAAGCGACCGCGAGTCAGGCGACTGACTGCCGCTTCCACCATGCAGCATGATGATGCTGTGTATCTGGATAACTGGCGGCGCCGAATTGAGTCTATCGGAAACCTCAACTATCCTGATGAGGCAAGGCGCAATAATCAGCATGGAAGTCTGCGCCTGCTGGTTGCCATCCAACCCGATGGCAGCGTCCAGAACATCGAAGTACTGCAGTCCTCGGGATATCAGGTACTGGATGATGCCGCCATACGTATTGTGCAGCTTGCAGCACCTTTTCAACCCTTTACGATCGAGATGAGAAAAAATACGGATGTTCTGGAGATAATTCGCACCTGGAAGTTTGAGAAAAGAGCCCAGGTGTACTAATGCTTAGATACAAGGATCTCAATGTTGGTGAATACCATGCAGGAACCTACTACACTGCGCGATCAGCTTCTCATTTCCATGCCTCACCTTGCAGACCAGCACTTTTCAAGGACGGTTACCTACATCTGTGATCACAGCGAATATGGAGCCATGGGGATAGTGATCAATCGGACCACCGGTATCATGGTGCACGATCTTCTGAACCATATTGATCTGGACTACACCCGCCTCGCCCTCAAGCCAACCCCAGTCTATGCCGGTGGCCCTGTGCACACGGATCGCGGCTTTGTGCTACACCTCAATAAACCAGGTCAGAAGTGGCTATCCAGCTATGCGGTAACACCTGATATCAGCCTGACCACCTCTGTCGATATACTCGAAGCACTCGCCATAGGTGAAGGGCCGGATAAATTCCTGGTGGCACTGGGCTATGCCGGCTGGGGTCCGGGACAGCTGGAGCAGGAATTAAGCGAAAACAGCTGGTTAAGCTGCCCGGCAAATTCCGATATACTGTTCCAAATTCCAGCCGAGGAGCGACTTCAGGCTGCTGCGTCCGTCCTGGGTGTCAATCTGCAACTGATGACTGCTCATGCCGGACATGCCTGATACGCCAGACATGTGAGTGCATGAAACAATACTACCAACGTGTGATGGGCTTTGACTTCGGCACCAGCCGAATAGGCATCTCCTATGGACAGGCTCTGACCGGTACTGCATCTCCTCTCAAGCCGATAACGGCACGCGATGGCATTCCAGACTGGGATGCGCTTGGACGGATCATCGCCGAATGGCAACCGGAGGCTCTGGTAGTCGGCATTCCGCTGAACATGGATGGCAGCATCAGCGATATGGCTCACCGAGCACGCAAGTTCGCCAACCGCATGAACGAACGTTATCAATTGCCCTGTTTTATCATTGATGAACGCCTGACCAGTGTTGAAGCCAAGCGTATTCATCTCGAAGCGGGCGGCGGCAACAATTTCAAAAAGGAGTCAGTGGATGGCATTGCCGCTCAGTTGATCCTCGAAGACTGGTTCAATTCCGATACACCTGTTCCAAGCCACACCCGACTGGAGGACCTTTAATGGTAGCGGGAAACCTTGATGTTGATCAGCTCCTCGATAAGATGGGCCAGGATCTGAAAGCGCTGATCCATGAACGCGGAATCACCGATCCGCTGATGATCGGAATTCGCACCGGTGGTGTCTGGCTCGCAGAACGTCTGCACAAGCAACTGGAGCTGAGCAGTCCGCTGGGAGTGCTTGATATCAGCTTTTACCGGGATGACTTTACCCGCGTGGGGATGAACCCCAAGGTACAGCCTTCACAACTGCCCTGCGCCACCGAAGATCGCAACCTGATCCTGGTTGATGATGCGCTGATGAGCGGCCGCACCATTCGTGCCGCACTGAATGAGCTGTTTGATTTCGGGCGCCCTGCCAGCGTGACACTGGTCACCCTGCTCGACCTGCAGCGCCGGGAACTGCCGATTCAGGCAGACGTAACCGGTGCTACACTGTTGCTCGACGAGCAGCAGCAGATCAAACTCTGCGGCCCCGACCCGCTGACACTAGAGATTAAACAACGCAACTGAACGCGACAGCCCAAGGCCAACCGACATGTCTGAACTGAATGAAGCCCCGGCATCGATCCAACTGACCAGCAGCGGTCAGCTCAAGCATTTCCTGACCGTTGAAGGTCTGTCACGCGAGTTGCTGACAGAGATCCTGGACACGGCTGACTCCTTTGTTGATATGAGTGCACAACAGGTGAAAAAGGTACCTCTGCTGCGTGGCAAGACAGTGGTCAACCTGTTTTTTGAAGCCAGCACTCGCACCCTGTCCACCTTCGAGCTCGCCGCCAAGCGCCTGTCGGCAGACGTGTTGAATCTGAATATCAGCACCTCCTCGACATCCAAGGGCGAAACTCTTAAAGACACCCTGATGACGCTGCGTGCGATGCACTCGGACATGTTTGTCGTGCGCCACTCCAGCAGTGGGGCGGCTCACTTCATCGCCCAGCATGTCACACCCGATGTTGCCGTCATCAACGCCGGAGACGGACGCCATGCGCACCCCACTCAGGCGATGCTGGATATGTTGACCATCCGCCAGCACAAGGGTGACTTCGCCAATCTGAAAGTTGCCATCGTCGGCGATATTTTGCACTCGCGGGTTGCACGCTCCCAGATCCACGCTCTGAAGATCCTCGGTGCTGGTGAAATACGTGTGATCGCCCCCAAAACACTGCTGCCTTCCCATATCGAAGCGATGGGGGTCAAGGTGTTTCAGGAGATGGCGGCAGGGCTGCGTGATGTTGATGTCGTGATGATGCTGCGCCTGCAGAAGGAGCGGATGCAAACCGCCCTGCTGCCGAGCGAAGCCGAGTTCTACAAACTCTACGGTCTGACCAACGACAAGCTCGCCTACGCCAAGGCAGATGCTGTGGTGATGCATCCCGGTCCGATCAATCGTGGAGTCGAGATAGAGTCAGCCGTGGCAGACGGCCCTCGCTCCCTGATCATGAATCAGGTGACCAACGGCATCGCCGTGAGGATGGCCGTGATGTCGATGGCCATGAGCGGACAGCTCACCGATATCCAGAAACAGCCTGAACTGATTTAAGGGGTCAAGTCTCAAGATGAAAATCAAAATCGAAGGCGGACGAGTGATCGATCCGACTCAGGAACTGGACCAGATTACAGACCTCTACGTCGATTCGGGTGTGATAGTAGCGATCGGCGATGCCCCTGATGGTTTTGGCAGTGCCGAAGTTATCGATGCCCAGGGCAAAGTTGTCTGTGCCGGGCTGATCGATCTCTGCGCACACATGCGCGAGCCCGGCTTCACCCGAAAAGGTACCATTGCCAGCGAAACAGCGGCCGCAGCAGCAGGCGGCATCACCACTCTGGTAACCCCACCAACCACCAGTCCCTGCATCGATAACCCTGCGGTTGCCGAACTGATTCAGGATCGTGCAGCAGATGCCGGCTTCGCGCGCGTATTGCCGATGGGTGCCCTGACACGGGATCTGGGCGGTGAGCAGCTTGCGCCTCTGCATGCTTTATCCAGCTCAGGTTGCATCGCCTTTACCAACGCCCGCCAGCCGGTGCCCAGCTCACTGGTGCTGCTGCGCTGTCTGGAGTATGCCGCTACTCATGATCTGCTGGTTATCTTCCAGCCACAGGATGCTGCTCTGGCGCACAATGGCTGTATTCATGATGGCGCCAATGCCACCCGCATGGGCCTGAACAGCATCCCCGAAACAGCAGAAACCATTGAAGTGGCCCGCTGCTTGCTGCTGGTGGAACAAACCGGTGTGCGCGCCCACTTCGGTCAGCTCAGCTGTGATCGCTCCATACGCCTTATCGAAGCCGCACAGCAACGCGGCCTGAACATCACCGCCGATGTCGCTGTGCATCATCTTCTGCTGTGTGATGAAGATGTCAGCGAATTTGATGCCGCACTGCATCTGATCCCGCCACTGCGCAGTCCCCTGGACCGTGCAGGGCTGCGTCAGGGGCTGGTGACCGACACCCTGCAGGCGATCTGCTCCGACCATCAACCGCAGGATCTGATCTCCAAGCAGGCACCCTTTGCCGATACGGAGCCGGGCCTGAGTGGTCTTGAAACACTACTGCCGCTGAGCCTGAAGCTGGTTGAACAGCAACTGCTAGCCCTGCCGCAACTGATCGAAAAGCTTACCTCTGCCCCCGCCAGAATACTGGGGCTGGATGATGGCACGTTGGAGATTGGCAGCCGTGCCGATATCTGCATCTTCGATCCGGCAGAGACCTGGACACTGAATCCCGAAAAGCTGCGTTCCAATGGCTGGAACACGCCCTTTGCAGGTAAAACACTGACTGGTAGGGTGAAGGTGACACTGCTGGGTGGCAAGGTGGTGTATCGCGATTGATGAAGGATCGTGCCATTGGGCCGTGCCGGGTACCGGGTGCGCCTATCCGGGGTCGGCGTAAACCCATCCATGGGGCCTAGACCGCAACATCCCTGTTGCGGACTCCCCCGGATAGTCACCCCCGGCACCCGACACTCATCTGGGCGCGAACTCCGAAACTGGAGTATTAACTCTGCGATAGTGGGGCGCATCCCGGCGCCTCACACCAAGGTATCCGGGATATGGCTGATCTCACCACTACATCGCCTTAACGTCGACAGAGCCTGAAATATTCAGGTTATCTTCCTCATCCTGCAAGGTGAAGCTTGGCATATCGCCGTCACCACCACCCTTGCCTTCGGGCACGTTAGTGGAGCCATCGAGCTTGATCATCAAACGCAGATCATTCGCCGAATCGGCATGGGTCAGCGCCACATCGTAAGCGATCACACCCTCTTTATAGAGTTTGAACAGCGACTGATCAAAGGTCTGCATACCGAGGTTGGTGGATTTTTTCATCACATCCTTGATCTCATGCACATCAGCCTTGCGGATCAGATCCTTGATCAATGGCGTATTGATCAACACCTCTATCGCAGCGCGTCTGCCCTTGCCATCCACGGTCGGCAACAGTTGCTGCGCCACAATCGCTTTCAGGTTCAGTGACAGGTCCATCCACAACTGATCATGATGATCCGCCGGGAAAAAAGAGATGATACGATCCAGCGCCTGGTTGGCGTTGTTGGCATGCAACGTTGCCATACACAGATGCCCGGTCTCGGCAAACTGCAGACCATACTTCATCGTTTCCATGGAGCGTATCTCACCCATCAGAATCACATCCGGCGCCTGGCGCAGCGTATTCTTCAGTGCGATTTCAAAGGAATCGGTATCCAGCCCCACCTCACGCTGAGTGATGATGCTCTTCTTGTGATTGTGGATATACTCGATCGGATCCTCGATGGTGATGATATGACCGGCATAGTTTTCATTACGATAGTCGATCATCGACGCCAACGAGGTCGATTTACCGGTTGAAGTACCACCGACAAACAGGATCAGGCCGCGCTTCGTCATCGACAGATCTTTCAGCACCGGCGGCAGATTCAGCTCTTCGAGGCTGGGAATATAGGTGTCGATTCGGCGCAACACCATACCCGGTGTATTGCGCTGAATGAAGGCACTGACACGGAAACGTCCGATGCCCGGCGCACTGATTGCAAAGTTGCACTCATGCGTGCCCTCGAACTCGGCCAATTGCTTGTCATTCATCGTGCTGTATACCAGAGCGCGTGCCTGAGCAGGCTTCAGCGACTCTTTTGTCAGTGGTTTGATCGTACCATCCACTTTAATGGCTGGTGCAGCACCCGCCGTCACGAATAGATCTGACGCGCCGCGATCAGACATCACCTTGAGCAGTTGTGTAAAGTCCATGGCAGGACTCCTTTTTCAAATCAGAATGAGGAGGGTGTTTTGGCCTTTTCGCGGGCAGCTTCACGCGAAATAAGCCCTTTCTGCACCAGCTCGGTCAATGACTGATCCAGGGTTTTCATACCGACTGATGCACCCGTCTGTATAGCGGAGTACATCTGTGCGACCTTGTCTTCACGGATCAGGTTACGGATAGCCGGAGTGCCGATCATGATCTCAAACGCCGCCACTCGGCCACCCTTGGTTTTTTTCATCAGCGTCTGCGAAATAACGCCCTGCAAGGACTCCGACAACATCGAGCGCACCATATCCTTCTCCGCTGCAGGGAAAACGTCAATGATACGGTCAATGGTTTTGGCTGCCGAGGTGGTATGCAGTGTACCGAATACCAGATGGCCGGTCTCGGCTGCCGTCAGTGCCAGACGGATGGTTTCCAGGTCACGCATCTCGCCCACCAGAATCACGTCCGGATCTTCACGCAGTGCCGAGCGCAGTGCATTGGAGAAGCTGTGTGTATCACGATGCACTTCACGCTGGTTGATCAGGCACTTCTTGCTCTCGTGCACAAACTCGATCGGGTCCTCGATCGTCAGAATATGATCAGAGCGGGTATCATTGACATAGTCGATCATCGCCGCCAGCGTTGTACTCTTACCCGAGCCTGTCGGCCCGGTCACCAGCACCAGCCCTCTGGGCTTCTCTGACAGATCCTTGAACACCTTGCCCATGCCAAGATCATCAAGGGTCAACACCTTGCTCGGAACAGTACGGAACACCGCTGCCGCGCCGCGATGCTGGTTGAAGGCATTGACACGGAAGCGGGATACTTTCGGCACTTCAAACGAGAAGTCTGCCTCCATGTGTTCCTCATACTCCTTACGCTGCTTATCATTCATGATATCGTATACCAGCGTCTGCACCTGTTTGTTCTCAAGCGCTGGCAGTTTGATACGCCGCACATCGCCATCGACACGGATCATCGGCGGCATGCCGGCCGTGATATGCAGGTCGGATGCACCCTGTTGTACGGCAAATGACAAGAGTTCGGTAATATCCATGGGTTCAGACTCACAAAGCTTTCAATTGAATGTTAAGTTCTAGCAGAATAGGTTGCCCATGCCAATCAGAATAACCAGATAATCATGATGTCAATAATAGCAGAGAAAGTGTCAGAGGTACGCCAGGAGATCAGTCGATGTGAGCAGCTGGCAGTGCGCGAGCCCGGCTCTGTCACGCTACTGGCCGTGAGCAAAACACGCAAGAGTGACGAGTTGCGCGAGGCCTATGCGGCAGGACAGCGCCTTTTCGGCGAAAACTATCTGCAGGAAGCCCAACAGAAAATGCAGGAGCTGTCAGATCTGCCGCTTGAGTGGCACTTCATCGGCCCGATTCAGTCGAACAAGACCCGACCGATCGCCGAAGCATTTGACTGGGTTCACAGTGTGGATCGCTTCAAGATAGCCCAGCGTTTGTCTGAACAACGTCCGGCGGACAGGGGCGACCTGAACATCTGTCTGCAGGTCAATATCAGCGATGAAGCCAACAAAGCCGGCTGCAGCGAAGCAGAAACCTCAGTACTGGCCGAACAGATCGCTGCTCTGCCGCACCTGCGTCTGCGTGGCCTGATGGCGATTCCAGAAGCCACAGACGATCCGGCAACGCAGCGTCAGGCATTTGCCCGTATGAGGGCTCTTTTTGAGCAGGTACGAGAGCGTGTTCCAACGCTGGATACTCTGTCGATGGGCATGTCGGGTGACCTGGAGGCCGCCATTACGGAAGGCTCAACGATGGTCAGAATCGGTACCGCCCTGTTCGGCCCTCGTCTCAAAACCCGTACTTGAGAACGTGATAGATATCGAAACAGATAGATCTGAAGGAAATCATTGTGAATCAGCACCCCACCATCAGTTTCATCGGCGCCGGAAACATGGCCCGCGCCATCATCGGCGGCCTGCTTAAAAACGGTTATCCCGCCGACCACATCTGGGCTGCAGCACCCAATGCCGACAAGCTGGCCGATCTCAAGGCACAGGGCCTGAAAACCACTGCTGACAGCCACGCAGCGGTCGCTGCCTCGGATATCGTGATTCTGGGTGTCAAACCTCAGGTGATGAGGCAGGTCTGTACCGAACTGAGTCAGACGCTGTCGAATCGCAAACCGCTGCTCATATCCCTGGCAGCAGGTGTCACCATCTCCTCCATGACACGCTGGATCGGTACCCCAATACCCACCGTGCGCTGCATGCCCAATACGCCCTCGCTGGTACAGACGGGTGCCAGTGGCCTGTTTGCCAATGATCTGGTCAGCCAGCTGCAGCGCGAACAGACAGAGCAGATCCTCGGCGCCGTCGGTATCACCGTCTGGGTTTCACAGGAGAGCGAAATAGACGCCGTCACCGCTGTCTCAGGCTCCGGCCCTGCCTACTACTTCCTGATGATGGAAGCAATGATTGATGCTGGCGAGGCCCTGGGGCTGAGTCGGAAAACCGCCAAAGCCCTGGCACTGCAAACTGCAGCCGGGGCCGCCCGCATGGTTCAGGAAACTGGTGAGGAGCCAGCAGAGCTGCGTCGTCGTGTCACCTCTCCCAAGGGCACAACCGAACAGGCGATTCTCAGTTTTCAGGCCGACGGGCTGGATACTATGGTGCTGCGCGCCCTGACCGCCTGCCGTAATCGTGCCATAGAACTGGCGCAGGAGATGGATAAAGCCTGAGCCGGTTCATTCGTAACGTGAAAGCCACTATACTCTGACCAGAATCCGTGGCTTTATAGCCAGGGCCAGCACATAGACGGTCGCTCAACCCGCTGACTACAGGAACTATCATGGGACAGGATCCAATTATTTTAATCGTGCGCACGATCGGTGAGATTTTTGCCTTTATTGCCATCCTTCGTTTTCTGCTGCAGGCAGTCAAGGCAGACTATTACAACCCCATCTCTCAGGCTGTGGTCAAGATCACGCAAGTACCGATGGCGCCGCTGCAGAAGATGGGCCTACGCATCCGGGGCCTTGATTTTTCACCGCTTTTGCTGGCATTTCTAGTGAAAGTGCTGGCTTTTGCCATCATTTTCCTCTATCTGGGTGCTGGCTTTCCGTTACCCTCGATCGCCATTTTCTCAGCAGTGGGTGTGTTCAGTAATATCCTGACCATCCTGTTCTGGGCCACCATCGGCTCCGTCATCATCAGCTGGGTAGCGCCGGGCAACCCTCATCCGGCCCCCCAGATACTGCTGCAGTTGACCGAGCCGCTTTATGCCATCGTCCGCAAGGTGATTCCTCCCATTGGTGGACTCGACCTGTCGCCGATCGTGATTCTGCTGGGGATTCAGCTGATTCAGTCGCAGCTGGCCAGATTTCTGGTGTAGTACAGGCAATACAGCAACCGAACACCGCTCCGACAGCTAATAGAGAAGTCTGATGCCAACAGTCATACCCGAAGACTCAGTCGGTCTGATTAAACCTCAGACCCTGCACTTTGACGCCCCACTTGAACTCGCCTGTGGACGGACACTGGATGCCTATGATCTGGTGATTGAAACCTATGGCGAGCTGAATGCCGAACGCAACAATGCGGTGCTGATCTGCCATGCCCTGTCCGGACATCACCATGCTGCCGGTTATCACAGCATGGAAGACAGGAAACCCGGCTGGTGGGACAGCGCCATCGGCCCCGGCAAAGCGATCGACACCAACCGTTTTTTTGTGGTGTCTCTGAACAACCTCGGTGGTTGCCATGGCTCCACCGGGCCGCGCAGCACCAATCCCGCGACAGGCAAACCCTTTGGCCCCGACTTTCCAATCGTTACGGTGATCGACTGGGTCAACAGCCAGGTGCGCCTGGCTGATCGTCTGGGTATCCAGCAATGGGCGGCGATTGTCGGTGGCAGCCTGGGCGGCATGCAGGCGATGCAGTGGGCGATCAGCTTTCCCGAGCGGTTACGCCACTGTGTCATCATTGCCGCTGCTCCGCGTTTGTCGGCACAGAATATCGCCTTCAACGAGGTGGCACGCCAAGCGATCAGCAAGGACCCGCAGTTCCATCAGGGCCATTACTACGAAGAGGAGGTGGTACCCAAAACCGGCTTGATGCTGGCCCGCATGATCGGCCATATCACGTATCTGTCGGAAGATGGCATGCGTGAAAAGTTCGGACGTGAGCTGCGCGACGGCAAAATCAACTTTGATTTTACACCGCAGTTTGAGATCGAGTCCTACCTGCAGTATCAGGGCGAGCAGTTTTCCACTGCCTTTGATGCCAACACTTATCTGCTGATGACCAAGGCACTGGACTACTTTGACCCGGCCGCTGATTATCAGAACGATCTGACCCAGGCCCTGAGCCATGCGAGCTGCCGCTTTTTTGTTGCCTCTTTCACTACTGACTGGCGCTTCTCGCCGGAACGCTCACGCGAGATAGTGGATGCGCTGGTGGATGCCGGAAAGGACGTCTGCTACACCGAGATAGACGCAGCACACGGCCATGATGCCTTTCTGATACCGATACCCCGCTATATGGAAGTCTTTCAAAGCTATATGAGCAGAGTGGCAAATGATTTCAGCCGCCATGAGGAGGCACGTCATGCGGGCTGATCTGGAAATCATCCGGGACTGGATAGCACCCGAATCCCGTGTTATCGATCTGGGCTGTGGCGATGGCGAACTGCTGAGCCATCTGGTTGCCGAGAAGAAGGTCAAAGGCTATGGCATCGAAATCGATCACGACAATATCACGCGCTGTATCGAGAATGGCGTCAATGTGATCGAGAAGGATATCGATGAGGGGCTGGCGTCGATCCGTAACAACAGCTTCGATACAGTTGTGATGACTCAGGCACTGCAGACCATGCATCGCCCGGATGTGATCGTGGAGGAGATGCTGCGCATCGGCAAGGAGTGTATCGTCACCTTCCCTAACTTCGCCCATTGGCGCGCCCGCGGCTATTTGGCGCTGCGTGGCAAGATGCCGGTCTCCAAATTTCTTTCCTATACCTGGTATAACACACCCAACATCCATTTCTTCACCTTCAAGGATTTTGAGGAACTGTGCGTCGAGCGTAACATCAAAATACTGCAACGCACCGTTGTGGATCATGCGCATCGTGACCGCTGGTGGATACACCTGTGGCCCAATATGCTCGGCGAGATAGCGATCTACCGGATTACCCGATAACGTTTGTGGAGATTTAGCATCATGTTTACACGAATTGGCAGCCGCCTGCTGCTCCTGCTGTCATTGCTGATTCCTGCCATGACCGCTCAGGCCGATAAGATGATCAGTGATGATCGTTATGAGATCCACTACAATGCCTTCTACTCCACCTTCCTGCTACCGGAAGTGGCACAGCGCCACAACCTGACACGCTCCAATGTTCGCGCCATGCTGAACGTGACGGTGCTGGAGAAGCAGTCCGACGGTACCACTCGCGTGGTGGCTGCCGATGTTAACGGACAGGTATCGAACCTGCTGCAGCAACAGCAGACACTCAATTTTGTCGCGATTGAGGAAGCCAACGCACTCTACTATATCGGTGATTTTCGCATCACCAATGACGAACAGCTGACGATCAACCTGACGGTGCGCCCTGAAGGTGCGCCCTCAACCTATCGTATCCGCTTCGAGCAGACCTTTTATACGGACTGAGAACATGCCTGCACACAGCATCAGCAAACTTGTACTGGCCAGCAGCAATGCCGGCAAACTGAAGGAGTTCAGCGCCCTGCTGGCTCAACTGGATCTTGAGGTAGTGCCACAATCCAATTTCCAGGTGGAAGATGCCGAGGAGACCGGGCTGAGCTTCGTCGAGAATGCCATTATCAAGGCCCGCCATGCGTGCCGGGAGACAGGGCTGCCGGCACTTGCTGATGATTCCGGCCTTGAGGTGGATGCTCTGCAGGGGGCCCCGGGGATCTACTCGGCGCGCTTTGCCGGCCAGGGAGCCGGAGTCACAAAAAACAATCAAAAGCTGCTTGAGTCACTGGTCAATGTTCCTGATGCCGAGCGCACCGGGCGTTACCAGTGCGTGCTGGTATTCATGCGCCATGCTGAAGATCCAGTGCCGCTGATCTGCCAGAGCTTTTGGGAGGGCGTGATACTGCGTGAAGCGCGTGGAGAGGGTGGCTTCGGCTATGATCCACTCTTCTTTATCCCGGAACTTGGCATGAGCGTAGCCGAACTGACACCCGACGTGAAGCATCAGCACAGCCATCGTGGCAAGGCTGCGGCTGAACTGTTGCACGCTCTGAAACAGCAGTTGCACCACGCATGACCCTGCCACCGCTGTCACTCTATATCCACATACCCTGGTGTGTACGCAAATGCCCCTACTGCGATTTCAACTCTCATGCCGTGCGTGACACGCTACCGGAGGCGGAGTATGTCGCAGCCCTGCTACAGGATCTGGAAGATGAGCTGCCCGGCGCTCAAGGGCGTGAGATCCACTCCATCTTCATCGGTGGCGGCACCCCCAGCCTGTTCAGTGCCGATGCAATCGCACGCCTGCTGGATGGAGTCGCACAGCGGATCACGCTGAGTCGCGGGGCTGAAATCACCATGGAAGCCAACCCCGGAACCTTTGAGCAGGAGAAGTTTGCCGGATTTCGTCGTGCCGGTATCAATCGCCTGTCGCTCGGCATCCAGAGCTTCAATGATGCCCAGCTCAAGGCGCTGGGCAGGATTCACAATGCTGGGGAAGCTGTGCGTGCGGCAGGACAGGCGCGCGAGCTGTTTGACCGCCTCAATCTGGATCTGATGCATGGCCTGCCGGGTCAGGATATCGCCGGTGCCGAAGCCGACCTGCAGCAGGCGCTGGACCTGAACCCGGATCACCTTTCCTGGTATCAGCTGACTATCGAGCCCAATACCGAGTTTCATGCCCGCCCACCCCAGCTACCGATTGATGAAGCTCTCTGGTCGATACAGGAACTGGGGCAGAACCTGCTGGCTGATTCCGGTTTTGAGCAGTACGAGATCTCTGCCTATGCACGCGAAGGGCAGCAGAGTCGTCATAACCTGAACTACTGGGAGTTTGGCGACTATCTCGGCATAGGTGCCGGGGCGCATGGCAAAATCAGTCAGTCGCAGGATGGACAGCTCAAGATTGTGCGCCGCCATAAAGCCCGCCAACCCAAAGCTTATCTCACACCTCAGGAACGACTGGCTGGCGATACACAAGTGCGTCAGGAGGAGCTGGCCTTTGAGTTCATGCTCAATGTGCTGCGCCTGACGCAGGGTGTTGCATCTGATCTGTTACAGACGCGCACTGGCCTGACACTGGAGAGCCTGCAACCGCAGTTGAGCCTGGCACGCCAGCGCGGCTTGCTGGAGGAGGATACGCGCCGCCTGCAACCAACACAGCACGGGCGCCTGTTTCTGAATGATCTGCTGGAGATGTTTCTGGATTAAGCCGTTTTCAGCTATCGCCTGCGGTTAAAATCTGATCCGCTTCTGCGCTTGCTGCAGGATTTTATCCACCATAGCATCAATCTGATCCAGACTGGTCACCTCTGCATCCGCTTTTTTCTGCCCGGCAGGCCAGTTCAGGGCGCCGTCCAGATTGACCCAGATGGTCCACATGCCAACCTTCTGTGATCCCTCGACATCATTCACCGGATGATCACCGATATGGATCACCTGCTCGGCTTGTAGCGAGGCATGCTCCAATGCCTTCTCGAACATCAGCGGATGCGGCTTCATCTGGCCGACCTGATCGGCATTGAACTGAAAATCGAACAGATCACCGATCCCGGTACGTTTCACTTCCGCATTGCCATTGCTCAGCGCTCCCAGCTTGAAGCCTCTGGCATGCAACCCTTCCAGCATCGCCCGAGCATGGGCAAACAGCTCCACCTGATGGCGGGCTTCAATAAACACATCCATCGCCTGACTCGACAGGGCACTGGCCTCAAACTCTGTATAGCCGCACTGCAGCATCCCCTGCTCCAGCAGCTTCAAACGAATCAACGTCACGCTATGGCTGATCTCTGGATGGCGCTCAAGCAGTTGTCGACGCATCTCCGAGCCCTCCACCAGATCCGCCAGAATAAAGCGGTCCGTGTATTGGGCTGCATTCTCTGTCAGCCAGTCCCACAGCGAACGGTTGGCCAGCTCTATCACGGGATCGACCGCCCAGAGCGTATCGTCCAGATCAAAGGTTATGGCTTTAATCATGATTTTTTCCGCCTTGCTCGAGGGTGAGATTGCTCATACACCGTCATCAAATGTTGAAAGTCCAGGTGAGTATAGATCTGTGTCGTACTGATATCCGCATGCCCCAGCAACTCCTGCACCGCGCGCAGATCACCGCTGGATTCCAGCAGATGGCTGGCAAAGCTGTGGCGCAGACGATGCGGGTAGACACGTCCCTGCGTATCGGTCGACTCACCTCGCTGACGTAGCCGCTGCTCCACCGAGCGCACACCCAGACGTCGGCCATAGCGTCCGACAAACACCGCTGATTCCTGCGGTTTGGCCAGCAGTGCCCGCTCGCTGAGCCAGCGATCCAGCGCACTCAGCGCCATGCGACCGATCGGCAGACGTCGGGTTTTATTCCCCTTACCCGTCACAGTCAGAATGGCATCGCCGAGATCCAGATCCTTCAGGTTAAGACTGACCAGTTCTGAAACACGCAGGCCTGAGGAGTAAATCAACTCCATGATCGCCTGATCACGAATCAGCAACGGATCATCAATCTGACTGCCTTCAGCTCCATTACCATTGCCATCAAGCAGGCTGCCGATCTGATCCACATCCAGCGTTTGCGGCAGGCGTTTACCCGATTTCGGGGCCTGAATCGCCAGCCCAGGATTATCCGTAACCAGGTTCTCACGCAGTAGATAACGGTAAAAGGTGCGCACGGCCGAGAGCAGACGGCGCAGACTGCGGCCAGACAACCCCTGCCCATGCAAGCCGGCTACCGCTCGGCGCAGGTCAGCCTCTTTCAGCGTTGACCAGTCACGATTGTCACAGCGCTGCAGCTCTTCGCTGAGCTGCATCAGATCACGCCGATAGTTGGAAAGGGTATGGGGAGAGAGCTGCCGCTCAGAAGCCAGATAGCGCATGAAGTTATCCAGCCACTGTGCTTCAGACACGGCCATCACATCATTCTCACGATTTTTTCAGTATCTGGCTCAGCACGCGGCTCAGCACTTCGCCAACGTAGCTCAGGAACAAAGTACCCTGACTGCTCTGAAAGTAATCCGGGTCAAAACTGCCGATCGCCAGCAACCCCAGGGTTTCACCCTTGACCAGTGGCACCACGGCGGCCGACTGCACCCGCACGGCCTGGTCCTGGAACAGAAAGCGGTTCATCGCCTCACTGAGTTGTCCACAGCTGGGCAGACTGGTTTCGATCAGTGGCTGCACAATACTGCAGTCGGCACGCGACAGCATGCGGATATTATTGACCACCACCGGATTGTCGCTGAACAGCAGCAATGAGGTGACATCACCATAGAAATCCTGACACAGACTCTCTTCAATCGACACTGCCACATCATCCAGAGTGGATGACTCCAGCATCGACAGCACCATGCGCTTGGTCTTTTCAAACTGGCCGTCATTATGTCGTGCCACTTCGATCAGATCTGTCAGATGCTTGTGCAGCAGTTGATTGCGCTCACGCAACAACGATGTCTGCCGCTCAACCAGAGAGATGCTGCTGCCGCGTTGATGTGGCACATATAGTTTTTCCAGCAGGTGAGCATGCTCCTTGAAGAAGTCGGGATGCTCGGCCAGATAGTCGGCTACCTGCCGGGCATCAAGACCCTCAGGTGAGATAAGATCCGCCTGGTCACTCATATGTAGATCTGCCCTTCATAAACTGTTGTGGCCGGACCGGTCATGATAACCGGCTCGCCCTCTCCTTTCCATGCGATCTCCAGCTCACCACCGGTCAGATGAACCCGCACCTTCTCCGCCAGCAAGCCACGCAGACGCCCTGCCACGACAGCCGCACAGGCGCCAGTGCCACAGGCGCGAGTTTCACCGGCTCCGCGCTCAAACACACGCAAGCGGATCTCTTCCGGTGACAGCACCTGCATGAAGCCGACATTGACCCGCTGTGGGAAGCGCGCATGGCGCTCAATCTGAGGCCCCAGTGTTGTCACTGGCGCTGTCTCGACATCCTCCACCAGCAACACGGCATGCGGATTACCCATTGATACCGCGCTGATCTCAAAGGTCTGATCACCCACTTCAAGCGGATAACTGACACTTTGCCGCTCGGCCGCAAAGGGGATTTCGACCGGATTCAATCGTGGTGCCCCCATATCAACCTCGACCTGACGATCCTCACGGATACGCAGGATAGCCTGGCCCTGAGAGGTCTCGACACTGATCTCCTGTTTCGCGGTCAGGCGCTTGTCACGCACGAAGCGGGCAAAACAGCGCGCGCCATTGCCGCAGTGCTCCACTTCAGAACCGTCAGAATTATAGATACGGTAACGAAAATCCTGATCCGGCCGGGTCGGAGGCTCAACCAGCAGCAGCTGATCAAAGCCGATACCGGTATGCCGATCCGCCAGACGGCGTACCAGTTGTTCATTCAGTCGCACACGTTGAGACACGGCATCAATGACCATGAAGTCATTGCCAAGACCGTGCATTTTTGAAAATCTAACCAGCATTACGCTCTATACCTCAACATCAGCCACCTCAACGATCACCAGGCAGTAACTGTTCGCCACGCATCAGATCACTCAGGCGCTCACGCTCACGCACCAGATAGACCTGGTCATCATCCACCATCACCTCGGCCGGACGCCCGCGCGTGTTGTAGTTAGAGGCCATCACGAAACCATAAGCACCCGCCGAACAGACCGCCAGCAGATCACCTGCCTGCAGATTCAGCGCACGATCCTTACCCAGAAAATCGCCGGTCTCGCACACCGGGCCAACCAGATCCCAGGTCAGGGTTTCCCCCACTTCGCGCAGTTCAACCGGCACGATCTCCTGATAGGCACCATAAAGAGAGGGCCGGATCAGGTCATTCATCGCGCCATCAATGATCGCAAAATGCTTGTCACCATTGCGCTTCAGATATTCAACCCTGGTCAGCATGACGCCCGCATTCGCGGCAATCGAACGCCCCGGCTCAAAAATCAGCTTGAGCGGGCGATCACCCAGATGCGCCAGCACCGCTTCAATATAGGCCTGAGGTGTTGGCGGCTCCTCATCGGTGTAGCAGACACCCAGGCCACCACCCAGATCCAGATGATGAATCGTGATGCCATCCTCAGCCAGCTCATCCAGCAGTATCAGCAGACGATCCAATGCATCCAGGAAAGGTGTGATCTCGGTTAACTGACTGCCGATATGGCAATCCATTCCCACGATCTCGACCGCCGACAGCGAAGCCGCATGGCGATATACCTGGCGTGCGACATCAATACTGATCCCGAACTTGTTCTCCTTCAGGCCGGTGGAGATATAAGGGTGAGTACCGGCATCCACATCCGGATTGACGCGAAAAGAGACACGCGCCACCTTGCCCATCTCGGCCGCAACAGCGTTGACCCGCTCCAGCTCCGCCTCAGACTCGATATTGAAGCACAGAATATCCAGTTCCAGCGCACGCTTGATCTCATGCGACTGCTTACCCACGCCCGAGAACACCACCTTGGACGGCTCGCCACCGGCACGGATCACTCGCTCCAGTTCACCCAGCGATACAATATCGAACCCTGCGCCCAGACGTGCCAACACATTCAGCACTGCCAGATTGCTGTTGGCCTTCACGGCGTAGCAAACCAGTGCATCGCGACCTTCCAGCGCATCGGCATAAGACAGATACGCCCGCTCCAGTGCATCACGAGAATAGACATAAGTCGGCGTACCAAACGCCTCAGCCACCCGGCTCAGCGACACCTCTTCGCAGTGCAGATGCCCGTTGTAATACTCAAAACTATCCATTATCTCTCTCATTCCGCCTGTTCTGTAGGCGATTCCTGATCAGGAAGATACAGTGGGCCTTTCTGACCACACCCACCGAGTACGGCCAGAATCATCAAACCCAGCAGCAGTGCTGGCCAGCGGCTTTTCACGATCGACATCCTTCAGCAGACTATTAAGTAACCGCTGATTATAACCTCAGCTGGGGGCAGATGTGTAAGGTTAGATGTATAAGCCTGAAACCTACCCGCCTAATGTGGCTGCGGCAGGCTGATAATGAACTCTGCGCCCTGCCCCGGTGTGCTCTTGACAGTCAAAGTGCCTTTCAGCACCACCGTGACCAACACATGCGCCACAAAAAGCCCCAGGCCATTACCGGGTATTGACATGGATAATTTGAAAAAAGGCTCAAAAATCCTGTTCAGATCGGGCAGATCCAGCCCCTTGCCATTATCTTTGAAAACCAGGTCAACCCGCCCATTCCCTTGTGCAGACGCACTGATCTCTATAGATGCCGGCCCATGATCCCGTTGAAATCCGTGCTTGAAAGCATTATCAATCAGTTTATCCAGTACCCGGATCAGGGCCGTGCGAAAGGTAAGGATGCTCAGGTTCTTATCTATATCTACGCTGATACCAACCTTTCCGGATAACAGTTGGGATCGATGCAGTACTATCCATTCATTAACAAGGTCATGTAAATCCAGTTTTTGCTGTCCCTGATTGTCTTGATCGCAGCTGATCTCCTTCAGACTGCTGACCAGCTCGGTTGAGCGCTGCAAACCCGACAACACCAGACCAGTTCCTTCACAGGCGTAATCAACCTGCTGAATCAACTTCGAACGGGTCAACCTTTCAGGAATATCCTCACGCAACTGGTTAAGTTCTGCCTGCACACTGCTTGCAGCCGTGATGGCATTGCCTAAAGGGGTATTAAGCTCGTGCGCAATGCCCATCACCATCTGACCCAGCGCCGCCATTTTGGATGATTGTATCAACTCATCCTGTGTATGTCGCAGGTGCTGCAAGGCCGAACTCAACTCGGCCGTGCGCTCTTCTACCTTGTGTTCCAGAAAATGGTTCAGTTCTGACAGTCGTCGCTGCATCTGGTAGGTGAGTGTGATGTTATCATAGACAATGATTGTCAGACGCCAACCTCCCATATCATGCACCACACCGGACACGCTCACCAGAAAAGGTGTGCCATCCATTCGGCGTTGCCATACTGCAAAATCATTCACCCAGCCGGACTCATAGAGCTGGGTCACAAACCTGTGCCGGTCATCCATGGAGAGCCACCATTTGAAGTCCTTCCCGGTTTTAGAGAGCACCTCCTGTTGAGATATACCAAACTGCGCTTCCCAGGCTGGATTAACCGCCAGGGTTGGAAAATCACCCTCTACGGCTTCTGCCAGCAGCATGGCTCTTGGTGAGGCATCGAATACAGCTCGCCCCATGCGATCCAGTGGTTCAAATACCTGATGGCGAGCAGACGTGACAACCCGCTTCGCACGTTTGATCATGGCGATAACCTCGCAGCCGGTGCTCCTGCAAACATCAGCCAGCCTGACATTCTTTTCTCTGAATATGAATAAGCAAGATCAAGTATAGGCTGAGTCAGTGGATTCACCCACCCGAAGTCTGAGGTAGTCAGCAGCCATCAAAGCCTGATGAGCTCAACTCAGCTGACGGGATAACACGCATGCAACAGCACCGGCTCAACCCCTGGCCATCGGGAGTAACACCAGTATGCAAGTAGGAAGGAATTATCTCAGGAACATTTCCTCGCATGCCCCGATCAGTTCATCAGCCAACATCTTGTCATAGGCTGATAACTGCGACTGGGCGTGCAGGGTCAACTCCAGATCAGCCACCTGTGGCAGGCCGTCGGTCTCATCCAGAATACGATGTTTGGCTGTGACCAGCCTTTTCGGCAACAGGGAGATGCCAAGACCCGCTTCCACGGCGCAGCAGACACCGGACAGACTGGTGCTGACATATGCCAGGCGCCAGCTGCGACCCAGACTATCAAAGGTGTGTGCCATCTCACTGCGATACAGGCCGCCAATCGGGAAGGTCACCAGTGGAATCGGATCGCGTTGCAGATTGTTGCCCTCCAGACTGTCGATCCAGCACAAGGGCTCAGGCCAACTGGCCAGGCCCGGTTGGCTGTTCTGGCGCTGCTTGACCAGTGCCAGATCGAGTTCATTGCGCTGAAACTCACGCCAGATATCGCTGCACATGCCGCTCTTGACCTCCAGGCGGATACCGGGATAGCGGCGGGAGAAGTCGGCCAGGGTCGGCATGATGGCGTGGGTGGCAAAATCCTCAGGCACGCCCAGGCGAATCTTCTGCTGCTCGACACTCAGACTGGTCTGGGAGACCGCCTCGACCATCAAGTGCAGAATCCGCCGTGCATAGCTGAGTACCCGCTCCCCTTCCAGGGTCGCTGTAACATAGCGCCCCTTACGGTGCAGCAGTTCACAGCCGATCTGGGATTCAAGCTTGCGCACCTGCTGGCTCACGGTAGACTGGGTCAGATGTGTGCTTTCGGCGGCACGGGTGAAACTGCCGGTTTCTACCACTGCCACAAAGCTTCGCAGCAGCACTGGGTCGAGGGTTGTGTTCAGATTCATCGCAATCTTTCAGTGGTTTTCCCACTGGCTCTCATTCAATTATTTAATTTATAAATCAATTGAACCTGCACTACAATGATTGTGTACAAAATTAACTGAAACAGGAAACGATCTGCTGGCGCGATGCCAGACCCGACATTTCTGTTGAATGATTCCTGTTGCAAGAGGACAACGACATGGCCCGTAACACCTATTACGCCCCGAAAGGTGGTCACCCACCCCAGACACAACTGCTGTCTGATCGTGCAGTCTTTACCGAAGCCTACGCCATCATTCCCAAAGGTGTACTGCGCGATATCGTCATCAGCTATCTGCCCTTCTGGGACAAAACCCGTTTGTGGGTCATTGCCCGCCCCATGACCGGCTTCTCCGAGACCTTTTCACAATACATCGTTGAGGTATCTCCCGGTGGCGGCAGCAACAAGCCTGAGCTGGACCCGGGTGCAGAAGGTGTGTTGTTTATTGTTGAAGGCGAGCTGACACTGACACTCGAAGGCAAGCAACACATTATGGAACCAGGTGGTTATGCCTTTATCCCACCCTCCAGCGACTGGCACGTGCGCAACAACACTGATACGCCTGTGCGCTTCCACTGGCTGCGCAAGGCGTATGAGCATGTGGAGGGTATTGATGTACCGGAAGCCTTCGTCACCAATGAAAATGACGTCGAGCCTATCCCGATGCCCGGCACCAACAATGCCTGGGTCACCACGCGATTTGTGGATCAAAGCGATATGCGTCACGACATGCATGTGAATATCGTGACCTTTCAGCCTGGTGGAGTGATCCCATTTGACGAAACCCATGTCATGGAGCACGGCCTGTATGTGCTCGAAGGCAAGGCGGTGTACCACCTGAATCAGGATTGGGTTGAGGTCGAGGCCGGTGATTACATGTGGCTGCGCGCCTTCTGCCCACAGGCCTGCTATGCCGGTGGTCCAGGTCCCTTCCGCTACCTGCTGTACAAGGATGTGAACCGGCATATGAAGCTGACGGCATCGCTGCCACAGCACTCTTATCGATAAGTCTGCCAGAAGCTGTTTACGATCGTAGACAGCTTCTTAACCTTGCCATGTCTTCCACTCCAGACCCTTCATGCTCTTCAGCAGCGCTTACTGCTCATCATACAGAGTCGGAATCGGGCGACGTTTATGCTGAGTGCGCTGGTAGATGTAAATCAGCTTTTCGCTGACCTCCGGCTCAACCAGACGTCCCTCCAGGAAGTCATCTATCTGATCGTATCTCAGCCCCAGTGACTCTTCATCAGTCTTCTGCGGACTAAGTGACTCAAGATCTGCGGTTGGCGCTTTATCGATCACATGAGCAGGTGCACCCATTGTTCTGGCCAGCAGCCGGACCTGTCGCTTATTCAGCCCAAACAGCGGCGCCAGATCACAGGCACCATCACCATATTTGGTGTAAAAGCCGGTGATATTCTCAGCCGAGTGATCTGTCCCCAGTACCAGACCATCCAGCATACCGGCTATCTCATACTGAATCGTCATGCGGGTACGGGCTTTTGTGTTACCTTTGACAAAATCCTGCTTGCCAGGATCCTGTGGCAACAGGCCCTGCCCCACCAGAGCAGCACTGGTCTGGTCATGAATGGCATCTGCGCCCGGCTGAACATTGACCGTCAGGGTATGTGATGGCTGGATAAAGTCGATGGATGCCTGAGCATCTGCCTCATCAGCCTGAGTGGAATAGGGCAGGCGTACCGCAACAAACCGATATCGTTCGTGATGTTCCTGATTCAGCTCATCCACAGCCAGTTGTGCCAGCCGCCCCAGCGTACAGGAATCTATCCCGCCACTGATACCCAACACCAGAGTATTCAGGCCGGAGTGAAGCAGATGAGATTTGATGAAATTGACCCGGCGGGTAATCTCGAATTCAGCGTCGATATCGGGTAATACCCGCATCTCCCGGATAATCGCTTGTGCGTCCATACTGCCCTCTTCAGTGATCATGATGTGACTTGATCATATAAAAAATGCTACCTGTGCATGAGTGGCTGCAGCAGAGCGACAACCCGCTCCACCGCGCCGGTATTGCTGGCGACATAATCCGCTGCATGCTGCCCGGCGAGTTGTGCCTGATCGGGCATCTGCAACCAGAGCTTGAGCTGCCGGGTCAGATCATCGTCGTCAGCTACCTGCACCAACCCACCTGCAGCGGCCAACCCGGTACAGATTTCAGCAAAGTTGAAGCAGTGACGACCCATGATAACCGGTTTGCCCAGCAATGCAGGTTCAAGTGGGTTATGCCCACCCCGCTCAATAAAAGCCCCGCCTACCAGCGCAATATCGGCGGTTGCGTAGTAGGTCATCAGCTCCCCCATTCTATCGACCAGCAGCAGTTTTGTCTGCGCTTCAATCTCTGTGGAATCACTGATTCGCTGAGCTGTTTGACCGCTGGCCAGACAAAGCTCCCAGACCGGCTCGAAGCGCTCAGGATGGCGTGGCACAAGAATCAGCAGCAAGGTCGGGAAGTCCTGCTGCAACCGCGTGAAGACCTGCAGTAATAGAGCTTCCTCTTCCTCATGCGTGCTGCCCGCCACCAGCACAGGTCGCTGCTCACCCCAGGTTTGCTTCAACTCTCTCGCACGCCTGAGCCAGCCAGCATCTATCGCAGCATCGAACTTTATACTGCCAGTGACCTTGAGCCGATCGGCAGGCAGCCCAAGGCGCATGAAGCGCTCGCCATCGGTGGCGTTCTGCACGGCAACGCTATCGATCTGCCGGAGCATCGATCGGGTAAGCGTACCGATGCGGGCATACCCCCTTGCCGAGCGTTCCGACAGGCGCGCATTGGCCAGCAGGGTCGGGATACCCTGCCGTCGACACTGCCTGAGCATATTGGGCCAGAGCTCTGTCTCGATAATCACACAGGCGCGTGGTTGTGTCTTTTTCAGAAAGGATGACAATGCCCAGGGCAGATCATAGGGACAATAACGGTGCTCAACCTGATTGCCGAACAACGCCCTGACCCGCTCCGCACCGGTCGGTGTCATGGTGGTTATCAACAGAGGTAACTCTGGAGAGGCTTGTAACAGATGACGGATCAGTAATGACGCCGCCTGTACCTCCCCTACTGAAACAGCATGTATCCACAGAGGAGCCTGGGTTTCGGATCTCAGAGGAGGGGTGATACCAAAGCGCTCACCAATCCGCTCACGATAAGCCGGGGCTTTGCCACCGCGCCAGTAGAGTCGCAGCAATATCGCCGGCAACAGCAGGTGAAACACTAAGGTGTAAAGCCAGCGCGACATGCATCAGTTCCGCTTGAATCATGAATCGGTTGCTTGAAAAATGGCGTATAGTTTAGCATCTTCACGCGACAGCGTTTAAACTTGCAGCCTGTTATCGATTTTTTGTCATTCCATCCAGCAGGAAACACCGGACCCACTGATGCCAGACAGCCAACAACAGCCCAGCATTACCTGCATTCTGCCTGCTTTTAATGAAGCAGCCAACCTGCAGATCCTGATCCCGCAGTTAACGGAGTATCTGCCACGGCTGTCTGCCCGTTTTGAAATACTGGTGGTTGATGATGGCAGCCGGGACGATACGGTTGAGGTGGTCAGAATGCTGGCTGAAACCTACCCGGTATCGCTGCTCTGCCTGTCACGCAACTTCGGCAAGGAGGCCGCGATGAGCGCGGGCCTTGATCATGCCGAAGGTGATGTTGTGATTCTGATGGATTCCGACCTGCAGCATCCGATCGAGATGCTGGAGGTGTTCTTTCAGCACTGGCAGCAAGGCTATGAAATGGTTTATGGCGTGCGTGCCGACCGCTCGGATGAGGGGAGAATCAAGCGCAGCGTCACCAATCAATTTTATCGCCTGTTGAGCCAGAGTGCTGATGTCAGCATCGAGCCCAACGCCGGTGACTTCCGCCTGATGGATAAAAAGGTGGTGCGAGCCCTGCGTTCTCTGCCCGAGCGCAAGCGCATGATGAAGGGTCTGTTTGCCTGGGTTGGCTTTCGCAGCATCGGCATCCCCTTCAAGGTCAACCCACGCTACAGCGGGCAGACAAGCTTCGGCCTGCGACGTCTTTCCTCGCTGGCACTGACCGGCATCACCGCCTTCAGCAGTGCCCCGTTGCGTATCTGGATGGTGATCGGGGCCTGCATCTCGTTTCTGGCCTTCGCCTATGCCATGACGATCATCCTCAGCACACTGATTCTGGGTACCAGAGTGCCGGGATGGCCAACACTGATCGCCAGTATCAGTTTTCTCGGTGGTATTCAGCTACTCTCGGTGGGTGTGCTGGGCGAATATATCGCGCGTATTTTCTCGGAAGTCAAAGGGCGCCCTGTCTATCTGATCTCCGATTATGAGCGCCATGCAGGTGCCGAAAACAACTCTGACGCGGCTCCCCAGGAAGCGCCCAAGTCGGCACCTATGTCAGCACCCGAGAAGGCACCCGGCAAACCCTCATGATCGCTCAGGTACTGCGTTTTTCCGGTGTCGGCATTCTGGCACTGATCGTACACTGGCTGGTGGTCGTGCTGCTGGTACCCTTTGGCATGGCTCCGTTGCTGGCGAATGTGGTTGCCTTTCTGGTGGCGTTCAATGTCAGCTACTTCGGCCATCGCCGCCTGACCTTTCAGGCAGACGGGCTGGAACACAGCCGCACCCTGCCCCGCTTTGCCAGTGTTGCGCTGGCAAGCTTTGCCGTCAACGAAACGAGCTATGCGCTGCTGCTGCACTTCACACCGCTGCGCTATGATCTCGCCCTGCTGCTGGTGCTGGGAGGCGTTGCCGTAATGACCTTTATCCTCAGCCGCTTCTGGGCCTTCGCACCATGAGTAGTTCTGAACAGCCACGGCTGAAACCTGTCGTGCTCTGCGCCGATGATTTCGGCATGAGTCCAGCAATCAACCAGGGCATCCTGAGTCTTTGCCGCGCCAGACGCCTGAGTGCTGTCAGTTGCATGACAGACATGCCCAGCTGGCAGCAGGATGCAGCCTCACTATTGGAACTGCGCGGACCTGTCAGCATCGGCCTGCACTTCAATCTGACCGAGGGGTCTGCGTCAAAAAAGCTGCCCCAATTGATGCAACATGCACTGACGGGGCGTATTGAAAAGGTCTGGGTGAGCACACAACTGCGTCGCCAGTTGGATGTTTTTGAAGCCACAACCCACTCGATACCCGACTTCATCGATGGCCATCAGCATGTCCATATCTTCCCCGGCATCCGTGATGTACTGCTGGCTGAGCTGGACTCACGCTATGCCGACAAAGCCCCGTGGATACGTCAGGTTCGTCCCGATATGAGTGGACATGACGCGCGCCTCAAGGCAATGATTATTCAACTGATGGGGCGAGGTTTTGCACAGGCTGTCGATCGGTATCCAGGACTCAAACTCTCTGGCGAGTTTGCCGGGCTCTACTCACTGCAGCCTGATACTGATTTTGCCGCACTGCTGCAAGGCTGGCTGAAGCAACTACCAGCCGGTGGCCTGATCATGTGTCACCCAGGTGAAGCAGATCCAGACCAAGTGAAAGGGATGGCGCTGACACGTCACAAAGAATTGGCCTTTCTGGCCAGTGACGCCTTTGCCGAACTGTTGCAGCAGTGCCAGGTCAGGCTCAGCCCAAAACCCCAGTTGATCACTCTTTGACTTCAGCAGCACACACAATCTGAGGCGAAACCACCCCCCAGTTGATCAACAACGGTGCCTCACCTTGTCTCCACTCAAGCTGCAACTGGCCAAATGCATCCGGCGCGGGCAGATCTTCAAACATGGCCGGCACACTGGCATCAGATGACTGCCACACCAGCAGCACGCCCTGTTGTTTTATCTGCTGCTCCTTCAGCCAAGGGGATAGCGCCAGATCACCCTCGATCAACACGCTGGGGCGCCCCTCGGCACGCAGCGATACAAGACCGGCAAGCCAGTAATCCCCCGCGACGATAGCGATCGCATCACACCCTGTAACCTCTCGCCACTGCTGCTGGACTCCATCGGCCAGCGCCCTGTCGGGCCAGGCGGTGCGCGAAGGTTTGGATTTATACTGATTACCGATAATCGCCGCCAGCCCATAGAGCAACAGCAGCACACCCAGCCAGATCGCCGTCACACGCCACAGCCTGTGTGCCTTGTCTTTCAGCACCTCTGGTTTCAGATAGCTGACCAGTAGCAGCCCTGACAGATTCCACATCGGGGTGCCCCACATATCGCGCAGACCCATGCCTGTCAGCAGTGCTGCCAGTGCGGTCAGCAGTGCCGGTCCCAGCGCCAGCATCAGCAGAAAATCACGATCGGCTCCATCACTACGACTTTGTCGCGCCCAGAACCCTCTGCGCAGCAGTCCCGCAGCCGCCAGTATCAACAGCAATGGCAGATGATCCAGCAACTGCACACTCAGGAACTTCAGCGGCATCGTGATATGTGTCACCCATGAGCCACTGGCTGCGGTCGAGCGATCACGCGCATACTGCAACGGCAGAAACTCATGTTCGATCAACCAGAGCAAATGCGGCAGAAACACCAACAGCAGCACCAGCAGCGACACTGCCACCTGCCAGGAGAGAATCCGCCTGCGATACTCACCACGAAGCAGCATCAGCAGGAACATGCTCGCCACCAGCACCGCAATCACATACTTGGTCAGCAGGCCAAGCCCGACCACCAGCCCGAGCAGCGCCCAGTCACGATAACGGTTTTCATGCAGCGCACGATGGAAGAAGTAGACAGCCGCAGCCCAGATCGGCATCTGAGCGATATTGTGATTGAACTCAGGTGTCGGCCAGGTGAAGTAATAGACACCATAGAGCAGCAGGACGCCAACCAGCGCCAGCTCCCGGTCGAAAATACGACAGCCCAACAGATAAACGAACAACAGGGTAAGCAGAATCGCCAGCTGACTGAGCAGGTAAGGGCCGAGCCCACCGACAAGCTCAAAGCTGAGATTGACCAGCCAGGCCGGCAAAGGGGGGTGTTTGTAGTATCCCCACTGCCACTCCTGCCCCCAGAAGATCCCCTCGACAACATCCAATGGCAAAGTGGGATGGATCAGCCAGGGCAGCAGCGTCCAGAGCAGAGCATTGGCCAGCAGCAGCCAGAGCAGCAGTCCCGACAAGGGCTGTGTTCGCGTCCCTGCTACACTCATGACTCCATCCCCTCCACCAAAACGACAGGCGTACTCATTCTGCAGCGAAGATCAGGTCGCAGGGACCGGCGGCGTATCGTTGAACTGCATCCGATAGAGCATCGCATACACGCCATTATGGCTGATCAGATCGGCATGTGTGCCGGACTCAACGATCCGCCCATGTTCCATCACAACGATCTTATCGGCCTGCTCTACGGTTGAGAGTCGGTGAGCAATCACCAACGTGGTACGATCCTGAATCACATGCTCCAGCGCCTGCTGGATATAGCGTTCGGATTCGGTATCCAGTGCTGAGGTCGCCTCATCCAGAATCAACAGTGGAGAGTCTTTCAGTATCGCCCGCGCAATCGCGATTCGCTGCCGCTGACCACCGGACAGCAGCACGCCATTCTCGCCAATCACCGTATGCAGCCCCTCGGGCAGGCGATCGGTGAACTCCGTGACGCGCGCCGCATCAGCGGCCAGTTTGATCTGCTTGGGAGTGGCACCAGACAACGCACCATAGGCGATATTCTCAGCAATGGTACCCTCAAACAGCACCACATGCTGATTCACCAGCGCGATCTGATTGCGCAGACTTTTCAGGGTGTAGTCCGACAGCGGACGATCATCCAGACAGATCACCCCTTGTTCCACATCGTAAAAGCGTGGCAACAGGCTGACCAGTGTCGACTTGCCGCTGCCGGAACGCCCGACCAGTGCAACGGTTTGCCCCGGTTCGATCACCAGATCGATCTCCTTCAGGGCATCTTCACTGCTCTTGGGGTAACGGAAGGAGACGTTCTTGAACACCAGACGACCAGCAGTTTCTTTCAGTTCGATACTGCCGCTGTCCATCTCGGGAAGCTCATCAAATAGCTTGAAGAAACTCTCCGCGGCCGCGATCCCCTTCTGCACCATGCTGTTGATCTCGGTGAGCTGACGGATCGGTTTCGCCATCAGAGAAGCCGCTGAGATAAAGGCGATAAACTCACCGGTGGTCATCGCCTCCAGCAGGCTGGGTGCCATGGCGATATAGGTCAGCATCGCCACAACCGACGCCACCAGCATCTGCACGACCGGAGTCGAGATAGATTGCGTGACCACCATCTTCATGAACTGGCGACGATTGCGCTCCGATACACGATTGAAACGCTCGCGCTCCGATTCGGCTCCGCCGAAGATACGCACCACCTGATAACCCTTGATCGCTTCGGAAGCAGCCGAGGAGATATCGCCGACCGAGTCCTGAATACCATGACTGAGGCGGCGCAGGCGCTTGGAGGCCAGCGCAACCACGCCACCGACCAGCGGTGCGATCAGCACAAACAGCAGGGTCAGCTTCCAGTTCAGATACATCATGTAGCTGAACAGGCCGATCACGGTGAAGCCTTCACGGATACCCACTTTCAATGCATCTGTAGCAGCGCCGGTGACCTGTTCAACGTTGTAGGTCAGACGTGACAGCAGTTCACCGGAGGAGTGCTTCTGATAAAAGGCACAGGGCAGCACCAGCAGATGATCAAACATCTGACAGCGCAGACGATTGACCAGTGCACGCGCCACATAGGCGATACCATAGTTGCCGAGAAAAGTGCCGATACCACGCACGGCAAAGATCAGAATGATCCCGATCGCCAGGTTTGCACGATGATCCAGTTGTCCACTCTCGATGGCATCAACAAAGTATTCCAGCCATTTCGCGGCCGCTGTCTGTGAAGCGGCATAAATGATAAACCCCACAATACTAAGGCTGAACATCAGCCATTCGCGCTTAATGTATGTCAGCAGACGGCGATAAACTGCCCAGCTACTGCTGTCGACGGCGCTCTGAGCCTGATCTTTTTGCATGCAACTCCTCAGTATTCATCCACATACGGGCTGGCCATTATACCTGCACCTTGGCAGGATATCAGGTTAGAATAACGCAACATTATCCTGTATCCGAAAGCTGATGTCGCTTGTGAGTCAAAACAAACCCGCTTCTCTCTATGCACCCCGCCACTGGCCGACCTGGATCTGGATCGGCTTGCTGCGCCTGATAGCCCTGTTGCCCTATGGTGTTCAGCTCAAAACTGGCCGATCACTGGGAGTCCTGCTCTACCATCTGGCGCGGCGTAGGCGTCATATCACCGAGGTGAATCTGCGCCTGTGCTTCCCTGAGCTGGATCAGGCCGCCCGCGACAAAATGGCCCGTGAGGTGTTTATCCACAACGCCATCGGTGTGATGGAGGCCGGGATGGCCTGGTGGGCACCGAAAGAGTGGTTTCGCGAGCGGACACAGATCAAGGGTTGTGAACATCTGGATGCGGCCCTGAAACAGGGACGCGGGGTGATTCTGCTCGGTGCGCACTTCACCGCACTGGATCTGGGTGGCGTGCTGCTCGGCTTCTACTATCCGTTCAACACCATGTACCGGCGCCACAACAACCCCGTGCTGGAAGCTGTGATCGACAAGGGCCGGAGCCGCACCTCCAACACAATCGAGCGCTCCAACCTGCGTCAGGTGCTGCGCGCGCTGAGAGCCAACGAGATCATCTGGTATGCGCCGGATCAGGATTTCGGGGCGCATCAGTCGGTCTATGCACCCTTTTTTGGTGTTCAGGCTGCCACGATTACCGCCACCAGTCGTCTGGCAAAGCTGAATCAATCACCGATTCTGATGGCTTCACAGCATCGTCTGCCGGATAACCGTTACGAGGTGGAGATCTTTCCCCTTATTGAGCCCTTCCCGACTGGTGACGATGTTGCCGATGCGACCCGTATCAATCAGGAGATAGAGCGAGCGATCCGCAAGGACCCTGCCCAGTACATGTGGGTGCATCGGCGCTTCAAGACCCACCCTAAGGGTAAGAACTATTTATATCAAAAGTGATCCAGCAACCAGCTGATCGGTTCGACGATCTCTGGTGGCCGTTGAGGTGTGCCTTCGATATACAGACGTGACCAGATCGCCAGTTGGATAAAGGCCGCCAGCGGTTCGACCGCCCGTTTGTCCCCCTGCTGTTGGCGCGCAATCAGCTTTTTGACTGCTGCAGGGGTGGTGATCTGCATCAGCAAAGCCGAACCTGTCAGCGCGCTGAGCAGTGCATCCGCCGGCAGTGCCTGCAACCAATCACGCACAGGCACAGTGAATCCTTTTTTACGCCCCTGTTGCGCGGCGCTCTGCAGATTCTGCTCCAGCCAGCGGCGCGGAATGATCTTGCCGATCCTGCCCTGACGTTTCAGCTGATCCGGTAACGACAGACCGAACAGCACCAGCCGATGATCCAGAAACGGCACACGTCCCTCAACGCCATAGGCCATCAGCATTCGATCCGCCTTGACCAGCAGATCATCAACCAGCCAGGTCTGCATATCCACCGCCTGCATCCGCGTCATACTGTTCTGGGCGCCCTGCTGCTGCCAGTGCAGAATGAAGGGGTCGCGCCAGGGTGTCATATGCTGCTGACGCCAGGCTGACTGCAACAGGCCAGCATTGGCCCCCTTACTGAAACGACCACGGGTACGAAAGCCTCCGCTGCCCGGCGCTCTGGCCGCCAGCAACCAGCGCTGCAGACGCGGCATGCGATAGCGGCCATAACCGGCAAACACCTCATCCCCTCCCTCACCACTCAGCACCACCTTGTGCGAGGCAGACGCCTGCTGTGCCAGCGCCAGTGTCGGCAGATTGGCAAAATCGCCCATCAGCTCATCGCCAGCCCAGATGGAGAACACCAGCCGGTCAAACAGTCGCACCGGATCACTGCGGATCAGTTCAAGCTCCACTCCGGTCGCCTGAGCAATCAACTGTGCCTGACTGGCTTCATCATGCACCGACTGAGTCTCGAAGCCGAGGCTCCAGGCACGCGAGCCCTTTTCACCTGCCCCCAGCCTAGCCCCAGCCCGTTGCAGACTTCTGGCCAGAATGCTGGAATCCACACCGCCTGACAGAAACAGGCCTACCGGCACATCCGAGCGCAAGTGCTCGCACATCGACTGCTGCAGCAGGTGATCAAAGGTTTCCACTGCATCTGTCTCGGAGCCGGTGAAATCTGGCTGAGCTTCCAGCGCCTGCGCCATATCCCACCAGCGCCCTTCGCTGAACCGCCCCTGTGCATCCAGGCGCAGAAAGCCACCGGGCGGCAGGCGCCGGATCCCCTCGATCGCAGTATCATCACCTGAACTGAAATTGATCTGCAGAAAGCGCGCCAGCGCATCGCCATTGGCCTGAGGCGATCTGTCCAGCATCGGCAACAGCGCCTTGATCTCGGACGCAAAAGCCACGCCGCCATTGATCAGGCTGTAATAGAGTGGCTTGATACCAAAGCGATCACGCACCAGCAGCAGGCTGCGCTGCTGGCGGTCAAACAGAGCAAAGGCAAACATGCCGTTCAGTTGTGAGCAGAAGCGCTCCGGATACTCAAATGCATTCGCATGAGACTGATAGAGTGGCAGCACCACTTCGCAGTCGGAGCCTGTCAGAAAACGGGCCCCCTGAGCGATCAGGCCGGCGCGCAACTCAGGGTGGTTGTAGATCTCACCATTGGCCACCAGCACCGCCTGCTGATCTGCAGCATGCAGCGGCTGACGGCCATGTTCGAGATCGATGATCGACAGACGGGTATGCAGCAACGCCAGATCGCGGTCGATAAACTGCCCCTCTCCATCCGGCCCGCGATGCTGCAGCGCGTCCAGAATCGCACGGGTACGAGAGGTATCAACCGCCCGCCCCGGTGTATAGATTCCCGCAATACCACACATTCAGCGCTGACCTGCCAGCAGTTGCTGATACAGCTCGCGGTAGGCACCGACGATCACCTCCTGGCTGAAGCTCGTCTTAAGTACCTGTTGCCCGGCATCGATCAGCGCTTCCCGCTCTGCCGGTGTCGACATCAGCAGGACCTGCATCGCATCGGCCATCTCCTGTGCCTGATCTATATCGACCAGCAGGCCACTACGACCCTCCTCAATCAGCTCCAGTGCACCATTGGAGCGGGTACTGACTACCGGCACACGGTTTGCCCAGGCTTCCAAAATCACATTGCCCAGCGGTTCATGACGCGAGGGGCAGACAAAAATATCAGCCAGAGCAAACGAGGGGATCGCATCCCGCTGCCAACCGGGCAGATGAATACGTGATGCCGCCGCAGACTGCGCCACCTGCGCATCCAGTTCGGAACGCAGCGGCCCCTCACCGGCGATCAGCAGATGCAGCGGACGACCATCCAGCTCAGCCGGAAGCTTTTCAAATGCGTAGATCAAGGTATCGAACCCTTTATTCTCATGCAGTCGTCCGAGTGCAAAAATCACCCGTGCCTCAGCAGGCAGTCCCAGACTTTGACGCAAAGCATCCACTTCAGCCTGTTCAGCGTCACGCGGCTCGGGCACAAAGTTACTGATGAAGTGCACCTTATCCGCCGCCACCCCCTTACGGATCAGATAATCACAGATGCCACGAGTATTGCCCACCAGGGCATGGGCATGACGATACTGAGCCGGATCATAAAAGCCGCCCAGACGGGCAACATGAACCGGCCCTTTGCCAGGGGGCAGATGCACCAGACGGGTGGCGCGCCCCATCCAGGTCTGCACGATATCGGGTTTTTCGCGCCGGATCAGCGAGCGCAGCGCCAGATGGGAGAAGGGATCGAACACACTGCGCATCGGGGCATGCTGCAAGGGCGGAATCAGCGCGGCATTAAGCTCACTTGCCGCTGGTGTTACGGCCGTTGAGGGAATACCACTGCTGTTCAGTGCCTGATGCAGGCGCACGAAAAAACTCTCGGCACCGCCCAGTTTCTTACTGCCGATGATCTGCAGGGTTCTGAACTGGGCTGTTGTAGACTGGGCTATTGTGGACTGGGCCATATTGAACTGGGCCATTACCGGTCTCTCCTGGATGAATCCATTCGCATGAAACGCCAGGCGAACAGATCCCGGCAGGCGCTGCATTATAGCAAAAGGTTCAGCCCTGAGCAGGAGGCTGTCCGAGAATAGACTGACCTGCTGCGGACATGCCGTTCTTGGTCGTTACTCTCGGTCAGCCTCTTAATCAAATCGATCCGGCCGGAAGGCATCCAATGACACTGCCGGGGTTTCACCATCAACCAACTGCGCAATCAACTGCGCACTGGCCGCTGACAGGGTCCAGCCAAAGGTACCATGCCCGGTATTCAGATAGAGGTTGTGATAACGGCCGCGCCCGATCAGCGGCGGGCCATCCGGCGTCATCGGCCGAAACCCTGCCCAGGGTTCTGCCTGAGTCATATCGGCTGCGCCCGGAAAACGCGACGCGACAGCACGACGGATCGTATCCAGCCGCGCCTCAGGTATGTCACGATTCATACCCGTCAATTCGACAAAGCCGGTCGCACGCATGCGCGATCCCAGGCGAGTCGTCACTACCTTGAAACGATCATCAATCACCGAAAAGCGCGGAGCCTTATCAGGGTCTATCAGTGGAGCGGTCAGCGAGTAGCCCTTGACTGGATAGATCATCAGCCGACTACCAAACATCCATCCGAGACGGCTGGATGCTGTTCCAGCGCAGAGGACAAAGGCATCCGCCTCAAGGTGCTCTTTTTCTGATTCTGAATGTGCCTGGTCAGCAGGCTTGAGCAGCAGTCCGGCCACCTGTTCACGATCCAGCGCTACCGAATCAACTCGAGTGTTATAACGAAACTCTACGCCCTGAGCCTCACAGGCCATCGCCAGCGCCTGACTGAAGTGGCAGCAGTCACCAGTCCCATCCTCCGGTAACCACAGCGCACCCAGCAGAGGACCATTGTCTGCCAGGGCCGGTTCCTGCGCCAGAGTCTCCTCTGCATTCAGGAAGCGATGGGGCACGCCGACTTCGCGCAGCAGTGGCAGCGCTGACTGCAGACTCGCTGCGCTGGCTGCATCGCTGGCCAGTTCCATCACGCCGCCCTGCTCGCCATCAAATGCCAGCGGCAGTTCAGTTTCCAGTGTATGAAAGCACTCACGACTGTAGGCAGCGAGTTGCAGCATGGCACGCTTGTTGGCCTCAAAGATACCCGGCTTAGCATAGCGCCAGGTGGCAAACAGAAAGCGCAGTGCCTCAAGACTCGGAGGCACCTGCATCTTCAATGGGCCATCTTTCTGCAACAGCCACGGAAGCGCCTTTTTGATCATCGCCGGGGACGCCCAGGGATAGACATAGCCATAGCTGCGCTGCCCGGCATTGGCCCGACTGGTCTCCTGACCGGCACTGGATAACTGCTCGATAACCGTCACCCTGTGACCGCGCTGACTCAAGGCATATGCCGTGGTCACACCCACCACACCGGCGCCGATAATGACGATATGCATTCAATACCTCTGCTTGAAAAACGCCTCAACCCAACTATCAATCAACGCCTGCTGGTGCGGCTGCAACGACTGATAACCCCAGGCTGCGATCTCCTCATTCTGCGGATCCGTTGCCTGGATATCGCTGTCGGCCAGCGCCGCGATCACGGCATGTCCACAGAAAGGCACATAGCCCTCGGAATAGCCCCCTTCATGCGTCATCACTAGCCGCCCCTGGCAGCAACGATCCGCCACCGCCTGCACCTGTTGCGTCATCCGCCCGAAGGCTTCACTGTTCAGCATCATCTTGCCCAGCGGGTCCTTGGCACAGGCATCATAGCCACAGGCAACAATAATCAGCTCCGGTGCAAAGGCCTCAATTGCCGGCAGGATGAGTTTTTCCATCGCATAATCATAAGCACCGATTCCGCTTCCCGGTGGCATCGGAAGATTAAGGTTACATCCCAGCCCAGCTCCATCGCCCTGCTCCTCAAAGCCGCCGCTCTCCAGTGGATAGTTGGCGGCCTGATGTATGGAAATGGTCAGCACCTGAGGGTCGGTATAGAACGCATCCTGCTGTCCGTTGCCATGGTGTACATCCCAGTCGAGTATCGCTACCCGTTCCAGTAACCCCAACTGGCGCGCACGATTCACTGCAATCGGAATATTGCCGAGCAGACAGAAGCCACGCCCGCGATCCGCCTCGGCATGATGTCCAGGCGGGCGGCACAGCGCATAGGCATTGCGCAGCTCCCCTCGCAGCACCGCTTCAACAGCCGCCACAGCCAAGCCAGCTGACTGCTGTGCGGCCGCCAGACTGCCACGGGTGAAAGGTGCCGCCTCACCGGCATTGCCTCTGCCGAGCTGGTCACCCGCTTCCAGCCGATCCAGATATTGAGGGGTATGGAATGTGAGCAGATCTTCACGACTGGCCGGTGCGGGTTTACGCACCTCCAACTCATCGATCAGACCGGATATCTCCAGCAGGTTTTTCAACCGCCGCTTGCTCTCAGGACTTTCCGAAGCCGGTTGCGGCTGCATGAACCAGCCCGGCTCAGAGAAAACACCGATCGCTCCCTGATCGTGCCAGAAGCAGCGCTCATGCCAGAAAAAGCCAGTCCCTGACGCAGGCCTGCTCATTCTGCGTGCTCCAGTTGCTCCCAAACCTCTATGGCGGCAGCCAGATCCTCCAGCGAAGCACCGACCGATTTGAACAGCGTAATCGCATCAGCACTGCTGCGCCCGGCATGCTCGCCACGCATAAGCTCGGCCAGATCAGCCTGTATCCGATCCAATGCAAACTCGCCTTCCTTAATCGCCTGCAGCAGATCACCCGCCTCGCCTCTGGCACCGGCATAGGTATCCACAAACACCTCGGCCCGCGCCATACACTGCGCATCGGATTCACGCATATCAGGGCGGAAGGCCCCGACCAGATCCAGATGCGCACCCGGTTTGAGCCATGCTCCCTTGATCAGTGCGTCGGTCGACAGAGTGGCGCAGCTGATGATATCGGCTTCACGCGCTGCCGCCTCCAGATCCTCTACGGCCTCGCAATCGAAACGGTCGGCATAATCAGCGGCAATCGCCCGAGACTTGCTGAGCTGACGGCCCCAGATACGCACGCGCGTGATGGGCCGCACAGCCGCATGCGCCTCGATCAGCATCGGCGCCAGCTTGCCGGTTCCCACAATCAGCAGCGAACTGGCATCTTCCCGCGCCAGCGCCCGAGCCGCCAGTGCCGACGCCGCAGCCGTGCGACGCTTGGTCAGCTCGCTGCCATCCATACAGGCCAGCATCATGCCATGTCGGCCATCGCTGAGCAGATAGGCACCGGAGATCGCAGGCAACCCCTGCGCCGCATTCTGGGGGAACACATTGACCATTTTCATACCGATATAACCACGCGCTTCCCAGGCTGGCATCAGCAGCATCGTTGCATCACCATCCTCACGATGCATGGTGTGATGATGGCGCGGCGGAGCTTCAACACCCTCGCGGAACACCCTCTCCAGCCGACTCACCAGCGCATCCCAGGGCAGCGCCGCAGCCACCTCCTGTGCCGTTATCATCCGCATGATCAAGCTCCCGGCAGTGCAGCCACGACCATGATCTCAACCTTCCATTCCGGCTTGGCCAGCTTGGCTTCAACACAGGCACGAACCGGTGGACGACCCGGCGCAACCCAGGCATCCCAGGCGGCATTCATCTCATTGAACTCGCTCATATCGGTGACCCAGATGGTCGCAGACAGCAGATGATCCTTTGCTGTGCCGGCTTCGGCCAGCAATGCATCGATCCCCGCCAGAATCTGTTCAGTTTGCCCCCGCATACCAGCGCTGGCATCCACTGCCACCTGACCAGCCAGATAGACCGTATCCCTGTGGATGGTTACCTGACTCATGCGGTTGTTGCTTCCTTGATAAGTAATACTCATGGCTCTCTTCCTTCATTGGTTAAATTTGGTTTGATACAACTACGCCTGATTCAGCTCAGGTCCCCCTGAAGCCGTTCAAAAACGCCGCCAGATTGTTCCCCAGCGCCTCAGTGGGATAACCGCCCTCCTGAACCAGCACTGTGGGCAGTTGCAGTTTTGCCAGACGCTCACCGATGCGCTGGAAATCGCTGGTTTCCAGCATCAGGCCCGCCAGCGGATCATCCTTGTGGGCATCCAGACCCAGCGCCACAACCACCGCCTGCGGACGAAACTGATCCAGTCTTTCCAGCAGTTGCTCAAGGGCCTGACAGAAGACTGCCCCGTCACTGCCCAATGGCAGCGGGATATTGACGTTAAAGCCCTTGCCTTCGCCTTCACCTGTCTCATTGTCCTGCCCCCAGAAGAAGGGGTAGAACTCGCGTGTATCGGCATGCAGGGAGCCGGTCCAGACATCGGAACGCCGATAGAAAATATCCTGAGTGCCATTGCCGTGGTGCAGATCAACATCCACGATCGCCACCCGATCATACTTTTCTCGCAACACCGTGGCGGCCAGCGCCGAGTTGTTCAGGTAGCAGAAACCACCGATCTGCTCAGGCCCCGCATGATGCCCCGGTGGCCGACACAGTGCATAAGCCGACGCTTCGCCCTGTACAACACTGAGCGCAGCCGCTTCCGCCGTGGCAGCACTGGCGAGTATCCCGGCAAAACTGTCTGGCCCGATCGGGCAGGCCATATCGTGCAGATGCCAGCCTGCCTGGCCGATGGGATGATCCGGGTATTGCCTTCCGCCTGCACAGGGGTGCACATTGGGCGCCACCACCTCGGACGCGCCCGGCATCTCACGCCAGCGGGCATGAATCGTTTCCAGAAAATTCAGGTAACGCGGGGTATGAATCCGCGCCAGACGCTCGCGCAGGCGGGCTTCGTTTTCGGTAGATGTCAGCCCATCCGGCTCACTCAGCGTGATACCCAGCTGCGCCATTTCGGCCAGCAGTATCTCGGCACGCACAGGGCCTTCCGGTGAGGGCGCAGGCTTGCCTCTGAGCAGAAAAGTCGCCGGAGCATGGAGGTTTTGACGATCGGAATAGTAAAATTTCATAATCATTCACCCAAGAGTCTAAGTATCAGGATAGGGCAGCAACAGCATTTCTGCTTGCCCTTGGCTAAGACATATTTGCCCGAGACTCATATATCAATGGCAGATATTAGAGACAGAAAGCAGAGGCAGAAAGCAGGAAGGTTACAGACAAGCTGAAGTCAGCAGTAAGTGCTGATCAGGCGCGCCGATGCGCCGTAGGAGTGATATGAAACACCCGGCGATAAGCACGCGTGAAGCTGCCCTGATCACTGAAGCCGATCAGTGACGCGATCTGTCCCAGCGACAACTCACTGTGACGCACCAGAGCCCGCGCATGCTCCAACCGCCTTTGCTGCACATAGCTGATCGGAGTCTGGCCGGTTGCATGGCGAAAACTGGCATGAAAATGACCGGGGCTCAGCGCACACAACGCAGCCAGTTGCTCCACCTGTATCTCATCACCCAGATGGGCATCGATATGGGCATTGATCAGATCAATATCCAGTCGGGCTCGATAATGTCTGGATGTCGTTTCGGGCTCTGAATTAGGCAGATGCCGTCGGTAAATACTCAGATAGAGACTGCGCAGCAGCAGGGTAGCGATATCCTTGCGCAACTCGGGAAACAGCTCCAACTGTTGCATCAAAGCAGATGCCAGGCGGTTCAGTTCGGGCGAGACACGAAAAAAATCAGGCCGGGCAAAGATCCGCTCCAGCTCATCCGCACAGGGAAACATCGCCATGCTACTCAGCGGGATATCCAGCACCAGCGTACGATTATCACCATCCCCCTGATAGGCATGATGATAATGCGAGGGGATCAGACAACCCAGTTCACGTGTAATGCGCGCGCCCCGCCCCTCCACACTAAGCTCTGTTGCACCGGAAGTCGCCAGAATCAACTGATGATAGGTATGCTCGTGAGCCACAGGATGCTGTGTCAGCGTGCAGGTTCTGAGACTGAAATGCGACATGGCGCGCGGGATCTCCCCATTAGTGGTCAAGTTACCAAGATAGGCCAGCCACGTTTAATGTCAACCCACCCAGACTATTCACCTGCTTCACGCAAGCAGGTACCATAACAGCTCATGTGATCGTACCCGTCAGAAGCTGTACTCTGCAGGCGCGAACACCTCAGACCTCGGCCATCAAACCGGACTCCACATGCCTGCCAGACTACCCATCTCCGTTACCATCATCGCCGTAAACGAAGCGGACCGCATCGCCGCTGCCATCGAGAGCGTCATCGACTGGTGCGACGAGGTGATCGTGATCGACTCCGGCAGCAAGGATGAGACGGTCGCAGTCTCTGCACAAGCCGGCGCACGCACGCTGTACAACCCATGGCCGGGATATGGTCAGCAGAAGCGCTTTGCCGAAGAGCAGGCTCGTAACGACTGGATACTCAATATTGATGCTGATGAGCGCATTCTGCCGGAGTTGCGCGAGGAGATTGAGCAGCTGTTTGCTTCAGGAGAAGCGCTGGCCGATGGCTACTTCATCGCCATCCACGACCGCCTCTACGGCACCGACCGCCTCAGCGCCTACACACCCTACAAACCGGTCCGCCTCTATAAGCTGAGCAAGGGGCGCTACAGCGAAAGCCCGGTGCATGATCGTGTGCAGATGAACCCGGATGCGCGTACAGCCAAGCTCAAGGGACGTATGGCGCACGACTCACTGCTCTCCTTCCATCATCGTGTAGCAAAGATGAACGGTTACACCGAAGCCCAGGCCAGCGATATGCGTGCCCGTGGCCGCAAACCCAGCACCTTCCGCATCATCGTCGATTTCTGGAGCGGCTTCATCAGCGGCTACTTCTTCCGCGGCTACTGGCGAGGTGGCCTGATGGGCTACATCTACGCGATGAACTTCGCCTACAGCCGCTTTCTGCGTCAGATCAAGTTGTATGAACAGAGTTGTATCAAAACTGACAAGGATGGATAAACAGCTATCTTCAACGCAAGAGGCCTGATATCCCGCTTTGCACAATGCCAAAATGTGAAAACAAAATAATCTATGCACTTATTTTATTTTCACCCCTAAGTTAAATTAACAGGGTTCGTTATTTTAACTTAGAGTTCAACGCATCACAGCCTATTCATTCACAGCCCTTTATTCACAAACAAAGTGCAGCCGATTAAAACGGGCACGCAGCTGTGCGACCTCAGCAGCCAACTGCTCGGGTGCTGAGGATGTCAGTGCAGCTGCGACCAGATTAGCCAGTTGTGGAATATCCTCCACTCGTACACCCCAGCGCGCCAGTTCCGGCGTGCCTATGCGTAGCCCATTCATATCCCCTTCGACCGGTGCGATCGGCAATCCGATACCACAGGCGAGAAATCCAGCCTTGCGCAGATGTTTCGACGCAGCCTGTCCGCCGCCATAAGCAGCTGCCTCGATGGCGAATTGATGGGATTGGGTAAAGCCGCGTGCGTGCGCAAACACCGGTACTCCTTGATCATGCAGCTCACAGGCAAAAGTCTGCGCCAGCTCGATCATGGTATGGCTGTAGTCGGCGCCATAGGCTTTCCAGTCCAGCATTGTCAGCGCCAGTGCTGCTGATTTTGCCGCGTCAAAATTCGCTGTCAGCCCCGGGAAGGCGATACTGTCCAGACGCTGCGCCAGCTCGGCATCAACGGTTACGATCAGGCCTCCCGCCGGACCACCCAGGCTCTTGTAGGTACTCATCGTCATCAGATGTGCGCCTTCGTGCAGCGGATTGGGCCAACTGCCACCAGCGATAATGCCGCACTGGTGCGCAGCATCGAACAGCACTTTGGCGCCCACTTCGTCCGCGATCTGGCGCACCGCCTTGACTGGATGAGGAAACAGATTGAGGCTGCCACCCACGGTGATCAGCTTCGGCTTCACCCGTTGCGCCAGTTGACGCAACCCCTCGACATCCAGCGTATAACCATCACTATCAACCGGTGCCTGATGGATCTGCAATCCATAGAGCCCGGCACAACCCGGGCCATGGTGCGTAACATGCCCACCGATGTTGGCTGGAGGAACAATAATCGCATCGCCCGGCTGGCAGATCGCCATAAAGCCATAGAGATTGGCCAGCGCACCGGATGCCACACGGATCTCAGCATAGGGTGCCCGAAACACCTCAGCACAGAGTTCAGCCGCGATGACCTCTATCTCTTCGATCGCTTCCAACCCCATCTCATACTTGTCACCGGGATAGCCGAGCGAAGGCCTGGAACCCAGCCCAGCCGACAGAACCGCCTCTGCACGCGGATTCATCACATTAGTGGCGGGGTTGAGGTTGAAACAATCACGCTCGTGGATCTGGCGATTCTGCTCCACCAGCGCATTAATCCGCGCCGCAATATCAGGAATGTCGGATAGTGCCGTTTGCTCGGCCAGTTGCTGGATAAGCGTTTCGCAACCTTCGGGTACCCATGAACGGTGAACGAGTGCACTCATGATCATCTCCTGACGCATGGCTGATTGGCATGTAACTCATGCATCAAAGTAGCAGAGAGTTGGCAGAAGCGTAGCCAAATAATCAGAATTGTCGCAAAAACGATGAGTCAGGCATAACCACTGCCTAAGCCAGATGAGGTGTTATCGAGACCCGGTGGCGCGGATCAGCAAGGTTTGCAGAGACGGCAACAGCGCTTCCATCCGGTAGGTCTGCGCCTTCTGATAGGCACTTTCGGTGATCATCGGCCAGGCTGATCGGGACTGCAAAGCCAGCTCCAGAGCCTTCGCCAGTGAGGTGGGATCGGTCGGCGGAGTCAGCCAGCCATCAGCACCATCCTGTATCAGACTGGCAGGTCCCGGAGTGCTTGTAGCCAGTACCGGTCGCCCATGCGCCATCCCCTCCAGTACGACCAGCCCGAAGGTCTCTTCGCGTGAGGGCACCACCAGTAGATCAATACTCTGCAGCCAGCCTCGGATATCCGTGATCCAGCCATCGAACACTACCTGATCCTGCAGGCCAAGCTGCTGCAACTGCTGAATCAGTCGTGCCTGCTCTGCACCGCTGCCGGCGACGCGCAGCCTCGGCTCCTTGCCCCGTTGCTTAAGCATCGAAAGCGCCTGCAACAGATCCGCCAACCCTTTCTCCGGGTCGAGACGTCCGATAAAGCCCAGTTGAACCGGCTCGCTGCTCTTAAGCGGCAGAGGAGCCTCGGGAAAATGGGGCAACATATTGGGAAAGAGATGCACCTGTGCATCGCGGAACCCCTGCTGCAGATGGTGCTGTCGCATATGCTCCGTCAGCACCAACAGATGATCCACACCACGCATGCGCTGATGCTTGTAACTGTGTGCAACGCCCATGACCGGTATGCCCAAACCTGTACGTGCACGGCACAGCAGTGAGGTAGCACGGGCGTTGTGAGTCATGATCAGGTCCGGCTGCAGCCGCTTGAGTCGCAGCCAACTGCGGAGCATTTCAACTGGATCATAGAAACCTCTCGGGTCGAACGGCTGCAGCAGAGCTTCGCCGGGCAACTGTGCCGTATAAGGAGCCTGTCCGGGAATCCATGCATGCACCTCATGCCCGAGCTGCAACAGCGCCTGCGTCATATGCACATAGGCCTGTTCCAGACCACCTTTGCGGTCGGAACAGAGCGCGTGCACGATACGCAGTGACCGGCTCATCAACCTGCCTCTCCCAGCCGAGCGGCACGCAGATTCAGAGCCAGCGCCAGACCAAACATCAGACACAGGTAAAAGGCATTCCCCGACACGCCATTGCGCAGCGGCGTATCGGTCAGACCACAGAGAAAAGCAGCCACGATCAGCATCAGCAGCGGGGCAATCTCCAGCCAGGTACAGCCACGACGGCGCAGGAAAATCACCGGTATGCAATACAGCCAGAACAGCCCTGCCAGTCCCACCAGACCAGCACGTTCAAGACTGTCCAGTATGTCTGAGTGCGCATGATGCATCGCGACATACGCCGGGATCTCACCGACCAATACCATCTGCTGTTTGATTTCGATTGCCGCCTCCACACCCGCACCCAGCAGCGGTTGATCCAGGAATAACTGCCAGGCAAGTTGCCATACCTGCAGACGGATCCCCACAGAGGTTTCCTGGGCACCCCCAGTAAAATAGGACCTGAACTCATCCAACCCCAGTTGCAGCCGTTCCGCCTGCAACCCGAAAACAAGCATCAGACTGATACTGATCAACGCTATCAACATCACCAGCATGGCGGGAGAGATCCGATGGCGCCGAAACAGGAACAGCAGATAACAAAGCGCCACCAGCGACAGCGCCAAGAGCGAGCCACGGGTTTCACTCAACAGCACCATTAATAACGACGCACCAATACCCGCCAGCAGAGCCGGCCAGATCCGCTGCAGATTGCACTGCAGCGACAGACCCAATAGAAAAACGGCAAAGAATACTATCGCATTGGAGAAGGGCACCGGGTTAAACCAGAGTGAAGGGCGCCACTGATACATCAGGATAGTCCCGAACTCGATCAGGCCCGTGTACTGCACCAGAATAAGTAGCAACGCCATCACCAGCAGCAGACTGATGCTATTCAGCAGCAACTCAGGTCCGATCCGACGATAGTGCAGCAATGCCATCAGCGGCAGGACCAGTGGCAGGTTGCGCACCATCACCTCAAGACTGGATGGCACCGTTCGCTGCATCAGGATATTCGCCATATCACCCAGCAGAGGGAATAGTGTCAGGCTGACAAACAGCCAGGCAGTGCCGCGATCAAAGCGCACCTGATAAAGAACCAGATAACCGATCGCATAAAAGGTCAGCAGATAAGGAACAACTTTATTGCCACGCGAGTAAAGAAAGAAGGTCGCCAGCAGCAGGATAAAAAACAACATCGAGGCCGATCTCGACCATCCGGGAAGCGATGTTGAACCCCTTGGCTGAGGCTTGTCATGAATATCCGTCACGCCTGTTTATCACTCCTGTGAATCAATTCTTCATATACCGCCAGCGTATCACCGATCATCCGGTCCAATGTATAGATCGTATTGCCACTAGGTTTGGGGGCACCACTGCGAAACCAGCTCTGTAGTCGCTGCTGCAGTTCATTCAGATCACCTTTCTCCACCAGCCCCTCAGGATAAAGCTCAGCCAGGGTTTCCGCCACGCCACCATGTCCGAACCCAGCGACCGGCACACCCAACGACAAGCACTCAACGACAGTACGACCAAAGGACTCCGGTTTGTTCGACAAGGAGAGCACCACATCCGACGCGGCATAGATCTCGCGGATATCACTGCGCGCGCCGGTAAAAGTGATCCAATCACCCAACCCCTCCTCCCGAATACGCGTACGCAACTCATCGGCATAAGCCTGACGCCGGGGATCTTCACCACCGACGATCAACGCATGAACGGGTATACCGGCCTGTTTGAGTGCAACAACCAATGTGATCAGGTCCTGATGCCCTTTCAGACGAGTGATACGCCCCGGCAGTGTCAGCACCTTTTTACCCACCAACTGTGGATATTGCTGATACCAGGCATCACGCCACTGTGCCGTGGGCTGAAAGCCATAGGGGAACTCTTCGGGATCGATACCGCGATTGATCAGGCGCAATTTCGCTGCGTCAGTTTCAGGATAGTTGCTCTGGATATAGTCCATCACCGTCTGAGACACGGCGATCACCCGTTCGCCACGACACATGATCGCACTGTAGCCAGACACGGAGTACAAACCATGCACTGTGGTAACCAGATGAGGTCGCTGCCCCACCGGCAACCCTTTCCATGCCAGCCAGACAATCCAGGCAGGTAGACGTGAGCGCAGGTGGATAATATCCGGCTGATAATCACGCATCCAACGACGCAGCGACCAGATATGACGCAAGGTAAACAAGGATTTACGGCCGATATCCCAAGTCAGATGACGGCTGCCCTCCCGCTCTAGCTGAGACACCAGCTTGCCACCCGCCGAGATCACCAGCGACTCATGCCCGGCAGCTACCAGACCGCGAGCCACCTCCAGCGTACCACGCTCAACCCCACCGCCATCCAGATCGGGCAGCACCTGAACCACTTTCATAACCAGCCTCGCTCAAGCAGCCATCCGGCGCAACGTTGCGCTTCATTAAAGGTGTGTGTTGATGCTGATGTTGAAGCAGGCGTGGGTAATGTCCTGTCGGAGCCCTCGCGCCAGCGGGAAAAAGGCTGGATCAAGCCATCATCAGCAAGCCGCTTCAATCCTCCCGCCAGACGACCGCCACGACCTGCCGGCAGCTCCAGCGTGCCCACCGCGCAGCCGGCAGTCAGTGCTTCATACACCATCGAGACACTGTCCTCGGTTACCCAGCAGCACTCGGCACTGGCCAGTTTTTCTGGCAACCATCCTGTTGGCGTTTCCTCAGCCGGCACCAGCTCAACTCCCGGTAGCGTTCGCAACAGGCTCAAGGTTGATTCAGGTGTGCGTCGCGATGTGGTCATGCACCAGCGCCTCGCATCCAGACTCAGCAGTTGCTGCAACTGAGCCAACAGCGCGGTCTCATCCCAGCCAAAATGCTTTGATGGCCCACCAATCAGGATCATACCGCTACCGGGTTGCTTGGTGCCGGAGCGCATCAGATTCAGCGCCCCTCGGGTAGTCAGAATATTCGCAGCCGGGGCCGGATTATCATGCTCAGGAATCAGACAGAGATCGAACCAGCGCAAAGGCAGGCTGGGCTTCATCAGCACCACAGCAGGCACACCGGTCAGCCGCTTCAGTGCCAGCAGCGTCAGATGGGTCGCATGACCAGCCCCGATCAGCAGTGCCGGAGGTGTCTGAGTAAGAGGTTGAAGCAGTGGCTGAGGACGCTGTCGGAACAGAAGCGCCAGCAGAGAGTGAGTCGTGCTCAGCGGCGCTATCTCCTGCAGTTCCAGCTCAGGGCGCTGCTGTTTCAGGGCAGCATAAAGCCCCAGCGACTGATTCCGGTGTCCGGGTTTACCATCGCTGACGATCCAGATCTGAGGCACAGAGGTTCCATTGGCAGCATTTAACACCGCGCCATGATACTAAGGGGGCTTTGGCTGAGTCTATAGTGGGCTGTTATGACTCTCCTCAATACGTCCCGACACATTGCAACCACAAGAAGGATGGGGTAATTTCGACTAAACAATCTGGAAGCACGCACTTGCTCTGATGAAGCACCAGCCGGGCTGGTAGCGTGTGTGGTGCCAGCACCTCATAATCGAATTAATACAATACTTAAGCAAATACAAATATTAGCTCTTGGGGTCTATAATAATATGAAAATTGAATTTTCATTTGTACCAATTTTTGGATTCCTTAGGGAATACGACAAGGGCAAAAATCAGCTATTTAAATCTCATATTGAGCCTTTAATGAGAGATATAGAAGAAATTCATACCGACTATATTACAGCCTTCATTAAAATTAGAAGCTCGTTAAAAGATAAAAAAGTGCCAAATAACGAGCTACTTGATTTTCTAGAAGATCGTAGACACGAACTTGCTGCAAAACGCAATATAGTAAAGACGCTCGCTGCAGAATTAGAACGTGCTGAAAGACGGATGGTGCGCAATGGAGCGTGGATATCGTTCAAAGCGTTCTGCGAAGCAATCGTTGAGTATTTTGAAGCATCAGATAATATTGGATCTCCGAGCTGGTATACACAATTCATACATTTTATGAAAACTTATAGACTTGCAGGTATAGAAGATTCCTTCTTCGACTCAAATCCATTTGGAAATGATCCGCGCACTGATATAATATCGCACATTAATATAATAGTGGAAGAACGTCTACCAAAAAAGCTGAATAAAATACATACCCACTACTCAGAGCTTAGAAGTGCTTTATTGTGAGATATGAGAGAACACCCAAACAATAGAGCTGTCAACAACAGCGCAGCTTGACCGCTATGCACATACTATCTGCACCTGCATAGCCGTAGTACAGGTAGAAACATCACTCGGGATAAAGAAATAAAGCAACAAAGCCAAAAGCAAAAAAAATGATACCGGAAACAATAAACCCTCTAGATATATATCGATCAATGGGCTTAATGTACGGTAAAACAGGTATTACATTAAAGAAAAATGAATTCTTAACAGTACCTATTTCCTGCTCAGATTTCACCATATTTGCAATGGATTTACGCGTAGCCGAGAAAACATGCCAATAAGCGTAAATGTTTATCATATGCAACGCAGGAGGCTCCAATCCATCACGTCGCATGGCTCTATTTATACGTAAAATCGAGAAGAATAATGAAAAAATCATTAAAAAAACCCCTATGGTCATAAAAAAACCGCTTGTTAAAACGATAAATTCTTTAGATAAATAGAGGCGCAAAAAATCAGGTAAATTTAATAAAAAATCACTCATAAATAATTAAACAGCCAAAAAAACTGAATCCTTTAATGAATAAAATGCTATTGCAAGCCGTCATATAACGTACTACCAAAATTCTCACCCATATTTCCACCAACCTTGGCTCCGTAATAACTTGCACCGGCTATCACAACCACAATACAGCCAATGAGTGCCCAGCCAATAGGACCAGCAAGTGCCAAAGCTGAAATTTTTGTTGCGCCGCCGAGGGCAATCAATGTTGCATTACCCGCCAACCCCCCTCCAAGTGCACCGCCACCAAACCCCGCAATTTGCCTTACGCTTTCACGATGCCAGTTTCCATCAGCATTACTCACACTTCTTACCTTGCCAGCTCTGATTGAAGCGTCAGCAGCCAAGGACAAAGGGGTGGCTGCTTTAGACATAAACTGCGAGAAGCTTTTCAGCCTGTGGGCCTGGAACAGGTCAGCAACGAAAATGCGAGTATCTGCGTGAAGACGGCCACGGCTGCGACTGGCCAGAGTGATACCACGGTGAGCATTATTGATGGCGCTGCCACGGTTTTTAGTACGCATGATAACAGGGGAGAGCTGGGTCATTGCGCTTCTGTGTTCGCTGATCAGTACATCGTAGGCTTGAATGGCATTGCGGCGCGCGATGGCGTCCCTGGCGCCTGCACCCGGCATACCGGCCGCGGCAGGTTTTTGAACAGCGATGAGGGCATTTTCATAATTGACCAAAGCTTTATGAAAATTAGAGAGATTTTCAAATTTGGCCTTAAAGGCAGGACCAGATCCACCTATCAGACTGAGAACGCCAGAGAGCTCCTCCTCAGTCAGGTATTTTTCCCAGAACTCAGCTTCTCGATGCAACTCCTCACCTTCTACTCCTGCCGCTTCCATTAGCCAGCTACGCTCATAAATAGCCTGTTGATTAAGAGTACGGATAATCGAGGGTGCATAGGTTTCAGACAAGTCCAGCGTGAAGGCCTGCCCTTGATAAACACGACCATCTGAACTTATGCCATTGACTCGGGAAAACTCCGCAATGAGCTCGTCGTCGGCATCAATCAAGTCAGAAATGTGGCAAGAGTGAGAGTTGAAATAGACGGTAGGCATGGCAATGTCCTTATTAAAAATCATCCTTTTGGGCAATCCGGCCCCTTACTTTAGGCAAGAGATTACTGCTTTTTGCCACTGCAATCAACGTTCGCCCTCTTTTGTCACAGCTGCAAATACTGCCCTACACCAACCGCCTCAATAAACAATTCATCATGCGAGACCACCATCAGCATGCCGGGGTAATCACGCAGCACACTTTCCAGCAGTTCGCGGGAATCAAGATCCAGATGGTTATCCGGCTCATCCAACAGCAAGAGATCTGGTGCCTGGTTCAAGCCGCTGATCGCCAGCAGTGCGACTTTCATCCGCTCCCCACCGCTGAGCAAAGCGGTCGGGAGCAATGCTTTATCGCGTCGTAGCCGAACACGTCCGAGTTGAGTGCGCAGTTCAGCTTCGCTCAGGTGCGGGTTGAGTCGCTGCAGGTTATCCACAGCTGATAGATCTGGCTGTAGAAAGCTACACTCCTGATCCAGATAGAGACACCGGCCGGATACCCGACACTCCCCAGCCGGGGCTTCGATCTGGCCAGCGATGATCCGCAACAAAGTCGACTTACCCGAGCCATTGGCACCCTGCACTCGCCAACGCTCACCTCCGTAGACTGTCAACGAGAGGGGCGCTTGCTTGACCCAGGGTAGTTGTAGCGCGTCGAGATGCAGCCTGACACCTCCTCGCACCCCTTGTATCGGCAGTTCAAGGCGCTGCGCTGTCAGTAGCTCCCGACGAGCCTTTAACTGGCCCAGCTCTTCCTGCATCTGACGCTGTCGTTGCTGATGCAGACTCTGCTGACACCCTTCTGTGTGTTGCGCCCGCTGGGCCCTGGCATCCAGTAGCATCTTGCCCTGTGACCCCGAGGCGCGCTGGCGTTCACCCTGTCGCCGACGCGTGTCCGCACTCTGGCGGGCAAACAGATGCTGTTGAACATCTCTGTGTAACTGTCGGGTCTGATGTTCTATCTGCTGCTCCAGCGCATCTGTTTCAGCCTGGCGAACTGAGCGATAGAGGTCATAGTTACCACCATATCGGCGCAGCTCTTCCCCTGTCAGTTCGAGCAGTTCGGAGCACTGCCGGAGCAAAGTCCGGTCATGGCTGGCCACCAGCGCCCCGCCAGGATGTGCGGCCAGACACTGCATCAACCAGCTACGCCCCTGTGCATCCAGATGGTTACTCGGTTCATCCAGCAGTAGAAAATGGTCCCGCTTCATGAATGCAGCGCAGAGCGCGAGGCGTGTCTGTTCCCCGCCACTGAGTCTGGAGATGGGCGCATCCAGATCCTGAGGCAGCCCTGCTTCGGTCAGCAGTGCTTTCCAACTGGCCGGTAAATGCCACTGATCCGCCGCCTGCTCCAGATCTTGCAGGCTACCCTGCCCCTGCTCAATCCGGCACAGGCGATCATGCTCCAGCGCGACAGCCAGGGCATCTGCCAAGCGCGGTCCAGATAGCCGTGTCACTTGATCGACACTGAATATCGGCACATCCCAACTGATTTTACCGGCGGAAGGCGTCATGCGTCCGGCCAGGAGTTTAAGCAGCACCGATTTGCCACGGCCATTCGGGCCGATCAAACCGGTTGTAGTAGCCGCGCGCGTGAGTGTGCCGGATAAATTACTGAACAGGGTATCGGCACCGAAATGCAGGGTAAGACCCGAAAAATGACAGAATGCAGACATGGAAACCTCCCTTGAATACAGGGCAGGCAGCCATCGGAATGAAAAAGATTGGTTGGATCAGCCGTCTGATAGCCACCTGCACACGAAGTCAGTCACCCGAAGTATTCAGGGTGAAGATGAGTCGATGTGTGAGGTGCTTACTTCATTGGCGTAAAGGATCCTGTAAGGCTTCTGTGAATGCTTCTGCTAAAGCCACAGTGAAGGTCATAAAGCTAGCAGTTTAACCAAGCTCCAGCCCCTGTGCAATTACGGGCTTATACAGACCGCCGGTACAGGCCTTGTAACATTTTTTGTGATCTAATAGCGCCTGTTTATAGCAGCATGAAGCTGCCCAATCATAAGACCCTGTTCCCTCAAGAAGTTGTCATCTCAATGGATCTGAACACTACACCGCTGCACCGCGCCTTCTGGCACTATACTCTGCCCTCCATGGCGGCCTTGCTGGTCAGTGGCACCTATCAGATTGTGGATGGAATATTTGTCGGTCATTTCATTGGCGGTGACGGGCTGGCAGGGATCAATCTGGCCTGGCCCTGGGTCGGGGTTTTGCTCGCCATCGGGATGATGATCGGCATTGGAGCAGGGGCACAGGCTTCCATTTCGCTGGGTGGACGCGAGCAGCAGACGGCGAGCCGCTATATTGCGCAAGGCTTATGGCTGTTACTGCTGATCGGCATGCCGCTGGGCTGGTTGCTGAATCATACCAGCGCGGGATTTCTGGCCTTTCAGGGGGCCAGTGGCGACGCAGCCGCCAACGCTCAGGACTATCTCAATATCATGGCTCCAGCCTCACCGCTGATTCTGGCCAGCATCGCCCTGCCCTTTCTGGCACGCAATCTCGGCGCACCCAGGCTCGCAACCTATGCCATGCTGGCAGGGGCCATCAGCAATATCCTGCTGGACGCTCTGTTCATCGCCTGGCTAGGCTGGGGCCTCAGCGGTGCAGCTCTGGCAACGGTGCTGGCTGAAAGTCTGTCGGTCATTATCTGTCTGGTTTTTCTCTTCAGCCATCGTAGCCGGGCGCCACTAGCCATTGCGACCTTTGCCCTGAAACCTCGTGCCATGCTCAGACTGCTGGGCACCGGTTTCTCCAGCATGTTGATGTATCTGTACATCAGCTTTTCGGTCGTGCTGCATAATATTCTGCTGCTGAAATATGGCACCGCCCTGCATGTTGCTGCCTACAGTATCGCGGGTTATCTGATGGCCTTTTACTACATGGCGGCAGAGGGGGTATCTGGCGGCATGCAACCACTGGTCAGCTTCTACTACGGATCAGGTCAGATCAAACGCCTCAAAGATACCTTTGTACTGGCCTGCAAGATCATTCTGGGCAGCGGTATCCTTCTGGTTATCAGCCTGCTGCTGGTGCCGGGGTTTTTCGCATCGGTATTTATCGGCGATGATGAGGCACTGCTGGATGTCGCTCAGTGGGCGATACGCCTGCATCTGTTTGCGCTGTTTATTGATGGATTTCTGGTGATGACCGCCAGTTGGTTTCAGTCTCTGGGGATGGGGCGCAAAGCGACCTTCATCACCATGGGTAATATGCTGATTCAGCTACCTTTTCTGGCACTCCTGCCCTGGCTGATCGGCCTCAATGGCGTCTGGCTGGCCGTGCCCTTCTCGAATATCTGCCTGTCGCTATTTGCAATCTATCTGCTCAGGCGTGAGTTCAAATCTTTTCGGAATAAGTATCCTTCGCAGCATGAGTAAGGTCAGATATTACTGCTGCTCGCTCTCATAAATATCCGAAAAATCCAGTGGCGGTGATGTCACAGACATATAGATGAAAGGCATTGCACCCGTGACCTGCAAGCCATGCACATCGCCCTCCTCAAAGCGCACCACCTGCCCGGCTCGAAAAGGCAGGGTCTCATCCTGATCCAGCAACAGCATCCCCTCGCCGGACAGGGCGATCCAGATCTGTTCCGATGCAGGGTGTGCGTGGCGAGGCTGACTGCCACCGGGCTCAACCGTGACATGCGTGATGGTGACCCGGCTCGATCGGGAGTTATGTGGCGAGAGCAGCTGTCTGGAGACCACACCGGGATTCACGAAATCCCTGAAATTGGCCTCGGTTAAAAACTCCACATCAGCTCTCCTTATCTGGCTACTATCTGGATACTATAAACAGCATGGTTCGTCCATCACCCAAACGATGACAAGAGACAGTCTATCTCATTACACCCGAACTGCCAGTGCAGGCGCTGACGTTTATTGTGTCCTCTCCAGATACGCCTTTTGAATGCGCCCATACAAATATTCTTACACTCTCTCGGTCTTCTCCTGCCAATAGAATTCCCTTTCAGGTTGTTGATGATTACAATCAGATGCTGCAAGGTGTTTACCTTCCGACTACTAATTCGCATTGATACTTTTTGAGGACGTTCACATGGCTGCTGCATTTGGTACCGTTTTCATGCCTGAAATGGCAATCTCCTGGTTTGATGGCACTCGCTGGAGCCAGCCGGAGATGGTGGCCAGTGACAGCATTCAGCTTCACCCTGGCGCTCATGTGCTGCACTATGCCAGCACCTGCTTTGAGGGACTGAAGGCGTTTCGCCATGAAGATGGCTCGGTGAAAATTTTCCGCATGGACCGTAATATTGCACGTATGGCTCAGAGCAGCCGCCTTCTGGCACTGCCTGCTATTGATGAAGCAGAGCTGAGCAAGATGATTCTTGATACGGTTTCCCGTTTTGCGGCTGATGTACCGGCCCCTCCGGGATCGCTGTATATCCGCCCGACCCATTTCGGCACCGAAGCAGCTATCGGTAAGGCGGCAGCACCGTCTCTGACCTCCTGCCTTTACGTCCTGGCCTCACCGGTCGGTGATTACTTCTCCGGTGGCGACAAATGCCTGCGCCTGAAGCTCGAAGATCAGGGCATGCGCTGTGCGCCGCATAACGGCATGATCAAGAGTGGGGGCAACTACGCCAGCGCGCTGCGTCCGATCATGGAAGCGCGCGAAGAGTGTCAGGCAGATCAGGTCCTTTTCTGCCCGAATGGCGATGTTCAGGAGACAGGCGCGGCCAACTTCCTGCTGATCGATGGCAATGAGATCATCACCAAGGCGCTGGATGAGAGCTTCCTGCATGGGGTGACGCGTGACTCAATCCTGACACTGGCACGCGATATGGGCATGCAGGTATCAGAGCGTGAGCTGACCGTAGCTGAGCTGCTTGAGCGTGCGGCCAAACCTGGCTGTGAAGCGGCGCTGTCTGGCACCGCAGCGGTACTGACACCGGTGGGTACGCTGATCCATCACGGTAAGGAGTATCAGGTCGGCACTGGCGGTGTTGGCCCGACCACGGTCAAACTGCGCAAGGCCCTGAATGCCATTCAGTGGGGCCAGGCCGAAGATATCCACGGCTGGCTGACCAGCATCTGAGTACTCTCTTTCTGAGTACACTCTCAGTCAGTCCGCCCTCAGTCAGTACACCCTGAATACAAAAAACTGCCCGGTTATGGCCGGGCAGTCATCACTCGGTCCCAGATCTCTCCCACTCGCGTGCGCAACTGTGCAAACTGATCGTCCGCTATGGTGCTGGATTGCTCCTGCAGCGCCAGCCGATGGCCCATTGCGCGATAGGTTTTATAGGTTTCACGCAGAAAATCCGCCTCCTCTGCCGACAACAGAGCGTTGCGCTCGATTGCATCCAGAATACGGATATTATCAGTAAATTCGAGCAGATCCGGGTGGCGCGTAGCGTAAGCCAGCACATGAAACTGCACCAGAAACTCGATATCCACTATGCCACCGCGATCCTGCTTCAGGTGGAAGGCGTCCTCCTCTTTAACGCCACTGCCCAGATGCTGACGCATCTTTTCTCGCATCTCCACAACATCGGTGCGCAGCTTTTCCAGTTCGCGATCGGCACCCAGAATCTCGGCACGTGTCTGTTCGAAGCGCTCTTTCACTCTGGGGCACCCCGCCACCACACGCGCACGCACCAGTGCCTGATGCTCCCACGTCCAGGCTTCGCGCTGCTGATACTCGCCAAAGGCTTTCAGCGTGCTGACCAGCAGCCCGGAGTTGCCTGACGGACGCAGCCGCATATCCACTTCATACAGTTGTCCCGATGGCGTGAAGGTATTCAGGATATGGATCATCTTCTGACCCAACCGATTGAAGAACACCGGGTTGGGTACCTGCTTCTCACCATCTGTGTTCAGATTGGAGTCGGCATCATAGAGAAACACCAGATCCAGATCCGAACCATAGGAAAGCTCTATTCCACCCACCTTGCCATAGCCGAGTACGACAAAATCGGGATCACAGGGAATCCCGGGCTCGCGTAGTGGCCGTCCATACTTGCTGATCAGATCATGCCAGGCGATATCCAGCACCACCTCCAGCACCGCCTCGGCCAGCCAGGTCAGGTAGTCGCTGACTTTCATCAAGGGCAGCACACCGGTCACTTCTGAGGCCGCCACCCGCAACACATGGGCATGTTTGAAGTAACGCAATGCTTCCATCAACTGCTCCGTATCCTCCTGCGGGATGCGCAGCAACTGCTGGCGCAACTCTGCCTGCAGACGCGCCTTATCCGGTGGATCATACAGGGTGCGTGGATCGATCAGCTCATCCATCAGTACCGGCTGCTTGGCCAGCAGATTGGCGAACCAGGCACTGGCGGAGCACAGGCGCACCAGTTGTTGCAGCGCGGCTGGGTTTTCGGCCAATAGCACCAGATAAGCGGAGCGGCGCAGAATCGCCTGAATCAACAGCAACACGCGCTCCAGCGTAACCTCAGGGTTATCGCATTGGGCGATCGCCTCCAGCAGATTCGGCAACACATTCAGCAATCGTTGCTGAGCCACCTGCTGCAACACCTGCACCGCTTTCAGATTGCGCAGATCCTGTATCAGCCTGAACGCCTTGTCGGCATCCTTAAAACCGCGCTCTGCCAGCAGCCCATGCGCTTCAGCATCATCCATCTCGCCGTGCCAGAGAGCCTGCCAATCAGTCTCAGTTGTAGAATCGGCCAGATCATCCTCTGACTCTTCAGGCGCAATCACATCGGCAAAATGGCGCGAGACCGTTGCACGGTAACTCATCAACTGTTCATGGAAACTCTGCCAGTCGGCAAAGCCCATGCTGTGGGCTATACGTGCACGCCCCAAGTCATCTGCCGGTAGCTCCTGTGTCTGCTGGTCCGCCAGTGCCTGAATGGCGTGCTCGGTGTTGCGTAAAAAAGTATAAGCTGCAATCAGTTCATCAACCGCCTGCTGCGGCATACCGACTCTTTCTGGCAGCAAGGGCAGAATGTTCATCAGCTCACGCTGGCGCAATTCCAGATCTCGTCCGCCGCGAATCAGCTGAAACGCCTGAGCGATAAACTCCACTTCGCGAATACCGCCCGAGCCCAGCTTTACATTGTCCTCCAACCCTTTGCGCCTGACCTCACGGCTGATCATCAGCTTCATATCGCGCAGGGATTCAAAGGCACTGAAGTCGATATATTTGCGATACACAAAGGGACGCAACAAAGATTGCAAACGCTCACCCTGAGCTTTGTCGCCGGCTACCACCCGCGACTTGATCATCGCATAGCGTTCCCAGTCGCGGCCCTGATCCTGGTAATACCCCTCCATTGCATCAAAGCTGCAGGCCAGCGTGCCGGAGGTGCCGAAAGGGCGCAGGCGCATATCGACCCGGAACACAAAACCATCCATTGTCAGGTTATCCAGCGCCTGAATCAGCTTCTGCCCAAGGCGAATAAAGAAGTCCTGGTTCTCCAGATTTTTGCGCTCATGGTCTGTTTCGCCATTGGAGGGGTAGGTAAACATCAGGTCGATATCGGAGGAGAGGTTCAGCTCATGCGCGCCCAGCTTGCCCATGCCCAGCACCACCATCCGCTGCTGTTGCCGCCGCCCCTGTGCATCCGGTCGTGACCAGGGGGTCCCCCAGCGCTCACAGGCCTTGTCATACAGCCAGTTGAGCGTTTCATCGATGCACACATCGGCCAGCCAGGACAGCTCATGCGTAGTGCCGATCATGTCACTGCGCCGGGTCAGATCACGCCAGATCAAACGGACCATCTGATACTGCCGAAACTGGCGCAACACCCGATGCAGATCTGCCTCCTCCTGCTCTGGCTGAACCAGTGCATGCAGCAGATCACGATACTGCTGCTCACTGCAGGCCTGCTCCAGATCTCCTGATTGCTGCAACCGCTGCAGCCATTCAGGATGACGCATCAACTGGTCGCGCGCAAAGTCACTGCCGATCAGCACGGTGCTCAGCTCGGATGCCAGCCATTGTGGCGCCTGATCAAGTAACACAAGCGCCGGAGAGATCTTCTCCCAGCTCTCCAGCAGGTGCGGGTGCAACTGTGCAGGTATATTTTCCAGGACAGGCTGTATCAACACCATCTATCTCCCATGCATCAGAACAGTCGCCCTAGATTACCAGATCGGCTGAAAAAAGGAGTGTCAGGTTCAGCGTTTGCTGCTGGCGACACGCTTGTCTTTCAGGCGATGGCCAGAGGCAAACTCATTCACATTAATGACATGGTCACCAATCCGTTCCAGACGATTCAGGGCATCAATAAAGACCACTCCGGCACGCGGTGAGTAGTTGCCATTTTCCAGCCGTGAATAATGGTTCTCGCGGAAACGGTTGCGCAGCTTGTTAACCTGCTTTTCCATCGCAATGGCCTCTTCCAGCTTGATATCGCGCGGCTCCCGCGAGACATTCAGAGCCATGTTGTGAATGGCCTGATGCAAGGCATCCATCATCACCCGAATCTCCTCGAAAGCCTCATCCGGCCAGCTGGACTTGGAATCCTGCATGCGATCGGCCAGTTTGGTGATCTGGTAATAGATATCCGCAATCCGCTCCAGATCGTTGATCATGGTTTGCATGTTACGGATACGATCGGTCAGCTCGTGCTCGAGGTTGGAGCGCTCACTGATGCGAACCAGATAATCGGAGATCTCAATCTCCAACTGATCCGTGGTTTTCTCATACTGATGAATCTTCTCGGCCAGCTTTTCCCGATCGGCCCCAGGGTCGAACAGCAGCTCACTGACACTGGCATGCATTTTTTCGATGACACCGGCAAAGTGCTGGATCTCCTTCTGCGCCTGCTCCACCGAGATCAGCGGCGAGGTCATCATGCCGGAGCTGATATGGCGCAGATGAAACTCATCCTCCTCTCCGCCGCGATCCGGCTGGATATACTCAACAAAGCGCACGATGAAGGGTACAAAGGCAAACAGCAGTACCACGTTCAGCACGTTGAAGGTGGTATGAAAGAGTGATAGCGCCAGAGTGGCATTGGCACGGGAAGCTGGATCACCGCTCATGACAGACACTGGCATTTCGGTGAAAAACTGCACCACTGAATCAAGCAGATGCAGAACCGGAAAGATCACCAGCATCATCCAGGTCACCCCGATGATGTTGAAGAAGAAGTGGAAGCGTGCAGCACGTTTGGCATGCACATTCCCCACCAGCGCCGCGAGATTGGCCGTCACCGTAGTACCGATGTTTTCACCCAGGATCATCGCCGCAGCAACCGGGAATGAGATCCAGCCCTCAAACAGCATCACCAGGGTGATGGCGGTCGCTGCCGAAGACGATTGAGTCAGCAACGTCAGCAGAGTACCGATAAAAATGAAGAAAATCAGTGACAGGTAGCCATACTCGGTAAAGCTGTCGAGAAAAGCCAGCATCGCCGGATTACTGCTGATCTCGGGCACTGAACCCTTGATGAACTCCAGACCGATAAACAGAATACCAAATCCCACCATCGCCTCGGCAATATTGCGCCAGCGGGCATTTTTGGAAAACAGGAACGCAAAAAATATACCGATCACCGCCAGTGCTATGGGGGTGATCTGAAATTTGAAACCAAACAACGCCACCAGCCAGGCAGTGATCGTAGTGCCGATATTGGCACCCATGATGACCCCCGTAGACTGGACAAATGTCAGCAGCCCGGCATTTACAAAACTCACCGCCATAACGGTAGTAGTGGTGGATGACTGGGTGATGGCTGTTGCACCAAAACCTGTGATCACACCTGTCAAGCGGTTCCGAGTCATACCGCCGAGGATGCTTTTCAGGCGATTGCCGGCAATCTTCTGCAAGCCTTCACTGAAAATTTTCATGCCGAAGATGAATATCCCCAGCGCACCGATGAGCTGGAGAAAATCAAACAGCGAGTAAGTCATGAATCACCACTTTGTGTTATCGGCTGTTACAGAATAATGACGTATTTATTACAGGCGCTATTATAGCCGTAACTTACTGGCCACATATAGACCTGGAGTAATCTAGTTCAACTGCCAGCCAAGTGCCCCCTGCCGCTACTCGGAAACAACCAGACCGGGATAGACCCGCGACGGCAAAGATAGCATTATAGTCCTCAAGAGCCAGCCGAGCCTGACTGAATCCGTTACGGAAAGGACAGACAGGCTGCCAGAGCACCAACATGCCGGAGAGGAGTCATGAACCAGCAACCGCCTGATACACTCACAATGCTGAAAGAGCTGATCGCCAGCCCGTCCGTCAGTTCGACTTCGGCGGCCTGGGATCAAAGTAATCTCGACGTGATCAACCGCCTGCAGGGCTGGCTGAGTGACCTGGGATTTGAGTGTGAGGTGATGATGGTGCCCGGCGAAGAGGGTCGCAAAGCCAATCTGATCGCCACACTCGGGCAAGGTCCCGGAGGGCTGGTGCTCTCTGGCCATACGGATACCGTTCCCTGCAATACTGAACTATGGCAAAGCGACCCCTTTACTCTGACCGAGCGGGATAATCGTTTTTATGGGCTGGGTACCTGCGATATGAAGGGCTTTTTCGCCCTCGCGATCGAGGCCGCCCGAAGCTTCCATCCCACCCAGTTCAAACAACCCCTGATCATTCTGGCAACGGCCGATGAAGAGTGCTCCATGAGCGGCGCCAGAGCACTGGTGGAAGCTGGACGCCCGCTGGCTCGGGCAGCCATTATCGGAGAGCCGACCAGCCTGCGCCCGATCCGTATGCACAAGGGCATAATGGTGGAAGCGGTCAGGATTGAAGGTCGCTCCGGCCACTCCTCCGACCCGGCACTGGGACACAACGCGCTGGATGCGATGCATGGTGTGCTCAGTGAGCTGATCGGACTGCGTCAGGAGCTGGCTCAGCAGTACCAGAACAGCGACTTCAGCGTCAGTATTCCAACCCTGAACCTGGGCTGTATCCACGGCGGAGATAACCCCAATCGTATCTGTGGCCGCTGTGAACTGGAGTTTGACTTGCGCCCACTGCCGGGTATGTCGCTGGATGGACTGCGCAATATGATCAGTGAGCGCTTACATCCTATTGGTGCCAAATATGGCGTGGAGCTGAAATCATACCCCCTGTTTCTGGGCGTTCCGCCTTTTGAAACAGCCAAAGACTCAGAACTGGTTCAGATGGTGGAAAAACTGACAGGCCATACTGCTCAGGCCGTGGCATTCGCTACCGAAGCCCCATTCCTGCAGGCGCTGGGTATGGATACAATAGTGATGGGGCCGGGCTCCATAGACCAGGCCCACCAGCCTGATGAGTTTCTGGCTCTGGATCAGATCCAGCCCACCATCGAGCTGCTGAAAACCTTAATCGGGCGCTACTGCCTGTAACCGGAGCTAAATGACTGCTGTGACCGACAACACTCAACAACATGTCAGCTGGTTTCGCCACTCATCACCCTACATCAATGCACACAGAGGCAAAACCTTTGTGCTGATGCTCGGTGGAGAGGCGCTGGCTGAACCCATTTTCGATAGTATCGTGCATGACATAGCGCTGCTGAACAGCCTGGGTGTGCGCCTGGTGCTTGTATTCGGTTCTCGACCACAGATAGAGGCACGACTGGAAAAGCAGGGTATCAAGACACGTCTGCACCATCATCAGCGCGTTACCGACTCACAGACGCTGCAGTGTGTTGTTGAAGCCGTTGGCAGTTTGCGCTGTGAACTGGAAGCACGCTTTTCCATGGGGCTGTCGAACACACCGATGCATGGCGCACGCATCCGTGTCAGCAGTGGCAACTTCATCACCGCACGACCAGCCGGCGTGGTGGATGGCGTTGACCTAAGACATACTGGCGAGCTGCGCCGGGTTGATCATGAAGCGATCCGTCAGTTGCTGAATCTGAACCATATCGTGCTGCTGTCCAATCTGGGCTACTCCCCGACAGGAGAGCTGTTCAACCTCTCGGTGGAGGAGGTTGCCACACGCACCGCCATAGCGCTGAAGGCCGATAAACTGATCCTCTTCGGCAGTGAAGATGGCATACGTGACAGCCGTGGTGATCTACGCAGTGAATTGCTCGTTGCTACAGCCATGCGCATGGTCAGTCAGTATCTGGCGAAACTGGATGACCCTTCTGCCCCGCATACGGAGACATCACGCCTGCTGCAGGCAGCTGCCGAAGCCTGTCAGAGTGGCGTTCCGCGCTGTCATCTGATCAACTTCCAGCAGGATGGCGCCCTGATTGAGGAGCTGTTCACCCGTGACGGCTCGGGTACCATGGTGATTCGCGAGTCCTATGAGCAGGTCCGTGTAGCGGGCATAGAAGATGTCGGTGGTATTCTGGAACTGATCGCGCCCCTGGAGGCTAAGGGTGTACTGGTCAGACGCTCGCGTGAGCGGCTGGAGGCAGAGATTGAACGCTTCACCATCGTCGAACGCGATGGAGCCATTATCGGATGTGCGGCGCTCTATCCATTTCTGGAAGAGCAGGTCGGTGAACTGGCCTGCGTGGCGATCGACAGCAACTACCAGGGAGGGCAGCGTGGCGATATGCTGCTTCAAAAGCTGGAGGAACAGGCACGCGAACTGGGACTAAAATCCCTGTTCGTGCTGACCACCCGCACCGCACACTGGTTTGTCGAGCGCGGCTTCCGGGAGGCTTCGCTGGATGCACTGCCACAGGAGAAAAAAGCGTTGTATAACTTCCAGCGCAACTCGAAAGTCTTTTTCAAACCACTCTAGAAGGCTGTGCAACGATTATCATGAGCCGTGCAGTGGATGTGTGAGATGCCGTCATGGCTCTCGGGGGTGCGCACCACCGGGCAGGGATGCCCGGAAGGCCGCCCCACCCAGTTCAGAGTGAGACACCTCCAGCGCACCGTCGTAACTGCTGAGAATATCCACAGCAATAGACAGTCCGATGCCCTGTCCTGGTGCGGACGAGTCCAGCCGTGCGCCTCGTTTCAGTATCATCTGCCGCTGCTCCGGCGAAACGCCAGGGCCATCATCCTCGATATCGATCTGCAACTCCGCCTCACGAATGAGTGCACTGACCCTGACCTGACTGCGCCCATACTTGAAGGCGTTTTCCATCAAGGTTCCAAGCAGCTCCATAAGATCCCGCTCATCACCATGAAAATGAGCCTCAGGATCGATCAGCAACTCATGCCTTATCCCTTTTTCGGCATACACCTTCTGCAGCGCTGCTGCCATACGATGCGCAACCGGCTCCAGTGGTACAGGCCTGGCCAGTACCTGATGCGCTGACTTCACCGCACGCGTCAATTGATACTGCACTATCTGATCCATGCGCTGCACCTGATCATCGATCAGATGCTGGTACTCATCCTCGTTCAACTCTTCATTTCTGGCGCCCATGATAACGGCCAGAGGCGTTTTCAGGCTGTGGGCCAGATCACCCAGTGTATTGCGATAGCGCTCACGCTGCTGTCTTTCACTCTGGATCAGACGGTTGAGATTATCGGTCACTGTCTGTACTTCAAGCGGATAATCGCCCTCAAGAAAATCCGCGCTGCCCTGCTCGATACGTTGCAGATCCCTGGCCAGCCGATCCAGCGGTTGCAGCCCCCAACGCATGATCAGATACTGCACCAGAAGAGCCAGGATGAAAACAACACTGAGCCAGCCCCAGAGCTGGGTCTTGAAAGCATTCATCTGCTTCTTAACTGCGGTATCTGAGCGCAGGACCGACACCATGAAGTGGCGATCACGTCCATCAGCCTCCCAGACAACCGGGTATTGCAGCAGAAAATGCCCCTCCTGCCAGTAGTGTTCAAACCAGATATCACCCGGCTGCAGTTGCTGCTCGGGCAGATGCTCAACAAGAGAGTCCGACAGAAGATAGCTGGAGGGAGAGCGCCAGAGCAGGGCATCCTGGCTGTGGATAAATCCATACACGCCCGAGTCCGTCTGGCGAAAGCGCGATTCAGAGGGGAGATCAGGCAAGCGTAGCTCACCATTATTCAGCTCAGCAGATCCCAGTAACAGATACACTTGCAACTGGGCCTGGGACTCCTCAGAAGCCACCAGGCTTTCATAGAAAGCTCTCTGAAGGGCAATCACCGCAAATACCACCACCAGTGGCAGCAGTATGAATGAACCCCAGAGCAGACGGGCCTTTAACGAGCGAGGAACCAGCCGCTGCAGCAAATCAGACTCCGGTACCCAGTTCCGGGTTGATACGGTAACCCAGCCCTCTGACGGTCAGGATCGGCTGCAGTGTCTGATCGGGGTCCAGCTTCTGCCGCAGTCGGCGAATAAACACCTCAAGCACGTTGCTGTCACGATCAAAATCCTGATGATAGAGGTGCTCCGTCAGTTCTGTTTTGGAAATGGTTTTACCGGCATTCATCATCAGATATTCGATGGTGCGGTACTCATAACTGGTCAGCCTCACCTCTTCATCCGACAGATACAGCAGTCGAGCAGTGGTATCCAGCTTCAGGGGGCCAAATTGTAATTGTGGCTGGGCATGCCCGGCCGAACGACGAATCAGTGCATTCAAGCGTGCAATCAACTCTTCTGGCTGAAAGGGTTTTACCAGATAGTCATCGGCACCCGCCTCCAGTCCTTCGACCTTATCCTGCCAGTTGCCCCGCGCTGTCAGTATCAGAATGGGAAAGCGCCGCTGATCCGCACGCCACTGTTTGATCACATCCAGTCCTGACATCTCCGGCAGCCCGAGATCGACGATGGCAATATCAAACTCATACTCACACCCCAGGTAAACCGCCTCCTTGCCGTCCGCACACTCCTCAACCGTGTACCCCTTCTGGGACAGGATAACCGACAGTTGCCTGCGCAGATCCGGATCGTCCTCAACAACCAGCAGCTTCATCACTTACTCCTTAACATCAGGGCGTCACAACGCGCCCGGTATCTGCTTCTATCTTGACATCCCTGACACGTCCTTCGTTCACTAAACGAATATGGAAAAGTTGCTGGCCTTCCTCTTCAACCTCTTCGGCCTTGAGGATCTGGCCACCATACGTTTCAAGGGCGATCTCGGCAGCGCGTTTGAGGTCGATCACATCGGCTTCCTGAGAGAGGGCTGGAGCAGACAGCGACAGACCAAGCAAGGCCAAGCAGGTGATGGCCACTTTTCGCCAGCATAACGCAAAACGTTTAACCAACATCAGGACTCCTCCACTTCCACTGCGTCTGGCTGGCGGAAGTCGATCAAAGATGAAATGAAGAATATATGCCCTGAGTCTAGCGTGTACCAGATTAACCGGTTCTGAACAATCAGGGACAGGGTGTTTCAAACGAAGCATTCTACTACCCCTGTCCAGATCCAGAAAGTGAATAGACACACCTGCAGCCTTGCAATGCTCTGGCCTTAATGCCCTTGCAGCAACGCCGGCAGGTCTCCCAATGAAAGATCAAAAGCCTCAGCCACGCCCTGACAGTACAGCTCACCGTCATGCACATTGAGCCCCGGCGCAAACCCCTTATTACTGCGCAGCGCTGCCTGCCAGCCCAGTTGAGCCAGATGCAACACATAGGGAAGCGTCGCGTTGGTCAAAGCCTGCGTGGAAGTGCGCGCAACGGCACCCGGCATATTTGCCACACAATAGTGCACGATACCATCAACAATAAAAGTCGGGTCCGCATGGGTGGTCGGACGGCTGGTCTCAAAGCATCCACCCTGATCTATCGCGACATCCACCAGCACCGCTCCCGGCTGCATCAGATCCAGCATCTCGCGTGTGATCAGTTTCGGCGCTGCCGCGCCCGGCAGAAGCACCGCACCGATCACCATATCTGCCGAACTGATTCTGGCCTCGATCAACTGGCGGGAGGAAAAAAGTGTCTCGACCTGACCACCGAAAATATCATCCAGTTGACGCAACCTGGCAATTGAGCGATCCATGATCGCCACGCGTGCGCCCATTCCCAGCGCAACCCTGGCAGCACTCTGCCCTACCACACCGCCACCGATGATCAGCACCTGCCCAGACTCAACACCGGGAACCCCCGACAACAAAACCCCTCGCCCCTGCTGAGCCTTTTCAAGGCAGTGGGCACCTGCCTGTACGGACATGCGCCCAGCCACCTCGCTCATCGGTGCCAGCAGTGGCAGCTGCCCCTGAGCATCGGTGATCGTTTCATAAGCTATGGCGGTACAACCACTGGCAAGCAGTGCATCTGTCTGCGGCCTGTCAGCGGCCAGATGCAGATAGGTAAACAGAACCTGCCCCCTGCTCAGCCAGCCACACTCATGCAACTGGGGCTCCTTGACCTTGACCACCATCTCGACACTTTTGAACAGCGCTTCGGCGCTTTCCTCCAGCGTGGCACCCGCTGCTACATAATCCTCATCGGAAAACCCGGCCCCCAGACCCGCACCCTGTTGAATCAACACCTCATGACCCTGCATACACAACTCTCTGACGCCGACCGGTGTCATGCCGACTCGATATTCATGCGTCTTGATTTCGGCAGGTACTCCTATCTTCATACAACCTCCTAACTGGGGCATTTGATCATTATTGTTATTCTGCTTTCATATTATTCAGTTGCATAAGTGTAGTCGATTAAACTCAGTTTGAAGGGTACTCGGCGGTGGGCATGTGCTGATATACTCGACCCATTGATGAATATGTAACCGAAGGACAGCCTCAATGCCTGAGTATCGTTCCCGCACATCCACCGCCGGTCGCAATATGGCCGGTGCCCGCGCACTCTGGCGCGCCACTGGTATGAAAGATGATGACTTTCACAAACCCATCGTCGCAGTTGCCAACTCCTTTACGCAGTTTGTACCGGGCCATGTCCACCTGAAAGATATGGGACAGCTGGTCGCACGCGAGATCGAAAAAGCAGGCGGCGTCGCGAAAGAGTTCAACACCATTGCTGTGGATGATGGTATCGCCATGGGTCATGATGGCATGCTCTACTCGCTGCCCTCACGTGACATCATTGCTGATTCGGTCGAGTACATGGTCAATGCTCACTGCGCGGATGCCCTGGTTTGCATCTCCAACTGTGACAAGATCACACCGGGAATGCTGATGGCTGCACTGCGCCTGAATATTCCAGTGATTTTTGTGTCCGGCGGCCCGATGGAAGCCGGCAAAACCAAGCTGTCTGAACACAAGCTGGATCTGGTTGACGCGATGGTGATCGCAGCGGATGACTCTGTCTCGGATGAAGTCGTTGCTGAGTATGAGCGCTCCGCCTGCCCGACCTGCGGCTCCTGCTCCGGCATGTTCACCGCCAACTCGATGAACTGTCTGACCGAAGCGCTGGGTCTGTCACTGCCAGGTAACGGCACAACGCTGGCGACCCACAGCGACCGCCGCCGCCTGTTTGAAGAAGCCGGCCATCGTATCGTTGAGCTGGCCAAGCGCTATTATGAGCAGGATGATGCATCCGTGCTGCCACGTTCCATTGCGAATGTAAAAGCCTTCGAGAACGCCATCACCCTGGATATCGCCATGGGTGGATCGACCAATACCATTCTGCACCTGCTGGCAATGGCCCAGGAGGGCGAGATTGACTTTACATTGCGTGACATAGATCGCCTGTCCCGCAATGTACCCCAGCTATGTAAAGTGGCACCCAACACGCAGAAATACCATATTGAGGATGTCCATCGTGCCGGCGGCATTTTCGGCATACTCGGTGAACTGGATCGTGCCGGAAAGTTGCACAGTGATCTACCGACTGTTCACAGCAGCAGCATGGCCGAAGCCCTGGAAACCTGGGACATCATGCGTAATCCGACACCTGAGGTGAAGGAGTTCTACAAGGCAGGTCCTGCCGGCATTCCAACTCAGACCGCATTCAGTCAGTCTACACGCTGGACATCACTGGATGGTGATCGCGCTGCCGGCTGTATCCGCAACTATGAAAATGCCTTCTCTCAAGAGGGTGGTCTGGCCGTACTCTACGGTAACATTGCGGAGGATGGCTGCGTTCTGAAAACGGCAGGTGTGGATGAGTCGATCCATGTCTTTGAAGGTCCTGCGCATATCACAGAATCTCAGGATGAAGCGGTACAGAACATTCTGGAAGACAAGGTCAAGCCCGGCGACGTCGTGATCGTGCGTTACGAAGGCCCCAAAGGTGGCCCAGGCATGCAGGAGATGCTTTACCCGACCTCCTATCTCAAGTCCAAAGGTCTGGGTAAACACTGTGCGCTACTCACCGATGGTCGCTTCTCCGGTGGCACATCTGGCCTGTCAATCGGCCACGCCTCCCCTGAAGCTGCTGCCGGTGGTGCGATAGGCCTGATTCAGGATGGCGACATCATCCGTATCGACATTCCGAACCGCAGCATCAATGTGTTGCTGTCTGATGAGGAGCTGGCCAAGCGCCGTGCCGAACGTGATGCACTTGGCTGGAAACCAGCCAAAGAGCGACCACGCAAGGTATCCGCGGCTCTGAAGGCCTATGCAAAGCTGGTGACATCTGCCGATACAGGTGCTGTCAGGGATCTGAGTCAGCTTGACTGATCGTTGAAGTGATCAACCAGGTCACGCAGGCAAGTGTCATGATCAAAGTGTAAAAAAAAGGGGCCGGTCTAAACCGAGCCCCTTTTTTATGCTGGGTGCTTCATGTGCGAACTCAACTGTTCAGCGCTTACCGGAATCCTGCAGCGCCTGCATGATCGACTGTGACCAGTTCAGGCTGTGGCGATAAGCCACCTCATAGTAGGGAAGCTCCAGCATCTTCTTCAGTGAACCGAAGTCACCACGCTCATAGGTCTCGACTTCGGTCAGAACCTCACCGAGCGCCCCCTCGCGTTTGAGCAGGGCTTCCTTGATTTCTGCCAGCAGGGGCACCTGCTGCATCAGGTCATCCATCGGCATATCCATCATCACATCCAGCTGCGACAGCAGGCCGGTGATGAAGTAGTTCATCGGCTCCGCTCTGCCGGTCATCTCGGCCAGCAGTTCACACATCCTGCCTCTGACCAGCATGTTACGTGTCAGCTCATCCGGCTTGCCTTCATCGCTCTTGGCCAGAAACAGCATCACCCAGCGCTTGATCTGCTCCATACCCAACATCGCGATGGCATGCGACAGAGAGCTGATCTCGCGACGAAGGTTAAACGCCGCCGAATTGACAACGCGCAGAATCTTATAGGTCAGGGCGGGATCTTTCAGAGCGATCTCTTCAACCGACGCAGCCGTGGCACTGGTTTTTTGCAATTCTGCCAGCAACTGGATCAGCACAACCTTGTTGCCGGACAGTTTCTTGCCACGAATCAGCTTCGGACGACTGAGAAAATAGCCCATATAGAGCGCGAAACCCATCTCCAGACACTGACGGAACTCATCCTGTGTCTCCACTTTGTCTGCCAACAGTTCCAGCTGATAGGGTCGCAGTTTCTGCAGCAGTGTCGGCAGTCGATCCAGACCCAGCAACTGGATATCCAGTTTCAGTACATGGATGATATTAAGCAGAGGTTCAAAGCGTGCATCAGAGGGGTCATAGTCCGCCAGAGCAAGACGAAACCCCTTCTTGGCCAGCTCTTTGAGCTTTTCAATCAAGGCTGGGGTGATCTCGGAATGCCCCAGCAGCTCCAGCACAAAGCTCTGGCGTGGCAGATCAGGCAACTGATCCCCCAGCAGAATTTTATCCGTTACCTTCAGGAAAAATGGCAGATTCTGAATATCCCCATCCACCGAGATACCCGCATAGCTGCTGAGCAGTACCTCAAGGGTGACTTCATCGTCTTTCAGCCCTTGTACAAAGTTGCCCTGCTCATCGCGAAACAGCAGTTCGAAGGCCGCGACATCCTGACTTTTGGTGAAAATCGGCTGACGCGCCATCAACACCGGTAAACCTTGACTCATTGAGTCCTGCTGCGTTTCCTTGGTAACCATTGCCACTCCGTTATCGGGTTACAGGCCAGTAACAATCAGGCAAATAGTATACCCAAATATTCCCACCCTTGTGCAAGGGAATCTTCGACAGCAGATGATTAAACTTCAGGCAACCCGAAAGCGCGATGATTTGTGGCTCAGGTCAGCAGCCATCTCATGAATCCTGCGGCTATTTCCGGAGATGGTCTCTATGGACTCTGTATCACTGCGCAGTTGTTGAGCGATAAAATCCATCTCCTGACTCATATGCAAAGCGGTCTTGGCCACCTCCTGCACCGCATGGGCCATCTCTGCCGACGATGCAGACCCTGTACTCGCATTTGCTTCTATTTCACTCATCGCCTGTTCCGCCTGACTACCCAGTTGCTCTATCGCACCGAGCTTTTCCTGGCTGGATTGCATCAGAGAAATGGTACTGCTGGTCGAGCCTTGTATCGAATTGACTATATCTGTAATGCGCGATGTTGCATCAACGGTGCGCTCTGCCAGCGAACGTACCTCATCCGCCACCACCGAGAAACCGCGACCGGCATCTCCTGCCCGAGCGGCTTCAATCGCTGCGTTCAGCGCCAGCAGGTTGGTCTGGTTTGCCAGATCATTGATCATCCCGATCACATTATCAATATCCAGTGACAACTGCCCCAGAGCATTGAGTTGCTCACCAGTCTGATTCACCATCCGATTGGACTCATTCAGATTGCTCAGCAACTGCCTGAGGATACCCATACCGGATTTGGCTGACTCAAAAGTGTTTCTGGACTGCCCACTCAGCTCGGCTGTCGTGTCAGAAATAGTGGAGATAGTAGCGGAGATCTCCTCTGTGGATGCTGCCAGTGAGTTTGTCTGCTGGCTGAGCGAACGGTTGCTGCCAGCAATGTTATCCAGCTCACTGTTCAGTTCGGAGACCCTTTGATCAACTGCGGCGCTGATGGTGACAACATCCCCGATCACCGCACCCAGCCCATCCGACATTTCATTTACCGAATGACACAAGGCATCAAATTCATCATTTCGCTTATTGTTGACGGCCAGTCTGACGGTGAGGTCACCATCCCTTACTTTGCCCAGATCACTGATCGTGTCTGACAGGGTTCTTTTAACGCTGTAGCCGATCAGCAGCAACATAACGATCACACCGACAGCCACGATGAGACTGACCAGTGCCAGGGTGAAAATCGCCTGACCAGAGCTGCGCTGGGCATTCTCCTGAGCCTGAGACACCAGGCTGGTCAGCAGGGCCGAAGTCTGTTGGTGGTTTTGGTTGAACGCTACCCTTACCTCCCTCAGTGTTTCCTGTACCTGCACCAGACCGGTATGCATCTGGGTGAATCTGGCCACCTCTTCGCGATAGTCCTCTATGACGCTGCCAAAGCGCTCTTCAAGCCCACCGAGAGCAGACACACGTTCCATGAAACCATCATACTGTTGCTGAAACAGCGCCAGGTTATCGGCACTGGCTGCAAATATGTATTGGCGCTCAGCGTCTCTGACGCTGAGAAAAGCCTGCTGAATCACTGAAAGGAAGGACACCTGCTCCAGTACCGACTCGCCTGACGCAGCCACCTGACCCTTCTGACCTGAGCCGGCATCAAAACCCACCTGCGCCTGAACTGCCGCCACCTGCTCCAGTGCATCAAAGTATCGCACCAGCAGTTGACTGGTCGTCTGCAGTGCCTGAACGGCACCCGTTTCAGTTGCCAGCTCGGCATCCCTGAGCAGCTGTGCGCTGAAGGTATTGCGGCTCTGTTGCAAGCTACGGGTAAACTCGGGGTAGGTCGCATCCGTCACCTGTCTCAAATGATCGGACGTTTCGAGCATGGAAAGCGCCAGCGCGTCGATATTGGATTTGATACCGGATAACTGCTGCAGCTGGTAGTTGGCTGTTGCCTGGGTTTGCAGGCCATTGAATGCCACACCAGCCAGGAGCAAGAAGCCAGTGATCACAGATGCCAACAGAATAATAAGCTTGGCACGAAAGCTAAGATTCGTAATCATCGCAACTCTTCTTATGATTATATTTGAGATTGCATGATTGCCGCGCACTCATTGCAGACAGCAAACATCGTACTGCCGAGGGGCGGCAGCCGGAAACGTCCTGTCACCGCAGCATGCATCCCTGCTACTGCGGTTATCCAATTATAAAGATCAAAGCTCAATCAACCGTAACGCACACCCGGTAACCAGAGCACAAGATCCTTCCAGTAGAACACCAGCGTCACCGCCAGCAACTGGATCATGATGAACGGAATAACACCCTTGTAGATGTCCGTTGTCTTGATCTGTGGCGGCACTACACCCTTCAGGTAGAAGAGCGAGAAACCAACCGGAGGGGTCAGGAAGGATGTCTGTAGCGCCAGCGCAAAGAGCACAACGAACCAGGTAAGATCGAAGCCCAGTGCAGCCACAACAGGACCCACCAATGGCAAGAGTATCAGGCTGATTTCCAGCCAGTCGAGGAAAAACCCTGCCACAAAGGTGATCAGCAGAATCACCACGACTATCCCTTCAGGCGACAATGGAATACCTTTCAGCAGACCACCGATGAACTCATCTCCACCGAGTGAGCGCATCACCACGGCAAACGCAGTTGCACCCAGGAAAATCCCGAATACAAATGCAGTTGTCAGGGTTGTCTTGCGGCTGACATCCTTCAACACTTCATAATTGAGTTTGCCATTCATCCAGGCCAGAAGGGTCGCACCCAGTGCGCCAACACCCGCGGCCTCAGTCGGTGTGGCAATGCCGAGGAAGATGGTTCCCAATACAGCGAGAATCAGTCCCAGTGGTGGCACCACCGCCCAGAGCGTTGCAGCAATCATCGACCAGGTGATAGGCGGCAGATCATCCCGAGGTTTGGACATACCGGGCACAAAGATCGACACGATGATCACATAAGCGATATACATCAGGCCCAGCATGACACCGGGGATCAGCGCACCCATGAACAGATCGCCTACGGCCAGTGACAACTGATCGGCCATGATGATCAGCATGATGCTGGGTGGAATCAGAATCCCCAGGGTACCGGCCGAAGCCACGATACCGCTGGCAAATGCCGGTGAATACTTCTGCTCCAGCATGGCCGGAATTGACAGCATCGCCAGCAACACGACAGAGGCACCAACAATACCGGTAGACGCTGCCAGCAGAATACCGATGGTGATGACCGCAACACCCAGACCGCCACGGAAACGGCCGAACAGATTAACGAAGTTATTCATCAACCGCTCTGCTACACCCGATCGCTCCAGCATCAGCCCCATGAATATGAACATGGGCAAGGCTACCAGTACCCAGTTACTCATCTGCGCAAAAATGCGCTGGACCATCACACCAAAGATGCGCCAGTCGGTCAGAAAATAGGTATCCACATCAAAATACTGATAGGCCAGTATCGAGCCAACACTGAACAGCACGGATATGCCGGCCAGAATCCATGCTACCGGATAACCGGTAAAAATCAGCAGAATAAAACTGCTGAGCATGGCAATGACAATATATTCATTCACTTCAAACACAGGCTTCCCCTTCTACACTCTTGTGTGCAATGACATCAAGGCAATCGCCGTGCCCGGGGGAACCCGGTCAACAGGGACAGCGCCCGCAACAGACGTGCCACACCCGCCATCATCAACAACCCGAAGGCAACCAGAATCACGGACTTGATAATCCAGCGCATGGGTAGTCCACCCGGAGCCGCTGAAACCTCATTGATCCGGTATGAGCGCTCCACAAAGGGATAGGCATAGGTCAGAATCAGATAACAAAAAGGCAGGAACAGGATCAGGATGCCAAGGATTTCGATCACCGCACGCTTACGCAGTGCCAGGTGCTCAGCCAGAACATCCACCCGAACATGGCCATCATGCACAAAACAGTAGGATAAACCGATCATGAAACCAGCGGCATAGAGGTGCCACTGAAGCTCTTCAAGAGCGATGAAGTTGGTACCCAGAACATAGCGCATGATGACATTGCTGACTACCAGCAGCATCAGTGCTATCCAGAGCCAGGAGAAGACCTTGCCAAAGAAGTCAACAATCCCCTCCAGCAGATCTGAGATAAGAGTACGAGGGTAAGTAACGGCGGCCGCTTTGTGAGCGACCGCCTCCTCGATTTTCTGCAAATCAAGTTTGTATTCAGCCATGGAAAAATTCCACCTCGCTTACAAGGAAGTCGATAAAGTATTAGTCTTTATCCACACCCCAGTCACGCGGCAAGTAACCCAGATGCTTCCATGAGCTATGCTCAGCCTGAAACTCTTTCATTGAGCTGTAGACCTTGGCAAACATCGGGTCAGTTTCTGAACGACGCGCCATGACACGATCAGTAGCTTCTTCGAAAGCTGCGAGAATTTCGTCATTGTACTGGCGCATGTTCACGCCTTTTTCAGCAAAGCGCTTCAAAACGGCACCCTGAAGTGCTTCGGCACGTGCCAAGGCATAAGCGTTGCCAGCCATACAGGTATTTTCGATCAAGCCTTTAGTCTGATCATTCAGCTTGTTCCACTCATCCATGTTCACATAGAGGAACTGGTTGGTGGATGGCTGATGCCAGCCTGGCAGATAGTAATATTTTGCAACCTGATAGAAACCCAACTGCTCATCAACGGTTGGCAGAGAGAACTCGGTACCATCCAGAACACCGGTTTCAAGTGCCTGATACAGCTCACCACCCGGCAGCATGGTAACAGACATGCCGAACTCGGCCATGATCTCGCCACCGACACCCGCTGCCCGGAATTTCAAGCCACTCAATTGATCAACAGAATTAATCTCTTCACGGAACCAGCCAGCAGCCTCAGGACTGATAGTGCCGCAAAGTATCGGATAAACGTTATGCGGTGCAAAGGCTTCTTTCAGCAGTTCATCACCACCATGGAAGTACATCCATGCCAGAAACTCCTGAGACTCAAGACCAAAAGGCGTCGCCCCGAAAAGTGCAGAGACAGGTAGCTGTCCCCACTCGTAGCCCATCCAAGAGTAACCAGCCGGGATATTTCCAGAACTGACGTTTTCAAAAATACTGAGGGCTGGCACCAGCGCACCTGGTTCGAAAACCTGAAGCGTGACTCTGCCACCACTCATCTGATCCAGCATTCTGGACACTTCTGGCATAGTGTCGCCCAGTGCTGTCAAGGTGGAGGAGAAGGACATGGGGACCTGCCAACGGACACGGTCAAAATCGGCCATAGCTGCTGTAGAGACTACCAGCGTGGTGGACAGTGCCACCGCTTTCAGAGCATGTTTCATCAAGTTCTTCCTCTTATTTTTGTTTTACCTGCAACCACTGAGCGATCAAGCACCAGATAGATTACATTCTGCTTAGTTAAAATGGCTCAGGTCATGTTTTCCAACCCCAACCAAATTGGTATTACCAATTAGCCAGAAAAAGCTCCCCAACATTATTTCCTTACGTATCGTATGTCAAGGTAGAAATAGTCTGATTCTTTGTCCAATGAGGGAGAACAAAAAAACAGACACTCCCATTTCCAGCATTTTCTTTTACCTCCCTTTCAATTCTCAGTGTGCCGTCCAGGCACCATCAATCGGCATGGATGTTCCGGTGATAGCCCGGGCAGCATCCGTGCACAAAAAATAAGCCAGTTCGCCTATTTCACTGGGCGCAACGAGCCTTGGATAAGGCGCCTTGCTCTGAATAAGGCCCAGTTTGGCCTCATCAAACGTAACGCCATGCTGTTTACTGTAGGCCTTGAACTGGTCGTTCAGCAGTGGCGTATCCGTCCACCCCGGGCAGATGGCGTTGGCAGTGATATTGTTTGCAGCCTGCTCCAAAGCAACCACTTTGGTCAGACCAATCAACCCATGCTTGGCTGCGCAGTAAGCCGACTTATGTACCGAGGCCACCAGTCCATGCACTGACGCGACATTGATAATGCGCCCCCAGCCATCGTCCAGCATCATGGGCAGGGCCTGTTGTGTGGTATGAAAGGCTGCGCTGAGATTAACCGCCATGATCTGATCCCACTTCTCAGCGGGAAAATCCAGAAGGGGTGAGGTAAACTGAATACCTGCATTATTGACCAGAATATTGATGCCACCTGCCTGGCCGATATCCGACATCATCTGGCGGATTTTTTCCGGGCGGCTGAGGTCTGCAGGGCAGTAAAGAGTGTTCACGGCATATTGCCCGGCCAGTTCACGGGCCAGCTCATCACCTTCCTGCTGAGGCTCCAGGCCATTGAGGACAATATCAATACCGTGGCTGGCCAGAACGCGGGCCGTTGCCAGTCCAATGCCGCTGGTGGAGCCGGTGACAAGTGCTCTTTTGGAATTTTTCATGCCAGAGTTCCTGTGTGCTTACGTTGATTTCACGATGCAGAAGTGATCAAAGTGCTGGAACAGCAGGCATAAAGAAGGTTGGCGCGTATCATGAGGATGTTCCTGTATTTTATTTATTGTTTCCTTCTAATAGAGCAGGGACCGTGCCATAAATAAAAAAACATTATATATCATAAACTTAACCGTATTGCCTTATTAGCAATGCCAGAAGGTGTCTATTATTCAAGACACTAATGTCTGGCATTCCAGACAGAAGTTGTCTATATATTCAGACACCCCCTCAGTCTGGATAATCGTCATGCCTATAACAAAAAGCACCTTGCATGAGGTCAGAAAAAAGGCACTTACCTTTCTCGCCGAGTCCTTCGAAGCCTTCTATGAATACGCAATTGCGGTGGATCAACAGGGCGTTATCTCCTGGATCAGTGATGGCTACATGGACTTTCTCGGCCTGGAGATGTCGCCGGTCGGACACCATATCACCGATATCATCCCCAACAGCTACCTGCCCCATGTTGTCACCAGCGGTAAACCTGTGTTTCTGGATCTGCTTTACATCCGCAGCCAGTGGGTGGTGGTCAGTGCCATCCCGCTGCAGGATGAACGGGGCAATATTGTCGGTGGCTTTGCATTTGTTGCCATAGAAAGCGCCTCCCACATGAAGCCGCTGCTGGCCAAATACAATGTTCTGCAGAGTCAGATCCGCGATGTCAGCCGCCAGGTGCCGACACGCAATGTGCGCTACCAGCTGTCACAGATTGCAGGGCGCAGTGAAGCGCTACGTACCATCAAGCATCAGATCCGCCAGGCTGCCCGCTATGACATCTCAGTGCTGCTCACTGGCGAAACCGGAACCGGCAAGGAGCTGTTTGCCCATGCCCTGCACGACCTGTCGGAGCGCTCAGGCAAACCCTTCATCTCCATCAATGTTGCAGCCATTCCGGAAAGCCTGATAGAAGCCGAGTTTTTCGGCGTCGCCCCCGGTGCCTACACCGGTGCGCAGAAAGAGGGACGCCCCGGCAAGTTCGAAATCGCAGAAGGCGGCACCCTGTTTCTGGATGAGATAGGCGATATGCCTCTGGTACTGCAGGCCAAACTGCTGCGAGCCCTGCAGGAACGCGAGTTTGAACGGATAGGTTCGAACAAGGTTCAGAAGGCGGATGTTCGCATCGTCGCGGCAACCAGTCGTGATCTCGGCGAAATGGTCGATGAAGGCGAATTCCGGGCCGATCTTTACTATCGCCTGAATGGCATGCCGATCCATCTGCCGCCACTGCGCGAACGTATCTCCGATATCGAAATGCTCAGTGAACGCATTCTGGATGAGTGTGCAGGAAGGCTGGGGCTGCTGCCCAAGGAGCTGACCAGCGGTGCACTCGACCTGCTGTGCCATCATGACTGGCCCGGCAATGTCCGCGAACTCTATAACGTGCTGGAGCGGGCCTGTATTCTCAGCGAGAACGATAACCTGATTGATATCACCAAAATACAGGATCTGCTGGGACCACGTCTCAGCAAGCCCCGCCCCCCGGTAGAAAAGGTACCGGAAAAGCCTGTTATGCCGACTCCGTCACAGCCACCCCGTCCGCTCAAGACGCAGCTTCAGGAAGCCGAGGCAGCAGCCATCGACGAAGCCCTGTGCCATACTCGTGGCAACCGTTCAGAAGCGGCACGCCTGCTGGGTATATCGCGCGCGGCACTGTACGAAAAGCTCAAGCACGGGCGTTACCAGAAGGGGGCTGATGCAGACAATTAAGCATCGTGTCTCGACCTTTAAGTGCTCACCGAGGATAATAACCGCTTAAACAGAACCATGAGGCATATGATGCAGATCACGAAAAACACCGTTGTTCAGTTCCACTACACCCTGACGGACGAAAACGAAGAGCTGGGCAGCTCTCACGGGCAGGAGCCGGTACTTTATCTGCAAGGCAGCCCCGGACTGCTCCCCGGACTGGTTGAAGCGCTCGAAGGCCACAGTGCAGGGGATGAATTCGATGTAACCCTGCCACCGGAAAAGGCCTATGGCCTGCGCCAGGAAGGTGCCATCGAAAAGGTACAGTTGAAACGCCTGCACGGTGCAAAGAAGTGGAGCCCTGGTATGCCGGCGCTGCTTGAAGTAGGTGAAAACGATTACCGCGACGTTACTATCGTCAAGGTCGGGCATTCCCAGGCTCAGGTCGATACCAACCATCCACTGGCTGGCAAGAGTCTGACCTTCAAAATCAGTATTGTCGATGTACGCGAAGCCTCGCAGGATGAGATTGCACACGGCCATGCACATGGTCCCGGCGGCCATCACCACCACTGACAGGCCTTTACGTCTGCTGCATCAACCGCTGCCTGAGCCAGGCAGCGGCCTTGCCCAGTGGACGCTGTTTATGCCAGACCAGCTCCAGCGCAACCGGCCAGTCCTGATCGTCAAACTCAAGTCTGGGTGATATCAGTCGTCCAGAGCGCAACCCCTCCTCGGCAATAGGTGCCGGCACAAAAGCCCAGCCCAGATTGCGCTGTACCAGCTCCACGATAACCCAATGGCTTTCCACCCACCAGACATCAGAGGCGACCCTCAAACGCACCTTCTCCTCGCTGTCATGTCGGGTAGCCACCATCAACTGCCGATAGCGTTTCAGGTCCTCCCAGCCAACAAGCTGATCGGCCAGTGGATGCTGTGCAGCACATACCACCTTCATCGGCACCCAGCCCAGTGCATGAAAACCCAGCTCAGTCGGCAATATCTCCTGACGCCACATGATGCCGAGATCAACCCTTTTCTCCAGCACCATATTGCTGACATCCTCAAGCAGTGGAAACAGCAACTCCAGCTCCACCTGAGGAAAGGTGCGTGAAAACTCATCCAGCAGCGCCCCCAGACGCGCCGAAGAGAACAGCTCATCCACCGCCAAAACCAGACGACTCTCTACCCCCTCGCCCAGACTGATCGCTATCCCCTTGAAGTGCTCGCAGCGCTCCAGAATCACACGCGCCTCCAGCAGCAGCCGCTCTCCGGCAGGAGTCAGTTGCGGAAAACGCCCCGAACGGTCAAACAGTTGATTGCCCAGATCTATTTCGAAACTACCGATACTGGCACTGACAACCGACTGCGCCTTTCCCAACCGACGCGCTGCGGCGGAGAAGGATCCCGCTTCAGCCGCGGCCACAAACACCTTTAGTTGATCCAGTGTAAAGCTCATCTATCTATTTTTCCGATACTATCTAACTTTATCTCTGAATATTAACAGATAGAATTGACCGGATTGAAGTGATTGCGACGTAATGGGGAGCATTGCAGCATGAGTCAGGTTTTAAGAAGCACAAAAGACAGGATACGGCATGCGCTGGGGTTTGAGCTGGTCGGTATTCTGATGCTGGCACCGCTGGCCAGCATGGTATTCGGCTACGAATTGGCGCAGATGGGTGTCCTCGCGGCTGCTGGCGCCACTCTGGCCACCATCTGGAACTATGCCTACAACCTGATGTTTGATCATGCCATGATCAGATGCCGCGGCAGTGTGATCAAGACCTGGCGCATCCGGGTGCTGCACGCACTCGCATTTGAGGCAGGGCTACTGGTACTGTTTCTGCCGATTGTGGCCTGGTATCTGCAGATCGGACTGATCGAGGCACTGATTCTGGATATCAGCGTTGCGCTCTTCTATGTTGTCTATGCGTTTATCTATAACCTGAGTTATGACTGGCTTTTCCCGCTGCCGGTTGCTCAGGGGCACTCAACGCGGACACAGGAAAGCATTCAGGCCAGTGCATCGGAGGTAACCTGAAATCGCCTGACAGTTCGATTACGCCCTTTGTTTTTGGCCTGGTAAAGTGCCATGTCACAGGCTTGCAGCCAGGCCTCCAGTGTTTCATCGGCCTGCAGCTCCGCAACCCCGAAGCTGCAGGTGAGATGAATAGAGCCACCAAATATTTTCTGCGCGATGCGCTCACGCAGTGATTCAGCCAACTGACTCGCCTGCTGCTCAGATGTCTCCGGCAGCAGAATCATGAACTCCTCGCCCCCGAAGCGAAACAGCTTGTCACAGCTTCTAATCCGTCCAGACACCAGACGAGCAAAGTCGATCAGCACCTGATCACCCACCAGATGTCCATGGGTATCATTGATCGATTTGAAATGGTCCAGATCTACCAGAATCAGACTGGCCGGTGTCTGATGTCGCTGTTTGAGCTGCAGTGCCGTATCGAGTGTTTCCTGAAGGCGGCGCCGATTCAACACACCGGTCAACTCATCCAGCCCTGCCTGACGCTCCAGCTCCGCCTTCTGCCGCCCGACGATAAAGGCAAAAATGCTCGCAAACACCATACAGATGGTGATACCGACGGAAAAGCGCACCACCAGCAACGGCTCTTCAACATTCAAAGCTGCCAGCAGGCAACTGATGGAAAAAATAATGCCGGTAATCAGGCCATGGGAAAGCCTGAAGGTGAAAAAAAATACGGATGCCATCGGAAAGGTATAGATCAGTCCTCGCAGCCCCACGGAGTAGCAGGCATAGACAATCGCCACAGACACTACCAGCACAAACCACTGGCGATACAACAGACTGTCGCGAAAGCGCAGCTCCTGGCGCAATGACAGCGTCACTGTGACGAATGCCATCAGCAGTATCAGGCCCAGCAAAAGGTCTCCCCAGATGAGGTGCCCGACTGCGAAGCCAGCCAGTGGCAACATTGCCACGATATGAAACAGAATCGAAATTCTACGCGGAAAGTTTTCCGAATGTATGGAAGTCAAACGCTACCTTCATGATTCGTATCAATCAGTTTGTCTTACTACCCACGGTTTCCGGTAACTGCACGTTGTTCGAACAGATTTAAATCGAACAAGGTATACCCTACTTATCCCTTGGTCTTATAGCATACCGAGATCAGCGAAGCGGCGCTATTCAAATATTTCATTGCTAATATCCGGCTGTTGCCAGCCGCCTGCCGGAAGACTACCCTGTAGTGTTTAACCCTGACATTCAACCCTGACGAGAGCGTTAAGACATGAAAGCGATGCGTAGCCACCAGCATGGTGATGTGGATCTATTGAATCTGGAAGAGGTTGAGCAGCCAGTTGCCGCAGATGAACAGATACTGGTTGCCGTCAAGGCCGCAGGGGTCAACCCGGTGGACACCTATATTCGTGCCGGCATCAATAACTATACCGCTAACTTTCCTCATACACCCGGCATGGACGGTGCCGGAGAGGTGGTTGCTGTCGGCAAGCTGGTCAAGGACTTCAAGCCTGGTGACCGCGTCTACTTCAGCCGCACTCTGACAGGTTCATCTGCCGAGTATGCCCTGCTGGACCCGGCAACCACCTTTGCCCTGCCGGATGCCATCAGTTATGACGAAGGCGCATGTCTGGGTGTGCCCTATACAACGGCCCATCGTGCACTGTTCGGCCGTGGTCAGGCACAGGCGGGTGAAACCGTACTGATTCATGGCGCAACCGGCGCTGTTGGCATCGCCTGTGTGCAACTGGCAGCAGCATCGGGCCTGAAAGTGATTGCCAGTGCCGGCACGGTTGAAGGCGAGGCACTGCTGAAACAGCAAGGGGTTGCACAGGTGATCAATCACAATGATGCGGAACATCTTGCCCAGTGGCAGCAGCCCGGTAACGGCTTTAACCTGATCATCGAGATGCTGGCAAATGTCAATCTGGACAGAGACCTCAAGGCGCTGGCACCCAAGGGACGTGTCGTCGTGGTTGGTAATCGTGGCACCATCGAGATCAATCCGCGTGATCTGATGGCACGAGATGCTTCTGTCATGGGTATGGCGTTATTCAATGTCAGCGCGCCAGAACTGCGACAGATAGGTCAGTCTCTGTATCCACTGCTGGCCAGCCGGATGCTGGAACCTGTGATACGCACCACCTACGCGCTGACCGAACTGCCCAAAGCACATCAGGATGTACTCAAACCCGGTGCTCTGGGTAATCTGGTCATCCACATTGCAGATTGATGCAACCCTCGCCCGGCATCTGACAACAGATGCCGGCTTTGATACTGATTGAACACCATGGCAAAACGTCCCACAAAAGCCGAAATAAGACGCGAGCTTGAGCGTGATATGCAGCGATACCTGTCGGAGGGAGGCCGGATTCTGTCCGTGCAATCAGGCTGTACTGGCCTCGCCGATGGCGCACCACTGCCGGCACCGGTTTTCAGCCCGCAACCACCTCAGCCTCGCACCCCCATTCCCGAAGTGATGGCCGCACTGGATGCGAGACGCCAGGCCGGCACGAAAAAACTCAAGCCACCCGTCAAGAAGCCTCGCAAGAAGATTCTTTATGATGACTTTGGCGAGCCCCTTCGTGAAGTCTGGGAAAACGACTGATCAGGTTTTAAAACGCTCAACCTCACGCTGCAGTTGCTGAGCCAGTTCAGCCAGCTGCTGGCTGGCCTGTGACGTCTGCTCCGCGCCACTGACAACCTCACTGACACTGCGAGAAACAGATGTGACGTTCTCGTTTATCTCATTGGCAACCGCAGTTTGCTCCTCGGTTGCAGTTGAGATCTGAACATTCATATCCGCGATAGCGCCCACCGATGCTCCAACGACCTCAAAAGCATCACCATTCTCTCTGGCCGAAGCCACACCTGCCTGAGCACGCTGAATTGACTGCTGCATCTCTTCAATCACTTTATGTGCTAATGCCTGCAGCGACACTATCGTATTCTGAATACGTTCGGTTGCCTGCTGGGTATTAGCCGCCAGATGCCTTACCTCATCTGCCACCACGCTGAATCCGCGTCCTGCATCACCAGCCCTGGCCGCCTCAATGGCCGCATTCAGCGCCAGCAGATTGGTTTGCCCGGCAATAGTCTCAATCACTTCCAGAACCTCTGTGATCTTCTGAATCTGATCACCAAGATCCTGAATATGGCCAGCAGACTCATCAATGCTGCCTGCCAGCGCCTCTATTGATCTGACCGAGTTACGCGAGCGCTCAAGACCCTGGCGGCTCTGCTCATTGGCCTGCTCGGCACTGAAAGAGGCATTCTGAGCATTCGCTGCCACCTCTGAGATTGCCGCAGTCATTTCGTTAATCGCAGTTGCTATCATGGTCGTCTGCTGCTCCTGCTCCTGAGCCGTACCACTGACCTGATGGCTGATGGCACTCATCTCCTCGGCAGCAGCAGCCAACTGATGAGTCGCACCAGACATATTCTTTATCAATGACTGAAAGTGATCCATCATCTGATTAAACTGTCCGCTGAGCCGTGCTATTTCATCTTTACCCTTGACCGGTACACGCTCTGTAAGATCCGAGTATGTTGCGATCTGCTGCATGGACGCTGCAAGCTGATTGATGGGCTGCTGAATCGAGCGCAAGATCATCAGCGCCAGCAAAGCAATTGCAAGCGTCACCACTACTCCGACAACCGTAAACAGCAGCTGATCCTTCTGATACTGTCGCTCAGCAAAGGCCCTCAGATTTTCTGCCTCCTCCAACTGCAGCTCTATCAATTCATTAATCGCCTCAGCCAGTGGCTCATACGCACCAAAGAGTTCATTATTGAAGGCCGATAGATCCATCAGTTGTAACTCTCCACTGGATGCGCGGCGCTGCAAACTCTCCTGAACACGCAAAACAGCGACTCGAATACGCTCTACCTCATCCGCTAGCTGCCGCTCACGATGATCCATCTGGGTCGTCAAAAAGCGCTGCCAGGCAGGATCACCCTGCTCGCTGGCTCGACTGAGCTCAGCATTCAAGGCGGGCAGATCTATCGTACCCGCCCGGTATTTCTGAAAAGCATCCACCGCTACGATTGAGTAGGAATCGGCTGTCACTTTAAGATCACGTAACGGAACAACTCTGTCCACAAACAAGGCATCCGTGTTGTTGCTGAGTACTTTCATATCACCAAGAGCGACGACAATACTCAATATAAGTGCGAGCAATGGGATAACGCTCAACATCATCAAGCGTGTAAAAACAGACAGATTTGAAAGCATGAGACTTCCCCATTGGCTTAGTTGAATTTTTTTCATACACTTTTTGCAGGGACATTATAGTGTAAAGATCAGTTTCATTAGAAGCTGCTTATATTTTATGCACGGTAAAACTAATTCTCATTACGTTTTCCTGATGGATAATTACTGTTCCCTGAGAGGAAAAATCAGATGCAGCCTCCTTGGGGGTATGTTATTAAATTAAATAACGAAGCTCAGATAGCAGGAGCAATTGGTGCATGATCCGGTCTCTCAGCAGGATGCTGCTGGCTGTTACGCTATTTACTGCACCTTCAGTTCACTCAGAGCCAATCGAACTGAAGGTGGGTATCTATGAAAATGAGCCCAAAGTCCTGCTTGGTCAGTCCGGGCAACCCTCCGGTATTCTAGGGGATCTGCTGGTCGAGATTGCACAGCGCGAAAACTGGCAGCTCACAGCAGTGCCCTGTGAGTGGGAAGCCTGTCTTGAGGCAATACAAGAGGGTCGATTGGATCTGCTACCCGATGTTGCCGAGAACGAAAGTCGGCGTCAGGAGATGGCTTTTCATACAATCCCTTCATTGCATAGCTGGTCACAGATCTATCGCCGTGGCGATGTTGTTATCGAGTCGGTGCTGGATCTGGATGGGAAGCGCATCGCGGTACTGGATGGCTCCATCCAGCTTGAGTATCTGCAGTCACTGGTTACTGGCTTCGATATCGACCTGAGCTTCGTGACCATCTCCAGCAATCAGGAGGTGCTGGCCAGCATTGCCCGTGGTGATGCCGATGTCATGGTGGCCAATCATCAGTTCGGCGACTATCACGCCCCTGACTACAATCTGCTGCCGACCAGCATCATGTTCCAGCCGGCACGGCTCTTCTATGTTGCCCCACTGGGGCAGCACCAACAGGTACTGGATCGGATTGATCGGTATCTTGATGCGTGGCGTGTCGATACTGCCTCCCCCTACTATCAGGTCATAAAACGCTGGAACGCTGGCATGAGTGACTCAACACTGCCTCAGTGGATTCTGGCAGGCATTGCGCTATTAACCCTTCTGCTGTTGATGGCAATGGGATTCACACTTCTGTTGCGATTTCAGGTGCGCCAGAAAACACATGCACTGCAGTCTAGCGAGCAACGCCTTGCAGCGATCCTTGGCAATGTCGAGGCCTATATCTATATCAAGGGGCTGGATTACAGCTATCAATATGCCAGCCCCAAAGTATGTGCGCTGTTTGGCGTCAGTGAGGAGGAGGTGCTGGGTAAACAGGATACGGATTTTTTCGATGCCGACACAGCCAGCCAATTACGGGAAAACGATCGCCTGGTTATTGAGGAGGGTGAGCGTGTTGTGGAAGAGGAACGAAACCAGTTGCCGGGAGAAAGCTCACCTAGATTCTTCCTGTCGGTAAAACTCCCGCTACGCCATCCTGATGGCACTATTTATGCTTTATGTGGTGTTTCGACAGACATCACCGAGAAAAGGCAGCAAGAGCAGGAAATTCACCAACTGGCATTCTTTGACAACCTGACCGGACTCCCCAACAGACGACTGCTGCAGGAGCGAATGCTGCACTCCATGGCGACCTGCATCCGCAAAAGCCAGGATGGCGCCATCCTGTTTATCGACCTGGATAACTTCCGCAACCTGAACGACACCCTGGGCCATCACTCTGGCGATATTTTTCTCAATACTGTTGCGCAGCGCCTGTCAAAGCATCTGCGAGAGGGTGATACGCTCGCCCGTATCGGCGGCGATGAGTTTGCACTGCTGCTGGAGGGGTTGGATGACCGCCGCGAACGTGCTCACCTTCAGGTCGAACATATTGCAGCTCAGATCCTGCAAGACCTGCAAGAGCCTTTCATGCTGCAGCAAAAACTCTACAGTGGCACAGCCAGCATTGGGGCTACACTCTTCTCCGACGCCTGGAATAACAGCAATGAGGTGCTCAAATGCGCCGAACTGGCAATGTATGAAGCCAAGAGTGCCGGGCGCAACCAGTTGCGACTTTTCGACCCTGTCATGCGTGAACAGCTGGAGCAACGATCAGAGATGGAGAATGGCCTCAGGCAGGCGCTGGCAGAGCACCAGTTTGAGCTGCATTACCAGCCTCAGTTGAATCGTCAGGGCAGGCTGTTGGGAGTGGAAGCGCTGATACGCTGGAACCACTCGCAACAGGGGATGATCTCACCGGCAGCCTTCATACCCACCGCAGAAGCCACCGGGCTGATTATACCTCTCGGGCGCTGGATACTGCGGACCGCCTGCGAGCAACTGGTGCACTGGTCCAGGCAGGAGCATACTGCCCACCTTCGCGTGGCGGTCAATGTCAGCGCCCGACAGATGCATGACCCCGGTTTTGTCGAAGATGTACTGAATATACTGGATCAGACCGGAGCCGATGCCAACCTCCTGGAGCTGGAGCTGACCGAAAGCCTGCTGATACAGGATGTTGAGCAGGCGATTGCCAAGATGAACCACCTAAAAGAACGTGGTGTGCACTTTTCGCTGGATGACTTCGGCACCGGTTACTCCTCTTTGAGTGCACTGAAAAGACTGCCCCTGGATCAGCTCAAGATCGACCAGGGCTTTGTCCGCGATCTGTTGACCGACCCCAACGATGCTGCGATCGTACGTACAGTCGTAGCATTGGGTCAGAGTCTTGATGTAAAAGTTATCGCCGAAGGCGTCGAGACTGAAGAGCAGCGCATCGCCCTTATTGAACTGGGTTGTGAAGCGTTTCAAGGCTATCTGTTCAGCCGTCCCCTGTCACGGGCCGACCTTGACTCACGCCTGAGTACCGGATTTCAGTACATGCCATCAACAACCAATACGCCATAATACGCTCAGACCGCCTGTTCCTGATAAGCCAGCTTAGCCATACGCCGCGGCGTCATCGGCAGATGCACAACCGCCGCCAACAAGGCCAGCAGAGCACTGGCAATCAGCGCCACATCATAAGAGCCGTACCATTCAAATGTCAGCCCCGCCCACCAGCTACCGAAAAAAGCACCTATCTGATGACTGAACATCACAATGCCGAATAGCGATGCGAGATTTCTGGTACCGAACAACTGCGCAATCGCACCACTGGTCAGCGGTACGGTGGATAGCCACAGCATCCCCATGATCCCCGCAAAGAGATACAGCACCTGATCCGTGATCGGCACCATCAACAGCATCAGAATCAGACACCCACGCAGCCCATAGATCCATACCAGCAACCAGGGCTTATGCCAGCGATCACCCGCCCAACCGACCACGATCACGCCGACAATATTCATCAGACCGATCAGCGCCAGCGAGTCGGCGGCCACACCGGGCAGCAACCCGCAATAGGCAACCAGACCCGCCATATGCACCGAAATAAACGCAATATGAAAGCCGCACACGAAGAACCCGATATTCAACAACTGGTACTCACGGAGCCTCATCGCCTGGCCTATCGCCTGCCAGTCAAAAATACGCAATGGGGGAGCATCCTTCTCCGGTGCCGGCTTTTCCTGATCCCTTAACAACCAGATCATCGCAAGGATCAGCACCGTGGTGGAAGCAAACAGCATGAAGGTATTGGCCCAGCCCTGAGACGGCGCATAGTAACCAAGCACAATGGCATACAGGAACTGCCCCAGTGAGCCACCTGCGCTGGCCACACCGAGTGCCAGCGTGCGCTTGTTGGCCGGAAAGCGCTTACCCACAGCAGCCAGCACTATCGGAAAGGTGGTAGCCCCTACGCCCACGCCGATCAGCAAGGCATTACCGATAAAGAACAGAGTACCACTTTGTGAAACAGCCGCTGCTACCAACCCGGCAAAATAGAGAAACGCCCCGAACAGCAGCACCTTTGCCGTGCCATAGCGCTCTGCCAGCGCACCGGCTACAGGCGATACCGCCCCCCAGAGCAGGTTCTGGATCGCAAAACCCAATGACAGCTCAGAAACAGTGACACCCAACCCCTGGCTGATATCCGGCACCAGCAAGCCCAGCGCCAGCCTGACCCCCATACTGTAGGCCAGCACGACGGCCGCAGCCATTACGATCCACCAAGGGTTGAGCTTTGTTGTCATCATCGTAAGCCGTTAATCAGTGATTGCTGATAAAACGCAATGATCACCGAAGCCGTGCATTTCAACAACCGGAATTTCGTCACCCACACAATTTTCACCCGGCTTGTGCGCAGTTAACTGTAGCCTCCACGCCCCTCTTCGCAGCACTTCAGCTGCTCAGAGGTAACCACGCACCAATCAGCATGAAAAGGCTGCCGCAGACACGGTTGAAACCCTTGCCACAGCGCCCCAGCCAGCCCGATACCCGGCTGGCAGAGCCAGCGATCAGCAGCTCGGTCAGGCACTCCACCACCACGAAGGTGGCCGCCATGATGACAAACTGCAACAGGAGATCTGCCTCAGGGTTGATAAACTGCGGCAGGAAGGCGGCAAAAAACAGAATCGCCTTGGGGTTCGCCAGTGCAGCCAGAAACCCCTGTCGCGCCATGCTCCAGCCACTCACCCTGACCATCTGTGTATCAATGCCACCGCCCGGCGCTGGTGCGCGCCACACCTGAATGCCCAACCAGACCAGATAAAGCCCACCGACAATCTTCATCACCAGCAACAACTCACTTGCAAGGCTCAACAGCGACGCGATACCGAACATCGACAGGCCGATGACAGCCGCAAAGCCCAGAGCGCCACCGGCGATGGTGGCCAGCGTTCGGGTCGGGCCATGCATCGCACCATGAGTCAGTGCCAGCAGCCCATTGGGGCCGGGGGTAAGAGATAAGCCAAGTGTGGCCACCAGATAGATAAGCCAGATTTCCAGAGTCATGTCACGCTCCTGAAGGTAATGAGCGCATTATGATCCTCTGACGGGTATCCGTATTGATAAAAACAAGACATTATAGAGTAATATCTGGACATAAGGAGTCATGATGCACACACCGGATGTCGGTTTTCTGCTGCTCCCCCTGCCGGGATTTGCCCTGCTGCCCTTCGGCGGCTTTCTCGATAAGCTGCGCTTCTCGGCCGACGATGAGGACCTCAGCCGCCAGCGTTACTGCCGTTGGCAGATACTCGGCCGTGAAGCCGATGAAACCATCATCGCCAGTTGTGGTGCCGAGATCCGGGTTCAGACTGTCCCCTCTGATCTGAACTGGTCAGACTACCAGTATCTGGTTATCTTCGGAGCACGCGAGGCCGAGCAGACTCGCCACCTGACACCCAGCTATCATCCACTGCTGCGCAGGGCCAGCGCCCATGGGCTGAGCCTGGTCAGTATCGATAATGCCTGCTTCATGCTGGCCGAAGCCGGACTCCTGCACAGACATCGCGTGGCCGTGCATTGGCGCCACGCACACGAATTTGCCACCCACTTCTCCAGCATCAGTATGACCACCGAGCACCTCTACCTGCTGGATGGCCAGCGCATCAGTTGCGCAGGGGGCAGCGCCGCCATCGACCTCGCCACCGAACTGATCAGCCGCCACTGTGGCCGCGAGCGCGCCCTGAAAGGGCTGGCCGATATGCTGGTAGATGAAACCCGGGACACAGGGCACCGTCTCAAATCTCTGCAACCAGAACCGGATGCCAACCGCCATCTGATCAGGGCACTGGCCCTGATGCGGCAATATCTGGGTACTCCCATGAATATGGATAAACTGGCGGCACAGGTCGGCGTCGGCAGACGCCAGCTGGATCGACTCTTCATGAGCCGCTTCAACTGCACAGCCCGTGCTCACTGGCAGGAGATGCGCCTGCAACATCTGGCCTGGCGCCTGCAGCATACCCATCATCATCTGGCACAACTGGCCGAAGAGGTGGGTATGCCGGATGTGGGATATCTGAGTAAATGCTTCAAGAGACGGTTTGGGGTGACGCCAACGGTGCATCGGCGACGGAGCAGTTAACTGGATGTAATCCGGAAGTATTTTCCTGGAACGTTGAGCCATCCAGAAAGATGCGCCCCAGTAAGGGCAGTTGCAACTCCTCTACCATCTGGACACTTTGCCCAAAGCAGTCACCAAATCTGACACGAACTAAACAATCCATGGCTAAATGCGTAAATCAGGATCTAGACAAGGGCACGATGATAATAGGCAATTCAAACCAAAAACACGCACCTTGGCCTGGCGCATCCTGGTATCCGATACTGCCGCCCATTGCCAATATCAATTCGCGGGAAATGGCCAATCCTAAACCGGTACCGCCTTTTGGGCGAGTATTAGAACCATCAGCTTGACTGAATCGTTCAAAAAGCCGAGTCTGGAATGCTCTGGAAACGCCCGGTCCTTGATCGCTAACGCTAACTCGAACCGTCTGACCGGTCAGCTCTGCAGCCAAAGTGACGATGCCATCGGGGGGCGAAAATTTAATCGCATTAGACAGCAAGTTGGCGAGTACCTGCATCAATCGCTGTCCATCTACATTGACTTCGATTGGCTGATTTAGCGAGAGAAGCCTCAGATGTATGGTTTGCTTTTTCTCATACGTGCTGTGCGCGGCAATAGCTTGTTCGAGCAAGGGTGTTAAAGGCTGCTGCTCGAACTGGTATTGCATTTGCCCGGCGGCCATTTTCTCGAAATCGAGCAAGTCATTGATTAGATACGTCAGGCGCTTACTGTTTTGGTTGGCAATGTTTATCATCTCGGCAGCTTTGTCCGGCAAGATGCCAAAGATGCCACCGCTAATCAAACCTAACGCACCAGAAATAGCCGTCATGGGGGTTCGTAATTCATGACTTACTGTGGCGATAAATTCGTTTTTCATGCGCTCAATGCGCTTTCTCTCACTGATATCTCTTAGGATGCAAAGATACTCAAGCTTTCCGATATGGGTTATTTCAGTCACAGTCAACTCCAGCGGAAACAGGTGTCCATCAGATCGTAAGCCTTCTACCTCTCTGCCTATGATCGGCCCTACTTCGGTGGTCTGATAGTTGAACAAGTCACTGTTGTCAGCTTCGCTATGCGGGCTGGGCATTAACATGCTGACATTCTGCCCAATTAACTCTTCGGGCTGGTAGCCGAAGCAGCGCTGTGCTGCGGGGTTGGAATATTGAATTATACCAGCAGCGTCAATGGTCATGATGCCGTCTAACAAGGTGTCCAGAATAGTTTGAGTATGCTCAGCTTGCTCCTCAACCTGAATCGTTTTACGTTTCAGTAAGTCTATGGTGGAAAAGGCGACATAGGCGATCACACAGCTGTACACCAGAATCGTCCAGACTCCGGTGGCCCAGACTAACGGATCTGCTGCATAGTCATGAAAGCTGAGTTTGAATGTCAGTGTGCCCGATACCCACGCGATGCCAATCAGTATCAAGCATATGCCCTGTAATCCCCAAATCATCAACATCCAACGCAAGGGAAGAAGCAAGGCGGCAATAAAGGTAACGAACACAAACGCAACCTTCGCATCAGCCGCAGGACCCAATCCGATATAACCAGCTAGTCCACCGGAAAAAATGAAACCCAATAACAAAAGACAGCGGACACGGTAGGCTATGAAGCGCCTCACGAACACCAGTCCCCAAACGCCTGCCACTAAAAACAGGTGCAACCACATGAACGGCTGCCAACCCATAGTAACAGCACGCAATGACGACAGACCGATACCAATCAGCATCGACCAGGCTATCAGCAACACAATATTATCGAGCAGCGCTTCCCGCAACGCATCAACATCTTGCTTAGGTGAAAGCGCTCTTGGTTTTATGTGCTTAAACTGCTCTGTTATCCAGCGTTTTATAACGTCACTCCTGCAATGTTCAGATGTAATCGATTGTAATATTGTAATAAGACCCTTAATTCTATTTACACATGCTCGCAATCAAGGCTTTCAGCTAATCCTCACCGATGTATTGGACTGAAACAGTAACGCTTCAAGCAGTCCAGTAGAGCATATTCAATAATCAGTTTTACTAGTCATTAACACCTGTAAAACCACCCTTGATAGCGAGGCTATCTTGCCAATAGGACGAGACCACAAGAAGTATAAGCTACCATTTCACTTTGGTGTCAAGCGCCCAGCTGCCCCCCTGATTCTACCCTCTTAGTTTCAATTACCTGGACCGCCACTTCACCAGTGAAGCGCATCAACCATAGCCGTTTCGATAAACACACCAGGCTGAATCTAAGCATCAACCAGACGTGCCCATGCCAGTGCATCAGACTTGAGCGTGAAGGACTTGGCTTGCGGCTTATGTCCTTTAACCCGAACCTGCGCCCACCACTTGCTGCGTAACTTTCTGACTGTTGTCATCGCCTGCTCCGACAAATCATAATCAAGTTGTTAAGATGATGACGATTCTAGGAGAGCGGTCACGCGGTGTCGGGTGAAAATGCCGCCCAGTGTGATCAGATTGTGACCGGTACAGTAATTACAGCAGTGCTGGCGCTGGTAGTGCAGATGGGATGACCACTAACGAAGGGCTTCACTGAGCGCTCCTGATGTTCTATCTTGCTAAACTGAGTAGGTTAGACACTCCAGGCACCACGCTCAGCATGAAGGCTAATCATGGATCAGATAATCAAAAAATCATTTCGCTACCAAGTATATGAGCAATTAGACCCTACAGCTAAAACGAATGGCCTTTCTATGCTTAACAAGGTCATTATTGCCATCATATTTGTGGCTGTCATCGTTGCCATCCTTGAAACTGAATCCACTGTTCGAAGCCTAAGTCCCAGCTTGTTTATCTATGCTGAGTGGTTCTTTGCAGCGCTGTTTTCAGTTGAGTACATTTTTCGTGTTTATGCTGCTGGTGAACGAGAGGTGTACAGGGGTTTTACTGGTCGAATCCGCTACATCTTTAGCATTTGGTCAATAATTGATCTATTGGCGATACTACCCTTTATCCTGACGCTCGGTTCTTATAATGGATTTTTACTAAGGCTTTTCAGAATTCTTCGACTACTGAGGCTCGCACGTATTGGAAGATTCACAAGAGCTGTCGATGCGATTATTGAAGCGATGCGTTCAAGGTCATATGAACTCACGATCAGCTTATGTGCAGCAATTTTTTTGTTGTTATTTTCCGGAACCTGTCTATATCTCCTGGAAGGATCATCTCAACCTGATGATTTTGGCAGCATTCCACGCGCTCTCTGGTGGAGCATTGCTACCTTAACAACAGTAGGGTACGGCGATGTCACACCCATTACAGCCACAGGTAAATTTTTTGCAGGTCTGACGGCGCTCACTGGTATAGGCATGATAGCTATTCCAACTGGTATTTTGGCCTCGGCGTTTAGCGATGCTATTCAAAAATGTAACGGCAACTCAAAAACACAGTAATCGACAGGGAACATTATGTCATTCAGATTTCAACGCCGAATACGTATTGCACCAGGTTTAAACCTAAACCTCAGCAAGTCTGGTGTGGGCTTATCTGCTGGAGTCAAAGGTGCGACTGTCAGCGCAGGAAAACGAGGCCTTTATGGAAATCTTGGCCTACCCGGAACAGGCTTGTCCTATCGTAGTAAATTGAACAAACATGAAAGTCGCCGGCAGCCAACCCCTGCCACACATTTGAAGAACTATCTTGAAGCTGGTAATGAACTTGCTGTCAGAGTATTTGTAGAGTCTGACGGTGACGTCACGATTCAAGGAATGCATGGAGAGGCCTTCAATGATAGTGAGCTAAGCGTCATCAGAAAGTACCTTGGTGACACAATAAGAAATGCCCTTGTATCCCATTGTGAAGTGATGAATAGCAGCCTAGAAGAGCTTAAAAATATCCACAAAGGTACGTTACCTGCCTCTAACCATCCAAACTATGAACCTAGACCATTTGAAAACCCTAAGCCTTCTCAGTCAAAACCGCTAAGTTATGGGCTTTTAGGATTCATTTGGCCGCCTCAAAAACGCCGTATAACTGAGTTAAATCAATTAATTGAGAAAGAAAACATAGCGGCACTCAAGCGCTGGAACTCTGAAAAAAAGAAACACTTTGAGTTAGAAGAAAAGCGCAAAAAGCTTGAAACAGAAGATATTTTTGAAAGCCAAGACGCACTAGCTGCGGTACTTGAGTATTATCTATCTGATATTGAATGGCCTATAGAAACGCTGATAGATTTTGACTTTGGCGATGATTCAAGCACCGTTGCTATAGACATAGACCTGCCCACTGAAGATCAATTTCCTGATATTGAATACAAAGTACCTGGACGACAATTAAAAATCTCACGCTCACGGAGCAATACAACCAAGCGACGAGGAATGTATCGTGATTATGCTCATGGTGTTGCTCTTCGCATTGCAGGTTTGATCTTCAATCATTTACCTCCAGTCAATGCATGTGTGATTTCAGCCTATACTCAAAGTGACGAAGACGACGTTTATCTCTATAGCGTTATAGTTCATCGAGACGAATGGGAGAAGCTGGATTTTGGTTCATGGAATGAGTCTGAACCTGTCACGTTATTTGATCACTTTACGTTTGCTCGTAACATGACCAAGACAGGTATTTTCAAGCCAGTAACACCACTAAATATTGATAGCTTAAGTTAAAGCACTGGAACATTGAATAAATGCCCTAACTTTAATGGGTTTTGATGAAAATCATCACGAAGGAAAACACGTGAAAAAGTTACTAGCTTTAGCGTTAATTCTGCTTTTCAGCAGCAGCCTTGCATTTGCACATGGGGGTGGTTGTCGCAAAAGCTCTCCACCTGGACAGTGCTGCCATATGGATAACAGCACAGGTGTAGTTCATTGCCACTAACTGACAACTGATCACGCCCTGCACTAAGCTTCAGAAACAAGGCTGAAGTAAAAAGACAAAAGAGGGGATAAGCAAGATGGCGCGCCCGGAGGGATTCGAACCCCCGACCAACAGGATCGGAACCTGCTACTCTATCCAGCTGAGCTACGGGCGCGTAGGCTGGTGTTACAGGGCGCTAATCTTACGCAGGTATGATCATTTTGCCAAGTCCTGGCGAATAAGATCTGAAATGCCGCATTTCCGTATGGCTATTAAATCGGTATAATCGCCAGTCAAAATATGAGCAGCCTTGTCTGCACCTGAAGCCTTGGGCTGACGCAGGTAGCGGGACAGGTAAATCTGCTACCGGTTTTCTTATGATTGATGAGGTCGTGACTGTGAACAAATTTGCTGCAAAAGCTGCATCCGCACTGTGCACACTGGGACTGGGTCTGGTGTTGGCCGGCTCGATTCATGCTGCTACTGATCGTGATGCGATCATTGAGCGCATCAAGCCTCATGGCAATATCTGTCTGCAGGGTGATGAAACCTGCGGCACTGCTGCTGCCGCTGCTGCCCCAGCCGCTGCAACGGCTGGCCGTACCGGTGAGTCTATCTACACACGCAGCTGTGCTGCCTGCCATGGTTCTGGTGTACTGGGTGCACCCAAGTTCGGTGACGGCCAGTTGTCTGCACTGAAAAATGAAAAAGGCATGGAAACCCTGCTGGCCAATGCCATCAACGGTATTAATGCCATGCCTGCACGCGGCACTTGCGCTGACTGCTCTGATGAAGAGATCGAAGCCACCGTCGAGTACATGCTGGCTAACGACTGATCCTTTTCAGTTACTGCGAAGGTCAGACGGTCATACGATCGCCTGACCTTTTTCTGTTACATAATTTAAAAATTACAGAGTTCAGAAGTCGTCCAGCAGGCCCTTGAGGCTACTGATGGTCGCCCGACCACGGGCCTTGTTTATCTCTGGGGAGCTTTCCCCCAGGCCTTCCGTGACCAGATCTTCTGCCGGTAGCTCATCAAGGAATCGACTCGGCGCGCAGTCTATCCATTCACCAAACTGCTTACGCTTCTTGGCCAGCGTCATGGTCAGTGTTTCTCTGGCTCTGGTGATACCCACATAGGCCAGGCGCCGCTCCTCCTCGATGGTATCGCCCTCAATACTGTTTCGATGCGGCAGCAACTCCTCCTCCATGCCCATCAGAAACACATGCGGAAACTCCAACCCCTTGGAAGCATGCAGCGTCATCAGTTGTACCCTGTCCGAGTCATCCTCTTCCTCCTGACGATCCAGCAGATCAAGCAGCAGCAGACGGGCTATCGCTTCCTGAATACCGGCATCCGGGTCTTCTTCCTGCAGCCGCTCCAGTGTCGCCTTGAGTGACTCAACCAGAAACCAGACATTCTGCATCCGCTTCTCAGCCACTACGTCACTGGAGCTGCCCTGTCGAATCCAGCCTTCGTAGTCCATATCCAGAATCATCTCGCGCACCGCTGCGATCGGGTCACCCTCATGGCACAGTCTCAGCAGATGCTGCATCCAGCGACAGAAGCGTTGCAGTCGGGTAATCGCCTGTGCCGGCAGCACCTGCTCCAGCCCCATCTCGTCACAGGCGTCGAACAGACTGATCAGGCGTGAGCTGGCGTACTCACCCAGATGCTGCAGCGTGGTGGGCCCTATCTCTCTGCGTGGAAGGTTCACAATGCGCAGAAACGCGTTGTCATCCGCAGGATTGACCAGCAGCCGCAGATAGGCCATCAGATCCTTGATCTCAGCTCGGGCAAAGAAGGAGGTACCGCCGCTGATCTTGTAAGGCACCTGAAAATGCTGCAGCTTCATCTCCAGCAGACGCGCCTGATGGTTGCCCCGATAGAGCACGGCAAAGTCTCGAAAAGGGATCCTCTCACGCAGATGACGATCCATGATCTCGGTGGCAATACGCTCCGACTCTGTCTCATCATTGCGGTTATAGATGATGCGGATCGGCTCGCCAAAGCCCTTGTCGCTCCAGAGCTTTTTGTCGAACACGTGCGGGTTGTTATCGATCAGGGTGTTGGCTGCCTTGAGGATGCAACCGGTCGAACGATAGTTCTGCTCCAGTTTGATCACCTTGAGGCTGGGGAAGTCCTCCTGCAACTGCCCCAGATTCTCGGGCCGTGCACCACGCCAGGCATAGATCGACTGATCGTCATCACCCACCACCGTAAGGGCATTGCGATGCCCGACCAGCTGCCTGACCAGTCGATACTGCGACAGGTTTGTATCCTGATACTCATCCACCAGCAGGTAACGTATCCGCCCCTGCCAACGCGTCAGCACATCCGGATGTTGTGAAAAGAGTCGTACCGGCACCAGAATCAGGTCATCAAAATCCACGGCATTATAGGCGCGCAGGGACTTCGCATAGGATTCGTAGGCACGGGCGGCCAGTATCTCATCCGGAAGCGCCGCCTTGGCCAGCGCCTGATGCGGCTCCAGCATGTCGTTCTTCCAACTGGAGATCTGGTGCTGCACCATACCCACCTGCTCAGCATCTTCATCATGGTGCAGCAGCAGGTCGCGCAACAGCGCCTTGCTGTCCTGGTCATCGAAGATGGAGAATCCAGGCTTGAGGCCCAGCGTTTTGTGCTCGCGCCGGATAATGTTGAGGCCAAGGTTGTGGAAAGTAGATACGGTCAAACCGCGGCTGTCACACCCCTGCAACAGTTGCATGACACGCTCCTTCATTTCACGGGCAGCTTTATTGGTAAAGGTAACCGCCGCTATATGCCGGGCACTGATATCACACTCTTTGACAAGGTAGGCAATCTTGCGGGTGATCACGCTGGTTTTACCCGAACCGGCACCTGCCAGTACCAGCAGTGGGCCGCCGATATAATGCACTGCATCTTTCTGCCGTGGGTTCAGTTTACTCATAAATTATTACAGGCCTAAATAATTTTGGATATCAGCCGATAAGCTTGGAAAGATCATGCATCACTCAAACAAGATTCGTCACCGCATTGATCATCAAACAGCTTTTAAACGTTTGTTTGAATTAGATATGTGACATGTTAGGCTAGGGTAATATACACTGACATTAAAACTCAGTTATCGTTAAGCTTGTAGCCTGCCGGTCGCCATCCGACAGCGGGTCAGACAAACCTACAGAGGTAACCGGCAAGATGCTAGCAGTAGAGCAGGCCCTTTTACATCCTGGTTGCAGACTCGTGCTGATCGACCCGGATGCCATGGCGATACAGCGCCTGACTGCACTACTGCCACCTGCATGTAATCTGCTGTTGTTTCCATCCCTTGATATCGCCGACGCAACCCTGAGAGAACAAGAGCCAACTATTCTGCTGCTGCATGAAAATGCCATAGACAAGGCCGACCAGACACCTCTTGACCACAGCGAGCAGTATAACGGAATTCCGCTGATAGTTTTACTGGAACAGAACACGCCAGAGCGTCTTGAGTACCTGCTGCAACACCCTCTGAATGATTATCTCAACCTTGATCAACTGGATGCTGCCACACTCTTCCGCGTGCTGCGCTATGCCTCTGCAAACCTGCGCAATCACAAGGCGCTGTTTGAGATTCAGACGACAGATCCACTGACAGGCACCGGCAATCGACAGTATTTCTATAGTCAGTTGCAGAGCGCACTGAAGCGGCTTGATCAGGGATTCAAGGTTGCCCTGTTTGCCATCGATATCGATAACTTCAGCGCCTTCAACAACAATATGGGCCATGATGCCGGTGACCGCGTTGTACTGGAGCTGAGTCGACGTCTGCGCCGTTGCCAGGGCGGTTCACACCTGGCACGTATCGGCAGTGACGAATTCACGATCATACTGATTGTTCGCCCGGAGGATTCTCTGCAGGAAGCCACGCAGCAGATGACCGAGCAACTGATAGAAGCGATGATACCCGGCTATCAGATCGATGAGCGTGAAGCGACCATCAGTTGCAGTATCGGTATCGCACAGGCTCCGGTGCATCATCATGAGTTTGATGCGCTGATCCGCTTTTCCGGACTTGCGCGATTGCGTGCCAAGAAGCTCCGCGGCCACAGCTACGCCATCTATGATCCACAGCAGGACAAGGAGGGCGGTACAAGCATCGCGCTGGAACCCGAGCTTTGGCGGGCCTTGCAGCAGGAGGAGTTCCGCCTCTATTACCAGCCACGCATCAACCTCAACACGGGCGATATAGTCGGCGCCGAAGCGTTGATTCGCTGGCACCATCCCACTCGCGGCCTGATTACACCCGATACGTTTATCCCGGTCTGTGAGCAGTCGGGCCTGATTGTGCCGATCGGTTACTGGGTCATCCAGCGTGCCGGCAAGGATATGAAACTGATGCGTGATGCTGGCCTGCGCGGTTATGTCGGCGTCAACCTCTCCTTCCGCCAGTTTCAGGATGGCTATCTGGCCAACACGATCGAGCGTCTGATTCACAAATACAATATCGACACCACCATGCTGGAGTTTGAGCTGACCGAAACCGCTCTGTTCAGTGATGAGGTGCATGTCCGTCAGTGCATGGAGTCACTCAGCGCGCTTGGCGTCGAGTTTTCTCTGGATGATTTCGGGACCGGTTATTCCTCCTTCTCACTGCTGCAGAAACTGCCGATCTCGACACTTAAAATCGACAAATCTTTCATCTCAGGCATACCCGGCAACAAGGATGATGAAGAGATAGTCCGAACGATCATCAACCTGGCCAAAAACCTGCAGCGCAAGGTGATCGCCGAAGGCGTTGAAACCCAGGACCAACTGGAGTTTCTGCTCCTGCATGGTTGTGATCTTGCCCAGGGTTATCTGTTCAGCCGTCCTGTCAGCCTCGAAAAATTCCTCGCCATGCTTATCCCCGCTCAGCCGGAGCAAGATGCCATGCTGGAGCAATAAACAGCAAGAGCTCCAGATGCTCAGAGCCCGAGCCCGAGCCAACACTTGCCAGCAGAAAGCACAGCCAAGTCAGACAAACTTCTAGCGCCTCAAGCCATTACCCCGAAACGCCAGTGCCTCCAGCAGGTGAGACTGCTCAACCCGATCATGCCCTTCCAGATCTGCCAGCGTTCGCGCCACTCGCAGCAAGCGATGACAGGCGCGTGCCGATATACCCAGATTGTCCATCGCCTGAGTCAGCAAGCGGCGCGAATCACTATCCAGTTGGCAATACTGCTCCAGTGATCGCCCACTGAGATGACGGTTACTCGCCCCTTGCCGCTGAAGCTGAATCTCACGAGCCCGCAGCACCCGCGCCCGTATATCAGCACTGCTCTCCGCCTGCTGGCCCGGGCGTAGCAGTGCATCGGCGGGCAGGGCCGCCACCCAGAGCTGAATATCGATACGATCCAGCAAGGGACCCGACACCCGACTCTGATAGCGCCGTATCTGATCCGGTGTACAGATGCAGCGATCCGTTCCATCGCCATAGTAGCCGCAGGCACAGGGATTCATCGCGGCAACCAGTTGGAAGCAAGCCGGAAATAAAGTTTGTCGGGCCGCACGCGAGATCAGAATCTCTCCGGTTTCCATAGGCTCACGCAGCACATCCAGCACACGGCGCGGAAACTCTGGCAGCTCATCCAGAAACAGTACCCCCTGATGCGCCAGAGAGATCTCACCCGGACGGGGGTGCGATCCGCCGCCAACCAGTGCCGCAGCCGAGGCCGTATGATGCGGTGCACGAAAAGGGCGCACTCCCTGACAGGCATCCAGTACCGACATACCGGCAACAGAGTGAATCGCAGCCACCTCAAGGCACTGCTCTGGTGTCAGTTCGGGCAGCAGCCCCGGAAGCCGGGAGGCCAGCATGCTTTTACCACTGCCAGGAGGACCGGTAAAAAGCAGATTATGCTGTCCGGCCGCAGCCACCTCCAGTGCTCGCCTGGCCTGTAACTGCCCTTTGACATCCGACATGTCCGGACAGGCATGAACTGGTGGCTCAGCCTCCTGTCGACAGGCAAACTCCAGTTTCGACTTGCCACTGAGATACTGATGCAGTTGCAGCAGATGATCGACACCCAGCACCGGGGTATCCCCCATCAGCGTCGCTTCATCTGCATTACAGGCAGGCAGTATCAGCGCCCGTCGCGCCTGACCACACGCGATTGACGCCGGCAGTGCACCACGTACCGAGCGGATCTCTCCAGACAGCGCCAGCTCGCCCAACACCTCATACTGATGCAGTTTATCGTTCTTGAGCTGGCCGGACGCCTGCAGAATACCGAGTGCAATGGCAAGATCATAGCGCCCACCCTCTTTGGGCAGGTCAGCGGGTGCAAGGTTAATGGTGATACGGCGTTGAGGAAACTCGAACCCCGCTGTAATGATGGCACTGCGAACCCTTTCCCGACTCTCTTTCACGGCTGTTTCGGGCAGACCGACTATCGCCAGTGACGGCAGGCCACCGGACAGATGAACTTCCACCGCCACGGATGGAGACTGTATGCCCACCTGGGCACGAGTAAGAATAACTGATAATGACATGACACCTTCCCTGGTGATCCAAACTGAATAAAGCGACTCAGCCTAATGGATGCGTGCTGAGTTATTCTGCACTGCTCTGCTGCTCTGGCTGAGCTGGGTCTGGCTGAAAAGTTTCCGCATTACCCGGAGCCAGTAACTGCTCCAACTGAGAAACCTTGTCTTCCAGTGCCTCCAGACGTGCGCGCGTTCTGGCCAGCACCGCACTCTGGGCATCAAACTCTTCCCGTGTGACCAGGTCCAGGCGGCTGAATGCACTTTGCAACATGAACTGCATCTGCTGCTCGACCTGCTCCTGCCCGGGTAAACCCCGCACACCCTTGAGCAGCTGCGTCATCTGCTCTGACAGCCCTTCGACGAGCTTGTTCTGAATCATCATTGTCCTCCTGCCTGTATGAGCTGATTACTATAAACCACTTCCATGACAGGCAACACTTTCTGATCAGAGTTTTCTGTTCAGGTCTATCTATTCAGGACCGCTGTTCAGGCCTCTCCGCTCAAGAGACCTTTTCACGCCACTTCAGATCGCCTATCTGCACATTCAACCAGTCAAACCCGACTCGGCGCGCCACTGCCGCAGCACCATCCAGACTCTTGAACTCTCGTTCACTGTTTGAGCGCTGCAGATTCAGGGTGACCACCTCCTGGTCCCTCGTGATGAATTTCAACGTCCAGCCCCGTGACATTGAGATAGGGATCGCCTGGCACGATTCGAACACGCCCGCTTTAAAAAGCAGCCTTATTTCTCTTTCCTGCATCGTCTTAATCCTTATTTGAGTTATCATTTATCTAAATGTGATTATTATAAAATAGATAACGATAAATCACAACAAAAAAGCAATAAAAATAGACCTATAAACCATTGAAAATAAAGAAGAAAATAATAAATTTCAGAGGCAGACTGAGAGGAAAGAATGAAAAACTAAATATTTGTTTTTAAAGGAATAATTCTGAAACGCTCAATATATCGATTTGTGATATTGAACTTATTTTTTATAAATTAGATAAAGCAAAAATTATTATTAACTAATCATTAATTAATTTTGATTTATCCTTACAGCTTTGAGCACTGATAATCCCCGGTCAGGCAGCTCTGATAGAGGTTTGCAGCCTGCCACTGCCAACAAGTAGCTGCGGAACATCGCGTGCTGGAATAGACAACAGCGATCACGACGCACCAATTGGGTGCACCGCCGCAGGTAGTGCACAGTTTTTAACCACTCAGGCGGTCTATCTGCACCATTATCAATCATTCACCCAGGATGGAATCATTTATAGCATTGTTTTATAAGGATTATATTTTTCTGGCACGTCTTTCGCTTAGACCAGGTAAGCGAAATCAGCTGGTGCTCACCCGTCCACTGGTTTCGGTCTTTTACTTCAAAGAGGGACTGAACGATGAAACTGGTTTCAGCAATCATAAAGCCATTCAAGCTCGATGACGTGCGCGAAGCGCTCTCCGAGATAGGCATTCAGGGTATTACTGTCACAGAAGTCAAAGGCTTCGGTCGTCAGAAAGGCCATACAGAACTCTACCGTGGTGCGGAATATGTCGTTGATTTCCTTCCAAAGGTTCGCATCGATGCTGCCGTGACTGACGACGTGGTTGATCAGGTCGTCGAAGCGGTCAGCAAAGCGGCCCAGACCGGCAAGATCGGTGATGGCAAGATCTTTGTCACGCCACTTGAGCAGGTTATCCGCATCCGTACCGGTGAATCCGGACACGACGCACTTTAATAACCCTTATGACGATTTTTCGCCTGCTGGAGGGCTGAACAATGGAAGAACTCATCTATGCAACGGCAGCTGATGTTGCACATCTCGCCTATGCAATCGATACCTTTTATTTCCTGATCTGCGGGGCGCTGGTCATGTGGATGGCGGCAGGCTTTGCGATGCTGGAAGCCGGCCTGGTCCGCGCCAAGAACACCACCGAGATCCTGACCAAAAACGTCGCACTTTATGCGATTGCCTGCACCATGTATCTGCTCTGTGGTTACTACATCATGTACAGCTCCGACGCCGGCGGTATTCTGCCGAGCCTGGGTGGTCTGATCGGTGATGAGAACAGTGTCGATGCGGTACTGGCAGGTGACGAAGATGGCCCATACTACGCCATGCGTTCTGACTTCTTCTTCCAGGTTGTATTCGTTGCCACCTGTATGTCGATCGTATCCGGTGCTGTTGCCGAACGAATGAAGCTCTGGGCTTTCCTTGCCTTTGCTGTCGTCATGACTGGATTTATCTATCCCGTCAGTGGCTACTGGACCTGGGGTGGCGGTTTCCTGAGCGAAGCAGGCTTCTCTGACTTTGCAGGCTCCGGCATCGTTCACATGGCAGGTGCAGCGGCAGCGCTGGCCGGTGTCATCGTGCTGGGTGCTCGTAAGGGCAAGTACGGTAAAGATGGCCAGATCAATGCGATTCCCGGTGCCAACATGCCACTGGCGACTCTGGGTACCTTCATCCTGTGGCTGGGCTGGTTCGGCTTCAACGGCGGCTCTGAACTGAAAATGTCGGATATCGACTCTGCCAACAACGTCGCTCAGGTGTTCGTCAACACCAATGCTGCTGCTGCCGGTGGTGTCATTGCGGCCCTGATCTTTGCTCGCGTCTGGTTCAAGAAAGCGGATCTGACCATGGCACTCAACGGTGCATTGGCAGGCCTGGTAGCGATCACCGCTGAGCCTCTGGCTCCAACAGCATTGGGCGCTGCCGTGATCGGTGCGATTGGTGGTCTGATTGTGGTCGGTGCCATCGTGACATTGGATAAACTGAAAATCGATGATCCTGTTGGTGCCATCTCTGTGCACGGCGTGGTCGGTATCTGGGGTCTGCTGGCAGTACCACTGTCCAACTCTGATGCCACCTTCGGTGCACAGATTCTGGGTATCGTTGCCATCTTTGCCTGGGTCTTCATTGCCAGCCTGATCGTCTGGGTCGTGCTGAAAGCCGTGATGGGTATCCGTGTCACCGAAGAGGAAGAGTACGACGGTGTGGATCTGGCAGAATGCGGTATGGAAGCCTATCCTGAATTCGCCACAGCTAAGAAGTAACTTACTGATCTTGAATTGAAAGGAGCCTTCGGGCTCCTTTTTTGCGTTGTAGCTATGCTATGCGTTGTCTACAGGTTACAGGTATACTTGAACTCATATCCCGCAGAGTTCGGGCATTTTTTAATCAGACGTGGCATTATCCATGGCTGCAGGTTTTGAGGAGAAAACCATGAAGTTGATCACTGCGATAATCAAACCATTCAAGCTCGATGATGTCCGTGAAGCCTTGTCCGATATCGGCATCCAGGGTGTCACCGTTACCGAGGTTAAAGGCTTCGGACGGCAGAAAGGCCATACAGAGCTGTATCGTGGCGCAGAGTATGTCGTCGACTTCCTGCCCAAGGTCAAAATCGAAGTGGCTGTTGATGATGATATGCTCGACGCTGTGATTGAGGCGATCAGCAAGACTGCCAACACCTCGAAGATCGGCGACGGCAAGATCTTTGTCACCCCGCTGGAACAGGTTATCCGTATCCGTACCGGCGAAACCGGTCCTGACGCACTCTAAGCATTTACAAATCCAAGCTATTCACAAACCCAAGTTATTCACAGCTTCAAGTGTTCAGGGTTTAAATATTCACAGCGAGGCTCGAATCATCCGAGCCTCGTAATCCATCAGCCTGCCAGCATCAGGCAAGCTTTGCCGGTATTTTCATCACCAACTCAAACCCTCCCTCGCTACGATTCGCCGCACTGACTCTGCCATCCATATGCTGAACAGCACGCTGCAGAATACTCAGGCCCAGCCCATAGCCATCACTTGGACTGTGATGACCACGAACGAAAGGATTAAACAGTGTTTTCAACAAGGAGTTATCCACGCCCGGGCCGTTATCCACAACACTCAGCCAGAGATTACTGCCATCATGGTGCGCCTGCACCTCGATACGTGACCCGCCAGGAGTATGTTTCAAGGCATTGCCCAGTGCATTGCCCACAGCCCGCCTCAGCAGGTCGCCGTTAAGATCACATCTGAGATCCACAGGCTCAACGCTCAGCACCACCTCATGCTCAGGACTGGTCAGCTGCGCATCCGTGACCAGAGACTCCAGCAGCGAGATCAGGTGACAGGGTTCCACCTTGCCCGACTGCTGCTCCAGTCGTGACAGAGACAGCAGTTCCTCAATCAGATGGCTGAGCTGTTCACACTCGCGATTGATCTGATCCACACTGCGATTACGCTCTCCCAGTTGCTGCTCAATCAGACCAGCAGCCACTTGCAGGCGCGCCAGGGGTGCTCTGAGCTCGTGTGACACATCCTGCAGCAGCCTCTGCTGTCCTGTCAGCGTCTTTTCCACAAAGGCAGCCATGAGGTTGAACTCACGCGCCAGCTCGCCTATCTCATCCCTGCGTGCGCTGAGATGGCCCTCTGCACGGGTACTGAGGTTCTGCTGATCATGCAGGGCACGCGCATACTGTCGTAGCTGATTCACCGGACGCACCACCAGCAGGCTGGTCAGCAACGCCACCAGCGCAGCCACGACCGCCACCATGATCATCTGCAGCGATGCGCCAAATTGATACAGGCGCTGCAGCCGAAACTGTTCCTGTGGCATCGGAGCCAGTATCTGATACTGCCGACCGGTATCAGATTCGTATGTCAGGCGAACCCGTGGGCCCTCGGGCAAGGGTCGTCTCAGCTCAACCAGATTCTGCCCCGTGTCAAGATCCAGAATCTGCAGTGGAAAGCGCCAGCGCCTGTGCCCCTCTTCGCGCGGAAAGCGAGCGGATGATTCACCCGACTCATGCCGCTCAATAATGGTTTGCGCCTGGCTCAGCAGTCGCTCCTCGTACAGATCCCGGCCATGCCTGCGCTCAGTGACCGTCATCAGGCCATAGATCAGCAGCCCCATGGTAAGTGAGCTGAAGAGCCAGGTGGTGATGAAGATCCTCCAGAACAGATGCTGGTACCATCTCATGACTCACCCCGGATAAACTGATAACCCTGGCCGCGCACTGTCTTGATCAGCTCCGGCGCGCTCTCATGCTGCTGTGCCAGTTTCTGTCGTAAACGGCTGACATGCACATCCAATGCGCGATCATAGGCGGTCAGCTTGCGATGCAGCACCCGCTCCGTCAGTTGCTCCTTGCTCAGCACTTCACCGGCCTTACGCATCAACTCAGCCAGGACATTGAACTCGACACTGGTCAGCTCCACCAGCGCATCATTCACCCGGACTTCGCGCCGACCCGGGTCCAGCCGTATGCCCTGCATCTCCAGTACCTGCGGCTGACTGGCCTGCTCGGCGTACTGCGCACGCCTCAACACAGCCCTTATCCGCGCCAGCAACTCTCTGGGATTGCAGGGTTTGGCCAGATAGTCATCGGCCCCCATCTCCAACCCGAGAATTCTGTCTATCTCATCACCTCGGCCCGTCAACATGATCACCGGTAACTGCAGCGCCGGACGCAGGCTCTGCAGCAGCTCAAGACCACTGCGACCGGGCATCATGATATCCAGCACCAGCAGATCAAACTGCCCAGGCTGACTCAGCAGTGCAGTGGCTTCATCCGCATCTGCGGCTGTCGTCACCTGATAGCCCTCGTGCGCCAGATAGTCTGACAGCATGGCTGACAGTTGCCGGTCATCATCCACCAACAGTAAACGCTCTTGATTCATCGCATCCTCCATTACGCTGCATGATAGCGCCATTTCGACCCTGTTGATCCGACTTTACCTAACTTTACCTGTTGATAACCCTACTTTGCATTGCGCTGAGCAATACTGGACACATCAACAGCAACACATAAGGAACAACAGCATGAAAAAGTCATTCAAAACAGGTATTGCGCTACTGGTCGCAGGCATGATGTTCTCTGGTATCGCACTGGCGAATGAGGGTAAACGCGGTGAACACGGCGAGCGTCATCTGCAGAAGATGCAGGAACGTCTTGATCTGAGCGATGCACAGGTCGAACAGCTGCGTGAATCCTGGAAAGTACAGCGTGAATCACGCATGGAGAAGCGCGAAGAGATGCGCGCGCAGCTGGCCGATATTCTGACACCAGAGCAGCTGGAAAAGATGGATGAGCAGCGCAGCCGATGGCACAAGGGTGGTGATCGTGACGGCAAAAGAGGTATGAAAGGCGATTGCGCTGAGCGTGGCAAGAGTTAAGAAAAGCGGATAGTCAGGTACAAACCAGAAGCGGAACCCAGGGTTCTGCTTCTGGTTTCAGATGTTCATATTCGAAAAAACAGAATCAGGCGGTCCGGACAAAGATCAGATCCCAGACGCCATGGCCGAGATCTTCACCACGCTTCTGGAACTTGGTCACCGGGCGCCATTCCGGCTGAGGTGAGTACTGCCCTTCGCCGGCCTGATTCTCATAGCCCTCAGCGGCACTCATCACTTCCATCATATGCTCAGCGTAAGGCCCCCAATCGGTTGCCATATGGAACTGACCGCCAAGTTTGAGCTTGCGCCTGATCAGGTCGGCAAACGCCGGCTGCACGATACGACGCTTGTTATGGCGTTTCTTCGGCCAGGGATCAGGAAAGAACAGCTGAACCGTTTCCAGCGAGGCATCCGGTACACACTTCTCCAGCACCTCCAGCGCATCCTCGCGATAGACGCGGATGTTGTCGATGCCTTCATCACGTACATGCGACAGCAGGCGGCCAACACCCGGTGGATGCACTTCGATACCGATAAAGCTCTTCTGCGGCATGAGGCGGGCCATTTCGGCCAATGAAGCCCCCATACCAAAGCCTATTTCCAACACGATATCGGCTTCACGCCCGAACACCTGGCTGAAGTCCTGCATTCCGGCAGTCAACTCCAGTCCGAACGCTGGCCAGTTTTCCTGCATCGCGCGTTCCTGACCCTCGGTCATGCGACCGGCACGGATAACAAAACTGCGTACCGAACGCAGGTTCTTCTGCTCTATCTCTTCACTCATATCAGACAATATCGCCTTAACGATTAATCAGGGTTGCATCCAGAGGTGAGGATGCACTTGCATAGGCCTTACGCGGCATGCGACCAGCAATATAGGCCGCACGGCCCGCTTCCACCGCCATGCGCATCGCCGAAGCCATCAGTACCGGCTTACCGGCGGCGGCAATCGCCGTATTCATCAGGACACCGGCACAGCCCATCTCCATGGCGATCGCAGCATCGGATGCAGTGCCGACACCGGCATCGACAATGATCGGCACTCTGGCCTCTTCCATGATGATGCGCAGATTGTGCGGATTCAGAATGCCAAGCCCAGAGCCGATCAGGGAGCCCAGCGGCATGACCGCGACGCAGCCCATCGCTTCGAGCTCTTTTGCCACTATCGGATCATCACTGGTGTACACCATTACCTTGAAGCCATCCTTGATCAGAGTTTCGGCGGCTTTCAGGGTTTCGACGATATTCGGGTACAGGGTTTTCTCATCGCCCAGCACTTCCAGCTTGACCAGGTCATGGCCATCCATCAGCTCGCGCGCCAGTTTACAGGTACGCACCGCATCCTGTGCCGTGTAACATCCAGCCGTGTTGGGCAGAATCGTATAACGATCCGGCGAAATCACATCCAGCAGATTAGGCTCATTCGGGTTCTGACCAATATTGGTGCGACGTACCGCAACGGTGACAATCTCGGCACCACTGGCTTCTATCGCTTCGCGGGTCTCATCCATGTCGCGATACTTGCCTGTACCCACCAGCAAACGTGACTGATAGGTTTTACCGGCAATGACAAGTGAATCCTTCTGAAGATCGATGGCTGACATGTTATTTTCCTGGTTTTGATTACTGAATCTCTTTCTCTGACGGCAGGTGTGCAACTGATTCCAGCTACTCAGCCACCGCCGATCGCATGCACTATCTCGACGCGATCATCCGCCTTGAGGCGGGTCGCGGCATGTTCGCTGCGTGGAATAATATCCAGGTTCAGCTCTATGGCGATACGCTTTCCTCCCAGGCCGAGCTGTTCGGTCAGCTGCGCGAGGGTTATGGCGTCATCGGCTTCAAACGCTTCACCATTCACCAGAATCTGCATGGTTATCTATCCTGTTGTTTATCCAATCTGAAAGCACTCCAGGCGAGCAAGGCCCAGCCCAGAATGAATAAGATGCCACCCAGCGGCGTGATCATGCCCAACTGTCTGATACCGGTCAGCGCCATCAGATACAGGCTGCCACTGAACAGCAGCACACCGGCCAGAAACAGCAGTGCCGTTATTTTCAGCAACCTTGCATCGCAGCTACGCTGCAGTATACCGGTTGCCAGCAGCGCCAGCGCATGCCAGAACTGGTATTGTACCGCAGTCTGATACGCCTGCTGCATACGCGGTTCAAGCACAGCGCTTAATGCGTGTGCCCCGAATGCGCCCAGCATCACTGCCAGCATACCCAGTAAAGCAGCACACAGCAGGGTCTGACGTGATGCCACATTGCCCTCCGGATTGCTGACGGAGTCAGTCATTGGTAATCATTGGAAGATCGGCCGGCAAGCGCCGGACCGACAAAGATAAAGCCGCACTGGGCGGCTTTATCGGCATGAGTAGAGGAAGCCTGTCAGGCCTCCAGTGTCATGGCTCCACGAATTTTTTTCATGGCATTTTTCTCCAGCTGGCGAATACGCTCAGCCGACACTTCGTACTTGGCGGCAAGATCATGCAGAGTGGCTTTCTCTTCATTCAGCCAGCGCTGCATCAGAATATCGCGGCTGCGCTCATCCAGATCACCCATCGCAGCCAGCAGACTCTGCTGCGAACGTTCTTCCCAGTTGGACTCTTCCAACTGCATGGCAGGATCTGCATCAACATCCTCAAGATACATGGAGGGTGACCAGGCAACAACGTCGTCATCCGTATCCGGCGCACCATCAAACGCGGTATCGGAGGATGCCATACGACCTTCCATCTGGCGCACGACCGCTGAATCAACACCCAGATCTTCGGCAACGGCAGACACTTCATCATTGGTCATCCAACCCAGGCCCTTCTTCTGCGAGCGCAGATTGAAGAACAACTTACGCTGAGCCTTGGTCGTCGCTACCTTGACGATACGCCAGTTACGCAGAATGAACTCGTGCATCTCAGCCTTGATCCAGTGCACTGCAAAGGATACCAGGCGCACACCTACGGATGGATCAAAACGCTTGACCGCTTTCATCAGGCCAACGTTGCCTTCCTGAATCAGGTCAGCCAGCGGTAATCCGTAACCGGAGTAGGATTTGGCAATGTGGACGACAAAGCGCAGATGCGACAGAACCAGCTGACGGGCAGCCTCCAGATCGTTCTGGTAAAACAGGCGCTCTGCCAGTTCGCGCTCTTCGTCAGCAGTCAGAATCGGGATCGAACCTACGGTCTGTACATAGGCATTTACATTGCTACCCGGTGACAGGTGTTCAATGACTTGCAAGCTCTTGCCCATTCAGAAATAACCTCATTAAAGTTCAACAGTTTTTCGTCGTGCATATGATCCTGGCGGGGTGGAAAAGTTCCCGCCGCCCTTTCTCCAGCCGGAGCCGGATAAGGGACAGGAAAAAATACCGCTATGCCGGGCAAAATGCAAGCACGGCGAGGGATATGCGGTAAGTGAGCATGTCAATATTCAGCGCAGGGCTATTTGCAGAAATCAGTCACAGGGGTGGTTCCAGGGCTGGTTTCAGGATTAGTCTCTTCGCCCTGTGTCCGGCGTGATGGCAGGCCTCTCTGCAGGCAGCAACTGCAGATGGTAGTGCCGTTCGCCAATCCAGACCTCGAACTCAACGTTTCCTGCCGCCATCAACTCATTCAACCGCAGACTGGTGTCGTAGTCCCTGTGCTGCACATATAGGCCAGGCAGTTTATCCACCTCACGACCTGGCTCAGCCAGTGCCTGAGCGATATCGCTCATCAGGCCAACCTGAAACTCGGCTTCGGATATTTCCAGAACAGGCAAGGCACTTGACGTTGACTTCGTTACCAGCGTGGCGACCCAACGCCTGGGTTTGGGAAAATACCCCATTTCACTCAAATCACGATAGGTAGCAAGCAGAGCATCACTTTCGCTCATTCCCTGTTCGCGATGGATGGCGAGGCGCTGCTGTTGCAGCCTGGCCAGGGTTTGCTGATGATCATGCCTGGATTTACCTGAGGATTGCAGCAGGCTTGTCAGTGCCGCGTCGGATGGCGGCTGTTTCAGGGTTGTCGCCAGTAGCGTCCAGCTCTGCTGGCTGTGGTCGTATGCCAGGATCGCTGCGGGAAAACTTTCTTCGCCTGGCAACTCAAACAGCTCACGCTCTGCCAGGATTCTCGGTGTGCCGAGGCCCGGTGATGAAGAACTGGCTGGCTGCCAGCTCCCTCGTGAACTATCGCTTTCACGCCAGTATCCCTGAAGTTGGAAACGTTCCGACACCGGCTGACGCGGCAGGGCTATGCCCATTTTATAGCGGACACCATCCTCCTCTGCTTCCAGGGCAACGCGCAGGGAGCTGTAGAGTCGGCCCCGATACTGACGCAGCGTCTTACCGAGCAGCGGTGAATCCTGCCAGCGCTCCAGTGTGGTTATCTCACCACTGTTCAGATCAAGGCGCTGCAGCATGAAGCTGTCACGGCTGACACGCGCCCAGGCAGGTGGCGAGAAATGCTCCCAGCCCATCCCCCAGTGCATGCCACTGGTGCGACGCTCAACGAAATAGATCTGCTCGCCCTCAGGTGAAAACACTGCACCAAAGTATCCCTGCTGGGTTTTCAGCCCGAACAGCCCCAGCCACCAGAGGCCCACCAGCATCACTGTCAGCACAACCGCCAGTATCAGCGCTGCTATTCCGACACCGAAGCGCCATGTGGATAGATTTCGCGCGCTCATCCCTTTACCCCCCGGATTTCCATTCTCCCATCAGGTTTTTCATATCAATCTATCAGATTAATGCTCAAACCTTGATCCCTATCATGCCATATCGGCTGCAATATCTTGAGTTGCAAATCAGATCATGGTCACATGGGTTCTCCTGAATGGACAACCTCCGGAAAACAGACAACAGATGGACATCGAACTTTTCAGCCGATACTTTCTGGCGACCTTCTTTCTGATGATCGGAGTACTCTTCTCCTGTCGGGTGCTGGGTCAGCAGCAGCGCGGTGGCTATGCGGTGATTCACTATGGGGCAAGCAGATCCGGCACCTGGTGGCATCGCCAGCTGTTCAATCTGTTCAGGGCGGCGATTCTGGGCATCTGTGTCATGCGTGTACTCTGGCCAGAGACAGACGCATGGCTCGGCATTCTGGGCTGGCTCTATCAGCCGCTGGTACTGTCTGCCGGGATATTACTTCTGCTGATCGCCTTCGGGCTGGTCAGTTTTATTCAGGGTTTTCTGGGCAGTGACTGGCGTTCGGGGATAGATACTTCACATCCGCCGCCGCTGATTACCGAGGGCCCTTTCCGTTACAGCCGCAACCCGACCTACATCGCCGTCATGCTGGCGCAGCTGGGCTTTTTTATGGCCCTGCCGAGCCTGTTTTCGCTGGTATGTCTGGTGGTGGGTGTGGTGGTATTGATACGTCAGGCCCACTCTGAGGAGCGGGAACTGGAGCAACTGCATGGCCCGGCTTACCGGGCCTATTGCGAACAGGTACCCCGCTGGCTGGTTCGGTAAACGCGCCTGACTCAAGTCAGGTAGGCTCGATCTCTCTCAGGTGCCGGCCTGTGACCATCCAGCCACCGGACACACCCAATAGAAGCCCCGTCAACAGCAACAGCAGACTACCTTTCACGCCTAATCCCTGCACACTGAAACCACTCATGTAGAGCTGTGCCAGTTGATTCACATTGTCGGCCATCAGCCACAGCGCACCCTGTACCAGCACCCAGGCCAGCAGCGCACCCAGCAAGCCATACCAGAACCCGGAGTAAAGGAAGGGGCGACGCACCCAGGCATCGGTTGCACCCACCAGCTTCGCCACAATGATCTCATCACGTCGGCTTTCAAGGGTCATGCGGATAGTATTACCTACCACCAGCAGCACCGTCAGCCCCAGTAATCCAGCCAGAACCCAACTGAAACGCTCAGCCAGGTTGATATAGGCCTGCAGGCGCTGAATCCAGAGCATATCCACAACTGCCTCGTCCACTTCGGGCAGTGCAGCCAACTCGGCCTGCAGTGTCAGCAGCCCCTGCTCCGACTGATCTACCGGCAATACCAGCACTACCGCAGGCAGGGGGTTACTGTCGAAAAAGCTCAGGATATCGCCAAAACCGGAATACTCACTGAAATCCTGCAGGGCGCGCGCACGCTCAATCAGCTCGACGCTACGGAGGCCATCATGCAGCATCAACTCCAGGCTGAACTGCTCGACCCGCTCATCAGAGGCAGAATCATTAATATACAGCGCGATACGCGGATCGGTATCCCAGCCACTCCCCAGTTGCTGAATATTCTGCAATGCCGTGAGCATGAAGCCCGGCAGCGCCAGCGCTATAGCCAGTACCGCCAGCGTCATCAGCGTCGCCACAGGTGTCAGCAACATGCGCTGCAGCGATTGAACCGATACTTCAAGATGATGGTTCGACCAACTGCGCAGCTTGTCACCAAATTTAACCCGGTGCGCAACCGCACCACGTGGTATGTTCTGCCCCTGATCGGGCCGGTTTGACTTATCCACCGGACACCAGCCTTCCACCACTGAGGGTGATGGTACGATGCCCCATGCGATTGATCAGCGACAGATCATGGCTGGCAATCAACACGGTGGTGCCGACACGATTGAACTGTTCAAACAGGTGCATCACATCTTCCGAGAGGGCAGGGTCGAGGTTACCGGTCGGCTCATCCGCCAGCAGCAGTTGCGGCTTGTGCACGATGGCACGCGCAATACCGATGCGCTGCTGCTCACCACTGGAGAGACTGATCGGGTTCTGCTGCTCTTTCTCCAGCAAACCCACCTTGCTCAGCGCTGCGCGCACGCGTCTGGCGGCATCCACCGGGTCATAACCGGAGATCTGCAGCGGCAGAGCGACATTATCGAATACCGTACGATCGAACAGCAGTTGGTGGTTCTGAAACACCACGCCGATCCGACGGCGATGCCAGGGGATCATGTTGCGCTGGAGCTGAGCCAGATCCTGATCACCCACCATCACCTGGCCTCGCGAAGGCCGCTCCATCAGCATGATCAGCTTCAGCAGCGTGCTCTTTCCCGCCCCGGAGTGTCCGGTCAAGAAAGCCATTTCGCCAGACTGAAGCGAGAAGTCCACGCCGACCAGCGCATCGTGGCCACCTTCGTAGCGTTTACTGACATTGGTGAAACTGATAGCTGCCATGATCAGCCGAACTCCTTAAACCCGTAACCTGTGCTCAATCGAACAGCGCATCCACAAACTCATCGGCATCAAACGGGCGCAGATCATCCAGTTGCTCACCTACTCCGATAAAGCGGATCGGCAGATCAAACTGCTTCGCAACCGCAAAGATGATACCGCCCTTCGCTGTGCCATCCAGCTTGGTCATGGTGATACCGGTCACACCTACAGCCTCCTTGAACTCACGAGCCTGGCTGATGGCGTTCTGGCCGGTACCGGCATCCAGCACCAGCATCACCTCATGCGGGGCGGTTGGGTCCAGCTTCTGCATCACGCGCACCACCTTGGCCAGTTCCTGCATCAGATTATCCTTGTTCTGCAGGCGCCCTGCCGTGTCAGCGATCAACACATCTATGCCCTTGGCTTTGGCGGATTGCAGCGCATCGAAAATCACCGACGCAGAATCCGCACCGGTATGCTGTGCGATCACAGGCACCTTGTTGCGCTCACCCCAGACCTGCAACTGTTCGACTGCTGCGGCACGGAAAGTATCACCCGCGGCCAGCATGACGGACTTGCCCTCCATCTGAAAGCGTTTAGTCAGTTTGCCGATGGTGGTGGTTTTACCCACACCATTGACACCGACCATCAGGATCACCATCGGCTTGTTATCCACAACCGGCAATCCCTGCTGTGCTCCACCAAGTAAAGCCTTGAGCTCCTGCTTCAGAGCATCACGCAGTGCCTGAGGGTCTTTAAGTTGCTTACGCTCAACGCGGTCCGTGAGCTTGCCGATGATCTCGGTGGTGGCATCCACCCCGACATCAGACATCAGCAGCAGGGTTTCGATCTCTTCCAGCAGATCATCATCTATCTCGCTGCTGCCGCTGAACAGATCACTGAGCTGCGCAGTCAGATTGGCCTTGGTTCGGCTCAGACCACTTTTGATACGCTCAAACAGACGCTTCTTGCGCACCTCAGGCGCTTCCGCCACCTCTTGTGCTGCAACGACTGGTTCTGGCTTAGTCTCTGGCTTGCTCTCTGGTTCAGGCTCAGCCTGCTGCTCTGGCTCAAGCAGTTGTTCGGACTCAGCTATCGGCTCAGCAGCAACTGCGGGAGCAGACCCCACCTCAGCGATCGGTGCCTGAACAACCTCCTCTTTGGGCTCCTCTTTAGGTTCCTCTTCAGGTTCCTCTGTGGGCTGTTCTGCGGGAGGTTCTGTGGCCAGCTCTGCGACCTGACCAGGCGCATCCTTAAGAGGCTCCTCCGGCTTGATCTCCTCAACGGCGACCTGCGGTGAATCAGGCGCATCAACTGTTTCAGCCACTTCAACAGGAGCGGTTTCAACAGTTATCTGGGCGGCTGTTTCAGCAGTAGACTCTGGCTCTGGAACTGGTTCCGGCAAGGGTTCAGGAGCAGTTTCAGCCTCGACCTTCGCCTGAGGTGCTGATCCCGTATCGGGCTCAGATGATTTTTTTCTGACAGAAACATATACCAGCAAAATCACAATCAGGATGATAGTGCCCAGAATATAGGGCAGAATATCCGGGTTCAGGCCAGTGTTGAGCATCCAGGTTTTCAGCGCTTCCATAAATCTGTCTTGTCCGCAAAGTTGAAGCCTGCGCATCTGCACCAGGCAAAAATTGGATTAGTCGATAAAGAGCCACGTATGTTACCACAGAGCCTGAATTCATTAACCGGCCAGATGCAAATATGAACAACACTGAACACAAGCCCCTTTTTAACCGCCGCTACCTGTTCTGGCTGATGTGGGCAGTTGCCATCGCCATCGTACTGCTGCAGACCCTGACGCGCGAAGATGTGCTGATTCTGCAGACAGGCTACTCCGGAGAACGACAGGCTTACTGGCTGGAGCAACCGAAGCAGGAGCAGGTACATACTCACCTGCTGCTGCTGACCGGAGCAGTGCTCAACGAACTGGATCTGCACAGACAGCAACTGATCAGCGAGGGAGTCAACCAGCACCTGGCATCACCGGCACTGCTGGAGCAGGTCTCGGACTGGGGCTGGCAGATCAGCCTGACGGATGCCGCAGATCATCTGCAACTGGAGATCATCAGCCCGGAGCTGCCGCAACAAGCACAGCTGGCGAATCTGGTCCAGTTACTGCAACAGCCTGTGGCCATCGACAGCGATGCGCTGCGACAGCGCATTCAGGCAGAACGCTATATTCAGACCCAGAGCCCTCAGCCAAGGCTGTTGCAAGCTGCTACCAGTCAGTTGGCAACCCTGTCAGACGTTACCTATGCAGATGACTATGCCTCACTCATGCAACAGTTGCCTCGACTGATCACTTTCAGCGGCCCATCACTGCAGTTGGATGCTTCAGCCCCCCCAGAAAGGAATATTGACCCGCTGACACCCCAGCCAGCACAGGATCGCCAGCCAGTGCCGCAGTTGTTGCAGGGGTATCAGAGCGAGTACCACCACCTGCATGCATGGTCACTGGAAAAGCCCGATACAGCAGATATGCTGGCGCGCCAGCGCCTGAGTGCCGATCTGCTGACACAACTGCTGCAACGCCCCTTACCGGGAGAGCCCGAGTACCGACTGGTCTGGAGTCCAATGAGCCCTGCGGGCTATGTCGCCATATTCTTGTCACATCAGGAGGCCAGGCCGTTGCCGACCTCGAAAGCGCTGCGCGAACATCTGCTGCAGCACCTGACCGACGAGCTGTTGCAGCAGTCCAGCCGCGCTCTGATACAGCAGACCCGGCAGATTCTGGATGACCCTGGTGGACAACGCCGCTGGCTGGATCTGCTGGCACGCTATCAACTGCCTGCAGATAGTCATCAGCTGTTCCTGAACACACTTGAAAACGCTACTCTGGCACAGATGCAGGAGACGCTCGGCAGTCTTCTGGAGCCGGATGAGGCTATCCATATCACACTGGAACCCTATTGAGAGTCGCCTACCATGAGTCGTCGCAACAGTGCCGCCCGCCCGAGACCAAAGCAGCCAATCGAGGAATCGGTACTGCGAATCATTGGAGGTGAGTGGCGCAGCCGCAAGATCCCTTTTCCAGCGGTAGAGGGGCTGCGCCCCACACCCGACCGCGTCCGGGAAACGCTTTTCAACTGGCTGCAGGCTTATACGCCAGGCTCCAGCTGTCTTGACCTTTTCTGTGGCAGTGGTGCGCTGGGGCTGGAAGCGCTGTCCCGGGGAGCGCAGCATGTCACCTTCGTGGACCAGGCACCCGAGGTGGTGAATCAGCTCAAGAGCAATCTGCAACTGCTGAAGGCACAGAATGCCGAAGTGATAGCCGCCTCAGCGATGACCTGGCTGGAGCAGCGCGTCACAGATGAAGAGGCCCGCTATGATCTGGTGTTTCTTGATCCACCCTTTCGTAAGGCACTGATTGAAAAAGTAGCGGTGTTGCTGGAGTCTCGTAATATGCTGCGGGATGGCGCAATCATCTATGTTGAAACTGAAGCCGAATGGGTCCCGCAGGAGATACCCTTGCACTGGGAGTTGTTGCGGGAAAAGGCCGCCGGGCAGGTGGTGTCGCGGCTGTATCGCCGTCAGCCGCAGACCTCTGAAGCGCCAGCGCACTGAAAGATTATTTGGCCACCTGCGCACGTAACCCCAGCATCAACATATCTACCAGTGCAGACCCGTTTTTCACCAGACTGAATCGATCAGGTGCCGACAACGCCAGATCCAGCAGCCCGAAGATGGCGAGATACAGATTATCCGCAAGCTGATCAATATCAGCCTTTTTCTTCAGCTCTTTTCTCTTCTGCGCCATCTTCAGAAAAGAGCGGATATAGCCCCGCCACTCCTCGGCATCTGCAGTCAACTGCTCCTGCAGCAACGCCAGCTCGGGGCGGTTTGCTGCCTGCAGACGAAACAACCGATACCCCTGCTGCTGCAGGGGCTCGGATGCCATCACCGCGAGTATGCCCTTGAGATAGAGTGTCAGCGCATTCAGCGCATTCTGCCTGGCTGCCTGCTGTTGCTCGATGTACTGGGCCTCGAAGGGTGATTCCACCTGAAAGTAAAGCTGTCTAAGCAGCTCATCACGGTTTTTGAAGTGCCAATAAAGAGCACCATGAGTGACGCCCGCCTCAGCAGCGACCTCTTTCAACGAGGTATTAGCCAACCCTTTTTCAGAAAAGGTGCGCATTGCCACCTCAAGCAGCAACTCACGAGTCTGTTCTGCTTCTGCCTTGGTTTTCCTGACCACAACCCCCTCCTGACTACCGGCTTGTCATTAGCTGTTTATCAAAGGAACTGCCGGTTACACGGTAAGTTTTTATATTAACAGGATTTAATCTACCACAGGCAAGGCCAGTCTCAACCTTATGCATGCCACTTTAACAAAAGTGTCATAAAAGGATGAGGTTCAGGCTCGATAGATTTATTTTCATATAACATAAACAACTATAAAATAATTTGTTTTATGCCATTTGGTTAATGTATCATCCGCTTTTGTATTTGTATGCCCAACGTAATTCGGCTAACATCCGCGGAAAATATCCAGTTGATGCGCTGCGGGGACAAAATGAATACAGCTGTCTATCCTGGCACTTTTGATCCGATTACCAACGGCCATGCCGATCTGGTCGAGCGTGCAGCCAGGCTGTTTGACAAGGTTGTTCTGGCAGTGGCTGCCAGTACCAAGAAAAATCCGCTGCTGCCGCTGGACCTGCGGGTCAAGCTGGCAGAAGACACTTTCAAGCATCTGCCAAATGTTGAAGTGGTCGGATTTGACTGTCTGCTGGCTGATCTGGTGCATCAGGTAGACGCGAATATCATCCTGCGAGGATTGCGGGCAGTATCGGACTTTGAGTATGAGTTTCAGCTGGCCAATATGAATCGTAAGCTGACGCCCCATGTTGAAAGCATGTTTTTGACACCCGCAGAACATCTCTCTTTCATCTCATCGACCCTGATAAGAGAGATCGCCCTGCTGGGTGGAAATGTTGACCAGTTTGTGCCGCCAGCGGTATCAGCCGCTCTGAAGCAGCACCTGAGTCAGGCAAAATAAGTCATTTGAGTCAATGAGGTAGCCGTCATGGCATTGTTAATCACCGATGAATGCATCAATTGCGATGTTTGCGAGCCGGAGTGCCCTAATGAGGCAATTTCTCCCGGTGAAGAGATCTATGTGATCGACCCGAACAAATGTACTGAGTGTGTCGGCCACTATGACACACCGCAGTGCGTCGAAGTCTGCCCAGTGGACTGCATCCCGAAAGATCCTGAGCATGTTGAAACAACCGATATGCTGATGGACAAGTACAAGGCGCTGACAGGCCAGGCCTGATTATCAGTACTGAAGATAGGCTCCATAAAAAAAGGCGATCATTGATCGCCTTTTTTTATGGAGCTGCTTTGGGATTCGCTCGCATGAATCTGTGACTTCAGAGAGTATCCCGGATTCAGGGCTCAGATATGTATCTGCAGCTCATTCAGCCCGAACTCCCTGTCCAGCCGCTGCCCGATCAGATTATCTGCCACCAGATGATGGGCATACTGCATATGCAGACAACGTACTCTGTCCCACTGCGCAATCCCGCCGATCGCCAGTTGATTGAACAGATCTGTAAAACCCTGCTCCTCTATGCTGGCCCGATCCTCGGGGTCCATCAGTTGCCAGCGCAGATCCACATAAGCCTGCTGCTGCTGACGATAGGTTTCACGCAGCTCGGCATCATCCTGCAACTCCTGCTCCATCTGCTTGATCCAGCCGGTGCTCTCGATGCGCGCCAGTTCACGATCCAGATCCTTTGAGCAGAGCCAGAAAAGCGTCGGGAAGGGTTTACCACCCACCAGGGAACGCATCTGCAGCACCACCGGCACACCGGTTTCAGTCGCCCAGGCGACACTGACAATGCCACGTGGCGTTCTGCCCAGTTGCCGTTTAATCATCTCGAGTTGCTGTTCGGTGGGTTGCATCTTTGTCCTGGCCTGTCGTGTCGTCTTTGCCTCTCGGATCAGCGGCGTATGATCCGGATTATACCTGAGCATAGGCCTCGCTACGACCCAGCCAGCGCCTGATCAGCGCCTCCCCAAGCGCAGGGGTACCATTCAGTTGTGACGCCGTCTCACGCACACGCAACAGCAGATCACTGTCGCGTTGCAGATCAGCGATCCTGAACTGCATCATGCCGGTCTGTCGTGTACCCAGCACCTCACCCGGCCCACGCAGCTCAAGGTCTTTTTCGGCGATACGAAAACCATCATTGGTTTCACGCATCACCCCCAGTCGCTCACGCCCCTGACGTGACAGCGGCGCGTGATACATCAGTACGCAAAAACTCTCCACCGAACCACGCCCTACGCGTCCACGCAACTGATGCAGTTGAGCCAGCCCCAAGCGTTCCGGATTTTCGATGATCATCAGACTGGCATTGGGCACATCCACTCCCACCTCGATCACCGTAGTGGCCACCAGCAACTGCAACTCAGCCGACTTGAAGCGGGCCATCACATCAGCCTTCTCGGTGGATTTCATCCGCCCGTGCACCAGTCCGATTCGCAGCTCCGGTAACTGCTCCTGCAGCATCTCAGCCGTCACCTCTGCCGCCTGACACTGCAACACTTCCGACTCCTCAATCAGCGTACCGACCCAGTAAGCCTGCCTCCCCTCATTACAGGCTTGACGCACCCTGTCGATCACCTGGTCACGTCGGCTGTCGGCAATCACTACAGTGTTCACAGGTGTACGTCCTGGAGGCAGTTCATCGATGATGGAGCAATCGAGGTCAGCATAGGCACTCATCGTCAGCGTGCGCGGTATCGGTGTTGCCGTCATGATCAGTTGATGCGGTGCCATGCCTCCATGGCAGCCCTTCTCACGCAGACTCAGGCGCTGGTGCACACCGAAACGGTGCTGCTCATCAATCACCACCAGCGCCAGGCGCTGAAACACCACATCCTCCTGAAACAAAGCATGAGTGCCGACAATCACCTGGGATTCACCACTGGCCATCGCCTCCAGCTGGGCCTGGCGCTGCCTGCCCTTCACCTTGCCAGCCAGCCAGCCGACACGTATGCCAAGCGGTTGCAGCCACTGGGTAAAGTTGAGCAGATGCTGCTCAGCCAGTATTTCGGTGGGTGCCATGATGGCCGCCTGATAACCGCTCTCCACCGCCTGCAAGGCGGCCAGAGCGGCCACCAGCGTTTTACCCGACCCGACATCGCCCTGAATCAGACGCAGCATAGGCACACCTTTGAGCAGGTCCTCGGCGATCTCACTCACCACTCGCCGCTGTGCACCCGTCGGTGCAAAGGGTAGTTGTTGTAGAAAGGGCTCGCTGAACATACCTGTTGCCTTGAGAACAGGAGCAGGTTGATTGCGAATCTGCTGTCGAATTTTCAACAGCGACAGATGATGTGCCAGCAACTCTTCGTAGGCGAGGCGGCGCTGGGCCGGATGCATCCCCTCCAGCAGCAGGTGCTGATTGGCATCCACCGGTGGCTGATGCAGATAATGGATCGCCTCAGCCAGCAACGGCAGCTTCCACTGCTTGCGCAGATGCTCAGGCAACAGGTCTTCAAGCAGGTCCTGACCCAGCAACGTCAGCACCTGGCGTATAAGACTGCGAATACGCGCCTGCTGCAGCCCTTCGGTCAGTGGATAAACCGGCGTCAGCGTCTCTTCTACCGGCACTGGCATATCGCTGCTGACGGCACGGTATTCGGGGTGAACAATTTCCAAACCACCCGCGCCAGGCCTGACTTCACCAAAGCAGCGGATTGTTTTACCCGGTGCCAGCGCTAGCTTCTGCGCGGCAGAGAAATGAAAAAAGCGCAGGCTCAGCGTACCTGTTCCATCCTGTATCCGGCACAACAGACTTCTGCGCCGCCCCATCACCACATCACTGACACGGATCTCCCCCTGCACCACCACCTCATCGCCCGGCCTCAGTGCTCCAAGTGGGCTGATACGGGTACGATCCTGATAGCGCAACGGCAGATGCAGCAGCAGATCCTGCAATGTGTGTATGCCCAGGCGCGAGAGTTTGAGCGCCAGCGCAGCACCCACGCCCTTGAGCTGTATGACTTCGGATGCCGGGTGTAACAGTGGCATCAGCTGTTATCCACAGGCTTCACCTGACAGCGATTGATCGCCTGCACCAGCACTTCTATCGCTTGTGGCCGTGGAAAACTGGCACGCCAGGCCAGAGCCACGGTACGCATTGGTGGAGGAGAACGGAAAGGGCGAACCGCAACAAGAGGTGTGGAAGGATGGCCCTCAACCGCCGACAGAGGCAACACACTGCTGCCCAGACCCGAGGCCACCATCATGCGAATGGTTTCCAGTGAACTGCCTTCATTCAAAAGGTGCTGACCATGCAGAGAGTTATTCAGTGTCGGGCAGGCTTCCAGCACCTGATCCCGAAAACAGTGTCCTTCGCCCAGCAGCAGCATTCTCTCCTCACCCATCACGGCAGGATCAACCTCCTTTTGCTGCGTCAGAGGATGGTCTTTCGGCATCACCATGACAAAAGGTTCATCGAAGATCGCCCGCGTGAGGACATCCGCTTCGTTGAAAGGCAGCGCGATGATGATCGCATCCAACTCTCCGTTACGTATCTTGATACGCAGTTTTTCCGTGAAGTTCTCTTCGATATAGAGCGGCATCTGGGGAGCCAGCTGCTGTACTTCGGGGATCAATTGAGGGAAGAGATAGGGGCCAATCGTATAGATCGCCCCCACACGCAGAGGACTGGCAAGCTGATCCTTGCCGTGTTTGGCAAGGTCACGCACCACATCGGCCTGCTCCAGTACTATCTGTGCCTGGCGAATTACCTTTTCACCGATGGGCGTGACTCTGACAGCGCTTTTGCTGCGCTCAAACAGGGCAACACCCAACTCCTCTTCCAGCTTTTTGACGGCAATGGAGAGGGTGGGTTGCGATACATAGCACCGCTCCGCTGCATGGCCAAAGTGCTGCTCCTGGGCCAGGGTGACTATGTAACGTAGCTCTGTCAGCGTCATGCGCTTTCCTCTGTTAAGATAACGACTTATACCGCAAGGAGACCCATATGAACCAGACCAGCATTCTGATTGCAGGATGCGGAGATGTCGGATCGGCACTCGGCCTTCAGTTAATCGCTGAGGGCGCCAGCGTCCATGGCATTCGCCGTAATATAAACCAGCTACCGGCAGGCATAAAGGGTATTGCCGCGGATATGAGCCAGCCGGCCACACTGAGTTCGCTGCCAGAGTGTGATTATCTGGTCTGGCTGGCCAGTGCCACGGAGCACACCGAGGAGGGATACCGGCAAGCCTATATCGAAAACCTCAAGCATCTACTGGCAGCACTTCCGGCATCACCCAGACATCTTTTTCTGGCCAGCAGCAGTGGCGTCTATCATCAGACAGGTGGGGAGTGGGTCGATGAGGACAGCCCCACCGAACCGGATGGCTTCAGTGGCAAGGCGCTGCTGGAGGGTGAAGAGCTGGCGCGCCACTGCGGCATTCCCTGCAGCATTGTGCGCTTCACGGGGATCTATGGGCCAGGCCGAAACCATCTGGTCAATCAGGTGCTGGCCGGTATTGCAGCACCCGATCAGCCGGTCCATTTCAGCAACAGGATTCATCGTGATGATTGTGCCGGTGTACTGCACCATCTGATGAAGCTGCATCTTGAAGGGGCAACCCTGGCTGACTGCTATCTGGCCAGCGACGACCTGCCGGTGCCCCTTTCGGAAGTAATGCAGTGGCTGGCTGAGCAGACCGGCAGCGAGATCAAAGAGCACCGGATCATACGTCGAGGAGGCAGCAAGCGTTGCAGTAACCGAAGACTGAAAGCCACCGGCTACCGCTTTATCCACCCTGATTATCGATCAGGTTTCAACAGCTTGCTGGATAGCATAAGGCGCTGAAGCGCTCGCCAAATCAAAGCACGGCAAACTCTTCCAGCAGCTTTTGCTGTGCACAGAAGCGCTCCTCGCCCTCTGCAGGCTGCAACAGCGTATAGCTGCCATCCGAGTGCAGCTCCCAGCTCTGGGTATTGTCCTGCAGGTAGTAGTCCAGCTCATTCTTGATACGCTCTGCGTTTCTGCCGGTCAACTGGAAACCTGTCTCGACCCGGTGCAGCATGTTACGCTCCATCCAGTCAGCGCTGCTGCAATACACCAGCGGATCACCACTGTTGGCAAAGTAATAGACGCGAGTGTGTTCCAGAAAGCGACCGACTATCGAGTGCACCCGAATATTATCGGAAATACCCGGCAGCCCCGGACGAAGGCGGCACATGCCACGAATGATCAGATCGATCTGGACACCGGCCTGCGAAGCTTCATAAAGCGCACGGATCAGTTTCGGCTCGGTCAGGCCATTCACCTTGATGATGATGTGGCCCTTCTGCCCCGCCTGATACTGCCGTATCTCGTTATAGATCAGCTCCAGCATGCGTGCATGCAGGGTAAAGGGGGCGTTGTAGAGTTTTTTCAGCTTCTGGATCTTGCCCATGCCGGTCAGTTGCTGGAACACCTTGTGCACATCCTCACCCACATCGGCATCCGCGGTCAGGTAGCTGTAATCCGTGTAGAGGCGCGCCGTGCCTGAGTGATAGTTGCCGGTACCCAGATGGCAGTAACGCACCAGGTTATTGCCCTCGCGCCTTACAATCAGCACCATCTTGGCATGGGTCTTGTAACCGACTACACCGTACACCACCAGACAGCCAGCCTCCTGCAGGCGACTCGCCAGGTTCAGGTTACTCTCTTCATCAAAGCGTGCACGCAGCTCAATGACAACCGTCACCTCCTTGCCGTTACGCGCCGCATCCACCAGCGAGTTGACGATGTCGGACTTGACCCCTGTGCGATAGAGCGTCTGTTTGATCGCAATCACATCAGGATCCTTGGCCGCCTGCCGCAACAGGTCCAGCACCGGTGAAAAGGACTGAAAGGGATGATGCAGCAGAATATCTCCCTTGCGCAGAATGGTGAAGATATCCTTGTCTGTACGCAGTTTACCTGGCATACCGGGAGTGAAGGGCTTCCAGTGCAGGGCCGGGCGATCCACCAGCTCGCGTACGGCATTCAGACGTGTCAGGTTAACCGGCCCATCGACACGATAGACATGGCTGTCTGCCAGACGGAACTCCTCCTGCAGGAAGGCGATCAGTTCCTGTGGTGAGCGGTTATCCACCTCCAGCCTGACCGCATCACCGAACTTGCGCGAATGCAGCTCACCACGCAGGGTATGCGCCAGATCCTCGATCTCTTCCAGGTCGAAACTCAGGTCGGCATTTCGCGTGATGCGGAACTGGTAACAGCCACGCACCTTCATGCCGGGGAAGAGTTCGGCAGCAAACTCATGGATCATGGAGGAGAGAAAGATCAGGTTATCACCACCATCACACAGCTCATCCGGCAGGCGGATCAGACGCGGCAGTGAGCGTGGTGCCGGGATGATCGCCAGTCCCGTCTCACGCCCGAACGCATCCTTCCCCTCAAGCTGTACGATAAAGTTGAGACTTTTGTTGACCAGTCGTGGGAAAGGGTGGGATGGATCCAGCCCGATCGGACTGATCACCGGCAACACCTTCTCCTCAAAGAACTCCTTGACCCAGGCCCGCTGCACATCGGACCACTGGCCTCGGCGCATGAAGCGGATACCCTGCGACTCAAGTGCCGGGAACATGATCTCATTCAGAATCTTGTACTGGCGCTCGACATTGATCTCACAGATCTCCCGGATCTTCTCCAGCACCTTCTGCGGATGCAGCGCATCAGGGCCGACATCCTCACGGCCATACTTGAGCTGGCGCATCTGCTCGGCGACACGTATCTCGAAGAACTCATCCAGGTTGCTGGAGAAGATCAGCAGAAACATCAGCCGTTCCAGCAGTGGATAACTCTCATCCAGCGCCTGCTCGAGCACCCGCACGTTGAACTGAAGATGGCTGAGCTCACGGTTGATATAGAGCTCCGAAGCCTTCAGATCAACCGGCACCTCCTCTATCGGGTCTATGGTAGGCAAAATCTCCCGACTCTCCAGCAGAGCAGCCGCCGCCTCGGCCGTCACCTGCTCCTCAACCTGTTCGTTCAGCAACAGCGCTTCTTCACTCATCGACATGGATTCCTGTTTACAATAAGTTCTACTGCTGCAGGGCTTTCGCGGCTCTGACAGCAAAATAGGTCAGGATGCCATCGGCACCCGCCCGTTTAAACGCCAGCAGCGACTCCAGCATCACGCTGCGCTCATCCAGCCAGCCATTCTGAAATGCCGCCATATGCATCGCGTACTCGCCACTGACCTGATACACGAAAGTCGGCACCTTCAGCTCGGTTTTAACTCGACGCACGACATCCAGATAGGGCATGCCCGGTTTGACCATCACCATATCGGCACCCTCGGCCAGATCCAGCGCCACCTCATGCAGCGCCTCATCCGAGTTGGCCGGGTCCATCTGGTAGCTGAACTTGTTGCTCTTGCCCAGATTCGCCGCAGATCCCACCGCATCACGGAAGGGGCCATAATAGGCACTGGCATACTTGGCAGAATAGGCCATGATCCGAGTATTGACGAACCCTTCGGTTTCCAGGGTTTCACGAATAGCCCCGATACGGCCATCCATCATATCGCTCGGCGCCACCACATCGGCCCCTGCTTCGGCGTGTGACAAGGCTTGCTGCATCAGGGCTTCGACCGTGCGATCGTTCAGTACATAGCCTTTGTCATCAATAATGCCGTCCTGACCATGCGTGGTGTAAGGGTCCAGTGCCACATCGGTGATCACGCCCAGCTCCGGGCAGGCGTCCTTGACCGCCCTGATGGCTCGCTGCGCCAGACCATCGGGGTCATAGGCGGCTTCGGCAAACTCGGATTTGGCACCGGCTGCGACCACCGGAAACAGCGCCATCGCCGGTATACCCAGGCTGACCAGCAGCTTCGCCTCCTCCACCAGCAGATCTATCGACATCCTTTCTATCCCGGGCATGGAGGACACGACTTCACGCTGCCCTTTGCCTTCGATGACAAACATCGGATAGATCAGATCATCCGGTGTCAGGATATTTTCGCGCATCAGGCGACGGCTGAACTCATCAGCACGCATCCGACGCATGCGGGTTTCAGGAAAAAAACGCTGGCTGTTAGTAAATCCCACGGCACAGTTCCTATTGCAAGAGCTTAATTGGACGACACAAAGATGACAGCTGTATGACACTCTTCTGTTGCCATCAGCACGCCGCCCTCATGATAGTTAACACTATTCTACTCCAATCACCAGGCGTTGACAGATGATACAGATCAGCCCCTGTGACATTGAGTGAAGTGATCCAGCATGAGTTCCCGTCATGACTAGCCTGTCGAGTCCTGACTCTGACAGGGATAAAAAATCATGCCATTAAAAATAAACGCAAGCATATGAAATATAGAATTTATTTATACATTTTAAACGGAACGTATAATTAGGAAAAAATCCTATAGCAAGATTTTCTCCCTGATCCATAATAGGTCACATGGATCTCCTGTTCACGGATGAAACATAAGGACGGCAGAGCATGCGGCCATGGATGCTTGGATGGCAAAAGCCAGATGGCTTTGGAACGCAAGGATAGGATCGCCAAATGAAAGGGGTGTATTATGGATAATACACCCCTTTTGCCTTTTGGGTTCCGAGTAACCTATTCAGCCACCTGCCATAACTGCCTGGCCAATACCTCCGGTGCCCCCACAGCCCCCTCTTTCAGCCAGTGCGCAACACTGCCTGCAACATCAGGAAGCCTCATCAGATCAGCACCAGCCTGCTCCAGCCAGGAAGCAGTCAGGTCTGCGTCGAAGCTGCTTATAATGCTTGCCCGCTGCATCTGCTGAAGTATCACTGCATTCGAGAACTGCTCTATCTGGCCTTTCAGCGGCTTCACCAGCAGCTTCTTGCCACTTTGCATCGCCTCACTGCACAGCCCGAATCCCGCATTACAGATAACACCCCCACAGCGTGCCAGATCCTGCTGAAACCCTTCACGCGACAAGGGCAGAAAGGTGAGATTCTCCTCACAACTCGGCGCTTCGGTTTTCAGGTAAATCCTGAAATGATAGTCGGGAAACTGCTGCAGCCACTGTTGAACCTCACCCCTCTCCTCAAATGGAAGATAGACCAGGATTGTTGAAGCATCGTGATGCAGGGGATAAGTCTGAGGCAGAATCATGGGAGGCAGTATCGGGGCATCAAAGGCCTGCCAGTGGATCCCAAGTCGGATATCTGCAGGTGCAAAAAGTGAAACCGCCTGTTTGAGGAACGGAGTTTTTTCAGTGCCGGGTAAGGGAAAGCACAAAGCATATTGATGTGCCAGCCCTATGCAGCGACGTTTCTGACGCCATGCAGCCCAGGCCGCTACCGGCTCGAAATCGGTCAGCACCAGCTCATATGCCGACAGATCCAGACGGCGAACATCACGGCAGAACTCACCCAGCCGACTGCTTCGCAACGTCTGCCACTTTGACACCCTGCCGGCATGCGTGACGAGCGTAAGGCCGGTTCGCGTCTGATACTCCCCGAAGCACTCCATATCAAAATAGGCATCTGGATGACGACCACTGAACAGATAATCGGTCTGAATACCGGCTCGCTGCAAGGCTGGAGCCATCACACGGGCACGTGTGATATGCCCGTTGCCCGTGCCCTGTATCGCATAGAGGATTCGCATGTTATCTCCTGATACGGATAGATCAGGAGATTATGAGCAGGTCATGATGACACTGCCATGACACCATCATAACAACACCATAACAACGCCATGACACCTTGGTGACAGGCTGCCCGAATCAAGCCCTGCTCAAAGAGATTCAGGCAAGAGTGTTTTTGAACCAGTCTGCCGTCATGGCAGCCAGACGCTCAGGCTCATCCCAGGGCAGCATATGCCCGCCGCCCTCCACCGGAATCAGCGTGAAGGGATGCTTCATCGCCTGGATGATACGCTCCGAGTACGCCATCGACAGTACGTCATCGCAAGTCCCGTGAATGATTGCCGCTTTGAAATCATAGGATTGTTTCATCACGCCACTGCGATAAGTGAACAGACTGGCCAGGGTTCCCAGAGGATAGTCGTAGATCAGTCGCGGATCGTTTTTAATCTCCTCTCTGGCCGGATGAGACGCCAGCAGCCGGTCATAATCCAATACGGACTTCAGCGGCAGCTTCCAGGAGGGGAACAGCATCGCACTGCCCCAGGTCCAGCTCCAACCTAACTGATGCAGAAAATCGGGCGGCTCTTCGGTCAACAGAAGTGTTCCGCACAGCACCGAGTGCACTCGCTCATCACGCTCAGCCAGCGCTGCCGCCAGCAAACCGCCTATCGAGTAACCATACACCCCGATGGGGCCGGAGAAACGCTGCTGCAGAAGATCAAGCACCTGCTGCAGATCTTCTACAACCTGCTCGACACGATAGTCACCGCGCTCCCCTTTCGAGTAGCCATGACCACGCATATCAACGCCCACAACATTGAAACCTGCTTCGGATACACGCCCCAGCAGTTCTGCATAAAGCTCACAGTAAGTGCCCAGTCCGGGTAAAAACAGCAGAATCGGCGAATCCGGTGCATGTTCGTAAAGCTCACAATGCACAGCACCATCACCGACCTGAAACACCTCGCGCCGGGCCAACCACTGATGCAGGGCCAGCTTATCGCGCAGACGCTCGCGCTGCTCGTCACTCTCTTTCACTTCGTCGGTACTGGTATTGATCCAGCCAAATGCACTATTCATGACAATTACTCAATTTGGTGCCAAAGCGCTACTTCTGACAATAACCACAAAACACACTGCTTCTCTGCCCGAGCTTTATCTCTTTCAGAGGCGCGGCGCAGGTTTTACAGGGCTCGCCCGCCCTGCCATAAACATATAATTCCTGCTGAAAATAACCGGGCTTGCCATCGCCTCCGACAAAATCACGCAGTGTTGTACCGCCACGCTGGATCGCATAACCAAGTATGCGTTTGATCTCGATCACCAACCGCGCCAGCCTTTCAGCTGATATACGCCCCGCCGCTCTTCTGGGATCTATTCCTGCGGCAAACAGCGCTTCGCTGGCGTAGATATTGCCAACACCCACTACAACATGGCTATCCATGATCAATTGCTTGATCGCACAGCGTCGTCCCTTACAACAAGCATACAGGTAATCGGCATCAAACATATCACCAAGTGGCTCAGGCCCCAGCCTGGCCAGCAACGGGTGCTCCGTACCTCTGGGCTGCCATAGCACAGAACCAAAGCGACGCGGATCCGTCAGGCGCAGCAACTGGCCATCATCCAGCTCCAGATCAACATGATCATGCTTACCTGCCGGCGCCCCCTGCGGCAATATCCGCAGACTGCCCGACATCCCCAGATGCACCAGCAGATCCCCCTGATCAAAACCGATCAACAGGTACTTGCCACGGCGTGACACCTGCAGAACCCTTCTCTGAGGCAGCAGCTCCGTCAACTCTGCAGGGACCGGCCAGCGCAGCCGCGGCTGGCGCACCACCAGTCGACGGACATGACGCCCTGTAACATGAGGTTCGATCCCTCGGCAGGTGGTTTCAACTTCTGGTAACTCAGGCATGACTTTTTCTCTTCCCCGACATCAGGATGTGGCAACGGCAGGCGCGCGCAGCACCTTATATACACCGACCACGGTCACCGCAATACCCAACAGTGCCAGCCATGACAGCTGCTCATCAAACAGCCACCAGGCCTCCAGCACTGTCAGGGGAGGCACCAGGTAGAAGTAGCTGGCCACTCGCGAGACCTCGCCACGGCGAATCATCAGCATCAGCAGCAGAATCGCCCCTACCGACAGGCCGAACACCAGCCACAGCAGTGCACCAATCAGTTCGGGATGCCAGACAATCTCACCCGTCTCAAATAACCAGGTGAGAATCCCCATGCTGACCACAGTCGACAGATACTGAAAGAAGGAGCCGGTCAACAGATCCACACCGGCGCCGAAGCGTTTCTGATACAGGGTTCCGATCGAAATACCCAGCAGTGCCACAAGTACCGCAATCAGGGCCACAAATTTGACCTCAAACTGCTGTCCCTGCAAGCCACTGAGCAGCACCATGCAGACCCCGACCAGACCAGCCGCCAGACCCAGCCACTGTTGCCAGTGCAGACGCTGATGCAACCAGTACCAGGACATCACAGCGGTCAGCAGCGGTTGCAAGCCTACAATCAAGGCCGTCACCCCGGCTGGCAGTTGCCAACGGATCGCCGCAAAGACGCCCCCGAGGTAAGCCGCATGCACCAGCAACCCCACTACCATCTGGTGCCCGGCATTGCGCCGCGAGGGCCAGTTGGCCCGGAAAATCACAATCAGCAGCAGAAAAACCGCCAGGGTCATCAGCATGCGGATAAACAGAAGGTTGAAAGGCTCAATCCACGGCAGCGCATATCTGGCGCCGATAAAGCCGGTACTCCAGAGCAGCACAAACACAAAAGGGATCAGTCGCACCATCTTATTCAGCTCCACATGGGAATGACAAAGTCACAACTAAAAACGCATCCTGACAGTAGCAGATCGCAGAGCACAAAACGAAAAAAGCCCGACACTGAGTCCGGGCTTTTTATACACAGGGATGTGCAGTATGCTGACAATGCAGGAGCAATTGGCAGCGATGCACAGGAATGTGCAGTATGCTGGCAACGCAGGAGCAGTTGCCAGTCATGTCGGCTGAGATCAATATTACTTGATCTTGGCTTCCTTGTAGATCACGTGCTTACGGACAACAGGATCGTATTTCTTGAATTCGAACTTGTCCGGAGTGTTACGCTTGTTCTTGTCTGTAGTGTAAAAGTGACCTGTTCCTGCAGAGGAAACCAGTCGAATCTTTTCACGAGCGCCTTTCTTAGCCATCGTCTAGCTCCTCAAACCTTCTCGCCACGGGCACGCAGTTCGTTCAGAACAACATCAATGCCTTTCTTATCAATGATACGCATGCCTTTTGAAGAAACACGCAGACGGATAAAACGGTTTTCATTCTCTACCCAGAAACGGTGCCAGTGCAGGTTCGGCAGAAAACGACGGCGCGTTTTACGGTTGGAGTGGGAAACATTGTTCCCGGTCATCGGGCCTTTGCCCGTTACCATGCAAACTCGAGACATTGCATTAACCCTGAAATTGTAAGTTACGTTTACCCTATCCGATGTTTATTGAGAGCGAATACCAATGCTCTCTCAGGCGGAGCGTTCAATGATCCGAACAGAATCCCGTACCATTAAGGGATAGGAGGGCGCATATACTATCCGAACTATTGTCATTAAGCCAGCTGATTGTTGATTTTTTATCCACTTTCTCAGATCCAGCCCCGTTCAGCAAACGAAACCACCTCGCTGTCGCCAACCACCATATGATCCAGCACGCGGATATCGACCAGTTCAAGGGCACTCTTGAGGCGGTCGGTGATCTGACGATCAGCCATCGAGGGCTCGGCAATACCTGAGGGGTGGTTGTGTGCGAGGATCATCGCGGCGGCATTGTGGGCCAGTGCCAGCTTGACTACTTCCCGCGGATAAACGGATGCCGCATTGATCGTGCCCTGAAACAGCGCTTCGTAATGGATTACACGATGGTGGTTATCCAGCAGCAGACAGGAGAACACCTCCCGCGGCTCATGTCGAAGCTGTGCCGTCAGATAGCGCTTGACCGTTTGCGGGCTGTCCAGTGCCGAACCACGGCTCAGACTCGCCTCAAGGTGCCTGCGCGCCATCTCCAGCACCGCCTGCAACTGCACATACTTGGCACTGCCCAGCCCATGCGCCTGACAAAACGCCTGCTCAGAGCATTCCAGCAGGCGCCTCAACCCACCGAAATGATGCAGTAACTCACGCGCCAGATCGACAGCACTCTTGCCCTTGACCCCTGTGCGCAGGAAGATCGCCAGCAGCTCCGCATCCGATAACGCCGCCGCACCCTGCGCCAATAATTTTTCTCTTGGCCGCTCTGCAGCCGGCCAGTCTGTAATCGCCATAATCACCTCCTTGTGATTGCTCAATCTGGGCAAAACATTGCTCAGGTGGTATCTTAGCGCCTTCTGTAAAAACAAGGAATAACTGGACTCTCAGGGTATGCATAGACTTACCAACCGCCAGATACTGCTGGGCATTACCGGGGGCATTGCCGCCTATAAAAGTGCCGAACTGACGCGCCTGCTGAAAAAGGCCGGTGCCGACGTGCGCGTGGTCATGACACCGGCAGCCGCCGAGTTCATCACCCCACTGACACTGCAGGCCCTGTCGGGTCATCAGGTGCATCTGGAGCTGCTCGATCCGGAAGCGGAAGCAGGCATGGGCCATATAGAGCTGGCAAAGTGGGCCGACCTGGTCCTGATTGCACCGGCCAGCGCTGATTTCATCGCCCGCATGACTGCAGGCATGGGCAACGACCTGCTGACAACACTGTGCCTCGCCACTGACGCCCCCATCTGTCTGGCACCGGCCATGAATCAGGCGATGTGGCGCGATACCGCCACCCAGACAAATCTCGCAACCGTTGTACAGCGCGGTATCAAGCTGTTTGGTCCGGCAGAGGGCGAACAGGCCTGTGGCGATACCGGGCCGGGGCGCATGCTGGAGCCCGAGCAGCTGGCACAACTGGCAGCAGAACAGTTTGAAACTCGCAGCCTCAGTGGCAAGACCGTTTTCATTACAGCTGGCCCCACCCGTGAGCCTATTGATCCGGTGCGCTTCATCTCCAACCACAGCTCCGGCAAGATGGGCTTTGCCCTGGCCCAGGCAGCCGTGGATGCCGGTGCGCGCGTCAAACTGATCAGCGGTCCGGTGAATATCAGTGCCCCGCCACGGGTAGAGCTGGTCAAGGTGGAAACCGCTGAGCAGATGCTGGCCGCCTCACTGGATGGTATAGCAACCTGCGACCTGTTTATCGGTGCAGCCGCCGTCGCCGACTACAAACCCGTCGCCGTCGCCGAACATAAGATCAAGAAGGGCAATGAAGAGATCATGGAGCTGCGGCTGGTCAAGAATCCGGACATTATTGCCACCATCGCCGCGCAAGCTGCCCCGCCCTTTACGGTCGGCTTTGCCGCCGAAACGCGTGATCTACTCAACTATGCACGCAGTAAACTGACCCGCAAACAACTCGATATGATCATCGCCAACGATGTATCACAGCCGGGGATCGGCTTTAACAGTGATGAAAATCTCGTCACTCTGGTCACGACCGATACCCAGGAAACACTGCCCCAGTGCAGCAAGCAGCAACTGGCTCGGCAACTGATCGAGAAGATCGCATCCACCATGAACGCCGCTCAGGATAAGGTTTGAATATGAAACAGCAGCTCCAGGTAAAAATTCTCGACTCACGTATTGGCGACCAGTTCCCGCTGCCCAGCTACGCCACACCCGGCTCGGCAGGTCTGGACCTGCGCGCCTGCCTGGACAAGACACTGACTCTGGAGCCGGGGCAGACCGAGCTGATACCGACCGGTATGGCTATCCATATAGAAGACCCCGCTCTGTGTGCAATGATTCTGCCTCGCTCAGGCCTTGGCCATAAGCACGGCATCGTGCTTGGCAATCTGGTCGGGCTGATCGATTCCGATTATCAGGGACAACTGTTTGTTTCCTGCTGGAACCGTGGCCATACCACCTTCAAGATGGAGCCGGGTGAACGTATCGCGCAGTTGGTACTGGTTCCGGTAGTACAGGCAGATTTTGAGATCGTTGAAGAGTTCAGCGACAGCGACCGTGGTGCTGGCGGCTTTGGCTCTTCGGGCCGTCATTGAATCGCTCCACTCTTACTTACAGTGATAAAGGAACATGGATTTGATCAACACACTGAACGACTTCAACCGCGATGTCTTTCGCGCCTACGATATCCGTGGCATCGTCGGAGTGGACCTGAGCGATGCACTGGTGTGGCATCTCGGGCGCGCGTTTGCCGCTGAGGCACTGGTGCAGAACATCAAAACCGTACTTGTAGCTGCAGATGGACGCCTCTCTGGTCCGGACCTGAAACGCATACTGACCACGGGTCTGCAGGCTGGTGGTTGTGATGTGATCGATATCGGCTATGTACCGACACCAGTGCTCTATTACGCTGCGCATCAGCACGCTGATATGACAGGCATCATGATCACCGGCAGCCACAACCCAGCTGACTACAATGGCTTCAAGATGATGCTGGGTGGCCAGACCCTTTCAGGCGATGAAATTCAGGCACTGCGCCACAGGATTGAGCAACAGAACTATACCGAAGGCAGTGGCAACACCTCCGAACAATCTGTTGCCGAGGACTACCTGCAGCGGATCTGCTCGGACATTACTCTGACACGCCCTCTGAAGGTGGTAGTGGACTGCGGCAACGGCATTCCCGGCGAGCTGGCACCGGAACTTCTGACTCGTCTTGGCTGCGAGATCATCCCGCTGTTCTGTGATGTCGATGGCACCTTCCCCAACCACCACCCGGATCCGGGCAAGCTGAAGAACCTGCAGGACGTGATCGCCGCTGTTGCCGAGCATGGTGCTGATATCGGCCTGGCCTTCGATGGCGATGGCGACCGTGTCGGCGTGGTCACCAACAAGGGACATGTCGTCTATCCTGATCGGGTGATGATGATGTTTGCCGAAGATGTACTGTCACGCAATCCGGATGCCGAGATACTCTTTGATGTCAAATGCTCGCGGCTGCTGCCACGGGTGATCAGCCAGGCTGGCGGCAAGGCCACCATGTGGAAAACCGGACACTCACTGATCAAGCGCAAAATGAAAGAATCCGGTGCGCTGCTGGCTGGCGAGATGAGCGGCCATATTTTCTTCAAGGAGCGCTGGTACGGTTTCGACGATGGACTCTACAGCGCAGCACGCCTGCTGGAAATTCTGGCCCGCGAAAGCGAGTGTGCCGATACGCTGTTCCGCCGCTACCCGGAAGATATCAGCACACCGGAGCTGAATATCACGGTGCGGGATGACAACAAGTTCATGCTGATAAACGAGCTGCAGAAAGTCGCCTTCCCTGACGGTAATGTCAGTCATATCGATGGGGTCAGAGTCGATTATGCGGATGGCTGGGGGCTGGTCAGAGCGTCCAACACCACGCCGGTACTGGTACTGCGCTTTGAAGCAGAAAGCAGCGAAGCACTGAACCGTATTCGTCGACAGTTCCAGACCTGCCTGCATCAGATAGATGCCACACTCGATATTCCATTGGATTAGCAGAGATTCAACCCGAGGAGCAATCATGCCACTGACACGTCAACAGGCCATTACCACCACCATGGTGCTGAGTGAGGCTATTCCTTACATTCAGCGCTTCGTCGGCAAAACCATCGTCATCAAATACGGTGGCAATGCGATGACAGATGAGAAGCTCAAGGCCAGCTTTGCCCGCGATATCGTGATGATGAAACTGATCGGCATCAACCCCATCGTCGTGCATGGCGGTGGCCCACAGATCGGTAAGCTGCTGGAGCAGCTCAATATCGAATCCCACTTCGTCAACGGCATGCGGGTCACAGACACCAAGACCATGGATGTGGTTGAGATGGTACTCGGCGGCATGGTCAACAAGGAGATCGTGGGCCTGATCAACAGCGCAGGCGGCAAGGCGATCGGCCTGACCGGCAAGGATGGCGAGCTGCTGCGCGCCCGTAAGCTCAAGGTCAAGCATAAAACTCCGGAAATGGAAGCGCCAGAGATCATCGATATTGGTCATGTCGGGGAGGTGGAGTCAGTCAATGTCGATGTTCTGAACATGCTGACCAACTCCGACTTCATCCCGGTGATCGCACCGATCGGCGTGGGTAAGGATGGTCATGCCTATAACATCAATGCCGACCTGGTAGCTGGCAAGATGGCCGAGGTGTTGAAGGCAGAGAAGCTGATACTGCTGACCAATATCGCCGGCCTGATGGATAAGGACGGCAAGGTTTTAACCGGACTGAGCACGGCACAGGTTGATGCACTGATCGAAGATGGCACCATCCATGGCGGCATGCTGCCGAAGATCGGCTGCGCTCTGAGTGCTGTCAACGCCGGTGTGAACACAGTCCATATCATAGATGGACGTGTCCCTCACGCCTGCATGCTGGAGATCTTCACCGATGAGGGTGTCGGCACACTGATCACCAACGATCAGAACCAGCTGTAAACGCATCACGCGGGACGATTATAAAAAAGAGAAGAACAATGACTGAAAAACAGCAGGAAAAAATCTCAAGGCGCGAGCAGATACTCCAGGCGCTGGCTCAGATGCTGGAATGCAATCCGGGCCAACGCATCACGACCGCTGCTCTGGCGCGTGAAGTGGGCGTATCGGAAGCTGCTCTTTACCGACATTTCCCGAGCAAGGCTCGCATGTTTGAAGGGTTGATCGGCTTTATCGAAGATACCCTCTTCTCTCGCATCAACCTGATCATTGGCTCGGATGCCAGCGGTGTGCGTCAGTGTGAGCAGATATTGACGCTTCTTCTGGCTTTTGTGGAAAAGAACCCGGGCATGGCCCGTATACTGACTGGCGATGCGCTGGCCGGTGAAACAGAGCGACTGCGTATCAGGGTAAACCAGTTGTTTGAGCGTCTCGAAACACAACTGAAGCAGATCATGCGCGAGGCAGAGCTGCGCGAAGGGCTGCGCACACAGATCCCGGTAAGCTCCTGCGCCAACCTGCTGCTGGCAACCGCTGAGGGGCGTATTCACCAGTTTGTACGCAGTGAATTCAAGCGCCGGCCAACTGAAAACTGGCCAGAGCAATGGCCACGCCTCGCCGAGGGTCTGTTCAGACGCCAACAGGCGGCCTGATCAGGGGCTGTCAGTCCTTTTTATCTTTCAGCAATACCTTCGCCACCGGTCCGCATTCTGACTCGGATGCAGACCGGCAGCGCACGCCTGCCAGACCTTCCAGTTCGATTATCCGTTCAAACACCTGCTCCTGATGCAGCATTGCCGATACCGTGAGTTGCTGTATGCCCAGCTCATCCAGTCGTGACAGATTGGATCTCAGATAATCGACGGTTTCCCGATAGGGGTGACCAATCACCACAACACTGCCCTTCTCTTGTGCAACCCGGATCGCCAGCTCAAACTGCTGATGGATAAAGGCCTCTGTAATCTCATGATCCAGAAACACATCCCGGATCAGAAAAGGTACCTGATGCTCACGTGCAACCCGTCCGGCAACGGACAAGGCGGTCGTCTTGCTATCGACAAAGAACAGATTCCGCTCCTGAATAACCTCCATCACCCAGGTCATGGGCCGACGGTTTTGTGTCAACAGGCTCCCCATATGATTATTCAGCCCGCGAGCATGAGGGACGCTATCCAGCCCGGCTCTCAGCGTATCCTTAAGTTCATCCTGTGACTGCGTCAAATAGAGGCCACCTGGGCCCAGGGGAAAGTTCTGCGTATTCGCCATGGGTGCATGCAACATGACCCCCTTGCCCTGCTCATTGGCAAGCTCAGCCAGATGCTTACCAAAAGGGGAGTGAGGCAGTACCGCATAGGTCAGTGGGCCAGGCAGAGTGACTGCGGCCTTGCCCAGCTCAAGGTTATCGCCGATATCATCTATGATCAGCACAAAGCGGGGAGATACCTCCTCCGACCAGGCCGCAGGGCCCGGTAGAAGGAGTAAAAGGAGAAATACCAGCAAGCGTCCAGGCATCACTATTCGGTACTGATCACAGGCTTGGGTCCGGCAACAATATTCAGCGCCTTCAACAGATTCAGCGCTTCGTACATCTGGAAGTCAGTCTGTGCCAGTGAAGCTTCCTCAGCCCCCTGCCCGCTGGTGCCTCCCGCTGTGCCACCTTCAAGGTGTCCACTGAGGTCACGCTCCTTGACCTGTCTACCTGGATCAGTGGCAGTCAACTGACCCTCTTCCACCACCAGATCAGGTTGTACACCTTCCGCCTGTATTGAGCGCCCAAGGGGAGTAAAATAACGGGCAGTGGTGAGTTTCACTGCGCGATCATTACTGATCGGCAGTATGGTCTGGACTGACCCCTTGCCGAAGCTGTCGGTACCCATGATCACGGCACGGCGGTGATCCTGCAAAGCTCCAGCCACTATCTCGGAGGCAGAGGCCGAACCACCATTGATCAACACAACCAACGGAACTTCACCCCCCGCGGTTTCAGGACGGGCACTGAAGCGCAGCTCCGAATTGGGGATACGACCCTCCGTATAGACAATCAGCCCTTCGCTGATAAAGGCGTCTGTCACCTCTACCGCCGACTGCAGCACGCCACCGGGATTGTTGCGCAGATCCAGAATCAGCCCCTGCAGCGGCCTGTCTCGGCTCAGATCAGTCAAGGCCCGACGTAGCTGAGCGGCGGTGTTATTCTGAAACTGGCTGATCCTGATCATGCCATAGCCCTCTTCAAGAATGCGAGAGCGAACACTCACTACCCGGATGATGTCACGCGTCAGCGTCACCTCAAAGGGCATTTCGACACCCTGTCGAATCAGTGTCAGCACCACCTCAGTACCAACCTCACCACGCATCAGCTCTACCGCCAGGCTCAAGCCCAACCCCTGCACAGAGGTATCATCAATCTTGATGATGCGATCCCCTGCCCGAATACCTGCACGCTGGGCCGGTGTATCATCTATCGGTGCAATAACACGTATAAAGCCATCATCCAGCCCCACTTCAAGGCCCAAGCCGCCGAACTGACCACTGGTATTCACCTGCAAGCTCTCATAGGCCTTGGGATCAAGATAAGCCGAATGAGGATCAAGACCAGAGACCATCCCCTTGATTGCATCTTCCAACAGCTTGCGATCTTCAACCGGCTCAACATAAGCCGATTTGATCCGCTCAAACACCTCAGCAAACAGACGCAACTCATCCAGGGGCAAAGTCCGCTCCTCGGACACCGCTGGAACAGGCACAAACATGACAAGCAACAATATGGTCAAGGCCTGTCGCCAGGTCTTTAAAACAGGCTGCAGTTTCATATCAATAGTCCTTGGTTATGCTAGCGGCTCTCCAGCCACTGGCCCGGATTAACAGACTTCCCATTATTACGGATCGCAAAATACAGTGCGGGTTCCTCATGGCCACCACTATTTCCAGCCACAGCAACCGCTTCGCCACCGCCAACCCAGTCACCAGGCTCACGGAAAAGGCTCTGATTATGGCCATAGAGACTCATGTAGCCGCCCCCATGGTCAATAATCAGCAGTAAACCATACCCTCTGAGCCAGTCGGCGAACACGACACGACCATGATGCACCGCTCTGACCTCAGTATTCTCGGCAGCTGAAATCAGCAACCCTTCGTAACTCAACTGATTACGTACACTACCATAACTGCGGAGCACTCTGCCCTGCAGCGGCCAGGAAAGTTTTCCCTTGCGCTCGGTGAATGCCTGGTTATCGGTGCTCAGGCGTGAGCGCTCAAGGTTACGCTGAATTTCGACCAGTACCTGTTCCAGCCGCTCCTGATCGCTCTGCAACCGAACCAGTTGCTGCTGATTCTGAGCCAGTGCGGCCTGCAGCTCCTTCAGCGCGGTACTGCGCTGAGTTCTGGCCTGATTCAATGCAACTTCTCTGGCCTTAAGAGACTCGCGCCGATTGATCCTGTCCTGCTCCGCCGCCGTAATATCCTGGCGAGTCTTCTCTAATGTACGCAGTTGCACCTGATAGTCTTGCAGTTGCTGTACCAGGGCACTGTTCACATGATCATAATAGCGCAGGACTCTATCGAGCTGCTCCGGGTCCTGCTGCATCAACAAGAGTTGCAGACGGGGCTGACGCCCCTGACGATACTGATCGCGCAACAGATCAGCAATCAGCTCACGCCTTTGATCGAGCAGGGACTCCAGCTCACCTCTTTGCTGTTGCAAACCACTCAGACGCTGTTCCAGCTGCGCAAGCTCTGTATCCATTGATCGGATCTCTGACGTGACCCGGCCCACCTCACGCTCAGCATCACGCAGAGCCTCTTCCTCTTTACGCTGCTGACCCGTCTGCTGGCCTATGGATGCCTGCAGACGGGTAATATCCTTTTTCAACTGCTGGATCTGAGCGGCAGTTGCCTCCGGATCAGCAGCCAGAGCTGGCTGCATCACCAGTAAGGCAAGCAGAGATATCACTGCAAATGACTTCACGCGCTACAGACTCGCTCAATGTTCAACTAACGAATGTCCTGTCATCTCAGACGGTGGTGTCAGACCCATCAGATCCAGCAGTGTCGGTGCCAGGTCGCACAGGGAACCATCCTTGAGTCTGATATTGCCCTTTTGTGGACCATCATAAATCAAAGCAACAGGCCAGTTGGTGTGGGCGGTATGAGGCTGTCCCGTTACCGGGTCCAGCATCAGTTCGACATTGCCATGATCAGCAGTGATCAAGGTTTCACCGTCCACTTCAGCCATCGCTGCCAACACACGCTCAAGACACTTATCAATACACTCCACAGCCTTCACTGCCGCATCAAACTTACCGGTATGCCCAACCATGTCGCCATTGGCAAAGTTACACACTATCAGATCATAGTCACGGCTCAGAATCGCCTCAACCAGCTTGTCTGTCACCTCAGGCGCACTCATTTCAGGTTTCAGATCATAGGTGGCGACCTGTGGGGAAGGTACCAGAATACGATCCTCTCCAGGATATACAGCTTCCTGCCCGCCATTGAAAAAGAAAGTGACGTGCGCATATTTCTCGGTTTCAGATATACGCAGCTGTGTCCTGCCCAGACCGGACAGGTACTCACCCAGATCATTCTTCAGTGGCGTAGGCGGGAAGGCACAGGATGCCTGAATGCTGGCTGCATACTCGGTCAGCATCACAAAATCAGCAAGCGCAGGTCTGGCACGTCGTTCAAAGCCATCAAACTCATCACCTTCGACAAAAGCACGTGTAATCTCGCGCGCCCGGTCAGGTCGGAAGTTGGCACAGATAATGACATCACCATCCTGAATCACACCCTTCGGATGACCGGTCATATCGGTAATCACCGTTGCCTGAACAAACTCATCATTCTCATCACGGGCATAGGCTTCGGCAAGCGCCTGCTGCGGCGACTGCGCACGAAATGGCGCTTCACCCAACGTCATCGCATCATAGGCCTTGGTCACACGGTCCCAGCGATTATCACGGTCCATCGCAAAGTAGCGTCCTACTACAGTGGCTATGGCACCGGTACCGAGACGCTTGAACACGGCCTCTGCCGCGGCTATTGACGGCTCAGCCGAGCGCGGAGGCATATCCCGCCCATCCAGAATCGCATGCAGAAATACCTTGGTGTGACCACGTTTGACCGCCATTTCAACCAGAGAGAAGAGGTGCTCCTCATGGCTGTGCACCCCTCCGGGCGATAACAGGCCAAAAATATGCACGGCACCCCGTGTATCCTTCGCCTTGTCCATCGCGCCTGTGAGAGCCGGATTTTCAAAAAAATCACCATCACTGATCGCTTTCGATATCCGCGTGAAGTTCTGATACACCACTCTGCCGGCACCGATATTCATATGGCCGACCTCGGAATTACCCATTTGACCATCTGGCAGGCCGACAGCCATACCGGAAGTTGCAATCCGAGAGTTGGGGTTATGTGCCAATAAACTATCCCAGACAGGGGTCTGGGCTGCTTCAATCGCTGAAGAGGCAGTGGACTCGACGCCATAGCCATCCAGGATCAACAATGCCTTGGTTGCTCTTGCTGTTTTCATTTATCTGCCATAGTGCTGTTTATAATTTAATAATGTTGTTTATTTTACTGACATCGCCGGATTATAGCTAACGGTTACCGCCTGGCACTTATACCGCAGGCTCGTACATTGTATACTTATGCGCCTGTTGAAAAGTCAGATTGCCAAGCGGAACTCATAATGGAAAGACTGATCGAATTTGCGATAACACACTACTATCTTGTACTCGCCTGGTTCGCCACCCTTGGCGTCCTGCTGTGGACAGAGCAGAGAAAAGCCGGCAGGTCTGTGACACCCGCTGAGGCAACCCGGATGATCAATAAAGAATCAGCTGTGGTCGTCGATATCCGTAGCAAAAAGGAATGGGATACCGGGCATATCACCGGTGCAAAACATATCCCCTTTGCGGACATGGACAGACGTCTTTCGGAGCTGGATAGCCTCAAGGACAAACCCATTATTATCGTGTGTAATCTTGGGCAAGCGGCAGGCAGTGCCGGCAAAAAGTTGAAAACTGCCGGCTTCACCAATGTGATGCGCATGTCGGGCGGTATTACCGAATGGAAAGCCCAGAGCATGCCCCTGGTTAAAAAGTGATTTATGCCTGAAATTACACTCTATACAACACGCTGGTGCCCTTTCTGTGTTCGCGCAAAGAGTCTGCTGGATCAGAAAAAAGCAGCTTATACAGAACTGGACATCAACAGCGCTCCTGAGCTTCGTAAGGAGATGATGGAGCGCAGTGGACGCAGAACCGTCCCTCAGATTTTTATCAACAACCATCATGTCGGTGGTTGTGATGACCTGTTTGCACTTGAATATCAAGGCAAGCTCGACCCGCTGCTCGCCGAGCACGACTGACAATCAAGCAAAGGAATAACTAATGTCCGAGAATGAAATCAAACCACAGTTCGCCATGCAGCGCGTTTACCTGAAAGATGCATCTCTGGAAACACCGGCAGGCCCACAGGTCTTCACCAAGGCCTGGAAACCAGAAGTCAAGCTGGACCTGAACACCAAGACCTTGGCACTGGACGAAACACACTACGAAGTGGTCCTGACCGTCACCGCTACCGTCAATAATGAAGATACCCCATCTCTGCTGGTTGAAATTCACCAGGCTGGTATCTTCATGATCAGCGGCCTGAGCCAGGATGATCTGGAACACACACTCGGTGCGTTCTGCCCGAACATTCTGTTCCCCTATGCACGAGAAGCTGTGGATAATTTCATTACCCGCGCAAGCTTCCCTCCTCTGATGCTGGCCCCTGTCAACTTCGATGCGCTTTATGCCCAACAGAAGCAGCGTCAACAGGCAGAAGCTCCTCAGCCTACAGAAGCACCACACTGACCAGCTCAGTCATGCCTCTGCAGTTGTACAGCGCCTGAGTCCACCAGGTTGCTGTACAACCTCTTTCCCCGCCCGATCCAGCCATCTATGGCAAGATATCTTCTGGCATTTTGCTGCGTCGTGAGATATGCCCCCGAATGTTGAATAGTCTGAATACCGATGCCAGATGCTCGGCAGCAAGCTGATCTCCTGTCTGCTGCAGTAACGCTATGGCGACCTCAGCTGTACATAACTGACCCGGCTCAATGGCCTGCCTGAGCCTGTAGCCACTGTGCAAGCGCGCCTCAGGCTCTATCACCGGCAAGTGATCGAGATATCGGCTATGCCTGAACATTCGCCTGGCCTGACGCCAGGTGCCATCCAGTATGATGAATACAGGTTTTCGCCCATCGCTGGGTACAGGATCACTGATCATACGATGCTGATAGTCTTCACCGAAAGGAAACACTATGCAGGGTGCCAGAGCCGGATCATCCAGGAGTCCCTGAAAAGCGTCACCCGGCTCCTGACGTGCCCATTCCGATGATGTTGAACCTGCAATAGTGTTCAGTATCAGGCGCCCCGTGTTACTGGGTTTATAAAACTCATTGTGGTGTGTCAGTAACCAGAAAGCAGATCCTGCAGTGACAGTGTGACATTCGGCACAGATGCACAGATCCACACGCAGCCGACAACGCTCACAGCGTCGGGTTTTGGAACCACGGGCAACAAAGGGTTTACGTGGTGGATCAACTAATTGCATGGTGCTTGTACCTGCAGTGTACTGTTGACTGTTCATGAGCCTCTCATATTAAGAAGCTTTCAGGCGCCAGGCTGTTAAACCTGCATATCATTACAAGGCCGCTAAACGCAAAAACCCCCGATCTCGAAGAGACCGGGGGCTGCGGTATTAAGTGCCTGGCGATGACCTACTCTCGCATGGGGAGACCCCACACTACCATCGGCGATGACGCGTTTCACTTCTGAGTTCGGTATGGGATCAGGTGGTGCCACGTCTCTATG